>NZ_VFUO01000009.1:0-157950 GCF_006440875.1 Mesorhizobium sp. B2-5-7 | reverse complement strand
GTGGCGACTATCTTGTATGCCGTCTTCATGTCGCCCCGGTCGACCAGTTCGCGCGACAGCACCCGGCGTTCGACCCACCAGGCATCCGGATCGACCAGGAAGTCACGGTCCGCCGGCGCCTTCATGACAACCGCCGCGGCGCCCGCAAAATCCTGCTGCTTGCGCAGATACTCGGCCTGCGCGAAGAAATAGCCGGCCGAACGCTGCGCCGCCGGTACCGCCTTTAGGAGTTTGGCGGCATTCTTGTCGCTCCTGTCGGCCGCCGCCCAGGCGTCGGCAAGCTGCTGGGCGCCGGCGAGGCCGGCGACACGCAAGGCGGAACTCACCCGGTCGGCATAGAACATGCGCTCCATGCGAAAACGGTGGTCGGCTGCAGGAACAAGGCTGCCGAACTCCTTGATCAGAGCCGTCTCGTCCTTGGCCTCCAGGATCGCGGTGCGCCAGAACGGCGACAGCACCGATCGCGCCGCCTTGGCGTTGCCGGACGACACATAGGCGCGCGCGAGAACCATCACGCCTTCGAATGTCTGCGGCTGGCTGCCGTCGAATGCCTTGACGACGACATCCGCCGCCGGGTTTTCGCGGTAGAGCGCGCGCTCGCTGTTCTTGCGCAAGGCGACGGTGCCCGGCCAGTTGGGCAGCATCTTCGCGGCCGCCGCGATGTCGCCGCTCGGAACCTTGTCTCCGCCGTAAAGCGCGATCGCCCAGGCCAATATGTGCTGGTCGAGCGATTGTGCGGGCAGTGCATCACGCACGCCGCGCGCGCCGGCAATATCGCCGGCCGCCAGCGCATCCAGCCCACTTTTCAACCGCGCGACGCTGGGTGAGGGGGCCTGTTGCGCCTTGTCCTGTACACCAGGCACCGGGATGGCCGAGGTGACCCGCACATCGACGCTGCCGCTGATCGCCACGCCGGGCATCAGCGCGGCGACGGCGCCAAGCAGCGCGAAGAGATGGGGCCGACTGGTCGGCATGATCGCGTGTCTTTCCTTAATCCAGTATTTTACCGGCGGCGAAGAAGCCTTGAAGCCTAAACTTAGGTCGTGAAGGGCTCGTAAACAAAGGGTTATCGAGGCCGTTCGAATTACGCTTGCTGGCACCATGGCAATGCTTGCCGCGCAACAATGTCGAGACTATGGTGCGCGGCTTCGCTTTCGGTTAGAAGGCGCACCACGAAACACCGATGCATGGCGCCCAAAAGTGGATACCGGTTTTGGGGTAACGACATGCACAACCAACAAAGTGCATGGCGCCCAAAAGTGGATACCGGTTTTGGGACAACGACATGCGTGAACCGAGAAGTCCCAAGGAGTTGGACGACATGCTGAGAGGCTCGCTTACCGCGCTCGTGACACCGTTCGAAAAGAGCGGGCGTTTCGACGAGAAAGCCTTTCGCGCATTCGTCGACTGGCAGCTTGGCGAGGGCACGACAGGCCTGGTTCCTGTCGGCACAACGGGCGAGTCGCCTACGCTGTCGCATGACGAGCATCGCCACGTCGTCAAGATCTGCATCGAGGTGGCCAAGGGCCGCGCCCCGGTGGTTGCCGGTGCCGGTTCCAACAACACCGAGGAAGCCGTCGGGCTCGTGCAGTATGCCGAAAAGGCCGGCGCCGATGCTGCCCTGGTCGTAACGCCCTATTACAACAAGCCGACACAGCGCGGCCTCTACGAGCATTTTGCCGCGGTCGCCCGGGCGACCAAGCTGCCGATCATCATCTACAACATCCCGCCGCGCTCGGTCATCGACATGATGCCGGAGACGATGGGCCGGCTGGCGCACGACTTCAAGAACATCGTCGGCGTCAAGGACGCCACCGGCAAGGTCGAGCGCGTGTCGGAGCAGCGCATGACCTGCGGCAAGGATTTTATCCAGCTTTCGGGCGAGGACGCTTCCGCGCTGGGTTTCAACGCGCATGGTGGTGTCGGCTGCATCTCGGTGACCTCGAACGTCGCGCCGCGGCTCTGCGCCGAATTCCAGGAAGCAACGCTTTCGGGCGACAGTGCGAAGGCGCTGGAGCTGCAGGACCGTCTCTTGCCGCTGCACAAGGCGATCTTTATCGAGCCCGGCGTGTCCGGCGCGAAATATGCACTGTCGAAGCTGGGCAAGGTCGAGAACGTGCTGCGTTCGCCGCTGGTGACTGTTGAACCGGCAACGGCCGAGAGGATCGATGCGGCCATGAAGCACGCCGGCTTGATCAATTAGCGAGCCGTTTGGGAAGTCTGCTCCCGCGATCATCTGAAGGCGCCACCTGCGCTTCCGGTGTTCCCGTACTATATGTACGCTCCGCTCCGGTTCCCGGTAGCACCATCATCTGACTCGCGGGAGCGAGTTTCGAAACGGACTCTAGACCTCATGAACCAAGTCAGAAAAGCCGATCCCAACAACAAGACCGTTGCCGAAAACCGCAAAGCGCGGTTTTCCTATGAGGTGCTCGACACGATCGAGGCCGGCCTTGTGCTGACCGGAACCGAGGTCAAGTCGCTGCGTCAGGGCCAAGCCAACATCCAGGACAGCTATGCCTCGGTCGAAGGCGGCGAGATCTGGCTGATCAATTCCTATCTGCCCGAATATCTGCAGGCCAACCGCTTCAACCACGAGCCGCGCCGCCGCCGCAAACTGCTGCTCAACAAGCGCGAAATGGCCAAGCTGTCGCAGAGCGTGGACCGCGAAGGCATGACGCTGGTGCCGCTGAAAATCTATTTCAACGACCAAGGACGCGCCAAGCTGCTGCTTGCCGTCGGCCGCGGCAAGAAACTGCACGACAAGCGCGAGACCGAAAAGCAACGCGACTGGTCGCGCGAAAAAGGCCGGCTGTTGAAGGAACGCGGGTGATCGGGAGATAGCCTGGAAAGCCAGCGGTCGGGTTTTCAACGTCGAACACCGGCAAGTTCAACAGGGGATGGTCTTGAAGAAGCGGATTGTTCTCTGGGGCGTAGCCAGTCTTGCCCTGGCATGTGTCATTGCTGCGGGGGGAGTGGCCTATTTCCGCACCTACTCTCCCGACCGCGGCCGATATCCGGTCAGGGGCATCGACGTCTCCCATCATCAGGGCCGGATCGACTGGCGGCGTGTTGCCGCCGATGATGTGGCTTTCGTCGTCATCAAGGCGACTGAAGGCGGCGACCATGTCGACGACGCCTTCGCCGGCAATCTGCGCGAGGCCCGCGCCGCCGGACTCGCCGTCGGCGCCTATCATTTCTTCACCTTCTGCCGGCCGGGCGCCGACCAGGCGAGGAATTTCATCTCGGTGGTGCCGCACGATCAACCGCTGCTGCCGCCCGTGGTCGACATCGAGTTCGGCGGCAACTGTCCGCGGCGTCCGTCGCCCGAACAGTTGAATGCCGAACTCCAGGCCTTCCTCGGACCTGTCGAGGCGGCATTCGGCAAGCCGGCGATCGTCTATCTTACGGATGAAGCCGAGGCCGCTTATGCCGGGCAAATCGCCGCTCGCCCACTCTGGCTACGCTCACTGCTCATGGAACCGGACCGCCGTGACTGGATCTACTGGCAGTACCACAACAGGGGGCGCGTGAACGGCATCGAGGGGGACGTCGATCTGAACGTTTTGCAGGGCGGGCCGGAGAAGTTGGCGGCGCTGCTCGCCTCCACACCTTGATGAACAGGCCCGATCCGATGCCGGTCCGGTTCTTCGGCAGCCTGCCATGCCCCTCAAACCATTCACGATCCAGCTGATGTCGAGACAGCCAGATTTTCCCTGGTGCTGCGTCGACCCATCGCCGAATAACCCATCCCGGCGGCCATGATGGCGATGGCCACGCATTGGATAGCCAGCGGGGTCTCGCCAAGCACGACCATGCCGACCATCACGGTGGCGACCGGCACACCCGGCAGGAACAATGATGCAGCCTGTGAGCCCAATCGGTCGACAATGTAAGTGTAGAGGAACATTGCGGCAGCGCCCGCGAGAAGACCTTGAATGACGATCTGGCTGGCGATTTCGGCGCCTGCGGCGGCATGGAGGCCGCTTGGCGCCAAGACATAAAGAAGTGGCAGCGGCAGGCAGGACAAAAGCACGACGCTCGCGGTCGCCGTGACCGGGTCGACACGCCATCGCTGCACAAGAACGGCATATGTGGAAAACATCGCGCCCGATCCGATAAACAGCAGGTCCCCGAACAGGACATCGCTGGCGCCGGTGCGCGCCGGCGCTATGAACAGCAACAAGCCGGCGATGATCGTGACGACGCCAATGATCCGCCGACGCGACGCGCTTTCCCTGAACAGCGACAATAGGAACGAGAAGAACACGATCGAGGCCGGGCAGAGCGCCGCGGCATGGGCGGCGGGCGCGTGGGTTAGACCCCAGTTGATGATCAGCGGATAGGGCAATCCGGCCAGTGCAGCCAACGTCAGTCCACGCCGCCAGCCCAGCGCCTTCATGGTCGCCAGGCCGCGCCTCCAGACGATCGGCAGGAACACCGCGCCGGCACCGGCAAAGCGCAGGCTGGCCATGTCGGTGGCCGTCAGATGCTCCCTGAGGCTGAAGCGGGCGGCGACGAACTGCGCTGCATAGATGGCGATCATGACAAGGCCGGCGATCACCGCCAGTCTTGTGTCTCCCGTGTCTCGTCCGTCCGCCATGTCAGTTCCGCCGCATGTTCATGTCGCCAGGAGGAGACAGCCCTCGACCTTGCGATGAAGCGCAGCCTATGGTCGAAATGATCGCGACAAAATACGCTGTTTTTTAGAATTTGAAGTGTAATTCACGCAAATAGGAGGGCTTGAACGTGAATCCTGAACCAGTTGACCTGGACGCCGTCGACCGCAGTCTTCTGCGACTGCTGCAGGAAGATGGGCGCCGCACCACGCTCGACCTGGCAGCGCGCGTCGGCCTGTCACCAACCGGGGCCAGCCAGCGCGTGAAACGCCTGTTTCGCGACGGGTTCATCACCGCCGTCAGGGCGGTGCTCAATCCGGCAAAGATTGGCCGCGGCATGCTTGTCTTCATCGAGGTGCGGCTCGATCACGCGGCCCCGCATATCTTTGACCGCTTCGCCGAGGCGGTGGCAAAGGCGCCCGAGGTTCTGGAATGCCACATGGTCGTCGGCGGCTTCGACTATCTCGTGAAGGCCCGCATTGCCGAGATGGCCGACTATCAGGACTTTCTCAAACGCGTCATCCTGCCGCTGCCGGGGGTGAAGGAGACACATACCTATGCCTCGATCGGCGACGTGAAGCCGGATGCCTTGCTGCCGGTGTGAGCAGGCACCGCAGACCGCGCGGTATCCGAGAGCTCAGTTCTTCAGGAATGCCGCGATCTCGCCAAATACCCTGACGAACATGTCTTCGGTCAACACACCGGTATTGGTGTTGTAGCGCGAGCAATGGTAGCTCGAAAACAGCATGATGCCGCCGGCTTCCAACTGGCCGCCATGTTTGAACGGATAGGCGGCGACGCGCCCGCCCAGTGCCCGCACGGTCGACTGGTGCGCGATCGATCCCAGCGCCAGCACGGCGCGCAGGTTGGGAAAGCGAGCGATCGTCGGCACCAGGAATGTCCGGCAGGTAGCGATCTCGGCACCGACCGGCTTGTTCTCCGGCGGCACGCAGCGCACCGCGTTGGTGATCGCCGTGCCGAGGAGTTCCAGCCCATCATCGGGCCGCGCCTTGAACTCGCCGCGTGCGAAGTTGTGGGCAATCAGTGTCGAATAGAGCAGGTCGCCGGCATAGTCGCCGGTAAAGGGGCGCCCGGTGCGGTTGGCGCCGCGCAGGCCAGGCGCCAGACCAACGATCAGAAGCTGGACGGTATCTTCGCCGCCCAGTGGCAGGAAGGTCGGCACCGGCGCGTTGAACCATGACGGCTCGCGCTGCCGCCATTCGGCGATGAAATCATGCAGCCGCGGGCAGAGCGGGCAATCGCGGCTGGGTTCGGAAAGCGAAGGGGCGGTCAAGTCGACCGGCCTCAGTAGTCGTCCTCGTCGACTTCAGCCGGTTCGGGCCGCCGTGCCGGTCGTTCGGAGGGATCGCGGCCGACTTCGTTCTTCAGCGTCGCCAGGTCGATGAAATGGTCGGCCTGCCGGCGCAGGTCGTCTGAGATCATCGGAGGTTGCGAGGCCATGGTCGAGACGATCGACACCTTGCGGCCACGCCGTTGCAGCGCTTCGACCAGCGTTCGGAAATCACCGTCTCCGGAGAATATGACATAGTGGTCGACGACATCGGCGAGTTCCAGGGCATCGACGGTAAGCTCGATGTCCATGTTGCCCTTGATCTTGCGGCGGCCCGTCGAGTCGGTGAATTCCTTGGCCGGCTTGGTGACCACCTTGAACCCGTTATAGTCGAGCCAGTCGATCAGTGGCCGGATCGAGGAGTATTCCTGGTCCTCCACCAGCGCGGTGTAATAATAGGCGCGCAACAGGTAACCGCGCTTATGGAAGCTCGCCAGGAGCTTGCGATAGTCGATGTCGAACCCGAGCGCGCGCGATGTGGCGTAGAGATTGGCGCCGTCGATGAACAGGGCGATTTTTTCACGAGGGTCGAACATGGAAATAATCCTTTTCGAAAAAACGGCCGTCTAAACGAAATGCGGTAGCGACTATCGGTCAGGCTCTAATAACCGGCCGACCTTGGACCAATCGAGATAACGCCAGTTTGGTGGCAATCCAAGGGCATGTGGCGCACTGCAAGCAATTGTGATCGTGGCGCCGAACCCTGGACCCGGCTGCTTTGCTAGATCGGGAGTTCGATATTGAGATTGAGTGCCCTGTGGGCCCGCATTGCCATGATGCTTGTATTTTGGCGCCGTTCGGGTTATGGACCGCGCCTGTTTTCCATCAAATCCAGGCATGAAAGGGGCAGTCCATGGCCCGCGTAACCGTTGAAGATTGCATCGACAAGGTCGACAACCGCTTCGAGCTGGTGCTTCTGGCCGGCCACCGCGCCCGTCAGATCAGCCAGGGCGCGCAGATCACCGTCCCGCGCGACAACGACAAGAACCCCGTCATCGCACTGCGCGAGATCGCCGACGAGACGCTGTCGCCCGATGATCTCAAGGAAGATCTGATCCATTCGCTGCAGAAGCATGTCGAGGTCGACGAGCCCGAAGCCGATGGCGAAGTGATCGCCGATCAGACCGGCGGCGCTGTTGCGGCCGCCGAAGCCGACGACGCCGAGGAGAACGTCACCTTCGACCGGATGACCGAGGAAGATCTCCTGGCTGGCATCGAAGGCCTGGTGCCCCCGGAAAAGAGCGACGACTACTAAGCCCTCCGTTCCGGCGGTCGCTGGAACAATCTTCCGGCACTTCCGTCCCGGCGGTTTCGTGGCTATCTAGTACCAACTGTCGCAAATACCAGAATGCAGCTTTGGCCGCACTTGGCATAATGCGTGAATCTGGTATTTGCGACAGTTGGTACCGGCATGCGCCGTACGACAGTGCGGCGCATGATTCATTTCATCGCCGAGAGATTTAGCCCATGATGCGTCAGTATGAGCTTGTCGAGCGCGTCCAGCGCTACAAGCCTGACGTCAACGAGGCGTTGCTCAACAAGGCCTATGTCTACGCCATGCAGAAGCATGGTCACCAGAAGCGCGCTTCCGGCGATCCCTATTTCTCGCATCCGCTCGAAGTCGCCGCCATCCTCACCGAGATGCACATGGACGAGGCGACCATCGCCGTCGCACTGCTGCACGACACCATCGAGGACACGACGGCGACGCGGGCCGAGATCGACGATCTGTTCGGCCCCGAAATGGGCAAGCTGGTCGAGGGCCTGACCAAGCTCAAGAAGCTCGACCTCGTCTCCAAGAAGGCCGAGCAGGCGGAGAACCTGCGCAAGCTTTTGCTGGCGATCTCGGAAGATGTTCGCGTGCTGCTGGTCAAGCTCGCCGACCGTTTGCACAACATGCGCACCCTCGATCACATGCCCGAGGCCAAACGCCTGCGCATCGCCGAGGAGACGATGGATATCTACGCGCCGCTGGCCGGGCGCATGGGCATGCAAGGCATGCGCGAGGAGCTGGAAGAGATCGCCTTCCGCTTCATCAATCCGGAAGCCTACCGGGCCGTCACCGCGCGGCTCGCCGAGATATTCGAGCGCAACAAGGGCGTGCTGACCGACATTGAAAAGGCGCTGTCGGCCCTGTTTGAAAAGCACGCCATCAACGCCGGCGTGAAGAGCCGGCAGAAGAAGCCATGGTCGGTGTTCCGCAAGATGGAGGCCAAGGCGCTGTCCTTCGAGCAGCTGTCCGACATTTTCGGCTTCCGTGTTGTCGTTGACAGCGTCGAGGACTGCTATCGCGCGCTGGGTGCCATCCACACCACTTGGTCGATGGTGCCCGGCCGTTTCAAGGATTACATCTCGACCCCGAAGCAGAACGACTACCGTTCGATCCACACCACCATCGTCGGGCCTTCGCGCCAGCGCGTCGAACTGCAGATCCGCACCCGCGAGATGAACAAGATCGCCGAATACGGCGTCGCCGCCCATTCGATCTACAAGGACACCGGCGGCAAGACGAACGGCGCCGGCCATGCGATCTCGAAGGAGACCAACGCCTACGCTTGGCTGCGCCGTACCATCGAGCAGTTGGCCGAGGGCGACAATCCCGAGGATTTTCTCGAGAACACCAAGCTGGAGCTGTTCCAGGACCAGGTGTTCTGCTTCACGCCGAAAGGCATGCTGATTGCGTTGCCGCGCGGCGCCACGCCGATCGATTTCGCCTATGCGGTCCACACCGATGTCGGCGATACCTGCGTCGGCGCCAAGGTCAATGGCCGCATCATGCCGCTGATGACGGAACTGAAGAATGGCGACGAGGTCGAGATCATCCGCTCCAAAGCGCAGGTGCCACCAGCCGCATGGGAATCGGTCGTTGTCACCGGCAAGGCGCGCGCCGCCATCCGCCGCGCCACCAAGAATGCGATCCGCAAGCAGTATTCTGGCCTTGGCGCGCGTATCCTGGAGCGTGCCTTCGAACGAGCTGGCAAGACCTTCACCAGGGAAAGCCTGAAGCCCGTGCTGCACAGGCTGGCACGCAAGGACATCGAGGATGTGCTGGCATCCGTGGGGCGCGGCGAACTGGCCTCAACCGATGTCATGAAGGCGGTGTTCCCCGACTACAAGGACGAGCGCGTCACGCCGGCAGCGCCCAAGCAGCGCGAGGAGGGCTGGTCGAAGATCCGCAACGCCGCAGGCATGCTGTTCCAGATACCTGGCCGGGCCGCGCGCAAGGACAAGGACCAGCCAGGCGCCGGCGCCGTGCCGATCCGCGGCGTGCGCGGCGACCTGCCGGTGCGCTTCGCGCCGGAAGGCGCGGTCCCTGGCGATCGTATCGTCGGCATCGTCCAGCCGGGCACCGGCATCACCATCTACCCGATCCAGTCTCCGGCGCTGCAGGCCTTCGACGATCAGCCGGAGCGCTGGATCGACGTGCGCTGGGACATCGACGAGCGCACCAAGGAACGGTTCCCCGCGCGCGTCTCGGTCACCGCCATCAACGCGCCGGGTTCGCTTGCCGATATCGCCCAGGTCGTTGCCTCCAACGACGCCAACATCCATACGCTGTCGATGGTGCGCACCGCGCCCGATTTCACCGAAATGCTGATCGATCTCGAAGTCTGGGACCTGAAGCATCTCAACCGGCTGCTGTCGCAGCTCAAGGACAATTCGAGCGTCAGCGATGCGCGGCGCGTCAACGGCTAGCGATAGCCGACCATGGGGGACGAGATGAATACCGACGAAGTGCTGGACATATTCCGCGGGGCTGGCGCTGTTCTGGAGGGTCATTTTATCCTGACGTCGGGCCTGCGCAGTCCAGTTTTCCTGCAGAAGGCACGCGTCTTCATGCATGCCGACAAGACCGAGCGGCTGTGCAAGGCGCTGGCCAAGAAGATCCGCGCCGCCGAGCCAGGCAAGATCGACTATGTCGTCGGGCCGGCGATCGGCGGCTTGATCCCGGCATACGAAACCTCGCGCCACCTTGGCGTGCCGGCGATCTGGGTGGAGCGGGAAGGGGGCGAGTTCCGCCTGCGCCGCTTCGAGATCGATCGAGGCGCCCGCGTCGTCATCGTCGAGGACATCGTCACCACCGGTCTGTCGATCCGCGAAACCATTGATTGCCTGCGCGACGTTGGCGCAGAGGTGGTCGCGGCCGCCTGCATCATCGACCGTTCGGCCGGCAAGACCCATGTCGGTGTGCCGTTGATCGCGCTTGCCGAATATGAAGTTCCAGCCTACCCGCCGGACAGGTTGCCGCCGGAGCTTGCCGCCATCCCGGCCATCAAGCCGGGCAGCCGCAACATCTGACGAGGAGGTCGAAATGATCGCCGGCATCGACCATTTCGTGCTGACGGTCCACTCGGTTGAAGCGACCTGCGACTTCTACCGGCGCGTGCTTGGCATGCGGCGCCTGGATCAGCCGAACCGGCCGACAGCGCTTCTGTTCGGTTCGCAGAAGATCAACCTGCACGAAGTCGGCCGCACTTTCGAGCCAAAGGCGAGGACGCCGACGCCGGGTTCTGGCGATTTCTGCCTCGTGTCGGCGGTGCCTCTCGCCGAAATCCAGGCCGGCCTCGCGGCCGACGGCGTTGCCATCGAAGTCGGTCCGGTTGAGCGCATCGGCGCGCGAGGACCTATGATGTCGGTCTATTTCCGCGATCCCGACGACAATCTGGTCGAGGTCAGCGAATATCTGAAGTAGGCACCGCGCCGGAAGGATATCGTCTCGGCCCCGGATGGTGACCTTGTCGAAGCCGGCCGGAACCCTTGGCCGCATATCGGTCATCCGGCTGCGACAATTAGCCGAAACCACTTCTCAAATTCGCCGCGATTGTCCGATGTGGAGAAGATGGATCTGACCAAAAATCTGGCGCTGCGGACGCTGAGCGTACGGCCTTCGGTTGTTGTTGGGCTTGCGGATGGCTATATCAAAGTCGCGATTGCCTTCTGGCGACCGTAAAGCGCAAGATGTGGCGGTCGAAGCCTGGCTGGAAACAGCCGGCGTGTAGGCTGTGAACTGTCGGGAATTGGAAGAGAGTGCTTTTTCGTCGCCGCAAGCCTGATGGCCTTTTCGAGCGGGTGCGTACCTATCTGTGGCCGCGCCGTTCGTTTTCGCGCTCGCTTCAATATTTCTCCAAGCGCATTCTGCGGCTGAAGGCCACCCCGCATGCGGTGGCGGCCGGCGTCGCCGCGGGTGTCTTTGCTTCGTTCTTCCCCGTCGGTTTCCACTTCATCATTGCCGCCGTTCTGTGTTGGGTGATCGCCGGCAATCTGGTGGCCGCCGCTCTGGGAGCCGTATTCTTCGGCAATCCGCTGACTTTTCCGCTCTTGTGGGGCGCATCCTGGGAAACCGGCAAGCTCATCCTGCACGATCGCCTGCCGACACACGGTCCGCCGGCGCATCTGGGCGAGATGCTGCACACGCTGTCCTTCGCCAAACTATGGCATCCCGTCCTGGAGCCGATGCTGATCGGCGCGGTGCCGCTCGGGCTGGTGTTCGGCCTGGTGTTCTACGGCATCACGCGCTGGGGCATGAATGTCTTCCGCGAACAGCGGCGCAAGCGGCTGGCCGAGCGCGCGAGACGCCGTGAGCATTCGCCTCATCCCGGCGGAAGCGTCGGTTCCGCCGCCCAATGATCATCGGCATCGGCAGCGACCTGATCGACATCACACGCATCGAGAAATCGCTTGAGCGTCACGGCCAGCGCTTCATCCAGAGGATC
This sequence comes from Mesorhizobium sp. B2-5-7, assembly GCF_006440875.1. Lineage (NCBI taxonomy): Bacteria > Pseudomonadati > Pseudomonadota > Alphaproteobacteria > Hyphomicrobiales > Phyllobacteriaceae > Mesorhizobium > Mesorhizobium sp. B2-5-7. The sequence continues at coordinate 146,266 of NZ_VFUO01000009.1, read as the reverse complement.
TACACCGAGGTGGAACAGGCGCGTTCGGAGAACCGGCGCGCCCGCGCAGCTTCCTACGCCAAGCGCTTTGCCGCCAAGGAGGCGTGCGCCAAGGCACTGGGCACTGGTCTGGCACAAGGGGTCTTCTGGCGTGACATGGGTGTCGTCAACCTGCCCAGCGGTGCGCCGACGATGGCGCTGACCGGCGGGGCGCTGGCGCGGCTGGAAAAGATCCTGCCTCAAGGTCATCGGGCGGCGATCCACCTCACCATCACGGATGATTTCCCGCTCGCTCAAGCCTTTGTGATCATAGAGGCGTTACCGGTCGAAGAAGCGCCACATTGATTGCATCTGACGACCGGCATGGACGTTGCCCAGCGCGCGCCGAGACTCTATACCATCCAACGCACAATCGAGGACGACATGAGCGTGGCTGAAAAATCTCAGAAGAAATCCGGCGGGCTTGGCGAAACCGTCAGCGTCATCGTCCAGGCGCTTTTGCTCGCCCTGGTCATTCGCACGCTGCTGTTCCAACCGTTCTCGATCCCGTCGGGCTCGATGCGGCCGACGCTTCTGGAAGGCGACTATCTGTTCGTCACCAAATGGTCCTACGGCTATTCACGCTATTCGCTGCCTTTTGGACCGGACATTTTCTCGGGCCGCATCTGGGGCTCCGAGCCCAAGCGTGGCGACGTGGTGGTGTTCAAGTTCCCGCCTGATCCGTCCGTCGACTACATCAAGCGCGTCATCGGCCTGCCCGGCGACAAGATCCAGATGAAGGATGGCCAAGTCTTCATCAATGGCGTTGGCGTGCCGCGCGTCAAGACCGGCCAGATCGACAATCCCGACATCACGGAAAAGGATTATCCGATCGACGTCTATCGCGAGACGCTGCCCGATGGTGTCAGCTACGACACGCTCGACCTGTCGCCGAACTCGATTGGCGACAACACCCGCGAATTCGACGTGCCCCCCGGCCACTATTTCATGATGGGCGACAACAGGGACAATTCCGCCGACAGCCGCTTCACCGTCGGTTATGTTCCGGCCGAGAACCTGGTCGGCCGCGCCAACCTTGTCTTCTTCTCGATCGCCGGCAAGGCTAGCCCGCTCGAAATCTGGAAGTGGCCGTCGCTGATGCGCGCTTCGCGCCTGTTCCACTTCGTCAACTGATGGCCTTGAAGCGCCCGACAGGCGAGACTCTGGCCGGTTTGGTGATGGCCAGGACCGGCCATGTTTTCAGGGACATCCGCTTACTTGAGACCGCCTTGACGCATTCCAGCGCGGTCAAGGCGGCAAGCAACAATCAGCGTCTTGAATTCCTTGGCGACCGCGTGCTTGGTCTTGTCGTCGCCGATATGCTTTTCGAGAAATTCCCCGATGCACCGGAAGGTGAAATCGCGCCCCGTTTCAATGCGCTGGTCGATGCAAAGACATGCTCGGAAGTCGGCATCGAGATGCAGCTGGAGAATCTGGTTCGAGCCGACGCCGCCTTGAAGGCGCGATCGCGCGGCTCTGGCGGAAATTATCTGGCTGATGCCGTCGAAGCGCTAATCGCGGCAGTTTATATCGATGGCGGTATCGACGCCGCGCGGCGGTTCGTTCTGCGTTATTGGGAGCCACGTTCGAGCACGGTTGTGACGAAGCCACTTAATCCGAAATCCGATTTGCAGGAATGGATTGCCAAGACGAGTGACGCGCGACCCGAATATGTGATCGAAAAACGCGAAGGGCCCGACCATCAGCCGGTCTTCACTATTTCTTTGCAGGTTAGCGGCTTTGCACCTTCCGTCGGTACCGGCGGCTCCCGCAGGGCGGCTGAAGAAGCGGCGGCTTCGGCATTTCTCGTGCGCGAAGGCGTGTGGGCCAATAAAGGGAGCGCGGCATGACCGCAGAAGACACTGCAGCCGCTCCCGTCACGCACTCCGGCTTCGTTGCGCTGATCGGCGCGCCTAACGCGGGCAAGTCAACGCTGGTCAACCAGCTGGTCGGCGCCAAGGTCTCGATCGTCACCCATAAGGTGCAGACGACACGCGCCATCGTGCGCGGCATCGCCACGCACGACAACGCGCAGATCGTCTTTGTCGACACACCGGGCATCTTCAAGCCCAAGCGGCGGCTCGACACCGCGATGGTGACCACCGCCTGGGGAGGCGCCAAGGACGCCGACATCGTGCTGCTGCTGATCGATGCCGAGCGCGGCATCAGGGGCGATGCTGATGCCATCCTCGAACGGCTGAAGGACGTGCGCCAACCGATGGTGCTGATTCTCAACAAGGTCGATCGGGTCAAGCACGAGGCGCTGCTGGCCCTGTCTGCGGCAGCGAACGAGAAAGTGCCGTTCCAGCGCACCTTCATGGTCTCCGCGCTGACCGGTTCCGGCTGCAAGGACCTCCTCGACTATCTGGCGCAGGCGCTGCCGGCCGGCCCCTGGTACTATCCGGAAGACCAGATTTCGGACCTGCCGATGCGCCAGCTGGCTGCCGAGATCACCCGCGAAAAACTCTATCTCAGGCTGCATCAGGAACTGCCCTATTCCTCGCACATCGAAACGGAGAAATGGGAAGAGAAAAAGGACGGCTCGGTGCGCATCGACCAGACCATCTTTGTCGAGCGCGACAGCCAGAAGAAGATCGTGCTCGGCCACAAGGGCGAGACCATCCGCGCCATCGGGCAGGCCGCGCGGATGGAAATATCAGGCATACTGGAACAGAAGGTGCACCTGTTCCTGTTCGTGAAAGTGCGCGAGAACTGGGGCGATGATCCCGAGCGCTACCGCGAGATGGGGCTGGAGTTCCCCCGCTAAGGCCGAAAAATCCTGGCGCGCCATCGCGCGGTGGCCGACCACAAGCATTGGGCGTGAGGCTAATGCATGTCGCCCGGAAGTGTCCTCGGTTCCGGGACAACGACAAAATCAGAAGCTTACAGCAGGTCGGCGAATCCGATTCGCCGCGACGTGCTGTAGAGCACGTCGCGGTTTACGCGAACCGCTCCCGGGTGCTGGGAAGCAGACTAAGGCGAAGCGCGGGCTCCACCATGCGGCCCGCGTTGGCGCGAGACCAACTCAGATTCTTGGCAAGCCGCCAACGAAGCGGCGACGCGCGCTGAGGCCGGCTTTCCGCGCCGTGATCTGGAGCCGCCGCTGGTTTTGTTTTCACAACAACAGCAATACGAGGATCGAAACACAAATTTATCGAGCTATTTTAGATTTAGAAGACCAAAATTCATAGAGTATACTGGTAAATGGCAAGAGATTCGCTGAATTATTACAAAAATATGACGATGTTCCATTTGTGCCATTTTAAATTCAAGCCAGCTCTCATTAGTGTTATTTGTGCAACACGTATTTAATCTGTGGCGAGAATCCAGCGCATTTATGGAATTGTCATTGAAGGTGGACGATTGGTGGGTATGTTCGCCGCGAAAAGGGGACGCGGTGCGGGCCTTTTTCATTGTGGGGGTGAGGCGGGAAAACATATCCGCCAGCCACAATTCAGAAGCCATTTTTTCAAACTTGACTGGAGAGGTCAGAAAATGAACATCAAGAGCCTCCTTCTCGGCTCAGCCGCGGCTTTGATCGCGGTGTCCGGCGCGCGCGCCGCGGACGCGGTTGTCGTCGCCGAACCGGAACCGGCCGAATACGTCAAGATCTGCGACGTCTACGGCGCCGGCTATTTCTACATCCCGGGCACCGAGACCTGCCTGCGCATCGGCGGCTATCTCCGCTATGACATCGGCGTCGGCGATTCCGGCACGCTGGATGGCGTCAACAACGTTGGCGATCACATGGACGGCGGAAACCACGACACCTACTACAAGAACATGCGCTTCACGCTGAGGACGTATACCGGCCAGGAAACCGAACTCGGCACGTTGAAGACCTTCACCGAGACCCGCTTCCAGTTCGGCAACTCCTCGGGCGACTATGATGGAAGCTCGAGCACTGGCTGGCAGGCCGGCAACAAGACCACCAGCCTCAACTTCGCCTGGATACAGCTCGGTGGCCTGCGCGTCGGTAAGGATGAAACTGCATACGACCAGTTCATCGGTTACGCGGGCAACGTCATCCAGGACACGATCATCCCGTACGGCGTCAAGGACACCAATGTCGTCCAGTACTATTTCGACGCTGGCAGCGGCTTCACGGGCGTGGTCTCGCTCGAAGAAGGCACGGGCGTCAACACCATCGACAGCTATGTTCCGCATGTCGTCGGCGGCTTGAAGTACAAGGGCGACTGGGGCGCGATCACCGGTGTTGTCGCCTATGACAGCAACTACGAGGAAGTGGCCGGCAAGGTTCGCCTGGATGTCAACGTCAGCAAGGAACTGTCGCTGTTCATCATGGGCGGCTACGGCACCGACGACAACCTCACAGACGACGCCCACAATGCCATCGACGTACATGGCCGCAGCCAGTACAAGCCGTGGGGCGGCAACTGGGCCGTCTGGGGCGGCGGTACCTACAAGTTCAACGAGAAGACCTCGTTCAACGTCCAGGCTTCGGCTGACGACGACAAGAACTATGCTCTCGCCGCGAACGTCGCATACACCATCGTCCCGGGCTTCACGGTCACGACCGAAGTCGACTGGGATCACTACGGCAATTTCGGCAATCCATCCATCTACGGCAACTGGTCCAAGGCCGACAAGAAGGACAGCGTCGGCGGCATCGTCCGCTTCCAGCGCAACTTCTAACGGATCGACTGACCTCACCAACCGCCCGCAGCACATTGCTGCGGGCGGCTTTTTTATGCCTCGTTGCGAGAGCCGGCACAGGCGCCAGACCCATACCTTGATTTCGCCACCCGATCGGTGAAAAGCTCCTGATATGGAATGGCGCGACGAGGGAATCATTCTCGGCACCCGCAGGCATGGCGAAACCAGCGCCATTCTCGAGGTGATGACGCGCGCCCATGGCCGCCATCTCGGCCTCGTGCGCGGTGGCCGCTCGCGCAAGCAGCAGCCCGTTCTCCAGCCAGGCAATCGTGTCGATCTCTTGTGGCGCGCGCGCCTCGACGAGCACCTGGGCACTTTCCAGGCCGAAGCCATCGAGATGAACGCCGCCCGGCTGATGGACAGTGCCATTGCCGTCTACGGCCTTCAGACGATGGCGGCGCATCTGCGCCTGCTGCCCGAGCGCGATGCCCATGGCGGCCTCTACGAGGCGCTTTCGGTGATGATCGTTCATCTCGACGACGCAGATGCCGCCGGCGAATTGGTGGCGCGCTTCGAGCTTCTGATCCTTGATGAACTCGGCTTTGGCCTCGATCTCAGCCAATGCGCCGCCACCGGCACGAGGCAGGATCTGGCCTATGTCTCGCCTAAATCCGGACGCGCGGTGTCGCGCGGGGCCGGCGCTCCGTGGCACGACAAGATGCTGGTGCTGCCCGCCTTCCTGCAGCGCGGCTCCGGCCAGCGCGCCAATCATGCGGCGATCGCGGACGCCTTCCGCCTGACCGGCTTCTTCTTCACCCGTCACGTCTACGAGCCGCGCGGCATCGATCAGCCCGATGCGCGCGCCGGCTTTCTGGCCGCACTGCGCAAGCACCACGCAGCGCAGAAGCCCATCGCCGGAGAGAGCGCGGCCGGAGAAATCATCCGATGAGCGAAGTCGAACTCTATCCGGGCCGGGTCTCGCCGCTCGGCCTCGGCACCATTCCTCATGCCGACATCCTGAAATACACCGGCTTGGAATTGCTGCAGCGAATCGTCGACGGCAAATACCCGGCACCACCGATCTCCTTCCAGCTCAGCTTCGCGTTGACCGAAGTATCGGAAGGTCGCGCCGTGTTCCGGGGCGTGCCGAACGAACGCCACCTCAACCCGCTGGGCGGCGTTCACGGCGGCTGGGCGGCGACGCTGCTCGATTCAGCGTTGGCGTGCGCGGTGCAGACCCTGCTCGACAAGGGCGAGGCTTACACCACTGCGGAGTTCAAGGTGAACCTGACGCGGCCGATCACGCCCAGGACCGGTGAGGTTGTCTGCGAAGGCAAGGTGGTTCACAAGGGCCGCACGCTTGCCGTTTCGGAAGCGACGCTGAAGGATGCCGGCGGCAAGCTGCTGGCTTTCGGTACCGAGACATGTTCGATATTTCCAGCCGCCAATCTGGCGGCACGTTGAATTTTCAGCCGTTTAGCCGCCGTATTTCAATGTCAGTGAGATGAAGCGTCAGTGAAAACTGGCCTGGTTTGGGGGAACCGCCATGTTTGAGAGCCTGATCGGCCTCGTCGCCATCATTGCCTTGTTCGTCATCATTTCGCGTCAGCAGGGCCGCATCGGTCTGATCGAGCGCGAACTTGGCGCACTGCGCAGCCTCGTGCTTTCGGGCGCGGTATCGCCCACGGTCAAGCCGTCGGAACTGGAGGCGGCGCAGGGCAGGGCCGACACGGCTCCGGTGGCCAGGCCTGCCGACATCGCCCCGGCACCAATCGGCGAGCCGGCCCCCGCGCTACAGGCCACGGAGGCGGAAATCCCGGCCGGAGGGCCCGGCCCTTGGAGCGCCCCCGAGATCACACCGAAAACGCCAGAGGTCGCGCCGGCCGCAGTCGCCAAAGCCGCTCGCCAGTCCGACGTTGAAACCGCGCTCGGCACGCGTTGGGCGGTCTGGGTCGGCGGCATTGCGCTGGCTCTGGGCGGCTTGTTCCTGATCCGCTACACCATCGAGGCCGGCATTTTCGGACCCGGCGTGCGGCTCACCATGGCGGCGGTGCTCGGGTTGGTGCTGGTCGCCGGCGGCGAGTTCATTCGCCGCACCGGCTTCAAGGTACCGGTGCAAGGTATTGCCGGCGCTTATATTCCGGCGATCCTGACCGCGGCCGGCGCCTTCATCCTGTTCGGCACCGTCTATGCCGCCCATGGCATTTACGGCTTTATCGGCCCGGCGCTTGCCTTCACGCTGCTCGGTGCGATCGGCGTTGCGACCATAGCCGCCGCTCTCGTCCATGGCCAGGCGCTGGCCGGCATCGGTCTCGTCGGCGCCATGGTGACGCCGGTGCTGATCGCTTCGCAGGCGCCCAATCCGTGGGCGTTGTTCGGCTATCTCGCCATCGTGCTCGCCGCCACTGGCGTGATCGCCCGCATGCGCGACTGGAAGACGCTGATGGCGGCCGCTTTTTTCGGTACCGGCGTCTGGACCATCCTCTACATGACCGACGCACCGGGCGCGAACCTCTCCGCCATACTGTTCATCGATGCTGTGACGCTGGCTGTGCTTGCCCTTGTCTGGCTGAGCAGTCGTGGCGGCGAGACCGGACTAGCAGGGACCTTTGACTGGCCATCCATCGTGCCTGGACTGTTCGTCGCCTTCTCGGCGCTTGGCCTCTCGGTTGACCCGGTCTTCGCCGCTGCCGGTGATGCTTTGCCGGGCGCGGTGCTGCTTATCGTGATGGTAGCGGTCGCGCTCTACCGCCCACTGGCGCTGCCACTGCTTTATGGCGCGGGACTGGTGACGGTGCTGATCTATCTCGGCATCATCCCGCCAACGTCTATCGCTTCCGACTTTTCGGGCGGCGCTTTGGGTGTTGATGGGGTGCCCTTGGCCACCGCTGACGCGCTGAGCTTGCGTATCGGTATTGGTCTCGGTCTTGTTTTCGTCGCCGCTGGTTTGTGGGCCGCGCGCCGCTTCGCCGCCACGGCGCAGGTCCGAGCAGCCTCTTGGGCTGCATGGGGTGTCATCGTGCCGCTGGTCGTCCTGCTGGCGCTCTGGTTCACCTTCGGCAATCTCGACCGCGACTTTGTCTATGCCGCCATCGCGGCCCTGCTGGTCCTGGTCTTCGCCGCCGGCGGCGAGTGGATCGCGCGGGCCGAGGAACCGCCGCTCAAGGGCGGAGCCGCAGTGTCGTTTGTTTTGGGCGGCGCGGCAGTCGCCGGCCTCCTGATGCTGCATATGGCTTTTGATTCCGGTTGGACCACCATCCTGCTGGGTGCCGCCGCGATCGTGCCGGCGCTCGCCACGCGCTGGCGCTCCTATCCTGTGCTCGGCTGGATTTCGGTCGCCGCTACCATCGCAGTGCTTGGCCGCGCCGCCTTCGATCCGACGATCGTCGGCGCCGAATTCCTGTCGACGACACCGGTTTTCAACTGGTTGCTGCCGGGCTACGGCGTGCCGGCGCTCGCCTTCGGCTTGGCGGCTTGGCAACTCGCCCGCACCACGGATGGCCGTCCACGCCTGGCCATGGAAGCGGCGGCGGCACTGTTTGCGCTGCTGACGCTCGCCATGCTGGTGCGTCACGCCATGCATGGCGGCGTCATCAACAACGATGCGCCGACGCTCGCCGAACAGGCGATCTACACGCTGATCGCTATCGGTGCCGGCGCCATCCTGATCGCCATCGACAGGCGATCGCCAAGCTCGGTGCTGCGCTATGGTTCGATGGCGGTGGGCGTGCTTTCGGCCGCCTTCATCGTCATCCAGCATTTCCTGGTGCTCAATCCGTTGTTCACGGACGAATCGACCGGCCGGATACCGGTCTTCAACCTCTTGTTCCTCGCCTATCTCCTGCCGGCCGTCGCCGCCGGTGCTCTGGCGCTCTATAGCAGGGGCAAGCGGCCGAAATGGTATTCGGCCATGCTGGCGCTGATGGCGGCGCTGCTTGCCTTCGCCTATGCCACGCTCTCGGTCAGGCGCCTGTTCAAGGGCGAGTTCATCGGCATGTGGAGCGGCCTTGGGCAGTTGGAGACCTATACCTATTCGGCGCTCTGGCTGGTTATCGGCGTGGCGCTGCTCACGGCTGGCGTCTGGCTGAAATCGCAGGTACTGCGCATCGCCTCCGCCGCGCTGATCGCGGTGGCCGTCCTGAAGGTCTTCCTGTTCGACATGTCGGAACTGGAAGGGGTGCTCAGGGCGCTGTCCTTTATCGGGCTCGGCGCCGTTCTGATCGGCATCGGCCTGTTCTACCAGCGGCTGCTGACGCGGGCGGCAAAGGAGAAATTGTCGGCCGGCGAACAATAATAGCCGGAATTCAACGCTGTGCGGGAATAAACCGGCATCCGCCGGCGTTATCTCGTTGCTTGGGTGACCGGAGCGGTGGACCGCTTCGCGCTGGCTGCTTGCGCCGTGCCGGGAAGGCGCGTTCTATCGGATCAACAAGGGCGACCTCAGAACCAGCGGTCATGGACGAAAAAAAGGCAGCAATCCTTGGCGAAATACCGCGCCTGCGCCGCTACGCACGCTCGCTTCTGCGCGGCCGTGATGCTGCGGACGACCTCGTTCAGGACTGTCTTGAGCGCGCGCTGTTGCGGCTCGACAACTGGCAGACGGGAGAAAGCCCCAGGAGGTGGCTGTTTACGATCATGCATCATTTGTTCATCGACCAGATGCGCAAGGTGAACCGCCGCGGCGAAGCGGCGATGCTGCCGCTGGAGGCGGGCGAGGCGGTTGCCCAGCCGCCCGAACAATTGGAGGGCATCGCTTCGCGCGAGATCATCGACGCGTTGCAGGCGCTCAGCCCCGATCGCCGCGCGGCCATTGTCATGGTTGCCATAGAAGGCTTTTCCTATGCCGAGGCTGCCAACATTCTGGGTGTTCCCGCCGGCACGCTGATGTCGCGCATCGCGCGGGGGCGTGAGGAATTGCGCGGGCTGCTGGACGACACAGCGCGCCGCCGCGCCATAAGGATCGTCGAGAAATGATCCGCCGCGATTTTTCCGAACGGGACATCCATATGGCGCTCGACGGCGAACTGCCGGCCGATGAGCGCGCCGCCTACGATGCCTGGCTCGACGCCAATCCCGAGATGAAGGCCAGGAGCGCCCGCTTCACCGCCGACCGGGAGGCGTTGCGCTCGGCCTTCGCCGGCGTGCTGGACGAGGTGGTGCCAGTGCGCTTGCGCAAGGTGGTGCTCGGTGAAGCGCCTGTTAAGGCAGCAGTGCCACGCTCACGCTGGTGGCTAGCCGCCGCCGCGGCCGTGCTTCTCGCCACGGGCGGATTTGGCGGCTACTTTGCGGGTATCGGAGGGATCGGGCAGGAGGATCCGGCGGAGGATCAGCTCGCCGAACAAGCGATCGCCGCCCATGTCATTTATGCCGCCGAGAAGCGGCACGCGGTGGAAGTGCCGGCCAGCGACAAGGATCATCTGCAGACCTGGCTGTCCAGTCGGGTCGGCCTGAAACTGGTGGCACCGGACCTGAGCGCGAACGGCTTCCAACTGGTTGGCGGCCGGTTGCTGCCGGCGGGGGAAAGCAAGGCCGCGATGCTGCTCTACGAAGACGATAAGGGCGAGCGCATATCCCTCTTCGTGACGGCGGAATCGACCGAGAATGCCAAGGGCACCTATGCTTCGGCGCAGGACGGTCCGCAGGCCGTCTACTGGCTGGATAAAGGCTATGGCTGTGCCGTCGTTGGTTCGCTGCCGCGCGAGCAGTTGGCGGCCGTGGCCAAGAGCGCGTATGGCCAGCTTCTGGCCGGTCTCTCCAGCTGAGCCGGCTGCGATCTTGCGCGGTCGGCTGGCATGAAAACAGCGATTCCGTTCAAAGCTTGTCAGCTTCCCTGCCGTCGCGGAAAGTGTCACAATTCGGCCCTAATCAAGGAGCGATAGCGCTTGATGAATACCGGCGCTTCGGCCGGTGTTTGCGACGCTTTTCGACCGGGGACGTTGCCGCAACGCAATCGAGGTTTTCTCAAGCCGCATGCCTGCCGAGATCCGCACGGCCCGCGCGTCTGACGTCGATGACCTCGCCGCCATCGAGAAAGCTGTATTCTCGAGCGACCGCATTTCCCGCCGCTCCTTCCGCCTGTTCATCGAGCGCGAGACCGCCGAGACGCTGGTCGCCGAAATCGATGGCCGCGTCGGCGGTTATGCGATCGTGCTGTTTCGCAAGGGCAGTGGGGTAGCACGGCTCTATTCGATCGCCGTCGGACCGTTTTTCGGCGGGCTCGGCATAGGTCGCCAATTGCTGGCCGCGGCCGAAGAGGCAGCCTTCGAACACGACCGCATGATGCTGCGTCTCGAAGTGCGCGAGGACAATGGCCGTGCCATCAGCATCTATGAACAGGCCGGCTACCGCAAGATTGGCCGCGAGCCCGGTTACTACGAGGACGGCGCGACGGCACTGCGCTATGAAAAAACCCTGCGCGGCGACCTTCCGGTCGCCACCAGGGTGCCATTCTATCAGCAGACCTGCGAGTTCACCTGCGGTCCATGCTGCCTGATGATGGCCATGGCCAATTTCGATCGTGGCTTCGTGCCCGACCCGGTGATGGAAATCCGACTCTGGCGCGAGGCGACGACCGTCTTCATGATGTCAGGACCGGGCGGCTGCGAACCATTCGGCCTGGCTGTCTCGGGCTACGAAAGCGGGCTTGCGGCGGAGATTTACGTTTCCTTCTACGGCGCATTGTTCCTGCAGTCGGTGCGTAGCGAGGACAAGCGCCGGGTCATGGAACTGGCACAGGTCGACTTTCGCCGCCGCGCGGAACTTTACGGCATCCCGGTGAATTACCGTCCATTCACCATCGACGATATCAGGGCGGCTCTCGCCGGGGGCAAACTGGTGCTGGTGCTGATCAGCGGCTTCCTGATGTTCGGCAAGAAGGTGCCGCACTGGGTGCTGGCCATCGGCGATGATGGCGATCATATTCTGATCCACGATCCGTGGGTCGAGGATGAAAGGCAGGAAACCATCCTTGATGCCGCCAACATTCCCGTGCCTTACGGCATCTTCATGAACATGGCGCAGTTCGGCCGCGACGGACTGCGTGCCGCCATCACTTTGGGAAAGAGATAATGACCTGGGTCATTCTTACCGGCAGGCAGAGCGATCTCGACCAGGTGGCGACGCCGCACAAGATCATCACCAATCGCGACTATCTCGCGCATCCCTCGCTGTTTCGCGGTCAGCGGCCTAAGGTCATCAACCTGTCGAACAACTACGGCTATCAGAGCCGCGGCTACTATGCCTCGCTGCTGGCGAGTTCGCGCGGCCACAAGGTCATCCCGACTGTGGAGACGATGATCGACCTGTCGGAGCGCAAGCTCTACGAGCACGCCTTGCCGGAACTGGAACTGGCGCTCAACAAATGCCGCAAGGATCTCGGCGGTGTATTTCCGGCGAAGGTCTGCATCTTCTTCGGCATCGGCCCGTCCAAGGTCTGGGACCGTTTCGCCAAGCTGTTGTTCGACTGGTTCCGGGCGCCGGCGCTCGAAGTCCATATCAAGGACAGCGCCGAATGGGCTTCGATCCGCAAGGTCGGCTTCCACCCGCTGGCTCGGATGACGGAGGACGAGGAAAAAAGCTTCATCCAGTGCCTGGAGACCTACACCAACCGCGAGTGGCGCGACACCAAGGGCCGCACGCCGGCGCGCTACACCTTCGCCACGCTGGTCGATCCGCATGAGGAATTGCCGCCTTCGGAAATCTCTTCGCTGCGCTACTGGGCCAAGATCGCCGAAAAGATGGGGGTCGAAATCGAGCCGATCACCAGAAAAGATCTGGCCAAGCTCGCGAATTACGATGCACTGTTCATCCGCGAGACCACCTCGATCTCCAACCATACTTACCGCTTCGCTCGCCGCGCCCAGCAGGAAGGCATGCCGGTCATCGACGACCCGCTGTCCATGATCCGCTGCACCAACAAGGTCTATCTCAACGAACTGATGGCCTACAACAAGGTGCCGGTGCCGCCGACGGTGATGATCGCCGGCACCTCTGACCTCGAACTGGCCGCACAGACGCTGGGTTTTCCCCTAGTGTTGAAGATCCCCGATTCGTCCTTCTCGCGCGGCGTCAAGAAATGCGAGACCCTGGAGGAACTGACGCGGCTCGCGACCGAATGGCTGGAGGATTCCGACCTTCTCATCGCGCAGAAATTCATCCCGACCGAATATGACTGGCGTGTCGGCGTGCTCGGTGGCCAGCCGCTGTTTGCCGTGCACTATCTGATGGCCAAGAAACATTGGCAGATCGTCAACCACAAGGCCAATGGCAAGCCCGACCAGGGCGGCATCAAGACCTTCACGCTGAAGGAGACGCCGGCCCATGTCGTCGAGACCGCCGTCAAGGCGGCGCGCTGCATCGGCGACGGCCTCTACGGCGTCGACCTCAAGGAGACCAAGGACGGCGTCTTCGTCATCGAGGTCAACGACAATCCAAACCTCGATCACGGCTGGGAAGATTCCGGCGAGAAGGACGAGGTCTGGGTGCGGCTGACGCAGTGGTTCCTGGAGCGGCTCGACCGGCCGGGGCGGTAATCATCCGAGGGGAAATATGCAGTTCATCGTCATTGAGGATTTCACCGGCTGCGACCGCAAGGAAATCTACCGCCGGTTCCGCGCGACCGCGGCCGCCTGAAGCCGGAGGAGCTGTCGTGCATCACAGCTGGATCGCGGCTGACATGAGCCGCTGTTTCCCGCTGGTGGAGACCGATGACGTCACGTCGCTGCAGCGCTGGGTCGTCGAATGGGCTGATCTGGTCGAGTTCGAGATCGTGCCCGTGGCGACCAGCAAGGACATGGTGGCGGTCTTGAGCGGGCACCTCTGACCATCCCCTCCAGGTCAGCGCAGCGCCGGCGAGCCAACCGCGCGCTGGCATTGGTTGACCAGCCAATCGCGGAACGCGGCCACGACATCGCGGCTTGCGCTTCGCTCTGGAACCGTCAGGCAATAGGGCTGGCGCAATGCAATCGCGCCGCCGGCCGGCCGGACCAGCCTGCCGTCCTCCACCGCTTCGGCACAATAGACCCCTTGCGCCAGCGCCACCCCCAACCCCGAAATGGCGAGGTCGAGGGCCGCGCGCGATGAATTGGCCGAAAGGCCGCGCCGTGCCGCTCGGCCAGGGTGAGCACCCTCGGCCTCGAACCAGTTGGGCCAGGACGGAAACGATGCGCCTGTCGGCCCCCAGTCGGTGTGGATGAGCGGCAGCCCGGCGAGCGGCTCGCCGCCCGCCTTGGTGATGCCGGCAAGCCCTGGCGCGCAGACGGGATAGACGGCGTCCCTGGCGATCTCCTCGGTCGGGTGCTCGCGATAATGCGGACCATAGGAAAGCCTGATGTCGATCAACTCGCGGTCGAACGACACCGGGTCGTCATCGCCCCGGAGCGATATGTCGGCGGCGCCGTGGCTTGCGACAAAGCCGGCGAGGCGCTGCGAGAGCCAGCCCATGGCCATGGATGGCGGCACCGACACCACCAGGCGCGGGCGGAATACATCGGCGCCCAGTTCGCGCGAGACGCTGCCGATCTCCTGGAAGGCCACGGTCAGCCGAGGCAGCATTTCCACGCCGGCCTCGGTGAGGACAACGCGGCGGTTGATCCGGTGAAACAGCTTGCGTTCCATCTGCACCTCCACGGTGCGGATAAGCTGGCTGACGGCGGCGGCCGAAACCGAAAGCTCTTCCGCCGCCGCGGTAAAGCTGCCCGTGCGCGCCGCGGCCTCGAAAGCCTGAAGTCCTTTCAGGGATGGGGATGTGGCCATGATCGCTAGATAGGTAAGGTAAGCTTATCTAAATCGCAGAAATCGTCGTTTCTGGAAAGCTTTTTCGTCGACTAGAATGGCTTCATCATTCTTCAGCATGGATCGAAGCCGATGGACCATCGCGACATTATCGCCTCATTGACACCGGAAGAGCGCAATCGCCTGACGGCCAAGTCCGATGTTGCGGGCCTGTTCCAGCTCTGCACTCACTTGGGTGCGATTATCTTCATTGGATCACTGATCGCGGCCGAGGTCCCATTCTGGCCGTTGCTGATGCTGCCGCAAGGCATCCTGATCGTGTTCCTGTTCACGCTGCTGCATGAGACGGCGCACCGCACGGCTTTCGAAACACAGTGGCTGAACGACGGCGTGGCGCGGCTGTGCAGCCTGGCCATCGCGCTGCCGGCCGACTGGTTCCGCTACTTCCATTTCGCTCACCACCGGTACACGCAGGATCCCGAAAACGACCCCGAGCTTGCCTCCCCGAAGCCCGAAACCCTGCGGCAATACATTGTCCACGTCTCTGGGCTTCCGGTGTGGTGGGGCCATCTCAAGACACTCTACGCCAATGCGATTGGCGGTAGTCAGGAGAGCTATGTACCGCTGAAAGGCCGACGCAAGGTGCGGGCCGAGGCGCGCGCCATGATTGC
Source organism: Mesorhizobium sp. B2-5-7 (assembly GCF_006440875.1). NCBI lineage: Bacteria > Pseudomonadati > Pseudomonadota > Alphaproteobacteria > Hyphomicrobiales > Phyllobacteriaceae > Mesorhizobium > Mesorhizobium sp. B2-5-7. Next base: position 131,228 of record NZ_VFUO01000009.1, on the reverse strand, counting down.
CTTCTACGCTGTCCTCATTCTGCTCGCCGTCTATTTCCGGCTCACCGTGCTTTTCTATGTCTGGATCATTCCCGCTCTGCTCGGACAGCCATTCCTGCGCCTCTATCTGCTGGCCGAGCACGGTCGTTGCCCGCTGGTGGCCAACATGCTGGAAAACACCAGGACGACGCTGACCAGCTGGGGGGTGCGCAAGCTCGCCTGGAACATGCCGTTCCATGCCGAGCATCATGCCTATCCCGGCGTTCCGTTTCACCAATTACCGCGGTTTCATGCGCTGATCGAGCGGCATCTGAAGGTGGTCGAGCCCGGCTATGTCAGCTTCCATGAGAAATACCTGGAAACGCTGCGCTGACTTGCGCTGACGCCATCAGCCGGTCTGGCTGCGTGTCGCACGCGACTTCAGCAGGCGCTGGATGTCGGCCGGCTTTGACGGCACGCCGATCAGATAGCCTTGCGCCTCGACACAGCCATTGTCGCGCAGCATGTCGAGTTGCGCCTCCGTCTCGACGCCTTCGGCCGTGACGACGACGCCAAGCTCGGCACCCAGCCCGATGATGGTCCGAACGATGGCCGCCGTGTCGCGGTTGCCCATGTCGCGAATGAATGATCGGTCGATCTTGATCTTGTCGACCGGAAAACGCCTGAGGTAGCCGAGCGAGGAATAGCCGGTGCCGAAATCGTCCAGGGCGATGCGGATGCCGAGCTCACGCAACTGGCGCAGCGTTTTCAGCACGGCCTTGCTTTCGTCCATCAGCACGGTTTCGGTGATCTCCAGCTCCAGCCGTCCAGCCGGAACGCCGGAAAAAGCCAGCGCCGAGATCACCCCGCGGGCAAACCCGTTGCTTTTGAGCTGCACGGCCGAGACATTGACCGCAATGCGTAGGCCGGGTGGCCAGCTTGCGGCCTCTGCGCAGGCTTTCCTCAGCGCCCACTCGCCGAGCGGCACGATCAGCCCGGTCTCTTCGGCGACCGGGATGAAGTCGTCCGGCGCGACAGTGCCACGCCCTGGTGAATGCCAGCGCATCAAGGCTTCCGCGCCGGTGATCTCGCCGGAAGTGATGTTCATGATGGGCTGGAAATGGAGATCGAACTCCTGGCGCGGTAGTGCTGCCTCGAGGTCCACTTCAAGCGCCCTGCGGGCCTGCACGACAGCATCCATTCCGGGCTCGAAGAAGCGATACAGGTTTCGTCCTTCGCTCTTCGCCCGGTAGAGCGCCGTATCCGCGTTTTTCAGCAGCGTGTCGGCGTCCCTGCCGTCGTTGGGGAAAACGGCAATGCCCATGCTGATGCCGACATGCATGTCCCGGCTCTTGTCTCTAAATGGTTTTGCGATTGCTTCGACGATGCGCTTTGCCAGTTTTTCGGCATCGCCAATGCCCTTGAAATGGAACTGCATGACGACGAACTCGTCGCCGCCGAAGCGGGCGACGATGTCCGTTTCGTTGCGGACGCAATGCCGCAGCCTCTCGGCTACGCTTCTCAGCAGCCAGTCGCCTGCGGGGTGTCCCCAGGTGTCGTTGACCGCCTTGAAGCGGTCGAGATCGAGCGAGAAGATCGCCAACGGCTTGGCTGCCGCGTCCTCCAGCGCAAGATCGAGCCGTTCGCGAAACTTCGAGCGGTTGGGCAGTCCGGTCAGCGTGTCGTGATGCGCAAGATGGATCATGCGCTCTTCGGTCCGGCGGCGCTCGGTCACGTCGTCGAAAGTCACCACCCAACCGCCGCCGCTCATCGGCCGGCGTGTGACCAGAACCGTCCTGCCGTCGGTCAGATGCCGGTAGGCCGAATGCGTCTTTGCCGCCGCCAGACAGGCTTCGGTTTTGGCGACTTCGCTGTCGACGTCGATCTTCATGTAGATGCCGAGTTCCAGCAATCGTTCGAGTGCGTTGCGGTGCGTCGTTCCAAGCGGGAAGTCCTCCGCAGTGACGTTATAGAGCTCCAGAAAACGCCTGTTGCGCACAATCATCTTGCCGTCGGCGTCGTACATCAGCAGGCCTTGCGACATGTTGGCGAGTGCCGCGTCGAAACGGCGATGCTGCTCCTTGAGATCCTGCTCGGCGCGCCGCTTTTCGGTGATGTCCTCGTAGATCGAAACCCATCCACCCAGGGCAAGCGGACGGTGCGAGATGTTGATGATGCGGCCGTCAGACAGCGTCTCCTCGTAAGTTGAGGGTTTTGCCTGGTCGATATAGGGCTTGCGGATGGCGTAGAGTTCTTCGGCGCTTTGCGAGGCAACCCCGATATCGACGCTGTGCCGCAGAATGTCGACGAAGCGGATACCTGGCCGTACCACTTTGGCGTCGAGCCGGAAGATGTTGATATAATTGCCGTTGCAGATGATCATGCGCTCGTCGGCGTCGAACATGCACAGGCCATGCGACATGTTTTCGACAGCAGCTGAAAAGCGTTCGTTCTGCTCGCGCAGCTCATCTTGCATGCGGCGCGGGTGTTCCATGCCTCCGGCCGCCCGTTCCGGGACGACCGAACCACCCTTGACATCCACGACGGGCATGAGGCGCCCCTGCGATGCTTGATCGAACACCACACTGTTGACGCTTCCGGTTAATTTAGCGTTTTCTATCCTAGCGCGGACGTCGGAACGTGATGCCGCGACTTCTCGATCGCCGAAAACCGCTTCAGGAACGCATTCTGCGCTGAGGTCACCGAGCGTGGCGCGAAGTCGAAGCGCTCGGCGGAAAAACCGCGCGGCCGGCCGAAGAACTCGGTCGCCTCGGCGGTCGAAAACCCGGCAAGCAGCGTCGCCTCGAAATAGGCGGCGATCTGGTCGGCGCGCTTGATCTCCTTGCGCAGGATGGCACCCGGTTCCGGCGGCAGCGAGAAGCGCAGATGGATGGCGCGCTGCAGGCGCACTTCGCAGTCCTTGTAGCTGCCGCCCATCACCGACTTGAATGGCGAGATCATATCGCCGATGACATATTCGGGCGCATCGTGCAGCAGCGCCGCCAATTGGTCGTCGGCCGAAGCCTTGGGCACCAGCTCGTTGAACAGTGCCTCGACCAGCAGTGAATGCTGGGCAACCGAAAAGGCGTGCTCGCCGCTGGTCTGGCCGTTCCAGCGGGCGACGCGGGCAAGCCCATGGGCGATGTCCGAGATCTCGATGTCGAGCGGCGAAGGGTCGAGAAGGTCGAGCCGGCGGCCGGACAGCATACGCTGCCATGCCCGTGGCGGCGCACCGGCGCGGTCTGCCGCCATCAGGCTTCCTCCGCGCCGGCGATTTCCTGCGGAAAGCTGAATTTGGCCCAACTGGGGATGATGAGCGTCACCGGTACGTCACCCGCCAGGATCGGCTGGCCGGCATCGAGCGCCGCCTTCACCCTGTCGATGCGGGCGATGGCGAGCCCTGTCACGGTAGCACTCGAGCCGAGCGTGCCGACCGGCCGCCCGCCGACGGTTAGCTCGGCACCCGCAGCGGGCAGGGGAAGCCCAGCCTGGACAATCAGCACCCGCCGCCGGGCGGTGCCTCGATGCTGCATGCGCGAGACGACCTCCTGGCCGACATAGCAGCCCTTCTTGAAGCCGACGCCGCCCATTTCGTCGAGCAGCACGTCATGCGGGAACGCATCGCCAAGTGCATAGTCGGCCCCGCTCTCGGCGACGCCGTGGGCAATGCGAAAGGCCTGCCACGCGCCAATGTCGCCAGCGTCCGCGGTGCCGGCATGGAAGCGCGTGACGCCTTCGTCACCAAAGCGCCTGTCGGCAAGCGCGGTTGAATCACTTTCTGAGGCGATTGACTCTTTTCCCCAGGCGACAGTGACAAGTGCCTGTCCCGACTTCGCAATCTCGACCTTGGCGCGAAGCTTGTAGAGCATCAGCCGGCGAATGAAATCGTCTGAAATGTCGGCACGGCATTCGATGCGGAAGGCATTTTCGCCTGCCCGTGAGATCAGGAAGTCGAACAGGATCTTGCCTTGCGGCGTCAAAAGCGCGCCCGGCTTTGCCTCGCCATTGCCAAGCGTATCGAGATCGGTGGTCGCGATGTTCTGCAGAAAATGCTCGGCATCGGGGCCGGAGACGGTGATGAGCGCGCGATCTTTCAGCAGGGCAAAGGGCATGGGGCGGATTAAAAGCCTGATCTTGCAAAACGGTTGGCCATTACGTAAGCCGCTGACACTCCTCCCGCAAGAGAGCATCACCATGACCTACGACCTCATCCTGACAGGCGGCATAGTGGTCAATCATGACGGCGAGGGGCCACGCGACATCGGCGTGAAGGGCGGGCGCATCGCCGCGATCGGCGATCTGCGCCAGGCATCGGCTGGCGAGACGATCGACTGCCGGGGCCTGCATATCCTGCCCGGTGTCGTCGACAGCCAGGTGCATTTCCGTGAGCCGGGACTGGAACACAAGGAAGACCTGGAAACGGGTTCGCGGGCCGCGGTGCTGGGCGGTGTCACCGCCGTGTTCGAAATGCCCAACACCAATCCGCTGACCACCAGCGAGGCAACGCTTGCCGACAAGGTCCGGCGCGGCAGCGGCCGCATGCATTGCGATTTTGCTTTCTGGGTTGGCGGTACCCGCGACAACGCCAGGGACGTCGGCGAGCTCGAACGTTTGCCGGGGGCTGCGGGAATAAAGGTCTTCATGGGATCGTCCACCGGTGACCTGCTGGTCGAGGACGATGAAGGCGTCGCCTCGATCCTGAGGAATACCCGCCGTCGCGCCGCTTTTCATTCGGAAGACGAGTTCCGGCTGCGCGAGCGCCTGGACGAGCGCGTCGAGGGCGATCCGTCATCGCATCCGGTCTGGCGTGACGAGATCGCCGCCTTGCGCTGCACCGAGCGGCTGGTGCGCATCGCGCGCGCCGTTCGTGCCCGCATCCATGTCCTGCACATCTCGACCGCCGAGGAGATCCTGTTCCTCGAACAGCACAAGGATGTTGCGACCTGTGAAGCCACGCCGCACCATCTGACGCTGAGCGCCGACGACTATGCGCGGCTTGGCACGCTGATCCAGATGAACCCGCCGGTGCGGGACAAACGCCATCGCGACGGCGTCTGGCATGGCATAGCGCAAGGCATCGTCGACGTGCTCGGCTCCGACCACGCGCCGCACACGCTGGCCGAGAAGGCAAAACCCTATCCGGCCTCGCCCTCGGGTATGACCGGCGTGCAGACGCTGGTGCCGATCATGCTCGACCATGTCAACGCCGGCCGGCTGACCCTGCAGCGCTTCGTCGATCTCTCCAGCCATGGCCCGCAGCGCATCTTCGGCATGGCCAGAAAAGGCCGCATCGCCGCCGGCTATGACGCCGACTTCACCATTGTCGACATGAAGCGGCGCGAGACCATCACCAACGCGCAAGCCGGCTCGAAAGCCGGCTGGACCCCCTATGACGGCAAGCAGGTCACGGGATGGCCGGTCGGCACGATCATTCGCGGTCAGCGCATTATGTGGGACGGCGAAATCGCGACGCCAGGCCAGGGGACGGCGGTGGAGTTTTCCGAGGCGCTGCCGGGTTAGCCACCTGTGGCTGTGCGTCACGTCTTTGATTTTTAAGCGTTCCGCATTATGTTCAAGGCATCATGCGGACACATGTCGCGCCTATGATTGACCCCGTCGAGTTTCCAGAGCTGCAAGCGCTCCTGTGGAATCGCGATGTCGCGCGACTGATCCCGGCCAACGAAGCATTTGCGTTGTACGAGCGCAATTGGCGCTTTGTCGATCAGACACGGCTTACGACGCGCGAGAAATTGCTTATCCAGAACTCGCCAGGGAATTCGGTCACGGTATCCTTCTGACTGCCGGCTGAATTGTCCTCCCGTGGTGTTTTTCGCCTCGTATCTGCAACATCAAACCGGACACGTCGCGTGCGCTAGCGGTGCTATTTCGGTTCTTCGAAACGAAAGCATTCGCATTTGGCCGGATGCCGACGTCAGTGCAAAACCTGCCGGCCCGCTCAAATAGCAACATCGTCCACGATGCTGTTCGCATCCTGGCGCAACCAGGGGGGCCTTCAGTCGCCGGCGACGAAGAAGGTCCATTGCCCGGCTGGCGTGATGCCGACGCGATAGAAGATGTAGGCTCCGAACTGCTTCATGTCGTCGAAATCGCCGGCGGTAACGATCTTGAACAGCTCGACCCGTTGCTTGGCGTCGAGCTTGTCCAGCGGCAGCGCGAAGAAATACGGCCAGACATAGAGGTCCTGTGGCGTGCCTGCGTCGACATGGACGTAGCCTGCGGAAAGCACCTCCTCCAGAATGGCCAGGATCTCCTGGCCGTCAGGGTCGCCGGACAGCCCTTTGAGGAAGGTGATGGCGTCGCCGTCGATGTCGGCCAGCGACAGCTGGGTCATGCTGTCGCCCTTGCCGATCAAAGGCCTGAGCTTCTCGATGTCACCGCTCTTGCAGGCCTCGATGATCAAGTCATGCATGCGCCGCACGGGCTCGGGCAGCTTGCCGAGATCATAGACGACTTCCGGCAGAGGTGCCTCGGGATCGACACGCGGCCTGTTGCTGCCGCCATCCGATGGGCTGTCCGGCTCAGCGGCGTCGGGAGCGGCCGGCTGGCTTGTCGAAGGCGGCGTTCCCACCGGGTCAGGCATGGGAATCGTGCTTCCGGGCGGCGAAACATCGTCGTCCGACGGTGTGGCTGGAGCGGGGAGCTCTTCGCGTTTGATCTCGCTCAGCGCATGAGCCGGACTGCTGGCCAGGCAAGTCGTGAAGGTAACCGCGGCACAGCAAGCAGCGAGGCGGATGTAGAGGCCCAAGCCCTTCGGCTTGCCTGACATCGGAAAATTCACTGCCCGTATCTCCCTACTTCCGGGCATGACGCCCGAACGGCATTCGATCGTCAGAGAACCTGATATCGGTTCAGTGCCGCAGCCGCTCAGGTTCGAAGGCGCCTGCGATCACCTTCTCGCGCATGCGGTCGAGCAGGGCAAGGGCCGAGGTTTCGCCGTTGGCGCGCAACATTTCACCGAATGCCGTCTCAAGGGCCGCCTCGGCGATGATTTCTGGCTCAATGCCGGCCGAGAGGCCTTCCGCCCAGGCTTCGCTGTGGCTCTCAACCGCCGTCAGGCGCTTCTCTTCCCTGACCAGCGCGTCGATGTCGTTGGCAGCATGTTCCATAAGCGATGTCCACCCTTCCAAGCGGCAACCCATCAGTGTGGATCAGGCTTGATCTGTTCCATTCATAGGCAGCTTCAAGTAAGTATCTGTAAATACGACATTTTTTTGATCGTCATTTACAGGGGCCAAGTGTGTTTGGCGAAGCTGCGTTTCAACCCGGATCAAACTTAGCCGATTAGGCTGGCCTGCGGGGCGAAAACCTTCAGTTTGAGTTAATTGCGCCTTCGCGTGATAACGTTTGATTAACGCTGTTGCAGAAGTGCAACATCAGAATTGCACCAGAATGTGGGCGGCCACAAGCCGGATATATCGAGATCCCTGGCGGCGGGCCTGATATCTGTTGATGAATGCTCAGTTGCCATACCGCGAGGCGATATCGCGCGACAGCGTCTCGCCTTCTTTCATGTAACGGCTGATGGCTTCAGTGGCCGAAGCGGTGCACTGGGTGTAAGTGCCACCGAAGGAACGGTAGCCGCGATTGAAGCTGGCGATGAAGCGGGCGCGGCGCTCTGGGTCCGGGTTTTCCGAATCGAGCAGTTTTTCCATCTCGCCACGCCACTGGTCGCCCTTCTCCCCGCACAGATTGCGCAGGAAATGCAGCGACCCAAGAACTTCCGCCAATCGCATCAGCCCCGGCTCGAACGGCGACTCGGCACTGAAGGCAGGCCGCGCCGGGACGACCGCGCTGACGGCAAGGCAAATGGCAAGGAGCACTGACGGACGGTTCATAAACCTTCTCTGCCTGACGGCTTAGGCCTTGTGGTCTGCCTGATGGCCTGAGACGTCGTGGCTGGCGAGACAACATAAGCCTTGTGACGAAACAATTTGTCGCCTGCAAGGCGGTTTTTCAGTGCTGCGTCAGCGGGCTTGAACGGGACCGAGGAGTTCCTCGGCGACCGCGAACACCGAGCCGGCGAGCGGCAGCAGGGTCATCTCCTTGAGTGTATAGAAGGCGGCTGTCTCGGCGTCGTCGCTGGCCTCGGCCTCGCCACCGGCATAGATGGCGCCGAAGACCGTGAGGAGATAATCGACCGGGTGGCTGTCTTGCCTGCCGTCGATGTGGATTTCCCGAAGCGGGCGAAAGCCGGCGGCGCGCAAGCCGGTCTCTTCCATCAGTTCACGCCGTGCCGCGTCCTCCAGCGTCTCGCCGGCTTCGACCTTACCGCCGGGAAAGGCGTAGAGCCCTTGCGAGGGCGAACGCGCCCGCTTGACCAAGAGTACGGTGTCGCCGCGCACGACGGCTACGGAAACGGCCGGAAGTACCTTGCGTGCTGTGTCCATCGATCCTTGATCAACTCATTTGAGACAGGTCTTTTGTGGACCGAAAGCATGGGCAAGCTTTAGCGGTTGCGCAACGCCGGTTCGATCGCCACTTTCAACACCGAACTATTCGAAAGACACAATCGATCATGTGCGGACGTTTTGCCTTGACCGCCACGCCGGACCAGACCGCTGCCTTGCTGGGCCTTGCGGAGCTGGAGGATTTCCCGGCCCGCTACAACATCGCACCGACACAGCCGGTCCTGATGGTGACCGCTGGCGTGCCGCGAGCCCCAGGCTCCAATCTGCCGGACCGACAGCCGATGCTGGTGCGCTGGGGCCTGATCCCAGCTTGGGTGAAGGACACCAGGGAGTTTCCGCTGCTGTTCAACGCGCGCTCCGAAGGTGCGATCGAGAAGGCCTCGTTCAAGGCCGCCATGCGCCATCGCCGCGCGCTGGTGCCGGCGTCCGGTTTCTACGAATGGCGGCAGACCGGAGGCAAGAAGGGGCAACCCTATTGGATCCGGCCCAGGCATGGCGGGTTGATCGCCTTTGCAGGTCTGATCGAAACCTATGCCGAGCCCGGTGGCTCGGAGATGGACACCGGCGCTATCCTGACCGTCAACGCCAACGCCGATATCGCCCATATCCATGACCGCATGCCGGTGGTGGTCGATATTTCTGACTTTGCCCGTTGGCTGGATTGCCGCACGCTCGAACCGCGCGATGTCGTCGATTTGCTGCGGCCGGCGCAGCCCGATTTCTTCGAGGCGATCCCTGTCTCCGACCTCGTCAACAAGGTTGCCAACACTGGACCGGAGATTCAAGAGAGGGGCGAAATCGGGCCGGAACCCGAGAAGGTCAGGCGCCAGAAACCTGGCGCGGACGACAGTCAGATGACGCTGTTCTAGCGAAGCCGGTCGAAGTCTAAGTTCAGGACGCCTGTTCTCGCCCTCATCGTCGGCGATTGCGCCAGCCGCGTCATCTCAGGCAGCGCGAGGCGACACGATCTTCTGCGCCGGCTTCTTCTTCTTGGCGGTATGAAGAAGGGCGGCGACGATGGCGGCCGGGCCGATTGCGCGATAGTGGTTGGCCAGCGCCGGTTGCTTGGCGCGGTTGGCTTCCTGCTTGCTTCGAGGCATGTTTCTCTTCCCTGGTAACATTTCCGTGTCTGCGTTTGCTGGTTGATTCCGACCAAATCGTGACGCGTGGTGATCTAGCCGGCGAATGTTTCATGACTGTGCCGACATGTTTAATAAAATGTTTCACTGACTGATTCCGCATGACCGGGCGATGCGTTTGCCAGCCCTCGCTACCTTTTTCCCGGAATCCGCGACTTGACGGCAACACTGGTCAGGGCGATAAAGCCGCCGATGAAAACGTCTTTCGCCATTTGTGGCATTTGCATTATTGGCTAGCCTCGCGCTGGTCCGGACGTTTTCGCCTCATCTTCCCCAGATTGGACAAACGCCCCGGCCAGCAGGCTGGAACCTGATTTGCGCCTTGGCGCTGGGCTGGCTCCATCCAGACAAGAAGTTCTGAACGGGAAGCATGGAATGTCTGACGCATCAAAGGGCCTGCGCCTCTACAACACGCTGACGCGCACGAAAGAGGGCTTCGTGCCGATCGATCCGCTTGACGTGCGCATGTATGTCTGCGGCCCGACCGTTTACGATTTCGCCCATATCGGCAACGCCAGGCCGGTGATCGTGTTCGACGTGCTGTTCCGCTTATTGCGCCACCTCTACGGCGAGACGCACGTGACCTATGTGCGCAACATCACCGACGTCGACGACAAGATCAACGCGAGGGCGCTGCGCGATTTCGGCGGCGAGATCGCTTCGGGAACCCTTTCGCTCAACGAAGCGATCCGACGGGTGACCGAAAAAACGGCCGACCAGTTCCACAGGGATGTCGCCACGCTTGGCTGCCTGGAGCCGACGGTCGAACCGCGCGCCACCGCATTCGTCGAACCCCGCGCCGACGGCAAGGCTGATATGATCACCTTGATTAAAAGCCTGATCGAACGCGGCCATGCCTATGTCGCGGCAGGCGAAGTTCTGTTCGATACGGCCTCGATGCCGGACTATGGTCAATTGTCGAAGCGCAATCTCGACGAGCAGCAGGCCGGTGCCCGCATCGCCGTCGAGGCCCACAAGAGGAACCCCGGCGATTTTGTGCTGTGGAAACTGTCATCGCCGGAAGAGCCCGGCTGGCAAAGTCCATGGGGCAGGGGCCGGCCCGGCTGGCATATCGAATGCTCGGCCATGTCGGCCGCCTATCTCGGCGAGGTCTTCGACATCCATGGCGGCGGCCTCGATCTGATCTTCCCGCATCATGAGAACGAGATCGCCCAGTCGCGCTGCGCCCACGGCACCGATGTCATGGCCAATGTGTGGATGCACAATGGTTTCCTGCAGGTCGAGGGCCAGAAAATGTCGAAGAGCCTCGGCAATTTCTATTCGATCCACGAATTGCTCGAGACCGAGACCTTCGGCGGCCGCAGATGGCCTGGCGAGGTGCTGCGGCTGGCGATGCTGATGACGCACTACCGCGAGCCGATCGACTTTTCCGTGCGCAAGCTTGAGGAGGCGGAGAACACGCTACGCAAATGGAAACGCGCGTCGGACCTGGCGCCGGCTGCGGGAAGCCAGGTGCCGGCGGAAGTCGTGGAGGCGCTGTCGGATGATCTTGCGACCTACGCGGCCTTCCAGCAACTGACCCAGCTTGCCGGTGAGGCAACCGACTTCAGCGGCGCTGGCGAGAATGGCGCCGCGGCTTCCTTGAAAACCTCGCTCGCGTTCCTCGGTTTCGACGTCGGCGCGGCCAAGGTCGACGAGGCCGCGATTGCGGAAACCATCGCCAGGCGCCTGCAGTTCATCGCCGCCAAGAACTGGGCCGAGGCCGACCGCATCCGCGATGAACTCCTGGCGCAAGGCGTGCAGTTGAAGGATGGCAAGGATCCGGTCACCGGCGAGCGCGTGACGACGTGGGAGGTGAAGCGGTGAGGGTGGCGCCAGGCGCCTTTGCGGTTTTGGCGGGGGCGCCGGTGACAGCCGATCTCCCCCCTTGCGGGGGAGATGTCCGGCAGGACAGAGGGGGGTGTGACGGAACACCGGCGTTTCCGTTTGTTCACCCTCGCCGCAAACATTTATTGAGAAGGCAGTGGTCGCAAGCTGATAGATCGGCGGGACAGCACCCCCCTCTGCCCTGCCGGGCATCTCCCCCGCAAGGGGGGAGATCAGCTCTCGTCGCCGATTTCGCTAATTGCTGGCGAAGGGGTGTTTGATGGGGCACGATCTCGTTCCGTCCCGTCAACGCAAGAATGCAAAATCCATGCGGCGCGTCATGACCGATGCCGAGCTGAAGCTTTGGAATGAGTTGCGTGCTCACCGGCTGATGGGAATGAGCTTTCGGCGGCAGGTGCTGATTGGGCCTTATATCGTTGACTTTGCTTGCTCGGCTCATCGCTTGATAGTCGAAGTTGACGGCAGCCAGCATGCCGACGCGGAACATTCAAAACGCGATCAGGCAAGAAGCGCTTATCTGAGCGCCAGCGGTTGGACCATCCTGCGCTTCTGGAATGACGACGTGATCCGCGATATCGACAATGTCTGCCAGCACATCGTTATCGCGGCCGGTCTGGCCGGCGCCAACGTGCCGGAACCAGCAACGGAGGAGCTCGTTTCATGATCGACCATCTCGGCATCACCGTTTCCGATTTCGATGCCTCCAAGGCTTTCTACGACAAGGCGATGGCGCCGCTGGGTGGCTCGCTGCTTTATATGGTGCCGCAGGAATACACTGGTGGCGCCAAGGTCGGCGGCTATGGCCGCGACCGGCCGGTGTTCTGGTTGAGCGCGGCCAGGGAAAAGCCCCGAGATCATCAGCACGTCGCCTTCACCGCGCGCAGCCGCGCCGAGGTCGACGCCTTCCACGCCGCCGCCCTTGCAGCCGGCGGCAAGGACAATGGCGGACCGGGCCTGCGTCCGCACTATCACCCCAACTATTACGGCGCCTTCGTCCTCGATCCCGACGGCAACAATGTCGAGGCGGTCTGCCATGATCCGGAGTGAAAACCGATGAGCCTCGACAACCGGCCAGTCTACACAGGCGGCTGCCAGTGCGGTGCGGTGCGCTTCCGCGTCGAAGGCGCGCTCGGCGACGCCTCGGTCTGCCACTGCCGCATGTGCCAGAAGGCCAGCGGCAATTTCTACCTGCCGCTGGTCTCGGTGCGCGGCGCCAAGGTCGACTGGACGCGCGGCGAACCCAAGCGGTTCCGTTCCTCCAATGTCGTATGGCGCGGTTTCTGCGCCGAATGCGGCACGCCGCTGACCTTCGAGGCGCCCGACGGCATGGCTCTGGCGATCGCCGCCTTCGACGATCCGGCTGGTATCGCGCCGACCATCCAGTGGGGCACGGAAGCAAAACTGCCCTATGTGGATTCCATTCCGCGATTGCCGGGCGAGGACACGATGGCGGATATCGGCTCGGCTCCTTATCTCGCCGAGCTCGTCTCCTATCAGCATCCCGACCACGACACCGACCAATGGCCGCCGGAGGAAAGACCATGACCGAAACTGTCCGAACCGGCGGCTGCCAATGCGGCGCCGTGCGCTTCCGCATCAAGGGGGCGCTGGGACGTGCGTCCATCTGCCATTGCCGCATGTGCCAGAAACAGTTCGGCTCCTTCTTCGGCGCGCTGGTGACGGTACCTAAGGATGGCGTCGAATGGACCCATGAAGAACCAAGTTATTTCCAGTCTTCGGTCAACATCGATCGCGGCTTCTGCGCCCGTTGCGGCACGCCGCTGACCTACCGGCAGCCCGGCGGGCTCGAGATCGCCATCGGCGCCTTCGACGACCGCTCGGATCTGGCGCCGCGGATCCAGGTCAACTATGCGGCACGGCTGCCTTGGGTCGAGACGATCTTCGACCAGCCTGTCCACCAGGATCCCGATTATTACGCGCGGCAGGAGCAGATCATCTCCTTCCAACACCCCGATCACGAAACGGCCAACTGGCCGCAACAGGGCCTGAAAATATGAGCTTGCGCACCCTCTACCCGGAAATCGAACCGTTCGACTCGGGGATGCTCGATGTCGGCGACGGCCATATGGTCTATTGGGAGCGGTCGGGCACCAAGGGCGCCAAGCCGGCCGTGTTCCTGCACGGTGGACCGGGCGGCACCATTTCGTCAAAACACCGGCGGCTGTTCGACCCCAAGCTCTACGACGTCATCCTGTTCGATCAGCGCGGCTGCGGAAAATCGACGCCGAACGCCTCGCTGGAGGCCAACACGACATGGCATCTCGTTGCCGACATCGAGCGACTGCGCGAAATGGCCGGCTTCGACAATTGGCTGGTGTTCGGCGGTTCCTGGGGCTCGACGCTGGCGCTCGCCTATGCCGAGACACACCCTGATCGCGTCAGCGAACTGGTGGTGCGCGGCATCTACACGCTGACCCGCGCCGAGCTCGAATGGTACTATCAATTCGGCGTTTCGGAGATGTTCCCCGACAAATGGGAGCGTTTCCTGGCGCCGATCCCGCAGGCCGAGCGCGGCGACATGATGGCAGCCTACCGCAAGCGGCTGGTCGGGTCCGACCGAAAGGTGGAGATCGAGGCCGCCCGCGCCTGGAGCCTGTGGGAGGGCGAGACGATCACGCTGCTTCCTGAACCCGAAACCAGCGGTCCGTTTGGCGAGGACGACTATGCCGTCGCCTTCGCCCGCATCGAAAACCACTATTTCGTCCATGCCGGCTGGCTCGAGGAGGGGCAGTTGCTCCGCGATGCCGGGAAGCTCAAGGACATCCCCGGAACCATCGTCCACGGCCGCTACGACATGCCGTGCCCGGCGCGCTACGCCTGGGCGCTGCACAAGGCCTGGCCGAAGGCGGACTTTCATCTGATCGAAGGCGCCGGCCATGCCTATTCGGAGCCCGGCATCCTCGACCGGCTGATCCGCGCGACGGACAAGTTTGCGGGCAAATGACGATGAGCCGCGAGCGCCTCTATCTCTTCGACACCACGCTCCGCGACGGCCAGCAGACGCCGGGCATCGACTTTTCGGTCGAGGACAAGATCGCGATTGCCAAACTGCTCGACGAGTTCGGCTTCGACTATGTCGAAGGTGGTTATCCCGGCGCCAATCCGACCGACACTGCATTCTTCCAGCAGAAGCGCACGGCACGCGCAAAATTCGTTGCGTTCGGAATGACCAAGCGGGCTGGGGTCTCAGCCTCTAACGATCCGGGGCTGGCGGCGCTTGTCCAATCGAAATCGGACGCCATCTGCTTCGTCGCCAAGAGCTGGGACTACCATGTTCGCGTGGCGCTCGGTTGCACCAACGAGGAGAACCTCGACTCCATAAAAGTGTCCGTCGAGGCATCGGTCGCTTCGGACAAGGAAGCAATGGTCGATTGCGAGCATTTCTTCGACGGCTTCAAGGCCAATCCGGACTATGCGCTCGCTTGTGCGAAAACGGCCTACGACGCCGGTGCGCGCTGGGTGGTGCTATGCGACACGAATGGCGGCACGCAACCCTCGGAAGTGCGGGCAATCGTCGAGAAGGTCATTGCCGCCGGCATTCCGGGCGAGCAGCTCGGCATCCATGCCCATGACGACACCGGCCAGGCGGTGGCCAATTCCCTTGCCGCCGTCGAGGCCGGCGTGCGCCAGATCCAAGGCACGCTGAATGGCATCGGCGAACGTTGCGGCAACGCCAATCTGATCTCGATCGTGCCGACACTGGCGCTGAAGCCGGCTTTCGCCGACCGCTTCGAGACGGGAATCTCAGCCGAAGCGCTGACCGGCATTTCGCGCCTGTCGCGCGCTTTCGACGAATTGTTGAACCGCGCTCCGGAAGCGCAGGCGCCCTATGTCGGCTCCTCCGCCTTTGCCACCAAGGCGGGTATCCACGCTTCGGCGCTGGCCAAGGAGTCGGCGACCTATGAGCATGTGGAGCCGCAGGCCGTGGGCAACCGCCGCCGCGTCATGGTCTCCGACCAGGGCGGCAAGGCCAATTTCCTCGCAGAGTTGAAGCGGCGCGGCATCGATGTGCCGAAGGACGACCATCGGCTCGACGCCCTGATATCGGTGGTCAAGGAGCGTGAGGCCTCGGGCTACGCCTATGAGGGCGCCGACGCCTCCTTCGAACTCCTGGCGCGCAAGATGCTGCATGGCCTGCCCGAATTCTTCCACGTCACCTCGTTCCGCTGCATGATTGAACGCCGCTTCGATGCCAATGGCCAGTTGAAGACGGTGTCGGAAGCAGTGGTCAAGGTGCTGGTCGAGGGCGAGGAGAAGATGTCGGTGGCCGAGGGCCATGGCCCCGTCAACGCGCTCGACATTGCGCTGCGCAAGGATCTCGGCAGATACCAGAACGAGATCGCGGATCTCGAGCTTGCCGACTTCAAGGTGCGTATCCTCAATGGCGGCACCGAGGCCATCACCCGCGTGCTCATCGAATCGCATGACGGTACCGGTGCGCGCTGGTGGACGGTCGGGGTCTCGGAAAACATCATCGACGCCTCGTTTCAGGCGTTAATGGATTCGATCGTCTACAAGCTGATGAAGAATCGCGAGATGGCGGGGCTGGTGGCGGCGGAGTAAGTTTGAACCATCAGCGAAAGTCCATTGATCCATCAGAACTTTGCGATGGTCTTGCCAAGATTACTGGGCCATAGCGTTGGGCCATGGCCGCTGAAGCAATTACCCCCGATGCAGAATCGAAAGCCCGCCGCGGCTTCTTGCTGGCGCTGGGTGCCTATCTCTTGTGGGGGTTGCTGCCCTTCTACATGAAGGCGGTGGCGCATCTGCCGCTTGCCGAGGTGATTGCACACCGCATCGTCTGGTCGGTGCCGATTGCCGCGGCGGTCTTGGTCTGGGCCGGCCGCACGGCCGACTTCAAGGTGGCGATCCGCTCGCCCCGCACCATCGCCATGGCGGCGCTGACGGCGGCGCTGATCTCGATCAACTGGGGCATCTATGTCTGGGCGATCGCCGTCGACCGCACCGTCGAGACGGCATTGGGCTATTACATCAACCCACTGGTGAACGTTGTGGTCGGCGCACTGCTGCTCGGCGAGCGGCTCGACCGATTGCAGATCGCGGCGGTGGTGCTTGCGGCGGTCGCCGTCGCCGTGCTGACAATCGACGGCGGCAAACTGCCCTGGGTGTCGCTGGCATTGGCGTTTTCCTTCGCCGCCTACGGCTTCTTCCGCAAGACGCTGCCGATCGGTCCCAGCCAGGGCTTCCTGCTCGAAGTGCTTTTGCTGTCGGTGCCGGCGCTGGGCTACATCGTCTTCCTTATCGCCACCGGACAGGACCATTTCGTCTCCAGCAATGGCACCGACACCGCGCTGCTCATCGGCTGCGGGCCGGTGACGGCCGTGCCGCTGCTGCTGTTCGCCTTTGGCGCCAAGCTGCTGCGCCTCTCGACCATCGGCATCATGCAGTACATAGCGCCGACCATGGTGTTTCTGATTGCCGTGCTGATCTTCGACGAGCCGTTCGGCACCACGCAGGCCATCGCCTTTGCCCTGATCTGGGCGGCCCTTGCGGTCTATTCCTGGTCCATGCTGGCGACGGCGCGCCGGGCTACAGCTGTCCGAGCCGCCTGACGAAAAGATAGGTCACGCCCGCGATCAGCAGCGACGCGCCCGTGATCACCCAAAAACCCAACGGGGTGTTGACCAGCGGCAAACCGCCGACATTCATGCCGAACAGGCCTGAGATGATGGTCATCGGCAACAGCACTGCCGTCATCACCGAGAGCACGTAAAGCAGCCGGTTCGACTGCGTCGTCAGCTTGGCCATCAGCTCGTCCTGCAGCAGCCGCGTGCGCGCCTGCAACTGCTCGCCGTCATAGTGCAGTGTCTGTGCGCGGTGCGAAAGCCGCGCCGCCATGTCGTTGATCGAATCCGGCAGGTCGTTGCGGTGCGAATGGTCGAGATGGCGAAACAGGTTGGTCAGCGTCGCCATCTGCCGGTGGATGACCACCAGGTGCCGGCGTGCATCGACCAGCGCCTGCCGCTCGTTGTGCCATGCGTCGCAGACGATGCGGTCCTCAATGCCGTCGAGACTGTCGCTGAGTGCCGCGAGTTCGGTCGCCATCCCGTCGAACGACTGGCCGACGACAGCCTCGATCAGCTCGGCCGGAGAGCGGAACTTGCGCGATCCGTTCTCGATCGCCTTGCGGATGTTGTCGACCGATTGCAGCGGCTGTTTGCGGGCGCCGACCAGCATCGTGTCGTTGAGGGCGAAGCGGAAATGACCAAGCCCGCCGGCTTCCGCTGAATAATCATGACGCAGGTCCGGCAGATCGCCATAGAGCCAGTCATCCTCGAGGTCGATGTGGCAGCCATGGCTGGCGGTCAGGAAGGCTTCGCGCACCGGTGCCGGCAAGGCCTGATCGGCGCCGATCTCGTGGCGGGCGCGCATGTCGGAAAGCTGGTAGCTGCGCCATGTCCAATGCGCTGCGGCGGTATCCCTGGTCCGCACCCCCTCGGTGGTAAAGTGGTAGATGAAGAACAGACCGTGCTCATCGGGCAGGTAAGGCGACAGGTCAGTGCCTTCGGAGGGGATGGCGATGTTCATGGCGGCTTCGCCGGTCTCTGATGCGGTCGGGGTCGCGGGGGCGGCCAAGCGCGATTTCTAGCACGGCATCCCCGATTTAGTGTGACTGTTCCGTGACGGCGTGCCCGCTTACAGGACGCTGGTGATCCCGCCATCCACCAGCAGCGTCTGTCCGTTCACGAAACTGGCGGCGTCGGACGCCAGGAACACGGCAGCGCCCGCGAGTTCCCTCACTTCGCCCCAGCGCCGCATCGGCGTGCGGCCGGTCAGCCAGGCGGAGAATGTCTCGTCGGCGACCAGCGCGGCGTTGAGCTCGGTCTTGCAATAGCCCGGCGCGATGGCGTTGATACGCACGCCGTGCTGGCCCCATTCGCCGGCCATCGACTTGGTCAGCATGGTGATGGCGCCCTTGCTCGCCGCGTAGGGCGCGATCGAGGGGCGGGCGAGCACGCTCTGCACTGAGGAGACATTGATGATCGACCCCCTTTGGCGCGCGATCATGCCCTTTACGACGGCCCGGCTCACCTTGAACACGCCGTCCAGGTTGGTGGCCATCAGCGCGTCCCAGTCGGCGTCGCTGAAGGTCTCCAACGGCGCCCGTCGCTGGATGCCGGCATTGTTGACCAGGATGTCTATCGGTGCGGTGCCGGTTTCCGCCGCCGCGATTGCCTGGTCGACCGACTGGGTGTCGGTCACGTCGATCACCGCTTCCGTGATCGAATGGCCCGCGGCGCGCAACTTGTCCGCGGCCGCTTTGAGATCGTCGGCCTTGCGGCCGCCGATCGTGACGCGCGCGCCGGCGCTCGCAAGCGCCTCCGCGAAGGCGAGGCCCAGGCCACGGCTGGCGCCGGTTATGAAGGCATGCTTGCCTTCGAGGCCGAACAGTTGGCCGAGATAGTCGGTCGAATGCAATTTGCACCTTCATCGGTTGCGATTTGTCGCCCGTCAGTCAAAGGCTCGTTCGGCCCTTGGCAAGCGGCAGCGCCAGCGTGCCGCGTGGCTTGATGAGATGCAAGGCGCTTGTCGGCCTGGCGGTCCTGCTGACCACCTCGATTGTCGCGGCCGTCGGCCTCAGCGCTTCGGCCCAAATCCCGGACAGGGATTGAGTGGCACGATCGCGGCAATGTCCATCATGCCAGCCTTGACCAGTGGCAAGGTGGCGAGATGGCCGCGCACATCGGCATCGCTGCCGACCTCGAACATCATGCCGCTGCCGGGAATGTCGCCGATCTGCAGCAGGCTGCTCGGAGTAGGGAGTAGGGAGTAGGGAGTAGGGAGTAGCGAAAGTGTACGCTCCGGCACTGCAAACCTACTGCTCTACTCCCGTAACTTTACATCTTGTCGATCACCGACTGGACGCCCTCGGTCGGCGCGTCGACCGAGGAGCCGGCGACCATGATGGCGGCGACGATCGCCTCGGGATCGTTGACGACCAGCGGCTTCACACGCTGCGCGGTATGAATGAAGCCTTCCGCCGCCATGTGATCAAGCAACGCCGTCATCGGATCCCAGAATCCGTTGACATTGCCGAAGACGATCGGTTTGCGGTGATGGCCAAGTTGCGCCCAGGTCATGATCTCGACGATCTCCTCGACTGTGCCGATGCCACCAGGCAGCGCCACAAAGGCGTCGGATTTCTTGAACATCTTGTGTTTGCGCTCGTGCATGTTGTCGGTGATCGACAACTCGTCGAGCCGGTCAAGCGCGGTTTCGGTTGCTTCCTTGTTGATCAGGAAGCGCGGAATGATGCCCGTCACCTTGCCGCCGGCCTTGAGCGCGCCTTCGGCGACGGCGCCCATAATGCCTTTGGTGCCGCCGCCATAGACCAGCCGCAGGCCTGCCTTTGCAATTGAGCGTCCAAGCAGGTGGCCGGCCTTGACATAGATTTCATCGCGGCCCGGAGATGAGCCGCAATAGACGCAAACGGATCGAATCGTGTTCATGCCGATGATTGGTGATTGGGTCTGAAAGCGCGGTCAAGCCCTAGGGTTGAGAAGGCCGGGCTTTTTCTTGTCGGTCATGGCAAAACACGCTAGACCGGCGTTAGGTGGCTAAGGGGCAGGGAAATACATGGCAATCAATCCATTGAAGGCGTTCTTGTTCGCGGCGGGTGGGACCGTAGCGGCCGCGGGAACCGCCTATGTATCGGGCGCACTCGACCCGTATCTTCATCGCACACCGCCGGCGGAAGTCGCGGCGTTGACGCCGCCCGCGGCGCCGAAGCCGGCCGATCCTGGCACGGAAGGGCGCCTGCCGGCTCCGACGATGCCGGCCACGCCGGGCGCGGCACCTCAGGCGACGGCCCCGGCAGCACCTGCAACCGACGCTGCGGCGCCTGCGGCGCCCGCGACGGCGGGTCCGATCGCGCCGACTTTCGATGTCGTACGGGTCGAGAGCAACGGCTCGATCGTCGTTGCCGGCAACGCGGCGCCCAACTCGAAGGTCGAAATTCTCAACGGCGCGACGGTGATCGGCTCCACGGTTGCTGGTCCCGATGGCGCCTTTGTCATCGTGCTCGAAGACCCGCTGAAGCCCGGCGACTATACGATCGCCCTGCGTTCGACGGTTGGCGCGGTCGTGACCGCCTCGGCGCAGACCGCAGTCGTCTCGGTGCCCACGAATGCGGCTGGCCAGGTGCTGGCCATGGTCGAGGAGCCGGGCAAGCCGGCCGAACTGCTGACGGTTCCGGCATCTGAGCCAAAGCCGGCGCCGGCAACCGGCGACCAGGCTGCCGCTCCTGCTGCTGAAGCGCCCGCCGCGCCGGCGACGGCCACGCCAGCCGTGGTTGAAGCAAAACCCACTCCGGCGGCACCGGCCGCGCCCGCGGCAGCCGTGGCCGAACCAAAGATCGTGGTCGAGGCAGTCGAGATCGACGGCAACAAGATCTTTGTCGCCGGCCTCGCCGATCCGGGCCGCAAGGTGCGCGCCTACGCCAACGACATCCTGCTCGGCGACGCGCAGACCTCGTCGGACGGCCATTTCCTGGTCGAGGCGACGCGCGATATTCCGGTCGGCAGCTATACCATCCATGTCGACGGCCTCGATGCCGATGGCGTGAAGGTGGTGGCCCGCGCCGCGGTGCCCTTCGAGCGCGAACCGGGCGAGGCGGTCGCCGCCGTTGCCCCCGCCGAGACCAAGCCCACCGAGACCAAGCCCGCCGAGGCCAAGCCCGCGGCGCCCGCTGTTGCCGCCGCTGCTCCGGGCGAGACCGCGCCGGCTCCCGCCGCGCCAGCCACCGAGGCTCCGGCTAACGTCGCAGCAGCCACGCCGCCAAGCGACGTGCCCGAAATCGTGTCGCCCAAGCTCGAACATGCCGACAGCGCGATCATCATTCGGCGCAACGACACACTGTGGCGGATCTCACGGCGCGTCTATGGTCACGGCGTGCGCTACTCCACCATATACCTCGCCAACCAGGACCAGATCAGGAATCCGAACCGCATCTGGCCGGGGCAGGTGTTCAAGGTTCCGGAAAAGTCGAAGGAAGGCGAAGCCGCCGACCTCAAGGCAATGGGCGAGCAGGCGACGACCGCACCGATGAAGACGGAATAGGGATAGACCGGCAATTCCGGCGATCTACCCATCGGCCTAGCTTGCCCTGTCATCGTTCATCGTCTATCGCCGATGAACGATGACAGAATGCGTTCCCTTACCAGACCATGCCGCCTCGGCACTGCCTGGCTGCATGCCGGACAGCCGCGCTGTCGCGGCGCGGTTCGCAGCACTTTCGCATCCGGCGCGGATCGAGATACTGAGGCATCTGTCGGCCAGCAATTCCTGCTGCTGCCGTGAGGTCGTCGACCGTTTCGCTCTGGCCCAGTCGACGATCTCCCAGCATCTGAAAATATTGGTCGAGGCGGGCCTCGTCCGGTTTGAGCCCGACCGTCAGCGATCGCGCTATGCGGTCGATCGCGCGGCACTTGCCGACGTATCGGCATCGCTGGGCGCGCTCATCAATTCCTGCTGCTCCGGCCGCTGACCCTCTCACCCAAAAGGCAAGAAAAGTGGCCGAAAAAACCGTCTCCGCCGACACCTCGACACTCACGACACTGCGCAATCTCTGGCCCTATATGTGGCCGGCCGACCGCGCCGATCTCAGGGCGCGGGTGACCTGGGCGACGCTGCTGCTGGTCGTCGCCAAGGTGACGCTGGTCGCCGGTCCCTATTTCTTCAAATGGGCGACCGATGCGCTGGCGGGCGGCTTCAAAACGCCACCGCCGCTGCCATCGTTCATGCTTGCCCCGGTGATGCTGGTCATTGCCTACAATGTGCTGAGGCTCGTCCAGCTCGGCTTCAACCAGCTGCGCGATGCGCTGTTTGCCCGGGTCGGCCAGCATGCGGTTCGCCAGCTTGCCTTCCGCACCTTCGTGCACATGCATCAGCTGTCGCTGCGCTTCCACCTGGAGCGCCGCACCGGCGGCCTGTCGCGCATCATCGAGCGCGGCACCAAGGGCATCGAAACGATCGTCCGCTTCATCATGCTCAACACCGCGCCGACGATCCTCGAATTCGCGCTGACCGCGGGCATATTCGGTTTCACCTATGGCTGGAAATATGTGGCCGTGGTGGCGGTCACCGTCTGCCTCTACGTCTGGTTCACGGTCAAGGCCAGCGACTGGCGCATCTCGATCCGCCGCGACATGAACGACAGCGACACCGACGCCAACACCAAGGCAATCGACTCGCTCCTCAACTTCGAGACGGTCAAGTATTTCACCAATGAGCGCATGGAGGCCGAGCGCTTCGACCGCTCGATGGCGCGTTACGAGATCGCCGCAACCAAGACCTGGACCTCGCTCGGCTGGCTGAACTTCGGCCAGGGCTTCATCTTCGGCGTCGGCACGGTCGTCGTCATGTGCATGTCGGCGCTGGAGGTGCAGGCCGGCACCCAGAGCGTCGGCGATTTCGTTTTCATCAATGCCATGCTGGTACAGCTTTCCGTGCCGCTCAACTTCATCGGCTTCATCTATCGCGAAATCCGCCAGGGCCTCACCGACATCGAGCACATGTTCGACCTCCTCGACGTGCCGCAGGAGATCGTCGACAAGCCCAACGCCAAGCCGCTGGCGGTCAGCGCCGGCAAGGTCGAGTTCCGCGACGTCCACTTTTCCTATGATCCGAACCGCAAGATCCTGAAGGGCGTCTCCTTCGAGGTGCCGGCCGGCAAGACCGTTGCCATTGTCGGGCCGTCGGGTGCGGGCAAGTCGACCATCTCGCGGTTGCTGTTCCGCTTCTACGACGTGCAGGGTGGCCAGGTTCTGATCGACGGTCAGGACGTGAGGGACGTGACGCAGGACAGCCTGCGCGCGGTGCTCGGCATGGTGCCGCAGGACACGGTGCTGTTCAACGACACCATCGCCTACAACATCCGCTACGGCCGTGTCGGCGCCGGCGAGGAGGAGGTGCGCAAGGCCGCCGAACTCGCCCAGATCGGGCCGTTCATCGAGAAGCTGCCCGACGGCTACAAGTCGATGGTCGGCGAGCGCGGGCTGAAACTTTCCGGCGGCGAGAAGCAGCGCGTGGCGATCGCCCGCACCATCCTGAAGGCACCGCCGATCCTGATGCTCGACGAAGCGACCTCCGCACTGGACAGTCATACAGAGCAGGAGATCCAGGCCGCGCTCGACCTCGTCAGCAAGGGCCGCACCACCATCGTCATCGCCCACCGCCTGTCGACGGTGATTGCCGCCGACGAGATCATCGTGCTGAAGGACGGCCAGATCGCCGAGCGCGGCACTCATGTCGAGCTGATGCGAAAGCACGGCCTCTATGCCTCGATGTGGGACCGCCAGCGCGAGGCGACCGAAGCCGAGGAGCGGCTGCGCATTGCCCGCGAAAGCGACGAACTGGGTGTCGTCGTACGCCGGCGCACATCGGAGATGTCGTAGCTCAAAAAAGTCTCTTGACCTCAACTTAGGTTGAGATTGTAGACCGTCGCCCGAGAGCCGCAAAACAGCATCGTCGAGGACGGAATCAAATGGATATGAGCCTTACGAATCAGGATGTTAACGGCGGCAGCGTGTTCAGGGTCGACAAGTTCGTCGTGCCCGCCAATGCCCGCGATGAAATCCTCGCAAAGGTGAAGATGACGCACGAGTTGCTGCGTCTGCAGCAAGGCTTCGTCCAGGACTTTCTGCTCGAGCAATTCTCAGGACCGGGCGAATTCAACCTCGTCACCATCGTCGAATGGGAAAGCCAGGCTGCGGTCGACAACGTGGTGCCGATCGTCAAGGCTGCGCACGAGCGCATAGCCTTCAACCCGCAGGAGACGATCGCCCGGCTCGGAGTGCGAGCTGATATCGCCAATTATCAGCGCGTGCCGGGACTCTAGCCAGGCCACCCCACACCCGGTGCCGGCGCTTTAATGCCGAGCACCTTGCCGGTGCGGGCCTCGCTTGTCATATGCTCGAAGCCGCGCCACTCGGCGGCGGTGATGAACAGCGTTTTCCGGTCCGCAGCGCCCAGCATGCAGGCAAAGCAGCCGCGATCGGCGGTGACGGTCTGCAAGACGTCACCGCCTTCGCGCACCCGCACGCAGTGCTTGTTGGGAACGTCGGCATACCAGACCGCCCCGTCCGCATCGAGGCAGATGCCGTCGGGATATCCGTCGAGATCGGCCCAGGTGCGTCTGTTGGACAAGGAACCGTCGGCGGCAATGTCAAACGCGCTCAGCCGGTTGGCATGGGATTCGGCAATGATCAGCGTCTTGTTGTCCGGGGTCACCGCCATGCCGTTCGCAAAGGCGATAGTGTCCGCCACTTGCCTGACCGCGCCATCCGGTGTGACCAGCACGATGGTGCCGGGACCGAAATGCTGGCCGGCCGCCGGCGCCGGCCCGCCGCCATTGACGTAGATGTTGCCGCCCGTCGACGACGATCTCATTCCACGGGCTTTTCGACAGGCCGCGCAGGTCGGCGTGGATGACGAGCGAGCCATCGGCTTCCTGCCGCAACAGCAGGCCCTCGCGGCCTGAGACAACCAGCAGACGACCATCCGGCAGCCAGTCGATTGAGTAGGGCAGGACAGCCGGAATCGTGAGCATGATCTTGCGGCTGCCGCCGGCATCGACGGCGATGATCTCGCCGGTGCCCCAATTGCAGACCCACAGGCGTCCGTCATGCCAGCGTGGCGATTCCCCGAAGGCGAGACCTTCCATGACGATGTAC
The DNA here is from genome assembly GCF_006440875.1 of Mesorhizobium sp. B2-5-7. Taxonomy (NCBI): domain Bacteria; kingdom Pseudomonadati; phylum Pseudomonadota; class Alphaproteobacteria; order Hyphomicrobiales; family Phyllobacteriaceae; genus Mesorhizobium; species Mesorhizobium sp. B2-5-7. The sequence continues at coordinate 106,139 of NZ_VFUO01000009.1, read as the reverse complement.
GGTTTGTCGCCGGACGATATTCGCATGATCAGGAGCCTCCGTTGCGCGCGTCATCGGCCCTTGCGATGAAGCGCTTCCCACCAAGGACGGGCGAGATGAGAGTCTCCCGACAGCGGACCGCTGTATTTTCGCGCAGGAAGAACGCCGCATCGGTGTGACGTTGACGCCACAGGTGCCGGTCTGCGCAAGGGCGGCGTCGGCGCAGATAGGTTTTTCGGCCATTCTGGCTGCCTTGGCGCAGTCAAGGGATGGCTTTTGACGGCACGACAGGCATGCGACCCGGTATCCATTTCACGACACACGGAGCGCCAGGCTATCCGCGGTCACAGGCCCGCACTTGCCCGTTCATCCGCGCCGGCGATTGTCGCGTTGCGGGCAGGGGGTGTTTCGGCTATTGAGGCCGGACCTGAAACAGGGACCGCCCCCAGCCCATGAGCCTTGTCGACACGGTCAAGAACGCGTTCGTACCGATCCATCGCGAAGGCTATCCCTTCATCGCGGCGTTTGGCGCGGCGACGCTGTTCCTCGGCTATTTCTCCTCGATCCTGTTCTGGATCGGCCTGATCCTGACCGCCTGGTGCGTCTATTTCTTCCGTGACCCCGAGCGCGTCACGCCTGTTGACGATCGCCTGGTGGTAAGCCCCGCCGATGGCATCGTCTCGGCGGTCGGGCCGGCCGTGCCACCGCGCGAGCTTGGCCTCGGCAATGTCGAGATGACCCGCATCTCCGTGTTCATGAACGTCTTTTCCTGTCACGTGAACCGCTCTCCGGTGCGCGGCCGCATCGCCAGGATCGAACATCGGCCGGGAAAATTCCTCAATGCCGAGTTGGACAAGGCGAGCACGGAAAACGAGCGCAACGGCCTCGTCATCGAGAGCCCCAACGGCACGGTGGCGGCAGTCCAGATCGCCGGCCTGGTGGCGCGCCGCATTGTCTGCTGGACCGAGGCCGGCGCTTCGATCGGCACCGGCGAGCGTTTCGGCCTGATCCGCTTCGGCTCGCGCGTCGACGTGTTCCTGCCCTTGACCGCCACGCCGCGCGTCGCCGTTGGCCAGACGGCGGTCGGCGGCGAAACCGTGCTCGCCGAATTCGGCGGTGTCGCCGGCACGCCCCTCGTGCGGATTTCCTGACGGTGGGCACGCAATATAAAAAATTCGAGGCCCATGCCAGCGGCGGTCCGCGCATCCGCGAGATCCCCATGCGCATGGTGCTGCCCAATCTGGTCACCGTGCTTGCCATCTGCGCCGGCCTGTCCGGCATCCGCTTCGGCTTCGAGGGGCGTTTCGAGCCGGCGGTGGTAATGGTGCTGCTGGCCGCTTTTCTCGACGGCATTGACGGCCGCCTGGCGCGGATGCTGAAGGCGACCTCCAAATTCGGCGCGCAGATGGATTCCCTGGCCGACATCGTCAATTTCGGCGTTGCGCCGGCACTAGTGCTCTATGCCTTCCTGCTCGACCGCGCCGGCTCGCCAGGCTGGATCGCGGCACTGCTGTTTGCGATCGCTTGCGGGCTGCGGCTGGCGCGTTTCAACGTGCTCGACGACGAGAAGGCCGACCGCCCGATATGGCAGACCGAATATTTCGTCGGTGTGCCGGCGCCGGCAGGCGCCGTTCTGGTGATGCTGCCGCTCTATCTCTATTTCCTGCGGCTTGGGGTGGAGCCCAGCCGGCCGGCCGCCTTCGTCGCCACCGGCTTCACCATCCTGGTGGCCTTCCTGCTGGTCAGCCGCTTGCCAGTCTATTCAGGCAAGAGCATCAAGATCCCCGGCGACAGGGTGCTGCCGGTCATCCTCGCCGTCGTCCTCTACATTCTCTTGCTGATGACCTATCCCTGGTACACGCTGACGGCATCGGTCGCGGGCTACCTGATCTTTCTCCCATTCAGCGTGCGCGCCTACTCCAAGCGGGCCAAGCTGGAAGGCGAGAAAGTGCCGCCTTCGGACATAGGTTAGAAAGTCGGCCGAAGTCCTTGATCCGACTCAGGCCGCCACGCCAAGCCCGAGCCGGTCGATCGCCAGCTTTCTCGTCGACACATAGTCGGTCTTGCCGGAACCGAGCACCGGGATCTCCTCGACCTTGACGATGTCGTTAGGCACCATCAGTTCGGCCGCTCCGGCCTTTTTGCCGAACTGACGCAACTCCTCGGCGCTGGCATCGTCGGCGGTGGTGACCAGCACGATGCGCTCGCCCCGCCTCTTGTCCGGCACCGCCACCGCCGCATGGCGTTCTTCCGGCCAAAGCGACTGCACCAGCATCTCGACCGCACCCAGCGACACCATCTCGCCAGCGATCTTGGCGAAGCGCTTGGCGCGGCCGCGAATGCTGATGAAGCCTTCGCGGTCGACGGCGACGATATCGCCCGTGTCGTGCCAGCCGGTCAGCGGCTGGAGCTCGCCGGGGCGGTCCGCGGTCATGTAGCCCATCATCATGTTCGGCCCGTCGAGCCACAACTGGCCGGCATCGTTGATGCCTTCGACTGGCTCCAGTTTCATGCGAATGGCCGGCAGAAGCCGGCCGACCGTGCCGTCGCGGCCGTGGATCGCGGTGTTGACGGCAACCACGGGCGCCGCCTCGGTCAGTCCGAAGCCCTCGATGATCTCGGCGTGGAAGCGTTCGCGATAAACGCGGCGGGTATCCGGCTTCACCGCCTCGGCGCCGGCGACGACGAAGCGCAGACTGGAGAAATCCCCGTCCTTGGCGGTACGCGCATAGTTGGCGAGGAACGTGTCGGTGCCGAACATGATGGTCGGTTTCACCTTGCGCGCGATCTCGGGGATGAGCTTGTAGTGGAGAGGCGAGGGATAGAGGAACAGCTTTACCCCGGTGACCAGTGGCAGGATGGTGCCGCCCGTCAGGCCGAACGAATGGAACACCGGCAACACGTTGAGCAGGATGTCCGCCGGCGAAATGGTGATCCGCGCCTCGGCCTGCATGGCATTGGCGAGGAGATTCTTTTGCGACAGAACAACGGCCTTCGGCGTGCCTTCGGAGCCCGAGGTGAACAGGATCACGCCGGGCTTTGCCGCGTCCTGTCGCTGCAGCGGCAGGCGCCACAGCAAGGCGGCTGCAAGCTTGTCCAGCGTGGTGACGCTTTCGCGTACATCTTCCAGCCACAGCAGCCTGGCGCCGCCCTTCTCGACCGCGGCGACGATATCGGCGAGATCGGCCTTCTCGACGAAGGCACGCGAAGAGACAACGGTGCGGATGACGGCGGTGCGGACAGCCGCGGTGACGCTTGCCGGCCCGGCCGTGTAGTTGATCATCGCCGCCACACGGCCCGCCGAGAGCAGGCCGACGAGCGACAGCACGACGCCGTTGGCGTTGGGCAGCATCACCCCCACAGCTTCGCCCGGCGCCGTCACCGCCTCGAAGCGCCTGCCCAGCACCCGCGCGCCGATGAACATCTTGCGGTAGCTCAGCGCCCCGGAAATGACGTCCTCGATGATCGCATGCGAAGCGCCGATCCTGGTTGCGGCGTCGCGCATGGCAAGGAACAGGCCGCGGTCGAGGTCGGTGCCAAAAAGCCGGGCCTCCGCGACGCGGTCGAACAGCGCATTGGTGTTGGAAGCCTGGTCCGGATTGCGCGCCACCAGTTCGGCGATCGTCATCGGCTCCAGGACACTGACCGACAGCCGTGGAAACCAGTGACGCGGTGCCTTGTCCGCCGACGTCAGCGACACCGGCAGGTTGCGGGCGCCGGCGACGAAGATCGGCACGATGCGGGCGTCGGCCTGCATGGCGATGCGGGTGACGGCGCGGAACAGCCGAAACGTCTTGACGTCGGGCTCGACCGCGTCCGGCAGATAGACGGCCAGCCGGCCCTTGCCCTTCAGCACGCGCACCAGCCGGCGGCTGACGAAGACATGTTCGGCGTTGAAGGCAATGGTGCGGCCGAGTTCGCGCCATGGTTCGAGCCAAGGCGAACGCGCCGAGACCTCGTCGAGTATATGCAGCGTGTCGTCGGGCAGCAGCGACAGCATCAGCGCCGGCTCGAAGCGCGACTGGTGCGAGATGACATAGATGACCGGCACCTGCGCCTTGCGAGCGATCTTGATGCGATTGTCGCTGATCCGGTAGGCGAGCTTGAACGGTGCGTAGAGCAGCGCTTGGGTGAAGCGCAGGCCGAGGCGGAATTTTTCCACCACGCCGATCAGCAACCAGGCCACAACCAGACCCGCAAGCAGCGCCAGTGTCAGGATCATGCCGCGTCTCTCCCAACGATTTTGTCATTGCGGCTCTTGTGCGGCCGCTTCGGGGGCAGAGCCTAGCGGAAGTCGAGGCAAGGTCAATGCGGAAGGGGCGCCCTCACGCCGCGTTCAGCCGCCCGCTGATGAAACGGAACTCCTGCGTCTTGCCGCCGTAGCCATAGGCCGCTGCCGGAACCTCATGCACGAAAGCATAGCTCTCCTGGTGCACGCCGCTTAGCAGGCGGCCAAAGGCATCGAAGATCGCCTCGAGATAGGCCTCCAGTTCGAGCTTTGTGTTGGTGCCATCGACCACCTTGATGTCGAGCCAGAACGTGTTGGTGCCGTGCTCGGCGAGCGACTTGCCGCCGGCGAACCAGTGCTGCGGATCGAGATAGGACACGGCAACTGCGGTGATCGTCGGATCCTTGCGCAGATGCGTGGCGGTGATCTCGGTTATTTCCCTGGCGATGCTGGCCGACAGGGTGGCGTCGGGCTTGCCGGTGACGCTGACATTGATGATGGGCATTTTGCTCTCCTTGGTTTTTTAGCGGCGTGGGCGCCGTTGAAGACCATGCCATCATCTTTTGATCGAAAAAACTGAATTGTTTTCAACTGATGATTTGATAAAATCGAATTATGGAAACGCTTGATCCCGACCTGCTCAGAACCTTCCTTGCTTTCGTCGACAGCGGTTCGCTGGCGCAGGCGGCGGCCAATGTCGGCCGCTCACCCTCGGCGGTGACGGCGCAGATGCAGCGCTTGGAAGAGATCGTCGGTGAGCCACTTCTGGCGCCGCAGGGCAGGGGGCGCGGCCTGACGCCGGCAGGCGAGGATCTTGTCGGGCACGCCAGGCGTATTCTTGCCGTGCATCGCCAGGCCTGGCTGGCGCTGAAGGGCGCGCGCGCTGCCGGGCGCGTCGCCATCGGCACGACGCAGGATTTCGCCGATAGCGGCCTGCCGGACCTGCTGCGTGCCTTCGCCTCCAGCCATCCCCGCGTCAGGATCGAATTGCGTGTCGGCCGCTCCGCCGAACTGGCGCAGGCGTTACAAGCTGGCAGCCTCGATCTGGCGATCGTCATGCGCCAGGCTGCCGTGCCGGACGAGGTCGGCGTGTTGCGCGAGCCGATGACATGGCTGTGTTCGCAGAAGGGACTGGCCTCGCGGCAGGAAGAATTGCCGCTGGCGCTGCTCGACCCCTATTGCGGGTTTCGCGAGGCGGCGCTCGCCGCGCTCGACGCCGCCGGCCGCCGCTATCGCATCGCTGCCGGCAGCGCCAGCCTGGCCGGTCTGCGCACTGCGGTAAATGCCGGTGTTGCGCTGACCTTGCGAACCCCGCGCTTTGCCCATTCCGGCATTGTCGAAGCGCCCCGCGAACTTGGCTTGCCGCCGGTTCCGATGGCTGAGTTCGCGATCCGCCTGCGCGCCGGTGCCGATGCGCCCGCGGGCGATCTGGCGACGCTGCTCGGCGGTAGCCTCGCTTTGTCCGGACCGCTTGGTTGATTTGACTAGGCGCGAAGTTCCGTCGCCGGTCTATTGGCTGGAAAGCCGACTTGCGGTCGACCCGTCTGTTGCAAAGCAAAAGCTGTCGCAAAGAAAAAGCCGACCTTGCGGTCGGCTTGGAGTAGGACGGGCCGAGGGGTTTGGGGGGACTTGGGGGGTGGCCCGTCGCACTAATAATGTCCGGGCACGGTGATGGTTCCGTGACTTGGAAAATTTTTTACGAAATATTTGAAGACGCTTGCCGGGAGCGTGCCTTCAGCCAGTCACGGCCGGCATGGGCAAAGACGGCGCCGAGTACGATGGCACCGCCGACCATGCTGGCCAGCGGCGGGATTTCGGCCAGGAACAGAAATGCAAACAGGATCGCGAACGGCACTTCCGCCGAACCGAGCAGGCCCGATTCAGGCGCCGGGATCAGCCGCGAGCCTTCCGTCCACAGAATGGAAGCCAGTGCGAAGGACGCGCCGAAGGTGGCAAGCAGGATAGCGTCCCTTGATGAGACCGCCAGGGGATCGGTGACGAACCATCCGAGTATGAACAGCAGGAAGGCCGAAACCGCGCCGGCCCACACAACGGGCGTGTCACGGAACGCGCGAACCATGATCATGTACAGCGCGCTGCCGGCCGTCATCAGCAGCGCCAGCCCGTCGCCGAACAAATTGCCGGTGGCAAAACCCGACCACACCATGATGGCGACCCCGCACAGCGACACCGCCGCCGCCACCATCGTCTGCAGCCGGAAAGGCTCGCGCACGAGCATCCAGGCCAGTACGGCGGCAATGAAGGGCGACGTCGCGTAGATGACCGCGACATTGGCGACGAAAGTGAACTTGAAAGCGGAAATGAAGGCGATGCTGGCCAGTGCGCCTTCGATGGCCAGCAGCCAGCCGCGCCAGCCAAGCCGCAGCGGTTCACGGTTGCCGGCACGGCGGCGGCGCCACAATACGTAGAGGCTGATCAGGATCGCGCCGACAAAGCCGCGCCAGCAGGTGATCGTCAGCGGATCGGCATGGATCGACTTGGTCAGAACGCCGGTCAGCCCGAATACAGCCGCCGAGGATGATACCAGCAGGATACCCAGCGTGCGTTCGGCGGTTTCCGCGGTGGCCGTGATCTCAGTCATGCCGGCAGCCTACCTTGCCTCGTCCTGACATCGTCGTGTCGGGAGTAATGACCATCCACGTCAAAGCCGCTTGCGGAAATGTTCGCCGCCGACGATCAGCAGGCCGGCGGCGACGATAAGGGCGGCACCCAGGAACACTTCGCGGCGCGGCACGTCGCCCCAGATCGCGAAGCCGAGCGCGAACGCCCACAACAGCGAGGTGTACTCGAGCGGCGCCAGGATCGATGCCGGCGTACGCTTCATGCCCTCGAAGAGAAGATATTGCGCCAGGCCGCCGAGCGCACCGACGCTGGCAAGAAGCAGCAATTGTGCCGGGTCCGGCGTATGCCACCACGACAGCGCCGGCACCGCCGAAAAAACCAGGAAATAGAAATTGTTGAGGAGGAGCTGGATCGTCGAGCGCTCGGCAAGCGCCGTCTTGCGCAGAAGCACGATGGCGATGCCCCAAAGGCAGGCCGCCGTCAGTACCAGCAACACGGGCACGGACAGGCCAAGATGGGCGGGATCGCAGGCGACAAAGACGCCGGCAAAGCCGATCAGAACCGCCAGCCAGCGCAGAACGGGCACCTTTTCGCCGAGCAAGACCACCGATAGCACGGTGACGATGATCGGAGCCGCGTAATAGACGGTGGTCAGTTCGGCGAGTTGCAGGCTGCGGGCGGCATTGTAGTAACAGAGCCAGGCGGCGAGCGTGAAGGCGCTGCGCACCAGCATCGGCCGCACGATCGGCGAGCGCACCGTATCGGCGAACAGCGGCCGCCCGCCGATCACCGCGCAGGCGCCAAGAATGGTGATGCTGCGGAAGAACATGATCTGCCAGACGGTCATGCCGGTGACCAGCAGTTTGATCGAGGCGTCCTGCGTCGAAAACAGCAAATAGGCGGCGCCCGTCAGCAGGATTCCGGCGAAGACCCTTTCGCGTGTATCGAGAATGGCGATATCGGCCATAAGGCGTGCGCCTGCTTGAGTGAAGGCGGCCCCAGCCCCCGGCGGCTCCGCACCTGCCAGCTATACGGGCGAAATCCCGCACGGCGCTGCTCCAGCACCGCGCTTGCTTTTGGGGCAGGCGGCAGTGGTGCGAAATGCAGCTTGTCCCGGATGCGGCTTCTGGCGCGGCACGGTCGATTGGTTTAGCATCATCTTATAAAGCCGGAGACGAAGGCAGGCGCGCAGAACGCCGGGGGACGGACATCGAATTGGCGCTCAGCTCATGCCAGATGTAGCTTGTGCGGGCGCGGCGTGACGGGCCGCTTCTGCTAGAGCGGATATTGCGGGGAGAAGGCCGATGCAGAAACTGCAGTCGCAAGGCGTCCATCACATCACGCTGGTCGGTGCCGGTCGCCAGACCTCGATCGATTTCTGGGAAGGGGTGCTGGGCATGCCTTTCATCTTCGAGCAGCCCAATCTCGACAAGCCGAGCGAAAGCCATCTTTATTTCGATCCGGGCGACGGCCGGCTGATCACCATCTTCACCGACGAGACCCGCACGGCCGTGCAGCGCCGCACCCCGACCGACCCGGGCTGCGTGCATCACATCGCCTTTTCGGTGTCCCGCGTCACTTTCCTGCAGGCGGTCGCCCGGCTCGACGAGCGCGCCATCAAACACAGTGGCGTCAAGGATCGCGGCTTCATGGATTCAATCTATTTCGAGGATCCGCTCGGCCTTCTGATCGAGCTTGCCTCTTATCGTTTCGAGCCGCCTGCAGGCTTCACCCATGCCGATGTGCTGATGGAGGCGCATAAGCTTCGCGTCACGCGTGGCGACTACAACATCGCCGAGGTGCATCTGGCTGATGCGATCCAGGCGCTGGTGGAACGCGCGCGCGCGACATTGTCGGCGGACCGGGCGCCCAAAAATCCATACTGAAGGCTGAACAGGCAAGGGAGGAACACGTGGCAAAAGCAGTGGCGAAAAGCGCAGGGAAACCGGCCGCCAAACCAGCGGCAAAAACGACCGCGAAGCCGGCAGCAAAAGCTGCGACCAAGACGGCGTCAAAGGCCGCCGGCAAGACCGCGGCCAAGGCCAAGGCGAAACCGGCAAGGAAATCGGCGCTGACCATCAGCATGCTGAAGCCGAGCGTCAACAACATGACCGTTCGCGTCTTTGCCCGCGCCGCCGGGCTCGACCATGCGGAGACCGATGCGTGGGGGCACACGCGCTCGCCCGAATACATGGCGCGCAATCCGGCCCATCTGACGCCGATGATCGAGGACAAGGGCCTGCCGCGTGGCGTGCTGTGGGAGAGCTGCGCCATCATGCAATATCTTTCCAACAAGCATGGGCTGGAGAAATTCTACCCCAAGGCGCCAGCCAAGCGGGCGATGATAGACAGCGCCATGTTCTATCTGATCGGCACGCTCTATCCCTATGTCGCGCGCGCCACCTATCCGGCGCTCGGCTTCCCGCAATATGCCGGCGAAGTCGGTCACAGCGACGCCCACCCGGATAGGAAATCGGAGGCGCAGAAGGCCGCGGTCGCCGCCATTGCCGAGCCTCTCGAGGTCTTCCACTCCTTCTTCCGCGACGGCAAGCCGTTCATCGGCGGCAAGAACCCGTCGATCGCCGACATCCGTCTTGCGGCGACGCTCGAATTCCTCGCCGTCATCGACTACGCCCTGCCCAAATGGGCGAAGGAATACATGGCTGCGATGGAGAAGAAGCTCGGCAAGGCCTATGCTGGTCCGGCCGGCGACGTGCGCGGCTACATCGCCCATGTGAGGTCGCAGGCCAAGGCGTGAGTCCAACCAGTCGATGGGGCGATGAGCTGCGGAAGCGGCCACGGGATTGATCTCACCGGCGACGTCGCGTTCCCCGCCAGCTTGAAGTTGGCGGGGCTTGCTTTAGTCTGGGCGCGGATGCAGTCGATTTTTTCTCTCGACCGGCTTGAACGCTGGAGTGGTGGCGTGGCCGCCGCGGCCCTGGCGGCAACGCCCGAAGACTTGTCGGCCCGCTTCAGCGCGGCGGCGAGGGTGCTGCTTGGCTCGGATCGTGTCTATGTTGGCTTCTATCGTCGCGACATAACATCCCTGACCATCGACGATGCCGGACCCGATCGCTGGAACCGGGACTATGATGCGCGCGTCTATCGCCAGGATCCGTTCTTCCAGAGGTTCGCCAGCACCAGACAGGATTTCCTGCTGCCGTTGTCGGCTCTCAGCCAAGGCGATTTCCAGCGCACGCCGTATTACCGCGAATTCTACGGGCCCTCCGGCAGCTTCGATGAAATAACCGGCGTGTTCAACCTCGACGGACTGACCGCCGGCTATGTAACCTTTCTTCGCCGGGAAGGCGCACCGCGTTTTGGCGAGCATGATCTGGCCGTGGCCGGCGCGGCGAGCAGCGCGACAAAGCTCATTCTGCAAAGGCTGCTTCATTTGTGCCGTCTTCGCGACAAGGGTTCCGCAATCGAAGCCGCGGGGTCGCAACTCAGCGCCCGGGAAAGGCAGATCGCGCGGCTCCTGATCGAGGGTGGCAGCGCCAAGACGATTTCGCGAAACCTGTCGATTTCACCCGGCACCGTGCGCAACCACATCAAGCAGGTCTACCGCAAGCTCGGTGTGCACTCCCAGGTCGAGCTGTTGGCCATAGGCTGGAAGGCCTCGCCCAACTGATGGTTCGCCAGCTTCACTGTCCCGTCACGACGCGTGTCCACATGCGGTTTTGCAGTCGCAGCAGCTTTGCGTCGTTGTTCTCGACCACGAACAGCTTGGCCTTTACATCGTCGGATGGGAAAACGCCGGGATCCTTTGCGACGGCCTGATCCATCAGTGGCAGGGATTCCGGGATCGCATTGGCATAGGAAACATAACTGGAATTGGCCGCTGCGATATCGGGCCGCAAGTTGAAATCGATCCAGGCTTGGGCATTCTCCGGATGCGGCGCATCCTTCGGCACGGCCATCGTATCGAAGTTTATCAGCGTGCCTTCCCTTGGAATGGAATATGCAATCTCCAGCTTCTTCGCGGATTCCGCCGCACGGGTCTTGGCCTGCAATATGTCGCCCGACCAGCCCAGCACGACACAGATGTCGCCATTCGCCAGGTCGTTGATGTATTTCGACGAGTGGAAGTAACGGATATAGGGACGCACCTTGCCCATCAGCTCTTCGACCTTGGCGAGGTCGTCCGGACTGGTCGACCTGGGATCGATGTGGAGATAGTTCATAGCCATAGGAATGATCTCCGCCGGAGCATCGATCATGGCGACGCCGCAATCGGAGAATTTCTTGACGACGTCGACGTCGAAGACCATGGCGAAGGAACCTGTCGGCGCATCCGGCATCCGTTGCTTGACGGCAGCGACATTGTAGCCGATCCCGTCTGTGACGGCCATATAAGGCACGGCGTACAGGTTCTGCGGATCCGCACCCGCGATCAGCGACAAGGCTTGCGGATCGATTTTCGAGTGGTTTGAAAGCTTCGATCTGTCGAGCCGCAGGAAAGCGCCTGCCTTCACCTGGTTCTTCAGGAACGGAAAGGCCGAGGGATAGACCACGTCATATCCCGAGCCGCCGGTGAGCAGTTTCGTCTCAAGGACCTCGTTGCCGTCATAGACATCGTAGCGGACCTTGATGCCCGTCTCCTTCTCGAATTTCTCAGCTGTGTCCGGGGCGATGTAGTCGGACCAGTTGTAGACGTTGACCACCTTCTCATCGTCCGCCCGGGCGACGCCGAAACTGATGCCGCAGGCAAGCGCGGCGGTCAGGATTGGGAAGAGCAGAGCGCGCATGGGTATCTCCTTTTGCCTGGCGGGCCGACGCGGCGCACCGTTCTGATTTCACTTCGGCACGCTTGCCGCTCAACGCCGGTGGGGCGCATAAACGGGTAACGTGATACAGGCGACATTGCCGCCTCCGAGCAGAATTTCGCGGGAGTTCTCGATGCCGACGAGCTTGTGATCGGGAAACAGCGTGGCCAGCTGTTGCTTTGCCTTCCCGTCGAGATTGCAGCCGAATTCCGGCACGACCACGACGCTGTTGCCCGGATAATAGTTGATGTAACTCGCCGCGATCCGGTTGCCGGTCGGCCGTGCCCAGGTCGAATCGACCCGGTCCACGCTCTCGCTTTCTTCCATCGTCATCTCGATCGGCAGGGGATGGTGCAGCCGATGAACCTCCAGGCGACGGCCACGCGCGTCGCGGGCCGAGCGCAGCACCTCTTCGGCTTCGCGTACGATCTCATATTGCGGATCGTCCCGCTCGTCGGTCCAGCTCAGCGCCACAACGCCCGGACGAACGAAGCAGCAGAGGTCGTCGACATGGCCATCCGTCTCGTCGAAAGCAAAACCGCGCGGCAGCCAGATGATTTTGTCGACGCCGAGATAGTCGCCAAGCTGTTGTTCCACCTTCGCCTTTCCGAGATGGGCATTACGGTTGCGATTGAGCAGGCACTGCTCGGTCGTGATGAGCGTGCCTTGGCCGTCGCATTGCAGTCCGCCGCCCTCGGCGATCAGCGGTGCGCGATAACGGTCCATCCTCTCGATCTCGAGGACCTTTTGCGCCACGAGGTCGTCGAGATCCCAAGGCGAGTAGAGGCCGCCGTCGAAACCGCCATAAGCGTTGAAGATCCAATCGACGCCGCGCACTTCGCCTCGATCATTGACGACGAAATTGGGGCCACTGTCGCGGAGCCAGGAATCATTGGTCGACATTTCCACGACGCGCACATGGCTGGGCAATCGCGCTCTTGCGTTCTGCCACTGGCGGCTGGACGCCGCCACCGTCATCGGCTCGCTTTGTGCGATCGCCGCAGCGACATTGGCGAACAGCCTCTGCGCGGGCTTGGCGCCCAGCCGCCAGGTGTCCGGCCGTTCTGGCCAGATCAGCCAACAGCCCGATTTGGGTTCGAATTCGCCAGGGGCGCGAAACCCATCCTGCCTCGGTGTGGTCGGGAGCGTATGTGACATTGTGGGACCACCGGAAAATGGAATGACGAAACCTTGCCCGATCAGACGGTTTTGGGGCCTTGTCCGTCAATGTCCCATTTGGGACAGCTTGATCACTGCGCCCGCCACCGGGCCTGCATCGGCGCCTTGGTTGCCCGGGGACTCGATGTCCTGTCGTTTACTGGGTTGCCTGGTAAAGCTGTGAAGCGGCCTGCTTCAGCGCGCGCCGTCCATCCGGTTCGAGATACATCATGTGCCCACCTTCAACGACGTCGAGGCGGATCGGCCTGGCGCCGGCGAGCGACGGGATCTGGCTGACCAGATAACGCGACGCCAGATAGGGAGTGACGAGATCGGTGTAGCCATTGACGATGACGACGCCCAGCGCGGGATTCAAGGACCGCGCCCGTTGCAGGTCATCCATCACGCCGGCATAGCCCTGGCGCGAGGCGCTCGTCCCATAGTCCCAGTTGTGGCTGATATCGCCGTTCAGCAAGCGGTAGCTGACATCGGTGCGAAAGTTCAGCTCGTCGCGCGCGTAAGCGACAAAGGCTGAGGTCAGCGCCGGCACACTACGGTCCAGCACCGGATCGGGGCCAGCGATACGGGCGCTCTGGGGAGCGATGTCCGCCGTCGCGATCATGCCGTCATAGGGGCTGAGCACCTTACGCATGGCACGGCCAAACTCCCTTGCGAAGAGCGAGGTCGGGACGCGGGCGAAGTTGCGGTGAACGAGGTCGAGAGGCAGGCCGGTGATCTCGGCCACGCGATCACCCGCCAGCCGTCCGCCTTGCTCCAGCCCACTGGTGAGCGCACTGAGGTACTCGCCAAGTGCATAATGCTCGACCTCGGCGAGCTTTTTCCGCAAAGTGTCGCCGCTGACACCTTCACTGCGCAGGCGAACCGCGGCGAGGGAGGGTAGTTCGAGAGCCCAATGCAGCGGCTCGAATTCGTCGGGCTGCACCAGGGTGAATTCCAGCGCCGGCGAGATCAGCACGATGCCGCTCGGGCTGATGCCGATATCTTCCTGCAGCGTCCTGGCAAGCAGTGCCGCCCGGAACCCGCCATAGCTCTCACCGGCGAGGAACAGCGGAGATCCCATGCGGCCGTTTTGGGCGAGATAGAGCCTGATGAAGGCGCCGACCGAACTGGCGTCCTGGCTGACGCCCCAGAAGTCGTGCGTATCGTGGCCGGGCGCCTCGCGGCTGTAGCCGGTTCCCACCGGGTCGACGAAGACGAGGTCGGTCATGTCGAGCCAACTGTCGGGATTGTCGATGAGCTTTTGCGGCGAGGGGAGGAATTCCCCGCCGGCTCCGGTCGCCACGACGCGCGGTCCGAGCGCGCCGAGATGCAGATAGGCTGAAGCGGCGCCCGGGCCGCCGTTGAACACGAAGGTGATTGGCCGCGGTGCTTCCGTCGCCACGCTCTCCCGCGGCTTCAGCGTATAGGCAACATAGAAGATCTCCGCCGTGATCTCGCCCTTGCCGGAGAGCAGCGGAAGCGTGCCGGCCTTTGCCTGATACCGCAGGCTGCGTCCGCCAATGGTGATCGAATGGTCGGTGATCTCAGGTGACGGCAGCAGTGAAAGCACGCCGCCCGCGGGTGCCGGCCGCTCCGCCGTTTCGGCCAGGAGAGGCTGCGCGAAACCGGCAAGCATGAAGAGGACAAGGGAGACGAGTTTCAGCTTGGAACGCATGAGACCTCCGCGGAAAAGACTCCCGCATAGCTATGGCCGAGGCGGATGAAGTCAAAGGGATCAGACGATGGCGCGCCCACTGCTGTTGTTTCGGCCGAACCAGTTCCTGACAGCTTGGGTCGTCATGTTTGGATTGCCTCACACGTCTCGCAGGACCATGCTATCAAGGCAGAAAGCCTGTCGGAGGAACGAAAATGGACGCAACCGAGCTGAAGGCCATGCAGGCGCCGCTGAAGCAGGCCTACCGCGACGACGCCACGCAAGCACTGATCACGCTAAGGGCAAAGGGCTCGATCGACGAACAGTCGGTGGCCTGCAAGGTGGAGACGGGCAGGGCGTTGGCAATCGCCGGCCTTCATCCGGCAACAGGCGGCTCGGGGCTCGAACTGTGCTCCGGCGACATGCTGCTCGAGGCGCTGGTGGCGTGCGCCGGGGTGACGCTGAAGGCGGTGGCGACGGCGCTCGAATTCAAGCTCGGCGCCGCTACCGTTGAAGCCGAAGGCGATCTTGATTTTCGCGGCACGCTTGGTGTCGCCAAGGATGCGCCGGTCGGCTTTCGCGCCATTCGGCTCAATTTCAATCTCGACACGGCGGAGCCTCCGGAGCGCATTGATTCGCTGCTGAAGCTGACCGAGCGCTATTGCGTGGTGTTCCAGACCATCAAACAAAAGCCGGAACTGACGGTGAGCGCGCGGTGATGAATCGCAAGGCCCGCGGCAGCGGTCGGGGGCCTTGCGATCTGATGCTTACTGAGCTGCCGGCTCTTCGGCGTCGCCTTCGTCGGTGAAGGGCGAGGCGCTCGGCACGCACTGCACGGACCAGCCGGCGGGTGTCGGCTGCTTCTGATACTCGGTGATGGCGGCGGTGCACTGTTCGCGCTTGTCGAAGGTGCTGGGCAGCACGACCATGCCGCCCTGCGGGCCGGCGATTACCAGATACCAGACCAATGCTGCGGTCGTAGCCATGGAGTTTTCCTTGTTCTGCCCAGATCGGGCTCTCGTTGCGGGATTCGCTCGATCCTAACAACTCCTCGGAAATGACGAAAGCATGACCGCCCAGCGGCTTCTCCTCTCAGATCACAGCCGCGTGATGATCCGTCGGGTTCCTAGCTGCGGTATTGCCCTCCGCCGTGGTTCAGTCGGTCGCAAAGCAATAGAACAGGCCGTCGCCGCCTGTGCCTTTCAGCGCCTCCTGGCTGCAGCCGCCACGCGAGGCATGCGAAGAATTCCACGACTTCGCCGCCGCCGAATCGTCGAGACCGGTGCGGTCGTGATGGCCCATCATCGCCGCCCCTTCGGAGCCGCTCATCGTCCAGTCGCCGCAGGTCTGGTCGGCGATCCTGGTGCCGTCGGGCTTGGAGCCGGTCAGCATGTCGTGTCGGTTGGGCGTATCGCCGCGGCCGTTGACCGTCTCACCCTTCTCGTTCAGCGCGGTTTGCTTGGTGATGCCGTTGGCGTCGCTGTGCAGCGAGGCGACATCATCGGCGATCTTGGCGCCCTTGGCGTTGAACCAGGGACCCTTGCCGATGCGATCGCGCGCATCCTCCGCGCTGGTCGAGAGATATGCGTGCCAGGTCTTGCCGGTGACGCCGGCGGCTTCCGCCAGCGACGCGCAATGGGCATCCGCGCCCTTCAGGCCGCCGAGATCGCCCCCCTTGCCGGAGCCGACGCTGGTGACGAAGAAACTCATCTTGGTATCTTGGGAAACGGCCACGCCCACCGTAGCTCCAAGAGCGGCGGCAAGGGCGGTGGCGGCAACGATGGCGAGTCTTGGCATGTCGGTCCTCCGGTTTCGAATGTCCCACGTCAGAAGAACGTAGCCGAAGGCTGTTTTAATCCATTTCGAACCGGCTTTTATTCCGGTTGTCGGTAGGCGACGAAGCGGTTGTGCTTGGCCTGGAAGATCAGGCCGGTCTCTTTGAGATCCGGGCTGGCCAGCGGCACGATGCGTTTGGCGATCTCGGAGGGGTGCGGCAATGTCTCGGGATCCTCACCGGGCACGGCTTGTGCGCGCATCGCGGTGCGGGTGGCGCCGGGGTCGGCTGCATTGACGCGCAGCGGCAGATTTTGCGTCTCATGCGCCCAGGAGCGCATCATGGTCTCCACCGCCGCCTTCGATGCCGCGTAAGGCGCCCAGAAGGCGCGCGCCGAATGCGCCGCGTTGGACGACAGGATAATCGCCCGGCCGGCATCCGAAAGCCGCAGCAGCGGGTCGACCGAGCGGATCAGCCGCCAGGTCGAGGTGACGTTGATGGTCATCACCTTTTCGAAGGTCTTGGCCTCGACATGGCCGATCGGCGAGATGACGCCAAGCACGCCGGCATTGGCGACGAGGATGTCGAGCTTGCCCCAGCGCTCGTGGATGGCGCCGCCCAGCCGGTCGATACCGGCCATGTCGGCGAGATCGAGCGGCACCAATGTCGCCTGGCCGCCGGCCGCCTTGATCTGGTCGTCGAGTTCTTCCAGCCCGCCGACGGTGCGGGCAACCGCGATGACATGCGCGCCGGCCGCAGCCAATTCCCTGGCGATGAAATAGCCGATGCCGCGCGAGGCGCCGGTGACGACCGCGACGCGGCCGGTAAGGTCGAGGGTCATGCGATGGCTTCCGGAACTCTGGCTAAGGCTGATGAGGATCCGCCAATTCTACGACCCGCTTGTCGCCAGCAGCGACAGCGTGCGCACATTGTCGTGGCCTTCGAAGTCGAGCAGGCGGGTCGGGTACTGGCCGGTGAAGCATGCATCGCAGAACTGCGGCTGCTCGTCGTCGCGGCTGGCCTCGCCGACGGCGCGGTAGAGACCGTTGATACTGAGGAAACCGAGCGAATCGACCCGGATGAACTCGGCCATCTCTTCCACCGACATGCGCGAAGCCAGCAGCTTCGACTTCTCCGGCGTGTCGACGCCATAGAAGCACGATGCGCTGGTCGGCGGCGAGGCGATGCGCATGTGCACTTCCTTGGCGCCGGCATCGCGCACCATCTGCACGATCTTCTGGCTGGTGGTGCCGCGCACGATGCTGTCGTCGACCAGCACCACGCGCTTGCCCTCGATCATGCGGCGATTGGCGTTGTGCTTGAGCTTGACGCCCATATGGCGGATCGAATCGCCAGGCTGGATGAAGGTGCGGCCGACATAGTGGTTGCGGATGATGCCGAGTTCGAAGGGAATGCCCGCCGCCTGGCTGAAGCCGATTGCCGCCGGCGTGCCGGAATCCGGCACCGGTACGACGATATCGGCGTCGACCGGATTTTCCTGCGCCAGTTCCGCGCCGATGCGCTTGCGTACCTCATAGACGTTACGGCCCTCGACCGAGGAGTCGGGTCGGGCGAAATAGACATATTCGAAGATGCAGAAGCGGGTCTTCTGCGGTTCGAACGGGAACAGGCTCTCAATGCCCTTGGAGGTGACGACGACCATCTCGCCGGGCTTCAGGTCGCGCACGAAACGCGCGCCGATGATGTCGAGCGCACAGGTCTCGGAGGCCAGGATCCAGGCGCCGTCGAGATCGCCCAGCACCAGCGGGCGGATGCCGAGCGGATCGCGGCAGCCGATCATCTTCTTGGCCGTCATCGCCACCAGCGAGAAGGCGCCCTCGACCTGGCGCACCGCGTCGATGAAGCGCGAATTGAGGTCGCGCTCCTTGCTGGTCGCGACCAGATGCAAAAGCGTCTCGGTGTCGGAGGTGGAGGAGAAGATCGCGCCTTGCTTCTGCAGCGCGCGCTGCACCGTCATGGCGTTGGTGAGGTTGCCGTTATGGGCGACGGCAAAGCCGCCATCGGCCAATTCGGCGAAGAAGGGTTGGATGTTGCGCATGCCGGCGCCGCCGGTGGTCGCGTAGCGCGTGTGGCCGATGGCGCGGTTGCCTTGCAGGCTGTCGATGACGCGCTGCTTGGTGAAGGTGTCGCCGATCAGGCCGACATGGCGTTCGACATGGAACTGGGTGCCGTCATAGGAGACGATGCCGGCCGCTTCCTGACCTCGATGCTGCAGCGCATGCAGACCGAGTGTGACGATGGCCGCCGCGTCCTGCCGGCCAAAGATGCCGAACACGCCGCACTCGTCATGGAAATGATCGTCAGCCTCGGCGGAAAGCACGTCGTCTGCGTCTGCCATCTTAAGCTCCGCTAAAATCGCCATATAAGGCGGTCGCACGTCGAAAGCAACGCACTGCATGCGATCGTTCACATGGATCGATCGTCAGACGCCCCGTTCCGACCTCAGTTCGCCGGCGCTGGCGCCGGCTTGGCGGTGTTGTCGGCAGGACCGGCGTCGTTGTCGTCAGGAGCCGGCGCATTGGCGTCGTCGCCGCCGGCTGGTGCATCCGCCGCCGGTGCGTCGGGCGCGACGGGGGTCTCGGCGGCCGGCTGATTCGGATTGAGCTTCTTGAGGATGGCGTTTTCCGGGTCCTCTGGCAGCAGGCTCTCGAGCTTGGCGCCGATCTGTTCCAGCAGCGGCCGCGACTTGGCTTCCGTGACCCAGGCCGGGGCCTTGGCGCCGGCCAGCCAGTTGAAGAACAGCAGCGCGACAGCGACGACCAGGACGCCGCGCGCGGCGCCGTAAAGGAAGCCGAGCGTGCGGTCGAGGGCGCCGATGCGCGAATCGATGATCCAGTCGGCAAGCTTCATGGTGATGACCGAGACGACGATCAGCGCGATGATGAAGACCACGCCTGCGGCCGCCGCCATGGCGATCTTCTCATTGTCGATATAGGG
This sequence comes from Mesorhizobium sp. B2-5-7, assembly GCF_006440875.1. Classification (NCBI taxonomy): domain Bacteria; kingdom Pseudomonadati; phylum Pseudomonadota; class Alphaproteobacteria; order Hyphomicrobiales; family Phyllobacteriaceae; genus Mesorhizobium; species Mesorhizobium sp. B2-5-7. Next base: position 87,039 of record NZ_VFUO01000009.1, on the reverse strand, counting down.
CTTCAGGTAGGGCAGGACCGGTTTGTAGAAGAAGAAGGCCGCCGCCGCCGCCGCCGCCCAGGAGACGACCGAAAGCACCTCGCGCGAAAAGCCGCGAACCATGGCGAGCATCGCCGAGACCAGGGTGAAGCCGACGAGAATTCCGTCAAGCAGCGTAATCGGCATGTCTTTGGCCCCACTCCGATCTCTTGTTCACGACTCGACGAGCCGCGTCATTCTTCATCGTCGGCACGGCCGCGCCGTGAGCCGGCTATGCGCGCCACGAGGTCGGCAAGCTCGGTGGGCTGGAAAGCGCCGGCCCCAATCCCCCCAGCAAGTTCCTCGCTGCCCACGGGCAGAACCGCGCTACCAAAACCCAGCTTTTCGGCTTCCTTGAGACGCTGCTGCGCATGCGCAACCGGCCTCACCGCGCCCGAAAGGCTGATTTCGCCGAAATAGACGCAATCGGCGGGGAGGGCAAGACCAGTGAGCGAGGAAACCAGTGCGGCGGCGACCGCGAGATCGGCCGCCGGCTCGCTGATGCGGTAGCCGCCGGCGACGTTGAGGTAGACGTCATGCTGCCCGAAACGCACACCGCAATGCGCCTCCAGCACTGCCAAGATCATCGACAGCCGCGCGCCGTCCCAGCCGACCACCGCCCGGCGCGGCGTGCCGAGCGAGGAGGCCGCGACCAGCGCCTGGATTTCGACCAGAACCGGCCTGGTGCCTTCCATGCCGGCGAAAACCGCTGCTCCCGGTGATTTCGCGTGCCGTTCGCCAAGGAAAAGCTCGGATGGATTGGAGACCTCGCGCAGACCTTTGTCCGACATTTCGAAGACCCCGATCTCGTCGGTCGGTCCGAAGCGGTTCTTCACCGTGCGCAGGATACGGAAGTGGTGGCCGCCTTCGCCCTCGAAATAGAGCACGCCATCGACCATGTGCTCGACCACGCGCGGACCCGCGATCTGGCCTTCCTTGGTGACATGGCCGACCAGCACGATCGCGGCACCCGTGGATTTCGCGTAGCGGATCATCGCCTGCGCGGCGGCGCGCACTTGTGTGACGGTGCCCGGCGCCGAATCGGCAAGGTCGGTCCACAGCGTCTGGATCGAATCGAGGATGACCAGATCGGGCCGCTTGCCGTCGGCGATCGTGGCAAGGATATCCTCGACATTGGTTTCGGCCGCGAGTTCCACCGGCGCCGAGGCGACGCCGAGCCTCTGCGCACGCAGCCTTATCTGGGCAACTGCCTCTTCGCCCGAGACATAGACGATGCGATGGCCCTTGGAGGCAAGTGCGGCCGCGGCCTGGGTGAGCAGCGTCGATTTGCCGATACCGGGATCGCCGCCGACCAGAAGTGCAGAGCCCCGAACGAAACCGCCACCGGTGGCGCGGTCGAGTTCGCCGATACCTGAGATGATGCGCGGCGCGTCCTCGATATCGCCTGAAAGTGTGGTCAGCACCACCGCGCGGCCCTTGCGGGCGTTGCGCGTGTTGGCAGGACCCGAGCCGATGCCGCCAGATGTGCCTTCCTCGACCAGCGTGTTCCACTCGCCGCAGGCATCGCATTTGCCGGCCCAGCGCTGATGCACCGAACCGCAATTCTGGCAGATGAACTGGACGCGGGATTTGACCACGCTTTACCTTCCCGCCCTCTGGCGGGCGCCGCGCGCGACAGCCAATCTCCCCCCGTGCGGGCGGGACGTCCGGCATGACAGAGGGGGGCGCCGCAGAGCGCCGAGACCCGTTACGGCTATCGAGGTCGCTGGCAAGGGGCTACTCAAACCTTTCCGCGATATGGTGCTCTTCCGCGAGATCGGAGAAGCGGGTGAATTCGCCGTGGAAGGCAAGCGTGACAGAGCCCGTCGGCCCATGGCGCTGCTTGGCCACGATCACCTCGGCCTTGCCGCGCATCTCGTTCATCTCGTTTTCCCACTTGACGTATTCCTCGGTGCCGAGCTTCGGCTCGCGGTTCTTGAGGTAATATTCCTCGCGATAGACGAAGATGACGACGTCGGCGTCCTGCTCGATCGAACCGGATTCGCGCAGGTCGGAGAGCTGCGGACGCTTGTCGTCGCGGCTTTCGACCTGACGCGACAGCTGCGACAGCGCGATGATCGGCACGGCCAGTTCCTTGGCCAGCGCCTTCAGGCCCGTGGTGATCTCGGTGATTTCCTGCACGCGGTTCTGCGAAGACTTGGCGGATGAGCCCTGCATCAGCTGAATATAGTCGATGACGATCAGATCCAGGCCGCGCTGGCGCTTCAGACGACGCGCGCGGGCAGACAACTGGGCAATGGAAATACCGCCGGTCTGGTCGATGAACAGCGGGATCTTCTGCATGGTCTGCGAACAGGCGACCAGCTTTTCGAAGTCCATTTCGCTGATTTCGCCACGGCGGATCTTGGAGGACGAAATTTCCGTCTGTTCGGAAATGATGCGGGTTGCCAGCTGTTCGGACGACATTTCGAGCGAGAAAAAACCGACCACGCCGCCATTGGCCGCCTTGAATGAGCCATCGGCCTGCTGCGCCGGCTCATACATCTCGGCAATGTTGAAGGCGATGTTGGTGGCGAGCGATGTCTTGCCCATGCCCGGACGGCCGGCGATGATGATCAGATCGGACGACTGCAGGCCGCCCATGCGGCGGTCGAGATCGCGCATGCCGGTGGCGAGGCCCGACAGACCGCCGTCACGCATATAGGCGGCGTTGGCCATGTCGACCGCGGTCTTGACCGCGTCGGTGAAGCTCTCGAAGCCGCCGTCATAGCGCCCTGTCTCGGCCAGCTCGAACAGGCGGCGCTCCGCGTCCTCGATCTGTTCGGAAGGCGACATGTCGACAGGGGCGTCATAAGCGATGTTGACCATGTCCTCGCCGACGGTGATCAACGCCCGGCGGGTCGCCAGATCATAAATGGCGCGGCCGTAGTCGGTGGCGTTTACGACGGTGACGGCTTCCACCGCCAGCCGCACCACATACTGCGCCACCGTCATGTCGCCGACCTTTTCGTCGGCGGGCAGGAAGGTCTTCAGCGTGATCGGCGTCGCCGCCTTACCCATGCGGATCAGCTCGGCCGCGACATCGAAGATCTTGCGGTGCAGGGGTTCGTAGAAATGGCCGGACTTCAGGAAGTCGGACACCCGGTAGAAGGCATCGTTATTGACAAGTATAGCGCCAAGCAGCGCCTGCTCGGCCTCGATGTTGTTGGGCGATTCGCGATAGAGCGGTTGCTCTGCCACGCCGAATTTTCGTGCTGCCTCTGCCATGATGTCCCCGATTTCGATCCCCGTCTGTCGATATCAGAACTGGACAAGTCAGTGCTGACTTATCTGCAACAGCCCGTGAAGAAGCGGCTTTGGTACTCGCGATTCACAGCCAAAATTTTTCCGTGGAAAGAATCGCAATTGACTCGAATCGAGAGTTGGCAACTTAGCGTTTTTCGCAGGAGAACAAAACAGGAAGGTGAGCGCTGGCGACACCGGATTGCGAGGCTGTCGTGTCTCTTTCATCCTCATGCCAGTGCATCGCCCCAATCCGCCCGCCGCGCCACCTTGAACGCGTCACCGTCGCGCTTGGTGAAGAGCCTTTCGCCGGCGCTGCCATTTGCCTCGCAAAGCTTGAGCACGACCTTGCCGGAACCGGATTTCGGCGGCGCGACGACCCGCGCGGCGCGGAAGGCAGCCGGCTGGCGCGAAGCGGCTACATAGATGAATTTCTCATCTTCCCACGGTACTTCCGCCTCTTTGGCCAGGCGGTGCAGGCGCGAGCGGGCGACGCGGCGGGAAAAGTGGCACCAGTCCGGCGGGTTGAGCGGGCAGGGCGCCTCGTGCGGACAGGGCGCCAGCACATGCGCGCCGGCCGCGATCAATTGTGCGCGTACAGCTAGAATGCGCAGCCAGCCCGCCGGCGTGCCCGGCTCGACGATCAACAGCGTGTCCTTGGTGAGTTGCCATAGCCGGTCGACCATTTTGGGCAGGGACGTCGGCGCGATCTCGTCCAGCACATAGGCACATGTGACGAGGTCGGCGGACTGGAGGTCGGCAATGTCGGTCGTGACATCGCCGGCCCGCCAGACGGTCTGGGCCGTGATCGCATTGGCGGCAAGCCTCTCACCGACCTTGCGCACCGCGGCACTCGCCTCAAGCAGCGTGGCCAGTTCCAGGTCAGGCCAGAGATCGCTGGTGGCCCAAAGCACGGTGCCGGGGCCGGCGCCGACGTCGAGCAAGGTCGCGGGTGTGAAATCCGGCCGGGCTTCGGCGAGCGCATCGAGGCTGGCGCGGACCGCGGCGTAGGTCGCCGGCATGCGCGTCGCCAGATAGGCCTTGACCGCCATGTCCTGCGCCATATGCAGCCGACCGTCGCGCAATTCGGCGCGGTAGCGGTCGGACAGGGTTTTCGCCGCCTGCTTCAGGTCCGGCAGCGCCACCTTTTCCAAAAGGCGATCGACGCCCTGTCGAAGAGCGGCCGGCAGCTCCATGGCCTATGCCCCCCTGGGTGCAAGCAGGATAATCGAGGCGCCGGCCATGCAGAGCGCCGCGCCGGCAAGGTCCCAGCGATCGGGCCGCACGCCATCGGCCAGCCACAACCAGGCGAGCGAGGCAGCGATGTAGATACCGCCATACGCGGCATAGGCGCGGCCGGCTGCATTGGTGTCGACCAACGCCAGAAGCCAGGCGAACACAATCAGAGAGGCAAAGCCAGGCAGCAGCCAGAGCGGCGATTTCTCCAGCCGCCACCACGCCCACACCGAAAAGCAGCCGGCGATCTCGGCAAGCGCCGCGGCTGTGTAGAGGAGATAGGTCATGAAAAAAGGCCTCGCGACGATCACGAGGCCTTTTTCGGGGCAGGAGCCTATAATGGCAAGCGCCAATAATGCGTCCCGTCAGCGCTGTCCCTATTCCGCCACCTTGCGTCGGCGGGCGGGCTTGGCGGACTTCTCGACAGGAGCCGCCTCGCGGCGGCCCATGTCGCGCAACTCCAGCGCCTTCTCGCATTTGGCCATATAGTCGCGCGTCATCGGCAGCGTGTCGTTCTTCTTGGCGATCTGGAACTGGAAAATCACCAAGTCCTGCCAACGGAAGGCAGCTTCCGAGGCGGCCAGATAGAACTCCCACATGCGGCAGAAGCGTTCGTCATAGATCGCCTTTGCCTTGTCGCGGTTGGCTGCGAAGCGCTGGCCCCAATGCTTCAGCGTGTCGGCATAATGGAGCCGCAGGATTTCGACGTCGGTGACCACGAGGCCGGACTTCTCGATCGCCGGCAGCACCTCGGACATTGCCGGGATGTAGCCGCCCGGGAAAATATACTTGCGGATGAAGGCGCTGGTCGCCCACGGCACGCCGGAGCGGCCGATCGTGTGCAAAAGCATGACGCCATCAGGCTTCAGCAATGTTGCCGCCTTGTCGAAGAAGGTGCGGTAATGGTTGACCCCGACATGCTCGAACATGCCGACCGAGACAATGCGGTCGAAGCGTTCGTTGAGCTCGCGATAGTCCTTCAGTTCGAAATGGACGTGGTTTTCCAGCCCTTGCGCATGAGCCCGGTCGGTGGCGACGCCATGCTGTTCCGTCGACAGCGTCACGCCTTGCACGTCGACATCGAAGGCCTTGGCCAGATAGAGGCCGAGCCCGCCCCAGCCGGAGCCGATGTCGAGCACTGTCTGGCCGGCCTTCAGCCTGAGCTTGGCGGCGATGTGACGTTTCTTGGCGGCCTGCGCCTCGTCGAGCGTCATGTCCGGCTGCTCGAAATAGGCACAGGAATACTGCATGTCCTCATCGAGGAAGAGCCGGTAAAGCTCGCCCGACAGATCGTAGTGGCGCTGCACGTTGCGGCGCGAGCGCGAGGTGGTGTTGATCTGCTGCAGGCGGCGGAAGGCGTGGCGCAGGCCCTCGATGGCTTTCGACCACGTCGCGTCGATGCCGCCGCTGCCCATGTTCTGGAAGGCAATGCGCATCAGTCCGAGAACGCCGCCTTCGAGAATGTCCAGCTCGCCGTCCATGTAGGATTCAGGCACCGCCAGCATCGGATCGAAGGTGATGGCGCGCTCGGCATGCCTGGTCTTGATGTGCATGTGCACCGGCTCGCCGCTGCCGTCGCCGAAGATGAACGTCGTGCCCTTCGGCCCGGTTACCTTGAGGCTGCCCGTGCGCACCAGGCGGTCGAGAACGCGCTTCAACAGAATATTCATGGTCCGGTGTCCCCTCACGGTCAGACAGGCTGTCCTACTCTGCATCAATATATAGGGTTTCGAAAAGTTCCTTTTGGCACAAAAATGCCCGGGCGAGAGGCCCGGGCATTGGTCCAGAAATGACTGGAAATCGACAGCACGATCGCAGCGCCGGTCCGGCGCTCGGAGCGTATGTGATCAGGCGTTTTCTTCGCCGCCTTCGAACTCGGCATTCGGATCGAAGAAGTTTTCCGGCCGCGCATTGTCGTTGATGTCGTCGCCATAAATGGCTTCGGCGGTGGTCAGCGTCTCGCCCTTGGCCTGGCGCTCGGCTTCGTCAGCCGTGCGGGCGATGTTGAGCGTGATGGTGACTTCGACTTCCGGATGCAGCGCGATTGCCACATTGGTGACGCCGATGGTCTTGATTGGCTGGTTGAGCTGGATCTGGTTGCGGTTGACCGTGAAGCCTTCCGCGGTCAGCAGGTCGGCGATATCGCGCGTCGACACCGAACCGTAGAGCTGACCGGTCTCACCGGCCGAGCGAACGGCGATGAAGCTCTTGCCGTCCAGCTTTTCGGCAACCTCTGCGGCTTCCGACTTGCGCTCAAGGTTGCGGGCTTCGAGCTGGGCGCGCTGGCCTTCAAACTTCTTCTTGTTGGCTTCGTTGGCGCGCAACGCCTTGCCCTGCGGCAGCAGGAAGTTGCGGGCGAAACCGTCCTTGACCTTGACGGTATCGCCCATCTGGCCGAGGCGGGAGACGCGTTCGAGAAGGATAACGTCCATGATTATGTTCCTTTCGGTTGGGCGTCCGTCCACAAGGCCGACGCCGAATTCTTTGGAACAGGTCAGGAAGCAAAAGGGCGTTGCCGCCGGTGTCGCTGTCCTGCCTGTCGCGGCAGTTAGAGGTTTTGACCTCAACTCGGGATTTGACGCTAACCGGTCATGCCCGTCATGGCCGGTGACAGGAACGGGCGGCGAACCGCCCGTTCGGAAGAATTAGCGAACCACGTAGGGCAGCAGGCCGAGGAAACGGGCGCGCTTGATCGCCTTGGCGAGCTCGCGCTGCTTCTTCTGGCTGACCGCGGTGATGCGCGACGGCACGATCTTGCCGCGCTCGGAAATGTAGCGCTGCAAAAGACGCACGTCCTTGTAGTCGATCTTCGGGGCGTTGGCGCCGGAGAACGGGCAGGTCTTGCGGCGGCGATGGAAAGGGCGCCGGGTCGGGATCTGGTTGATGTCGACCATTATTCTGCACCCCCTTCAAAACCTTCGCGTGGACGGCGCGGACCACGGTCGCCGCCTTCGCGATCGCCGAACGAACGCGGGCCACGATCGCCGCGGTCGCCGAAGCTGCGGGCCGGCCGATCGCCACGGTCGCGATCGCCGAAGCCACCACGCTCGGAGCGCTCTTCGCGCTTCTGCATCATGGCCGAAGGGCCTTCCTCATGCGCCTCGACCTTGATGGTCAGGAAGCGCAGCACGTCCTCGGACAGACCCATCTGGCGCTCCATCTCGTTGAGCGCTGCCGGCGGGCAGGTGAGGTCCATCAGCGTGTAGTATGCCTTCCGGTTCTTGTTGACCCGGTAGGTGAGGGACTTCAGTCCCCAGTTCTCGACCCGGCCGACGGACCCGCCATTCGCTGAGATGACGCCCTTGTACTGTTCGACAAGCGCATCGACCTGCTGCTGCGAGAGGTCCTGCCGGGCAAGAAACACATGTTCGTAAAGAGCCATTATGTCTTGGTGCCTTTCTTCGTTTCTCTCCCGGTTCCCGGCGGCAAAAGCCTCTGCAACTTCTCTGACCCGCATGTGCCTCGAAAGGCGCGGGGAAGAAAGGAGCATGACGAGACGGTCGAGAGCGGAGACACGGGAGGCGGAAACGCTTCTGGCTTCACACGAAGGTTCTCGAAAAAACCTCCGGCCCTCCGTTCAGCCCCCAGCTGGGACCGGCAGATTGGCGGCGTCTATAAAGCAATCCGCTGATAAAGCAAGGCCAAGCGGCATCCCTGATGTCGCAGGCCGCAGGAACCCAGGTAGCAGCGCCCGGCAGGCCGGCGATTTTCCCGGCAACCGGCCCTTAACCGCAATGTCAGGTCGCACAGGGTTGAGCCATGCCGTCAACGGTCGCCAACCGCACCCATTACAGCGCCTCCGCCTCGAATCCCAGCGACTATTATGCCATCGATGATCCGGCCAAGCTGCCGAACGTGTTTCTGCAGATCGCCAACAAATTTTCGAAGCTGCAATTGACGAACTGAGCGGCTGCTCCGAAGGCGGGCGGCAGGGGAAATTAAGCGCCCGCCGATCGGCTCAACTCGTATGGGCGACGATCTTGTCGACCGTTTCGGGGAAGAAGTCGGGCGCGGCATGGCGCTTGCCGAACATCATGTCGTACTGGATCAGCCGGAAGTCGCGGATCGCCGGGTCAATCTCTTTCTGACGCGACCAGTCTGGCGTGGCCGCCCCGGCCGGCGTGAGCAGCAGGTTGCGGTCGACGACGCGATAGCGCTCCCGCATCTCGCCCAGGAAACCGGTGTAGTAAGGGTGGGTGATGCCGGCGGCGGTGAGGATATGATAGGGCAGGAACGCGGGGCTGACCGTGCCCAGATTCTCGACCGGGCCGGAGCGGTTCGACCAGATGATCAGCGGTGTCGCGTGATGTTCGAGGGCGGCTTCCGGCGTCGGTTCCTTGCGCGGCGCGACGTTGTCCTTCAGGAAGCCGGTCTCGACATAGACCGGTCCGAGCGGCGGCAGGTGGTCACCGAAAAAGGCGACAATCGTGGGCCGCTCGCGCCTCTTGGCCCATTCGATCAGCCGTTCAAGGCCGCGGTCCGCGTCGGCTGAACCTTCGGCGTAGGAGAGCAGCGAGTCGCGCGCCCACTGGCTGATCGGCGCTTGCACCGAATGGGTCGGATTCGAATAACGGTTCGGTTCATAGGGGCCGTGGTTCTGCAGACTGACGGCGAAGAAGAACACCGGGTCCTCGCTGGCGTCCGCTTCGCGTATGATCTCGTCGGTCATCGCCGCGTCGGATGCCAGCGGTCCGCGCTTTTCCATGGGCGGCAGCGTCTCTTCCGATTTGAAGTCGTTGAAACCGAAATCGGCATAGACCGCGCCGCGGTTCCAGAACCAGTTCGTGCCTGGATGGATGGCGCGTGCCCTGTAGCCTTGGCTCTTCAGGAAGGTCGCCATCGACGGCGTCGGGGTGCGGACATATTGCTGGTAGGGGATGCTGCCGGCCGGCAGGAAAGCATTGGAAAAGCCGGTCAGCGCTTCGAATTCGATGTTGGCGGTCATGCCGCCGAATTCGGGCGAGAACATCGAGCCCGAGCGGAGCGCCCGCACATTGGGCATCGGATCGGGAGTGATGGTGACTCCGGGCAGCTTGGTTGGATCCCAGAAGGATTCGCTCATGACGATGATGATGTCCGGCTTCTGGGCCGGCACCGAGGCGGTCACCTCGGGCCGCTCGATCGCCGCGATCGCCTTGTCGGAATAGCCCGGCGGTGCCGAGACATGCGCCATCGGCACGTTGAGCGCGAAGGCGAGCGCGAAGCCGTTGGAGGCGTAGTTTTCCTTCTGGTCCCACATGATCGGGATGATCTGCAGCCGGTCCCTGGTCCACGAGAAGGTGGCGTAATCCATGATCGAAACGAAGAAGGCGAGCAGCGGCACCGCCAGCGTCAGCCGGGCAAGGCGGCCCTTGCGGCTGAGGGCCGGAACCCTGCGGCGCCATAGCCGCCAGCCGTAGACGAGCAGGGACAGGCCGGCGACGATGCCCGCGACCATGGCCAGCGCTGTCATTGGCCGCTCGCGCACCAAGAGCGGCAGCAGGGCGAAGATCTGGCGGGCGTAGAGGAAATCCGTCGGGTAGAGCGGATCGCCGAGATAATGCGACTTCTGGTGGCCGACAAAGGCCAGCGACAAGGTCAGCGGCGCGACGATCATCAGGCTCTGATGGCTGCGGCCGAGCACCGCGTCGAGACCGATCAGGACCAGCGCGAAGACGACGATAGTTGTCCAGCCCGGCTTGAACGGCTGCAGGAAGAAGAAAACGGTGCCGGCGACATCGCCGCGCACGATCAGTTCGATGGCGAACACCAAGACGGCCGAGATCGCCAGGCTGATCAGCCCGTAGCGGACAACAGGCCATCTACGGCCCGGCAGATAGCCGGTGGACGGATCGTCTTCCAGGAACTGCGGCGCCGCGTTGCCGGCACGTTTGAAACTCTTTGCCACTTCAACTTCCCGCCCAAAGACAACCCACGTCATTCGATTGTCATATAATTGTCACGCAAAGCTAGCGCCTGTGGCGGAAATAAGAAGAGCCAGCGAACGATTCGTGAGCGGTTTTCATCAGGTGTGATCGCCAAAAAGCCTTTCGGAACAGGCACTCGCGCGGGGATAGGCCCATTGGCATGGGCTGAAGTGGCTTGACTTGGCGGCCTGCCTTGCGTCACAGGCAGGGAAAATTCGTAGTATCAGGCAAGCAAAACCAGTCAGGGGAGCCCTCGCATGGCCGTTGCATTCACCTTTCCGGGACAGGGTAGCCAGGCTGTCGGCATGGGCAAGGATCTTGCCGATGCCTTTCCCGAGGCACGCAGGATTTTCCAGGAAGTCGATGACGCGCTCGGCGAAAACCTGTCGAAGCTGATCTGGGAAGGTCCCGAAGAGACGCTGACGCTGACGGCCAACGCGCAGCCGGCGCTGATGGCGGTGTCGCTTGCCGCCATCAGGGCGATGGAATCGCGCGGCTTCTCGCTGAAGGACAAGATCGCTTATGTCGCCGGCCATTCGCTGGGCGAATATTCGGCACTCGCCGCCGCCGGCTTCGTTTCCGTTGCCGATGCCGCCCGCCTGCTGCGCATCCGCGGCAACGCCATGCAGGCAGCGGTGCCGGCCGGCGAGGGCGCCATGGCGGCGATCATCGGGTTGGAGCAGGCCGATGTCGAAGCCGCCTGTGCTGAGGCCGCCCTGGGGGCTGGCAGGGGGGCCGTCTGCCAGGTGGCGAACGACAATGGCGGCGGCCAACTGGTCATATCAGGCGCGAAGGCGGCGGTTGAACTGGCAGCGAAACTGTGCACCGAAAAAGGTGCCAAACGGGCGCTGATGCTGCAGGTTTCGGCGCCCTTCCATTCCGCCTTGATGACGCCGGCCGCCAATGTCATGCGCGAGGCACTTGCCGGCGTGACAAAGACCGCGCCAATCGTTCCCGTGGTGTCCAACGTATCGGTGCAGCCGTTGACCGATCCCGACGGGATCGCCGGGCGCCTGGTCGAGCAGGTGACCGGTCGCGTCCGCTGGCGCGAAACGGTGGAATGGTTCGGCGCCAACGGCGTCACCACGCTTTACGAGATCGGTGCCGGCAAGGTGCTTTCAGGACTGGCTCGTCGCATCAACCGCGACATCGCCACCGCCTCCGTGGGTTCCGCACCCGAGGTCGAGGCGGCTGTGGCTGCGCTGTGACTTGAATTCTTCGCCGCCGACATCTTCTTTGACGACTTTTTGGAGATATCGGATTGGGGATTACCGCGTAATCTGCGATGTACAGGACAAGCGGCTGGTCATTCTGGTGGTAACGATTGGCCATCGGGGTGATGTTTATCGATAACCGTCCGTACGATTTGAGAAGAGGACAAGAGATGTTCGAACTGACCGGCCGCAAGGCGCTTGTCACCGGCGCATCGGGGGGCATCGGCGAGGCGATCGCCAGGGTGTTGCATGCGCAAGGCGCGACCGTCGGCCTGCACGGCACGCGCGTTGAGAAACTGGAGACGCTGGCCTCCGAATTGGGCGACCGGGTCAAGCTGTTCCCGGCCAACCTGTCGAACCGTGACGAGGTCAAGGCACTCGGCCAGAAGGCGGAGGCGGATCTCGAGGGCGTCGACATCCTGGTCAACAATGCCGGCATCACCAAGGACGGCCTGTTCGTGCGCATGTCGGACGCCGACTGGGATACGGTGATGGAGGTCAATCTCACCGCCGTTTTCCGGCTGACCCGTGAACTCACTCACCCGATGATGCGCCGCCGCCATGGCCGTATCATCAACATCACTTCGGTGGTCGGGGTGACCGGCAATCCCGGCCAGGCGAATTACTGCGCCTCCAAGGCCGGCATGATCGGCTTGTCCAAATCGCTGGCGCAGGAGATCGCCACCCGCAACATCACCGTCAACTGCGTCGCGCCGGGCTTCATCGAATCGGCGATGACCGACAAGCTCAATGACAAGCAGAAAGAGGCGATCATGGCGGCGATCCCCACCAAGCGCATGGGCACCAGTGCCGAAGTGGCGTCCGCCGTTGCTTATCTGGCTTCGAACGAGGCCGCCTACGTAACCGGGCAGACCATACATGTGAATGGCGGTATGGCGATGATCTGAGCGAAGCCCGACAGCAACGCCGACGGGCTGTGAAAACCCACCATTTCGGCTTGGACCTCGGCTATTTTTCGTGTAATGCGGCCCGCAACCCGGCGGTTCGGGCAAAAACCGGTCCGTGGCCGTTGCGTTTCCGGCAGGACCATCTTTCAGCTTGATTAGCGGCATTCCGCCCGCTAACGAAGACAGACAAACAATAGACGAGGATGCCCCAAATGAGTGACACCGCAGAGCGCGTCAAGAAGATCGTCATCGAGCACCTTGGCGTCGATGCCGACAAAGTGACGGAGCAGGCGAGCTTCATCGATGATCTGGGCGCTGACAGCCTCGACACGGTTGAACTCGTCATGGCGTTTGAAGAAGAATTCGGCGTCGAGATCCCCGATGACGCGGCCGAGACCATCCTGACGGTCGGCGATGCGGTGAAGTACATCGACAAGGCTTCGGCCTGACGCTTTTCGCAGTCGTCACCGGGGAGGACCTGCGATGAGGCGTGTCGTCGTCACGGGCCTTGGCCTGGTTTCGCCGTTCGGTATGGGCTTCGAGCACGGCTGGAAGGAACTGCTGACCGGCCGCAGCGCTGCCAAGCGCGTCACCGAGTTCGAGGTGGACGATCTTGCCTGCAAGATCGCCCACGTCATTCCGCGCGGCGACGGCTCCAACGGCACGCTCAATCCCGAAGCCATTCTTGAGCCGAAGGAACTTCGCAAGATCGGCGACTTCATCCTGTACGGGATCGCGGCCGCCGATGAAGCGCTGAAGGATTCCGGCTGGCAGCCTTCAACCGAGGAGGAGCGTTGCGCCACCGGTGTGCTGATCGGCTCCGGTATCGGCGGTCTTGAGGGCATCGCCGAGAACGCGATCATCCTCAAGGAACGCGGCCCGCGTCGCATCAGCCCGTTCTTCATTCCCGGAAACATCATCAATCTCGTGTCGGGCCAGGTTTCGATCCGGCACGGGTTGAAAGGCCCCAACCACGCTGTCGTCACCGCTTGCTCGACCGGCGCGCACGCCATTGGCGACGCCGCCCGGCTGATCATCTTCGGCGATGCCGACATCATGCTGGCTGGCGGCGCCGAATCGCCGGTGACCCGGCTGTCGCTCGCCGGCTTCGCCGCATGCCGGGCGCTGTCGACCGAGCGCAACGATACCCCGCAAACGGCCTCGCGGCCCTATGACCGCGACCGTGACGGCTTCGTCATGGGCGAGGGCGCCGGCGTCCTCGTGCTGGAGGAGCTTGAGCATGCCAAGGCGCGCGGCGCCAAGATCTATGCCGAGGTGACCGGCTACGGCCTGACCGGCGACGCCTACCACATCACCGCACCGGCTGAAGATGGCGACGGTGCTTTCCGTTGCATGACGGCGGCGTTGAACCGGGCAAAGCTTACGCCGGCCGATGTCGACTACATCAATGCGCACGGCACCTCGACCATGGCCGATACGATCGAACTCGGCGCCGTCGAACGGCTGGTCGGCGATGCGGCGTCGAAGATTTCGATGTCGTCGACCAAGTCGTCGATCGGCCATTTGCTGGGAGCGGCAGGCGCGGCCGAAGCGATCTTTTCGATCCTCGCCATCCGCGACAATATCGCACCGGCGACCATCAATCTCGACAATCCAGAACGCGAAACCGCTATCGACCTGGTGCCGAACAAGCCACGCGCCCGCCAGATCGACGTGGCACTGTCCAATTCCTTCGGCTTCGGTGGCACCAACGCCTCGCTCGTCTTCCAGCGGTATAATGGCTGACGGTCCGGTTACCGGGCAATGCTTTGGCGTGTCGTCAATTTTGCCATATTCGCCCCTACTCTGCCGCAGGGGATTCGTTGAGAGATCGAACGGTAGGGCGACATGAACACTAATCCGTCGGGCAACGGAGAATTCGGGCAAAGGCCGGCGAACACCGGGCCGATCGTGCCGAAGACGGCCAGCGAAGCCTTGCGGCCCGAAGCCGGAACACCGCCGCCGAAACGCTCGCGTGCTTCGCGCAGCCAGGTCGTCGTGTTCATGAACTTCGTCATCTCGGCGGTGATGCTGATCGTTCTGGCGGCGGGCGTGGCCCTCTATTTCGGCAAGCAGGAGTTTACCGAACCCGGCCCATCCGCCAATGGCGACACTTTCCTCGTCAAGCCCAGCACCGGCGTCCAGGACATTGCCGACCAGCTCGAGCGCCGCGGATTGATCAGCGACGCCCGCGTATTCCGCCTCGGGGTGCGTGCCTTCGGCAACGATTCCGCGCTCAAGGCCGGTGAGTACGAGATCAAGCCCAGGGCATCCATGCGCGACATCATGGAACTGCTGAAGAGCGGCAAGTCGGTGATGTATTCGCTGACTATTCCCGAGGGGCTGACGGTCGAGCAGGCCTTGCAGCGCATCGCCGACGAACCGGCTTTGAGCGGCGATATGCCGGCGAAGACACCCCCTGAAGGCAGCCTTGCCACCGACACGCTACGCTTCACGCGTGGCGCAACGCGTCAGCAGATGGTCGACAAGCTGCTCGCCGATCAGAAGAAACTGGTCGATGAGGTGTGGCAGCGGCGCGCGCCGGATCTGCCCCTGGCCAGCGTCGAGGACTTTGTCACCCTGGCCTCGATCGTCGAGAAGGAAACCGGCAAGGGCGACGAACGCTCGCGCGTGGCCGCCGTCTTCCTGAACCGCTTGGCCAAGGGCATGCGCCTGCAGTCCGATCCGACCATCATCTACGGTCTGTTTGGCGGCAAGGGCAAGCCGGCGGATCGCCCGATCTATCAGTCCGACATCCAGAAGCAGACGCCTTACAACACCTATGTGATCAGCGGCTTGCCGCCGACGCCCATCGCCAATCCGGGCCGCGCGGCCCTCGAGGCCGTGGCCAACCCGTCGAAGACCGACGATCTCTATTTTGTCGCCGACGGCACGGGCGGTCACGTCTTTGCTTCGACGCTGAACGAGCATAATGAAAACGTCGCCCGCTATCGCGCGCTGCAGAAGAAGCAGGCCGATGAGGCAGCCAAGGCCGCTGCTGCCGCCGGTGCCAGCGGCAGTGCCGACAAGCCAGCTGACGACAAGCCTGCCATTGACAGCGGCACCGATGGCGACAATGGCGATGCTGGCGGTGATGCAGGCGCGGCCCAGTAAGGCGAAGAAAAGCGTTGCCTGGAAGGCGGCGGCCTGACATTTGAAGGAACGCCAGGCGTCCAATTTCGACGTATTCGCGGAATGGTCATTTTAAGTTAAGCCGCACTCGTCCCTCCGGAAAACCGGTTTCGGGGTGAGGCGCCAGGGATGTGCAGGCGACATGAATTTGCAGAGCATGACCGGTTTTGCGCGCGCCGTCGCCGAGCATGACGGCACCTCCGTTGCCTGGGAAGTCAAATCCGTCAACGGCAAGAGCGTCGAGGTGCGGTTGCGGCTGCCTCAGGGGTTCGAGCGGTTGGAGCCTGTGCTTCGGCAAACGCTGCAGAAGCGTTTCGCGCGCGGCAACTTCCAGGCGACGCTGACCATCGGCCGTGCCGCCGGCGCGCAGGCGCAACCTGTGGTCAACGAGGTTTTTTTGAAAGATCTTGCCGGCCTGGCCAAGCGATTGCAGGAACAGTTCGGCGTTGCGCCCGCAACGGCTGACGGTTTGCTGTCGCTGCGTGGTGTGCTCGACGTTCCCGAAACCATCGAAACCGACGAGGCGCGGGCCGCGCTCGACACCGCCATCATGGCCGCGCTCGACGTGGCGCTGAACGGCCTGGAACAGGCCCGGCAGGGCGAAGGTGCCGCATTGGCCCTGCTTTTGTCCGGTCATATCGACGTCATCGAGACACTGACCCTGCGCGCGGAAGCGGATCCGTCGCGCGATACGGCGGCGATCCGCGAACACATCGCCGAGCAGGTCAGGCTGTTGATGGATGCATCCGCCAATCTGGATGCAAGCCGATTGCACATGGAGGCGGCGTTTCTTGCCACCAAGGCCGATATTCGCGAGGAGATCGACCGGCTGAAAACGCATGTCGCGTCTGGCCGGGCCTTACTCGAGGGCGGCGGCGCCGTTGGCCGCAAGCTCGATTTTCTGGCACAGGAATTTAACCGCGAATCGAATACGCTGTGTTCGAAGTCGAATGCCGCCGCCGTCACCGCGATCGGACTGGAACTGAAGGCGGTCGTCGACCAGTTTCGTGAACAGGTCCAGAATCTGGAGTAGCCGATGGTTGCCAAGGAACCGATGGTTGCCAGGGATTTGGGGTCCCGCATCCGCCGCCGGGGGTTGATGCTCGTCCTGTCGTCACCATCGGGTGCCGGCAAGTCGACGATCGCGCGCAATCTTCTTGAGAGCGATTCCAGCCTCGAACTGTCGGTCTCGGTCACCACAAGGCCTCGCCGCGGCTCGGAAATCGAGGGCGTTCACTACCATTTCCGCACGATGCGCGAATTCGAGCGGCTGCGTGATTCCGACGCGCTGCTCGAATGGGCCGAGGTGCATGGCAATTGCTATGCGACGCCGCGTGAACCTGCCGAACTGGCGCTGGCGCAGGGACGCGACATGCTGTTCGACATCGACTGGCAGGGCGCCCAGCAGCTCAAGGAGAAGATGCGCGCCGACATCGTCTCGATCTTCATCCTGCCTCCGTCGATGAAGGAATTGAAGGCGCGGCTGAAGCGCCGCGCCGAGGATCAAGAAGCGGTGATCGAGACGCGGCTGAAGAACGCCCGCAACGAGATCGAGCACTGGAAGGAATATGACTTCGTCATCGTCAACGACGATCTAGACCGTGCTTTCGCCGAAGTGCGCGGCATCGTCGTGGCAGAGCGGCTGCGCCGCGACCGCCGGCCAGGTCTTTTCGATTTCGTGTCGGGCTTGCTGGACGAGAAGACGGATTGACCGCTTTTTTCCTTCTCCCGGATAGCCCTGCGTGAGCGGCGAGAACAGAGCTACACTGCATTGGTCAGCCGCACGAACTCCTCGACGCTAAGCGTTTCGGCGCGTCGTGTCGGGTCGATCCCCACTCGTTCGAGCAAGGCCTCGCCGCCGAGGCTTTTCACGCTTTGCCGCAGCATCTTTCGGCGTTGGCCGAAGGCGGCTTCAGTGACCCGAGCGAGTTTCTTCACATCGGCGGGCAGGGGTGTCGCGCGGGGCTCGAGATGCACCACCGAAGAGGTGACCTTGGGCGGTGGCGTGAAGGCCTGAGGCGGCACGTCGAAGGCGATCCTGGCCTGCGTGCGCCAGCCAGCGAGCACACCCAGCCTGCCATAGGCGTCGCTGTCGGGCGCTGCGACGATGCGCTGGGCGACCTCACGCTGGAACATCAATGTCATGGAGGCGTAGAAGGGCGGCCAGTCCGTGACCGTCAGCCATCTGACCAGCAGTTCCGTGCCGATATTGTAGGGCAGATTGGCCACGATCCGCACCTGCCCGCTATCTCCAGCCGCCTCCGCGGCGAGGGCGGCGAAGTCGGTCTTCAGCGCGTCGCCCGAAATCACCTCCAGCCGGCCGGGGTAATGAGCCGAGACTTCGGCAAGCGCTGCCAGGCAGCGTTCGTCGCGCTCTATGGCGACGACCCGGCGGGCGCCGTTGGAAAGCAGCGCCCTCGTCAGCCCTCCGGGCCCGGGCCCGACCTCGATCACCGTGGCATTTGTCAGGTCGCCGGCGCTGCGCGCGATCTTGCCTGTCAAATTGAGGTCGAGCAGGAAGTTCTGCCCAAGCGCCTTTTTCGCCTGCAGTCCATGACGCTCGATGACGTCGCGCAGCGGCGGCAGCCCATCGATGCTCATGCGGCCGCCGCGCTTGCGTCGGTGTCGGCGAGTTTTCTGGCGAGCTTCAGCGCCGCGATCAGGCTGTCGGGCCGCGCAATGCCCTTGCCGGCGATGTCGAAGGCGGTGCCATGGTCGGGCGAGGTGCGGATGAAGGGCAGCCCCAGCGTGACGTTGACCGCCTCGTCGAAGGCCAGCGCCTTGGCCGGGATCAAGGCCTGATCGTGATACATGCAAAGCGCCACGTCGTAGCCCGCCCGCGCCCGGGCATGGAACAGCGTGTCGGCGGGCAGGGGGCCGAAAGCATCGATGCCTTCGGCGCGCAGGATGTCGACCGCCGGGCGCACGATGTGCTCGTCTTCCGTGCCCATGGAGCCGCCTTCGCCGGCATGCGGATTGAGGCCGGCAATGGCGAGCCGCGGCCTGGCGATGCCGAAGCGGCTGGCAAGGTCGGCCGCGGTGATGCGCGCGCTCGCGACGATCAATTCGGTGTTCAGGACTTTCGGCACCTCGGCCAGGGCGATGTGGATGGTGATGGGAACCGTGCGCAGGTCGGGGCCTGCCAGCATCATTACCGGCATCGCCTCGACGCCGCTGTGCCGAGCCGCGAGATGCGCCAAATATTCGGTGTGGCCGGGAAAAAGGAAGCCCGCATCATAGAGCGGCTTCTTGGCAATCGGGCAGGTCACGACCGCGGCGGCCTCACCGGCAAGGCAGGCGGCGACCGCTCGGTCGATCGCTTCGACGGTGCCGGCCGCATTGGCCGGGTCCGGCCGGCCGGGGCTGTCGATGAAGCGCGCCGTCAGCGGAACGATGGGCAAGGCGTGGCCAAAGACCTCGATCGCCTGCACCGGCGTCACCTCCTCGACGGGCAGCAAAACGCCAAGGCGGCGCGCGCGCGCGGTGACCACAGCCGGGTCGGCCAGCAGATAGAACGGGGGCAAGCCGACAGCGTCACGCGCAAGGAAGGCGGCGATGGCTATTTCAGGGCCGATACCGGATGGGTCGCCGACACTCAACGCCAGCGCGGTCATCGCGCTACTCACGTCAGCGCTTGACGATGCGGGCTTTGGCCTTCAGTTCGTCGACATATTTCTTGCTGAGATCGTCGGCGGCCTTGTCGTTGGAGCCTTCGCTCTGGAACACCATCTGGGCGGTCTTGTCGTCGGACACTTCGCGCGACGAGCAGATGCCGATGAATTCGACGCCGCGTTCGGTCTCGCGCGTAACGGTGGCGCCGCCGACCTTGGTCGCTTTGATCTGCTCGGCCCAGTCTGGCGGCAGTTGCGGCGCCAGAACCCGGCCGAGATCACGAACCGTGACGTCGATCAGGCCCTTGGCGAACTCGCGCGTCGTGTTGCAGCCGTTGAAGCGAGCGCGCATGGCGTCGGCCTCGCGCTTGCGCTTGGCCAGCGTCGCGCTGCGTTCGGCCGCCGGCACTACGAAGATGACCTGCTGCAGCATGTATTCCATGGCGCTCGGCTTGGCGCCGCCCTTGTCGAGCATGCGTCGCACCGCGTCCTGTTCGGTCACGCTGCCGCCTTCGCCGGAACGGTAGCGCGCGCTCAAGGCCTGGTTCCAGGCCATCTGGGCGCGGATGAACTCCTTGAAATGGTCCTTGCCGACGCCGGATTTTTCCATGACGCCGTCGAGCTGGCCGCGCTGCATCTTGTTGTTGGTGGCAAAGCGCTGATAGGCGGCCTCGACCTGTGCATCGCTGATGCGGATGCCAAGCCGCCTGGCCTCGGCGAGCCGGAGCGTCTGGTCGATCATTTCCTGGCCAGCATCCCCCTTTTTGCGCTGCAGCTTCAGGAAGGCGGCACGATGGGCGATATCACCGGTGGTGATCGGTATGTCGTTGACGACGTATTTGATCTCGCTGGCGAAAGCCGGCGGCGTCATGACGGTCATTGACACGGATATCGCCGCCACAAGCAACGCGAACCCTGCTGAAAAGAGGTATTTCCTCATCCTTGGCATCCCAATTCTATTCCCGGCTCCGCCAGTTCCGTCCCCTTCCGGATGCGCGAATCCGTGCCAGCCCTATGCGGCGAAACGATGTCGCCGCCTATTGGATGGTGTCGACTCCGTTGCTCGACGAGCCGAAGTCGCCGAGGGTGCGGAACGAGAGGTTGAATCCGATGCTTTGCGTCACTTCCCTGGTGTTCAGGTCACGCGACTGCGCGTACGTCATCAGGTAGGTGAAGCAGGAATCGTTGTAGGCGAAGCCCACCCCGTCCTTGACCAGCAGGCCCTCCTGCAAATCGTAGGTTCCTGTCCCGAACACGCGCCAGTTCTCGGCAAGATGCGTGGATGCGCCGAGCGTGACCTCGTGACGGTCGGTGGTGAAACCGTAGAGCGGCTGCGCCTGGATGAAGGCATACTTGGCGCTCAACGACACCGGCAGGCCGGAGTAGGCAGCTTTCAGCTCGGCGCGGCGGATCTCGAAGCTCTGTTCGTCGAACCGGCCGCTGACCGAAGCCGCGAATCCATTGGGGCTGGTTATGCCAAACAGGCCGACATAGTCGGACTTGGTAGTCTCAAGGCCTGAATTTGCGCCGACATTGACCAGATCGGGTGCCGCGAAGGAGTTCTCGCCGCCAATTTGATAGGATTGGCCGAAGATGGCATTGGTGCCCCAGCCATTGATGTAGGAGCCGGAATAGCGCAGCCCGACATTGGCACGCGAGCCGCCCTCGATACGGTCATAACCGGAGAACTTGTCGCGCTCGAACAGCGTGGTCGCATCGAAAACCATGCTCTGCGCGTCTTCGTTCGGAATGGAGAGGCCGCCGACATACTGTTCGTTCGGACGCAGGAACACCTGTGCCATAGGCTCGACAACGTGGCTCGAGCCGCTGGCCAGCGAGAACAACAGGGGCCAGCTCATCTCGAGCCCGGCAGTCGCCATGTAGCGGGCAAAGGACGAGCGCATGTCGTCCTGCTGGCCCAAATTCGTCGCCATCTGGTTGATCGCGGTGAGCGAGGCCGACGACGCTCTGACATAGTCGACGTCGCCTTGCAGCGCCAGCAACGGTGTCAGCACCAGCCCGTCGTCGGTGACAAAGCTCCGTTTCCACTCGGCCTCGGCGGTGAGGCGGCTGGACTCGCCTTCGATGCCGCGCACGCGTTGCGTACCCGAGCCGGGCACGTACGGGGTAAAGTAGGTCTCGTCGAGATCTTCGCGGCGGATGACGCGCGTATTGACGTTGAGCGACAACTGGCCGCCGCCGACCGATGTGTCGGGGATATAGGCATAATCAAGCGAGGGCAGCACCCAGGGCTGCTGGCCACTTCTCGCGGCGGCATTGTCGTTCGGCGTGTTTTCCTGAACTTCGAAATGCATGGCGCGCACGTCGAAATAGTTGCGGTCGTTCAGACCGGTCAAATAGACCGACGACTGGTGGACGTATGAATTGTACTTGGCGATGTTGTAGGTATTCGAGAAGTTCTTGTCGGTCTGCAGCAACACGTCCCAGCCGAAATTCCAGCGTTCGTTGATGGCGAACTGCCCCTGCGTGCCCATCATGCCGCGGAACTTGTTCGGATCGCCGGCCGCGCCTGAATTCACATTGTTCCCGGAGGGCGGAAAACCGGCGGCATCGAGAAAAGCGTCCGGATCCTGCTGCTGGATCCCGGCGACCTTAAATGTGTATTCGCCGTTGTTGAAGCGCTGGCGCCATTCGGCTTCGCCGAGGAAGCCCTGCTTGGTGTAACCGCTTCCGGTCACCGTCAGATCATACGTCGGCGAAAGGGCGAAATAATAGGGAACCTTGACGCTATACCCCAGATGGCTGTTGTAGCCGATGCTGGGGATCAGGAAGCCGCTCTTGCGCTTCACGGTGGGATCGGCGATCTCGAACGCCGGCAGGTAAGCCAGCGGAAAGCCGAAGAACTCGAAATTCGCGTTCTCGAAGCGAACCGTCTTCTTCTCACCGTTCCAGATGATCTTCCTGGCTTTGACGCGCCATGTCGGCGCCTTGTCGGGCTTGTCCTCGCACGGTTCGCAGGCGGTGTAGACACCATTGTGGAAGGTGGTCAGCACGCCGCCCATGCGTTCGGCGCTTTCGGCGGCGAAATAGGCCTTGTCGACCGTTTCAACGCGCAGCGCGTTGACGAAACCGTCGGCGAAATCGTCGGTGATGTCGATGTGTTGTGAATTGATCTTCGTGCCGTCGCTGTTGACGATTTCGACATTGCCACTGGCAACCATCCGCTTGGTGTTGCGGTTGTAGACGACCTTCTGGGCGACGAGGCGGTTGCCGCCATAGTCGATCTGCACGCCGCCGACGGCGGTCACGGTCTGGTTGTCGTTGTTGTATTCCAGCGTGTCGGCGGCCAGCAGCATCTGCGAACCGGATGGAACGGTGGTCGCCAAGTTGCCGACCTCCTGCGCGAAGGCCGGCAGCGGCACGCCGCAGGCAAGCAGGCACACCAAGGCGCTCGCCGCATAAAGGCGCGCCAAATGGGCCTGCCTGTCGCTGGGCAAAAACGCCTCCCTCACTAGCCGTCTTCCTTGTATAGCAGGAAAGTCACCCCGAAGAACATAGCTACCACGACCGGCACCCAGGCGGCTATGGCAGTCGGCACGAACCCCGCCACGCCGAACGCCTTCACCAGCACCGAAACGACATAAAGCAGAAACCCGGCAACGACGCCACCCAGAATCATCGTTGCCGATTGTCCCATCCTCGCAAATCGCATTGAAACTGTTGCCGCAATCAGCGTCATGGCGACGAGCAGGAACGGCAACGCCACCAGCGAATCAAACTGCATGGCAAAGGCATTTGCCTTGAGGCCGAAGGAACGGGCAACCTCGATTTTTCCGGGCAGGTCATAGAAGGGAATTGTCTCCGGGCGCGCCAGCCGCTCCTGCACGAATTCCGGCTTCAGATTGGTCGGCACACGATCGCTCGCGACGGGCTGGATGGTGCCGTTCCTGAACGTCTTTACATCCTGCAATTCCCAATAGCCGTCGCGCAGGTAGGCCCGTGCGGCGTCCTTGCGCTCGACAATGTTGCCTTGCTGGTCGAGGATGAAAAACACGGCGTCGGCCATCTCCAGGCCCTGGTCGAGGATAGCCCGCGCGCCGATGATCGTGTCGCCGGAACTGGTTTTCTGGCGAATCCAGGGCGCGGCATCTGCTGAAACGGTATTGGACTTGCCGGAGCGCAGCTCGGTCTCGATCTGTTCGGACAAGGAGAAAGCGTGGGCGGCAAGCGGGTTGATGATCCCGACCGACACGACGCCGAACAGCAATGCGCCGATGCAGCACGGCAAAAGGAACTGCCAGGCGGAGACGCCCGCAGACCGCGCGATGACGAGTTCATAACGCCGGTTGAGCGAAACCAGCGTCGCCATCGCCGAGAACAAGCCGACAAACGGCACCGTCTGCAGCATGATCATGGGCATTCGAAGGCCTGAAATGGCCATCGCCGTCCCATAGGTGAAGCCCGGCAGGCCAGTGGTGCGGCCCGACAATTCCGTGAAATCGATCAGGAACACCAGCGCCAGAAGGCCGATGAAGAACCAGATCGTGATCGCCACGTAACGGAAGAAGAAGTAACGGCCCAGCGTCCAGCCCATCAGCCGACTCCCTGGCCCGAGGTGTCGCGCCTGGACAAACGAGATTTGAGGGCATTCCACCCGTCACCGATGCGGCTGGCCAGGTTTGTCATCCAGTCCGCCCAGGCAACCGGCAGTTCCATGGTCCGGTTCGACACGATGAACCAGATCGCCACCGCGGAAGCCGCGATCGGTATGCCATACACCACATAGGAATATTGCGGGACCTCGTCGGCCTTGCTTGCGGCGAAGAACCCCAGCCAGCGTACGAACAGCGATATCGCGATGGCGGTGATCAGCGGATTGACGCGCGCCTCGCGATGCGAACGCGCGTCTCCCGCGACCGCGAGCGCGATCAGTGCGAAAACCATGGAGTATGTCCATTCCGAAAACCGCTGGTCGATCTCCGCCCGGTACTCCTGCGGACTTTGCTGGTAGTTCTTGTCGTTGGGGCTTGGATTGAGCAGGTACTGGGTGGTCTGGTCTTTTGGCAGGAGCGTCACCTGGTTGGCCGCCGACATGAAGGCCGACATGTCGAAGGCATAGGACGTGAACCGGATAACACTGAGGTCGCCTGTCAGCGTCTTGCGATGGATGACGCCGTCATTCATCATCAGCACCTTTTCGCCGCCCCGCTCGATGATGCTGCCGGTCTTGGCATAATAGACGAGATTGACGCCTTCCTCACGGGAATCGGCGACGAAGATGCCACCCAGCCGGTTGTCGGGAAGCCGCTCGCCAATCTGCAGGAACAGTCCTTCCTCGATCTTGCGGAAGGTGCCTTCCTGAATGATCAGCGACAAAAGGTCGGCGCGCGACTCCGCCACCAGGGCGCGGTTCTTCTGTCGTGCATAGGGGTCGATGCCGTTGTCCACGGCGAATGAAAAGACGCTGGCGGCCAGCGCCAGCAGCATGATCGGCCGCACGATGGTCCAGCGCGAGGCACCCGATGCATTGACCACCGCGAGTTCCGAATCCGAATTCATCACGCTGAGTGTCTGCGCGACCGCCACCACGAGCGCGAAAGGCACGACGATCGGAACGATAGAAGGGAGAATGAGAGACGCGACCTCGAAGAAGGTCAAGGCCGACTGGCCGCTGTCCGTGACCAGATTGATCTTGGCCAGCACCTGCGTCGTCCACACGATGGCCAGCGTCCAGACCAGCGCTGCGATGAAGACAACGAAAGTGCGCCGCATGATGTAGCGTTCAATGACCTTCATGAAGGCTTTACTCGATTTTCTCGAACGGCATCATGCCACCACGCTAAGGGTAGCTGTCCGGCGACGCCCGCACAACTGGCTCCGTTGGGCTGCATCAGGCAGGCGATCCGGTTCCCGTCCCACGTCGCGTGCCGCAGCGGGTCGGAGTCTCGGCGGCAATGGATAAGAAAGGACGAACATCGATGGTTAACAACAGGTTGCGGCATGAAGCGGGGCCGTGCCGCGACGAATCGCCTTCGATTCCACGTCTCATATGGGTAGCCATTTTGGCAAAGTCTTGCCAAATGCCGGAAAACGACCAAATGTCGCGGATCACTTCAAACCGCTTCGCGCAAAGTCGCCCAATCCCCGAAAGCAGGACATGATGAACCCGAGACCGTCGATCGCCTTTGCGAAATTCGCCGCGCCCCAGGCGGCGGCGAGCAGGAAGGGCACGGTCTTCGTGCTGTCGGCGGATAATGGCGGCCTGAGCGATGCGGCCAGGGCCTACGATCCGGGCAAGACGCTGGATCGGGCTTTCCCGATCGCCGAGTTTACCGGCAAGCTCGCCGGCATCGTCGAAATCCTGGCGCCGGAAACGACGGCGCTCGACAGGTTGGTCGCGATCGGCGCCGGCAAGGTCGCGGGGCTCGACGAATATGCCTGGCTGAAGCTCGGCGGCACCATTGCGGCATCGCTGCGCAAGGCAACCGACGTGGCCGTGGTGCTCGACCTGGCCGGCGCTTCGCCCGATGGCAAGGACGCCGCGAACCTCGCGGCGGGCATTCTTTTGCGCAGCTATTCCTTCGACAAGTACAAGACCAGGAAGGATAAGGACGACGGCCAAGGGGGCGGCCAGGGGGGCGGCCAAGGGAACGGTAAGCCCGATCCGAAAAAGCCGGTCAAGGTGACCATCCATACCGCCGACCCCGCAGGCGCCAAGAAAGCATTCAGCGATGCCGAGGCGGTGATCGACGGTGTGCTTCTGGCACGCGATCTCGTCAACGAACCGGCAAACGTGCTGGGACCTGTCGAGTTCGCCGCCCGCGCCAAGGAACTCGAGGCACTCGGCGTCAACGTCGAGATCCTGACCGAGAAGGAGATGAAGAAGCTCGGCATGGGTTCGCTGCTCGGCGTCGCGCAAGGCTCGCCCCGGGGTGCCCGCATGGCGGTCATGCAGTGGAACGGCGGCAAGCCGAAGGACAGGCCCGTCGCCTTCGTCGGCAAGGGTGTCACATTCGACACCGGCGGCAATTCGATCAAGCCGGCCTCGGGCATGGAGGACATGAAGGGCGACATGGGCGGGGCCGCCGCCGTGACCGGGTTGATGCATGCGCTTGCCGCGCGCAAAGCCAAGGCCAATGTCGTCGGCATCATCGGTCTTGTCGAAAACGCGGTCGATGGTCATGCCCAGCGCCCCGGCGACATCGTCACCTCCATGTCCGGACAGACCATCGAGGTGCTCAACACCGACGCGGAGGGGCGCCTCGTTCTGGCCGACGCGCTGTGGTACTGCAACGACCGCTTCCAGCCGAAATTCATGGTCAACCTGGCAACGCTGACCGGCGCCATCATGGTTGCGCTCGGCCTGCATTATGCCGGCCTGTTCTCCAACGACGACGAACTGGCGCAAAGGCTGACCGCGGCCGGACAGTCAACGCAGGAACGGCTGTGGCGCATGCCGCTCGGCGCCGAATACGACAAGCTGATCGATTCCAAGAACGCCGACATGAAGAACATCGGCGGCCGCTACGGCGGCGCGATCATTGCCGCGCAGTTCCTGCAGCGCTTCGTCAAGGACACGCCCTGGGCGCATCTCGATATTGCCGGGACCGCGATGGGCTCGCCGTTGAACGAGATCAACCAGTCCTGGGGTTCGGGTTTCGGCGTTCGGCTGCTGGACCGGCTGGTGCGTGAT
The DNA here is from genome assembly GCF_006440875.1 of Mesorhizobium sp. B2-5-7. Classification (NCBI taxonomy): domain Bacteria; kingdom Pseudomonadati; phylum Pseudomonadota; class Alphaproteobacteria; order Hyphomicrobiales; family Phyllobacteriaceae; genus Mesorhizobium; species Mesorhizobium sp. B2-5-7. Next base: position 60,117 of record NZ_VFUO01000009.1, on the reverse strand, counting down.
CACTACGAGAGCTGACGTTCGTCCATGGCCGATGTGCTGTTCTACCATCTGACCGAATCGACGCTGGAGGATGCGCTGCCGGGCCTGCTCGAGCGCAGCGTCGATCGCGGCTGGCGCGCCGTGGTGCAGACCGGCACCGAGGAGCGGCGCGACGCGCTCGACCAGCATCTGTGGACTTTCCGTGACGATTCTTTCCTGGCGCACGCGACCGATCGCGAAGCTTATCCCGGTGAACAGCCAATCCTGTTGACCACCGGCGACGGCAATCCCAACCAAGCCAAGATCAGGTTCCTCGTAGACGGCGCGGCTCCGCCCGACCTTGCCGGCTACGAGCGTGCGGTGTTCCTGTTCGACGGCCATGACGCGGCCCAGGTCGAGATGGCCCGGGCGCATTGGAAGACGATGAAGGACGCCGGCCACGCCGTGACCTACTGGCAGCAAGCCGCGGACCGCCGCTGGGAGCGCAAGGCGTAGAGCAATTCCACGGAAAGTGTGGACCTATCCCGGGAAAAGCGCGCAGCGCCTTGCCTGGCGAATTGCGCTAGAACGAAGAGCAGTTCGACGTTCGCCTGGAACGATGAACAACTCCAGCCCGGCGGCTTTCGCGGATGACGGTTCTAAAGCCTTGCCTTGATCCGTGTCTGTTTCCTGGTGACGTAGTCGCCGTATTTCAATTTCGCGGACTCGTCCGACCGGTTCCGATGCGAACTCCTGAAAACGTACCACTCGCCATCAGGCGACTTGCGCTTGTAGATCGCCTTGCCGGTCTGGCGATGCTCGAAGCAGGTCATTGAGCCCTTCACGCCCCAGGAGCCGTGCCATTGCGCGCGGTAGCACAACTTGCCGCCGCCGGGGATGAACCATATCCCGTCGCCATAGCCCGGCTGGCCCTTTTCCGTCGACCAGGCGTTAAATTGCCGCTGCCTGACGGCAAAGAACGCGGCCCCGTGATTGCCCCACATCCACGAACGGTTCTGATAGATCTGGTAGACGCCTTCGTCGGGCACCACGGCGCCCTTTTGCGCCTGCTCGGCGATTTTGGCCGCTGTCTTGGCTGTCGCGGGGACCTGTAAGGCAAGAACAAGAACGGAGCAGGCGAATGCCGCTCCAAGACAATTACCCAGCACTCGTTTCACGGAACTACTCCACGGACTGATTCACGCCACGCCTCATCCATCATGCCGAAACGCTGGTTCGGCATGGATGGCAAACAAACAGAAAGATGGAGATCCATCCCGATCGTGTCGGGACGCATCGGGACGACGCGTCTACGGCAGGACGTGCTGGGTCACCCTCCAGTCGGGCAGACCATAGCCCCCCAGCCACGGCCACACTTCCTTCTGGTTGAAGTAGACAACTGAAGTCAGCGCCGGGAACTCCGCATAGGACTTGCGGGAATCGGCCTGCCACTTCGAAACATAGTCCTGCTTGCCGACATAGCCGAGTTCCGCCACCACGATCGGCTTGTTGAACCCCGCAACGCGATCATAGCCTGGCTTCAGCAACTCGGCGAACGTACGGTCGTGACCGGCCTCGTCATTGTCCTTTTTCTGCAGGCCGAACACCGACAGGCCGATCACGTCGACATAGTCGTCACCAGGGTAGTATTTTTCCAAGCCTTCATCGCCTTTGGGCGACCACATATATTTGGCCGTGGGGGCGGCCTTGCGGCAGACATCGACTTCGCGCTTGTAAGCGGAAATCCAGTCCTTCGGTGCCCAGTTGGCCCAAGTGAAGCGGCCGTTCTTGTCTTCCATTTCCTGCGCCCAGCGAATGGTCACCGGGCTTTTCATCTGTCCCACCAGGCCGCAGATCGCCTGCATATTGGCATCATATCTGCCGCCCAATATGCCGTCTCGCAGCTCGGGCGGGGTGATGCGCCAGTCCTTCGACCAGGTCCACGGCTCGATCGTGATCAACAGCGAGCGCCCGCGCTGCTGGGCATAAGCATCGGCCAGAGGCAGCGTCGATAAATCGACGTCTTCCCAAGGCAGGAACAGTTCCTCGATGCTGGCGGTCTTGTCATTGGTGAAATCGCCATACGGATCGTACGAGCCGAATGCCGACGCGGCGCTGCTCGTCTGAACGGGGTCCGTCACGGGGACGGAGCCGGCGCCTCCCGCCGTGGGGAACGCGGCGCTTCCGCCCAAAACCAGCGTGACTACAAGCGCATTTGCTGCGGAGCGTTTCATTGTTTGCCTCCCAAGGCCCGACTTCCTACGAAAGCCAAGGCTTCGCCCGGCGCGTCGATGCCTGATCGACACGCCTATCCAACACCCATCGGCTCTATTGGCGTAATCTGCGGGATTTCGGAGCGACCATTGGCGAGTGTGCGAACTTGGCACGGACCCACCCAAAATTATCCCTCAAGGCTCCGATACTGAAGAGCTTCAGAGAGAAAGTTCGCCGCGATACTCACAAATTCGCGTCAACATCCCGATATATCATCCCTAGCTAATTTAAGAGCCGGTCGGGGCCAAGAGTCAAGCACAATTAACGGTTGCTTAACCTTGGCGCTCGCAACGTGGTTAACGCTGCTTGTCCTCATCCAGACATGGGAACCAGCCCCTCTCGGTGAATTCCTCAACGCAAAACGTCCGGCTTGCCCGTCCAGCGCTGGTCGGGGGCGCGCGACCGCCGGATCGGCCCGGCGATTCAAAGGCGTTAGGTTAACCAGTTCCCAAGAAGCATAGTTAAGAAGCTCTTAATTTAGTTGACTCTAATAAGTTTAGGATGGATTCTGGCGCCGGGGTTGAAGGTTGTCGGCCGTCGTCGGCTGACGCTTAGAGTGGCGGCGGTACGTGTATGAGTGTTTCCGCGGACGTGGCGACCATCAGCGGTAAGACGAGGCCGAAACGCGGGTCTCGGGCGGCTCTGGCCAAGGCGGCGCAGAAGGGCCCTTTTCTGGTTCCCGTCCTGTCGGCCACTCAGCAATGGATCCTGAGGCTGGCGCTGGCATTCTGGTTCGTCACGCTCGGTTTTTTCTGGATCTGGTGGCTAAGGCCCGAGCATGTCGAGTACATCGGGCCATACGCCTTCGCGACGACGGTGCTGGCCTGGCTGACGCTGATGCCGATGTATTTCCTGTTATTCGTGCTTGTGTCGAAAAGGCCGTCCAAATTTTACACGATCGCTGCGAGTTCGAGGGTGGCGATGGTGGTGACGAAAGCGCCATCCGAACCGTTTTTCGTGGTTGCGCGCACGCTAGAGGCGATGCTTGCGCAGGATTATCCTCACGACACCTGGCTTGCCGACGAGGACCCTTCCGAGGAGACGATCGCATGGTGCGAGGCGCGAAACATCCAGATTTCGACGCGGCGAGGCCGGGAAGACTATCATCGCAAGACCTGGCCGCGCCGAACCCGTTGCAAGGAAGGCAATCTCGCGTTCTTCTATGATCACTACGGCTATGAACGCTACGACTTCGTCGCCCAGATGGACGCCGATCACGTGCCGACGCTGACCTATCTGCGCGAGATGCTGGCGGCCTTCGCCGATCCCGCTGTCGGCTACGTCTCGGCGCCGAGCATTTGCGACAACAATGCCGCCGAGAGTTGGTCGGCCCGCGGCCGACTGTTCGTGGAGGGAATGCTGCACGGCCTGCTGCAGTCGGGCTACACGAGCGTCGGAGCGCCACTGTGCATAGGCTCGCACTATGCAGTGCGCACCGCCGCATTGAAGCAGGCGGGCGGGCTTGGCCCAGAACTGGCCGAAGACCACTCGACCTCCATGCTGATCAACGCGGGGGGCTGGCGCGGCGTGCATGCAATCGACGCCATTGCGCACGGTGATGGCCCGCAGACTTTCGCCGACCTCGTCACTCAGGAATTCCAGTGGTCGAGGAGCCTGACCACCATCCTGCTCGAATACTCGCCCATGTATCTCTCCAAGCTGAGGTTGCGATTGAGGTTGCAGTTCGTTTTCTGCCAGCTTTGGTACCCGCTGTTCGCACTGCTCGCGCTCTCCACGTATCTCATGCCGATCTACGCGCTGTTTTCTGGCCGGAACTTCGCCAATGTGACGTATCTGGATTTCATTCTCCACTATGCGCCGAGTTCGGTTACGCCGATCGTCTTGGTGATGATGTTGAAGGCGTTCGCGCTCTCACGACCGGTAACGGCCAAGGCACTCAGCTGGGAAGGTATGCTGTTTCATTTCTTCGCGCGCTGGCCGTGGGTGCTGGCGGGCACGCTGTCGGCCGTCCGCGACTATCTGACCAAATCGTTTGTCGATTTTCGCGTCACACCGAAGGGCCGCGGCCCGAAGGATCTCCTGCCGGTTCGTGTCGTCATCCCCTATGTGGCGCTTGCCGTCGGTGCGTCGTTGCCCGTGCTCCTTGTACAAAATCCGCAGAGCGCCACGGGTTTTTACTGGTTCGCCGCGTTCAATGCAGCTTTATATAGCCTGCTGACCATCGTGATCATTGCCAAGCACGTCACCGAGAACAAGATTTCCCTGCGGCCGAGTATCGGCAAATTTGTCTTGCAGGCTTCGCTCGCCGGCGTGGCTTTAACGGCTCCGCTCGCGGGTTTTTACGGCCGCGGCCTGGAGGGCATTTACGGACTGCAGCAGGGTGCCGGCGCCGTTCATCTCGTCAAGATGGCTTTCCCAGTTTCGGGCGCCGGCATGGGCGAAATCGGCGCCCGCAATTTCTACTTCGATCCAGGTTGGGAAACGCAGCGCTGAGCGTCCCCTAACACCTGCAACAGCCCTTCGACTCTGCCAGCCTGAGCGCCGATCGCCGTCGTTGCCACCGGTGCGGAGGCTTCGTTTGCCGAAGCACCCCACGCGCCCTGCTAGGCTCCGATCCAATCAATCGAATTTTCATCATATTCGAACGAACACCGAAAGACTGTGTTCATTATGCTGTTTGCACGAATTTTAATAAGTTCGTTCTAATATACGTATGCAGATTGAGTGGCGATGATCACTTGAAAGTGCGGAAAGAAGCCGACTATAAAGTATATCACCCGCACATAACCGAATTATGTTTAAGGGTAGGGAGCCGTAGATGAACAGGGTTATGGAAAATTTGGCCAACAACGGCAGAAAATATACCTGTGCTGTTGCTGCTTTTGTGCTCGTCTCGATGGTGTCCGGCTGCCAGACCATGGATACAACCAAGACCGGCTCGATCAACGGGCGAACCATCGACTACGGGTTCGGCAAAATGGCCCATCACGCCGGGAAGGTCCATCACGTCAAGACAAAGCTTCTCTACCGCAAACCGCTTACACAGATGAGTGTCGTGACGCGTACCAGGGAGGAGGCCTACGCGGCCTTCGTGCGGCCGCAACGGATTGCCAGGCCGGCACCGGTGAAGGTTTCCTACAGCCCGGGCAATGGCGGTCAGTTCCTCGGTCATTCGCCCTGGATTTGCGGCCCGAGCGGTTTCGGCCAGCGCGCCAGCTGCCGTTCGCGTTACTAGAGCATTGGACCTGAATGCATGTCGCCCGGAAGTGTGCTCGGTTCCGGGACAACGATATGCAGATCAGAAGCTTAAAGCAGGTCGGGCGAATCCTATTCGCCGCGACATGTGTAAGTGGCGGTGCCTGACCGAGGGCTGCCGCCGAGGTCTTCGCTGGGGGCGCGAGTCGAGGGCGAGAGGTGGGCGCAGGGTTGCGCCTTATCTCTTGCCCTTCGACCGCCACGGGCTCGTGGCCATGAATATCCCTGGCGTTCCGATCTCCTCATGAAGGCCGGCTCGGGCGGAGCCAGCCGTCATCGTCGCCGGGCGCCGGCCGTGGCCGCGCGACATAGGCCGATGATCCGTTTGCCTCGTGATAGACGCGGGCCAGCATTTCCGCCAGCACGCCCGACGTCACCATCTGCACTCCGGCGATCAGCAGAAAGAAGCCAGTGAACAGCATCGGCCGTGTTCCGATGTCTTGCGCGAAAAACAGCTTCAGGCAAAGCAGATAGGCAAGTATCAGCGAACCCAGCGCGCCAAGCGCGATGCCGATGCCACCGAAGAAATGTCCGGGCCGTGTGCGATAGCGCATGAAGAAATACATGAACACCAGATCGAGCACGACCCTGAAGGTGCGCGAAATGCCGTATTTGGACTGGCCGTGGATGCGGGCATGATGCGTCACAACCTCCTGCGCGATGCGTCTGGGGGTCGTCACGGTAGCCAGCCATGCCGGGATGAAGCGGTGCATCTCACCATAGAGCTTGACGCTGCGGATGACGCTGCCCCGATAGACCTTGAGGCTGCAGCCATAGTCCTTGAGGCGCACGCCGGTGACGCGTGCAATCAGCGCATTGGCGATACGCGAAGGGAGCCTGCGCATCAAAAGCCCCTCCTGACGGTCCTTGCGCCAGCCGACCACCAAGTCGAGATCCTCGCTCAGCAGGCGGTAGACCATGCGCGGGATGTCGAAGGGATCATTTTGCAGGTCGCCGTCGATCGTGGCGATGACATCGCCGCGCGCCGCGTCGATGCCGGCCTGCATCGCGGCGGTCTGCTTGTAATTGCGCACGAGTTCGACCGCATGCACATGCGGGCCATAATGCGCAGCCAGGCGCCTGATCTCGCTCACCGTCGCGTCGGTGCTGCCGTCATCGACCAGCACGACCTCCCACGGCTGCTCGTAGCGCTCCATCGCCTGGTGAATCCGCGTCAGCAGCGGCTCGACGTTTTCGGCCTCGTTGTACATGGGCACGACGATGGACAGCGTGTGGTCCGGCATCATCGCGCCATCAGGCAGCCCCGAAGCGGGGATGGGCAATATGTTCATTGGGATGGCTTCCTTGCAGGTCCGACGGCCGGAGTCCCTGGCAGCGTCGATTTCGAGGGAAACAGCCAGGCTATCGCGCCGGTGCCGATAGCCGAGCAGAAGATGAACAGGTGCAGCGCCAGGGCCGCCTGCAGACCGCTCTTCATCGCAATTCCGGATGTGAGCAGTGCCGCCGCCGCTCCCGCTTCATAAGTGCCGAAGCCGGCGACGCCTTGCACCGGCAATATTGCGGCGCCTTCGGCCCCGACGACGCCTGGAAAGGCCGTCGTGAAGGATGTTCCCAGTATCAGGGCCAGCAGCCATCCCTGCACGGCGAGCTTCAGCGACCAGTTGGCGATCGTCCACCACCAGCCGTAACGCGAGCGCCCGGTCGCCTCGGTGAAGGTGTCGCGCAGCAGGCCGAGCTTCGCCACGATCCTGCCGCGCCCGGCCCAGTCATGCGGCGCGCGCGCCCAGCGCGGCAGGTACCAGGCGGCAGCGATCAAGGCGGCGATCCCAGCGATCCTTATCGCCGCATGCAGGCCCGGCCACACCGCCAGCGCCAGCACGCCGACGACGAAAGCGTCCTGCAGCCTGAACCACAGCAGCGAGGCGCTGGCGCGCATGATCGGCACGCCGAAGACCTGGCGCAGGAGCAAGGGAAAGGCCGTCTCGCCGCCCCGGAAGGGTACGACGTTGATCATCGCATTGTGGATCAGAATGACGCGCAGGCAGGCTCCGAAACGGCCATTCACCTCGTCGCGGAACTCGTCGCAGACGCGTAGCGCACGCAAGACATAGGTGACGAAAAAGGCGATCGTCGCCACCGCGAACGTAGCTGGCGTGATGCGGTCGAAGGCATCGCCGACCATCCGCCAGCGCGAGTCGCTTGCCAGCCAAGCCAGCAGGGCCAGCGTCACCATTATCGAGATTGCTCTTTTCAACCAATTCTCCGCCGGTTTTCACCGCCGAGTTCCAGCGGCGGCATCGTGGCGACTGAACGTCCAAGGCGTCATCCTGGGGCGGTTCGCCTGGCCCACCGCCTTGCCGGCCTTCCGCGGGGCGGATGCGTGGCCGCTGAGCCGTCGGGCCATATCCTGTCAAGGCCCACAGCTGTCGCAGCTCTCATGGACGGGTGATCCTATAGACCAGCAAAGCATCCGAATCCACAAGCTTGGTTGCGGTCTTGTCCAGATAGTCGACGACCCCCCCATGATGCTCGATGAACAACTGGTCCTGATTGTCGGCAGCGTTCTTGGCCGTGCCGAACAGATCCGCGCCTTGACCGCGCAACTCCTCGAGCTGAGCGATCGCGGTGGCGTCGTCCGCGACGAATTTCGACCATTCGACATCGCCTCCGCCAGGCGGGAACACCCAGCCGCGTGCCCTGCTGTAGTAGACGGCGACGGGATCGCCGACCTCCGGCGCGATGGCCACGACGAGGTCGCCCGGTTGCGCCAACCGCGCCAACTCCTCGCCGAGCAGCTTGCCGTTCATCGCGACCGGCGCCTTCATTGTCCTCACGAGAGGAAAGGTCGACCACACGAGGGTCACGACAACGATACAGATCGAACGCAGCACGACCGGCGACAGAACGGTTCCCGATGCAAACGTTGCCAGAAGAAGCGCGCCGCGGCCGCAGAACATCGCGAACGGCACATGGAAAATGTGGTAATTCCAGGGGTTGCTGGTGATTTCGCGCGCCGCCGCCAGGTAGACGATCATGGCCGCACCCAGCCAAATATAGGGAATGGCCGAAAGGGTGCGCTTCGTCGGGTCTTCGGCGGGTCCGGGCGGTATCCAGAAACCGACCGCGATCAGCGCCATGAACGGATAGCCGTAGAACCACCAGACAGAGGTGTTCCACACGGATTTGAAGTAGAAGCCATCATTGACGAACGTCCACAATCCGGAGTTCCAGATGTAGCCGCTGCCCGCGACGTGATAGGGTGGATAGCTGCGGCCGAGATAGATGGCCCAGCTGAAATAGGCGCCGATGATGGCCAGGCTCAAAAATCCCCACAGGAAGACCTCAGTCGCCTGCCGTCGTTTCTTCTGCAGAATCCAGCGCACCATCAGGTAGAAGATGACGGCGCCCGCCGCCACGCCCGGCGGCTTTGCCAGCGCACCGAGCGTGAAGCTGACGGCGGCGAGCGGCAAAAGCCATCGGCTGCCGCCAGCCCAGTATTTGGCGAACAGCCAAACGCCTGTTGTTACCAGTGCCAGCATCGACGGATCGGGCAGGAACGAGCTGTCGATCATGATCGCCGCCGGCATCAGCGCGTAGGCGAGCGCCGCCGCATGGGCATGCGTTTGGCCCCAGCATAGCGCCGTCAACCTGTGCAGCGAAAACACCGTCACCAGACCGAAGAAGGCCGCAACCACGCGGCCAAACCAGTCGTGCCAGCCGAAGAGTTGGTAGAGCAGGGCGGTCAGATAGCTGACGATCTGGAACTCGCGGCCCTGATAACTCGGGCCGGGTCCGGTCCAACTCACCTCCGGGAAGAAGATGTTCCAGCTGTGCTGTTGAAAATTGTCGGCCATCATTGCCGTGCTTGTCTCGCGCCAGCTGAAAGCGTCGACCAGCGGCAAGGTTATGTTGTGGAACCTGAACACGACCGCGATGAACAGGATCCCCAGCAAGATCGCCGTGTCGAGGTTCAGGTAATTGCGAGCAGCCGGGTCCCGAGCGATCGGCTGCTGCAGGTATTGCTGAACCTCGGCCTGATTCAATTCCGGATCGTCGCCCATTTGGAACCGCGTCCTCTCTGACGTCTGCGGATGTTGCTTTTGCGCGCGATTGTCAAAGGCGAGGGAGTATACGACGCAATCCTTAATTTTGGCGACAGCGGGCGCCGCGAAAGTTGACATCGCAGCTCCCGCGGCTGTTAAATAATTCGCAAAGGCTGTCGCGCCGATAGCGCTGCCCTGGGCCGCACAGACATGCCAACGCTGATTGTACCGATAGCTCCGACCAGGTCGCCGCCGCATGGCGTAGATCGTCTGCGGCGCAGGGAACGTCGTCGGTCCGCACGTTTCACGCTGCTCCTGTTTGTCCTGGCCCTCTGCGGCCAGGTGGCCCTCCCGGGAACGTCCCACGCGGCTGCCGCCAAGGACAGCGCACCTGCAAAAGCGGATAGCGCTATTGCTCCAATTGCCGCCACTGTTCCAACTGCCTATGAGCTGCAGCTTCTGTATGCCGATCGCACATGGATATGGGAAAATGGAGCGGCCTATTTCGCGAAGGGCAATCGGCGCCTTGAGGCCTGGACGTCGGGGCAGGATTCAGCGTCTGTCGCAGAGGGCAGGTGGCTGGTGACCAAAGACGGCAAGATGTGCATGGATGTCGCTTGGCGGTCCAACAGCTACAAGGGCAAACAGCGCCGCACCTGCTACAGCCACCGAATCAAGGATGGAACGATCGAGCAACGCAAGGATCCGGACGGAGAATGGTACAGTTTCAAACGAACTCCCGAAGGTCCTTCCGACGAATACCGAAAATTCGAATCTGGTGATACCAAGGCCGCGCGGTTCGAAGAGGCCCGCAAGTTGATCGACTCCAAGAACTGATGCATATCGCTCGGAAGTGTCCTCGGTTCCGGGACAACGACATGCACGAAATCAGAAGCTTACAGCAGGTCGGGCGAATCCTATTCGCCGCGGCAGGCGCCGTTCCTGGCTCCGTTGGCCCCTCCCGATACCACATCGGTGACGGCGTGTCCGGAGGGGCGGATTCAGGCAGGCCGCTTTTGCCAGGCCTGTGAAGAAGCTTGCGAATCGCTTATAAAACGCTGAGCAGTCCGGCTGGAATTGTCGGCGCACCGACCGCCGATTGGTGCAATCACTTGTCTCTGACAGAACGACGAGACGATGGATCCAACACCATATGGTTTTCATGAAATTTAATAATTAGTGATATCTAATATTTATGTGTGATGTGCGAGTGGTCACTGAAACGGCGTGAAGCGGCGCAGGTGTCGCAACGCGCCCCAGCTTATACTCAAAGGCAAGGGACACATGGGGAACAATTCCGCAATGGGCGCTTCTCGCCTAAGCAAGAAAGCTCTCTCTATTGTTGTGGTGGCGATGACCTCTCTGGTTGCAGGATGTCAGGGGATGGATACGACCAGAACCGGTTCCGTCCTCATTGCACCGGTCGCGCATCCGCTCCGGAGCAAGCCTTCAGTCCGACCGGTCCAGGCTGGATACATCGTGCGTTCGCTCAGGATCGAGCCTGAGGTGCTGATGACAAGGACTATCCGCACCACTGAAAGAACTTACGCTTTTGCTCCGCCACCGCCGATCGCGATCCGCACAACGGGACCCGTGAAGGTCGCTTTCAGTCCTGTCGATGAAGGTGCGTTGTTAGGAGGCTCGCCTTACATCTGCAGCCCCAGCGGATTTGGCCAACGCGCAAGCTGCCACCCGCGCTATCTCTGATCTATCGAGCAGCGACCGCTACCGCGCCGTCGCTTGGTGGCAGTATCACCGGTTTCGTCCGCAGCCCGAAGAATGGGGCGGCGGTCCTGACGATCGTGTCGATGTCGGAAAGCTGCGGCACAAAGCCAAGATGCGCGCGCGCCTTGCTCGGGTCGGCATAGAGTTCGGCCGGATCTCCCGGGCGCCGGGCCCTGAAGACGGCCGGAACAGGTCTTGACGTCATCCGGCTGACCGCCTGGACAATCTCCTTGATGGACACGCCTCGCCCGGTGCCGAGGTTGACCGCCAGGCTTTGTCCACCGCCCTCCAAATGTTGGAGAGCTTTCAAATGGGCGCGGGCCAGATCGCTGACGTGGATGTAGTCGCGCACGCAAGTCCCGTCCGATGTCTCATAATCCGTGCCGAAGACCTCGACCTCGTCGATGATGCCTGACGCCGCCATCAGCACCCTGGGAACCAGATGCGTTTCCGGCGAATGCCACTCGCCGAGCTCCCCGTCGGGATCGGCCCCGCAGGCATTGAAGTAGCGCAGGATGGCGAACTTCATTCCGTATGCGTTGGCATAGTCGCTGATGATCTGTTCGCCTATCAGCTTGGTGCGCCCGTACGGGCTGATCGGATTTTGCGAAGAGGTCTCACGAATAGGCAGTGCTTCCGGAACGCCGTAGGTTGCGCAACTGCTGGAAAAGATGATGTTCTCGATCGAATGCGCGCGTGCGGTGTCGAGTACGGCGATGGTGCCCGTGACATTGGTGGAATAGTATTCGGCCGGCTGACCGACGGACTCTCCAACATAAGCAAGCGCCGCGAAGTGTATGATGGATGCGGGCCGATAGGCTTCGATCGCCGCCTGCAATGCATCCCGGTCGCGGATGTCGCCGACGACAAGCGGACCCCAGGCGACGGATTTCCGATTGCCGCGGGACATGTTGTCGAATGCCACCGGCAGATAACCGGCCGCGGCAAGCAGCTTGCACGTATGGCTGCCGATAAAGCCGGCTCCCCCTGTCACCAGGACTGGCGGCTGGCTCATGAAGCCGCGGCCCCTTTGGTAATCCGGCTCCCGTAGAGCAGGGCGTCGAAATAGTCGACGGTATGCGCGAGCCCTTGGGCCAGACTGATCTTCGGCTCCCAGCCAAGATTGCTCCTGGCGAAGGAAATATCCGGCTTGCGTTGTCTGGGATCGTCGATCGGCAATGGCCGATGCACGATTTTCGATCTGGAGTTGGTATAGCTGACAACCAGTGTCGCGAGTTCCATGATGGTGAATTCGCCGGGATTGCCGAGGTTGACCGGATGGGCAGGCGCACTCGGCGCATTCATCAGCCGCATGAAACCCTCGATCAGGTCGTCGGCGTAGCAGAAGGAGCGGGTCTGCAGGCCGCTGCCATAGACGGTCAGGTCTTCGCCACGCAACGCCTGGACGATGAAGTTCGAGACGACGCGCCCGTCATCGGGTTGCATGCGACGACCGTAGGTGTTGAAGATACGGGCTACGCGAATATCGAGGCCATACGTCCTCGAATAGTCGAAAAAAAGGGTTTCGGCTGAACGCTTGCCTTCATCATAGCAGGAGCGCGGTCCGTGCGTGTTCACATTGCCGAAATAGCTTTCGGGCTGCGGGTGCACGAACGGATCGCCGTAGACCTCGGAAGTCGAGGCCTGGAATATCTTGGCATTGTTCCGACGCGCGAGTTCCAACAGGTTCAGCGCGCCAAGCACACTGGTCTTGAAGGTATGGATCGGATCTGCCTGATAATGTGGCGGAGAAGCAGGGCAGGCTAGATTGTAGATCTCGTCGAACCGAAGGTCCAAAGGCAATGCATCGACGATGTCGTGCTCCATGCAGCTGAATCTCGGATCGCGCAGCAGCGTATTGAGATTGTATCTTTTGCCGGTATGGAAATTGTCCAGTGCGACGACGTCGTATCCGTCCTGCAAAAGTCGTTCGCACAAATGCGATCCCAGGAAGCCCGCGCCTCCAGCGACCAGCGCACGGCCTCGGTTATGGCCGTTGCCGTTGCCCCTTTGATCGTTTCTGGAACCAAGTTTCAGAACCTTGATGACCTTACTCATGCTTTCCTCCACGCACCGCACACGCTACCGCCGGGCAGGGCAAAGCACTGCCCGGCCACGTCCTTAAACGCGGCAATCTCCGCATCCGCGGATCGCCATCACTGATGTGCGCTTGTCACTAGCTGAGTTACGAGGCCGCTGCCGCCCGGCTTGTATCTGCCGTTCAGCAGTCCATGCGCCCCAAGATCGCGATCACGCGCCCCATGCCATCATCGCCGATTGCTCGCCCAAATTGCACATCCCAACGCCCTGAAAATATACCTGTGAAAATTCAAGTCAACTAAATTAGAGATTCCTTAACCAATTGTGTTTGCCATTGGTTAATCATGGCCGACGCGTTCCCGGCGCGGGCGCGGATGGCCACGGCCGGGGTTCTTCATTTTGAATCAGCATATTGGCTCGATCCAAGCAAATTTCACAGGCTGCCGCGATCTCTTCTCGGGTGCCATCAAAAGCCTGATGTCGAGGAATAGGGCGGAGTGTCCTTGTGAGATCATTGGGGTGGGTCGCCCCTGGGCACTGTCTGAAATGAAGAGCGATTCAGAAGGCGTCAAATCTTCAGGTTGCAATGAGATTGCTGCCCAAATCCGCTGGGACTGCAGACATAAACGCCTGGCCGTGAATACTTTGCCAGTATCTCTCTGCGGACGGAATCCACGTCGCAACTGGCAGCGGCGCAGAGCAGACCAAGAGTCAAAGTTAGAAGGCAGAATCGGCCGCAGGAATGACTTTTAACGCCGATTTCTCTCTGTCGGGCCGCCCGTGTCCTCTGTGCATCGAGGTTCCTCATCCGCCAAGGTATGAGTCGACATCCCCTTCTCGCCTGCAGGCGCATCGAAGTCATAGTGGAATGCCGGCCATCTCGGCAATGGCATTTGAGGGCATAGGCTAGCTGCTGTCCATGGCGCGACCACGCATCCAGGTTGACCGCCGCACTGGCGCGCGGGCCGCAAAAATGGTCGAGATGGTCCGTTTCTCAGCGGGCCATCTCGTTCAGGCAACCACAAAACAGGGACGCCTGTTGTCGTGTGGCAGACCGCTCCTGACGCGGCGCGGTGCTCCAGCTTGGCTATGTTACTCCCGGCGGGACTGCCCGCCCGGCGGGCTTACTGCCCGCCCATTTCCTTCTTGCCGGCGGGCTTACTGCCCGCCCATTTCCTTCTTGCCGGCGGGCTTACTGCCCGCCCATTTCCTTCTTGAATGTGTCGAAATCGACCTGCATGCCGTTGAATATAGTGCTCCAGTGGCGCGTCAGCGCCGCCATCGCCACGGCTTCCTCGATCTCCTCGTTCGTGGCGCCGGCGCGCTTGGCGTCCTGCGTGTCCGACCAGATGCAGTAGGTGCAAGGAATCTGCGCCGCCACGGCCAAGGAGATCAACGACTTGACCTTGGGCGGCAGCGCCGTCTTGTCGCTGAGATCGATGGCCTTGACCTCGGCCCAGGCACCGGGCAGACCGGTTTTGGGAAACTGTTTTACAAAGCTTGGTACGCCGCCCATGGTCGACTGTATGTCCTTGAGGGTTGCATCATAGTCGTCGGCATGGGCAGGCGCGGAGCCAAGCGACAGGATACAGGCCGCGGCGGCGGACAAGAACACATGCTGAGACGAAGACTGCACGGATTTGACGATGCGATGGTACGACATGGTTTTCTCCTCTGGTCTTTGTTAGCCTTACGATGTAAGGTGACGGCGAAAATGAACCTTACACTGTAAGTTGTCAAGCGGCGCCATGGATCAATCAATCACGAAACAGAGAGCGCGCGGGCGTCTGTCGCGCGAAATGATCGAGGACGCGGCTTTCGAGGTGATCGAGAGGGAGGGCCTTTCCGGCTTTTCGATGCGCAAGCTCGCCGCCGCGCTCGGCTGCGAGGCCATGAGCATCTATCATCACTTCCCCTCGGTGGCGCATCTGCACGAGGCGCTGATCGACCGGCTGATCGGCGCCCTTGAAGTGCCTGACACCAGCCTTCCCTGGCGGCAAAGAATGCGTGTTGCCGTCGACGATTTCCGCCGCATCGGCCGCGAGCATCCCGCCTATTCCACTTTCATTGTTACCTACCGGATGAATTCGCCGACTTGCCTTGCCTGGTTGAACGGCATTATCGGCTTGTTCAAGGATGGCGGCTTCGACGCGGAACTCAGTGCGCGGCTCTTCCGCGCCGTGGGCTATTATCTGATGGGCGCGGTGCTGGACGAGAACGCGGGCTATTCCAGAGGCCCGTCCGCGGTGAACACCGTCAGCGACGAGCAACTGACCAGGGACTATCCAAACGTCGTGGAGGCCGGGCGCTTTTTTGGCGCCGCCGAATTCGACAAGACCTTCGAACTCGGCCTCGACATGCTGCTGGACGAAATGGAACGCCTGCGCGACGGCGCCGATATAAGCCGACCGTCCGGCAAGGTTTGATTGCAAGGTGACCGCCTGAATGCGCTTTCTCTTCGTCCTGATCCTGTTGGCCGGCACCGGCATCGGTCTCATCTACCCCTGGGCGACGGCCAATTTTTCCGGCCGCGAAATCGGCACCTGGCGGGTCTACGAGCAGGGCCGATTCAAGCCGTTGACCGTATCGCTCAGGGATCGCGATGCGCCGGTGCGGGTGCTGGTGGACCTGACCGCGAGGGCCGAACGCATCGTTTCGAAGCAGCGCACTGTGTTGACGCTGACCGCGGCCACCAATGGCCACACGGTGCTTGCCTCGACGCTGCAGTTCAACCATGTGGACAATCCGCGCCAGGCCAGCCCACAGCTGCCCGACAAGATCTTTCGCGACGAGGCTGGCCTGATCGCCACCGTCAGCCCTGGCGCTTACGTCTTCACGGTCGGCCCGGGCGATGCCGAGGACATACCGATGCGAGCGGTCGACCTTGTCTTGCGCTCCGGTGTCGGGGAAATCGACGGCCGCGCGCGGCCGATAGGCTTCTCGCTGATGGCGGTCGGCCTGATCGGTTTCTTGCTGTCCTTGCGTTCTGCTGGCGGGCGACCGGAAAATCCGAATTCGCAGCCGCCGCCGCCACGTTGGGGCAGGGGTCCCACATGAACTATCGCCACGCCTACCACGCCGGCAATTTTGCCGATGTCGTCAAGCATGTCGTGCTGACGCGCCTGCTCGACTACCTGAAGCAGAAGGACAAGGCGTTTCGCGTCATCGACACCCATGCCGGCATTGGCCGCTACGATCTGTCGTCACTCGAAGCGCACAAGACAGGCGAGTGGCAGGGCGGCATCGGCAGGCTGATAGATGCCGCGTTCGATGCGAAGGCGGCGGCGCTGCTGGCGCCTTATCTGGCGGCGGTGCGCTCGCTCAATCCGGAGGGCGGCGTAAAGAAATATCCGGGCTCGCCGCTGCTCGCGCGCAATCTCCTGCGCAAGCAGGACCGGTTGTCGGCGATCGAGCTGCACCCGAAAGACGCCGCCAGGCTGAAGATCGAGTTCGCCGGCGATTTTCAGACAAAGGTGATGGAACTGGACGGCTGGCTTGCGCTCGGAGCGCACCTGCCGCCGAAGGAAAAGCGCGGCCTGGTGCTCATCGATCCGCCCTTCGAGGAAGAGGGTGAGTTCGGCCGCCTCGTCGACGGGCTGGTGAAGGCGCACAGGCGCTGGCCCAGTGGCATCTACGCGCTGTGGTATCCGATCAAGGACCGCAAGGCGGTGATCGCCTTCAGGAAAGCGCTGAAGCAATCCGGCATCTCGAAAATCCTCGACATAGAATTCGAGATCAGGCCAGCCTCTTCCGATCCCAGCCTCGAT
Organism: Mesorhizobium sp. B2-5-7; assembly: GCF_006440875.1. Taxonomy (NCBI): domain Bacteria; kingdom Pseudomonadati; phylum Pseudomonadota; class Alphaproteobacteria; order Hyphomicrobiales; family Phyllobacteriaceae; genus Mesorhizobium; species Mesorhizobium sp. B2-5-7. The sequence continues at coordinate 43,133 of NZ_VFUO01000009.1, read as the reverse complement.
GGCACCGGCATGGTGGTGGTCAATCCGCCCTTCACGCTGGAAGGGGAACTGCGAACCATGCTGCCGGCACTGCACAAATTGCTCGCCGTGGGCAAGCCGGCCCACTGGTCGCTGGAATGGCTGGCCGGCGAGCAGGTCCCGCCGCCGGGATAGCCTTTTTCGATCGCCGCGTTCCTTACGACCGCACGATCAGTCCTTGGGGAATAGCCGTTACCCGCGGCGCCGGTTTCTGGAAACCATTGTTTCGGCAACCGCTTGACCGCCGCCGAGCGAATCCGCACAGTGCGCGCAATCGACCTTGAGAGGCTGCCATGACTCGCTTCGCCAAATCCGCACTTGCTGCCCTGATTTCGCTCTGCACGCCCCTTGCCGCGCCTCTCGGTGTCACCCGGGCGGTCCAGGCGGCCGACCTCGGCGTCTATACTGAGGACGATGGCAGCATCTGTGGCGAGACATGGGTGCTGAGCAAGATCACGCATCGGTTCTCCTACCAGGTGCATCACGTGCCTCATCTGCCCGACGTCGCCATCACCGATTTTCGCGACATTCGCCAGCACCGTTATCAGCAGGCGAGCGAGGAATGGCCGATCGGTCGTCACTATTGCCGGGCAACCGTCAGCCTGTCGGATGGCCGGGACCGGTCGATCTTCTATCTGATCGAGGAAGGCCAGGGCTTTGCCTCCATCGGCGACAATGTCGAGTTCTGCGTCTCGGGCTTCGATCGCTGGATGGTCTATAACGGCCGTTGCCGCGTCCTGCGCTGAACGCACCTCGTTCTCCTTCCGATCTTTTTCGCGCCTGCGGCCTGAAGGGGGCGCAGGCGAGACGCTGACGCCCCGGCGGGTCGGCGCCTGCGCCGTCGTCGCGCTCGGCGCCATCTGTCTCGGCTATCAGCCGTGATGACAACGCGCTCCTTGTCGAAACACGCGGCAATTCCGCCGCCGTCGAACTGTCGACGGGCGGCTCGCCGTATCGTGAGGCGGTGAACCAAGGCTCGTCGCTTTGCTATTTTCTGCGACGCGTTGCCTCTGCCTGATCGATGATCTTGCGAAGAAAGGCAATGTGACCGCGAAACGCCCGCCGCCCGGCCGTCGTGACCCTGATCCGTGTCTGCGGCCGGCGTCCGACGAAAAGCTTTTCAATATCGACATAGCCAGCTCTGGCCAGCGTATCGAGATGTGCTCCGAGATTGCCGTCGGTGACTTCGATCATGGCTTTCAACTGGACGAACTCCAGGGTCTCGCGCCTTTCCAGCGTGTTCAGGACGGCCATGATCCTGAGCCGTGTACTCTGGTGGATGATGTCATCGGCGCTCATCAACAGGCTCCAATGCGGCAAAGCCTTGGGTTGTCGCCATATGGCTTGGCGATTTTGCGGTGCCATTTGCTTCTGTATGGCCGAAACCGACGGCGCAATCGCATCTCATGCAGAATACTCTGTTCTACAGAGTATTCTGTCAATCGGGAAGCCGGTGCTCAAGCCATGCTTGACAAGGTGATCTTCAGATCGACCGTCGCATCGCGCTCGTGATCCGCGCGAACCGCGCGCCTGCAAAAGATGATCGCTTCGATGACGCGGCGGGTTATGATGTTCACGGCCAAGGATCACGCGTGAAGCCGCTCGCTAATCTTCGGATCTTGATGGCGAGATCGCATCGGGAACGCCGGTATCGATTTGCTGGCGACGTCAGAAGATCAGCAGCGGATTTTTGCGATGATGAGTGTGATTGTGTGTGGATCGCAACTAAAATTTAAGTTGAGAAAATCATACCATTGCTTCGCTGGCTAGCGAGACGCGAGTCAGATATGCATTGCGCGCCGGGGTCATTCACGGCCATCGGCATAACGTGAAGGGGCATGACATGGCTAAGCAGTCATCTAAAGCGCCGGCATCCAAGGCACCGGCAAAGAAAGCACCCGCAAAAGCAGTCGCGGCGAAGGCCGCAACAGCAGTGAAGAAAGCAGCGCCTGCCAAGGCGGCGGCAAAGCCGGCAGCGAAGGCGCCGGCCAAGAAACCGGCGGCGGCCAAGGCTGTCGCGAAGCCGGCAGTGAAGAAGGCGGCGCCCGCGAAAGCGGCGGCGAAGCCGGCGGCGAAAGCGGCGCCGGCCAAGAAGCCTGCTGCCAAGGCGACGGCCAAACCCACAGCCAAACCCGCTGCCAAGAAGGCGGCTCCCGCGAAAGCCGCGGCGAGGCCGGCAGCAAAAGCGGCACCGGCCAAGAAGCCGGCGGCCAAGCCAGCTGCCAAAGCAGCCGCCGCCGCGACCAAGCCGGCGGTGAAGAAAGCCCCAGCGCCGAAGGCAAAGGCAGCGCCTGCGAAGGCGAAGACTCCGGTCAAGAAGTAGACGGATCGTTGGGGCGTCGCGTGTCCTTCGGGATCCGGCAAGGACGCTCTGACGCTCTGGATCGGAGCATGTTCGGCAACGGGTTCAGCCCTCTGGGCTGAGCGTCGGGAAGGGGCCGAGGGGCAAGCAAAGCGAGGCGCCGGTTGGCTGCCTCGCTCGCCCAACTTTTTTGCTCCTCGCGGTGGTTGGCGAATGTATCGGCGTGACGCTTAGCGCCTGCGAAGCATGGGTGCCGGAAAAGTGTGGGCGCACGTTCGAATCGGGCGGCTTTTTGTGGTGGCCTGCTGATACTTTCCAGAGTACCGGTATCAGGCTTGTCGTGATGCCAGGGCGGAAACCGCAGCCGGTTTCTGGCCGCTGTTTTTTTGCACTCTGGCAATTGATCGCGACAGTCCTGCGGTCAACACTGGATGTTTGCAAACAGGAAACCGATCATGCCGAAGCTGCTCTACGCGTCCGCCTCTCCCTACAGCTCCAAGGTAAGGATGGCAGCGGCCTATGCCGGGATCGCCCTTGATGAGGTGCCGGTCAAGACCGAGGACAGGCCGGCCGAACTGATCGGCGCCAATCCGCTCGGCAAGATCCCGGTGCTGGTGCTCGACGATGGCCGTTCGGTTCACGACAGCCGCGCCATTACCCAGCACCTCAACCGGATTTCGAAGAACGCCTTGTTTCCACGCAATCCCGACAAGCGTCTGGAAGCGGAAGTGCTGGAGGCGCTGGCGGACGGTATCTGCGATTGCGCGCTGTCGATGGTCTACGAACGCCGCACCCGGCCTGAAGAGATGGTCTATCAGCCCTGGCTCGACCGGCAGTGGGCGAAGATCATGGCGGCACTCGATCTGCTCAACGCCAATCCGCCAAAGCTGCCGAAGAAGATCACGGCCGGTCAGTTGGCATTGCGTGCCTGCCTCGGCTATCTCTCGCTCCGCTTTGGCGGTCGGTGGGAGAAGGGGCGCGGCCGGTTGACCCGCTGGGCGGCGCGTTTCGACGAAAAATTCCCAGAGCTGAAGTCCGCGGTTCCGGCCTGAGCGACCGGCACAAAAAAAGCCGGGCGCGAGGCCCGGCTTTTCGTGTCGTGGCTTGAACGACTTAGAACTTCATACCGAGGCCGAAGGTGACGCGGTTGTCCGTCGCCTTGACCTTTCCGATACCGTCGAAGCTCTTGCTGCCGAAGTCGGTGTAGCGATACTCGACGCGGCCGAAGACATTGTCGGTCAGCTTGATGTCGGTGCCGACGCCAGCGGTCCAGCCGAGCATGGTTGCGGTGTCGCTGGCAGGAATGACCGAGTCTTCCACCTTCAGGCTTCTGCCGGCGAGACCGCCGGTGCCATAGAGCAGGATTTCCGGGGTCACGGCGTAGCCGAGACGGGCACGCAGCGAGCCTTCGATGCCGCCCTTGGAGTGGATGCCGTTGTCGTCACCCTTGACGCCGTTGTAGCCGAGTTCGGCTTCACCGCCGTACACGAAGTTCTCCTGCTGCCACTGATAGCCGCCGAAGACACTGCCGACAAAACCCTTGGTATCGGTCGAAACGCCGAAATCCTTTTCCTTGGTCTTGCCGCCGAAGCCGTAGCCAAGGTTGATACCGGCATAGGGACCGGCCCACGAGGCGACCGGAAGTTCGGCAACCGGAGCGGGTGCCGGCGGCTCTTCCGAAACGACGTCCGCGGCATAAGCGGTACCACCGAGGGCGAAGAGCCCGAGCGCAACAGCCAGCGGCCGTGCGAATTTGAGATTGGCTTGCATTGTTCTTTACTCCTTAAGCCACAGGACACAGGCTTGTTTCTCACGATCGCCATCGACCCGTCCGGGGGGTGAAACGGATCTGGCGTTCGTCGGTTCCAAATGTCGTGTCAAAATGCGGCTGAACCGAACCTGAACTTGGGTCATTCCCCGGCGCGAATGAGGCAGAACCTTGACGTTGCATCTTCGCAACAGCGAAATGTCAGCAGCAAGTTCGTGCTGCGCTGCACGCGGCTTGGTGCAAGGACTCCAGCGACCTATATTGCGGTCCGGCGGTTGCGAGTCCAAGAGGGCCCGGCACGTCGAACTGGGCACTTCGCCACAATGTTGCCCCAGGTGCGAACGCCGTTTAACGCATGCCGGGCCATATTTCGTCGGCGTCGCGTTTTCGGGCCGAAATTGAGGATTGACACATATGAGCAAAGCCACTGCCGTGGCGCTGGTGACCGGTGGGGCGAAACGGATCGGCAAGGCGATTGTCGAGGACCTTGCCAGCCATGGCTTTGCGGTCGCCATCCATTCCAATCGCTCGCACGATGCGGCGGATGCGCTGGCCGCGGGGATCAACCGGTCGGGCGGGCGTGCCGCCGTGGTTGCGGCCGACCTGACCGACATGGATGCCGTCGGCGACCTTGTCGGCCAGGCGGAGGCCGCGCTGGGCCCAATCTCGCTGCTGGTCAACAATGCTTCGCTCTTCGTCGATGATTCCGTTGAGGATTTCGACTGGCGCGCCTGGGACCGCCATTTTGCCATTCACCTGAAAACCCCGGCGCTGTTGGCGCAGAACTTCGCCCGTTCCTTGCCGGAAGGGCAGGACGGGCTGATCGTCAACATCATCGACCAGCGCGTCTGGCGGCCGACGCCGCGCTATTTTTCCTACGCGCTATCGAAATCGGCATTGTGGACGCAGACGCAGATGTTGGCCCAGGCGCTCGGGCCGCGCATCCGCGTCAATGCGATCGGGCCAGGCCCGACGCTGAAGAACGTGCGCCAGGACGATTCGGATTTTGACGCGCAGGTCGCTGGCCTTATTCTGAGGCGCGGCCCGGAATTGCCGGAATTCGGCGCCACCATCCGCTATCTCTGGCAGGCGCGCTCGGTCACCGGTCAGATGATCGCGCTCGACGGCGGCCAGCATCTTGCATGGCAGACGCCCGATGTGACAGGCATGGCGGAATGAGTCCTTTGGATCACAAGAACAAGGCGCGCGGCGGCGCTGATGATCTTCCTCCCGAAATCGACCTCGAGGACGAGGCGCTGGAGGAGATCGTCGAACCGGTTGGCCCGGATGTCGCCTTCACGGCCATCGACTGGACGCCGCATGCGGGCGACGCCGAAGGCATGGTCGGCGCCGAGGTGATCCAGACGCTGGTCAAGCGGCTGCCCAATGCGCCCGGCGTCTACCGGATGATGAACGCCGCCGGCGACGTGCTCTACGTCGGCAAGGCGCGCAGCCTGAAGAAGCGTGTCACCAACTACGCGCAAGGCAGATTCCACACCAGCCGCATCGGCCGCATGGTGCGCGAGACGTCGACGATGGAATTCGTCGTCACCCGCACCGAGATCGAGGCGCTGCTGCTCGAAGCCAATCTCATCAAGCGTTTGCGGCCGCGATTCAATGTGCTGATGCGGGACGACAAGTCGTTCCCGTATATCCTTTTGACCGGCGACCATGTCTCGCCCGGCATTTACAAGCATCGCGGCGCGCGGTCGCGCAAGGGCGACTATTTCGGCCCCTTTGCCTCGGCCGGTGCCGTCGGCCGCACCATCAATTCCCTGCAGCGCGCCTTCCTGCTCAGAAGCTGCACCAATTCTTTCTACGAGAACCGCACGCGGCCATGCCTGCTCTACCAGATCAAGCGCTGCGCGGGTCCGTGCACCGGCGAAATTTCGCATGAGGGTTATGCCGAGTTGGTCGCCGAAGCGAAGGACTTTTTGTCCGGCCGCAGCCAGAAGGTGAAGACCGAGATTTCGGCCGCCATGCAGCAGGCTTCGCAAGACCTCGATTTCGAGCGCGCCGCCATCTATCGCGACCGACTGGCGGCCCTGTCGCACGTGCAAAGCCATCAGGGCATCAACCCGGCGACCGTCGACGAGGCCGATGTGTTCGCCATCCACCAGGAAGGCGGCCAGGTCTGCATCCAGGTGTTTTTCTTCCGCACCGGCCAGAACTGGGGCAACCGTGCCTATTTCCCGAAGGCCGATCCGGCGCTGGAGGGATCGGAAGTGCTGGGCTCGTTCCTGGCGCAGTTCTATGACGACAAGCCGACACCGCGTGCCATTCTCTTGTCGCAGACCGTCGAGGACCAGGAACTGCTGGCCGAGGCGCTCTCGACCCGCGCCGGCCGCAAGGTGGCGATTTCCGTGCCGCAGCGCGGCGAGAAGAAGGACCTGACCGACAACGCCCTGCAGAATGCGCGTGAGGCACTCGGCCGTCGGCTGGCCGAAACCTCGACGCAAGCGCGGTTGCTTGCCGGTTTCGCCGAGACCTTCGGCCTCGCCAAGCCGCCGGTGCGCATCGAGGTTTACGACAATTCGCACATCATGGGCACCAACGCGGTCGGCGCCATGGTCGTCGCCGGCCCGGAAGGCTTTGTGAAAAACCAGTACAGAAAATTCAACATCCGCTCGACCGAGATCACGCCGGGCGACGATTTCGGCATGATGCGCGAAGTGATGGAGCGGCGTTTTTCGCGGCTGCTCAAGGAGCATGGCGATGTCGCCGCGGCTGAGGATGCGGCAGCGGGCGAGGCGATGGCGGCCGAGGCGGGCGATGATATCGAGGACGACATTTCCGGCAGCTTCCCGGCATGGCCGGACGTCATCCTGATCGATGGCGGCCAGGGCCAGATGACGGCGGTGCGCAAGATCCTGTCGGATCTCGGCATCGAGGACCGGGTCGTCGCCATCGGCATCGCCAAGGGGCAGGACCGCGATGCCGGCCGCGAGCGTTTTTTCGTCAGGGGCAGGGACTCGTTTTCATTGCCGGTTCGCGACCCCGTGCTCTATTTCGTCCAGCGGCTGCGCGACGAGGTCCACCGCTTCGCCATCGGCTCGCACCGGGCCCGCCGCAAGAAGGAGATGGTCAAGAGCCCGCTCGATGAAATCGCCGGCATCGGCCCCGGCCGCAAGCGCGCCCTGCTGCTGGCATTCGGAACCGCCAAGGCGGTCAGCCGCGCCGCGATCGAGGATCTGAGAAAAGTCGACGGCATTTCCGAGCAGGTCGCCAAATTGGTCTACAATCATTTCCACGAAAGTTGAAAAAATCCGCCACTTTCAGCTGGCCAGTCGAATCTGGCCTGTTGACCCCCTACAACAGCTTCTGATTTGAGTACGCAGGCAGAAAGAGTCCACCAGACATGGCCCAGCGCGCGTTCAACCTGCCTAATATACTGACCTACGCCCGTATCGTCGCGGTGCCGCTGGTCGTGTTGTGTTTTTTTCTCGAAGGCCATCTGAAATCGAGCGACTTCGCTCGCTGGTCGGCGCTGGTCATTTTCCTGCTGGCGTCCGTTACCGATTATTTCGATGGCTATTTTGCGCGTGCCTGGCAGCAGACCTCCAACATCGGTAAGATGCTCGATCCGATCGCCGACAAGCTGCTGGTCGCCACGTGCCTCTTGCTGCTTGCTGCCGACACCGACCGCCATGCCGGCATCGCCGGCTGGTCGCTGTGGGCGGCCATCATCATCCTGTGCCGCGAAATCCTGGTTTCTGGCCTGCGCGAATATCTGGCGGCACTCAAGGTCTCGGTGCCGGTGACGCAGCTCGCCAAGTGGAAGACCACCATCCAGATGGTCGCCATCGCTTTCCTGCTGGCGGGGCCGGCCGGCGACAAGGTCTTCCCGCTGACAACGCAGACCGGTCTCGTGCTGCTGTGGATCGCGGCCCTCGTGACGCTCTACACCGGCTACGACTATTTCCGCGCCGGCCTCAAGCACATCATGGACGAGTGAGATGACGACCCGTCTCATCTACTTTGCCTGGGTTCGCGAACGGATCGGCACGCCGGAAGAAGATGTCGAACTGCCGGCCGTCATAGAGACGGTCGCCGACCTCTTGCGCTGGCTGCGGTCGCGCGGCGAAGGGTACGAACGCGCGTTGCAGTATCCCGACGTGATCCGCGTTGCCATCGACCAGGAACATGTCGACCACCGCGAGAAGATATCGGGCGCGCGCGAAATCGCGCTGTTCCCGCCGATGACCGGGGGCTGACAGTCATGTCGGCCGTCCTGGCAGCGACGGTGCGCATTCAGCGCCAGGATTTCGACGTCGCCGCCGAGATCGCCGCACTGACGCAAGGCCGCGTCGACATTGGCGCGGTGGTCACCTTCTCAGGCCTGTGCCGCGACGAGCAGGGCGCGCTCTCGGCACTCGAACTCGAGCACTATCCGGGCATGGCTGAAGCCGAGATCGGCCGCATCGCAACCGAAGCCAGCGAGCGCTGGCCGCTGCAAGGCCTCACCGTCATCCATCGCCATGGCAAGATCGCGCCGGGAGAGAACATCGTGCTGGTGGTAGCCGCTTCCGCGCACCGCCAGGCGGCGTTCGAGGCGGCGGACTTCCTCATGGACTATCTCAAGTCGCGTGCACCCTTCTGGAAGAAGGAACATCGCACCGACGGCTCCGAGGGCGGCTGGGTCGAGGCCAAGGGAACCGATGCCCAGGCAGCCCAGCGCTGGAAGCGGCCGCCATCCGAATAATACCGTGCCGACCTTGCTCGTCCATGGCAACCGCGACCGCTCGGCGCCCATCGAGCTGACGGGCATTCCGTCCGCCAGGCTCATTCCGGACTGCCGTTTCCTCGTTTACGAGGGCGCGCCGCATGGCCTCATGTACACCCATATGGATCGGCTGCATGCCGATGTGCTGCGATTCGTGCGCGAGAGTTGAGCGCCAGCAAAGAAAAAGGCCGGCGAAACACCGGCCTTCTCGCATGGACGTGCAGTGTCGGCTCAGCCGACGATTTCGGTATCCGAGAACCAGTACTTGATCTCCTGCGCGGCCGTTTCCGGCGCATCCGAGCCGTGCACCGAATTCTCACCGATCGAGAGCGCATGCACCTTGCGGATGGTGTCTTCGGCGGCGTTGGCCGGATTGGTGGCGCCCATCACTTCGCGGTTCCTGGCGATGGCGTTCTCACCTTCCAGCACCTGCACGACGGTCGGGCCCGAGGACATGGAGTCCACCAGCTCGCCGAAGAACGGGCGGTCCTTGTGGACGGCGTAGAAGCCCTCCGCCTCGCGGCGGCTCATCCACACCCGGCGCGAGGCGATAACGCGCAGGCCGGCCTCTTCCAGCATCCTGGTGATGGCGCCGGTGAGATTGCGCCGCGTTGCGTCCGGCTTGATCATGGAAAAAGTGCGTTCGAGCGCCATGGGTCGTCCTTGTCTGAATTCGAATTGAGAGTGGCGGGCTCTATACAAGCCGCCCGGCTGATTGCCAAGAGGGCTGAGGAGAGGGGTGAGGCGTGGTCCGCCAAGCGAACGCCCGGAGCGACAGCGCAGGGCCGGAATGGTCGGTGCTTCCGTAGCTGATCCTGTCGGCCGGCGGCATCAGACGGCTGCACAGCAACGGTTTGCTTGCTATAGTCGCCCTGTCGGCGCCGCGCTGAAGTCGGCCCGAATGGAGACAACATGACCATGACAGACGATCGTCAGGAGCGCATTCGCAACCGTGCACATCAGATCTGGCAGGAAGAAGGGCACCCGGCCGGTCAGCACGAACGCCATTGGCATCAGGCGGCGGCCGACGTCGACCGGGAGGATGCGGGGAAGCCGACGGTGGGCAAGAAGCCGGCCAAGAAGGCACCTGACGCCAGCAAGGCAAAAGCCGCGCCCAAGCAAGAAAAGCTCGTCGCCAAAGCCGGCAAGCCGAAAGCCAGCAAGCCAAAGAAGGCGGCAAAGTAAAGAAGTAAAGTCAGCTGTTCGGCCCCTGATTTCGCAACAGGCTGACGGGCTCGAGCTGCCCTGCGGATAGAAGGCCTTTGCGGCGTCACGCCGCCGCCGCAACCTTTCGTCCAAGCCCGCCATGCAGGTCGAGGCAGCGGGTGAACCACTGCGCCACCACGTCGCTGTCTTCGAGCAACTTGTACGGCGATGCGATGCGCGCCCATTGCAATGCGCCGAAGACGATATAGTCGGCAAATAGCGGCGAGGCGCCGCCGATGAATGGCTGGTAGCTCAACATGGAGCGCAGCGGCTCCAGTGCCGCCCGGAAGGTTGCCAGGCCGGCGTCGCGTGCGGCGACGACGTCCTCCAGGCGCTTGCCGAAGCGCTGCTCCCGGCTCTGGCGGAAATACGAGCCATTCAGTTCGTCTTGCATGGCATGAAGGTCGACGAGCGCCGCCGTGGTGACGTAAGGGTGGATCGTCGATTGCGACCAGCGCTCGATGAAGCGCGCCATCGCCTTGCCGCCTTCGCCGCCAAACAGGCTAGGCCGATCCGGATAGGCCTCCTCGAGATAGAGCGCGATGGCAAAGGAATCGGTGACGACCTTGTCGCCGTCGCGGATCACCGGAACGGTTTTCGAAACGCCGCCCTCAACGGCGGGCACTTCGAGAAAACGCGTCGGCGCGGTCGACATTTCGAGCCCCTTGTGGGCCAGCGCCATTGTTGCCTTCCAGCAATGTGGACTGAACGGGCGGCCCTCGTCACGCCCGACGAGTTCGTAAAGCAGAATGGTCATTGGCGCGGGTTCCTTTGCGGTCTAGGTATCGCTCCCGACACCCGAAACGGACCGGCGGGAAAAAATGAAACAGCACTTCATGATGTTTGCGGCATACAATCAATGGGCCAATGGCCGCATCTACGATGCCGCCGACGATCTCAACGACGAGGAATTCAATCGCGACGTCGGCGCCTTCTTCGGCTCGCTGATGGGCACGCTCAACCACCTGCTCGCCGCCGATCGCATCTGGATGAAGCGCTTCACCGGCGAAGGCGCCGCGCCGACGACATTGGACGCTATATTGTACCGGGCCTTGCCTGTCCTGAGGACAGCGCGCGAGGCCGAGGACCGGCGGATTATCGACTGGCTCGGCGGCTTGAGCGACAAGGCGCTGTCGGGTCGTTTCACCTATATGACCGTATCGGACATGCGCACCGTCTCGCAACGCCTGGCGCCCGCGCTGGCTCATGTCTTCAACCACCAGACCCACCACCGCGGCCAGGCGCATATGATCCTGACGGTCCTGGGTCGCCCGTCGGTGCCGCTGGATCTGGCGCATTTCCAGCGCACCGAGGAAGGCAGGGCTTTCGCCTGATCCAGATGGTTTCGTTCTAAATTCGATGGCGAACGGTTGGCGCGGACTATCGCCGCATTTTCACACAGCCGCCGAAGCCAGGCCGGTGACTTCGCCATCCAATTGGCTCTGTGTCAGAGCCGCTTCCGCCATCACCCATTGCTTGAACCGCAGCACCTTGCGCGCGGCAAGGCTCTTGTGGGGCGAGACGAAATACCAGCCGGCCGTGTTCGGATGGTGGACGGCAAAGGGAGCGACCAACCTCTCGGCGCGGATGTCGCTGGCCATATAGGCACGATTGGCGACGGCAAAACCCATTCCGGCATTGGCCGCCTCGTAGGACATCATGCAAGAGTCGAAATAGATGCTTTTGGTCTCGCTGAGCACAAAACTGGCCCCGGCGAAACCAAGCCAGGATTGCCAGTTCTGGGTGCAGGTGTCGGAATGCAGCAGCGTGAAGTGCTTGAGGTCGTCCGGCGTCACCTTTGATACCGGCTTGTCGCCGAGAACCTCATGGAACAATTTGCGGTTGCACACCGGGGTCAGGTCTTCCCGAAACAGCAGGTCGGACGGCAGTCCGTTGAAATGGCCGTCGCCATAGCGGATTTCCAGATCGAATTCGGAAGTCGTGAACTCATGCGTCGCGTACGAGGTCGAAACCCGCATCACGATATCGGGATGTTGCTGCTGGAACAGCGGCAGGCGCGGAAACAGCCAGCGCGCGGCAAATGTCGGCAGCACGGATATTTTCAGCACATGTTCCTGTGATTGCCCGGTCGCTTCCATGCTGGCGGCGACGATACGCTCCAGCGCCTCGCGAACGCGCGAGACATAGGTCTCGCCCTCCGGTGTCAGCGATACCGCATTGCCGCCGCGTTGGAAAATCTTGAAACGCAGCTGGTCCTCCAGGCTCTTGACGCGCTGGCTGACCGCCGATGCGGTGATGAACTGTTCTTCTCCGGCACGCGTGAAATTGCCGTGCCTCGCAGCACTCTCCACGATTTTCAGCGAATTGAGGTTGACCTGACTGAGCAGACGCACGGTTTCGACCTTAAGCTTGGCTTACGGTAGCACTAGCATTCCTAATTTTACAGGGGGAGCTAATTTAATCGACTGTTAGCCAAGTGTTTGCCCCCACTTGGAGAAGTACAATGAACGCACATACGATACCCGAATTGCGCTATGCGATGAGCCGCGAGGCCATTATCGGCCACGAAACCGCCTGGAAGGTGTCGAGCTTCGGCGTTGCGCAGTATCTGCATGGCTATGATCCGGAACTGCTTGCCGCGATCGAGGAGGCCGCCCTGAAGCTCAAGGCCAGCCATGCCGTGCACAAGCATCTCGATCTGACCTTCATCACCGGCGCCGACCGTTTCATACCTGAAATCAAGGAGTTGCTGAACGACAAGTTGCGCCTGGAGCGCCTGTCCGACATGATGGGCACGAAGCTGGAACCCTATCCGCTGTCGATCGTCGGTTCGACCGTTACCTTCATGAATCCCAGGGATGGCGCCGTCGAATGGCATTGCGACGGCGTTCCGGTCACCGAACTCATTCCGCTGTCGATCAGCGATCCGCTGGTCGGCGGCCATCTCGAAATCTATTGCGATGATTCCGAGACCGGCCGCGCCATTCTCGAATCCGGCCGCGAGATTCCGCGCAACCGTATCATGCGCATCGATCACAAGATGAGATATGCGACGCTCGGGCAGTTCCTCGGCGTCCTGCACCGCACGGCGCCGATCCAGTTCGGCGAACGCGTCACCCTGGTGCTCAACCAGCGCTCCGTGGCCAAGCCCTATGTCGACGACAACAGGATGTTTTACCTTGCCGCCGACAACGATCACGACCGCGAATGGGTCAATGAACTGGCCGAGGACGTGTGGACCAATCAGCTGCCGGCCTATCGCCGGTTCGAGGCGGAACATCCGACGCCGGCCCCGGCCGAAGCACCGGTTCCGGGTGGGGCCAGGGAATCATGGTAACGATCCATGATCCGGAAAAAAGGGAGCCGGTTTTCGGACAGGATCATGGTCGAACGCAGAGATAGAGCCCCATGGCGCTTCTTTCGGCATGGATCAGGCTCGATGTCCGCGCTGGTCTTCGCCACCGGCGCGGTGGCGTTGTGGTCGACAAATGCGCTGGTCGGCAAATCCCTGCTGGCCAGTCACCCGGTGTCGCAGGTGCAGTTCCTGCAATTTGTAGGGGCCACGCTGGTCTTCGCGGCCATCCGGTTGATGAGCCGGGAGAAAGCCACGGCAATCACGGCGAGCACCGCGCTGGTGCCGCTCGCGGTCGGCTTCATCGGTCTGGTCGGCACCATGGTGCTGCAATATATCGCCTTCGCCTCGATGCCGGTGATCGAAGCCAATCTCGTGGCCTACACCTGGCCCTTGATGGTTGCCGCGGCCGTGATCGCCTTCGAAAATCCCCGGCGTCCGGCTTTGCTGGGTCTTGCAGCGGCCCTTGGGTTCGTGGGCGTCGCGCTGGTGATTTCGGGAGGCCGCGACCGCACCTGGTTTCAGGGTGATCTCGCCGGCTATCTGTGCGCATTCGGGTCCGCGCTGTGCATGGCTTTCTATTCGGTGATGGTGGGACGGCTCGCCCCTTCGCCGGACCGCCTGTTGCTGCCATCGTCGCTGGTTGGCGTCGCCTTGACGCTTATATGGTCCGTTCGCGAAGGCGTAGCCTGGCCCACCGGCGTGGATCTGGCCCTCGGGCTCTATCTCGGTGCCGGCCCCATGGGGCTTGGTTATTACTTCTGGTCGCGGGCCCTGAAACTGGGAGGCAGCGGGAAGGTGGCTGTCATTGCCTATCTCACGCCGATCGCTTCGACATTGCTGCTGACCTTGTCCGGCGAACGGTTGACGACGACAGCCATTGCCGGAGCCGTCCTTGTCATAGGCAGTTGCATCGCGGTCGGACTGGAACGTTCGGAGGCGGAAAATTATGTTTGACGACAATGAACGTCTCGCCAGGCAGGAAGCGCATTGGCTGATCAAGGAATTTGGCGCCGAGGCACCACTTTACGCCGCGATGAAGGCCGAAAAGGCGATCGAGCAGAAGGATTTCGGGCGTTGTGCCCGCTGGAAGCGTATTCTTGAGATATTGGCTGACAGCCGTTCAACCAAGTCTGCCGTATCCAAGTATTAGATTTTCTAATTTGCACGAGGTCGATTTCCCATAAAAGTAGTTGGCGCCAAGTCTTGATTCGTTTTGGGACTTGGCGGGTCCGTTGGGGGCACGGTTAAAGAGATACATCGACAAAAGTCTTCACTGGGGTAGACGACTTTGTCGCAAATAGGGTGAAAGAATTGTCAAATATCGAGGATAAGATCGTTATCGAGCTAACCGCCGATATTGTCTCGGCTTATGTAGGCAACAATCCGCTCCCGGCTTCGGGCCTGCCTGACTTGATTGCCAGCGTCAGCGCCTCGGTCCGAAAGCTGGCTGGTGCGGCTGTCGTGGAAAGCCCGAGCCTTGTTCCGGCCGTAAATCCGAAAAGGTCGGTGTTTCCCGACTACATCATCTGCCTGGAGGACGGAAAGAAGTTCAAGTCGCTCAAGCGACATCTCAGGACGGACTACGGCTTGAGCCCTGACGACTATCGCGCCAAATGGGGCTTGCCGCCGGACTACCCGATGGTCGCGCCGAATTACTCCGCGACCCGGTCGGCGTTGGCGAAGTCGACGGGACTTGGCCGCAAGCCGGCCGCTGCGCCGGCAGTCGTGGCCAAGACGACAAAGCGCGGCAGGGCGGCTGCCTGAGGCCTTGCCGACTGCACGGCGGGCGCTGTCGCGGCTCTGACGGCGCGGTTGTGGGCGCCGTTTCCAGGCCTTGTGCGGCCAACTGGCCCGCAAGGTCTTGCGAAGCGTTGATGTCCGGTGCAAAAGCGCGGCCATGCTTATCATCAACGACCTCTCGCTCCGCATGGCGGGGCGCCTGCTTCTCGACCACGCCTCGCTCACCCTGCCGGCCGGCACCAAGGCCGGCCTTGTCGGCCGCAACGGGACCGGCAAGACGACGCTGTTCAAGGCCATAACAGGCGATTTCCCCTCCGAGACGGGTTCGATCAGCCTGCCGAAGAATACGCGGATCGGTCAGGTGGCGCAGGAAGCGCCCGGCACCGAGGACCCGCTGATCGAGATCGTGCTCAAGGCCGACCTCGAACGTTCCGCGCTCCTCGAAGAGGAAAAGACCGCCACCGATCCGCACCGCATCGCCGACATCCACATGCGGCTGGCCGATATCGACGCCCATTCGGCCGAGTCTCGCGCGGCCACCATCCTGGCCGGCCTAGGCTTCGACGACGCCGCGCAGCGCCGTCCGGCCTCGTCCTTCTCCGGCGGCTGGCGCATGCGCGTTGCGTTGGCCGCCGTGCTGTTTTCAGAGCCCGACCTTCTGCTGCTCGACGAGCCGACCAACTATCTCGACCTTGAAGGGACGTTGTGGCTTGAGAACTATGTTTCAAAGTATCCGCACACGGTGCTTCTGATTTCGCACGACCGAGATCTGCTCAACCGTGCCGTCAATTCGATCGTTCATCTCGACCAGAAGAAGCTGACGTTCTGGCGCGGCGGCTACGACCAGTTCGAGCGCCAGTATACCGAGCAGAAGGAATTGCAGGAAAAGGGCAGGGTCAAGCAGGAAGCCGCCCGCAAGCATATGGAATCCTTCGTCGAGCGTTTTCGCGCAAAGGCCTCCAAGGCAAGGCAGGCACAGTCGCGCATCAAGGCGCTGGAAAAGATGAAGCCGATCTCGGCCATCGTCAACGACACGGTACGGCCGTTCTCTTTCCCCGAGCCTGTGAAGACCGTGGCTTCGCCGATCGTGGCGCTGAACAACGTCAATGTCGGCTACACCGAGGGTCAGCCGATCCTGAAGAAGATGACGCTGCGCATCGATGCCGACGACCGCATCGCGCTGCTCGGTGCCAATGGCAACGGCAAGTCGACCTTCGCCAAACTTCTGTCGGGTCGTCTGAAGCAGGAAACCGGCACCATGACGGTGGCGCCGGGTTTGAAGGTGGCGATCTTCGCCCAGCACCAGCTCGACGATCTGCGTCCTGAGGAAAATGCCTATGAGCACGTCCGCCGGCTGATGCCGGAGGCGCCGGAATCGAAAGTGCGCGGCCGGGTCGCCCAGTTCGGCCTCACGACGGAGAAAATGAATACGCCCGCCAAGGACCTGTCCGGTGGCGAGAAGGCGCGCCTTCTGATGGGCCTGTCTGCCTTCGAGGGCCCGAACCTGTTCATCCTCGACGAACCGACCAACCATCTCGACATCGACAGCCGCGAATCGCTGATCCATGCGCTGAACGAATTTCCCGGCGCCGTTATCCTGATCTCGCACGACCGCCATCTTCTGGAAGCGACCGCCGACCGGCTGTGGCTGGTCAAGGACGGTGCGGTCAATCCCTATGACGGCGACCTGGAGGACTACAAGACGCTGGTCACCGGCGTCTCCGGCGACCGCCGTGGCAAGCGCGAAGCGGACAAGGCGTCAAAAGCCGACCGTCGCCGCGACGCGGCCGCTCGCCGTGCCGCTTTCGAACCGCTGGCCAAGGAAATCCGCGCCACCGAGGCGCTGATGGATCGCATCCGCAAACGCATCGACGGCATCGAGGACGAGCTGTCCAATCCGGCGGTCTATGAAAAGGATCCCTCGACCGCGACGCGGCTCGCCAAGGAGCGCTCGCAGCTTGCGCAGACGCTGGCAGGCCACGAGGAAAAATGGCTGACCATGTCGGCCGAATATGAGGAAGGCACGGCGGAGTAGGATGCGTAATCTCCCGACGAGGGGGAGATTGGCTGATTATCTGGCCCTACACGCCACTCCCGAAACCCGCTAAACAGGGGCCATGAACCAGCACCCCAACCTCCGCATCGGCCATTCGGCCTGTCCGCATGATTGCCCGTCGACCTGTGCTCTCGAGGTCGAATTGCTCGACGGCAACCGCATCGGCCGGGTCCATGGCGCCAAGGCCAACAGCTACACATCGGGCGTCGTCTGCGCCAAGGTCGCCCGCTATGCCGACCGCGTCCATCACCCCGATCGTCTGCTGAAGCCGTTGGTGCGCAAGGGCGCCAAGGGCGAGGGCGTCTGGCAGGAATCTAGCTGGGAGGCCGCTCTCGATCTCGTCGCCGAGAAATTCGACGCGGCCGAAGCGAAGTACGGCTCGGAGACGGTCTGGCCCTATTACTATGCCGGCACGATGGGGCTGGTGCAGCGCGACGGCATCGAGAGGTTGCGCCACGCGAAAAAATACTCGGGCTTCTTCGGCTCGATCTGCACCAATCTCGCCTGGACCGGCTGGATGATGGGGGCAGGCGCGCTGCGCGGACCGGACCCGCGGGAGATGGCGAAATCCGACTGCGTGGTGATCTGGGGCACCAACGCCGTGGTCACGCAGGTCAATGTGATGACCCACGCCATCAAGGCGCGCAAGGAACGCGGCGCGAAGATCGTGGTCATCGACGTCTATGAGAATGCGACGATGAAGCAGGCCGACATCGGTCTGGTCCTGAAGCCCGGCACCGACGGCGCACTCGCTTGTGCCGTCATGCACGTCCTGTTTCGCGAGGGCCTGGCCGACCGCGCCTATCTGCGGAAATATACGGACGATCCGACGGGCCTGGAGGCGCATCTCGTTACCCGCACGCCGGAATGGGCGGCTGATATCACTGGTTTGACGGTCGCCGAGATCGAGACCTTCGCGCGCCTCGTCGGCGCGACGAAAAAGACCTATTTTCGCCTAGGCTACGGCTTTGCCCGCCAGCGCAACGGCGCCGTCAACATGCATGCCGCGGCATGCATCGCCGCCGTCACCGGCGCCTGGCAGTATGAGGGCGGCGGCGCCTTCCATTCCAATTCCGGCATCTTCAAGCTCAACCAGGAGGTGCTTGAGGGCACGCGCATGCGCGATCCCTCGATCCGCTATCTCGACCATTCGCGCATCGGCCCGGTGCTGACCGGCGCCAGTGACGCGCTTTATGGCGGGCCCTCGGTGACGGCGATGCTGATCCAGAACACCAATCCGGTGAATGTCGCGCCCGAGCAGCGGCTGGTGAAGCAGGGCTTCCTGCGAGATGATTTGTTCACCTGCGTGCACGAGCAGTTCATGACCGACACGGCCAAGCTGGCCGACGTCGTGCTGCCGGCGACGATGTTCGTCGAGCATGACGACATCTACAAGGGCGGCGGCAACCAGCACATCACGCTCGGCCCCAAGCTGATCGAACCGCCGGAAGGGCCGCGCACCAACCATTTCGTCATCGAGCAGCTGGCCGGGCGCCTTGGTGTCGCCGACAGGCCGGGCTTCGGGCTGACCGAGCAGCAGCATATCGACATCATCCTTGGCAAGCGCGGGTTGGGCAGCTTCGCCAGCTTGGAAGAGCAGAAGTGGATTGATCTGCAGCCGGATTTCGACACGGCGCATTTCATCCGGGGCTTTGGCCATGCGGATGGGAAATTCCGTTTTCGCGCCGACTGGACCGGGCAGGCGGCTCCGAACCGGCCGCCGAAGAGCATGGGCCTGTTCGGTCCGGTGGCGCGATTGCCCGAATTTCCCGACCATGTCGACCTGATCGAGGTGGCTGACGAAGCCCATCCGTTCCGGCTGACGACCTCGCCGGCGCGCAACTTCCTCAACTCGACCTTTTCCGAAACACCGGTGTCGAAGGCCAAGGAGGGCCGCCCGGAACTCCTGCTGCATCCCGATGACGCGGCGGCTCTAGGGCTGGCCGAGGGCGACCGTGTCGAGATCGGCAACATGCGCGGCGAGGTGGTGCTGCACGCCAGATTGTTCGGCGGCATCAAGCGCGGCGTCGTGATCGCCGAAGGTATCTGGCCGAACAGCGCGCATGAGCGCGGCGAGGGCATCAATGTGCTGACCGGCGCCGATGCCCCCGCACCCTATGGCGGCGCTGCCTTTCACGACAACAAGGTCTGGCTGCGCAAGGCAGATTGAGCCGAGCGGAGCCAAGTCGTCCGCGAGCCCATCACACCGGCAGGGTTTCGGCCACTTTTTTCCTGTTTTGCCGCTGGCGGATGTCATCGGCGACCGCCTGGGCTTCGATGCCGATTTCGCGCAACAGCCCGGTGACCGCGTTGTGAAAGCCGACCAGATAGAGGCCGAGATCCGAAGCTCGGGCATTGACGCCGCTGGGGCCGGGCTCCACGCCGGGTTCGAGGAACCTGGCATAGCCCGGCCGATAGCCGGTGGCGAAGAGGATGGCGTCGAATTCGCCGTGCTTGCCGTCCGCAAAACGGGCACCGCGTTCCGAGATTTCGGCGATGTCGGGCGCCACCTTGATAGCACCTTCCCGGATCTTGCCGATGGTGCCGACATCGATCACCGGAATGCGCGACGCAAGGGCGATCTGCTGCAGCAATCCCTGCTTCGGCCGTCTGAGCCCAAACTTCTCCAGCCTCCCCAGCACCAGATCGAGGATGACGGGGAACAGCGCGTCGTTGATGCGCTGCGGCCCGAGCCGCGTCGCCATGCCGACCATCTGGATCGGCACGCCGAACAGTTCGCGCGGGACGATGTGAACGCCCCCGCGCACCGAGATCATCGGTCGGGCGCCGCCTTCCACCAGGTCGAGCGCAATCTCCGCGCCGGTATTGCCCATGCCGACGACCAGCACCGATTGGCCGGCAAAAGGCGCGGCGTTGCGATAGTCGGCGCTGTGCAGCGTCTTGCCCTTGAAGGCCTCGATGCCGGCAAATCTGGGCAGCAAGGGTTCGGCATTGTAGCCGGACGCGATCACCACATGCGAAGCGCGTAAGGCGCCGGAGGTCGATTCCACCCGCCAACCGCGGCCCTCCCGGGTGATCGCCCGCACCGTTTCGCCGAAGCGGGGCTCCAGGGCGAAGCGTTTTGCATAGGCGTCGAGATACTCGACCACGAGGTGGCGCGGCACATAGCGCGGATAATCCCTTGGGAAGGGAACGAAGGGCAGCGAGGAGTAACGCTTGGTCGTATGCAGATGCACACGGTCATAGTGACGCCGCCAGGCTGGCGCGGCCTGCTGCTCCTTCTCAAGCATGACGAAATCCTGCCCGGCCTGGCGAAGACATGCGGCAACCGCCAGGCCCGCCGGCCCGGCACCGATGATCGCGACTTTCGTGGTTTCGTCCATGCGCGCCTCCCCCTCCAATTGGCGATCCAGAATGTCAGAAACGTGGCAAGGGTGCACCGGCTCATCCAGGCAGGGGCACCGTCAACCCGACCTTGACGCGGTCCATGGCGACGAAGGTGCGGAACTTCCGCACATTGTTGCTGCCGAAGAACAGTTTTCGCGTCAGCGCCTCGTAGGCGCCCATGTCGGCCACGGTGATGACGAGGATGAAGTCGGCCTCGCCCGTGACATAATAGCATTGCTGTACTTGCGGCTCCGCCGAGAATTGCCGCTTGGCCTCGTCGATCAGTTCGGTGCGTTCGCTCTCGAGCTCCACCTCGACGAAGATAGTGATCGGCTGGCCGACGGCCGCCGGCTCGACAATGGCGACATTGCCGGTAATGACGCCGGTCTGCTCCATGCGCTTGATGCGGCGCTGCACGGCTGGCGCCGACAGGTTCACCGCCTCGCCGATCAGCCGTTGCGGCGTCGTGTTGTCCCGCTGCAGGATGGCAAGGATGGCGAGATCGAAGCTGTCGAGTGAGGCTGGCGACTGAGACATTGCTATCCTGACGAAACAAACTTGCATTTCAAGAGCTAAATTGCGGCGCTTTTTGCGCAGGGTTTGCAATATATCTTCTCTTGGACGCCAAGGAGAGACCGCCAATGTTCCTGCCCAATCGCCATGCCTTGCACCGCCAGCCGCTGGACGAGGCCGATGCCGAAACCCTCGGCATCGCCGGGGCGGACACTGTCGAGCGTTTCCTTGCCCGCCGTGACAATCACTTGGCGACGCCGCTGCACGCCCTGCCGGCGTTGGCTGGCGAACTCGGTCTCGGCACCTTGCATGTCAAGGATGAGGGCTTTCGCCTCGGTCTAGGCAGCTTCAAGGCTCTGGGCGGCGCCTATGCGGTCTTCCGTCTGGTCCTGGAGGAGGCAAGCAACCGGCTCGGCCGCTCCGTCGGTGTCGCGGATCTCGATCGGCCCGAAGTCCGGTCGGTCGCGGCGACCATGACGGTTGCTTGCGCTACCGACGGCAACCATGGCCGCTCCGTCGCGCAAGGCGCCGAGCTTGTTGGCGCAAAGGCGGCGATCTTTGTCCATGCCGGCGTCAGCGACGGGCGCGTCGCGGCCATCGCCCGCTATGGGGCGGAGATGATCCATGTCGACGGCAATTACGACGATTCGGTCAGGCAGGCGGCGCGCGTCGCCGCGGAGAAAGGCTGGACGGTGGTTTCCGATACCTCATGGCCGGGCTACGAACGCATTCCGGGCCTCGTCATGCAGGGCTACACGGCGATCGTGCGCGAGGCGCTGGGCCAGGTCTCCGAACCGCCGACCCATGTCTTCGTGCAGGCCGGCGTTGGCGGCATCGCGGCGGCGGTAGCCGGCCATCTTGCCATCGTGCTTGGCGAAACAAGGCCGGTTTTCACGGTGGTGGAACCCGCCCGTGCCGCCTGCGTCTTCGGCGCCGCCAAGGCCGGGCATCCGGTCAAGATCGCGCATGGCGAGGCGACAGTCATGGCGATGCTCGAATGCTACGAGGCCTCGCCGGTCGCCTGGCGCGTGCTGGCACGCGTCGCCGATGCCTTCATGACCGTCGACGAGGACGAAGCCATCGCCGTGATGCGGCGGCTGGCACGCCCGGCCGGCAACGATCCGGCCATCGTCGCCGGTGAAAGCGGCGGGGTCGGCCTTGCCGGGCTGATCCGGGCGATGGCCGATCATAAGGCCGAGCTTGGCCTCGACGCCAGTTCGCGCGTCCTGGTCGTCAACACCGAAGGCGCGACAGATCCCCGCTGCTATGCCGAACTCGTCGGCATGAATCCGGCGGATGTGCTTGCCGGCAAGGTGCTTTCTGGAGCGACGCCATGACCTTGATCGATGCCATGACCTCGATCGACGCACAAAGGCTGCTTGGCCGCATCCGCGAGCTCGGCGGCATCGGTCGTGATGGCGAGGGCAGATTGGTGCGGCTGGCCGCCTCCGACGCCGACAGGCTGGGTCGCGACCGCTTCGTCGGCTGGCTACGCGAGGCCGGTCTCGAAATCGCCATCGATCGCATGGGAAATATCTTCGGCGTCTGGCAGGCGCCGGCGAATGCCGGCCATGCGCCGATCCTCGTCGGCTCGCATATCGACACCGTCATCGATGCCGGCATTTATGACGGCTGCTACGGCGTGCTCGCCGGGCTGGAGGTAATCGAGACGCTGAAGGCGTCGGCTCTTGTCCCGTCGCGCCCGCTCGCGGTCGCCGCCTTCACCAACGAGGAAGGGGTTCGCTATTCCCCCGACATGATGGGTTCACTGGTCCATGCCGGCGGTGTCGGGATCGACGAGGCGCTGGCGGCCGTCGGCACCGACGGCAGCGTGCTGGGAAAGGAACTGGCCCGCATCGGCTATGCCGGCGACGAGGAGCCGGGCTTCCTCAAGCCGCACGTCTATCTCGAATTGCATATCGAGCAGGGCCCGGTTCTGGAACGCGAAGGCGTGCCGATCGGTGCTGTGGAAAACCTGCAAGGCATCTCCTGGCAGCGCATCACCATAGACGGCGTCGCCAACCACGCCGGCACCACGCCGATGTCGATGCGCAATGACGCCGGGCATGCGGCCGCGCGTGTCGTCACGTTCCTGCACGACCGCGCCAAAGCCTCGAACACGCCGACCGTTGCAACGGTCGGAACGATGCGTTTCGAGCCAAACGCCATCAATGTCATTCCCTCGCGCGCCGTCTTCACCGTCGACCTGCGCGACCCTTTCGAGCATCGCCTGCAAGCCGAGGAAGCCGCACTCGCCGCGTTTCTTGAGAACCTGGCCGCCGATGGTGGCGTCGCGATCTCGGTCGAGCGGCTGGCCCGCTTCGAGCCGGTGATCTTCGATATAAGCATTGTCGAATTGATCGAAGCTGCCGCGAAGAAGCGCGGGTACGCGTCCAAGCGCATGACCTCGGGCGCCGGCCACGATGCGCAGATGATGGCGCGCCTCGCGCCCGCGGCGATGATTTTCGTGCCGAGCGCCGGTGGCATCAGCCACAATCCGCGCGAACATACCGCCGATGCCGAGCTTGTCGCCGGCGCCAACATCCTGCTTGATATCGTTGCCCAGCTTGCGGATCAGGAGGTATCAGGCGATGGCTGAAATCGATCGTGATGTGCTGAAGCTGGAGATGACCGAATGGCGGCATGATCTGCACGCGCACCCTGAATTCGGCTTCGAGGAGGAGCGCACCGCGGCCTTCGTCGCCGCCAAGCTGCGCGAATTCGGACTGGACGATGTCGCCGAGGGTGTCGGCGGCACCGGCGTCGTCGGGACTTTGAAGCGCGGCAGCGGCAACCGCGCGATCGCGCTGCGGGCCGACATGGATGCTCTGCGCATATCAGAGCAATCAACCGCGCCATACCGCTCCGGCAATCCCGGAATCATGCATGCCTGCGGCCATGACGGCCACACGGCGATGCTGCTCGGTGCGGCCAAGCTCATGGCCGGGGAGGGCGGTTTCGACGGCACCGTGCGCTTCATCTTCCAGCCGGCGGAGGAATGGGGAAAAGGCGCGTTGGCGATGCTCGACGATGGCCTGATGCAGCGCTTTCCCTTCGACGAGATCTTTGGCCTGCACAACATGCCGGGCTTGCCGGTCGGACATTTCGAGACCCGTGCCGGCCCGGTCATGTCGGCCGAAGACGTCTTCGAGATCGTGCTCAGGGGATTGGGCGGTCACGCTGCGCGGCCGCATTCGGTCAGGAAACGCTGGTCGCCGCCTGTGCGCTGGTTACCAACCTGCAGACCATCGTCTCGCGCCGGCTGAGCCCGGCCGACATCTCCGTGGTTTCGGTGACCGAACTGATCACCGATGGCACCCGCAACGCACTGCCGGGCATCGCCCGCATCCTTGGCGACGCGCGCAGCTTCCGCCCCGAGGTGAGCGCCAAGATCGAATGCCAGATGCGCATCATCGCCGAAGGCATCGCTACCGCTTACAACGTTGCCGCCGAGGTCAACTACACCAGGGAATTCGTGCCTTTGCGCAACGATGCCGAACTGGTCGACGCGGCCTTTGCCGCCGCCGGGACTGTTTTCGAACGCGGCAATATCGCGGTCGCCCGCGAGCCGATGACGGCGTCGGAGGATTTCGCCCGCTTCCTCGACCACGTGCCGGGCTGCTTCGTCTTCCTCGGCAACGGCGAGGCCTCGGCACCGCTTCACAATTCCAGTTACGACTTCAACGACGACGGGCTGTTGTTCGGCGCCAGTTTCCATGCCGCCATCGCCAGGCAGCGGCTTGGGACTTGAACCCCCGGGGGGATTTTCGCGGCATTTAGCGGGGGAAAACGCCGGGGAAAGGCCGAAATCCTTGATCTGGCATGACGCTACGGCAAGACTCAGCTAGCCTCGCTCACGCGGCGGACCTGATATCCGCCTGGCCGGCGCTATCAGATTACCTCCCAAGCGGCGCCGGCCTTCTCTCCCGCATGCTAAATTAGATTTCGTTAAAGTTAGAACGCTCGCGCTCGGCGGAAGTTAGGGTTTTACTGTCATGGCTGTGGCACGCTTTTGGATGCTGCGGTTCATAGATGCGCGGGCGGAGCTGGATAAAGGCGGTGCGTCAGGACGAAGCGCGGCGGGTGCGCGCCCGCATCGCTCAACTCGAACGAGACTTGACCGCCGCCTCGGCGCAGACACGACAGCTGCGCCAGGACGCAGGCCACGAGCTGCGCAATGCCAAGTTCCGCCTCGAGCGTCTCGAGGAATGCATCGCGGCAATGCGGTGAAGATCCCGCAATCGTTTTTGCGCAATGCTCCATTCACTGGCTGGCAATGCCATTGTTCACGACAGGAATGGCGAGATCTTGATCGGCCCCAGTCGCCTTTGTCGGCGGCAATTTGTTGTCGCAGGCCGAGAAAGCCAAAGTCACCAGCGCGAGGATCAGTCCCAGCTTTTTCATGGCTACTTCCTCCACCCGCAGAACGAGGCGGTGTCGGTTTGGTTGCACGATTGCGCCGAGGGAACAAAATCCCCTGCCTCAGGTTGACCCAGCGAAGGAGGACCGCCGCATGATCCGTTTGCTTCTGGTTGGCACGCTGGCCTTTGTCACTTACCGTCTCGCCCGCAAGATGATCGACGAGGTTCCCGACAGTGTCGATCCGCTCTTGCTGCCAGCGCCCGCAAACGACCGCGAGGCGCTACGCCGGCAGTCGGCGTCGATGGGCGTTGACCCGAAACGCTGATTGCTCCCGCTGTATTGGCGGAGCTGCTTCTCTGTTGCGAACAAAGCGGAAACGATGCTTGATGGGCGATGAACCTCGCCGCCCATGATTCGACGTTTTTGGAACAGACCGGCCAGCCGGCTTATCTCGCCCGGCTGAACGACGCCCAACGCCAGGCCGTCGAACATGGCGACGGCAAGATTGCAGGCCCGCTGCTGGTTATCGCCGGCGCCGGCTCCGGCAAGACCAACACGCTGGCGCACCGCGTCGCCCACTTGATCGTCAAGGGAGCCGACCCGCGCCGCATCCTGCTGATGACGTTTTCGCGGCGCGCCGCATCCGAAATGGCGAGACGTGTCGAGCGCATCGCCGGCGAAGTGCTCGGCCGCGACGCCGCAGTGATCACGGACGCACTGACCTGGGCCGGCACTTTTCATGGTATCGGCGCGCGGCTGCTGCGGGACTATGCGCTGGAGATCGGCCTCGATCCGGCCTTCACCATCCATGATCGCGAGGATTCCGCCGATCTGATGAATCTCGTGCGCCACGAACTCGGTTTCTCCAGGACGGAAGCGCGCTTTCCGACCAAAGGCACCTGCCTTGCCATCTATTCGCGCGCCGTCAACGCGCAGGCGCCGCTGGGTGAGGTCCTGGGGTCCGCCTTCCCCTGGTGCGCCGGCTGGGCCGAGCAGCTCAAGCAATTGTTTGCCGGTTACGTGGAGGCCAAGCAGGCGCAGAATGTGCTCGATTACGACGATTTGCTGCTCTACTGGGCGCAGATGACCGCCGAGCCTGAAATCGCCACGCATCTGGGCGGACGGTTCGACCATGTGCTGGTCGACGAATACCAGGACACCAACCGGCTGCAGGCCTCGATCCTGATGGCACTCAAGCCCGACGGCGCCGGGCTGACGGTCGTCGGTGACGACGCGCAGTCGATCTATTCGTTCCGGGCCGCCGAAGTGCGCAACATCCTCGACTTCCCTAGACAGTTCGCGCGGACCGCCGATGTGGTGATGCTGGAGCGCAATTATCGCTCGACCGAGACCATTCTGGCGGCCGCCAACGCGGTTATCGGCGAAGCCTCGGAGCGCTTCACCAAGAACCTGTGGTCGGAACGCAAATCCGCCGACAAACCGAGACTTGTGACCGTGCGCGACGAGGTCGAGCAAGCGAACTTCGTCTGCGACACCATCCTTGCCGAGCGCGAGGCCGGTACCGCGCTGAAGTCGCAGGCGGTGCTGTTTCGCGCCTCGCACCACAGCGGGCCGCTGGAGATCGAGCTGACGCGGCGCAACATCCCTTTCGTCAAGTTCGGTGGCCTGAAATTCCTCGATGCCGCGCATGTCAAGGACGTGCTGGCGGTACTGCGCTTTGCCGAAAATCCGCGCGATCGTGTCGCCGGCTTTCGCGTGCTGCAGCTTCTTCCCGGCATTGGCCCTTCCGCGGCCGCGCAGGTCGTCGAGGCCATGACGTCGGCGCTGGACGAGGCGATGGGACTGGCCGGCTGGCGTCCGCCGCAGCGCGCCGCCGACGACTGGCCCGGCTTCGTCTCGCTCTATTCCGGCTTGCGCGCCGGCGCCAAATGGCCGGCCGATCTCGAACAGGTCAGGCTGTGGTACGAACCGCATCTGGAGCGCATCCACGAGGATGCGATCACGCGCCGCGCCGACCTGCTGCAACTCGAGCAAATCGGCTTGGGCTATGCTTCGCGCGAACGCTTCCTGACCGAGCTGACGCTCGATCCGCCGGACGCAACCAGCGACCAGGCCGGCCCTCCGCACCGCGACGAGGACTATTTGATCTTGTCGACCATCCACTCGGCCAAGGGCCAGGAGTGGAAGAACGTCTTCGTGCTGAACACGGTCGATGGCTGCATTCCGGCCGATCTCGGTGTCGGCACCAAGGAAGATATCGAGGAGGAGCGACGGCTGCTCTACGTGGCGATGACACGGGCCAAGGACAATCTCAACCTCGTCATGCCCCAGCGCTTCTTTCCGCATGGCCAGGCGGCACGCGGCGACCGCCATGTCTACGCCTCGCGCACCCGTTTCATTCCGGCCTCCATCCTCGCCGCGTTCCAGCAGCTTTCGTGGCCGGCCGCGCAAGCGGCGCAGGGCAGGGCGCCTCGGCCGGAGGTGCGCGTCGATATTGGCGCGCGCATGCGCGGCATGTGGAAATAGCAGGAGCCGATGCCGCAGCCGCCGATCAGGATCGCCATATCAGGCGCTCTCGGCCGCATGGGTCGCCAGATGGCGGATGCGGTGCGGGCCGATGTGCGTCTGGCGCTCACCGGCTGCTTTCACCGTCCGGGCAGTGTCGGCGACGGGCTGGTGAGCCGCGACGAGGCAATTGCCATGGCTGACGTGGTGGTCGACTTCACCACGCCGGCGGCCTCCGTGGAACTGGCCAGATTGTGTGCCGGGAGGGGCGGGCCAGCCCTGGTGATTGGCTCGACGGGCTTCGAGGCCGCCGAGATGGCCACCATCGCCCATGCCGCGAAAACCATTGCCATCGTGCGCTCCGGCAGCTTCTCGCTCGGGCTCAACATGCTGGTCGGATTGGTCGAACAGGCAGCGCGGGCGCTCGACCCCGATGACTGGGATGCGGAGATTTTCGAGGCGCATCATCGCCACAAGATCGACGCGCCTTCGGGCACGGCGCTGATGCTGGGGCAGGCTGTTGCCGGCGGACGCGAAATCGGGCTGGAGACGGTTGCGAGGCGCGTCCGCGATGGCGTCACCGGCGCGCGGCCGGCGGGCGAGATAGGCTTCGCGGTGGCGCGGGGCGGCGCCATCATTGGTGAGCACAGCGTCAGCTTCTGCACGGAAGGCGAGACCGTCACCTTGGCGCATTCGGCTGGTGACCGCATCATGTTTGCACGCGGCGCCATCGCCGCGGCATTGTGGGTGGCGGGCCGCGCTCCCGGCGAATACGACATGCGCGACGTATTGGGTTTTGGCGCATCGTAACCAGCAAATCCTGGCTGTTTTCATTCCCCGGTTGCTAAAGTGGCTGAAAGCCAGCTGAAAGCTTGGGCATGCAATTGATTCATTGCGGCGTTCGCCGCGTGACCGGTGCGGGAGTGGCCGGCAGGAGGAATGCGGCGCAGCCTGGATGGCGCGCCGCCCAGGTGGAGGAAGTTACATGACCGGTTTGATCTCGAAGTGCATCTTGCGTTCGGCGGCGCTGACGCTCGCCATTGTCGGCACGGGCGCGACCGCGGCGTGCGCCGCGGACAAGATCACCATCATTGTCGGCGGCATGGAAAAGCAGATTTACCTGCCGGCCGTGCTCACCCAGCAGCTCGGCTACTTCAAGGATGAGGGGCTCGACGTCGAACTGATCAACTCGCGAGCCGGCGTCGAGGCCGAGAATGAATTGCTGGCCGGCGCCGTGCAGGGCGTTGTCGGCTTTTATGACCACACTGTCGACCTACAGTCAAAGGGCAAATACATCGAGTCGATCGTCCAGTTCAGCCAGGCCCCTGGCGAGGTCGAACTGGTCTCCGCCAAGCACCCGGAGATCAAGTCGCCGGCCGACTTCAAGGGCGCCACGCTGGGCGTCACCGGGCTTGGGTCGTCGACCGATTTCCTGACGCAATATCTTGCCGTCCGCAGCGGCCTGAAGCCGGGTGATTACACGCTGCTGCCGGTAGGCGCCGGCAACACCTTCATCGCCGCCGTCAAGCAGGACCAAATTCAGGCCGGCATGACCACGGAGCCGACCATCGCGAAATTGCTCAAGACCGGCGAGGCCAGTGTCCTGGTCGACATGCGCACGCCCGAAAAGACCAAGGAAGCGCTGGGCGGCGACTATCCTGCGGCATCCTTCTACGTCCAGTCTTCCTGGGTCGAAGGCCACAAGGACGAAGCACAGAAGCTCGCCAATGCCTTCGTCAAGACGATGAAGTTCATCGCCGGCCATTCGGCCGAGGAGATCGCCGACAAGATGCCGAAGGACTATTACGCCGGCAACAAGGATCTCTATATCCAGGGGCTCGCCGGCGGCAAGGCGATGTTCACGCCCGACGGACGCATGCCGGCCGATGGCCCCGAGACGGTGCTGAAAGTTCTGTCGACCTTCTCCAAGAGCCTGCAGGGCAAGCAGATCGACCTGTCGAAAACCTTCACGACGGAATTCGTCGACGCCGCCAAGTAGGCAGGCAGGCGAGGCGGGTTACCCGGTTCGCTCTTGAGGAACAACAAGTTGCGCCGCTGGCCTGAATCGATTTGGCAGCGGCGCGCGCTTACCGATCTCGAGAGATGGCGACCACAAGTTTTGGCCGCAGGCATTCTCGCATCATCGCCACAGGAGTATGCCATGCAAGTGCAAACGATGGCGGCTGAGAAGTTGTCTCAGGCCGCGCCGCCGGCCGATGCCGCGATCGCCATCGATGATGTGACGCTACGCTTCGTCACGCCCGACGGCCATATGATGACGGCGATCCGCGACTTCACCATGACGGTGGCGCGTGGCGAATTCGCCTGCGTCGTCGGGCCGACCGGCTGCGGCAAGTCGACGACGCTCAACCTCGTCACCGGCCTGCTGCGGCCGACCACAGGTCATGTCCGCGTCATGGGCAAACCGGTCACCGATATCAGCCGCGACATCGGTTTCGTCTTCCAGGCCGATGCGCTTTTTCCCTGGCGAAGCGTCATCGACAATGTCGCCGCCGGTCCGCTTTATCGCGGGATCCCCAAGGCGCAGGCCTATGATCGGGCCCGCGACTGGATCGCCCGCGTCGGCCTCGGCCGCTTCGAAAAACATTATCCGCACCAGCTTTCGGGCGGCATGCGCAAGCGCGTCGCCCTTGCCCAGACCTTCATCAACCAGCCGAAGATTCTGCTTATGGACGAGCCGTTCAGTGCGCTCGACATGCAGACGCGCACGGCCATGCAGGACGAATTGCTCGGCCTGTGGTCGGAACAGAAATCCTCCGTCGTCTTCGTCACCCACGATCTGGAGGAGGCGGTGGCGCTGGCCGACAAGGTCTATGTGCTCACCGCCGGGCCGGGAACGGTCAAGAGCGTCTACCGCATCGACCTGCCGCGTCCGCGTGTCATGGCCGACATCCGTTACGACCCGAAATTCGTCGAGATCGCCAAGGTGATCTGGAACGACCTGCGCGAAGAAGTGCAGCTCGGCCAGAGCCGCACCTTGCAGAGCGGGCATTGAGAGGAGACACCAACATGACCGCTATCTCTCCCACCGCTTCCCATGCCGCCGTCCGCGATGCCTCCATTGCCGTTGCCGAGGCCCGGGCGAGGGCCCGGCTGCGCCGCCGCCATGCTTTGGTCATCGGCCTGCGCCTTGCTATCCTCGTTGCGTTCCTTGGCCTGTGGGAACTCGGCGCCGACTATAACATCATCGACCCGTTCTTCTTCGCCAGCCCCTCGGGCATCTGGGAACAGATCTGGTCCTGGATCACCGAGGGCACCTCGCAGGGACCGCTCTGGCTGCAGATCTATGTGACGCTGGAGGAAACCTTCCTCGGCTTCGCCATCGGCGCACTGGGCGGCATCGCCGCCGGCATCATTCTCGGCCGCAACCGGCTGCTGGCCGATGTCTTTTCGATCTACATCAAGATCGCCAATTCCGTGCCGCGCGTCGTGCTCGGCTCTGTCTTCATCATCGCGCTCGGCCTCGGCATGGCCTCGAAAGTGGCGCTCGCCGTGGTGATGGTGTTCTTCGTCGTTTTCGCCAACGCCTTCCAGGGGGTTCGCGAGGCCGACAGGGCGATGATCGCCAACGCCCAGATCCTCGGTGCCTCGCCGTTCCAGATCACCCGCACCGTCATTATCCCGTCGGCGATGAGCTGGATCTTGGCCAGCCTGCATGTCAGCTTCGGCTTTGCCTTGGTCGGCGCCGTGGTCGGCGAATTCCTCGGCGCCAAGCAAGGCATGGGCCTGCTGATCTCGACCGCGCAGGGCGCCTTCAACGCCAATGGCGTCTTCGCCGCCATGATCATCCTGGCGGTTATGGCGCTGGTGGTGGAATTCATCATCACCCGCTTCGAGAACTATGTCGTCAAGTGGCGGCCGGCGCCGTTCAACGAGCAGGGCACCTGATTTTGTTCCGAGGACAGTACGAGCCCGCGCTTGGTGCGGGTCGGTTCAGGCCAGGGGCAACCTGACCTCGACCACCAGACCGCCGGCCGCGCCATCCCCGAGGGTGACGCGGCCGCCGGCATTCTCGACAACCTCGCGCACGATGGCGAGGCCCAGGCCGCTGCCTTCCTCGGTCGAACCGGCGATGCGATAAAAGCGCTCGAACACGTGATCCCGCTCTTCGGCCGGGATGCCGGGTCCGTCATCGGCTACCGTCAACACGGCTTCGCTATCGATGGCGGCCAGCTTCACCGTCACGCTGGCGCCTGCCGTCGAGTAACGCAGCGCGTTGTCGACAAGATTGACGATCATCTCGCGCAGCATGGTGCCGTCGCCAATGACTGCAACCGGCCCTGTTTCCTCCAGCCCGAGATCGATCTTGCGGGCGATCGCCGCGGGCGCCTGCGTTTCCAGTACATGGCGGGCGGCTTCTGTCAGGTCGATGCGATCGGCGCGTGGCCGCCGGCTGCCAGGCTCGGCACGCGACAGGGTGAGCAATTGTTCGGCCAGCCGCGCCAGCTTGCCGGAGCTGGCCTGCAGCGCCACCAGTGCTTCCTGGCGCGCATCGGTGGCGGTTTCGCGTAGCGCATAGCTTGCCTGCGTCGATAGCAGCGCCAGCGGCGTGCGCAATTGATGTGCGGCATTGGCGATGAAACGGCGCTGCGCTCCCATCTGCGCGCGCACCCGTTCCATGTAGGCGTTGAGCGCCTCTATCAGAGGCCGGATTTCGCTCTGCGCGCCCGGCGCGTCAACCGGATCGAGGTCGCTTCGGCTTGGCGAACGCACCGCGTCGCGCAGGCTCATCAATGGCGCCAGGCCGCGGCGCAGGCCAAGCAGCACGAATACGCCGGCGATCGCCACCAGCGCCAGTTGCTGGACGAAGGCGCTGAACCACAGCCGCTTCACCATCGCATCATGCCCGGAGAGCGTTATGCCCACGGTGACCGTTATGGGGGAATCGCCGCCGGCGCCGATCACCGCGTGGCTGAGCGTCAAGAGCCGCAACATATGGTCGCGATAGCTCGCCTCGGCGCTCGCATGCCGCGGCGCTTGCGGCAAATCGGGGTAACCGGTCAGCAACCGTCCTCCGGCGGTCTCGACGCGATAGTAGACGCTGTCGCGATCGCCGGTATCGAACATCTCGATCGCCGCCGGCGGGATGGTGGCATCGAGTACGCCATCGGCCATGGCGACCTGCTCGGCGATGGCACGGGCCGAGCCGACCAGCATGCGGTCGGTGACCAGATCGGCGGTCGCCAGAGCGTTGCGCTGGCTGGTCCACAGATTGATGGTCGCAAGCCCGGCCAGGGGGAGCACGACCCAGGCCAGCAATTGCAGACGCAGGCTGTTAGTCTTCATAGCGCCAAATCATCATGGCGCCAGATCCTCATGGCGCAAGAGATAGCCGAGGCCACGCAAAGTGGTGATCTGGACCCGCGACCCCTCGAGCTTCTTGCGCACACGGTGCACATAGATCTCGATGGCGCTTGGATCGGCGTCGGTCTCGAAATCGTAGATCGCCGCCGACAGGGCGGCCTTGCTTACCGTACGTCCCGCCTTGATCATCAATTGTTCAAGCACTGCATGTTCGCGCGGTGTCAGGGCCAGTGTTTCACCGCCGAGCGAAAACAGCCTGGTGTTGGTGTCGAAGATGAGGTCGCCGCAGGCAACGACCGGTGCCGTCCGGTCATTGGCGCGGCGCAGTTGCACGCGGATGCGCGCTTCGAGCTCCTCTACCTGGAAGGGCTTCGCCAGATAGTCGTCGGCGCCTTCGTTGAGGCCTTTGACCCGGCCATCGAGGCTGGCATTGGCGGTCAGTACGATCACCGGCACCCGGTTGCCGCGGGCTCGCAGCATGCGCAGCACTTCCAGTCCGCCCATGCGGGGCAACGCAAGGTCGAGAATGACAAGCGCGTGGTCGCCGGCGGCAAGCGCGTGCTCGACATCCTCGCCGTCATGGACGATGTCAACGACATAATTCGCCTGGCGCAAGGTCTTGCCTAGCCAGTCCGCCAGTTCGCGATTGTCCTCCACAAGCAGCAATCGCATGTCTATTGCCGTTCCAGCATCCACTTCGGTCTCAACGGCCACCAAGGCTCGATCGACGATCCCATTCGGCAATCGGAACCCGGATGATCGATAGTATCGATCGCAACGCAAGGCAAATGCGGCTTGGCTGCAGCCGGCGATGGGTTTTCGCGGGCTAGATGCCTCGTTTGAAACATAAATCGAACCGAACGGTTCGGTTCTGGTTGACGGATTGTATCGTAAACAGTGAACAATAGGCGTGAGTCGGTTGGTGTTTGCGTCTGC
This sequence comes from Mesorhizobium sp. B2-5-7, assembly GCF_006440875.1. NCBI lineage: Bacteria > Pseudomonadati > Pseudomonadota > Alphaproteobacteria > Hyphomicrobiales > Phyllobacteriaceae > Mesorhizobium > Mesorhizobium sp. B2-5-7. The sequence continues at coordinate 9,054 of NZ_VFUO01000009.1, read as the reverse complement.
GGGAGAAACGCTAATCACCTGAAAACGTTTGAGAATTCAGGCTAAAAATGCTGCAATGCAATATGCATTGTCCATAATATGATGAAATACTGCAAAGCCGACGCGACTGGTAATTCCAAAGGGCCTTCCCCATCTGGAGGTGGTCCGAGCGACGCGAAATCCTCCCAAGGGCACGCCACTAGACGGACAGAACAAGGAAATTCTGGAGTAAATAAAATGACCAAGATCGCTCTTACCGCCGCCGCCATCCTCGTTGCCACGGGCACTGCTTTTGCCGGCAGCGACAATTATGGCTCGGCCAACGCCAACCAGCCTGCCGCCACTGTCGACCATTCGGTCACTGCTTCGACCTCGAAGTCGACGGCCGCGTCGGTCCAGGCTCCGCAGGGCGCTGACCGCAACCTCTTCGGCCGCTAATCGCGACTGCCAATCCATCCAACTTTGAATTCAGGAGTACTTGAAATGACCAAAATCGCACTCACCGCCGCTGCCATCCTCGTTGCCACTGGCACCGCTTTTGCCGGCAGCGACAACTACGGTTCCGACAACGCCAACCAGCCGGTTGCCAGCCAGTCGACCTCCAACGTCGACACCTTCCACACCGGTTCGATCCTGAAGGCGGACAAGGCGCAGGCCGATGCCAATGCCAACGTTCCGGCCCAGTCGGGCCAGGGCATCTGGGGCCGCTAATCCCTTCTTGCATCGCGTGACTACAAAGAGCGGTGGGCCTGGCCCGCCGCTCTTGTTTTTTGTGACAAATGGAATCAGGCGAGCCAGTCGGGTTCAGTCGTGCCGGATAGCCGTCGAACAAGTGCCGGCCAGCGCGCCGGTCACGGATCGAACCAATTGGTTCAATTAATGTTGACGCGCCGTGAGCGCCCGGCGAACGCCGCCTCGGCGAAACAAAGCGTAATGCTCCGTGAGTTGCGCAACAAGCGGCTGATAATGTTGATGAAAACACTTCTGCCGAAATCCGGGATCCAGCCTTGAGGTGCGAAATCGGGCCGTGAAGGAACATCTTCGTGATTGGAAGCCGACGAACGAAAAACCCACTTTCAGCTGGTCCGAGCGACGCGAAATTCCTCCCAAAGGCACGCCACTTGACGGACAGACCAGACCTATCGGAGTAAAGAAATGAACAGGATCGCACTTACCGCCGCCGCCATTCTCGTTGCCACGGGCGGCGCCTTCGCCGGCAGCGACAATTATGGCTCTGACAATGTCAATCAGCCGGCGGTCACCGCGCCCGCGGGTAAAATCGACCACAGCTATACGGCTTCGATCCGCAAACCGGTCGAACACCGCGGTTTCAAGCTGACGCCCGATTCCAATCAGCCTGATCCCGGCCAGGGCAACTGGGGCAACTGATCCACGCCGGCCTCGCCTGGCTTGACGACAAAGAGCGGTGGGTCTGGCCCGCCGCTCTTGTTTTGAATGAGGTCAGACCGAAGGCCGCCGATCTTCTCAGTAGGCAAAACATCTCACGTCCAGGAATAAAACCAGGCTGCTTGTGGTCTTCTCCTCAGCGGAACCGTCCTCCCAAGACGCCGCCCAACGGATGAACAGGAGATTGAAATGAACAGACTTGCTCTCGCTACCGCCGCTATCCTTGTCGCAGCCGGGGGTGCATTCGCCGGCAGCGACCACTATGGCTCCGACAATGCCAACCAGCCGGTCGCCCCGGTCGCCGGCGTGGATCACGCCGCCACGGGCGCCGTCAACGACACGGATATGATCAAACACAAGACCGCCGACACCAAGATGAAGCCAGCCACCGACTGGCCCGAGCCTGGCCAGGGCATCTGGGGTAACTGATGTCGCGGCTGCGGCGGGTCTGATCTGCCGCACCCGCGGACATTAGACTTCTAGCTCAGATCCTTCGGCCGCAGGCAATGTGTCAGCCTGGCGGCCGACACCCCGGACCAATCGTCTTCAAGGACGAAGCGCGCGAGGGCTGCTGTCGGAAACTTTTCCTCGAGCCTCTTGCGCGCCTTCGCCTCCGATCCCGGTCCGGCAAGCTGTTTTGCCAGCTCCTCAAGGCCCGGATTGTGGCCGAGAACCAGCAGGCAGCTGGTCGAAGGGTCCGCTTTGCGTAGCTGACCCAGAATATCCGCCGCTGCGGCATCGTAGAGCGCCTCGGCAAACGCGACCCGGGGATGCACTGGCAGTTCCGCCGCCACCAGCCGCCAGGTATCGCGGGTGCGCAGCGCCGGCGACACCAGCGCCTGATCCGGCAGCCAGTTGCGCGCTCCAAGCTCGCGGCCGATCAGCCGGGCCGCCTTCAACCCACGTTCCGCCAGCGGTCGGTCGAAATCGTCGAGGTCAGGGTCGTCCCAACTCGATTTGGCGTGACGCAGCAGGAGCAGCTGTTTCATCGCTGCGCTCTCGCTCAGGGCGTGATCCGCGCCAGGTGCTCGAGGTCGGCTTCCTCGCGCAGCGGATCGGGCGCCATCACCACCGAGGTGCCGTTGTCGGCATCGTCGGCGAAGTGGGCAAGAACCGTATGCCCGGCCTCCATGCGTGCCTTGCCTTCGGCGACCAGTCCAAGCGCCAGCGGGTAGAGCTGGTGCTCTGCCTTGAGCACGCGCGCGGCCAGCGTATCGGCATTGTCGCCGACCATCACCGGCACGGCCGCTTGCGCGATGATCGGGCCATCATCCATCTCGGACGTGACGAAATGCACCGTGCAGCCATGGATGCGGATGCCGGCGGCCAACGCGCGCGCATGGGTGTCGAGCCCCTTGAAGGCCGGCAGCAGGGCAGGGTGGATGTTGATCATGCGGCCCTGCCATTTCTGGACAAAGCCGGGGGTCAGGATGCGCATATAGCCGGCCAGCGCCACGATGTCGGCGTTGAAGGCCGCAAGTGCCGCGTCGATCGCCGCGTCATGCGCCTGCTTGCTGCCATGGTCGGCGCGGGAAATGACCTGGGTGGCGATGCCGCGTGCCCTGGCGATGCCGAGGCCGGCGGCGTCCGCCTTGTCGGAAATGACGCCGGCAATCTCGGCCGGGAAGGCCGGATCGCTGGCCGCCGCGATCAGCGCGGTCATGTTGGAGCCGCGCCCCGAAATCAGGACAACGGTGCGTTTTCTCTGCGTGCTCATAGGCCGATCGAGCCCCGATAGATGACGCCGGCGTCGCGGCGCGGCACGATGCGGCCGATCGGCGTCACCGTCTCGCCGGCTTCCTGCAGCACGGCAGCGACCTGCGCCGCCTGACCGGAAGCGACAGCCAAAATCATGCCGATGCCGCAATTGAAGGTGCGCATCATCTCCTCCGGCGCCACGCCGCCTGTCTTGGCCAGCCAGGAAAACACCGGCGGCACGTCGATGGCATTGAGGTCAAGTTCGGCGGAAAAGTCCTTGGGCAGCACGCGCGGAATGTTTTCCGGAAAACCGCCGCCGGTGATGTGCGCCAGCGCCTTGATGCCATGCGTGTTGCGGATCGCCTTGAGGATCGACTTGACGTAGATGCGGGTGGGTTCGAGCAGTGCCTCGGCAAGCGTCGCCTCGTCGTTGAACGGTGCTGGATCGTTCCACGCCAGACCGCTGGCGGCGACGATGCGGCGCACCAGCGAGAAACCATTCGAATGCAGGCCAGAAGAGGCCAGCCCGAGCAGCACGTCGCCCTCGACGATGTCGTCGGTGGGCAGGAGCTGGCCGCGTTCGGCCGCACCCACGGCAAAGCCAGCAAGGTCATAATCCTTGCCGTGATACATGCCCGGCATTTCCGCCGTCTCGCCGCCGATCAGCGCGCAGCCGGCCTGACGGCAGCCCTGTGCGATGCCGCCGACAATCGCGGCACCCTGATCGGGATCGAGTTTGCCGGTGGCGAAATAGTCGAGGAAGAACAGCGGTTCGGCGCCCTGCACGACGATGTCGTTGACGCACATGGCGACAAGGTCGATGCCGATCGTGTCGTGTTTTCCCGCCTCGATGGCGATCTTGAGCTTGGTGCCGACGCCGTCATTGGCTGCTACCAGCACCGGATCGGTGAAACCGGCCGCTTTCAGATCGAACAGGCCGCCGAAGCCGCCGATCTCGCCATCGGCGCCCGGCCTGCGCGTCGCGCGCACCAGCGGCTTGATCTTCTCGACCATGAGGTTGCCGGCATCGATATCGACGCCCGCCTGCGCATAGGTGAGCCCGTTTCCGCGCTTGGCCGTTTTGTTCTGGCCCGTTTTATGCTGGCCGGTTTCGCGCTTGCTCATCGCAATGTTCCTGCTCGTTTGCGGGCTCTTCGCATGAACGGTTTCGGTCCGCAAGGATAACGGCCGAACCGGGCTTCGTTTGGCCGACAAAAGCGTGGATAGCCGGGGGCATCGCACTCAGTGCTTGCGGCTGGCCAGCCGGCTCTCCCTTGCCTCGGCCCTCCATCTCCCTCATCTATCTCAACGCATAATACGGCGGGACAATGCGTTGACCATCCCCAACCTGATCACCATGCTGCGCGTTGTCCTGGTGCCTGCCGTGGTGTTGGCCATGCTGCAGGCGCGTTGGGACTGGGCCTTTGCCGGCTTCGTCGTTGCCGGCATTTCCGACGGCGTCGACGGCTTCATCGCCCGCCGCTTCAACCAGCAGTCCAGGTTCGGCGCCTATCTCGATCCGATCGCCGACAAGCTGCTGCTGGTTTCGGTGTTCGTCGTCATGGGCATCATCGGGCAGTTGCCGCTGTGGCTGGTCGTCACCATGGTGTCGCGTGACGCCTTGATCGTCTGCGCGGTCCTGTTGTCCACGGCGATGGCCCATCCGGTCGAGATCAAACCGTTCCTGGTCTCGAAGGCGAATACCGCCGTCCAGATCGTGCTGGCGGCGGTTGTGCTGGGCGAACTCGCCTTTGCCGTGCACCTCGACCCTCTGCGGCCAGGCCTCATATTGCTGTCCGGGGTCTTGACCGTGGCTTCGGCCGCGGCCTATCTCGTGGCTTGGCTGAGGCATATGAGCGGCTATGGCGAAGGCGGTAAATCAGGCTGACAAGCCCATCGACGGCAAGCCTGCCCGCAAGCCGGCCGCCCGCAAGGCGGCGGCGCTGGGCAAGACCGACGACGGCCAGCTGGGTGTCGTCGTGCCGGAAGGCGAGACGGCGGCAGAGGCCGAGGCGTCGGCCACGTTCCGGCGCCAGATATTCTTCTGGCTGGCGGGTGCCGCGATCCTGGCGCTCTTCCTTTATGTCTTCAGCGACATCCTGCTGCCCTTCGTCGCCGGCATGGTGCTTGCCTATTTCCTCGATCCGGTCGCCGACCGTCTGCAGCGGCTCGGCCTCAGCCGCTTCATGGCGACGGTGGTCATCCTCATCACATTCCTGATCGTGCTGGTGCTGGCCTTGGTCATCCTCATTCCGGTGCTGGCGACACAGATGGCCGATTTCGCCGGCAAGCTGCCGGAGTACCTGACCCGGCTGCAGAGCCTGATCACCTCCTTTGATCCGAAGTGGCTGGAACAGAAATTTGGCGTCAACGCCAATGGCTTGCGCGATGGGCTGAACTCGCTGCTGACCTCCGGTTTCGGCCTGCTCACGACGGTTTTCACTTCGATCTGGAGTTCGGGCGTGGCGCTGGTCTCGGTGGTCAGCCTGTTCGTGGTGACGCCGGTCGTGGCCTTCTACATGCTGCTCGACTGGGACCGCATGGTGGCGGTCATCGACAGCTGGGTGCCGCGCGACAACGTCGCCACGGTCCGCGCCATCGCGCGCGACGTCAACACCGCCACCGCTGGCTTCGTGCGCGGCCAGGGTACGCTCTGCCTGGTGCTGGGCGCCATGTACGCCACCGGCCTTACGCTGACCGGGCTGAACTTCGCCATCCTCATCGGCCTGTTCGCCGGGCTGATCTCCTTCATCCCCTATGTCGGCTCATTGACCGGGCTGGTGCTGGCCGTCGGCGTCGCCTTCGTTCAGTTCTGGCCGGACTGGACGATGATCGTCGCGGTTGCGGTGGTCTTCTTCATCGGCCAGTTCATCGAAGGCAACATCCTGCAGCCCAGGCTGGTCGGCAAAAGCGTCGGCCTGCATCCTGTATGGCTGATGTTCGCGCTGTTCGCCTTCGGCGCTCTGTTCGGCTTCGTCGGCCTTTTGATTGCCGTGCCGGCTTCGGCGGCGGTTGCGGTGCTGGTGCGATTTGCCATCGCCCGTTATCTCGAATCGCCGCTCTACAAAGGCCATGCGACAGAACCCGCGCCGGCATTGCCAGCCGATCGCGGCGGCGGCCACCGCTCGCAACCGCGTCGCTGAAGTGACCGCGCAGCGAACCGACCCGCCACGCCAGTTGCCGCTCGATCTCGGCCATGGCACCGGTTACTCGCGTGACGAGCTGGTCGTCTCCGGTACCAACAACCAGGCGGCCGCACTGGTCGACCGCTGGCCGGATTGGCCAGCACCGGTGGTCGTGCTGGCGGGCCCAGCCGGCTCCGGCAAGACGCATCTGGCCTCGATCTGGGGTGCGCGCGCCAAGGCGGTGACTGTCGACGCCAGGCGCATTGGCGACAGCATCGCAAATCTTGGTGCCCGCCCGGCCCTGATCGATGATGTCGACGCACGCGCGGTCGACGAACTGGGCCTGTTCCATCTCATCAATGCGGTGCGTGGCGCCGGCTCGACGCTGCTTTTGACCGCACGCCGCTTTCCCTCGGCCTGGGGTGTATCGCTGCCCGATCTTGCATCGCGGCTCAAGGCTGCGGCGACCGTCGAGATCCATGAGCCCGATGATCTCCTGCTCGCCGGTGTCATCACCAAGCTGTTCGCCGACCGCCAGGTCGAGGTCGAGCCGCATGTCGTGCAGTATTTGGTGCGGCGCATCGAGCGTTCTCTGGCAACCGCGATGCGTGTGGTGGAGCGCCTGGATCGTACCGCCCTGGAGCGCAAGATGCCGATCACCAGGGCATTGGCCGCCGAAACCGTCAATGCCATGGACGAAGGGCAGGGCGAGTTCGAGATTTGATGACTTCAGGGTTCCGGCGGTCCTCCGTCTCGACCTCAGTCCCATTTTGGGAAACAATGCTGGCATCCATCTTGCTGCGTGAGCTTGCCGGCTGACCCCGGTCCTGATTGCGTTCCAAATCAGGTTGTAGGCTCGCCGGGAATGAGGCGCTTGGGGTTCTCGCCCGGCGAGCTTGCGTTCAAAATGCGTCGAGCGGGTGCCGCCGCAGCGGACATCCATCCCAACGACACGGACCACCCCGCATTGTCGAAACTCTTGAAATAGACCACTCGATGGTCTATTTCTCGATTGAAAGATTTGGACCGGAGAATGGTCCATGCGGAGTATTCGATGCAGGTATCCGTTACCGACGCCAAGGGACAGCTGACCGAGCTGGTGCGCCGCGCTGAGGCGGGCGACGAGGTCATTCTGACCCGTCACGGCCATGCGGCCGTGCGGCTGGTTCCCATCAAGGCAATGCCCGGCAAGGAAGGTCGCCGGACGCTCATGGAAGCGGCGCGTGCGGCAGGGGCGGCCAAGATGAAGGCCGGACCATCCGCTGCCCGCAGCCAGGACTTCCTTTATGGCGATGACGGCATGCCAGAATGATCGCGGTCGATACGTCGGCGCTTATGGCGATCGTCCTGAATGAACTTCAGGCCGACGCCTGCATGGCCGCGCTCGCAGCCGAGAACGACCTCCTGATCTCCGCCGGCACCGTTGCCGAGGCGCTGATCGTCGCGGCCCATCGTGGCGTCGCCGCCGAGCTGTCCAGCCTGATTGACGGGCTTGGTTTCGAGGTGGTGGTGGTAACGCCGGCCTCGGCCCGGCGTATCGCCGAAGCCTATGCGCGATGGGGCAAGGGCAGCCATCCGGCCGCGCTCAATTTCGGCGATTGTTTCTCCTACGAGGTGGCGAAGGAGCACGCTTGCCGGCTGTTGTATGTCGGAGCCGATTTTTCGAAAACCGATATAGAGGGTGTGCTCTCAACGTAACACTGCCGGCCGGTGAGCTTGCGGCCAATCACAGCCACATTCTGACGAAATGCCGGACCAACAGATAGACGGCCGAGTGCGCGGCAATATAGCAGGCCGCGACCAGCACAAAAATCCCGATGCTGGCTGCCCACGAACGGGAGGCGACGATGCCAGGTGCGAGCCTGCCGTGCCTGCGGCTCTCGCGATTGTTCCACGTCGCCAAGGCGGCACAGGCGATCGCCCATGCCACCATGAACGGAACCGTCACGCCCGCATAGGCGAAATAGGCCGGCCCGAACAGCGACACCCAAGCATCTATCCCAAGCACCGCCACCCCCCGTTTGCCGCAGCTTAAGCCAGCAATGGCGATGGAAGCGAGCCTGAAATAATGACACGCGGATAAGGGCCAAAACCCCTTCGGTGCCATCGGTGTCGCATTTTAAATGAGAAATGGTCGGAGTGGAGAGATTCGAACTCCCGACCCTCTGGTCCCAAACCAGATGCGCTACCAGCCTGCGCTACACTCCGAACGGTCTGTTGCCTATTCATTTCGGTGGTACATGGCAAGTGCAAAAACCTTGCCGGCGCTGCCAATGCGCAGTAATGACGGGCGAAGAGGCGGCGATGCCGCCTTGCCAACAAAGAGGTGGCCATGTCCGCGCGCATTTTCAGCCCAGCCAAAACCGCGATGCAGTCCGGCAAGGCCAAGACCGGCCATTGGGTGCTGGAATTCGACCCCGAGATGCGCAAGAAGATCGATCCCTTGATGGGCTACACCACGTCGGGTGACATGAGAAGCCAGATCCGGCTCACCTTCGACACGCGCGAAGAAGCGGTGGCCTACGCGGAAAAGGAAGGGCTTGCCTTCCGTGTCGAGGAACCGAAAGAGACCAAGCGCCGCCAGATTTCCTATGCGGAGAATTTCCGCTATGACCGCAGGACGCCCTGGACGCACTGAAAGGCGGCAGGCCCAAGCATCCAGCCGGCCGTTGGCCGGCCGACGGTCCCGTAGCTCAGCTGGATAGAGCACCGGCCTTCTAAGCCGATGGTCACAGGTTCGAATCCTGTCGGGATCGCCAATAATTTCAGGTCCGTTCCGGACACATAGGTTACGGTTTATACCGGAGACATGGGTAACACTTTTGGCCCGAAGGGGTTTTGGAGT
>NZ_VFUO01000008.1:0-176700 GCF_006440875.1 Mesorhizobium sp. B2-5-7 | reverse complement strand
GGCCGACACGGTCGGCGGCGCGCTTGCCGGAAACCGTGGTGCCGTAGGTCGCCGCACGGCCAAAATAATCCTTGGCATTGCCGGGGGCTCCGACTTCCGCCGCGCGGCCAATGCGGCGGAAGCCGAGTTCCATGCCGGCTGGTACGCGCTGCGTGGCCTGAACGATCCCAAGCTCGCGGCGACGCATTTCGCGCGCATCGCCGACCTTGCCCAGGGACCGATGACCCTGTCGCGCGCCTATTACTGGCTCGGCCGCGCGGCGGAAGTCGGAGGCCCCGGCAATGCCAAGGATTATTTTGGACGTGCGGCGACCTACGGCACCACGTTTTACGGCCAGCTCGCCGCCGAACGTGTCGGCCGGCAGGCGCTCAACATCGTCTATCCCCAGCCAAGTGCCGCCGACCGGCAGAGCTTTGCCGGCCGCGAGGCCGTCTCCGCCATCAAGCGACTGCAGGAGGCGGGCTACGACCGCTATGCCGAAACGCTCTACCGCGACCTTGCCGGCCAGTTGACCAGTCCGGGTGAACTGGCGCTGCTCGCCGTCCTGGCGGAAAAGCAGGACAACCATTTCATGGCGCTGAAAATCGGCAAGATCGCCGGAGCGCGGGGCATCGACGTCGGAGCGCTGTCGCATCCGCTCGGCGTCATCCCCGATTCGGCCAATATTTCCGGTTCCGGCAAGGCGCTGGCCTACGCGATCGCCCGCCAGGAAAGCGAATTCAATATCGGCGCCATATCCAGTGCCGGCGCGCGCGGGCTGCTGCAGCTGATGCCGGCAACCGCCAGGCAGTTGGCGAAGAAGGCCGGATTGCAGTTTTCGCAGACCAGACTGACAACCGACGCCGCCTATAATGCGACGCTTGGTTCGGCCTTCCTCGGCGAACAGCTGGATCGCTTCAACGGCTCGTACGTATTGACCTTCGCGGGCTACAATGCCGGCCCGGCCCGGGCCGGCCAGTGGGTGGCGAAATATGGTGACCCGCGCGGCAAGGACATCGATGCGGTGGTGGACTGGATCGAACGGATTCCCTACACGGAAACAAGAAGTTACGTGCAGCGCGTGATGGAGAATTACGAGGTCTACAAGATGCGTATCTCCGGCAAGTACGACATCGTCGGCGATCTCGTGAACGGGCGGAGTTGAAGTTTTTGCTCTTCCTTCGTGAGGAGAAGGAGGAGCCTTTCCCATTTGACCCTCCCGCGCTCCGTCTATAGCAGACGTGGACGATCCCTTCGGCTAGAGAACCCGTCCCATGTCGAGCAACCCAGGTTTCTCCGACTTCTTCTATGCCGCGCCAGATGGGCTGAGACTTCACGCGCGCGTCTATGGCGAAGCGAATTCCGCACATTGGCCGGTCGTCTGCCTGCCTGGCCTCACACGTAATGCGCGGGATTTTCACGAGCTGGCGCTCTATCTCTCAACGCGATCCGCCTTTGCGCGCAAGGTCATCGCCTTCGACTATCGCGGACGCGGACAGTCGGCCTACGATCCCGATGTCAGTCACTATAATGTCGGCGTCGAGGCGGGGGACATCCTTGCCGGGCTGACGGCGCTCGGCATCAAACAGGCGGCCTTCATCGGCACCTCTCGCGGCGGGCTGATCATCCATGTGCTTGGCGCGATGCAGCCGGCGGCGCTGAAAGCCATCGTGCTCAACGACATCGGGCCAGTGATCGAGCCCGCCGGCCTTGACCATATCCGCGCCTATCTCGATCCCACGCCAAGACCGAAGAGCCGTGCCGAGACTGTCGATGCCCTGCGCGACACCCATAGCAGCGACTTTCCCGCCCTCGCTTCGGCGGATTGGGAGCGGATGGCGTCAGCGCTCTATCGCGAGACAGATCAGGGGCTGATGCCGGATTTCGACCCGAGGCTGGTTGAAACGCTCGCCGCCCTCGACCTAAGCAAGAAACTGCCGGATTTGTGGGCGCAATTCGAGGCGCTGGCCGTCATGCCTATGCTGGTCATACGCGGTGCCAGTTCGAGACTTTTCTCCGTCGAGACGCTTGAAGAAATGAAGAAGCGCCACCCAAACCTCGAGGCGATCACGGTCGAGGGCCAAGGCCACGCGCCTTTCCTCGAGACCGGCAGCCTGCCCGTCGCCGTTGCTGCTTTTCTCGATCGCGCCGAGAGGCAAATAAGCGGCAAATAAGCCCCAAGACCAGATCAGATCCCGGGGCTGTTACGGCGGCAAAGGCAAACTGTCGGAACTACTTGGCCTTGGAGCTTTTGCGGGTCGCCTTTGGCGGCGCCTTCGCCGAAGCGCCCTCATCCGTCTGCTTCCGCTTCGCCGACGGCGTCGTCACCGGCGACGAAAACAGCGAGCTTTCCGCGTTGCCGGCCGGTTGCTCGCCGCGAGGCTTCTCCAGCACGACAACGCAACCATCGAGATCATTGGTGGCCAGATGCGCGTAGCGCATGGTCATCGACAAGGTCTGATGGCCAAGCCACATCTGCACGCGGCGGATGTCGATGCCGCCCTGGACAAGACGCGAAGCGCAGGTGTGGCGCAGGATGTGCGGCACGACCTGGTCGTCGGCGCCGAGGCCGACTTCCGCCTTGGCATCGTTCCAGATGGCGCGGAATTGTGCCTGGCTGAGCTGGGTGAACGGGCCCTTGGGTCGGCGTCCTTCGGCCGGAGGCAGCTTGATGACCTCCTTGACCCGTTCGGTCATCGGAATGGTCCGGCTGCGGCCGGATTTGGTGATCCAGAAGGAGACGCGATGTTCCTGGATATCGTTCCAGATCAGCCCGAGCGCCTCTCCGAGGCGGCATCCGGTGTCGACCAGGAAGACGGAAAGCCGGTAAGCATCCTCGCTGCGGCTCTTGATAGCGGCAAACAGCCTTGCCTCTTCCTCCCTCTCGAGGAAACGAATTCGTCCCGCCCGCTCCTTCTGGCGGCGAAACTCGGGCAAGCTGTGGATATCTCCCATCTTGTAAGCCTTGCGCAGCAGTTTGCTGAGAGCAGCCATCTTTCGATTGATGGTCGCGTTGCTGTTGCCGCGCTGGCGCAAGGTGCCGATAAGGTTGTCCAGGGTACTCTGGTCAAAGGCGCTGAAACGCTCCCCAAGGAGGATCTCGTCTATCTCGCCGATGAAGGAGCTGACATTATATTTATGTCGCCCATCATCCCACAATATGTCTCGATAAGCTGAAAAAAGCTCTCCGACCCGGTATGACTTTACTTCTCTTATCTTGTTATATGTGTAGTTGATCTTCGAGTTCTGAGAAGAAAACGTCGAAAACTGATCAGAGGGGTATCCCTCTTGAATCGCTTCGTTGGTCATTATCCGTCACTCCCCCGAGTGGATTGGGATCAGCCCTATCCGCTTGGGAGCGTCCTTTCAAGAGATTAAATCACGCAGTTGTGATCTCACCCGCCCACCGCGGATCCCACGAGACCAACCTACGGATCTGTTCAGCTACCGATTCCCCCTCTTTCCTTGGTTTGCGTTGACCCAGTCACGAAACAAAAACAGCCCGGGCGTTTGTGCGCCCGGGCTGGATTTCATCTGTAAGGAACCAGCCCTTAGAAAGAGCGCTGGAAGCGGAGGATACCGGCGACGTTGCTCTTCTTGGTCGCACCGACCCAGCCTTGCGACAGGTCGTCAGCACCGCCGACGTTCTGGTAATCGACTTCGGCCGTGACCGTGAAGCCAGGAACAACGTCATAGGCGATGTTCGCAGCGATGCCGAGGTTCTTCCAGTCGTCATACGAGATCTGAGCGTTGAACGAGGTCTTCTCGTTGAACTTGTAGGTGCCACCGCCCCACACTGCCCAGTTGCCGCCCCACTGCTTGTAGAAGCCGCGGCCGGTACCGAAGTCGTTGAGGTTGTCGTCCGAGCCATAGCCGCCCATGATCCAGAGCGACAGCTCGTTGGAGACGTTGACGTCCAAACGAACCTTGCCGGCAACTTCTTCGTAGTTGCTGTCATAGGAAACGACGCCGGTGAGAGCGCCCCAGCCCTGGGTCCACTTCAGACCGCCGACAACATGCGGAACGTAGCTGTCGATGGTATCGGCGCCTGCGCCTTCTTCCAGCGAGACCACAGCCGAGAAGCCGTTGCCGGCGTCAAAGTAGTACTGAACGACGTTGGTGTCGAAATTGCCGTAGGGGACGATCGTGTCCTCAATGACGTTGCCGGCGTAGCCGATGAACGTATCGAAGGCCGATTCATCCTTACCAACGCGGAGACCACCAAGCTGGATCCAGGCGAAATTCAGCGAAACGCCCTTGTTGTGCGCCTCGAACGTGCCAGTCTGCGGGAAGTCATAGTCGCCATAGTTGTTGCCGAAGTTGAAGCGGGTCTCGGTATAGGTCTTCAACGTGCCGAGTTCGGTTTCCTGGCCGGTCCAGGTCTTCAGCGTGAAGCGGGCGTTCTTCCAGTAGGTGTCGTGATCGCCATCGCCCATATGGTCCGGAACGTTCTGGGCGCCACCGAATGCGCCGGCATCACCCACGCCGATGTCGTAGCGGACATAGCCGCCGATGCGCAGGCAGGTCTCGGTGCCGGGGATGTAGAAGTAGCCAGCGCCGTAGACGTCGCAAATCTTGACGTATTCAGCGGGCTCCGGCTCGGCGACGACGACGGCGTCGGCGGCGCGCGCACCGGAAACTGCGATCAGGGCCGCAGCGGAGCCGAGAAGAAGGCTCTTGATGTTCATTTTCTGACCTCCAGTCAAAAGTTAAAAAACGGGTCTGGGTATTCTTTGCTGAAGGACAGCGTTCCCTGCCCCATCCCCACTACCGAAAAAGATGCGCACCGCGCCGCTCCTTCGAACTCGACATTACCCATGAGCCGGCGGCGTTCAACAACGATCGTACCGGCGAAAGGGCTGTTCGGCTGCTATCCCCCAGCGTTGTTGCACAAATGACACGATTTGGCCTCACTCAGAAAGCTCTCGTTAACCATCGGGCCCGCCGCAGCCGGCTATTTCCGGCCGAATCCGGCATTCGGCCGATGGAATCGTGGCGAGGCCGCGAGTCACCTGCCAGGGATTTGCCGCATTACCGCCCCATCGCGGAAATCCGCGGCGACAGAGCGCCGTTATTTTCTATATTAATGATGCGGGCTTGTTGATTGTGCCGGCGCTTTTCTTTATCCAGCGGCTCAACGGAGAGGTGGCCGAGTGGTCGAAGGCGCTCCCCTGCTAAGGGAGTAGAGGTCAAAAGCTTCTCGTGGGTTCGAATCCCATCCTCTCCGCCACCCTACGCCCTGCGGGCTTCGGGTGGCAGGCCACCCGGAACCGCATTTGGGCGTAGGAGTGTCGCCCGAAGCTACGAAGTAGCGTAGGGGGACCATGTGGTACGTCTATTTCCTGGAGCTCCGTAACGGCGATATCTATGTCGGATCGACAAACGACCTTCGACGCCGCACCGAATCGCACCGATTGGGCAATGTTCCATCGACAAAGGCCTACCTGCCCGTAGCCTTGAAGAGCTACATCGCGGTCGAAACCGAGGCCAACGCTCGCCAACTCGAGAGATATTTCAAGACCGGATCGGGCAAGGCTTTCGCGACCAAGCGTTTCTTGCAGACCGCGCCTCGCTGACCGCCATCATATTATCTACCTGAAATAAAAAGGAAAACGGCTCTCCTGGCAGCTTTTCGTCGGCCTTCGCTCGCGATTCTGACTGGAGGTCAGAAAATGAACATCAAGAGCCTTCTTCTCGGCTCCGCTGCGGCCCTGATCGCAGTTTCCGGTGCGCGCGCCGCCGACGCCGTCGTCGTCGCCGAGCCGGAGCCCGCTGAATACGTCAAGATTTGCGACGTCTACGGCGCTGGCTACTTCTACATCCCCGGCACCGAAACCTGCCTGCGCGTCGGCGGCTATATTCGTGAGGATATCGGTGTGGGCGACGGTGGCTCGTTCGATGGCGTCAATCACGTCACGGACCACCAGCACGGTGATGACGACTCGACCTACTGGAAGCAGACCCGCTTCACGCTGAAGACCTGGACTGGCCAGGAAACCGAACTCGGTACGTTGAAGACCTACACTGAGTACCGCATCAACTTCGGCAACAGCTACGGCGACTATGGCACCCCTGGTCTCGCAGGCAACACCGAAGCGAACCCTAACGCTGGCGGCGACGGCTGGCAGGCGCGCAACAAGACCAGCGCCTTGGAATTTGCCTGGATCCAGCTCGGCGGTCTGCGTGTCGGCGCTGACGAATCGGCCTTTGATACGTTCATCGGCTACGCCGGTAACGTCATCAACGATACGATCGTCCCTTACGGCAATTTCCAGACCAACGTCATCCAATACTACTTCGACGCTGGAAACGGCTTCTCGGCCGTGGTCTCGCTGGAAGAAGGCTCCGGTGAGGTTGGCACCATCGACAGCTATGTTCCGCATGTCGTCGGCGGTGTGAAGTGGACACAGGGCTGGGGCGCCATCACCGGCGTCGTCGCCTATGACAGCAACTACGAAGAAGTCGCCGGCAAGGTTCGCCTGGACGTCAACGTATCCAACGAACTGTCGCTGTTTGCCATGGTCGGCTATGGCTCGGACAACAACCTCAACGACCCGACCAACAACATCGATGCGCTCGGCCGCGGCTTCTACAAGCAGTGGGGCGGCAACTGGGCAGCATGGGGCGGCGGCACCTACAAGTTCAACGAAAAGACATCGTTCAACCTCCAGGCGTCGTATGATGACTGGAAGGACATCGGTGTCGCGGCGAACGTCGCCTACACCGTCGTTCCCGGCCTCACCGTCACGGCGGAAGTCGACTGGCAGCGCGTCGGCCAAGGCGCCATCGACAACCAGTCCGTGTGGGTCAACGCGACCAAGAAGGACAACGTCGGCGGTCTCCTCCGCTTCCAACGCGACTTCTAGTCAATTCGCCTTGGCGAAATCAAACCCGGCGGGCAACCGCCGGGTTTTTTTAGGCCGCTTGCAACTATCGCAGGTAAGGGGCCTCCGTCGTGCGCAGAAAGTCAGTTCGAACAACTGAGAACGGCTAGCCTTCAGCCAAATCCCCCAAGGCTTCGATCAATGGCCGAAGCCTGCCTTCGTAGTGCTTCCAACGCTTGACCGATGATTTGTAGATCGGCTGACGAACCTGCCAGTGGCTGAGGGTTCTGACGGAGCCAGCCCTTTCGAAGAAACGGAGGCAGGCGTCGTGCCACTCCAAACCCAGATGCTCCACAAGCCGACGGGACTGCCCCTCCTGGTCGGAAACAAGGTCTTCATAGCGATTCTCGAAAATGCGTCCCGGAAAAATCGACTTCCAATAGCGCATCAGGCGATCGTACTCGCGGTAGTAAAGCCCAAGCACCGCAAGGTCCGAATTATACTTATGCGCGTCGTTAAGATTCGAGGTGAAGCAAGAAAAACAATTATCAACGGGATCGCGTACGCAATGAACAATCCGTGCGTTAGGGAAGAGAAGGGCGATGAGGCCCACAAGTTCGAAATTGTGAGGCATCTTATCGACGATTCGCAATGCTTCGGGCGCGTTGAGACGCAAGCTGGATAGATATTCACCGGCGAGCGCCTTGGATTGCGTTCGCGTCATCGACATGACTGGTCGTCCCAATGGGCGTCCCGGCTGCAGTTTAAGACCGTTGGCAACCGCGACTCGCCCCAGCTTGGAGTGTTCGCCCGCGCCGTGGACATCGGGATGGCTCGAGCAGATCTGTTCCGTCAGCGTCGTGCCAGAACGCGGCATTCCAAGCACGAATACAGGCGTCTCAGATGGATCACCATATCCCACCCTCGCCGCGAAGAACTCCGGACTGAACAGCTCGATCCACGCATCGACCTGTCGACCGTAGGATTCAATGTCAAAATCGAACCCCTTGTTCGTTGCGGCTCTGAGAAAATGGTCCATGGCCTCATCGTGGCGACCAAGATCATCCAAGACCTTACCGGCGGCCATATGAAGCTGGTAGGGCTCATCGGCGGGATTCGCCGTTTTTTGAAGCTCGTCCAGAATGGCTTTGAGTTCGGGTGGCTCGGCGGAGAATTTTCGAACCGCTACAAGCGTATTGTAGGACGACGGCACGCTCATGCGCCTGTCGATGCTCTCCTTCAGGCAAACCGTAGCTTCGTCCATGCGGCCGAGGGCAACGAGAGCATTCGCAAGGGCCGTCCGGACGAATGCGTTGTCGGGGTCAATTTCGAGCGCTTTTTCATAGAGCGGCACAGCCACGTCCGCCTTTTCGAACATGAAATATGCTTCGCCAAGTCGACGAAGAGCATCCGTGAGATCGGGCTTCAGCTCGCAGGCGCGCTGCAAATGATGAATCGCAAGCGGATAATCCGCGACCTTTAGAAAGGCCTCCCCCAGACTGAGCTGATAGTATGGATTTTTCGACTCCTTCGCTGCCGCGCGGGCGAAATACTTGATCGCCAGTTCGTCGTCGAAACCGAGCCCCAGCGTGCCAAGAATGTAGAGGGCAAGCGCGTGATTGGGCGAGCGCGTCAGAACACGATGGCAGAGTTCTTCGGCTTCCGGCAGCCGTCCAGCTTTCTGTAGTTCCAGCGCTTGTCTAAGCAGCATGTCATCGGTTGGCCCAAGCAACGATCCAGGCTTAGCCGGTTGGGCGAAGGGTCTGGCCTTTTGCACTGGCTGTGCCTTGAGATGCTTGGACCAGGTTGGGGGCAGCCGTGAGTTCATCGTGCCTCGCTAGCAAAAACGGCCGACAGAATCCAGCATGGGATAGACCACCGGCCGTTACCTGGAGACTTCCCAGAACTATTTGATACCGAAATCTTTCTCCCCTACGCCTGCAGATCTGATCCAGTCCTGCACTCGCGTGCATCCACCCGCTTAACGGATTTAGGCCAGAGGGGCAGGACGTCTCGCGCAGCCACGGCCAAATCTCGACATCGTTCCGGCGCAAGCGTGCCAGACTAAGTCTCAGCCAAGTCTCCAAGGGCCTCAATCAGCGGCAGGATTGAACTTCCATAGCCCTTCCAGCGATTGATAGACGAGGTGTAGATCGGTTGTCGAACCTGCCAGCGGCTAAACGTGTTCACCGAACCTGGCTTGTCAAAGAACCGCAGACAGGCGTCGTCCCAGGGCAGCCCCAGATGGTCGATCAAGCGGCGCGATTGCGCTTCCTGGTCGGAGACCATGTCCTCATAGCGGGTCTCAAGGATTTGGCCTGGAAAGACCTTATCCCAGTGCCGCATAAGCCGGTCGTATTCGCGATAATACAGTCCGAGCATATGGAGATCCGCGGTATAACTATTGTCCTCATTGAAACCCAGGAAATAACACGAGAGGCAGTTGTCGATAGCATCTCGACGGCAGTGAATGATGCGTGCCTTGGGAAACAGAAGCCTTATAAGGCCGATAAGTTCGAAATTATGCGGCAATTTGTCGACGATACGCTGGGCGTTGGGGGACCGTTGACGGATATGGGCAAGATAGTCTTCAGCCAAAGCCTTCGACTGATTCACCGTCATGGTCAGGATCGAGCTTCGCAATTCTTCGGGCGAGCGCGTTTTGGGCGCGAGACTGTTTGTGATGCGCCGGAGTTTTGTCAGCTCGCCAGCGCCATAAGCATCCGGGTGGCTCGCACAGATTTGCTCGGTCAAAGTGGTGCCTGAACGTGGCATGCCAAGCACGAAGACAGGCACTTCCGAAGAGCTTCCATGTCCTGTCTTGGCGGCCAACATCTCGGGGCTGAACAGTTCGATCAAGAAATCGATGCCGCGGCGGTAAGCCTCAAGGTCAAAGCCGCGGGTCGAGCGCTTTGCCTGCTGAAAATGGCCCATCGCCTCGTCATAGCGCCTGATATCGTTGAGCACCTTCCCGGCCGCGTAGTGGAGTTGTTGTATACTTTTGTTATCAAGCGCCGGATTCTTCAGTTCAGCCAGAATGGATTTTAACTCCGTCGGCTCTTCCTTGAATTTTCGTATACCGACCAGGCCGTTGTAAGCAGCGGCGACATCCTGGCCACGGGCGATCGCCTCTTTCATGTAGTTTGCCGCCTCATCCATCCGGCCGAGGCTTACAAGCGCGTTGGCCAACCCTATTCGGATAGCGGAACGGCCGTCATCGATCTTGAGCGCTTTCTCATAGAGGGGCACCGCGAGGTCGGCTTTGCCGAATCCGGTGTAGGCGCGGCCCAGCGCACAAAGCGCCTCGACCCAGTCGGCCTTCAATTCGCAAGCACGCTCGAAATGCCTGATTGCATCCGTATGCTCGCCGACTTTCAAATAGGTTTCACCCAGGGTCAGATGGTAATGCGGATTTTGAGGTGCCTCCTTTACCGCTCGCTCAAAACAGCGAATGGCCATCTCGTCATCCAGCCCGAGCGCAAAGGTTCCAAGCAGATACAAGGCAAGGGGGTGTCGCGGGGCATGAGCCAATACACGCTGACACAGCGCCTCCGCCTCCGGCAACCGATTTGCCCGATGAAGTTCTACCGCCCGCCTGAGCAGTGCGTCATCGGCCTGCGCGTGTGATAGCGACCCCGCTTTGGGTTCGGCGATTTTCGACTGCGGGTTTTTCGGTCCGGACAGAGTTTTCAGATGCTTGGACCAGGCAGGCGGCAGACGATTGTTCATCGTGTCTGGCTACCAAAAAGACACGGCCGAATCCAGCATGACAAATTGCTGCCTGCGAGCAACTTGCACCTAATAAGCCGGCGCGTTAGCAAGAAGGTCCCTTCCAAGCGAGCTTCCGACATGCCTCAGCGCCCTGCCCTCTCACCCCTCATCGCAGCGCTTCCGTCGACCGTGCCGTTTGTCGGCCCCGAAGCGCAGCAGCGTGAGCGCGGGCGCGCTTTCCGTGCCCGTATCGGCGCCAATGAGAGCAGTTTTGGTCCTTCGCCGCGCGTCATCGCCCGCATGGAGAGCGTCGCGCGCGACCAGTGGATGTATTGCGACCCGGACAATTACGATCTGAAGGTCGCGGCTGCGGCGCATCACCATGTGGCGGTCGAAAATATCGTGGTCGGCGAAGGCATCGACGGTCTGCTCAGCCTGGTGGCGCGCATGTACGTGGCGCCTGGCGATGCCGTGGTCACCTCGCTCGGCGCCTATCCGACCTTCAACTTCCATATTGCCGGTGTCGGCGGCCGGCTGGTGACCGTCCCTTACGAGAATGATCGCGAAAGCCTTGACGGTCTGCTGGATGCGGTCGTCAGGGAGAAGGCGCCGCTGGTCTATCTGTCCAACCCGGACAATCCGATGGGCAGTTGGTGGGAAGCCGACGAGGTCATCCGCTTCATCGAAGCCTTGCCGGAAACCACCATGCTGGTGCTCGACGAGGCCTATGGCGAATTGGGACCAGCCTCGGCCCTGCCGCCGATCGACATCTCGCGGCCGAACGTCATCCGCATGCGAACCTTTTCGAAGGCCTATGGACTTGCCGGCATACGCTGCGGCTATGCGTTGGCCGAGACGCAAGTGATCAGCGACTTCGAGAAGATCCGCAACCACTATGGCGTCAGCCGCATGGCGCAGATCGCCGGCGTCGAGGCGCTCGCCGACCAGGCCTATCTCGAGACGGTGGTGGCCCGGGTCGCCGCCGGACGTCGGCGCATTGCTGATATCGCCGAACAGAACGGGTTGAAGCCGCTCGCCTCGGCGACCAATTTCGTCACCATCGACTGCGGCCATGACGGTGCTTTCGCCGTGAAAGTGCTGCAGGGGCTGTTGTCGCGCGACGTCTTCATCCGCAAGCCGATGGCGCCACGGCTCGACCACTGCATCCGCGTCAGCGTCGGTCTCGCCCACGAACTGGACATCTTCGCCGAGGAATTGCCTGGCGCCTTGGCAGCGGCGCGCGGAAACTAGGGCACTTCGCGGCGCTCGGGAGCCATCGCGGCGCCGAGCAGATGTCCGGCACGCGCCAGCACATCCGACAATTCCGCGGCTTCCCTGTCATTCAAGCCCGCGGTCAGGCGGGCCAGATCACGATCCGTGGCCGCATGAAGTGCGGCAAGCGCAGCCTGGCCGCGCGCGGTGAGCGAAAGAACGCGCGGCCGGAGTGGCGCGGGATCGGTACACATCTCGGTCAGGCCGGCGGCAGAAAATTTGGAACGGAGGCCCTCGATTTTCATCGGGGTCACCGTTTCAACCGTTGCCTTCGTTCGATGCTGCGCCAGACTCTATGGAACGGGAGCGAGCCATGAATGAGCGGAAAAGGGCAGTGCAGGCGCACATATACGGCACGGTCCAAGGGGTCGGCTACAGGGCGTGGACGCGCGATGAAGCGACAAGGCTCGGGCTGTTGGGCTGGGTGCGCAACGAAAGAGACCGCTCGGTGACGGCATGGCTTACCGGCGCCGACGCGGCGATTGCGGCCATGATTGAACGGCTTCGGCAAGGCCCGCCTGGCGCGGCTGTCTCTCGCATCGATGTGGAAGAGCTGGAAACCTGGGCCACGCCTGGAGATTTCAGGATCATCGGATAGACGGATTTCCGCCTGCTTGAATTAATTGAACGTTTGTTTTATTATTCTGCCGTCAACGAGGCGACGATGGCGCGCACCACAGGATCACACGGCGAGCGAACCGAAGCGGCAGTCCGTGAAGCGGCGGCCACCCTGATTGCGCGTTACGGTTATGAAGCAATGTCGATGCGCCAGCTGGCCGCCGAGGTCGGCGTGCAGGCGGCCGCGCTCTATCGCTATTTTCCGACCAAGGAAGACCTGCTGTTCACGCTGATGCGCGACCATATGCAAGCGCTTCGCGAGGCCTGGAAGCGTTCCAGGCCGGCCGACGCGGATCCGGTGCGGCAGCTTGCCGCCTATGTGCGCAACCACATCGCCTTTCATATCGGGCGCCGCCACGCCACGCATGTGTCGAACATGGAATTGCGCAGCCTGTCGCCCGACAGGCTGACACAGATCCTGCGCATGCGCACGGCCTACGAAAAGGACCTGCGTTCGATCCTGCGCGATGGCGCCGAGGCGGGTATTTTCCGCATCGAGGACACCGGCCTGACGGCCATGGCTCTGATCCAGATGATGACCGGCGTCATCGTCTGGTTCCGGCCGGGCGAGCGATTGTCGATCGCCGAGGTCACGCAGACATACCTTTCGATGACAATGCGCCTGGTCGGCGCGAACATCGGCATTGGTACCGGGGAGGAACGGCATGTACACGAACACGCTCAGCTTCGGGCATGATGAGGACGTCGAGGCGCTGCGCGACCTGGTGCGGCGCTTCGCCCAGGACCGAATCGCGCCGATAGCCGCTGACATCGACAGGGAGAACGAATTCCCGGCGCATCTATGGGCAGAACTCGGCGCTCTTGGCCTGCTCGGCATAACCGCCGATCCCGATTTCGGCGGCAGCGGCATGGGCTATCTCGCCCACGTGATCGCGGTCGAGGAGATTTCGCGCGCCTCGGCATCGGTCGGCCTTTCCTACGGCGCCCACTCCAATCTCTGCGTCAACCAGATCAACCGCTGGGCAACGCCGGCACAGAAGGAAAAATACCTGCCGCCGCTATGTTCAGGCGAGCACGTCGGCGCGCTGGCCATGTCGGAGCCCGGCGCCGGCTCCGACGTGGTGTCGCTCAAGCTGCGCGCCGAAAAGCGCAATGATCGCTATGTGCTCAACGGCACCAAGATGTGGATCACCAACGGCCCGGATGCCGAAACGCTGGTCGTCTACGCCAAAACCGACCCGGACCGGAAATCGCGCGGCATCACCGCCTTCATCGTCGAAAAGGCGATGCCGGGGTTTTCGGTGGCGCAGAAACTCGACAAGCTCGGCATGCGGGGGTCCAACACCGGCGAACTGGTCTTTTCGGACGTCGAGGTGCCGTTCGACAATGTGCTGCACGAGGAAGGACGCGGCGTCGAGGTGCTGATGTCCGGCCTCGACTATGAGCGCACCGTGCTTGCCGGCGGCCCGATCGGCCTGATGGCGGCCTGCCTCGACGTAGCGATCCCCTATGTTCACGAGCGCAAGCAGTTCGGCCAGCCGATCGGGGAATTCCAGCTGGTGCAAGGCAAGCTTGCCGACATGTATACGGCGATGAACGCCGCGCGTGCCTACGTATACGCCGTCGCCGCCGCCTGCGACCGCGGCCAGACCAGCCGCAAGGATGCAGCTGGATGCGTGCTGTTCGCCGCCGAGAAAGCGACGCAGATGGCACTCGACGCGATCCAGCTGCTTGGCGGCAACGGCTATATCAACGACTATCCGACCGGCCGGCTTTTGCGCGACGCGAAGCTCTACGAGATCGGCGCCGGCACCAGCGAGATCCGTCGCTGGCTGATCGGCCGCGAGATCATGGCGGAGGGGGTGTAGCATGGCTATCCTCCAAACCCAGATCTCGCCCTCCTCCGAAACCTTCCGTGCCAATGCCGAGCGCATGCGCGCGCTGGTTGCCGACATCGCTGAAAAGGCCAGGACAGTCGAGCGCGGCGGCTCGGATGAGGCCCGCGATCGCCATGTCGGTCGTGGCAAGCTGCTGCCGCGCGAACGCCTGGCGCAATTGCTGGACACCGGTTCGCCCTTCCTCGAGATCGGCCAGTTCGCGGCATGGTCCATGTATGGCGAGGAGATTGCGTCGGCCGGCCTGATCGCCGGCATCGGCCGCGTCGAGAGCACCGAGGTGATGGTCGTTGTCAACGACGCCACGGTGAAGGGCGGCACCTACTATCCGCTGACGGTGAAGAAGCATCTGCGCGCGCAGGAGATCGCGCTGCAGAACAATTTGCCATGCGTCTATCTGGTCGACAGCGGCGGCGCCAACCTGCCCAACCAGGACGAGGTCTTTCCCGACCGCGAGCATTTCGGCCGCATCTTCTACAACCAGGCCAACATGTCGGCGGCCGGCATTCCGCAGATCGCCTGCGTCATGGGCTCCTGCACCGCTGGCGGCGCCTATGTGCCGGCGATGTCGGACGAGACGATCATGGTGCGCAACCAGGCGACCATCTTCCTCGGCGGACCGCCGCTGGTGAAGGCGGCCACCGGCGAAGACGTCAGCGCCGAGGAATTGGGCGGCGCGGATGTACACACCAGGCTTTCCGGCGTCGCCGATCACTATGCGCTGGACGACGAACACGCGCTCGCCATTTGCCGGCGCATCATCAAGAACCTGAATCGGAACAAGGCTGTAAGCCTGAGCTTACAGAAAGCTCATCAGCCGCTTCATCCCGCGGATGAGCTCTATGGCATCGTCCCGACCGACCTGCGCCAGCCCTATGACGTGCGCGAGGTGATCGCGCGCATCGTCGACGGCTCCGAATTCGATGAGTTCAAGCAGAACTACGGCACCACGCTGATTACCGGTTTCGCCCACCTCCATGGCATGCCGGTCGGCGTCATCGCCAATAATGGCGTGCTGTTTTCCGAAAGCGCGCTGAAGGGCGCGCACTTCATCGAGTTGTGCTGTCAGCGCAAGATTCCGCTGGTTTTCCTTCAGAATATCACCGGCTTTATGGTCGGCCGCAAATACGAGGCGGGCGGCATCGCCAAGGACGGCGCCAAGCTGGTGATGGCGGTGGCGACCGCCAGGGTGCCGAAGGTGACCGTCATCATCGGCGGTTCGTTCGGCGCCGGCAACTACGGCATGTGCGGCCGCGCCTACTCACCGCGCTTCCTGTGGATGTGGCCGAACGCGCGCATCTCGGTGATGGGCGGCGAACAGGCGGCAACCGTGCTCGCCATGGTCAAGCGCGAAGGCATCGAGCGAAAGGGCGGCGAGTGGAGCGCCGAGGAGGAAGCGAAATTCAAGAAGCCGATCCTGATGAAATACGAGCATGAGGGCCATCCGCTCTACTCGTCCGCCCGCCTCTGGGACGACGGCATCATCGATCCGGCCAGGACACGCGAGGTGCTGGCGCTCAGCCTTTCCGCGTCGCTCAACGCCGAGATCGAGGAGACACGCTTCGGCGTGTTCAGGATGTGAGATGAGCAAGGCCCAAGACAGGATCCGCATCCACACCGGCGACATCACGAAGCTGGATGTCGACGCCATCGTCAATGCTGCCAACACCTCGCTTCTCGGCGGCGGTGGAGTCGATGGCGCCATCCACCGCGCGGCGGGTCGTGAGCTCGAGATAGAATGCCGGATGTTGAACGGATGCAGGGTCGGCGACGCCAAGATCACCAAGGGTTACAAGCTGCCAGCTCGACATATCATCCACACGGTCGGGCCGGTCTGGCAGGGCGGCGGCAAGGGCGAAGCCGAACTGCTGGCCTCTTGCTATCGCAGGTCGCTGGAACTCGCGACCGCCAATGATTGCCGTTCGGTGGCGTTTCCCGCGATCTCGACCGGTGTTTACCGCTACCCGAAAGACGAGGCGACCGAAATCGCCGTCTATGAGGTCAATGACTTCATCAAGCACAACGCGCTTCCCGAAATCGTTGTTTTCTGCTGCTTCGACGAAGCGATGGCGGAACTATACCGTCAACATCTTGCAACATTGGGTGGAGATTGAATTTTATAGGCCAGGCCTTTCGTTCGCTCACGAAATCGCGAGCTCATCCCGCAGCTCTGGCGGCGCCGGAGAATATTCGCTATCGCTCGTCCTGCACTTTGCAATGGGGATGGGGTGAGAATGGAACGGAAATATTCACGGAATGCGTCTACTTTAATACTTTCGGCATTGCTGCTAACCGCCGCGCATGGCGTGGGCGTGGCCGGATCGCTGGCGGGAAGCGAGGGAGACAAGCGTTTCCCGCCCTATTTGCCACGAAATTTGAAAGATCCATGTACCAAGACCTACAAGGCCTATGTGGCGGCCGGCGGCCATTCGGCCTACGCTACCACGCCCTATGCCCGGATCATGTCATCATACATAATCTGCGGCGGGCATCTGAACGCGCCGTCACAAAAGGCAGCGGAAGAACTGGCTATGAAATCCTGTCTGACCACGCGCGCGCACTACAAGGTAACCACCGGCGGCGCCTGCGAGATCGCCGCTTCGAAATAGGCCGGTGCCTACCAAAATGGCGCCGCCCGATACTGACCCGGGAGGCTCCATGTTCAGCAAAATCCTGATCGCCAATCGGGGCGAGATCGCTTGCCGCGTCATCCGCACGGCTCGCAAGCTGGGCGTGCACACTGTCGCCGTCTATTCGGATGCCGACGCGAGATCCCTGCATGTCGAGATGGCCGACGAGGCGGTCCATATCGGTCCTTCGCCGGTCGGCGAGAGCTATCTGCGCGGTGACAGGATTGTCGCCGCGGCCCTGGCCACGGGTGCGCAGGCTATCCACCCCGGTTACGGCTTCCTGTCGGAAAACCCCGATTTCGTCGACCAGGTGGTGGCGGCAGGCCTCGTTTTCATCGGCCCGTCGGCGGCCTCGATCCGCGCCATGGGGCTGAAGGACGCCGCCAAGCGGCTGATGGAAAAAGCCGGCGTTCCGGTCGTTCCGGGCTATCATGGCGAGGCGCAGGAAATCGTGCTGCTTGCGTCAAAGGCCCGCGAGATCGGCTATCCCGTGCTGATCAAGGCGCGCGCTGGCGGCGGCGGCAAGGGCATGCGCCGCGTCGAGCATCCCGATGACTTTTCCGAGGCACTCTCCAGCGCCCGGCGCGAAGCAAAGGCCGCTTTCGGCGACGACCGCGTGCTGGTCGAGAAATATGTCGACAAGCCGCGCCATATCGAAGTGCAGGTGTTCGGCGATAATTTCGGCAATGCGGTGCATCTCTACGAGCGCGACTGTTCGGCGCAACGCCGCCACCAGAAGGTAATCGAGGAGGCCCCCGCCCCCGGCATGACGCCGGCTTTGCGCAAGGCAATGAGCGAGGCGGCGGTAAAAGCCGCCAGAGCAATCAACTATTCCGGCGCCGGCACCATCGAATTCATCGTCGACGCCTCGCAAGGCCTCGAGGCCGATCGCTTCTGGTTCATGGAAATGAACACCCGGCTGCAGGTCGAGCATCCGGTCACCGAGATGGTCACCGGCACCGATCTCGTCGAGTGGCAGTTACGGGTCGCCGGCGGCGAAAAACTGCCGAAGACGCAGAGCGAGATCACGCTTTGTGGCCATGCTTTCGAGGCGCGCATCTATGCCGAGGATGCGGCCAAGGGGTTTCTGCCGGCGACAGGCACGCTGCACCACCTGAAGTTTCCCGACGCGGCGCCCGACGGGGCAACAATGCGCATCGAGACCGGCGTGCGGGCTGGCGATGCCATCTCGCCCTACTACGACCCGATGATCGCGAAGCTGGTCGTCCATGCCGGAGACAGACGGCAGGCGCTGGAAGCGCTCCGCACCGCGCTCGCGCAAACCGAGATTGCCGGCTCCACCGTCAACACCGCTTTTCTTGCCGCTCTTGCCGCCGATCCGGATTTTGCGGCTGAAGACATCGATACCGGCCTGATCGGCAGACACCAGGAGGCGTTGACGGCGGTCGCGCCGCCGACCGGCGAGATCATCTCGGCTGCCGCCATGGCGGCCTCGGGTGCCGGAGCATTGCCGTCGTCGAACGACCCATGGTCATCACTCGCCGGCTATGCGCATTTCCACGGCGGGGCGCAGCGCATGCGGCTGACGTTCGGCGACGAAGCCATTCAGGCAAGGATTTCAGTGCGATCGGACGGGCGCTTCCAGGTGGCGCTCGATGCGCCTTATGACAGCACCAATTTGCATGATCTTCGCGCCGTTCCCCGCCTCGCCCGCTGGCCTGGCCACATCACGGTGTTCGAAGGCGCCGTCGGCTATACTTTCGCGGTGCCGGACCCCTTGGCCAGGAGCGATGAAGCGGCCGCCGCCACCGGCAGCCTGCGCGCACCGATGCCGGGCCTGGTCAAGCTTGTGCGCGTGGCGAAAGGCGACGCTGTGATCAAAGGACAACCTCTGCTGATCCTCGAGGCGATGAAGATGGAGCACACCATCGCCGCCCCGCATGACGGGGTGATCGCCGAGGTCGCCGGGGAAGGCGCACAGGTCACCGACGGGACAGTGCTGGTGCGGTTCGCCGAGGACCAGAACGCGTCCACCGCGGCCGCCGGCGGATAGAAGGAGCGCACCGCGGACCGCAAACGGAAATGGCCAGGACGAACCCGGCCATTCCCTTGGAGTACCCGACTGCCAGGGCGATTACTGCGCGATCGGCGCGTACTTGCCGTCATGCCACTGGTTGATGTCGTAGCTGGCATTCTTGAGGTCGCCCTTCTCGTCGAAGGTGACGTCGCCGACAACGGTGCTGATCGCCGTGCCATTCTTCAGCGCCTCGGCAACCTTGGCCGGATCATCGCTGCCAGCACGCTTGATGCCTTCGGCGAATGCCTGGACCACGGCATAGGAGAACAGCGTGAAGCCTTCCGGCACGAAGCCGCCGGCCTTGATCTTCTCGACGGCTGCCTTGGCTTCCGGCTTTGCCTGCGGATCCGACGGGAACACGAACATCGTGCCCTCGCCGGCCGGGCCGGCAACCTGCCAGAATTCCGGCGAAGCGATCGAGTCCGGCATGATCAGCTGGAACTTGAAATTCTGTTCCGCCGACTGACGCAGGATCAGGCCAGCTTCAGGATGATAACCGCCGAAATAGACGACATCGGCCTTGAGATCCTTCAGCTTGGTGACAAGCGCCGAATAGTCCTTCTCGCCGGGGTTGATGGCGTCATAATAGACCTCCTTGAGGCCACCGGTATTCATGGTCGCCTTGACGGCATCAGCCACGCCCTGGCCGTAAGCGCTCTTGTCGTGCAGGATGACGACGTTCTTGCCGGCGTATTTCTTGGCGATCCACGGGCCGATGAAGGCGCCCTGTGCGTCGTCACGCGTATAGAGACGCATGATCGTCGACCAGCCGGCCTTGGCGGCCGCATCGGTCAGCACCGGGTTCGAGGAAGCCGGGCTCATCATCAGCGCGCCGGCTTCGGCATAGACCGCCGAGGCCGGAATGCTGGAACCCGAGCAGGCATGCCCGTCGATGAACTTGACGCTGTTGGCGACGATGCGATTGGCGACCGACACCGCCTGCTTGGGATCGCACTGGTCGTCCTCGATGTCGAGCTTGATCTGGGAACCGTTGACGCCGCCAGCCGCGTTGATGGCATCGGCGGCGGCCTGTGCGCCCTGCTTGAACTGATCGCCGATGGTGGCGAGCTGTCCGGTCATCGGGCCGACCACCGAGATGGTGATGTCATCGGCGAACGCGACCGGCGCGCTCATCATCAGGCCGAAAATGGCCGCGCTCAAAACACTCATTTTTTTCATGACAATAGAACTCCTCCACTCACGCGCGGCCGCCCGGCCGCGCTTCTTCCAGAGAGGCGGGACAATTTCATCCTTCATCGGACCTGTCTAGGCGCATTGGCGCCACTCGATTGGGCCTGCGCGGCCTCATCCACGCAAAAAGCCACGCCAGCCTTGTTCCGGCCGGTCGTGGCTTTTTTTGCCTGTCAGGCTGTTTCCCCGGCGCCCCCGCGCTGTGAACCCAACCCACCTTCCCTGTCTTCCTGTTGGCCATGATCCTTCCGAAAACCGGAGTCTTCGGGATCATGGTCCGTCGCGCGGCTTGGACCTGTCGGCGTGCCGCATTCTCGTTGTCGATGGCCGTGGCCTGGCTGTCTGCGCAGCCTTTTCCCTGTTGGCCCGACCGTCTTTCTGCGGTCTTGGCCGGAGCGTCCCCGTCTGGCGGAACTCAGTGCATGGTCATCCATTCGCGGGCTTCGCGCAGCGCCTTGGCGATCTCGACCTTCGACATGGCCGCCGAGAGTTCCGAGCGCAACTCGGCGGCGCGGGCCGATCCCTTGATGGCGGCGATGTTGAACCATTTGTGGGCGGCAACGACGTCGGTTTCGCAATCGCGGCCGGTCGCATACATCATGCCCAGTTCGAAAAGAATGTCGGCCTGGGCAGTTGCCCCCATGGCGCCGAAGCCTGCTTCAAGCATTTCAAAACGTGCCATTTTTAGTCCCCTGTCTGGCTCCCGAGAGCTGCCTCCGTTCGTCTTGTCCGGGCCGCTCTTTCGATGCTTTCGAGAATGCCGCGCAGGCTTGAATCCGTCGTTAAATGGCGTGCTTAATTTGAGGAAAACAAAGCTAAAACAAGAGGTAAACGCGAAAATTCGTTAAGGATACGAAGCCAGCAATTCAGCCGGTTTTCGCCAAATTTGACGAAAATTTTCGAGCGCGCGGTCAACACTCTGCTAACCCTAGAAAACAAACACGAGGCGCCGGTCGTTTTCATTTCCGGCCGACAGGGCGGATTCAGGCGCTTTCGAAATGCCAAAGCCTTCCGTTGCGGCACCGCTTTCGTTTTGACGGAAGCTGGATTAGCTTACGTTTGCGTAAGCGGCAGACCGGCGAGGCGGAGCATCCGGCCGGCTATCCAAAGGGAGGAAGACATGTCTCGAAAAGTGAGCCTGGCCCTGGCGGCCACTTTGATCCTGAGCGGCGCGGCGTGGGCCGATCCGATCGAGGGCAACTGGAAAACGCAAGCCGGCGACACCGCTGCCATTTCAGGCAGCAGCTCGTTCTCCATCACGCTCAAATCAGGCAAATATGCCGGCAAGACCATCGGCTCGCTCAAGGCGGCCGGCGACAACAAATACACCGGCAACATCACCGATCCGGCAAATGACAAGACCTATTCGGGCAAGGCAACCTTGTCGGGCGCCTCGCTCAAGATGAGCGGTTGCGTGCTCGGCGGACTGATCTGCAAGAGCCAGACCTGGCATAGACTCTAAGCGACCATTTCCGTGTGATCTCTAAACGGGGCCTGGCGGGCCCCGTTTCCGTTCTGTCGATGAGCAGGCAGCGCTCGGTCGGCATTCTGGTTGCCGCAACCCAGTCAACATCCCTTCAATCAATTTGAACGGCAGATGAACGCCGGCATCAGAGCTGGTTCAGAGGCGTAAGGGCATTGTCATGCGTGTTGAAGGAGACACGGACCCAATGCTTGCTCGCCGCTTCACCATCGTCTGCCTGCTGATGAGCCTGTTTGGAATGTTCTTCGCCATCCTCGTCGCCGAAGCGGGCCGTTCCCCGCGCTCCTGGGACGACGCCACCAGAATGTGCCACCTCGCCTGCCCGACCGATTTTCGTCACTGAAACAGAGAACCCGGACCTCGAAAAGAAAAGCCCAGAGATCATGAACCGCATCGCCGCCAACCTCTCCAAGACCCTCCGGCTCCTGCCGCGGGCGGCGCTCATCCTGATACTTCTGGCCGCTCCGGTCCTGGCGGTGCCGATGATGCGCGCCGATAGCGGCTCGACGATCGAGGCGCCGGCGCTCAGAAAGTCAGGCGTCGGGTTCGTACTGCTGGTCAGCCTGCAGCGCGGTTGAAGAAAAAAGCGCGCTTTGAGCGCCTTCGGCGGCGAGCCCCCTCCCAACCGCCCGTCCAAGTCTCTATATTGAGCCATGGAAAAGCGAATCTATCCCCAAGCCATCGAATCTGTCGTCATGCCCGAGCCCTTTGGCCGGCAAAGCTTCGATAACGCCGAAAAGGCCGTTGCCGCGCTGCAGGTGCTCTACGACCGCAATACCAAGTTTCTGCGCGATTCCTTCGCGGCCCTAGCCGCCGGCGGCGACAGCAGCAAGCGCTACCGGGCCTTCTACCCCGAGATCGGCGTCACCACGAGTTCGTTCACCCAGGTCGACTCGCGCCAGGCCTATGGCCACATGCCAACACCAGGGCATTTCGCCACCACGGTTACCCAGCCGGACCTGTTCGAGACCTACCTCATCGAGCAGCTTCGGCTGATCATGCGCAATCACGGCGTGTCGGTAACCGTCTCGGAATCGACCACGCCGATCCCGCTGCATTTCGCTTTCCTGGAAGGCACCTATGTCGACGGCGCCGCTGCCGAACGGATCAAGCGGCCGATCCGCGACCTGTTCGACGTGCCGGATCTCGACGGCACCGACGATCAGATCGCCAATGGCACGTTCGAAGTGGCCTTCGGCGAGCCCCGGCCGCTGGCGCCGTTCACGGCGCAGCGCATCGACTATTCGCTGCACCGCATGACGCACTACACCGCAACCAGCCCGCAGCATTTCCAGAACTTCGTGCTGTTCACCAACTATCAATTCTATATCGACGAGTTCGTCGCCCGCGCCCGCGACCTGATGGAAAAGGGCGGTGACGGCTACACGGAATTTGTCGAACCTGGCAACGTTATCACCCGGGCCGGGCAGAGCGCGCCCAGCGAAGGCGTAGCGCCACAGCGCCTGCCGCAGATGCCGGCCTACCATCTGAAGAAGCCGAACCATGGCGGCATCACCATGGTCAATATCGGCGTGGGTCCTTCCAACGCCAAGACCATCACCGACCATGTCGCGGTGCTTCGGCCACATGCCTGGGTGATGCTTGGTCACTGCGCCGGGCTGCGCAACACCCAGGCGCTCGGCGACTATGTGCTCGCGCATGCCTATGTGCGCGAGGACCACGTGCTGGACGACGATCTTCCGGTCTGGGTGCCGATCCCGCCGTTGGCCGAGATCCAGGTCGCGCTGCAGGAAGCCGTCGCCGAGGTCACCGGCCTGTCGGGCTATGATTTGAAGCGCATCATGCGTACCGGCACCGTCGCCACCATCGACAACCGCAACTGGGAACTGCGCGACCAGCGCGGACCGGTGCAGCGGCTGTCGCAGTCGCGCGCCATTGCGCTCGACATGGAATCGGCGACCATCGCCGCCAATGGCTTCCGCTTCCGCGTCCCCTACGGCACGCTGCTGTGCGTTTCCGACAAGCCGCTGCATGGCGAGTTGAAGCTGCCTGGGATGGCGACCGAGTTCTACAAGCGGCAGGTGGCGCAGCACCTGACTATCGGTATCAGGGCGATGGAGAAGCTGGCGGAGATGCCGATGGAGCGGCTGCATTCGCGCAAGCTCCGGAGCTTTTCGGAAACGGCATTCCAGTAGGCGACCGCGAAGCCTCGGCGAGGCAATTCGTCGTCTTGCTCAGGCCGCAATTTGGCCGATAAGCAAATCGAACGGACCGACAGGCGGCATTCAGCGGATACAACCTCGCAGACACGACCTCAATGGCAACAGGCGCGCGCTTGAACATGACGGCTGGGCTGGCATTCCTGGCGATGACGGCATTGTCGGCCGCTTTGTTGGCCGGATTTTTCGGCGCACTGCACCCGGCGTTCGATTCCTTCTCGCATTTCCGCATTCATCTCAGCGTGCTGATGGCACTTCTGGCGCTGCCGCTGCTCGCCAGCTCGTTTCGGCTGCAAGCCGCGGCTGGGCTGCTTTTTGCCATTTCCTGCCTGGCCACAACGACGGGTGCGCTGCCCAAATGGTGGCCACAACAGGCGGCCGCCAAGCCGACCGGCCAGATCGTCTACAGCCTGCTGCAGATGAATCTGCGCTTCAACAACCCAACACCTAAGAAAGTGCTCTCACTGATCGGCCGCACCAATCCGGACGTGATCACGCTCGACGAGGTGTCGCAGATGTGGACGACCGAGCTTGGCTACATCGCCAGCGCCTACCCCTACCGAATCCTCTGCCCCTACCCCAACGGCATGTTCGGCGTGGCGCTGCTGTCGCGCCGGCCCTTTGCCGCCGACGCCGCGCCGCGCTGCGAGCCGCGCGGCGCGATGGCCATCGCCACGGTCGACTTCGGCGGCACCGATGTCGATGTCGCCGCGGTTCATTTGAGCTGGCCCTGGCCGAAGGAGCAATACTGGCAGATCGGCGAACTGGCGCAGCCACTGGCCGCGCTCGGCGAGACCGCGATCATGGCGGGCGATTGCAACGCCGTGCCGTGGAGTGCCGCGGTGCGGCGGGTCGCGGCTCTCGGCGGGCTGACACTCATGCCTTCCGCCGGCCCGACCTGGATCCACCGGACACTGCCCGACTTCCTGCGCCGCTATGCAGGCCTGCCGATCGACCAGGTGTTCAGCAAAGGCGGCGTGACGATCCTGTCTTCGACGCGGCTGGAAGATACCGGCTCCGACCACCTGCCGGTGCTGGTCGAATTCTCGGTCCGGTCCGATGAGAAACAGCCTGAGGATGGGCACGCCACCGCGCTCGCGGCGCACGGTTTGCCTGCTGAGCCGCACGGCTGACGCATCAACGAATGGAGCACCCGCGCCGCGGCGAAGCGTTGAGATGGCGAACGGATTGCTCGTTCAAGGTTTCCCGATCAAGGCAGCGATCAGATGTTCGACATGGCCGCCATCGCGATGCTCACGCCGATCGAAGGCGTTTTGCCTCGCCTCATATTCTGCATAAACGGCCTTGATGCGAAGCCGAGCCTCGCCGCGCGCCTTGTCGCATGACGGGTCGTTGGCGACCCGCAGGCCAGTTATCGACCTTTCTGTCACGCGCATCATCTCCCTGGCGATGCGCCCATGTGTTTCCTCATGGGCGCGAACACCGGCGAAAAACCTGTTCCAACGCCTCTTCAACGTCGGCGCCATGGGCGAGCCGACGCGAGGGAAGGTGTAGAACAGATTGAGCGTGCCGTTGACCCGCCGCAGCCGGCAGACGCCGTTGTCCTGGCCTCCGCCGAGATCCCAGTCGACCGTATAGGCGGTTGTGGCTATGGCATGCGTCATGAAGCCGTGCTTGGGCCCCTTGCTGTCCATCGCGTCGATGAAGGCCGTACCCGAGTTTCCCGTGATGTCGTAGGTCCGCGTCTGGACGATTGCCCTGGTGCCGGCCAAGGCCTCAGGCGCGCACAGTGTCCCGATGACGGCGAGGCATGTCAGAACTGTCCGGCGCATCGGCCTTCTCCTTGTCCCCGGAGAGGGAACCATAAGCCGGTGATAGTTTCAACGGTTCTGCTGCGCTGCATGCTCTCGCAGCCAGAACTCCGCTGCAATTTTGCTGCCGCGCCCTGGACGGCCCGGCGGCGCAGGGGTCACATGCCCTGGTAGACCGGTCCTTCACCGCCTTGCGGGGGCACCCAGTCGATGTTCTGGTTCGGGTCCTTGATGTCGCAGGTCTTGCAGTGGACGCAGTTCTGCGCGTTGATGACGAAGCGCACATCCTTCGCCTGCGGGTCGGCGGCGGCGTTGCCGTCCTTGTCGACCCATTCGTAGACGCCGGCCGGGCAATAGCGTGTGGAAGGTCCGGCAAAGACATCATGTTCCGAGCGTTTCTGCAGGTCCATGTCGCCGACCAGCAGATGGACCGGCTCGTTTTCCTCGTGATTGGTGTTGGATAGGAACACCGAGGACAGACGGTCGAAGGTCAGCACGCCATCCGGCTTCGGATAGACGATCTTCTTGTGCTGGGCGGCAGGCTCGAGCGTGGCATAGTCGGCCTTGCCGTGCTTCAGCGTGCCGAAGGGCGAGACGCCGAACAGCGTGTTCAGCCACATGTCGAGGCCGCCGAGGCTGACGCCAATGATGGTGCCGAACCGCGACCACAGCGGCTTGACATTGCGCACCTTCTTCAGGTCCTTGCCGATGTCGGTCGCCCGCCAGGCATCCTCATAGGCGGAAAGCTCGTCATTGGCACGGCCCGCGCCGATCGCCTCGGCGACATGCTCGGCCGCCAGCATCCCCGACAGCACCGCATTGTGGGAGCCCTTGATGCGCGGCACGTTGACGAAGCCCGCCGCGCACCCCATCAGCGCACCGCCCGGGAACGACAATTTCGGCACCGACTGCCAGCCGCCCTCGGTTATGGCGCGCGCGCCGTAGCCCAGGCGCTTGGCGCCGTCGAACGTGCCCGCGATCGCCGGATGGGTCTTGAAGCGCTGGAATTCCTCGAAAGGCGACAGATAGGGATTCTTGTAATTGAGGTGGAGGACGAAGCCGACCGCCACCTGATTATCCTCCAGATGATAGAGGAACGAACCGCCGCCAGTCTTCATGTCCAGCGGCCAGCCGAAGGAATGCTGCACCAGACCCGGCCGATGGTTCTCCGGCTTGACGTGCCAGAGTTCCTTGAGGCCGATGCCGTATTTGCCGGGCTCGCGGCCGTCGGAGAGTTTATATCTAGCGATCAACTGCTTGGCCAGCGAACCGCGCGCGCCTTCGCCGATCAGCACATATTTGCCCATCAGCGCCATGCCCGGCGCGAAGCCCGGACCATGCGTGCCGTCCTTCTCGACGCCCATGTCTCCGGTGACGACGCCGGTGACGGCACCTTCTTCATTGTAGAGCAGGCCGGCCGCGGCAAAGCCTGGGTAGATCTCGACGCCGAGCGCCTCGGCCTTGCCAGCCAGCCAGCGGCAGACGTTGCCGAGCGAGACGATATAGTTGCCGTGGTTGTTCATCAGCGGCGGCATGAAGATGTTGGGCAGGCGGAACGAACCGGCGGGGCCGAGCACCAGGAAATGGTCCGCAGTGACCGGCGTCTTGAAGGGATGACCATCCTCCTCGCGCCAGCCAGGCAGCAACCGGTCGATGCCGATCGGATCGACGACGGCCCCCGACAGGATGTGGGCGCCGACTTCGCCGCCCTTTTCCAGCACGACGACGGAGAGCTCGGGATTGACCTGCTTGAGGCGGATGGCCGCGGCAAGGCCGGCCGGTCCGGCACCGACGATGACCACGTCGAATTCCATGCTTTCGCGTTCGATATCGCTCATCAACCCCTCCGCACTGGCTTGCCGCCGTTGGCGTATCTTGCTGGCTCCTGCGCTGCATAGCGCATCAATTGGCGACAGGAAACCGGCGCATACGTGACAATGCCGATTTGGCCAAAGAGTCGCGCTTTGCGCGGCAGAGAGGCCATTTCCACGCGGCGCGGCCCGCGAGGCTTGCGTTTTTTATTGTTCGACGGCTTGCTTATCGGCCATACTTCCCGCCATGCGCATTCCCGGGCCAGGCGGCTTCTCTTCGACGCGCTTTCCATCAACGCCCGGCCGGGCCTGCCGGGCGCTTATTTTGGCCCTTCTGGCGTCGAGCCCGTGTCATGCCGTCGCGGATGAAGTGAAGGTCTGGGCGACAGGCGCATACTCGTTTTCCGACGAGCTTGGCGGTTTCCGCATCACCGGAGCCTCCGGCATCGGAACCAAGGACGATCCGCTGGTCATCACCGAAGAGCTGAATTCGGCGACACCCGTGACGCTGACCATCCGCACCACAAAGCCGATCCAGGCATTCGGCAGAGCAGGCGAGTTCGCCAATGGCATCATGTATATGCGCATTGACGTGCTCAACAACAGCGGCCAGGCCTGGATCGAGTTCCAGTTCGAGCTTCAGGAAATACTGGACCAGCCAAGCGTGTTCGGAGACGGGCTTTCGTTCGACCAGCGCAACAAGACGCCCGACAATATCTGGTCGAGCAATTTCGCCGATTTCGACCGCGATTTCGAGCCCTATGACCGGCTGCTGTTCAAAAACGGCAAGGTGGACCCGCTGAAGACCGCCAGCTTCGAATTCCTGATGACCGACTACACGCCGCGATGGACCTTCTATTTGGTTCAGGATCCACGCATACCCACTGGCTAGACCGCGACCTCACCTTGGCAAGCGGGATTGGCTGCCGCGACCGACTTCGCCGAGGTTGCAAATTGGTCCCGCCCGGACGATGGTGCGGCCATGACTGCCGCCTCTCCCAACAATCCGGTCGATTTGGCCGATCTGCTCGCCTTCTATGCCAGCGCGGGTGTTGACGAGGCGTTGGAGGATGCGCCGGTCAATCGGTTCGCGGAGGCCGTGCCGAAGCCGGCGGAGCGCACGCCGGCGGCGGCGCCACGCGAAAGCAAGGTACCGGAGCCGGCCGCGGGTCCACCGCGCCTCGATGGGCGCGCCTTGCCGGATGCTCCGGCCCCGCGCCCGCCCACCTCGGCCGTGCCCGACGAAGCGCAGGCGGCGCTGGCACGCCAACTGGCAATGACGGCGACGACCCTGGACGAGCTGCGCCAGCACATGGCCGCTTTCGAGGGCTGCAATCTCAAGGCCACTGCCAAGAACCTGGTATTCGCCGACGGCAACCCGCAAGCCGCTGTCATGCTGGTCGGTGAAGCCCCCGGCCGTGATGAGGACATTGAAGGACTGCCCTTCGTCGGCCGCTCGGGTCGCCTGCTCGACCGGATGCTGGCGGCGATCGGCCTCGACCGTAGCTCGGTCTACATCGCCAATGTCATTCCCTGGCGCCCACCCGGCAACCGCACGCCGACGCCGCACGAAACCGAGATCTGCCGGCCGTTCATCGAGCGTCAGATCGAGCTGGTCAATCCCAAGGTGCTGATCAATCTCGGCGGCCCGTCGGCCAAGACATTGCTCAACACCTCGGAAGGAATCCTGCGGCTGCGCGGCAACTGGCGCGTCCACACAACGGGTTCCGGCATTGCCATTCCGGCCATGCCGACACTGCATCCGGCCTATCTCTTGCGCACGCCCGCGCACAAGAAGCTCGCATGGCGGGATTTTCTCGAAGTGAAGGCGAAGCTGCGAGAAGTGAGCTAACGATGACCTTGCAGGTAATTGAAATACATTCAGCGTCAGCCTAGTCGTCCTGCATGACAACGCCCCAAACCTCCGCCGGTAGCCTGATCCGCGAATGGCGCACGCGACGTCGCATGAGCCAGCTCGACCTCGCCATGGAGGCCGAGATCTCGCAACGGCATCTCTCCTTCGTCGAAAGCGGTCGTGCCGCGCCCTCGCGCGACATGGTGCTGCATCTGGCCGAGCAGCTTGCGATCCCGCTGCGGCAGCGCAATCAATTGCTGCTGGCCGCGGGCTTCGCGCCGAGCTTCAGCGAACGGCCGCTCACCGACACGACGCTGGCACCGGCAATGGCGGCGGTCGAGATGGTGCTCAAGGGGCATGAGCCGTTTCCGGCATTGGCGGTGGACCGGCACTGGAACCTGGTTGCGGCGAACACGGCGATCGGGCCATTCCTGGCCGATGTTTCCGAGCCCTCTCTGCTCCAGCCACCCGTCAATGTGCTGCGGCTCAGCCTGCACCCAGGTGGTGTCGCGCCGCGGATCGTGAACCTCCAGGAATGGCGCACCCACCTGCTCGAACGGCTGAAACATCAGAACGATGCTGCCGGTGACCCGGTGCTGGTGGCATTGGAGCAAGAGCTTCGCGGTTATCCCTCTGGCCTGCAGAGCAGCCGGCCGGCGCCGGTCGAGCCGAATGCGATCGTGCATCCGCTGCGGCTTGCCCATGGCGATAGGGTGCTTTCCTTCATCAGCACCATCACCGTGTTTGGCACGCCACTGGATGTCACCCTTTCGGAACTGGCGATCGAATCCTTTTTCCCGGCCGATGAGCAGACACGGGCGATGCTGGTACGCTTGGCGAAGGAACGGTCCTGATCACCCTTGCGGCAGCGCAGCTTTGCGGGTGCGCGTCCGCTCCAGACCCAGCTGCCGTTCGCGCCAGATGATGAAGATGCCGGCGGCGACCACGATCACGCCACCGACCAGCGTGCCGGGCGAGGTCACGTCGCCGAAAACGAAGTAGCCGACGACGACGCCCAGGATCATCGAGGTGTATTCGAAAGGCGCCACGACCGAGGCTTCGGCATGACGGTAGGCCGCGGTCATCAAAATCTGGCCGAGCCCGCCACAAAAGCCGGCGAGGATGAGCAACGTGGCTTGTATTGGCGTCAGCGACTGCCAGCCGAAGGGCAGCGTCAACAGCGAGAGCACGCTCGCCGTCGACGAGAACCATAGCACGATGGTCGCCGTCTTCTCCGTCTGCACGAGATTGCGCACCAACAGCATGGCGACAGCGGAGATTGCCGCGGCCGCCAGCGCGGCCATGACGCCCAGGACCTCCTGGTCGTCGAGACCTTCATCCGAATTGAGCAGCGTCAGTTCCGGCCAGGAAATGACGAGCACGCCAATGAGGCCGATCGCGACAGCGCTCCAGCGATAGACGCGGATCGTCTCGCCAAGGAAGACCGAGGAGAACACCACGACCAGCAGCGGCTGTGCATAGTTCAGGGTGATCGCCTCGGGAAGAGGCAGCCTGGTGAGCGCGAAAAAGCCGAGCCCCATGGCACCGACGCCGACGACGCCACGCGCGACGTGGTTGAAGGGACGTTTCGTGACGAATGCCGTGGCCAGATGTCCCTTCAACGTCAGGAAGACAATGATCGGGAAGATGGCGAAGAAGGAACGGAAGAAGACGATCTGCCCGGCAGGCACATCGCCCGCCGCCTTGATACAGGTTTGCATGCCGACAAATACCGCCACGGAGACGATCTTCAGCACGATGCCTCTCAGGGTGCCGTGGCCGCCCGTCGTCTCTGGTTGCGCCCCCGCTCCTGATGTCACTTTGGCAATGCGTCTCTGCCCGCGGTCGAGGGCACGCTACGGTTCTCGAAATGGCAGAACGGGAAATTGTCGGCGCGCCGAACGAAAGCGCCCATCCCGAATTTCGGTGTGACGGCCGTCATGACTGCCTCGCGACAAGGAAAGGATGACCTGAATTAGGCCCTGCCGCAGTTTTGTCGAGGGAGTGTTTCGTGTAAAGAGCGCGGACTTCAAATTTTTGGACCGGTCAGATCATGTCCGGTCCCCGGAAAAGACAGGAAGAGCCAGGGAATGCGCACCGATACAGGCCAGGTCTTCAAACTCGAGGACTATCGCCCCAGCGACTACCTCATTCCGGAAACCAGCCTTGAATTCCGTCTTTCGCCGCAGGCAACGGTCGTCACCGCGATACTGACCGTCGAACGCCGCGAGGACATATCCACGTCGGCTCCGCTGGTGCTCGACGGCGATGGGTTGACGCTCAAACGCGTCGAAGTCGACGGCAAGGTGGTGAGACCGGCGGATCTGCTGGCGAGCCCCGACCAACTGACCCTGCTCAAACCGCCGGCGGCACCTCGTTTCCAGCTGCTGATCGAAACCGAACTGGCCCCAGCCGGCAACGAGGCCTTGATGGGCCTTTACCGCTCGAACAACGTGTACTGCACGCAATGCGAGGCGGAGGGTTTTCGCCGCATCACCTATTTCCTCGACCGCCCCGATATCCTGTCGGTCTACACGGTGCGCATCGATGCGCGACGCGACGAAGCGCCGCTGCTCCTGTCGAACGGCAATCCGGTCGAGAGCGGCGATCTCGCCGAAGGCTGGCACTACGCCACATGGCACGACCCCTTCCCCAAACCATCCTATTTGTTCGCGCTGGTGGCCGGCAATCTCGGCCAGGTCGCCGACAATTTCGTCACCATGTCCGGCCGCAAGGTCGAGCTCGGCATCTATGTCGAGCCCGGCAAGGAGGCGCTCGCCGGCTACGCCATGGACGCGCTGAAGCGGTCGATGCAATGGGACGAGGAGGCGTTTGGCCGCGAGTACGACCTCGACGTCTTCAACATCGTCGCCGTGTCGGACTTCAACATGGGCGCGATGGAGAATAAGGGTCTCAACATCTTCAACGACAAATACGTGCTGGCCGACCAGGAGACGGCGACGGACGCCGATTTCGCCAATATCGAGGCGATCATCGCGCATGAATATTTCCACAATTGGACAGGCAACAGAATCACTTGCCGCGACTGGTTCCAGCTTTGCCTGAAGGAAGGGCTGACGGTCTTCCGCGATCATGAATTCTCCGCCGACCAGCGCTCGCGCGCGGTCAAGCGCATAGCCGAGGTGCGCACGCTGCGGGCCCACCAGTTTCCCGAGGACCAGGGCCCGCTGGCGCATCCCGTGCGGCCGCGCCGCTACCGCGAGATCAACAATTTCTATACGGCGACGGTCTACGAGAAAGGCTCCGAAGTGGTGCGCATGATCCGCACCATTGTCGGGGCCGAGGTCTTTCGCGCCGGCATGGACCTTTATTTCGAACGCCACGACGGCGAGGCCGCGACCATCGAGGATTTCATAAAGGTGTTCGAGGACGCGTCCGGCCGCGACCTGTCGCAATTCGCGCTATGGTATCATCAGGCGGGCACACCCAACCTGACGGTAGGTTCGACGCACAATCCGGCCGCACAGGAATTCACGCTCGAGATCGAGCAGTCGGTGCCGCCGACCCCCTCCGAAAGCCGCAAGCGGCTGATGCATATCCCGCTCGCCTTCGGCCTGATCGGCGCCGGCGGCAAACCTGTCGCGTATAGCGGCGTCGAGGGCGCCAGCGTCGAGGACGGCGTCATCCATGTCCGCAAGCGTCGCCATGTGGTGCGTTTCTCGGGCGTGGCCGAGCGCCCGGCGGTGTCGCTCAACCGTGGCTTTTCGGCGCCGGTGACGCTGTCGGCCGAGCAGAAGGCGGCCGACCAGTACTTCCTCGCCCGCCATGACAGCGACGCCTTCTCGCGCTGGCAGGCCTTCAACACGCTGTTGACCGATGCTCTGATCGCTGCCTTCCGCCAGATCCTTGGCGGCAAACAGCCGGACTTCGCCCCACGGCTGACCGAGCTTGCCGGCAGCATCGCCAGCGACGAGACGCTGGAGCCAGCCTATCGGGCCCTGGCCCTGGCGCTGCCTGGAGACGCCGACATCGCCCGCGACATCGGCAAGAACATCGATCCCGACGCCATCCACGCGGCCCGACAGGCGCTTGCGCTGTCGATCGGCATGGCCAATGGCGAGGCATTTTCCGGCCTCTACGACAGCCTTGCCGACAAGAGCGCTTTCAGCCCCGACGCGGCGAGCGCCGGACGGCGCGCCTTGCGCAACATTCTGCTGGATTATCTCTCGCTGCTGCCAGGTGGAGCGGCGTTGGCGGCCGGGCATTTCCAGTCCGCGAGCAACATGACCGACCGGGCGGCCGCATTGGCCGTGCTTGCGCATCGCCACCACGGATCGCCGGAGGCAAGCAAGGCGCTGGCGGCTTTCGAACAGACATATGCGTCGGACCCGCTGGTGATGGACAAATGGTTCCAGATCCAGGCCAGCGTGCCTGGGCCGCAGGCGGTGGAGACGGTTCGCGCCCTGACCGCTCACCAGGGCTTCTCGATGGGCAACCCGAACCGGGTGCGCTCGTTGATCGGCACATTCTCCAGCGCCAACCAGACCGGCTTTCACCGCGCCGACGGCGAAGGCTACCGCTTCTTCGCACGAACGGTGCTCGAGGTTGAAAGGCGCAATCCGCAAGTGGCGGCAAGACTGGCGACGGCGCTCAGGTCATGGCGCTCGCTCGAACCGGGCAGGCAAGCCCAGGCCCGGGAAGTGCTGGTTTCGATCGCCAATGCCGAAAACCTGTCGGCGGATCTGCGCGACATCGTCGAGCGCACGTTGGCTTAGGCGCTCCCGCCTTCTTCCCTGCGGAAGACGGCGGGGTTCTAAAAGCCCATTATTTTAGTCGATTTTTAATCTTTTTTCGCTGGACCACTGGACAAGGCGAATCACCTTTGATTCTTTAATGGCGATTCGGAAGTGCGGTGTTGCCGGATCACCAGCACATAGAAATGCGGCATACTGAAATCGGGGAGTGCCATTTATGGCAAAGGCGGACGCGTGGGGCGCGCCCGGTGGGATGGTTTTTGCGCGTCGCGAGACGCGCGGCGACGGCCTTGCCGGGAATACGCGGCTCATTGCCGAACCGGCCTACAAGCGGCTTCTAGCGGCCGAACCGCTGCTGCGCCGGTCGATACCGGCCCTCATCGTCATCTTCCTGCTCGTCATCGCGGCGCTGCGTGTAATCTCGCTGATGAACGAGCGCGACGACGTGGAGCGCGATGCCAAGGCTATCCTGACGCTGGCCGCCGCGCAGCTCGCCAGTTCGCTCGCCACCACATCGGACACGCTGCCGGGCGCCACCCAGGACCTGCTGGAGACCACCAGCCGCCAGGGCGCCATGGGCCGCAGCCATGTGCTGGTCATCACCGACAGCGCCTTCAGGATCACCGCGGTGACGCCGCGTTCGGTGCCCTGGCAAGGCCATTCGCTCGACGGCCTCGTCCAGGGCGGCCAACCTCTGTTCATGTTCGGCGACCGGGCTGGCGTCATGGAGGTCAACATCGGCGGGCAGGACTGGTACGCGGCGGTCAGCCTGAGCAAGGACAGGAAGGGAGCCGCGGCGGCGCTCGTCCCCCAAGAGGCGGTCTTCGACACGTGGCGCAAGACCGTCTCGCTCAACGTCACCCTGTTTGTGCTGACGGCCGGCGTGCTGATCATCATCCTCTACGCCTATTTCGGACAGGCGGCGCGCGCGCAGGCAGCCGACCGCATCTATGTCGAAGCGCATCAGCGTATCGACATGGCGCTGGTCCGCGGCCGCTGCGGCCTGTGGGACTGGGACATGGTGCGCGGCAAGATGTACTGGTCACGCTCGATGTACGACATGCTCGGCTATGAGCCCTGCGAGACGATGCTGTCCTTCGGCGAGGTCGACGAGATCATCCATCCCGAGGATGGCGACCTGTTCGAACTCGCCAACAGGATC
The DNA here is from genome assembly GCF_006440875.1 of Mesorhizobium sp. B2-5-7. NCBI lineage: Bacteria > Pseudomonadati > Pseudomonadota > Alphaproteobacteria > Hyphomicrobiales > Phyllobacteriaceae > Mesorhizobium > Mesorhizobium sp. B2-5-7. The sequence goes on along the minus strand of NZ_VFUO01000008.1, from coordinate 141,603 downwards.
GTCGCGCGCGAGATCGACCACATCGACCAGGTGTTCCGGATGCGGCATGCCGATGGCCAGTGGGTGTGGATGCGCGCCCGCGCCCAGGTCATGGACCCGGAAGCGCCGGAGATCCAGCTCATAGGCATCGCCGTCGACGTCACCGAGCAGCGCCACCTGGCGCTGCGCTCCGAAGCGGCCGATCTTCGCCTCAGGACCGCGATCGAGAACATCAATGAATCCTTCGTGCTGTGGGATTCGGCTCAGAACCTGATCATGTGCAATTCCAAATACCAGCAGGACAACGGGCTCTCGGACCGCGACGTGATGCCGGGTGTGACGCGCGCTTCCCTGGAAGAACGTATGCTGGCCTTTGCTTCGGAGCGCCGGCTCGCCAACACCAACGGTCCTCAGGGCGGCGCCACGTTCGAGCGGCAGCTGTCCGACGGCCGCTGGCTGCAGGTCAACGAGCTCAGGACCAGGGACGGTGGCATCGTCTCGGTCGGGTCCGATATCACCCAGATCAAGCTGCACCAGGAGAAACTCGTCGACAGCGAACGCCGGCTGATGGCGACGATCCATGATCTCAGCCTCGCCCGCCGTGCCGAAGAGGAACGGGCGCGCGAACTGGTCGACCTCAACCGCAAATACATGAAGGAAACCGAGCGCGCCGAAGCGGCGAACCGGGCCAAATCCGAATTCCTGGCCAACATGTCGCATGAACTGCGCACACCGCTCAACGCCATCATCGGCTTCTCCGAACTGATGGAACAGGGGCTGTTCGGTCCGTTGGGCTCGGAGCGCTACGAGGAGTACGCCACCGACATCAACAGCAGCGGCAAATATCTGCTCGGCGTCATCAACGACATTCTCGACATGTCCAAGATCGAAGCCGGCCAGTTCTCGCTGGACCAGGAACAGATCGACCTCGGTCCGCTGATCAGCGAGACGGTGCGTGTCGTCTCGCTGCAGGCGGCGCAGAAGGCGATCACCGTGGAAACGCGCATTGCCGACGCCTTGACTTTGTTTGCCGATCGCCGGGCGATCAAGCAGATCGTCATCAATCTCCTGTCCAACGCGGTGAAATTCACCGGCCAGGGCGGCCACATATCGGTCAGGGCCCGCAACACGTCAGGCGCGCTGGTGCTGACGATCGAGGACAATGGCTGCGGCATCCCAAAGGAAGCCCTCGGCAAGCTGGGGCGCCCCTTCGAGCAGGTGCAGAACCAGTTTTCCAAAAACCATGCCGGCTCCGGCCTTGGCCTTGCCATTTCGCGCTCGCTGGCCGAGTTGCAAGGCGGTGCACTGAAGATCCGTTCGACCGAAAGCGTCGGCACGATCGTATCGGTGCGCATTCCCGTGAAGAAGGCGCCAATGGCGGTCAAGGCCGCGGCCTGAGCGACAGGCTCCGGTCGACGACCTCGGAGCGGAGCCCGTATCAACCAAATCTTACTGCACGCCGCCTTCGTTGCCTTCGCCATCCCATTGACGGTCATCGCGCCCGTCCTTCGGCAGTTCGCCCTTCTCGATCTTGCCGTCATTGTTCTTGTCGAGCATCGCGAAAAGCTTCTTTTCGCGGCCGGTGATGTCATCCGATGTCAGCGTGCCGTCGCCCTTGCTGTCGTAACGGGCGATGATGCGCCTGGCCATGCGTTCGAAGCGCGCCTTCTCCAGCGCGTCGGCGAGTTGAGCGACAGTCAGCTTGCCGCCATTGTCAGCGACAAGCTTCTTGAGCCGCGCATCCATGACATCGGAGAACTGGTCGAAGGTGATTTTGCCGTCATTGTCCTTCATAGCCTTGTCGAGCCGCATCATGGTGCGCTCACGCACGTTGGCGCTGTCGAGGTTCTCGGCATAGGCCGCGCCGCCGACGGCTCCGGCCAGGGCGATGTATGCAAGTGCGAGCTTGGTTGTCTTTCTCATGGTTTTCTCCTGTTGCATCGTCACCCCCGATGCGGCCGAACGGTCGTTGGTCGCGACCCTCCGGCACGAAGCAGAAGGTCGAAATCCTTCCTGACCTTTTGCGACGTCTCCTTGAGATGTGCTTCCAGCACACCGAAATCCGGCAGGTCGGTGACCGCCAGAAGCAGATCCGAAAGCCCCGGCGGAACGTCGTCACGTTCGAACGGTCCGGTGAGGCACAGCCGCGTCATCTGGGTCAGTGCCAGATAAAGGGAGTAAGCCTCGCCAAGGTCCTGCCGGATCACGGCATTGGCGAAACGGGGCGTCAGACGAGACAGGATCTCGGCCGTGCCGGTGGCGCGCGGCCCGGGCTCGACCTGCCCAGTGATGACAGCCACCTGGGCGATGAATTCGAGATCGATCAGACCGCCCGGTATGAGTTTGATGTCCCAGGGGTCGCGGGGCGGCTTTTCCTGCTCGATCATGGCGCGCATGTCGGAAGCTTCGGCTTTCACCTTCGCCGCGTCGCGCGATTGGCCGAGCAGCGCGGCGACTTCCGCTTCAACCTCGGCGCAGAGGCCGGCGTCGCCGGCAATCGGCCGCGCTCGCGACAGCGCCATGTGTTCCCACGTCCAGGCTTCCTGGCGCTGGTATTTCTTGAAGGCATCGATATGGGTGGCGACCGGTCCCTTGTTGCCGGACGGCCGCAAACGCAGGTCGAGCTCGTAAAGCACCCCCTCCGCCGTCGGCGCCGATACCGCGGATATCAGCCGTTGTGTCATGCGGGTGTAGTAGTGCGACGGCGCCAGCGGCTTTTCACCATCGGAGTCCTCGGCGTCCGCGTCGTGATCGTAAAGCAGGATGAGATCGACATCCGATCCGGCCGTCAATTCGCGGCTGCCGAGCTTGCCCATGCCGAGCAGCGAAACCACGCCACCGGCGATCGTGCCGTGGCGCACCGCGAATTCGGCGATCACCGCTTGCAACGCCGCCGCAATGGTCAGGTCTGCAAGATCGGAGAAGGCGCGGCCGGCGCGGGCCGGGTCGATCGAGCCCGCGAGCAGCCGCACACCGATGAGGAATTTCTGTTCGGAAGCAAATATGCGTAAGCGGTCGAGCACGTCCTCATAGGCCCTATCGCCCTCGAGGAAGGCGGAAAGCCGCCCCGAGAGATAGGCGCGGTCTGGCAGCTCGGTCAGCAATGCCGGGTCGAGCAAGCCGTCGAAGACATGCGGCCGGCGAGTGATGATGGCCGCCAGCCTTGGTGCCGCGCCCATGATCGTCGCCATCAGCTTGAGCAGTGCGGGATTCGACTGCAGCAGCGAAAACAGCTGGATCCCGGCCGGCAGGCCGGCGAGGAACTCGTCGAATCGGACCAGCGCCTCGTCGGCCCGGCGCGTCTGGCCAAAGGCCTTGAGCAGTGCCGGCGTCAGTTCCGTCAGCCGCTCGCGCGCTTCCGCCGACTGGGTGACGCGATAGCGGCCGAAATGCCAGCCACGGATGACACGGCAGATATCGCTCGGCCGCTGAAAGCCGAGGCCGTGCAGGGTCTGCAGCGTGTCCGGGTCGTCGACGTCACCGGTGAAGACCAGGTTGCCGATGCCGGCCGAAAGCTCGGGCGCGGTTTCGAACAGCGCCGCATAGTGGCGCTCAACCTGCTGCAGCGAGGCACGGAACGCCCCGGCAAACGCGGCGGCATCGGCAAAACCCAGCATGCGGGCGATGCGCTCCAGCCCTTCATCGTCTTCCGGCAGCGTATGCGTCTGCTCGTCGGCCACCATCTGGATGGCGTGTTCGACGCGGCGCAGGAACCAGTACTGGAGGGCGAGTGCGTCTCGTGCGTCTGATGTGATCCAGCCTCGGGCCGCGAGTTGACCGAGCATCGGCACGGTTTCGCGGCCGCGCAGCTCCGGAAAGCGGCCGCCGGCGATGAGCTGCTGGGTCTGGACGAAGAACTCGATCTCGCGGATGCCGCCGCGCCCTAGCTTGACGTTGTGCCCCTTCACCGCGATCTCGCCATGGCCCTTATGGGCATGAATCTGGCGCTTGATCGAATGGACGTCGGCAATCGCCGCGTAATCCATGTATTTGCGCCAGATATAGGGCTGGAGTTCCTTGAGGAAGGCATCGCCCGCGGCGAGATCGCCGGCCACCGGGCGCGCCTTGATCATCGCGGCGCGTTCCCAATTCTGGCCACGCGCTTCGTAGTAGCGAAGCGCGGCTTCAACCGGGATAGCCAGCGGGGTGGAACCGGGATCGGGACGCAATCTCAGATCGGTGCGGAAGACATAGCCATGCTCGGTGCGGTCCTGCAGGATGCGAACCAGCCGGCGCGTCAGGCGTGAGAACAGGTCGGTGGCGTCGAGAGGATCGACCACGGCGGGTGCCTCCGGATCGAAGAACACGACGAGGTCGATGTCGGAGGAAAAGTTCAGCTCATGCGCGCCGAGCTTGCCCATGCCGAGCAGGATCCAGCCCGATCGATGCGACGGGTTGTCGAGGTCGGGCAGCTTGAGCTTGCCCTGGCCATGCGCGTCACGCAGCAGGAAATCGACTGCCGCGCGCGTACAGGCGTCGGCGAGATCGCTCAACCGCCTTACGGTCAGCGAGGTTTCGGCCTCGCCCGAAAGATCGGCGAGCGCGATCAGGAAATGCGCCTCGGCCTTATGCCGGCGCAGCTCCATCATCAGGCCGGATTCCGAGACCGTTTCGGCCAGCGGCGCCTGGTCGATCGCGGCGGTGATCGCCTTCAGACGGGCCTCTATCGGCAGGTCGAACAGCCCGTCCAGGATTTGCGGCCGGCGCCGCGCCGTATCGCGCAGGAATGGCGAAAGGTCGAAGACAGCGGCGAGGAGATCCTGCGCCTTGCCTTTGCCGGCCAGGAATTTGGCCACCCGTGTCAGCCCCTCTTCGCGCGCTGCGTCCGCGATTTCGGCCAGCTCCTGTCGTGCCCGGGCTTCGTCGAGCGGGACAAGCGGGGTTTCCAGGCTGAGCAGCCAGTCTGTCTTGCTCCGCTTGGCAACGGCCGCCATCAGTGATCCTCGCGTGCCGGGAAACTCATGACCACGGATAGTCCTGGATTGCCAGGCAGCAGGTCAAGCCGGCCGTAATGGAATGTCATGACCGCCTTGGCGAGACTGAGGCCAAGGCCGGAACCAGGCTGCGAACGGCTCTTCTCCAGCCGCACGAAGCGCTCCGTCGCCCGGGCGCGATCGGCGTCGTCGGGAATGCCCTGGCCATTGTCCATGACGGAAAGCCTGATCTCGCCATGCGTGCGTTCGAGCTTTACACGGACCGCCGGCTTGGACGTCGAATCGGTCGAGTACTTGATCGCATTGTCGACGATGTTGGAGAGCGCCTGGCCGATCAGCTCGCGGTTGCCGTCAACGACAAAAGCACCATTCACCTCGGCGTCCAGCGAAACGCCAGCCTCCTCGGCCACCGGCTCATAGAGTTCGACGACATCACGCACGGCCGCCGCCAGATCGACGCGGTTGGTGTGCTCGGAAGAATAGCCCGCCTCCAGGCGGGAGATCATCAGGATGGCGTTGAAGGTCTTTATCAACTGGTCGGACTCGGCGATGGTGCCTTCCAGCGCCTGTCGATAGTCCGATGTCTTCTGCTTGCCGGAAAGCGTCGCTTCGGCCCGGTTGCGCAGCCGGGTCAGCGGCGTCTTGAGGTCATGCGCGATGTTGTCGGAAACCTGCTTGAGGCCTTCGTTGAGCGTGGCGATCCTGGCCAGCATGGCATTGAGGTTTTCCGAAAGCCGGTCGAACTCGTCGCCGGCGCCGGTCACCGGCAGCCGGCCGGAGAGATCCCCGCCCATGATGCGCCGGCTTGCCTCCGATACGCCATCGATGCGTTTCAGCGCCGCGCGGCCGACAAAGAACCAGATCAGGATGCCACCCAGGGCCATCATGCCGAGCGCCAGCATCAGCGAACGGCGGATGACGGCACGGAACCGCTCTGGTTCCCCGAGATCGCGGCCGACCAGCATGATCATCTGGTTCGGCAGCCGCAGCACCAGGGCAATGGCGTTGTGGCCCTTCTCGCCCTGCGCTTGCGCGTCGCTCTGGTCGGGCTGTGCGGTCCCCTTGTCGGCAGGCAAGTTGCGTAGACGGTCGAGTTCTCCCTCGCCAAAGCGCTGATAGGAAAAAGGGCTGGTGGTCCAGCCTTCGTTTTCGAGAACGCCCGGCTCGAGGCTCTGCACGTTACCGGTCAGGATCTGGCCGTTGGCATCGGCGATCAGATAGAGATTGGCGCCGGGCTGCCGCGAGCGGGCCTCGACCACGCGGACCAATACCGGAAGGCCACCGCGCTGATAGGCGCGGGCAAGGCCGAGCACCTCGTCGTTGATGGTCTCCTGCGTCTGCCCGGTCAGCATGCGCGCCGAGAGCGAAGTCATATAGAGGACGAGCAGCACCGCGCAGAGCGCGAAAAGCAAGAGATAAAGCGCCGAAAGCCGCGCGGCCGTCGTCTTCATGATGGCGGGCACGGAAAGCGCCATGCCGCCGCCTAGCCGCCCTTCAGCATGTAGCCGGCACCGCGAACGGTATGCAGGATCGGCTTGTCGAAGCCCTTTTCGATCTTGCCGCGCAGCCGGGAGACGTGGACGTCGATGACATTGGTCTGCGGATCGAAATGATAGTCCCAGACATTTTCGAGCAGCATCGTGCGCGTCACAACCTGGCCGGCATGGCGCATGAGATATTCGAGCAGGCGGAATTCGCGTGGCTGGAGCGTGATCTCACGGCCCGCCCGGCGGACAGAATGCGATAGCCTGTCGAGTTCAAGATCGCCAACCCGGTAGACGGTCTCGGCCTCCTTGGCGCTGGCGCGTCGGTTGAGCACCTCGACACGAGCCAGAAGTTCGGAAAAGGCATAGGGCTTGGTCAGGTAATCGTCACCGCCGGCGCGCAGGCCGGTGACCCGGTCATCGACTTCGCCCAGCGCCGAAAGGATGAGCACCGGCGTCGTGTTGCCCCTGGAGCGGAGGGCGGCAATAACCGACAGGCCGTCGCGGCGCGGCATCATCCGATCGATGACCATCACATCGTAGTCACCCGCATCGGCAAGCGCGAAGCCGGTCTCGCCGTCACCCGCAACATGCGCGGTATGACCGGCTTCGGTGAAGGCTTTCTGCAGATAATCCGCAGCCTCGCGATCGTCTTCTATGACGAGAATCTTCATAGGGCCGTTATACGCGATTTCGCTTGAAGGTTGAGTAGCCGGCATCTGCATTTTAGCCTTTGCCAAAGCGCATCGCGATCAAGACGATCGAGAGCGTACGCGATAAAATCTTTGTTCCGTGGCTTCGTTAGGCCGAACATGCCAGTTCCCGGTCATGTCGTTACCTGCAACCGAGGACCAACCGGCATCGGGCACGAGGGCCTGAGTGGGCAGCCACATACGGGCGCGGCAGCGGGCGATGGGAAGCCCGCTGCCGCTGAAGGAGAGCGCGATGACTGACTAACGGGCTCTCCTTCTTACTTTCCCATGCGGCGACTCGGGGGTGTTGAAACCGCCGCATTGGAAAAGTCGTCTCAGCCCTTGGCCACCGGCACCGCGACGAAGCGGTTGTTGTCGTCACGGGTGATCTGCATCAGCACCGCCTTGCGTCCGGATTTGACCGCATCGGCCATGGCCTTGGTGACGTCTTCGGTGCCATTGACCTCCGCCGAGTTGACCGCGGTGATGACGTCGCCCGGCTGGATGCCGCGATCGGCGGCGGCGCTGTCGGGGTCGACGTCTGTCACCACCAGACCCTTGCCGTTTTCAGACTTGGTGACGGTGAGACCGAGATCGGCCAGCGTGTCAGGCTTTGCCGGAGCGGCAGGCTGCTGTTGCTGGTCGTTCGAGGCCTGCTTGTCGCTCGCCGGCAGTTTGCCGAGATCGACCTTGACCGTCTGGCTCTTGCCGTCGCGCCAGACCGTGACATCAACCGACTTGCCGGGCGAATAGGCGCCGATCAGGCGGGCGAGTTCCTTCGGCGACGCAACGTCCTTGCCGTCGACCTGGGTGATCACGTCGCCGGCTGATATGCCGGCCTTCTTGCCGGGGCCGTCGTCCTGGGCGCTCGAAACCAACGCGCCATTGTTGGACTTCAGGCCGAGCGATTCGGCGATGTCGGAGGTGACCGGCTGGATTTCGACGCCGAGCCAGCCACGCTGCACCGCACCGCTCTTCATCAGATCCCCGACGACCTGCTTGGCGGTCGAGGCCGGAATGTCGAAGGCGATGCCGACGCTGCCGCCGGAAGGCGAGAAGATGGCGGTGTTGATGCCGACCACCTGGCCGTTGAGGTTGAAGGTCGGGCCGCCTGAATTGCCGCGGTTGACCGAGGCGTCGATCTGGAGGAAATCGTCATAGGGGCCGGCGCCGATATCGCGGCCGCGCGCCGAGACGATGCCGGCGGTGACGGTGCCGCCGAGGCCGAACGGATTGCCGACAGCCACGACCCAGTCACCGACACGAACCTTGGAATCGTCGGCGAAGTCGACATAGGTGAACTTGCCGCCACCATCGACCTTGAGCACGGCGAGATCGGTGCGCGGATCGGTGCCAACCAGCTTGGCATCGAGTTCCTTGCCGTCATTGGTCACAACGGTGAAGGCGGTGCCCTCTTCGACGACGTGGTTGTTGGTGACGAGGTAACCGTCTTCGGAGATGAAGAAGCCGGAGCCCTGCGCTACCGGGCGCGGCTCGCCATTGTTGCGGTCGCGATGACCGAAGCGACGATGACCTTCGTCGTTCTGGCCGCCCTGGTCGCCAAAGCCGCGGAATTCCTTAAAGAAACGACGCAGCTGCGGATTGTTGGGAAGATTGTCGAGGCCGTCCTGATCGTCGGAGCCATCATCGGCGGTCGGCTGGATCTTGGCCTTGACCTTGACGCTGACCACGGCTGGCGACACACGCTCCACGACATCGGCGAAGCTCGGAACCTGCGGGGCCTCGACGCGCACGGCGTCAGCGAGAACGGGGCTGGTTCCGCTGGTCAGCGCGCCAACGCCGATCGCACCGGCGACCGCGATAGACGCGGCAGCAGCCAGAAGACGCTTGCGGGTGCGGAAATATGAATCGGGGGCAATATTCATGGATCTCTTATCCTCTTTCAAGCGGACGCGCCTTGATCGGCATCCTCAAGGAACGAGAATTAGGGAAGCGCACATTACGACGCCATTTCCGGCACATGAAACTTTGGTAATGTTGGCGGGCGACGGCAGCCGTCAGTCGCGGCGGAGGATCGCGTCCAATGCGGCCTGCTCATCGACCGAAAGCGCTGCCGTTGCCGGAAGCCGGCGCGACCGCGCACTGAGCACTATAAACACGCCGCCGGCCAGAAGCAGGAGAACCGGCGTGCCCCACAGCAGCGCGTTGCGCAGATCGAAGCGTGGCTTCAGCAGCACGAACTCGCCGTAACGCGAAACCACATAATCCATCACCTGCCGGTCGGTATCGCCCGCGACAAGGCGTTGTCGCACCAGGATACGCAGGTCCCTGGCAAGGTCCGCATCGGACTCGTCGATCGACTGGTTCTGGCAGACCATGCAGCGCAGGCCTTCCGACAGCGCCCGCGCCCGCGCCTCGAGTGCCGGGTCGGCCAGCATCTCGTCGGGCTTCACCGCCATTGCCGTTCCGGCGAAGAACAACGCCAGCAACAGGACTATCGACGTCAACGAAAGCCTTGCCCTCATGGCAGACCCGCCGGCGCCACCGCCTGCTTGCGACGGCGCGAAGGCGCGCCGACCCGCAGGCGCCTGTCCATCAGCGACATCGCCGCACCCGCCATCATCACCAGGCCGCCGCCCCAGATCAGCGTTACCAGCGGCTTCCACCACAGACGCACCACGACCGAGCCGTCCTTGCCCTCGTCGCCGAGCGAAATGTAGAGCTGGGAAAGGCCAATAGTCTTGATGCCGGACTCCGTCGTCGTCATCTGCCGCACCCGATAGAAGCGCTTGGCGGAGCTGACTTCGCCGACAGGGCTGCCGCTGACGCCGATCAGCTCGAAACGCCCGCGATCCTCGCTGTAGTTCGGTCCCTGCGCAGGATAGAGCCCGACGAACCGCACCGTGCGGCCGGAGATTTCGACGGTTTCACCAGCATGCATGGACAGGATCTTCTCCGTCCCGAAGCAGAGCGTGCCAACAATGCCGAGCACGGTCAGGCCGAGGCCAAGATGCGCGAAAGCAGTCCCGAAGACCGAGCGTGGCAAACCAACCAGACGCCTGACCATTGTCGGCGCGGCGACATTGCCGACCCCCGCCTTGGTGGCGAGGTCGGTCAGCGCGCCGAGGATCAGCCAGACGCCGAGGCCGACGCCAAGCGCGGCAAGCACCGAAGCGCCGTCGATGAACAGGACAGTAACCAGCGTCGCAAGAAGTGCGGCTGCGAACGCGGCCATCAGCCGCTGCGCAACGCCGAAGACATCGCCGCGCTTCCAGGCCAGCAGCGGCCCAAAGGGAACCATCACGAGCAGCGGCACCATCAGGGGGGCGAAGGTGAGGTTGAAGAACGGCGCTCCGACCGAAATCTTGTCGGCCGAAAAAGCCTCGACCGCCAGCGGATAGAGCGTGCCGACGAGCACCGTGGCGGTCGCCGTGGTCAGGAATAGATTGTTGAGGACGAGCGCGCCTTCACGCGAAACCGGATGGAAGAGGCCGCCTGCCGTCAGCTTCGAGGCGCGCAGCGCAAACAGCGCCAGCGAGCCGCCGATAAACAGCGTCAGGATGCATAGGATAAAGACGCCGCGCGTCGGATCGGTGGCAAAGGCATGGACGGAAGTCAGGACGCCCGAACGCACCAGGAAGGTGCCTAGCAGCGACAGCGAGAAGGTGAGGATGGCGAGCAGCAGCGTCCAGATCTTCAACGCCGAGCGCTTTTCCATGACGATGGCCGAATGCAGCAGCGCGGTGCCCGCCAGCCACGGCATGAAGGAAGCGTTCTCGACCGGATCCCAGAACCAGAAACCGCCCCAGCCGAGTTCGTAATAGGCCCAGTACGATCCCATGGCGATGCCGCCGGTCAGGAACATCCAGGCGACCAGCGTCCATGGCCGCACCCAGCGCGCCCAGGAGGCATCGATGCGACCCTCGATGAGGGCGGCGACCGAGAAGGAAAAGCAGATCGAGAAGCCGACATAACCGAGATAGAGCATCGGCGGGTGAATGGCGAGGCCAAGATCCTGCAGGATCGGGTTGAGATCGCGGCCTTCGATGGGCGCCGGATTGAGCCGGATGAAGGGATTGGAGGTCACCAGGATGAACAGGAAGAAGGCAGCGCCAATAGCGCCCTGCACGGCGAGCACATTGGCGCGCAGCGTCGCCGGCAAGTTGGAGCCGAAAGCGGCCACAAGCGCGCCGAAGAAGGTCAGGATCAGCACCCAGAGCAGCATCGAACCTTCGTGATTGCCCCAGGTTCCGGTGATCTTGTAGATCAGCGGCTGCAGCGAATGCGAGTTCTCCCAGACGTTCGCCAGGGAAAAATCAGAGCTTGCATAGGCGCCCGCAAGGGCCGCGAAGGACAGCGCCGTCAACGCGAAACCGGTCACCGCGACCGGACCGCCGACCGCCATCAGGCGCTGGTTGTTCAGCCGCGCGCCAAACAGCGGCACGATCGTCTGCACCAGTGAAAGCGCGAACGCCAGAACCAGGGCGAAATGTCCGGTTTCAACCATTCGCGCGGCTCACACTTGCTCTTCCGCCAGAGTTACTCACTCTTGCTCTCCTGCCAGACGCCCTTGGCCTTCAGGCCGTCGGCTACTTCCTTGGGCATGTAGCGCTCGTCATGCTTGGCCAGAACGCTGTCGGCGACAAAGACGCCGTCAGGGCCGAAGGTACCCTCGGTGATGACACCCTGCTCTTCGCGGAAAAGGTCGGGCAAAATGCCGGTATAAGTCACCTTGACCGATTTGTGGGTGTCGGTGACCGAAAAGGCAACTGTTGCGCCCTGGCCGCGCTGGATGGTGCCTTTTTCGACCAAACCGCCGAGCCTGATGCGCTGGCCCGGCTGAACGCTGGCGGTGGTCAGATCGGCCGGCATGTAGAAATAGGACGCCTTCTGGCCAAGCGCATAGAAGGTCAGCCCGGTGGCGGCGCCCAGAAAAACCAATCCGCCCGCGATCACCGACAATCGTTTCTGCTTGCGCGTCATACCCAATTCTACTCCGTCGCCGTCAAGCCGAGCGAGGCGGCAAAGGCGGTGAATTTCTTGGCTTCGTCACTATCGGCGCCAAAGACCGCGATGGCGCGGCCCAGCGCATCGCGCGCCTGATCGGCCTTGCCCAGCACGACATAGGAACGAACCAGCCGCATCCATCCTTCCGGGTCGCGCGGATTTTGACGAAGTTTGTCGTCCAGGCCGGCGACCATGGTGTTGATCATGGCTTCCCTGTCCTGCTGCGACATGGAGGACGCCGCGTCGACATCGGCGGCATCGGGGCCTTTCGCGGTCGTGCCGGAGGCGACTTCCGGGCCGCCGGATTTGGCCAGCGCCTGTTCGACAGCGCCGCGCCACGGCGAATCCGGCGGCAGCGTACCAAGCATAGCCTGCCAGGCCGCGGCCGCTTCCTTGCCACGACCCTCCTGCGCCAGTGCCATGGCCAGATAGAAACCGGCTTTCCCATTGGCCGGGTCAAGCTTCAAGGCCGCCTCGAAGGCATCCTGGGCATCGGCCGAAACAATGCCGCCCGCCGCACCGGCGATCGCCTCGCCGAGACCGGCCTGACGGACAGCGCTGTCGCCGTCCAGGCGAATGGCGTTGCGGTAGGCCGCCGCGGCGTCGGCAAAGCGCTGCATACGCAGATAGACCGGCGCCAGCACGTCCCAGCCCCTGCCGTCGGAAGGATTGGCGGCAAGATGGGCCTCGGCGCGCGCCACCAGCTCATCGACCGAACTGTCGGCGGGGTTCTTGGCCAACCGCTCACTGAGCGGCTGCGACGGCAGGTCAGGCGAGCCGATCTGACTGTAGAGCCCCCAACTGACCAACGGAACCGCCAGCACCGCAACGGTCGCGACAAGCCGTACGGTGCCCGATGACCTGCCGGACGCCTTGGCCGCCATATCCGCGTTGCCCAGGCGAAGGATGCGGCGGGCGATCTCGGCGCGCGCCTCGGCCGCTTCAGCGGGCCCGATCAAACCGCGCCCGGCATCGCGGTCGAGTTCGGACAGTTGATCGCGATAGACTTCCAGATCGTGATCGCCGCTCGATGATGCGCCCTTGGAGGCACCAGCCAACGGCAAAAGCACCGCCAGGCTGGCGCCCAGCGTGAGAATTGCGGCTATGACCCAGAACAGCATGGTTCTTCCAATAACGGCAGAGCCCTGCCCTGCCAACACAGGCATCCTGCGACGCTTTGACGGCACGCGCCGAATGTCGCGATCGAAATCCACCGGCCGGATCGCAACGAGACCCGGCTGGCTAGGTCAATGGCGTCCAACTGCCGTCGGCATTGCGGCAGGCTGTTCCGTGCGCCGTGACGCTGGCGCCGCCCGTGAACACCGTCTGCGTGTATTGGCGGCAATCCTGCGAACCGACGCGGTAAGGCTGGGCAGGGACGACCTCGCCATAGCGTGAGGCCTGATCGCCCTTCCAGGTCACCTTCTGGCCGCTGGTGTTGTATTCGAGCGCCTTGTATTCGGCCTCGAGCGCGCTGCGCTTCTCCGTGTCGCTCAGACCGTTGCCGATCGACCCGCCAATGAGGCCGCCGCCCATGGCGGAGATGATCGACTTGGTAACGACCTTGCCGCCGGCCGGAGGCGTCGAGGCCGGTGTCGCCGCCACGGTCGGACCCTTGCCGCTCAAGGTGGTGCAGCCCGACACGGCCAGCAATGCGGAAACAAGCGCGACGCGAATCTTCATGCCAACAACCGGTTTTCTTGAGTTGGAGTCTGCCATGGATGCGCCGGGGGCCGCGTCATCGGAGAAGTAGGCGTGGCTATAGTGTTGATATTTGTCGGAAATTTGGCCACTGGCGGCTGCTCTGGGGTCAATCGATATGCCGCCACAATATGCGCCTTCCATTGCTGCCGATTGGCCTGGGTAGCATTACTGCAGGCTCCGCAATCGCACCGTCGCCTTCAGTCCGCCCATGCCGGACCGCTCGAGTGCGAGGACGCCTCCATACTCGTTGACGAGATCGGCGACAATGGCAAGGCCCAGGCCTGTCCCAGGCTTGGTCTCATCGAGGCGCCGCCCTCGCTTCAGCGCTTCACGGGCCTTGTCCTCGGGAATACCCGGTCCGTCGTCCTCGATGCTGATCTCGAACAGGCTCTCATCCTTGCCGGCGAAGGGCACGACCGAGATCGCGACAGCACTCCTTGCCCATTTCACCGCATTTTCGAGAAGATTGCCAAGCAGTTCCTCGAGGTCCTCGCGTTCGCCGGCAAAGACGATCTCGGTGGCCGGCAGCGACAGCGACAGGCTGGTCCGCGGGTTCAGCTTCTGCAAAACGCGCACCATGCGCTGCACCAGCGGTGCCACCGGCGTGCGATAGACGACGCTGTCGCGCTGCGCCGCGACGCGGGCACGCTGCAGGTAATGGTCGATCTGCTTTTGCATGGAGGCGGCCTGCTCGGCGATCAACTGTCCCTTGGCGCCGCCAAGCGCCCGGCCCTCGTTGAGCAGAACGGCAAGCGGTGTCTTCAGGGAATGGGCGAGGTTGCCGACCTGGGTGCGCGAGCGCTCGACGATGCGTTTGTTGTTTTCTATCAAGGCGTTGGTTTCGTTGGCTAACGGTTCGATCTCGGCCGGGAAGCGGCCGTCGAGCCTCTGTGCGGTGCCCTCGCGCACCATGGCGAGTGCGTTCCGGACCCTGCGCAACGGCTGCAGCCCGAACAGGATGGCGATGGCGTTGATGGCGATCATGCCGATGCCGAACAGGCCGAGATAGGTCAGCAGGCGGCGCTGGAACGTTCCTATTTCCTGCTCCAACTCGGTCTTGTTGCCCATGACGCGGAAGCGCGCGGCGCGGTTCTTCGCGTCGAGAACGAATTCGCTCTCGAACACCACCAGTTCCTCGCCATTGATGCCTTGCGCGGCATAGCTGCGCTGGAAATTGGCGTTGAAGGGAACATCCGCCACGTCCGGCGACGGGATGGTCCGGGTCATGGACGACGAGTGAAGATCGCCATGCACGCCTTCCGAGGCGGGCTCGACGGACCAGTACCAGCCCGAATTCGGTTCCGAGAAACGGAGATCGCCAAGATCGGGGGAGCCGGTCAACGCGCCGCTGTCGGAGATGCCGATGGAGCCGATCAGGTTGAACAGATGCGCCGACAACAGGCTGTCGAAGCCCCGCTCGCTGGCCTGTCGGTAGAGCGTTGTGATCAGGGTGAAGATGACGACCAGGGTCAGGATCGCCCACACGGTGGAGAAGGCGATGACGCGGAACGTCAGCGAGCGCGGCCACGCGCGCAGCGAGAGCCGTCTGCCCGCGGTCGGGTTGGTGGGGAGCGGTTCCGCCTTACGCCTCCGGCTCGCGCATGCGGTAGCCCATGCCGCGTACGGTTTCGATCATGTCGATGCCCATCTTCTTGCGCAATCGTCCGACAAAGACCTCGATGGTGTTGGAATCGCGGTCGAAGTCCTGGTCGTAGAGATGCTCAACCAGTTCGGTGCGCGAAACGACCTCGCCCATGTGGTGCATCAGATAGGCAAGCAGCCGGAATTCGTGCGAGGTCAATTTCAGCGGCACGCCGTTGACATCGGCCTTCGAAGCCTTGGTGTCGAGACGCAGCGGCCCGCAGGTCAGTTCCGACGAGGCGTGGCCGGCCGCGCGGCGGATCAGGGCCCTGACGCGCGCCAGCACCTCCTCGATGTGGAACGGCTTGGTGACGTAGTCGTCGGCGCCGGCGTCGATGCCGGAGACCTTGTCGCTCCAGCGGTCACGCGCGGTCAGGATCAGCACCGGCATCTTGCGGCCGCCGCGACGCCAGCGCTCGACCACGCTGATGCCGTCCATCTGCGGCAGGCCGATGTCGAGCACAACGGCATCGTAAGGCTCTGTGTCGCCGAGGAAATGGCCCTCCTCGCCGTCGAAGGCACGATCGACGACATAGCCGGCATCGACCAGCGCATCCGAGATCTGCCGGTTGAGATCCTTGTCATCCTCGACGACGAGTACGCGCATACGGGGACCAATGCCTGTTGATTGAAGATTTCAGATATAGGCCGATTCCGCCGGCCTGGGAAACGGAGGGAAGACCGGTCAGTTCTGCGGAACGACGATTTCGGAGCGGCGCGGACGTTGTCCGTCCTTGCCGGGCACGAGCACGACGATGACGCAGACCGGCTGGCCGCCACGCGTCGATGCCGAAGCCTTGGCGAGCGTTCCGCCATTCTGCTGAGCCACCTGCTGACCGATCGCATAGCAGTCGGATGCAGCCAGGACGATTGGGCTGGCCTGGTCGGGCTCGATGACCGGTATCGCCATTGCCTGCGACGCAAACAGCCCGGCGGCACTAAGCGCCAGGGTCGCGGTTCGGAAATGGGAGCGAAGCGTTTTCATGACCCGCGTTGTAACGCATCGGTGCTGAACGTGAAATGAACAGTGAACGGCCCTGAAACCATGCTCGCCACACCCCTGCAACGCGAGACAGACATCTTGGATTTCACCGCCCCCCAGTGAAACCCGCGAAAGCTCAGTCTAGACTCCGTTTTGGTGATATTGAAAGTGCGTCAGGCGTTTTCCTGCGTCAGCGCACGGAATCGCAGCAGGCCATGGTGGACAAGGAGTTCCTCATCGTAACGCGCCTCGCTGAATTCCAGCGACAGCCGCGTCTGGCCACGCGGGCCTATAACCAACACCGCTCCGGCAAGCCGCGCCTTGATGGCATCCATGATCGCCCGGGTCTCGGCCTCGCCATGCGCCTTCGACCAGACATGCAGCGTGATCAGCTGGTCGTCGTTGTTCTCGGCGCCGGTGTCCCAGTCAAAGGCAGAAGTCTGGCCTGAAGTCACATAGGGAAAGGCGACGTTGTCGGTTGCCCGCTCGAGCAGTCCGGCGCCACCCAGCAGCGCCGACAGCGACGCATCGCTTTTCAGTCTTAGAAACAGGGCCTGCTGCAAATCGCCGGGCGCGGTCATCGTCCATTTCCTCAAGCCGTTGCGCCACCGACAATGCTTTTCCAAAGCCTGCCCATGTCCGCATCCCTTCTCAGATATAGCGGTTCGCCACGCGAAGACGATGGCGATTCGTCATCGGAATCATGAACGCCGATGATCTCGAAAATACGACTTGCCGACAATCTCGTCAGTCGGCGCGATAGGGCCTGGCAAATTGACCATGAGCTTGCCTCTGATTGTCTGGTCACGCGATCTTGCCCCATATAGGCTGGTCCATACGACGGAATGTTCCTTGCCGGCTTGGCCGGACAGAGGAGCATGTTCCCGATTTCCGGAGCTGACCATGCTCGATCCAGAAAAGGCCAGGGCCGCGTCACGTCTGCTGGTAGGCCATTGGGACAATGGCACCCATGTCGACGCCATACCCGAGGAACTGCGGCCGAAAACGCGCACCGAAGGTTACGCCATCCAGTCGCATGTCATGGAGCATTCGGCGGCCCCGCTTTTCGGCTGGAAGATCGCGGCAACCAGCCTGGCCGGTCAAAGGCATATCAACGTCGACGGCCCGATGGCCGGGCGTCTGCTCGCCGAAAAAGCGGTCGAGGTCGGCGGGATCGTCTCGCTGGCGACGAGCAAGATGCGGGTCGCCGAGGTCGAATTCGCGTTCCGTTTCGGCCGCCAGATCCCACCTCGCGCCGCACCTTATGAAATCGCTGACGTGATGGACGCCGTGGCGACCCTGCATCCGGCGATCGAAATACCGGACTCACGATATGATGATTTCTGCGCTGTCGGCGCGCCGCAGCTGATCGCGGACAATGCCTGCGCCAATCTGTTTGTCATCGGCCAGCCTGCCGAAGACGATTGGCGCGACGTGAACCTGGCGGAGTACCCGGTGACCGGTCTCGTTTCGGGTAAGTCGCGGCACGACGGAACGGGCGCGGCTGTCCTCGGCGACCCGCGTATCGCGCTGACATGGCTGGTCAATGAGCTGTCGCGGCTTGGCATAGCGCCCCAACCGGGACAGGTGGTGATCACCGGAACTTGCGTGACACCGATCAGCGTCGCCGCCGGTGACGAAGTCATTGGCGATTTGGGCAGGTTCGGCAAAGTCTCGGTGCGATTCGTCTAGACCGGCTTGCTCCCCCGGTTCAGCCTGACCACGACGCTCCTCACCGCCAGAACCAGCACGGTGATGATGATCAAAATCACCGACAGGGCGGCGATCGCCGGGTCGATGTTGTCACGTAGTCCCATCCACATCAGGCGCGGCAGCGTGATGGCGTTGACCGAGGTGATGAACAAAGTGACGCCGATCTCTTCCCAGGACAGCACGAAGGACAGCAGCGCCGCGGTGACGATGCCGAATTTGATGTTGGGCATGATGACGCGCGTGGCGCGCGCCCAGACACTTGCGCCAAGCCCCCGCGCGGCAAGGTCGATGCGTCGGTCTAGCTGGCTGAGCGAGACCAGGATCAGCACCGTCGCGAACGGCACCGTCATCACCGAATGCGCCATGGCAACGCCGAGCCAGGTATCGTAGCCGAAGAAGGAACTGACGCCCGAGATGGAGGTGAGCAGGAAGTAGAGCGTGACCGCCGAAACCACCGGTGGCACCACCATCGGCAACAGCACGAAGCCGACGAGGGTCGCGGTGAAGCGCGGCTGGAACATCCAGACGCCGAGGCTGAAGCAGAGCGCCAGCACAGTTGAAATGGCGCTGCTGACGATGCCGATGCGGATCGAAAGCAGGATCGACTGGAGCCAGCGCGGATCCTCGATCAACGATCGGTAGTGGCGCAACGACAATTCGCCCGTCGGCATCGCCAGCATGCGGCTCGGCGTCAGCGACACGGGAATGACGGCCAGCAGCGGCAACAGCAGGAACAGCGCCACCAGGGCGGCGATAACCAGCGAGACAGGACCGGGGCGATAAGTCGGCATCAGATCAGCTGCTTCGGTCTGACATAACGAAACAAGAGCGCCATCAGCGCGCCCACGAACAGTACTAGCACGACGCTGATCGCGGCCCCCAGCCCCCAGTCCGGGCTCTGGAATATCCTGAGATAGATCAGTTCGGCGATCATGACGCTGCGCCCGCCACCGAGAATCGCCGGCGTGACGAAGAAACCGAGCGAGAAGACGAACACGATCATCGCGGAGCCGATGATGCCGGAGCGCGTCATCGGCACGAACACCGTCCAGAAGGTGCGCATGCGGCTTGAGCCGAGGCCGCGCGCGGCGAGCAGAACACGCTCGTCAAGGCTGCGCATGGCCGAAGCCAGCGGAAAGACGGCGAAAGGAATGAGGAAATGCGTCATGCCGACAATGACGCCGAATTCGTTGCGTACCAAAGTCAGCGGTTCGGAGATAAAACCGATCGACTGCAGCCAGGTGTTGATCAGGCCGCGATTGGACAGCAGTGCCACCCAGCCGAAGGCGCGTGTCAGCACCGAGATCCAGAACGGCACCAGGATGCAGAATTCGGCGATGAGGCGCTGCGCCGGGCTGCCGCGAACCCAGACGACCGTAATAGCATAGGCGGCAGCGACCGACACTATAGTGACGATCGCGGCGATGCGCAGCGTGCGGATGAACACCGACTGGACCAGATCGTCGGTGAGCAACGCCTCGTACTGGCCAAGCCCGGGCGTCGGCAAGGTGAAGCTCCACTTCACCACGCCGAGAAATGGCCAGGCATAGGCGAGGCCGAGAAAAAGGAGCAGCGGCGCCATCAACAGCGCCGCGCCCATCCTGTCAGAGAGAACGCCTCTCATGTCAGATCAGCATCGCCGCTGGTCAGGCGGAGATGATCTTGGTGTATTCGTCGAGCGCCGGCCCATAGTTCTTGGCGTACCAGTCCATGTCGAGCGGGATCTGCTTCTTCATGTTCTCGGGATCGACGGGGTTGATGCGCTTCTTGTCGGCGGGGATCAGCGCGTCGGCCGCCGGATTGGCCGGACCTTGGCCAAGCTTGTCGAACATGACGAGCTGCTTTTCCGGATCCTGGGCGCTGGCGATGAACTTCATCGCCGCATCCTTGCCGCCTGGGTTGTTCTTGAGCACGGCCAGCGCGCCGGGCGAGATCAGGCCCTGGTCCCAGATGAACTTGATCTTGCCGCCGGAATCCTGCTCGATCAGCGAGGCGCGCGTCGACCAGACGATCGCCATGGAGGCTTCGCCATTGAGCAGCACGCTCTGGCTCTCGGCGCCGCCGCCCCAATAGGCGACGACGTTTTCCTTGAAGGCTGATATCTTGTCATGCGCACGTTTTAGGTCGAGCGGGTAGAGCGAAGCCGGCGCGATGCCGTCGGCCAAAAGGGCCGCTTCCCAGCTCGACACGCCCCATTTGTAGAGCGAACGCTTGCCCGGGAATTTCTTCACATCGAAGAAATCGGCCATGCCAGTCGGTGCATCCTTGCCGTATTTCTCGGAATCGTAGGCGATGACATAGGAGAAGAAATAGGTCGAGGCGGCATAGTCCCAGCCGAAGCCCGGCCGCATCTTCTTCTTGTCGACGATGTTGTAGTCGATCGGCTCGAGCATGCCTTGGGCGCCGAGCGTAATGGCCGAGAACGGGTCGACGTCGACCAGGTCCCAGGTCGGGGCGCCGCTCTTGGACTGCGCGGCGATCGCGCCTTCGGTCGGGCCCGACCCGTCCATCTTGACCGTAATGCCGGTATCCTTGGTGAAGGCCTGGCCATAGGCCGCGTCGTAGGCCGTGATGGCATCGCCGCCCCAGTTGACCAGCACAAGTTCCTTCGCTGCGGCAAAGGCACCGGTCGAGCGCAGCAGCATCGGCGTGCCGGCGAGCACGAGGGCAGCGAGTTGCGCGAACTGCCGACGCGAGATCTCGCCGCGTCTCGTCCTTTCGGACAGCGTTTCGATGGCCTGTTTCTTGGTGTCGTTCATGTCAGTTCCCCTTTGTTTTCGTTGATTTTGATTCCGGAAGCCGGTGCGGCTGATCAGGCCGCGCCGGCGCTCATTGTCCTCCGTCCGGAAGGAGGAAACCCTTTTCCGCCGGCCATGTCAGCCACACGGAATTGCCCTTGCTGAGCGCCGCCGCCGCGACCTCGTTGGGCACCGAGACGGTGACTTTGGCACCTTGGCGCGTGGTGAGGTCGAGTTTGGTCGCCGCCCCCAGATAGGTCGAGGCGATTGCCGTCGCGGCAATGCCGTTCTCTCCGGCGGCGGCCTCGCGTGCTATCGACATGTGTTCGGGCCGGATCGCCAGGATGGCGTCGCCACGCACCTTCTCAGCCTTGCAGTGGATACTTACCGCGCGGTCCTCACAGAGGCCGGTCGAGCCGTTGTCGACAGGCCTAACCCCCTTCAGCGGCAGCATGTTGATCTCACCGAGGAACTCAGCGACGAAGCGATTGTCCGGCCGGTCGTAGACCTCGTCCGGCGCGCCGACCTGCAGCAGTTTGCCATGATTGAAGATGGCGACGCGCGAAGACAGCGCCAGCGCCTCGCTCTGGTCGTGGGTAACGAAGACGAAGGTCGTGCCGGTCTCCTGGTGCAGGCGCTTCATCTCTGCCTGCATCTGGCCGCGCAGGCTCTTGTCCAGCGCCGAAAACGGCTCGTCGAGCAGGAGCACGCCCGGCTCGAACACCAGCGCCCGGGCCAGCGCGACGCGCTGCTGCTGGCCACCGGAAAGCTGCGAGGGCAATTTCTTCTCGTGGCCGACCAGACCGACGCGCTCGATCATCTCGCCGACACGCTTCTTGATCTCGGCGGCCGATTTCTTGCGGACCTTGAGCGGGAAGGCGATGTTGGCCTCGACGCTCATATGCGGAAAGAGCGCATAGCCCTGGAACACCATGCCGGCGGCACGCTGCTCGGCCGGGCGGTCGGTGATATCGGCGCCGTCGCTGAAAAGCCTGCCCTCGCTCGGCTGCACGAAGCCGGCCAGGATCATCAGGAAGGTGGTCTTGCCGGAGCCGGAGGGCCCAAGCAGCGTCAGGAATTCGCCGCGGCCTATGTCGAGCGTCAGATTGTCCAGCGCACGGAACGAGCCGAAGCTCTTGCCGATCCCGATTGCCTTGATCTCTGCGGCCCGGCCGGGTTGCTGCATCCTGCCTCTATCCTTACCGTTGAGCCAAATCGTAGGCAGGGCGGAAGCTCACCGCAACCGAATAGTTTTCGCCTGATCGGCAAATTTCATTCATCTATGGCGGGCTGACGCCACCCTGCCCCTCAATAAGGCTGAATGCGATTCTCGGAGAGAGTCGACCTCAGCCATCCCGCGAACGCTTCCAGGACCGGGTGCGAGGCCTTTGCGTGTTCGGAGACCAGAAAATAGGAGCGCGGCGATTTGATCGCGATGTCGAAAGGCCTGACCAGACGGCCTTCGCTCAGCGCACGGCGGCTGGTCAGTTCGTCACCCATGGCGATCCCCTGCCCGGCAATCGCCGCCGAGAAGACGAGGTTCATGTCGGAAAAGAAGATGCCGCCTTCGGTGTCCGGGTTTTCGACCTTGGACAGCGCCAGCCAGCGTGCCCAATCCTCGGTGTCGTCGAGATGAAGCAGATTGGCGCGCAGTACGTCCGCCGGCCTGGAAAGGCCTCCGACCTTGTTGAGCAGCGTCGGGCTGCAGAGCGGCGTGAACGAGATTTCGCACAACAGATCGGCCATGCGGTTCGGCCAGTTGCCCACGCCAAATGCGATGAAGGCGTCTGCGTCGGCATTGCTGACATCGTCGAGCCGCCGGGGCGTCAGGATGCGCAGCGCGACATCAGGGTACATCTGCCGGAACTCGCCGATATGGGTGCACAGGAACAGCGAGGCGAAACCCGGCGTACAGGAGACGGCGAACGAGCCGCCGACGCCAGTGCCGGCATCGCGCGTCACCGCGTCACCCAGCACGGTCAGCGCCTTGCGCACGTCGCTGGCATAGCGCTGCCCACGCGGGGTGAGCGCCACCCCCTTGCCGATCCGCTCCAGCAGATCGAAGCCGAGATCGCGCTCGAGCAGCCGCAATTGGTGGCTCACCGCGCTGCGGGTCAGGTGCAGTTCGTCGGCGGCGCGCCAGACGCTGCCATGCCTGGCGAAACTGTCGAGCGCGCGTAGCGCCTGTGTCGATGGAATTCTCAAGAGGTGAACCGAATTTGCATGAACCACGAAAACATATCACTTTTTGGCGAACCACTTCACTGCTTTCTTTGACGCATGGACAAACCGGTGACGACATCGGCGCAAGAGACCGCGCTTGCCTGCCTCGACGGCATCCAGCCCCTGCTGTCGGCATGGACACGCACCATCTTCGATTTCGGCGAGACCGCCTGGCGCGAGTACCAATCGGCCGCCTGGTATGTCGATCGACTCAAGCGCGAGGGATTTTCGGTCGAGGAAGGCTCGGGCGGCATGCCGACCGCCTTTTGCGCCCATTGGACGAACGGTGCCGGACCGACAGTGGGCATGTATGCCGAATATGATGCCGTGCCCGGCAATTGCCAGGACGCCGTGACGGTGAGGCAGCCGCGACCTGGCCTTGGCGCCGAGGCCGGCGGCCATACCGACCCGCATTCGGGGCTCGGCATAGCAAGTCTCGGCGGCCTGCTCGCCACCAAAGCCGCCATGCAGCGCCACGACATTCAAGGCACGCTGCGCTTTACCGGCGAGCCGGCTGAGAAAGTGCGCGGTTCGAAGCCGATCCATGCGGCAAAAGGCTACTATGACGGCCTTGCTGGCATGATCTCCTTCCATCCCTTCTACATGCTGCCGCTCTGCAATACCGCGCGCTGGGACACGCATTGCGGCGCGGCCTACGCGATGATCTATCGGTTCGTCTGCGACGAACCCGAAAATTGGGTTCGCGCAAGCGACGGCGCACCGATCCCGCAGGCGCATTCGGCGGTCAGGGCACCGGGCGCCAACGATGCACTGATGACCATGTACATGGCTTCCAAGGCGTTGCGCGATTCCATGCTGCCACACCAGGGCGGCTGGTCGATCAGCGAGGCTATCCTGACGGCCGGCCAGGCCACGGCCGACAATCTGCCGGCGGGACTGGCCGAGATCCAGTACATGATCCGCGTGCCCACCATCGGCATGGCCGAGCAGGTAACGGCGGTGCTCGACCGCAACGCCGCGGCCGCGGCCGCGATCAGCGGCTGCCGCTACGAGCGGCACTGGGTGTCGAAGTCACGGCCGGGGCTCGCGAACCACGCCATGGCCGGGATTGCCTATGAAGCCTTGTCGACAGTCGGGCCGCCACGCTGGGACCAACTGGCCAGAACAATCGCGCGGGAAATCCAGGTCAATGCCGGCGGCACTGCTACCGAAAACCCCTTTATCGATGAGCTTGAGCGGCTGATTTCGCCACAAGAGGCTGAGGCGATCCTGCGCCGCGACCTGCCACCGTCCCAGGTGAACTCGACCTCCGACGACTACACCGACATGAGCTGGCAAGCGCCGACCGCCCGCTTCTATGTCGCCCGCCCAGCGCTCCGCTCGGCGAATGGCGGTGCCTATCCCTCCTGGGTGATGAATGCGCTGGGTGGCATTCCCGCGACGATCGACCCGATGGTCATCTGCGCCGCCAAGACGGTCGCGCTGGCGGCGCTGCGCCTGCTCGAGGACCAGACCGCCCGCGATGCGGCAATGGACGAGTTCATCACCCGTACCGGCGGTGGCGTCGGCGGCTCCAACTGGATCGCGCCGCTCTGCGACTACGACCCGCCGATCAACTTTCGCTGGCCGGAATATGTCACCACCGCGCGCGGCCGCGACTGGTGGATCCCAAGCAATGCATGACCTGACCAACCCTTTAGAACGAGCCCACGAGGAGAACCCGCATGACCGTCCATGACCGCATCATCACCGAGCCGTTTTCGCTGCAACGCCGCAACCCGGCCGGCGGCACCCAGCCGCTGACCGTCTGGGGCTTCGCCAACGAAACCGACGTGTTGACCGACGTGCTGCTCGGATCGCCGAATTTCCTGCGCCACCTGTCGACCAGTTCGCTGTCGCGCAAGCACCTGCGTGAAGCCCCTTGCAACGTTCAGATCGCGCAGGCACAGCACAAGGATCTTGTCGCGGCCTACGAGCATTTCGGCGTCAACATTCACTGGCACGAGCCGACGCCGGAACTGCCGATGCAGGTCTATTCCCGCGATTCCAGCGTGATGACGCCTTATGGCGCCATCATCACCGCCATGGCCAACTGGTGGCGGCGCGGCGAGAACTACGCCGCCATCCGCACCTATGAAAAGCTCGGCATCCCGATCTACGACATGGTGACGGCCGGCACTTTCGAGGGCGGCGACTTCAATGTCATCGAGGACGGCGTGGTGCTGATCGGCTGCGGCGGCGCCCGCACGCAGGAGGAAGGCGCCCGGCAGGTGCAGGCCTGGTTCGAGAAGGAAGGCTGGGAGACACGCATTGCCTTCATCGACGAATATTACGTCCATATCGACCTGATGGTGGTGCCGATCGCCGAAAAGCTCACCGCCGTCTGCCTCGCCTGCACCGAGCCTGGCATCGTCGACTGGCTGAAGGGCAAGGGTCACGAGATCATCGACGTTCCCTTCCAGGATACGATGGCGCTCGGCTGCAACTTCATGTCGCTGGGCAAGGACCGGGTGATCGCGCCGACGTCCAGCAAGACGCTGATCGAAAAGCTCAAGGCGCGCGGCTTCGAGGTCGCGGCCGTCGACATGAGCGAAATCTCCAAGACCGGCGGCGGCATCCATTGCATGGCACAGGCGCTGAAACGCGAGGCGGCCTGATAGTCGGGAAAACGGCAAAACTGCCCCCGCTCGCCGGATCGAGTACCTGGCGGGCGAGGAACCGGCCGCCGGGTACCTGGCTCTTCCATCAACAAACCGTGCCCCTGTGTCCTCGCCGCCCTTGTGAGTGTCGGTAAATGGATGAATAGTCGGACAGGGCGCCGCCCTGAAATTGCCCGCTTGCGGTTTTCAGGTCGCGCCAGAACCGAGCCGGGTTTTTTGAATGGTCAGCCCTGAACCACGCAAGAGAAGAGGTCCGATCGCCGCTTGGTTGCTGGCGCTGGACGCGTGGCTCGACTCCTCGCTCTATGAAATCGGGTTCAAGGCGCGCCAGTTCTGGGAGGCCGCGACGATCTTCTCGCGGCGCTTCCGTCTCAAGGGCTGGCGCCGCGGCTTCATAGAACTTTTGAGCGAAGGTTTTACACTCGGCGCCGGCGGCATGGTGGTGATGCTGGCGCTGGCGATACCCGCTTTCCAGGACACCACCGGCGACTGGCGTGCCCAGGGCGACTTCGCCGTCACCTTCCTGGACCGCTATGGCAACGAGATCGGCCAGCGCGGCATCATACAGCGCGATTCCGTGCCGGTCGACGAGATGCCGGACCATGTCATCAAGGCGGTGCTCGCCACCGAGGACCGCCGGTTTTTCGACCATTACGGTATTGATGTGCTCGGCCTGTCGCGCGCGATCTTCGAGAACGTGCGGGCGAATTCGGTCGTCCAGGGTGGCTCGAGCATCACCCAGCAGCTGGCCAAGAACCTGTTCCTGACCAATGAGCGCACGTTCGAGCGCAAGATCAAGGAGGCGTTCCTGTCGCTGTGGCTGGAGGCCAATCTGTCGAAGAAGGAAATCCTGCAGCTCTATCTGGACCGCGCCTATATGGGCGGTGGCACGTTCGGCATCGAGGCGGCGGCGGACTTCTATTTCGGCAAGAGCGTCAAGGACCTGAACCTTGCCGAGGCGGCGATGCTGGCCGGCCTGTTCAAGGCGCCGACCAAATATGCGCCGCATATCAACCTGCCGGCGGCGCGCGCGCGGGCCAACGTGGTGCTGTCCAACCTCGTCGATTCCGGCTTCATGACCGAGGGCCAGGTGCTGCAGGCCAGACTGCACCCGGCCGACGTCGTCGACCGCGGCGAACAGAAGAGCCCCGACTACTACCTCGACTGGGCCTTCGATGAGGTCAAGAAGATCGCCAAGCCAGGCCAGCACTCGCTGGTTGCCCACACCACCTTCGACGCCAACATCCAGAAGGCGGCGGAGGAGTCCGTCGAGTTCCACCTGCGCCAGTTCGGCAAGGAGTACAACGTCACCGAAGGGGCCGTGGTGGTCATCGAGACCAATGGCGCGGTGCGGGCGATCGTCGGCGGCCGCGACTACGGCGCCAGCCAGTTCAACCGCGCCACCAAGGCACTGCGCCAGACCGGCTCATCGTTCAAGCCCTATGTCTACGCCACGGCGATGGAACACGGCTTCACGCCGAACTCGATCATTTCTGGCGGGCCGATCAGCTGGGGCAACTGGTCGCCGCACAATTACAGCGGCGAGTCGGCGGGCAACATCACGCTGATTATGGCGATGGCCAAGTCGATCAACACCGTGCCGGTGCGGCTGGCCAAGGACCATCTCGGCATCGCGCCGATCAAGGCATTGGCGGAATCGTTTGGGGTGGAATCGCCGCTCGAAGGGCACAAGACGATGGTGCTCGGCACCTCGGGCATGACCGTGATGGACCAGGCGACGGGCTACAGCGTGTTCGCCCAGAATGGCTTCGTCGGTTCCCGGCACGGCATCACCCAGCTCGTAACCCGCACCGGCGACGTGGTGTATGACTGGACCAAGGACGCGCCGCCGCCGCATCGCGTCCTGTCCGAGCAGGCCCTGAAATCCATGAACACCATGCTGGCGGCCGTGCCGGTGATGGGCACGGCGCGGCGGGCGCAAATTCCCAACATCGTCGTCGCCGGCAAGACCGGCACCACGCAATCCTACCGCGATGCCTGGTTCGTCGGCTTTACCGGCAACTACACGGCAGCCGTGTGGCTGGGCAATGACGATTTCACCCCGACCAAGAACATGACCGGCGGCTCGCTGCCGGCGATGGTGTGGCAGCGGTTGATGGTCTACGCGCACCAGAACATCGACTTGAAGCCGATCCCGGGGATAGACAAGCCCTTCGTCGACGAGGAGGTCGCGGCAAAGGCCGCCGAGGCACAGAAGAAGAGCGAGGAGCAGGCAGCGGCTGAAGCCGCCGCCGAGCGGCCGCCGGTGCTGTCCAGTCGAACCACACAGACGTTGCGGGACATGAGCCAGATGTTCCAGGCGGCCCCCAAACTCGACGCCCCCGCTTCACCCGAAACGTTGTCGGCACTGTGATATCCGCCCGCTGAGACAAGACCGACTGGCAAATCCATCACGCCTGCTTGCCACAAGGCCCCGCGCCGCGATATCCCCGAACGGCAATCCTGCGCGCACCTGGCCCTTCATGCTCAAGAACGCCTTCCTGATGCTGATTTCGCTTGCCATAGCCATTGGCGGAGGCGGTGCCAGCGTCTGGTATGCGCTGAAGATCCAGGACGGTGTCGGCGCAATCAGGATCGGCCAGTGGACTGCCTTCCCCGACATCGGCACACCGGCCGCGGACCCCTATTCCAAGGCCCGCGTGGCGCGCGAGGGCGTGCTGGCGCTTGGTCGCGCCGAGGGCCTGTCCTTCGTGGCGGAAAAGGATGCCGCCGGCGACCAGCTCAAGCGGGAATGCACTTACAGGATCGAGGGCGGATTTCCGACAGCGCGGTTCTGGACGCTTTATGCCGCCGATCAGTCGCTCGGCGTCGTCGAGACCGGCAAATCGCGGCTTGCGGCTCTTCAGTCCTACGAGGTGCTACGCCAACCGGACAATTCCGTGATTATATCCGTGGGCCATCACCCGATGCCGGGCAACTGGCTGCTGACCGACGGTTCTGGACGGATGTATTTCGTCCTGACCCTCTACGACACGCCGATCGCCAGCAGCACCGGCCTGTCAGACGTTTCGCTGCCCAGGATCGTCAAGGCGGGCTGCGATGCGTAGTTTGCGTGCCGCATTGCGCAGGCTTCTGCATGCCATCCTGCTCGGCCTCGTCGGCGCCGGCATCGTCCACATTGTCGTCCTGCTTCTGGTGCCGGAATTTTCGGAACGCGACGCCTGGTCGCGTCTCTCCATGGCTTCGGATCTCTACAAGATGAACCGGCTCGATGCCGAAGCGGGCGGCGCACCGGTGGTGAAATCGGTTGACCCGCTGTTCTACGCAACGGCCTGCCGCTTCGACCTCGAGGAAGGAATGGTCCGGATCAAGGCGCCGGGGGACGTCCCGTTCTGGTCGGTGTCGGTCTATGACCGCAGCGGTCACAACATCTATTCCTTCAACGACCACACGGCGGCGGGCGGCAAGCTGGATGCCGTCGTGCTGACGCCGGCGCAGATGATCGACGTGCGCAAGGACCTGCCCGAGGATCTTCAGGGAGCGATCTTCGTCGAGGCGCCCATCGATGAAGGCATCTTCGTCATCCGCAGCTTCGTACCCGACGAGAGCTGGAAGCCGATCGTGTCGCGCTTTCTCGATCAGAGTTCCTGCGAGTTGCAGGATTTCTAAGCCGCGATCCTCGATCGCGGATCCGGAGCAGAGGGACTGACGGACCAAACCATGGCTTCAGCAAAGCTCAGTGGTGGGGGACTGCTCAGTGATGGGGGACTGGCGTCCGTGGCGATCCCGGCTTGTCCGGCCCTGCAGGCCGGGCTTCGCCGGTGCTGGACCGCTCATAACGGATGCCGGGAAATATGATCACAGCCGCCGGTATTTCGGTGGTTTGCTTGGCTCGATTGGCCGGTGCCGCACGCGGCACGAAAGACAGTACCATGCCCATGATTCGCGCATTCCTCTCGGTTTCCCCGGAGCACAACGCAACGCCTCCAAATATCATTAAGGCCGGCAGAGGGTTAACGGAGCGCTAACGGATCGCGGCTAAATTGATCTTTGTTCCCGGGTCAGTGAGTTCTGACCGAGGCAATCGCGAAACCGACATAGTCCCGGTGCGCGAGGTCGAGTGTGTATCTGGTGTCAGGCGTATCCTTCGTGTCATCTTCGGATTTCAGGCAAATCGCGATAAGGACGCAATCGGGAAAAGCCGAAAGGCTGTTCCGCGCCGCCGTTTCCGCGTTCTGCTCGCTGACGCGGCCGTCGCGCCGGGAGATCGGCCAACTCGAAGACCTGACGCTGCCTCTGTTCGATGATGTATCCGTCGAATCGCGGCGCTACGTGGCAGCCGCCCTTTCCGAATGCGAATCCGCACCCGCGGCCCTGGTGCGGCGCCTCTGCGAGGAACCGGTCGACATTGCCGCTCCACTGCTCATCCGCTCGCGCGCCGTCAGCGACATCGACCTGATCGCGCTGATTGGCCGGCATGGGCTGCCGCATGCGCGCGCCATAGCGCGGCGCAAGGACCTGAACCCGACCATCGCCGATCTGATCAGGGCGCTCGAAAAGCCAACCCTGGTGCGGACGCGGGATCCGGAAGCAGCCCCGGCGCAGAGCCTTGTCGTAAAGGCCCAAGCGACGGCGGACAGCGCGGAAACTCAGCAGACGCCCGGCGTTGCCGCCGAGAGCGCGCGGCGCAAGCTGCGCTCCATGATGCGCACCGGCGACCAGGCCTTGGCGGCGAAGGTCGACGCGTTCCCCGGCGCGGACACCTTTGTCAAACTGCGCGAGACGGCACTGACGGGAAACGCCGCGTTCTTCCACACCGCGCTGGCGGACGCCCTCGACATTGATTTTTCGATTGCGCAATCGCTGACCGCCCACCAGAACTATGCGCCGCTGCTTGCGGCGCTGCGTTCGCTCGACTTCAGCGAGGACCGGGCATTCCTGATCACTGTCGCCGTCTATCCCGGCCTGTTCCCGCATCCCCAGGCCATCCGCACCTATCTCGACCGCTACCGCCTGCTGCATCGCGACGCGGCCCTGGATAAGGTGCGGGAGTGGAAGGCCGAAACCCTGTCCAAGACGGTTCGCGGCAAGCCATCGGCAAACGGCGACAGCCGCAGGGCCTCCAACAGCGACGAAGCCGACGCCCCCGGCCTCAGGGCGTCTTCACGGAAATAAGCTCCTCGACGGGAACGCTACCGGCCTCGATCTCGACCACCCAGATGTCGGGATCGAATTTTTTCTCGCGCTCCAGTCTCGCATCCAGCACGGCGGCATCATTGCCGGCGGCGAGAAGGCTGAAAAAACGGTCTTCGGGCTTGGCCGAATCGTAGCTTGTCTGCGGTGCCGGCCCGTAGAGAGCCGTTTCACCCAGCCTGCCCCGCGCCAGGATGAACACGGCCCCGGCCTCCGTCGCGCCGCGATTGACCACAGCGGCAAATCCGCCGGCGCTGAAAACCCGGCGCAACAGGGCCGAGACCCACAGATCAGCGGTTACGCGCATGGAAGACTCCCGACGACATGCGGGCTCTCTACCGAAATTTCCCGTGGAGGGCGAGCCGTCGTTTTCGGCCGTCAGTTGGTGAGGCCGATCTCGCGCATCTTGACGTAGACGATCTCGTCGGGCTCGCCGGTCTGCGGCAAGCCGAACAGCGACTGGAACTCCTTGATCGCCGCCTTGGTACGTGCACCGACGACGCCATCCAGTTGCATGTCGTCATTGCCGAAGGCCTTCAGCCCGGCCTGGATCTTGACGATGCGGGGGTCAGGCCCCTGCAAAGCGGCATTCGCCTGTGCCTCGTTGGTCTGCAAGGACACGGGAACGGCGGCCGGCGGCATGTCAGGACGAGGTTGCGGTTTCGGCACGGCAGCCGTCTTCGGCGTTGCACCCAGTTGATCCAGGAGCAGTGCGTCGATCTCGCCCGAGGCGTTCAGCCCGACCCTCTGTTGATAGGCCTGTATGGCCTTGCGCGTGTTGGGGCCGGAGATGCCGTCGACGGTGCCGGAGTAGAAATCGAGGTCCTTCAATATGCCTTGCACCTGCTCGACCACCGGGTCGCCCTTGATCGGGGCGGGCGCGGCATTGGACCGCACGATGTTGATTGTCGTCTCGGGCTCGTCGGCGGCGGCGTGCGGAAAGCCCTGGAAATTGCGTGTGGCGAAAAACGCTCCGGCGTGCGGGAAAGGCTGATACCATAGCGCATTCGCCGAGACGTAGAACAGCGTCACCAGGAATGCGGTCGATCCTCCCACCAGGACGGGATTGCGCGAAATCATGCCGCCGACGGCGATGGCGCCGTCTTGAAAGGCATTGCCGCGGCGTTTGACCGCCTTAGCCTGTTTTGCGGAGCGAGCCATTTCCGTCCCCTTTCGCCCTCGTCACCGGCATTGTCAGCACTCCGGTCGGGTTGGCGGGGCGCCCCTTCGGCCCGCCGACCGGCAGGCTGATGGTGACCGTGGTGCCCTCGCCCGGCATGCTTTCGATCGACATGGTCCCTTCATGCAAGGCCACCAGCCCCTTCACCAGGGAAAGGCCAAGACCCGTGCCCTCAAAACGGCGGGTATAGTCGTTCTGGATCTGCGTGAAGGGTTTGCCGAGATTGGCGAAATCCTCCTCGGCAATGCCGATACCGGTGTCCCTCACCCAGAAATGCAGACGTGAGCCGATCCGCTTGGCGCCGACGACGACATCGCCGCCGTCGGGGGTGAACTTGATCGCGTTGGAAACGAGGTTGATGAGCATCTGCTGTACGGCGCGGCGATCGGCATTGATATCGCCGGCGTCAGGGGCGATCTGCGTCTGCAGGTCGATATTCTTGGCCTGCGCCTGCAGCCGCATCATCGACTGGCACATGTCCACGGCTTCCACGAACCGGAACGGCTCCGGCTCGGTGGCGTAGACGCCCGATTCGATCCTCGATACGTCGAGTATGGATGTCACGACTGCCAGCAGATGCTGGCCCGAATCCCGCACCAGACCGACATATTCCTTCTGGCGCGGATCCTTGAAGGCGCCGAACATCTCGTGCAGCAGCATGTCGGAGAAACCGATGATGGCGTTCAACGGCGTGCGCAGTTCATGGCTCACGACTGCCAGGAACCGGCCCTTAGCCACTTCGGCGGCGGCGGCCGTCTCATTGGCTTGCGCCAGTTCTTCGCGCAGCCGCGCGGTCTCGTCATTTTGGCGCAGGACAAGCGTGAAGACGTCGCCTTGTTTCTCGCCACGCACCAGTTCGAGCGCGAATGGCTGGTAATTGTCGGCCACAAAGCCATTTCCATTGTGGGCGCCGTTGCCACTCTGGGGCAGCCTGATGCGCAAGTCGAGGCGGCGCGACCGTGCGCCGTCACGCATGTCGGCCAGGGCGCTGAGATAGGAGACACGATCCGACAGGTGGACCCGATCGAAGAGGCCCGTTCCGGACAACAGCTCAGGCGGCAATTTCAGAAGCGTACGCGACTTGGCGGATGCATCCACGACTTCGCCATGGCGGGCGACCCGCAAGACCACCGCGTCGATGATGTCTTCCAGTCGATCACCGGCATCGAGCGTATCGGCCGCGCCGGCGGTGCCGCGAAAAGCCGATATCCGCGGGATGAGGGCCAGCGCCCAGGCCAATGGCACCAGCCAATGCCAGGCGGCGATGTGCGCATCCGCGAATGGAAGGAAAGCGGCCGACAAGGACTGAAGGGCGATGGCGATGACGGCTGTCGCGCCCCCCCACAATGCCGCACGCCGTGACGCGCCGATCCACCAGGCTTCGAATGGCAACGCCAGGGCAAGCATGGCGACAGGTGAACTCAATCCGCCGGCGGCACCGATGAGACCGGCAAGGGCAAGCGCCGCCATCGCCAGGGCGATCGGCCCCGCGGCAGCCATCTTGCCGGTAGCGGCTACCAGCAGGGCGACGAACCAGCACAGGCCGAAGGCCGCGAAAATGGCGGCCATGGTCACCGCGGCGCCCATCCCCGATGTAACCAGCGTGACCGCGGCACCCGCTGCAAAAAACGGCGCGGCCAGCATCACGCCGATGAAACGGCGCTGGCGCTCGCGGTCGCTCCGTTCGAGAACGCTGGGATGAACCATGCGCTCACAACCGGCCGCTATTGCACCAGGCAATTCAGCGTATCTGGCCTCGATCGGCATCAATTCAACGCACTCGCACTCGTCGTGAACAGCTCTGCTTTTGCAGATTGTCTTGGTTGGCTTTGAAACTCGCATCCAGCGTTTAAGGAATGGATAAGGCAGGGCCGACCAAGGGCCGCCCTGCGGCAAATATCGGGATGACGGCGGCCGAAAACCCGGTCAAATGCAGCCATAGTAAACGGAGGGTTATCCTGGCGGCCCTGTCGTCGGACCGCGGGCCAAGTCGTCGAAGCCGCTTTACTTCCTCGAAGACACAATTCATTCAACGGGATAGATGGTTATCGAATGGTGAGAAGGATCGTTCCGATATGAAACAAATCGACAGCAAAACGCTTCGTTTCGAATTTGCCTAAAATTTGAGGAAAATTCTCGGCGATCATGCAAGCCGTCCTTCGTGCCTGTGTGTCAACATCCTGCCCATAAAAGAGGTCATGCCATATGATGCATGATCCGGTCACGACGAGAGGCAAGGCATGTTCTTCCTGATAAGAATGGCTTTCTGGTTTTCACTGGTGCTGATGGCGCTGCCGCTGGGTGTCGGGTCCGATGAAACGGGCCAGGAAAGCGTCGGGCCGATCCAGGCCCTGTTCGCGGCGCGAGACGCCGTCGGCGACATCGCCGGTATCTGCGAACGCAAGCCCGATGTCTGCGAGACGGGCAAGTCGGCGATGCACACCATCACCGCACGCGCCAAGGAAACCGCCAAGATCGCGGCGGCCATGCTGGACGACAAGTCCGCCGGCCCCGATACCTCGACAATGACGGGCAGCGTGCCGGAAGTCGTCCTGCCTGAAACGGTCAACCTGCCGATAAACAATTAAGCCGTCTCGACGGCGCACCGCGGGCAGTCTGCCCTCTCGACGCCCGCGGTGTCCTTGTTTTTTCCGTGACGCGGCGCCGCCGCGTGACTATATCCGGGTCATGACGACCACGATCCAGACGATCCGCGACGACTTCTCGTTCCTTGACGAATGGGAGGATCGTTATCGCTACGTCATCGAACTCGGCGAAGCGCTGCCGCCCTTTCCCGATGCGGAGCGCAACGCCACCAACAAGGTGCCAGGTTGCGTCAGCCAGGTCTGGCTGACCACCGAACGGGGTCTGGGCGCCGACCCCGTCATCACCTTCACTGGCGATTCGGACGCCCATATCGTGCGCGGACTGGTTGCGATCATGCTGGCGCTGTTTTCCGGAAAGACGGCCAGCG
Organism: Mesorhizobium sp. B2-5-7; assembly: GCF_006440875.1. Classification (NCBI taxonomy): domain Bacteria; kingdom Pseudomonadati; phylum Pseudomonadota; class Alphaproteobacteria; order Hyphomicrobiales; family Phyllobacteriaceae; genus Mesorhizobium; species Mesorhizobium sp. B2-5-7. The sequence continues at coordinate 106,616 of NZ_VFUO01000008.1, read as the reverse complement.
AAATCCAGAAAATCGATGCGGAAGCGACGCTGAAGGCACTCGGCCTCGACGAGCACCTGTCGCCCCAGCGTGCCAACGGCCTTCGCTCGATGGTCAAGCGCATCAAACGCGATGCCGAGATGGCGCTCGCCCAGACTGCCTGATCGACCTGTCGATCTTCCGCCCACCCCTGAAATCAAAACGGCGCCCGAAGGCGCCGTTTGATTTCAATCCAATCTGGCAAGCAGCGACTACCGCGCCGCCTTGCGCTTGCGGCCGAGGCCCATCTTCTTGGCAAGCTGCGAGCGGGCCGCCGCGTAATTCGGGGCAACCATCGGATAGCTTGGGTCCAGGTTCCACTTTTCACGATACTGATCGGGCGTCAGATCGTAGTGGGTCATCAGATGACGCTTGAGCGACTTGAACTTCTTGCCGTCTTCGAGACAGACAATGTAGTCGTCATGAACGGAGCGCTTCGGGTTGACAGCCGGCTTCTGCTTGTCGGCAGGCGCCTGTTCGACGGTTCCGCCCACACGCCCGAGGGCGGCATGGACATCGGATATCAGGTTCGGCAGTTCGCCGACCGGCACCGGATTGTTGCTGACATAGGCAGCCACCACGTCGGCGGTGAGCTCAATCAGCGCATCATTGTTTCTGGAAGGTGTTTCGACAATATCCATGGTCTTCAGGCCCCAACAAGAGTTACGTCGGTCTGTGCCCCTTTTTACAGGCAGGGCATTGCACGAATTTGCGCAGATAGAGCTGCCGCGATTCGTGTCACGGGGACATCAATGCGGCCGCAGGTCAAGTAAGTCAATTCGTTGCGCGCATTATATTTATGAATCTTGATCAACTATTCCGCGATCAGCTTCAATCTTTCGTGCATCATGTAATTTTTCGATATTTCGCCCGCCAAACCGATAAAGCCTGACGTAACGTCAGTTCACCGTTACATTCGCGATAACTCACAAATCAGGTTTCAATGCTCTCGTTTGCTTTGCCGTCGCTTCGGCAAACTTGGTTGTTCGCATCTGTCCTCAAAACCACAGGTTGCCGCACCTCTCTGTCGGGCAGGCAACCAGGCGACATGCCCGCCGGCCGAACCCGTCGGGGCCAAAATCGATGGTCGTTCAATTCGGGATGATGTATCTGCCATAGGCCCAGCCGGTCACGAAGGTGCCGTTCTTGGCCGGGTCATGCCAGATTTCGCACCAGCGATAGCGAACCGTCTGCTGCTGTTTCCATGCCGGTTGATTGGCGATATCGAGCAGGTTTATGCCGCCGGTGCATCGTCCGGTCATCTGCAGGACGGTCCCGTTCGGATAGGCTGCCTGCTTCTGGGATGTTCCCGACGGATATTTGCGCACATTGAGCGTGTCGCCGAACGGCACATTGGCCACTTGCCAAGCCGAAAATACGGTCGCATGAGACTGGCCGGCAAAGACCAGACTTAGCGAAGCGACGGCGGAAGCCGCAGCAATACGAGACCGAATAGTCATCTTCTCTCCTCCCGGCCGTCGCATGGGCCGACACCACCTCTACGCCACGGCTCTTGAACCTGCCCTGATCGGCGTGTTCATTCGTCATTCAAGATATTTCCAGAGCGAGACGCAATGACCAGGACTTCCCGATTTCCAATCGCCAGCGCCCCTGCCCCCGAGAAAAGGCCCGTCTCGGACACGCATCACGGCATCACGCGAACCGATGAATATGCCTGGCTGCGAGCGGATAACTGGCAAGAAATGTTCAGGGATCCTTCCTTGCTCGATCCTGGGATCCGCGCCGAACTCGAAGCCGAGAATGCCTATCAGTCGACGCTGATGGCCGACACGTCAGATCTGCAAAAGCAGCTTTTCAAGGAAATGAAGGGCCGCATCAAGGAAGATGATTCTTCCGTTCCTATGAAGGACGGGCCTTATGCCTACGGCTCTTCCTTCAAGCTCGGCGGCGAGCAGCCGCGCTATTTCCGAACGCCGCGCGGCGGCGGACCCGAGCAGATCCTGCTCGACGGCGACGCCGAGGCCGAGGGCAAGGCCTATTTCCGGCTTGGCGGCGTCGATCATTCGGCCGATCATAGCAAGTTGCTATGGGCGTTCGACGACAAGGGTTCGGAATTCTACACGCTGCGTGTGCGCGACCTTGCCGACGGCAAGGAACTGGCGGACCAGATACAGGCCACCGGCGGTTCGGGGGTCTGGGACGCGGGCAATGACGGGTTCTTCTATACGCGTCTCGACCCAAACCACCGGCCGTCGAAGGTGCTGTTCCACGCACTGGGGCAGGCCCCTGAAAACGACCGGCTGATCTACGAGGAAACCGACCCCGGCTTCTTCATGAACGTCGACGGGACCCGCAACAACCAATGGATCATGATCGGCATCAACGATCACGAGACTTCGGAATACCGCCTGTTGAGCGCCAGCGATCCATTTGCCGAGCCGAAGCTGGTTTCGGCGCGCGAGACCGGCCTTCAATATGAACTTGAGGAAGGCGGCGATATCTTCTTCGTCCTGACCAACGCGGACGGTGCCAAGGACTTCAAGATCATGACGGCGCCGGCGAGCGACCCGGTCCGCGCCAACTGGCAGGAACTGGTGCCGCATGAACCGGGCCGGCTGATCCTGTCGGTGATCGGCTTCAAGGACCACATGGTGCGGCTCGAGCGCAAGGAAGGCCTGCCGCGCATCGTCGTGCGGGATCGGGCCAGCGGCGAAGAGCATCTGATTTCCTTCGATGAGGAAGCCTTCTCGCTCGGCCTTTCAGGGTCCCTGGAATACGACACCGAGATGATGCGTTTTTCCTACTCGTCGATGACGACACCGTCGCAGATGTTCGACTACAACATGCGCACTCGTGAGCGTGTGCTGCTCAAGACCCAGGAAGTGCCGTCCGGCCACGATCCGCACCTCTACGTCACGAGGCGGCTGATGGCGCCGGCGGCCGATGGCGAACTGGTGCCGATCTCGCTTCTGCATCACCGCGACACGCCGCTGGATGGCTCCGCGCCATGCCTGCTCTACGGTTACGGCTCCTACGGCATCACCGTGCCGGCCGCCTTCAACACCAACTGGTTCTCGCTGGTGGACCGGGGGTTCGTGTTTGCCATTGCCCACGTGCGCGGCGGCAAGGACAAGGGATATGGCTGGTACGACGACGGCAAGCGGGCGCACAAGATGAACACCTTCACCGATTTCATCGCCTGCGCCCGCCACCTCGTTGCCGAGCGCTATACCGCGCATGACCGAATCGTCGCGCAAGGCGGCTCGGCCGGCGGTATGCTGATGGGCGCCATCGCCAACATGGCGCCGGATTGCTTCGGCGGCATCGTGGCCGAGGTTCCCTTCGTCGATGTACTCACCACCATGCTCGATGCAACGTTGCCGCTGACCCCGCCAGAATGGCCAGAATGGGGCAATCCGATCGCGTCGGCCGACGATTACCTGACGATCGCCGCCTATTCGCCATACGACAATGTCGCCGTGCTCGACTATCCGCCGATCCTGGCGCTCGCCGGTCTCACCGATCCGCGCGTCACCTATTGGGAGCCGGCCAAATGGGTTGCGCGGCTGCGCGACCGCAAGAGCGGCGACAATCCGGTACTGTTCAGGATCAACATGGATTCCGGCCATGCCGGTGCCTCCGGCCGGTTTTCACGCCTGGAGGAGATCGCCTATACTTATGCCTTCACGCTGAAGGTGACGGACAAGGCATAGCTCACGGAGGAACGCCGCGATGATCGATCTGGCCACAGGGATAGCTTACATCGCGGTTGTGCTCGGCTTTGTCTTCATTCCTGGCCCGGCCACATTGTTGACGATCGCCCGCGCAACGAGTTCGGGGACGAGAGTCGGAATCGCCACAGGCGGCGGGATCGCGGCCGGCGATGTGTTTCATACCGCCATGGCGATGGTTGGGATCTCGGCGATCATCGCCACATCGGCGACGCTGTTCAGCATCGTAAAGTATATCGGCGCGGCCTACCTCGTTTACCTCGGCATTCGGGCCATCATCGAGAAAGCGCCAACCGATCCGACCGCCGGCGCGCTTGCAAGCTCCGCCGGCAAGGCGTTTCGACAGGCTGTCCTGACCGAGGTGCTCAACCCCAAGACCGCGCTTTTCTTCCTGGCGTTCCTGCCTCAGTTCGTGCGGCCCGAAAACGGATCAGTGATGGTTCAATTGGCCGTCTTGGGGATCATCTTCGTCATGCTGGGGCTTTTCAGCACGGTCGTGTTTGCCGTGAGCGCAGGGCGGCTCGGCAGTTTCCTGCGCCGAAATCCGACAGTGCTGAAATGGCAAGGCAAGGTTGTCGGCGGCATCTACTGCGCCCTGGGTGTCCGCCTCGCCTTGCAAGAGCGCTGAGGCCAGGCGACCCACGTCTGCTGGCAGGCCTGATGATCATCACTTTTTGAATTCCGCGCGGCTCATTTCCGCTCGCAATTGCGACGGTCGCGCGCTACCCAAGGCACGGTTTTCCCGGGCACGAAGTCCGCACTTGCACAAGGGTCCATTATGCTGCTCGTCGACGTCTATCTCGACAAATCGCCGATCCAGGGCATCGGTGTGTTTGCCAAGAACCATATTGCCAAGGGCACGCTGGTCTGGAAGCTCGACCCCCGGTTCGATCGGATCATCGACGTCGAGACCTATGAGAGCGAAACCGGGCCGGTGAAGAACTACCTCGACCGCTATTCCTACCCCGACCGTCGCGATCCCGCCTATATCGTCTTCGAAGCCGACGATGCCCGCTACATGAACCATGACGACGAGCCGAATTGCGATGTCTCGTCGCCCGAGGAGACCTACGCCTTGCGCGACATCGCGCCTGGCGAGGAGATGACCTGCAACTACAACCTTTTCTTCGAAACGGGCTTCGATTTCCTCGGCGATCGCCACCTGCAGTCCGAGGATTAGTTCGTACTTTTCTTGCGCGCCGGATAGCCGTTGGGATGCGGCGGCACCGCCTTCAGATAGGCAGCAATCGCCGCACGGTCGTCCGCCGTCAGCTCGGCCATGTTGCGCTGCACGTCGACCATGGCGCCGCCGACGGAATCGAAGTCCGGCGTGAATCCGGTTTCGAGGTAGTTTGCGATGTCGGACGCGGACCAGCTGCCGATACCTCCCTCGCCCGAAGTGATGTTCGGCACGACGCCCGAGCCCTCGGCGGCCACCGCACCGGCCAGCCATTCGCTTTTCTTGGTGCCTCCAGCGAGGTCGCGCGGCGTGTGGCATTCGCCGCAATGGCCCGGTCCTTCGACCAGGTAGCGGCCTGCCATCACAGGGTCTGGCGCGCCATCAGGCAGGGGCACGACAGGCTTGTCACTGAGATAGAGCCGCTTCCACAGGCCAATGCCGCGCCGGATGCTGAATGGGAACGCCAGCGAATTGCCGGGCGCCTTGCCGGCGACGGCGGGAAGCGTCTTCAAGAAAGCGTAAAGGTCGGCGACATCTGACGGTTTCATGCGAGCATAGGAGGCATAGGGGAATGCCGGATAGAAATGCTCGCCCGAAGGCGTCACACCTTTCAGCATGGCGTTAGCGAGATCCCCGGCCGACCATGCGCCGATGCCGTCCTTGGGATCTTGCGAAATATTGGGCGGAACAAAGATGCCGAATGGCGTCTTGAGTTCGAGCCCGCCTATGAGCTGAAGCCGTGCATCGCCCTGCGACCCGGGCTTGGCATGGCAGGAGGTGCAGCCGCCGGCATAGAAGATGCGCTTGCCCCGGGCAACATCGCCTGGGCCGAGTTGCGCCAGGGTCGCCGCATCAAGCGTGACCGGTGCCGACAGCAGCCACCCCGCCGACGCGCCGGCGACGCCCAGGACGAGGGCCGCGCCGACGAGCTTCTTCAGCCATGCCATGGCTGGCGATCAGCCCTTTTTGACCCTGTAGCCCTGGTGGCAGGTACCACAGTCCGAGCCGATGGTGCCGATCTGCGTCTTCAGCGCATCGACGTCGGCCGGAGCCGCCGCGACCGCAGCCTTGACATCGGCGAGATACTTGTCCTCGGTCGCCTTGAAGCCGGCCATGTCTTCCCAGATTTTTGGCGCCGCCGTGGTGTCGCCGGTGTCGGTGCCCTTCGGGAACAAGGCCTCTACGTCGAACTTCTCGGCATTTGCCTGCAGTGCCTGCAACTGCGTCAGCACCGCGGCGGCATCAAAGGGCTCCTGGCCCTTGACCACTTTCGACAGGCCGCCGACGATCTTTCCGCGTTCCTTCATCAGAGCCTGCCGATCGAGGATCGGATCGGCAAAGGCCGCCGATGCGGCGAGTGCGAGCATGGAGATGGCGATGACAAGCTTTCTCATTCATTTGGCTCCGTGGTGAAGGCATTTCAGGACAGGACGTTAACGGATGCGGGAGGTGGAATATTCCCATTCTCCCGCATGAAATTGCATGACCCTAGCCGTGGGGTTCGAGACGAAAAGAAAAGGCCCGGGGGTGCCGGGCCTTTCGGAAGATTGATCAGGCATTCGCCTTTTCGTAGAGTTCAAGCACGTGATCCCAGTTGATCAGGCTATCTACGAAGGCCTCGAGGTATTTCGGCCGGGCGTTGCGATAATCGATGTAGTAGGAGTGCTCCCAGACGTCGACGCCGAGGATCGGCGATGCGCCATGAACCAGCGGGTTCTCGCCGTTCGGCGTCTTCGATATCGCCAGCTTGCCGTCCTTGACCGAAACCCAGGCCCAGCCCGAACCGAACTGCGTTGTGCCGGCGGCAATGAAATCAGCCTTGAACTTGTCGTAACCGCCGAGATCGCTGTCGAAAGCCTTCTGCAGCGCGCCAGGGAGCTTGTTGCCGCCGCCGCTCTTCTTCATCCATTTCCAGAAATGGATGTGATTGTAGTGCTGGGCAGCATTGTTGAAGAGACCGGCATTCTTGCCGAACGATTGCTTCACCACCTCTTCGACCGAAAGATCGCCAAGGCCGGCTTCGGCGGCGAGCTTGTTGCCGTTGTCGACATAGGCCTTGTGATGCTTGTCGTGGTGATACTCCAGCGTCTCTTTGGACATATAGGGCTGCAGGGCCTCATAGTCGTAGGGCAGAGCGGGCAATTCGAAAGCCATGGGTAGTACTCCCTCGTGGAAAATCCGGTGTGGATACCGGAGTAAGATAGGTCGGGATTGAGCTGGAGCAACTCCGGAAGTGAAGCGCCGGTCCCTTTCTAAGCGGGTTCCCGGGAACTGTCACATGCTTTTCCTGTGACCAGCCGCGCGGCGACAAAAAGGCCGGCTATCTCAGCCAGCCGAGGTCGAATGCGCCCACTCCCAATAGAGTTCACGTGCCTTCTTGGCCACCGGGCCGGGTTGCAGATCACGGCCCTCCATGCGGGTGACCGGCACCACCTTGGAGTGGTTGCCGGTCGAGAAGATTTCGTCCGCTTCGAGGAAATCTCGCACCGACAGCGTCTTTTCAGTCGTCGTGAACCCATAGTCACCAAGCAGCGTCATCGTGCGCGCGCGGGTAATGCCGGACAGGAAGGTTCCGTTCGGCGCCGGCGTCAGCACATGGCCGTCCTTGACCAGGAAGATGTTCGAGCTTCCGGTCTCCGCGACATTGCCCAGCATGTCGAGCACAAGCGCGTTGTCGAAGCCGCGCGCCTTGGCCTCGAGGATGGCGCGGCCGTTGTTGGGATAGAGGCAGCCGGCCTTGGCGTTGGTCGGCATGGTTTCGATAGTCGGGCGCCGGAATGGCGACACGGTCACCGAAAAGCCGGTCGGTGAGATCATCGGCGATTCATAGAGGCAGAGGCAGAAACGGGTCGAGGCGGGATCGGCCGGCACGCCCATGTAGCCGCCATGCTCGGCCCAGTACATCGGCCTGATGTAGACCGCCGTCTTGCCGTCGAATTTCTTCAATCCGTCCCAGGTCAGCCCGACGATCTGCTCGGGCGTCATGTTCGGCGCCAGCCCAAGCGCGATCGCCGAGGCATTGACGCGTGCGGCATGAAGTTCGAGATCGGGCGCCACGCCTTCGAACCACCGCGCGCCGTCGAACACGCTGGTGCCGAGCCACATGGCATGGCTGCGCGGCCCCAGAATGGCGACATTGCCTTCGTACCAATCGCCATCGACGAAAGTCCATGTCGCGGATTGCGCCGCCGCCGCCAGTGTCATCGCGTTTTCCCGTTCCGGTCAATCTTGTGACAACATTGGATGACGCTTTGACCGCCGCCGTCAACCAGCATCGGGGAGTTTTGTTGAGGCCAGCGACGGGTGCGCTGCAATCAAGGCTTGCACCTTGTCCCGCCTCGCCTCAAAACTGTTGCCATGCAATACGCCGCCTACGTGTTCGACGCCTATGGCACGCTGTTCGACGTGCACGCCGCCGTGCGCCGCCATGCGGACGCGATCGGCCCGGACGGCCAACTCCTGTCCGAAATCTGGCGCGCCAAACAGCTCGAGTATTCCTGGGTTCGCACGCTGATGGGCGCCTATGCCGATTTCTGGCAGCTGACCGAACAGGCGTTGGACTTCGCCTTGCGCAAGGTCCCTTCGGCCGATCCGAGCCTCAAGGCGAAACTTCTAGAAGCCTACTGGCGGCTGGACTGTTATCCCGAAGTGCCGGCCGTGCTGAAAGCGCTCAAGGCTTCGGGCGCCAGGCTGGCGATCCTCTCCAACGGTTCGCCCGAAATGCTGCAGGCAGCGGTCAAGTCGGCGGCACTCGACCAGGTCCTGGACGACATCTATTCGGTCGACGCGGTGCGTCGCTTCAAGACCGATCCTGTTGTCTACGACATGGTCGCCACCGGATGGCGCCTCTATCCCGGCGCGGTCTCCTTCCAGTCCTCCAATCGCTGGGACATTGCGGGCGCCACCAAATTCGGCTTCCGCACGGTCTGGATCAACCGCTCCAACCAGCCGGAGGAATACCAGGACTTGCCACCGGCCCTGATCCTGCCATCGTTGGAGGCACTCGTATCCGGCGCCTAACTGACCTGTGGCCCCAGCGCCACAGTGGCGGCGCAGTCACAGCTTCGCCTTTGTTTGTCCACGTTCGAGCCAGAATCGGAACCGCCTATCGCCTCAGGTGTTGTCAGGCACCCGCAGCGAACGTCGCGTGTTGACGCTTTGTTGCGATTTGAGTCTTAAAGAAGGCAGCCATGTCCATAACCGAAATCGAATCCTATCGCCTGAGCCGTCGCGGCTTCCTCAACGCCGCAGCCCTGGGCGCCGCCTCGATCGCGGTTTCCGCATGCGCCACCACCGGACCGGGACCAGTCGAGCCGCCGCCGCCACCAACGTATGTCGAGCCTCCGCTCGCCGACTATGCGTCGATGTACGCTGCGGTCAACGATGGCGGTTTCGATCTGCCGGCCATCCCCGTCGACAGGATCGATCCGCAGTTCCTGCGCCAGATCGTACCCGACCCGACCGGGCAGAAGCCGGGGACCATCGTCGTCGATACGACAGGCCATTTCCTCTATCTGGTTCGCCCTGGCGGCCAGGCCATTCGCTATGGTGTCGGCCTTGGCCGCGCCGGCTTCGAATGGTCGGGCGACGCTGTCGTCCAGTGGAAGCAGAAATGGCCGAAGTGGACGCCGCCGGATGAGATGATCGCCCGCCAGCCGGAATTGAAGCAGTACAGCGCCGACAATGGCGGCATGCCCGGCGGCCTAAAGAACCCGCTCGGCGCACGTGCGCTCTATCTCTTCCAGGGCAATGTGGACACGCTCTATCGCCTGCACGGCTCGCCGGAATGGCGCTCGATCGGCAAATCGGTGTCGTCGGGCTGCGTGCGCCTGATGAACCAGGACATTATCGACCTTTATGACCGCGTGCCCTCGAAGACGCCGGTCATCGTGACCAGCGACGCTCGCCAGCCGATGGTGGCGACGGCCAACCACAAGGCGATCCCGATCGATGCCGGCGTGCCGGATGGATCCGTGCTGCTCGGCCCAGTCAAAGCGGTCACGAACGCGATCTTCTGAGTTTCAGGGGCTTCTGAGTTTCAGGGGGCAGTGGCGTTGCGGCTGCCCCGATCCTACCGTCCCCGCGACAAACTACCCAGAATCCCGCGCACAATGGCACGTCCAACCGACGAGCCGACCGAGCGCACCACCGACTTGATCGCGGCCTCGGCCACCGTCTGGCGATTGGAGGGGCGCGGCGCAGGCGCGCGCCGGCCACCGGACTGCGGCGCGGGATCGTCATTGCCGAAGCCTGGAATGGTCCAGCGCGAGCCGCCGGTGCCGGCCTGCTGCGCCTGCGCCTCGGCGTCCTGCGCCTGCTTTGCCTTCTTCTGCAGCATTTCGAAGGCCGATTCGCGATCGACAACCTGGTCATACTGGCCGGTGACCGGGCTTTCCCCGATCAGCTTCTGCCGCTCGGCAGGGGTGATGGGTCCAAGCCGCGATGACGGCGGACGGATCAACGTGCGCTGGACCATGGACGGAATGCCCTTGGCCTCCAGGGTAGAGACCAGGGCCTCGCCGGTGGCGAGCTGGGTGATGGCGGTGGCGCAGTCGAAATCCGGATTGGGCCGGAAGGTTTCGGCCGCCGTCCTCACCGCCTGCTGCTCGCGCGGCGTGTAGGCGCGCAGCGCGTGCTGCACGCGGTTGCCGAGCTGGGCCAGGACCTTTTCGGGGATATCCAAGGGGTTTTGCGTGACGAAATAGACGCCGACGCCTTTCGAGCGGATCAGGCGGACCACCTGCTCGACCCGGTCGATCAGCACCTTCGGCGCCTCGTCGAACAAGAGGTGCGCCTCGTCGAAGAAGAACACCAGCTTCGGCTTGTCGGGGTCGCCAACCTCCGGCAGTTCCTCGAACAGCTCCGACATCAGCCAGAGCAGGAACGTCGCGTAGAGGCGCGGATTCATCATCAGCTTGTCGGCGGCCAGCACGCTGATGGCGCCGCGACCATCGCGGGTGGTGCGCATGATGTCGGCAATGCGCAAAGCCGGCTCGCCGAAGAAGTTCGCCGCGCCCTGCTGCTCAAGTACCAGCAGCGTGCGCTGAATCGCCCCCACCGACGGCTTGGTGACGTTGCCATAACGGGCGCTGATTTCTTCGGCGCGCTCCGCGATGTTGGCGAGCAGCGCCTGCAGGTCCTTGAGGTCGAGGAGAAGAAGGCCCTCTTCATCGGCAATGCGGAAGGCAATGTTCATGATGCCTTCCTGCGCGTCGGTCAGGTTCATCAGCCGCGACAGAAGCAGCGGTCCCATCTCCGAAATGGTGGCGCGGATGGGGTGACCCTGCTCGCCGAACAGATCCCAGAAGATGACGGGAAATTCCTGGAAGTCGTAAGGGTCGAGCTTGACCTGTTCTGCCCGCTTGACCAGGGAATCCTGGGCGGTGCCCATCATGGCGATACCGGAAAGGTCGCCCTTGATGTCGGCGCAGAAGACCGGCACGCCGGCGTTGGAAAATCCCTCTGCCAGGATCTGCAAGGTGACGGTCTTGCCCGTACCGGTGGCGCCGGTCACCAGGCCATGGCGATTTCCGTATTGCAGCAGCAGGTTTTCGGCGCGCTGATAGCTGTCGTCGGGCTTGCGGCTGGCGCCGATAAAAATACTGGTGTCGTCAGCCATAGGTCGGGTCTCCGCAAAACTGATGTGTCTAAAGCCAGCCTTTGCCCGATGGTATAGTGAGGCTGCCGCACAGCGACAATGACAATTGTCTAAGGCAGGACCAATCGTCCAATCAGGGCTATCGCCCAAATCGGACCAATCGCCAAAATCGGATTTGGAACTTGCGGATTTCGATGGTGTTTGGCAATCGTTCATGGTCCGTCCACGCAAGCGACCTATATCAGGTGGATCGAATATCAGGTGGGTCGAATTCAAGCCCTGGGCGTGCATTGCGATAACTGACCGGGGACCGTAGATTAGGCTGCCCGGGCTGGTGCGGCCATATAGAATGAGGACGATGAATGGGCGCCGGAGCCTTGACCAGGGATGTTGAGCCAACGAATGCGGAGCGTCAGCGATGGCTGACCCTGGCGGGAAAAGCGTTGGCCGGCGCCTCCTTCGAGGAACAGCTGGTCTCGCATACCGACGACAATATCCGCGTCGAGCCGCTCTATGAACGCGCGACCGGAACGGAACCGATCGTGCGCGCCAATCCTCAATCGCCGTGGATCGTCAGCCAGCGCGTCGACGACCCCGATGTCGAACGCGCCAAGAGGCAGGCCCTGGAAGATGTCGCCCAGGGCGCGACGGGGTTGTCGCTCGTCTTCGAGGGCGCCCCGAACGCGTTTGGCTACGGCCTGCCGAGGACGGCGCAGGCGCTCGAGACGGTGCTGGAGGGCGTGCCCCTCAACCGGGTCCAGATCCGTATCGACACCCACCCCTGGAGCCGCCCCATGGCCGACTGGCTGGTGGCGTTCCTGAGCAAGCGCCGCTCCGATCCGGCAAAGCTCAACCTTTCCTTCGGCATCGATCCGGCTGCTATTCTCGCCGGCACCGGCCGGCTGCGCATGTCGATCGAGGCGCTGCAGGAATCCATGCCGCAATCGCTGGCGCATTTCTTCTCGATGGGCGTTCCGGGTGTGCTTCTGGAGGCAGACGGTCGCGTCTTCCACAATGCCGGCGCCACGGAAGCGCAGGAACTCGGCATCATGCTGGCCTCGGCGGTCTCGTATCTGCGAATGTTCGAGAAGGCGCGGCAGCCGCTCGTCTATGCCGCGCCTCATATCGGCTTCGCGCTCAGCGTCGACCAGGACCAGTTCCTGTCGATGGCCAAGGTGCGAGCCCTGCGCAGGCTGTGGGCACGGGTGCAGGAGGCCTGCTCGATCCCCAATTCCACGGCCAACATCCATGCCGAGACATCATTTCGCATGATGACGGCATTGGATCCCGAAACCAACATCCTGCGCACGACGATCGGCTGCTTCGCCGCGGCGGCGGGAGGCGCCGATTCGATCTCAATCCTGCCGCATACGATCGCGCACGGCCTGCCGGCCGCCTTTGCCCGCCGCGTCGCGCGCAACGCGCAGCTGATCATGGCCAATGAAAGCCATGTCGATCATGTCGCCGATCCCGCCCATGGCTCCGGCGCCGTCGAAGCGCTGACCTCAGACCTTTGCGAAGCCGCGTGGGCGGAATTACAGGCCATCGAGGCTGAGGGTGGCGTGCTGTCCAGCCTTCGGGACGGACATATCCAGCAGCGCGTCCGCAACGCCGCCGCCCATCGCGCCATAGCCTTCAAGTCAGACGAGCGGGCCATTGTCGGCGCCACGCTTTATCCGTTGAAAAGCGAGCGCCCGGTCGAGACGCTGGACGCAGAGAAGCGACCTGCCTTCACCGAGGGCGTCGTCCTGTGCGAAGCGTTGTCTCCGGTCCGCATCGATCAATCCATCGGGGCCGCTTCTTGATTCCGGATTTCAGTCAGATCGGCTGGGTGCCGCCGCGCCGCGCGCCTGTCGAGGTCAAGGGACAGCGAACAACGCCGGAAGGCCTTGTCGTCAAGCAGCTGTACAGTCAGGCCGACCTCAAGGGATTGTCGCATCTCGACACCTATCCGGGCCTGCCGCCCTTCGTGCGCGGCCCCTACCCGACCATGTATGTCCAGCAACCCTGGACCATCCGGCAATATGCCGGTTTTTCGACCGCCGAAGAATCCAACGCCTTCTACCGGCGCAACCTTGCCGCCGGCCAGAAAGGCCTTTCGGTTGCCTTCGATCTCGCCACGCACCGCGGCTATGACTCGGACCATCCGCGCGTCGCCGGCGATGTCGGCATGGCGGGTGTGGCTATCGATTCCATCCTCGACATGCGGCAATTGTTCGACGGCATTCCGCTCGGCGAGATGACCGTGTCGATGACGATGAACGGCGCGGTGCTGCCGATCATGGCGCTCTACATCGTGGCGGCGGAAGAGCAAGGCGTCGCGCAGAAGGATTTGGCCGGGACCATTCAGAACGACATTCTGAAGGAGTTCATGGTCCGCAACACCTACATCTATCCGCCGAAGCCCTCGATGCGGATCGTCTCGGACATCTTCTCCTACACCTCGAAGAACATGCCGAAGTTCAATTCGATTTCGATCTCCGGCTATCACATGCAGGAGGCCGGCGCGACCGCCGACCTGGAGCTCGCCTATACGATCGCCGACGGGATCGAATATGCCCGCGCCGGCGTCGCGGCGGGGCTCGACATCGACCGTTTCGCGCCGCGCCTGTCGTTCTTCTGGGCGATCGGCATGAATTTCTTCATGGAAGTGGCCAAGCTCAGGGCCGCACGCCTGTTGTGGGCGACGCTGATGAAAAAGAACTTCGCGCCAAAGGACGAGCGGTCGCTGTCCCTGCGCACCCATTGCCAGACCTCCGGCTGGTCGCTGACGGCGCAGGATCCCTACAACAACATAATCCGCACCATGATCGAGGCGATGGCCGCGACCCAGGGGCATACCCAGTCGCTGCACACCAACTCGTTCGACGAGGCAATGGCGCTGCCGACCGACCATTCGGCGCGCATCGCCCGCAACACGCAACTCGTCCTGCAGAAGGAATCCGGCACCACGCGCATCATCGATCCGTGGGGCGGTTCGGCCTATCTCGAACGGCTGACACATGATCTGGCGGCGCGTGCGCTCGCCCATATCGAGGAGGTCGAGGCTCTCGGCGGCATGGCGGCGGCGATCGAAAAGGGCATACCCAAGCTGCGCATCGAGGAAGCCGCCGCCCGCACGCAGGCGCGCATCGATTCCGGCGAGCAGATGCTGGTCGGCGTCAATGCGCATCGCCCCGGGACCGATATTGAGGTCGACGTGCTGAAGATAGACAATGCCGAGGTCAGGGCCCGGCAACTCTCGAAGCTGCAACGGCTGAAGGGCACGCGCGACGTCGCTGCCGTCGAAAGCGCGCTCGATGCGCTGACCCGTGCCGCACAGAGCGAGGACAACCTCCTGGAGTTCGCCATCCGCGCCGCGCGCGCCAATGCCACTGTCGGCGAAATCTCGTTCGCCCTGGAAAGAGCTTATGGCCGCCATGTGGCCACGGTGCAGACCATTTCCGGTGTCTACCGCAAGGCGCTTGGCGACAGTCCGGTGATCGACCGCCTGCAGGACAAGCTCGGTGCCTTCGAAAAGAAAAACGGCGGCAAGCCGCGCATCCTCGTGGCCAAGATGGGACAGGACGGCCACGACCGCGGGCAGAAGGTGATCGCCACGGCCTTCGCCGATCTCGGCTTCGACGTTACCGTCGGCGCCATGTTCCAAACGCCGGAAGAGATCGCGAAACTGGCTGTCCAGAATGACGTCCACATCATCGGCGCCTCATCGCTGGCAGCGGGTCACCTGACGCTGATCCCAGAATTGCGCGACACGCTGAAGAAGCTCGGCCGCGGCGACATGCTGATCGTGGCCGGCGGCGTCATCCCGCCGCAGGACTATGATGCGGTGCTGCAAGCCGGCGCGGCGGAAATCTTCCCGCCGGGCACGGTCATTCCGGAAGCGGCGGAGCGGCTGCTGGATCGGCTGCTATCCTCGTGACGAATCTGTTATAATATCTGTTGCAACACCCGGCGCACCGCGTTATAATTAGCGTTGCAACAGGATGTTTCATCATGAACACCACAATTCGCAAGATCGGGAATTCGGACGGCGTGATTCTGCCGAAAGAGCTTCTCGATCGATTGAATCTCAAGACAGGCGACAACGTGATCGTCGTCCAGGAAGGTCAAGAGCTTCGCTTGCGCCGATTGGAAGATTCTGCCGAAGAATTCGAGCGCAAGATGAAGGTAGCGCGCGAGCGGATGAGGAAATACGAGGTTGCCTACCGCGCGCTCGCAAAATGACGGCACATCATTCGCGAGAGTTCGTGGAGGCGATGCATGCCGAGCAGTTGCGTCTTCACGGCGGCGCGTCGGGTATCCGCGATGAAGGCCTGTTGGAATCGGCGCTCGCACGTCCGCAACAGAAAGAAGCATACGGCGAGCCGGATCTGAGCGAACTCGCTGCCGCCTATCTCTTCGGCATCGCAAAGAACCATCCGTTCGTCGATGGGAACAAGCGCACGGCTTTCGCTGCGGCCGACTTGTTTCTCTATTTCAACGGATTAAGCATCGAAGCCGAACAGGAGGAGGTCATCCAACTGGTGATGATGGTCGCTGCCAGCGAGATAGACGAAGCGGGTGCGGCCGCATTCTTCCGCGACCATGTGGTCAAGCTTGAAGACTAACTCTCCGAGAGCTTGACGATCTCCCACTCCTTGCCGTTGACGCTGGCCACGTCGCCAACCTTCTTGCCGAACAGCGCGACCGCCATAGGCGAGACGTGCGAGATGCTGCCCTTGGCCGGATCGGCTTCATCCTCGCCGACAATCTTCCAGTGCACCTTCCTGCCGTCGTCACTTTGCAGCGTGACACCCATGCCGAAGCGGACGACATCGCTGCCGGGCTCCGGCACGGAAAGCTCGGCACTCTCGCGTCGCGCGGTCCAGTAGCGCAGATCGCGCGACACGACCGCGATGCGCTCGCGGTCGGCTTTCCGCTCCGCTTTCGCCATGATATCGCGCAGATCGGCCAGATTGTCGTCGATCTGCGCCAGGCCGCGCTCCGTCACCAGGTTCCGGTGCGTGCTGATCGGCCGCTCGCCAACACCGGCGATCGCGTTTTCGCTGTCTTCTTCGCGGGTAAAAGCTCTGCTCATCCCCTGAACTTAGGCGCCGAGTGGCTGCCCGACAAGTCATTGCCGCCGAGAAGAGGCGCGTTGAACGTCTGGCATGATTCCTGCGGTGTCGGGGCCGAACACTGGGATTCTGTGCCGATGTTGAACAGACGAACCCTGCTGACGCAGACCACCTGCTTTGCCGTCATGGGCCTCGCGCTCGGCAAGGCGGCGGCCGCCAGCCTGACCGGCATGGAGAAAGCCTCGATGCGCGGCTCGATCAACGCCACCGAACTTGGCGTCCAGCCCGGTACGTTTGACGACCAGAGCAAGGCCTTCGCCAAGCTGCTGCGCGACGCGAATGGCCGTGACATGCCGGTCTTCCTGCCGCCCGGCACCTATGTGGTGTCCAATCTCTCGCTGCCTGGTCGCGTGCGTCTTTCCGGCGTGCCGGGCGCGACGCGGATCGTCTATGGCGGCGACGGCCATTTGTTCATGGCCGAACAGGCCGACCATATCGAACTCAGCGGACTGGTTTTCGACGGCGCGAACCGCTCTATGGGCGACTACGCGCAAGGACTGCTCGATCTGCGCCGGGTGGCGCATCTCGTGGTTGACAACTGCCAGATCACGGGCAGCGGCAAGAACGGGCTGGCGCTGGAACACGCCGCGGGCCGGATCGAGCGTTCGGACATATCGGGGGCGGCGGACGCCGGCATCTATTCGGTGGAGGCCGCAGGGCTGGCGATATCAGGCAACACCGTCTCCGATTGCGCCAATGGCGGCATCCTGGTGCACCGCTGGCAAGCTGCGGAAGACGCCACCATGGTCACCGGCAACCGCGTCGAACGCATTGGCGCGCGCAGCGGCGGCACCGGCCAGAACGGCAACGGCATCAATGCCTTCCGCGCCGGCAATGTCGTCATCTCGGGCAATGTGGTCTCCGACTGCGCCTTCTCGGCCATCCGGGCCAACAGTTCCAGCAATTTGCAGATATCGGGCAACACCTGCTCGCGCTCGGGCGAGACCGCGGTCTATTCCGAGTTCTCGTTCGAAGGCGCCGTCATTTCCAACAACATCGTCGACGGCGCCGCCAACGGCATCTCGATCGTCAACTTCAACGAAGGCGGCCGCATGGGTGTCTGCTCCGGCAACATCGTGCGCAATCTGTCGACATCAGGCCCCTACACCGCGGATCCACCCGGCTTCGGCGTTGGCATCGCCGTCGAGGCCGACACCGTCGCTTCCAACAATGTCATCGAGAACGCGCCGCTCTACGGCATGTCGATCGGCTGGGGGCCGTATCTGCGCAACGTCGTGGCCACCGGCAACATCATTCGCAAGGCAGGCACCGGCATCGTCGTCAGTGTGGTCGAAGGTGCCGGCACGGCCGTCATCTCCGACAACGTCATCGATGGTGCGTCGAACGGAGCGGTTGTCGGCCAGCGCTGGGCCGAGCCGGTGACATCAGACCTCACCCAGACCAGCCGCAGCGGCTATGCGCACCTGACCGTCGAGCGCAACCGCGTCAGCTGATTGCCACCTTCAATTCAGGGCCGGCGTCGGCCTCAGCGCCCCGACCTTGGCGCCAATCCGGCTTTCGATAGGCGCATTCGCCAGTTCGAGCAGCTTCGCCGCCAAGGCCTCGTCCGCCCGCAGCAGCCTGGCGAGGACCGCGGCGGCGATTGCATCGCCGGCGCGCCCGGCACCGTCATCGCATTTGACCGCGATGCCGAGGCCGAGTTCCGGAATTGCGGCACAATGGACGCCCTCGGCCCCGCCTTTGGCAAAAATTCGCCCCGGAGCGGCTTCCATCAGCAACAGGTCCGCGCGGCCGGTGCCGGCCACGAAGAACGGCTCCGCCATGCAGGCCGAAAGCAGCCGCTTCGCGGCCTTCGCCCGCTCCGGGCCAAAGCCTTGGGCCGTGGCCATGCGAGCAAAGCCGAGCGCGAAACTCCTGAGCGGCACCGCATAGGTCGGAATCGAGCAGCCGTCGACCGCGCGTTCGTCGGGGCCGTGCACAGCGCCGGTGACTGCCTGCATGGCGTCGCGCACCATTTCCTGCAGGGCGTGATCCGGCCTGACATAGCCGCGATGCGCGATGCCCGAATGGACGCAGGTACAGAGGAAACCGGAGTGCTTGCCGGAACAATTGTTGTGCAGCGCATTCGGCAAACCATCGGCACGCGCGAGCGCAATCTCGGCGTCATGGTTCGAGGGCCAGTGAACCCCGCATTCGAGCGCCGACCCGTCCAGCCCGGCCCTGGCCAGCATGGACCGCGCCAGTTCGACATGCGCCGGCTCGCCGGAGTGGGAGGCACAGGCCAGCGCCAGTTCGCGATTG
The DNA here is from genome assembly GCF_006440875.1 of Mesorhizobium sp. B2-5-7. Lineage (NCBI taxonomy): Bacteria > Pseudomonadati > Pseudomonadota > Alphaproteobacteria > Hyphomicrobiales > Phyllobacteriaceae > Mesorhizobium > Mesorhizobium sp. B2-5-7. The sequence continues at coordinate 87,746 of NZ_VFUO01000008.1, read as the reverse complement.
CCGAAGCCATAGGCATCCGCGGCACCCGTTTCAACAAGCGGCAGGGCCTGGATCGCCTTTACGGCGGAACGCGGAAAGACCGGCTTCGACGTATCGCCGATCTCCAGCACCGGCTTGCCGTCGGCATCGAAGACGGCAACGGCGCCGCGATGGGCGCTCTCGACAATGGCGCCGCGCAAAACTTCGATCAGAACCGGATTTGCCATGCTACCTCCCGCGAATGCCGGGGCGGTTTACCTGATCCGGTCGAGAATGGAAACGTAGTTGGCGACCGCCGCACCGCCCATGTTGAAGATGCCGCCGAGTTTCGCGCCCGGCACCTGGATGCCGCCGGCTTCGCCGACAAGCTGCATGGCGGTCAAGACATGCATGGAGACGCCGGTGGCGCCGATCGGATGGCCCTTGGCCTTCAGTCCGCCGGAGGGATTGACCGGCAGACGGCCGTCTTTTGCCGTTGTGCCATCCAGCGCCAGTTTGGCGCCCTCACCCGGCTTGGCCAGTCCCATCGCTTCATACTCGATCAATTCGGCGATGGTGAAGCAGTCATGCGTTTCGACGAAGGAGAGATCGTCGAGCGTTACGCCGGCGTTCTTCAGCGCGCGGGTCCAGGCCTGTTCGCAGCCTTCGAAGGTCAGGATGTCGCGCTTCGACATCGGCAGGAAATCCTGCACATGCTCGTTGGCGCGGAAGGCGACCGCGCGGCGCATCTTCAGCGCCGTTGCCGTGTCGGCAAGGACAAGGGCAGCAGCGCCGTCGGAGACCAGCGAGCAGTCGGTGCGCTTCAAGGGCCCAGCGACGAACGGGTTTTTCTCGCTCTCCTGCCGGCAGAAGTCATAGCCGAAATCCTTGCGCATCTGCGCATAGGGATTGTCGACGCCATTCTTGTGGTTCTTGGCAGCGATCATGGCGAGCGCATCCGACTGGTCGCCATAGCGCTGGAAATAGGCCTGCGCGATCTTGCCGAAGACGCCGGCGAAGCCGGCTGGCGTGTCGCCGTCCTCGGGCAGATAGGAAGCTTTCAGCAAATTCTTGCCGATTTCGGGCCCGGGCGTCGTCGTCATCTGCTCGGCGCCAACCACCAGCACGATGCGGGCGGCGTTTGCATCGATGGCGCGGATACCTTGCCTGACCGCCGCCGAACCGGTGGCGCAAGCGTTCTCGACGCGTGTCGCCGGCTTGAAGCGCAGCCGGTCGTCCGCCTGGAGAACCAGGCTTGCCGTGAAATCCTGCGCCGAAAACCCGGCATTGAAATGGCCGAGCACGATCTCGTCGACCTCGTCCGGGCCGATGCCGGCATGGTCGAGCGCGTCCGTCGCGACCTTGACGATCAGGTTTTCGAGCGTCTCGCCCTCAAGCTTGCCGAAGCGCGAATGCGCCCAGCCAACGATGCATGCGGTCATGGCGGTCTCCATCCTTGGCGCCAGCGCCCATGGCTCGTGACGCACTTCGCCTTTATTGTTCAAATATAAACATTCTCGCCCGGGCCGTGAAGGGCCGCAACGCAACAATCGCTTGGTACAGGTCGCGTCGAGGTCGATTTTTCATTGATTGACGCGTCAATAAAAAATAATCTCCCGCAAAAATCGGAAACGGCATGCCAAAAGTCGGAATGGAGCCATTGCGCCGCAGGGCGCTCATCGACGCGACGATCTCGGCAATCGGCGAGCGTGGCTCGCTTGACGTGACCATGTCCGAGATCGCCGGACGCGCCGGTGTGTCTTCGGCGCTCGCCCACCACTATTTCGGCGCCAAGGACGAGCTGCTGTTCGCGACGATGCGGCACATCCTGGCCGAACTGACCATCGATATGCGCCGCGCCCTGCAGTGCGCCGGCACCGCGCGCGAGCGCGTCTCGGCCGTGGTCGCCGTCAACTTCTCCGATGTCCAGTTCCAGGCCGAAACCATTGCCGCATGGCTCGCTTTCTATGTCGAGGCGCAGCAATCGTCTTCGCTGCGCCGGCTGCTCAGAATCTATGCCCGGCGGCTGCATTCCAACCTGATGAGTGGATTGACCGGTATCCTGCCGAGGACCGAAGCCGACCGCGCCGCGGAAGCGACGGCGGCGATGATCGACGGGCTCTACATCAGGCGCGCGCTGAAGGATGGCGTGCCTGACGCCGCGACCGCGATCGCGCTGGTCGAAGATTATCTCGAAACCAAACTTGGCGGACGGCACAAGCAGTGACAGCGAAGCGACCCAATTTCCTGATCGTCATGGTCGACCAGCTCAACGGGACCTTGTTCCCGGATGGGCCGGCGGAATTTCTGCACACACCGCATCTGAAGGCACTGGCGGCGCGTTCGGCGCGCTTTGCCAACAACTACACCGCCTCGCCACTCTGCGCGCCGGGCCGTGCCTCGTTCATGAGCGGCCAGTTGCCGTCGCGCACCGGGGTCTATGACAATGCCGCCGAGTTCGCCTCGTCGATCCCCACCTTCGCCCATCATTTGCGTGCGGCCGGCTACTACACCTGCCTGTCGGGCAAGATGCATTTCGTCGGACCGGATCAGCTGCACGGTTTCGAGGAACGGCTGACCACCGACATCTATCCGGCGGATTTCGGCTGGACGCCGGACTACCGCAAACCCGGCGAGCGCATCGAGTGGTGGTATCATAATCTGGGTTCGGTGACCGGCGCCGGCGTCGCGGAAACAACCAACCAGATGGAGTATGACGACGAGGTCGTGTTCCTCGCGTCTCAGAAGCTCTATCAGCTTTCGCGCGAACAGGACGATGCGAGCCATCGGCCCTGGTGCCTCACCGTCTCGCTGTCGCATCCGCACGATCCCTATGTCGCGCGCAAGCAGTATTGGGATCTCTATGAGCATTGCCAGGTGCTGGATCCGGAAACCGGGTACATCGCTGAAGACGAGCAGGACCCGCATTCTCGGCGGCTGTACCATGCCAGCGACTATTCCTCTTTCGAGATCACGCCTGAAGAGGTGCGTCGTTCGCGGCGCGGCTATTTCGCCAACATCTCCTATGTCGACGACAAGGTCGGTGAGCTCCTCGACGTTCTCACGCGAACGCGCATGTCCGACGACACGATCATCCTGTTCTGTTCGGATCACGGCGACATGCTCGGCGAGCGAGGCCTGTGGTTCAAGATGAGCTTCTTCGAAGGCTCGGCGCGAGTGCCGTTGATGATTGCCGGCAAGGGCATTCGTGCCGGGCTGATCGAGGCGCCGGTCTCCAATCTCGACGTAGCACCAACGCTTTGCGACCTTGCCGGCATCGACATCGGGGCGATCGCGCCGTGGACCGACGGCCAGTCGCTGCTGCCGCTCACCAAGGGCGGGCAGCGCACGACACCGGTGCTGATCGAGTACGCGGCGGAGGGCTCCTATGCGCCCTTGGTGGCAATCCGCGAAGGCAGGTACAAATTCGTCCATTGCGAACTCGATCCGCCGCAATTGTTCGATCTCGAAGCCGATCCGCTCGAGCGGGACAATCTGGCCGCCGACCCCGCCAATGCGGGTCTTGTGGCGGCATTCCTGGAAAAGGTCCGGGCGCGTTGGGACATGGCCGGCTTCGATGCCGCCGTGCGCGAAAACCAGGCACGCCGCTGGGTCGTCTATCCGGCGCTGCGCAACGGCGCCTATTACCCTTGGGATTTCCAGCCGTTGCAGAAAGCGTCAGAGCGGTACATGCGCAATCACATGAACCTCGACAATCTCGAAGAGAGCAAAAGGTATCCGCGAGGCGAATGATGGCAGACCTTCTCGTTCCCACTCTCGACCATCTCAGGCAGGCCTACGCGGTAACGTCACGGGCGACACAGGTCACGCCGCTGCTGGAATCGGCGGCGCTCGCCAGAGAAACCGGCGCGGCCCGGGTCTTCATCAAGCCGGAATCGCTGCAATGGGCCGGATCCTTCAAGGTTCGCGGCGCTTATTGGCGGCTGAAGCGGCTTTCGCCCGACGAGGCGAAGAAGGGCGTCGTCGCCTATTCCTCGGGCAATTTCGCGCAAGGGCTGGCCGCGGCCGGCCAGGCGCTCGGCATTCCCGTGACCATCGTCATGCCGATCGACGCGCCGGCCGCCAAGCGCGATGCTACCGCGGGTTATGGCGCGCGCGTCGTGCTGACCGACCATGACGATCGCGCGCGTGAAGAGGTCGCGGCGGCCAAGGCGCGCGAAATCGCTGAAACAGAAGGGCTAGCGCTCCTGCATCCATTCGACGATCCCGAGATCGTCGCCGGTCAGGCGGGTGCCGGCCTCGAAGCGCTCGACCAGCTGTCGGGTAAGGATGCCAGCGCCGATCTCTTGTTCTGCTCGGTCGGCGGCGGTGGGCTGATCGGCGGCGTTTCGCTCGCCTTCCACTATCTGTCGCCGGCGACCGAGATCATCGGCGTAGAGCCCGAAGGGTTCGACGGCATGGGCTCTTCACTGGCGCATGGCAGCATCGAGACCATGCCGATCGGTCCGAAATCGATCTGCGACGGACTGATGTCGCGCCGGCCCGGCGACGCGCCGTTCGCCGCGGTCAAGACCGCTGGCGTGCGCGGCATCACGGTCGACGATCAGTCGGTGCGGCGCGCGATGCGGATCGCTTTCGAGCGGATGAAGCTGGTGCTCGAACCGTCAGGTGCGGCGTCGCTGGCGGCATTGCTCGGTGGCAAGGTGGATGTGGCGGGAAAAACCGTCCTGGTGGTGGCTACCGGCGGCAACGTTTCGCTCGCCGATTTTATGGCGCATATGAACCATGCTTGAAGCGGATTTCGTTATCATCGGCTCCGGCTCCGCCGGCTCGGCCATGGCCTATCGCTTGTCGGAAGACGGCAAGCATTCGGTCATCGTCATCGAATTCGGCGGCACTGATATCGGGCCGCTGATCCAGATGCCTTCGGCGCTGTCGATACCGCTCAACATGAGCCTCTACGACTGGGGATTCGCCAGTGAACCGGAACCGCATCTGGGTGGCCGCGTGCTGGCGACGCCGCGCGGCAAGGTGATCGGCGGCTCGTCCTCGATCAACGGCATGGTCTATGTGCGCGGCCACGCCCGCGACTTCGACCATTGGGCCGAACAGGGCGCGGCCGGCTGGGGCTTCGCCGACGTGCTGCCCTACTTCAAACGCATGGAGGATTCAGATGGCGGCGAGGATGGCTGGCGCGGGCACGGCGGCCCGCTGCATGTGCAGCGCGGCTCCCGGCGCAATCCGCTCTATGGCGCCTTCGTCGAAGCGGGCCGCCAGGCAGGGTTTGAACTGACCGACGACTACAATGGCGCCAAGCAGGAAGGCTTCGGCCCGATGGAGCAGACCATTCTGGGCGGCCGCCGCTGGTCGGCGGCATCAGCCTATCTGAAGCCGGCGCTCCGGCGCAAAAACGTCAGACTGGTCAAAGGCTTTGCGCGCCGGGTGATCATCGAGAATCAACGCGCCATCGGCGTCGAGATCGAAGCTCACAAACAGATTCAGGTCGTTAAGGCGCGACGTGAAGTAATCGTCGCGGCGTCGTCGATCAACTCGCCGAAGATCCTGATGCTGTCCGGTATCGGCCCGGCCGGGCATTTGCACGAAAACGGCATTGCCGTCGTGGCCGACCGGCCTGGCGTCGGCGGCAACCTGCAGGACCATCTGGAGCTCTACATCCAGCAGGAATCGACCAAACCGATCACGCTGAATTCAGTGCTGAACCCGTTCTCCAAGGCGATGATCGGGGCGCAGTGGCTGTTCTTCAAATCGGGCCTTGGCGCCACCAATCATTTCGAGGCGGCCGCCTTCGTGCGCTCGCAGGCAGGCGTCGACTATCCCGACATCCAGTACCACTTCATCCCGGCGGCGGTGCGTTACGACGGCAAGGCGGCGGCGAAGTCGCACGGCTTCCAGGCGCATGTCGGACCGATGCGCTCGAAGTCGCGCGGCTCGGTGACGCTGCGCTCGCCGGATCCGAAAGCGAAGCCGGTCATCCGCTTCAACTACATGTCGCATCCGGACGACTGGGCGGAGTTCCGCCACTGCATCCGCCTGACCCGCGAGATCTTCGGCCAGTCGGCCTTCGATGCCTATCGCGGACAGGAACTCTCGCCGGGCAGCCATGTCCAGTCGGACGACGATCTCGACTTGTTCATCCGCGACCATGCCGAAAGCGCCTACCACCCCTGCGGCACCTGCCGAATGGGCCGCGTCGATGATCAATCGAGCGTGGTCGATCCGGAATGCCGGGTCATCGGCGTCGACGGATTGCGGGTCGCCGACTCCTCGATCTTCCCGCGCGTGACCAACGGCAACCTCAACGCGCCATCGATCATGACCGGCGAAAAAGCGTCCGATCACATCCTTGGCCGCACGCCGCTCGCGCCGTCCAACCAGGAACCATGGATCAATCCGCGCTGGCAGGCTTCCGACAGATAGGCCATGATCCGCCGATAGAGTGAGCTGCCCGACAGGCGCCCGCCCAATAGCCGTCTTGGGCACAACGATTGGAGACCTCCCATGCGCGCCCAGCCCACGGCTTCGCACTATGTCAACGGACGCTATATCGAGGACGAAGGCGGCGCGCCGCTGCCGGTGATCTATCCGGCCACGGGCGAGACCATCGCCATGCTGCGATCGGCGACGCCGAACGTGCTGGAACTGGCGGTCGAGGCCGCCCGCGCCGCACAGCCGGCCTGGGCGCGGCTTAAGCCGGTCGAGCGCGGCCGCATCCTGCGCCGAGCCGCCGACATTTTGCGCGCCCGCAACGCCGATCTTGCCCGCATCGAGACGCTCGACACCGGGAAGGCGATCCAGGAGACACTGGTGGCGGATGCACCTTCCGCCGCGGACTGCCTTGAATATTTCGCCGGCGCGGTCGCTGTCTTCAACGGCGAAGCGGTCGACCTCGGCGGGCCATTCGCCTATACGCGCCGCGATGCGCTCGGCGTCTGCGTCGGCATCGGCGCATGGAACTATCCGATCCAGATCGCCGGCTGGAAATCCGCACCCGCACTCGCCATGGGCAATGCCATGGTGTTCAAGCCATCGGAAAACACGCCGCTTTCGGCGCTGGCGCTGGCCGAGATCTACTCGGAAGCCGGCCTGCCCGACGGGCTGTTCAACGTCGTGCAAGGCTATGGCGACGTCGGCGCCGGCCTTGTCGGCCATGATGTCGTGGCCAAGGTCTCGGTGACCGGCTCGGTGCCGACCGGGCGCAAGGTGCTGTCGCTAGCGGGCTCCAGGATGAAGCACGCGACGATGGAACTCGGCGGCAAGTCGCCGCTGATCGTCTTCGACGATGCCGATCTCGAAAATGCGATTGGCGGCGCCATGCTCGGCAACTTCTATTCGACCGGCCAGATCTGTTCCAACGGCACGCGCGTTTTCGTCCAGAGTGGCATTCACGACCGCTTTGTCGAGCGGCTGATCGAACGGACCAAGAAAATCCGCATCGGCGATCCGCTCGACCCGGAAACGCAGATGGGGCCGCTGGTCTCCAAGGCACAGCAAGACAAAGTCGTCGGCTATATCGAGGCCGGCAAGCACGATGGGGCGACGCTGGCCTGTGGCGGCAATGTGCCGTCGCTGCAGGGTTTCCAGGGCGGCTTCTTCGTCGAGCCGACCGTATTCACCGCCGTTACCGACACGATGCGGATCGCCCGCGAGGAGATTTTCGGCCCGGTCATGAGCGTGCTGAAATTCGACAGCGAGGACGAGGTGATCGACCGCGCCAACGACACCGAGTTCGGTCTTGCCGCCGGCGTCTTCACGCGCGACCTGCCGCGCGCCCACCGCGTCATCGCCGAGTTGCAGGCCGGAACCTGCTGGATCAATGCCTACAATCTGACACCGGTGGAAATTCCCTTCGGCGGCGTCAAGCAATCGGGCATCGGGCGGGAGAACTCGCTGGCGGCGCTGGCGCTCTATTCGCAGCTGAAGTCGATCTATGTCGAGACCGGGGACGTCGCCAGTCCGTATTGATCCCGCCTACTTCTCCGCCGTTCCATCCAGATACTGCGTCAGTGCACAGACCAGATGGTAGAAGATGCTCGCCGGCACGTCAGATGCCAGCGAGCGGCCGCGCTCGTCGATGCGATCGATCCACAGGCCGAGCGGCGCCGGGTCGACGTGCCAGCGGAACAGCCGGCCGACCCTCGCCTCGATCTCCGGCTTCAGATCGGGGCCGCCCGAGCCATCCAGGGCGATCGCCGCCTTGAGCGCCTCGGCCTGCGGCCAGCTGCGCGATATCAGGTCGAGCGGCAGTCCTTGCCGCGAGACTGCACCATAGGCAAGGCCGGTGGCCCGGTTGAGGCCATTGGCGATTGCCGAGGCGTAGAGTTTTCGGGCAAAGACGCTCAGTTCGGCCTGGCCGCTGCGGCCGGCGAAATCGACCAGCAGCGATGCCCATTCGAAGTGATGGCCAGGTTCGGTCCAGGTCCCCTTCTCTCCCGGTACCGGTTTCCATTCTGCATCGAAATACTCTCCGAGCGTCCAGCTCTCGGCGTCGAAGAAATGGCTGCGGAAGAGGTCTATGATGCGCGCCGCGCGACGCAGATGCGCACGCTCACCGGTTGCCTGGTGCCAGGCCAGGAAAGCTTCGAGCAAATGCATGTGCGGGTTGGAGCGTCGCTCGCCCGCCCCGTCCGAGGTGTCGAGGAAGCCGGTCATGCGGCTGTCCTCCAGATGCGCATCGAGGAAGGTGAAGGTCTCTTGGCCGAGCCGCAAGGCGTCGGCATTGCCCGACATATGCGCATGCGCCAGCGCCAGCAGGATGCAGGAATGATCGTAGGCGTCCTCGACGGGATCGGCGACGGAGCCATCGACATTCAGCGTGCGCACCCAACCGCCCCGTTCGGTGCGGCCCTGCCCCGCCATGAAGTCGATGCCATGCGCGATCAGCCGGTCGGCCGGCCCGGTCCAACCGCGCTCCTTGGCAACCGCGAAGGCATAGACCTGCCTGGCCTGGGTGCGCATGCGCTTGGGCTTGACGAGCGGCTTGGCGTCGAAACCCAGCGCCTCGTGGAAGCCACCGTGGCGCTCGTCGACGCCTGATGTCGACCACAACGGCAAGGTCTCCTGGAACAGCCAGTGATGAACGCGCCGCCGCCAGGCGCCACTTTCGATGACGCGGTCATGCGCCGGCGTGAACCTGGTTTCCAGCCGTCCCGATTTTTCGAGTTGTTCGACGATCTTCTTGACGTGCTGGCTGTGGCTCACCGGGGCAACGAAAGTGGCATCCGCCGTCGAGACAATGGCAACGTCCTTCATGCCGATGGCCGACAGCAGGCGGCCGTCGCTGCGGATATAGGAATTCTCGCAATCTATGGCGACGACATCGCCGACAACGACGTTGCCCCGGTCGTCGGCGGGACCGACATCGAGGAGCGATTGCCAGGAGCCGAGATCGTTCCAGCGGAAGCCGGCCGGCACCATGGCTATGTCTTTTGCCCGCTCCATGATGGCATAGTCGATCGAGTTCGACGGGATCGCCGCGTAAAGTTCCAGCGGCATATAGAGGCCGGACAGGTCCGTCGTGGCCGCCTCGTAGGCCGCTTCGGTGGCGTGCCAGATGTCGGGCTGGAATGTCTTGAAGGCGTCGCGCATGGCACCGGCCCGAAACAGGAAGATGCCGGTATTCCAGTAGAAATTTCCCGCCTTGAGATAGTCGTTGGCCGTCGCAAGGTCGGGCTTCTCGACGAAGCGCGAAACGTCGAACACCCCGCCCTTCTCGGCCGATACCTCGATATAGCCGTAACCGGTTTCCGGCTGGGTCGGTTTGATGCCGAACACCACCAGACGACCGGCGCGCGCCGCCTGCGATCCCGCCTCGATACTTTGCCAGAATTGCCCTGCCGTCGCTATTTCATGGTCCGAGGGCACCACCAGAACCAGGCTGTCGCCGAATTCCGACAGCGTGCGCAGGGTCGCCAGTGCGACGGCGGCGGCCGTGTTGCGTCCCGCCGGCTCGAACAGCGGGCCGCCGCCGGCAAGATCGAGACCGGCCAAGTCGGCATGGACACGATCGGCGTGACGCTCCGATGCGATCAGGAAGATCGGCGTCTCGCCAGCCGGTCTCGCCGTCAGGCGGCGCAAGGTCTTGGCGAGCATGGAACCGTCGCCCGACAGATCGTGGAACTGCTTGGGATTGTCCTCGCGTGACAGCGGCCACAGCCGAGAGCCGACGCCGCCGCTCATGACAAAACTGACGATGCGCTGGCCCATGGATGCCCTGTCAAAAAGTCTGGTTGTAAGCGCCGACTTCCGGACTGCGGCGCAGCACGGCATCGACGGCATCGAACATCTGCCGGCGACGCTCGGACGAGACCGGACTTTCGACGACCACGACCAGTTCCGGCTTGTTCGACGAGGCGCGCACCAGACCCCAGGTGCCGTCCTCCGCAATGACCCGCACGCCATTGACGGTGACAAGGTCGACGATCTTCTGGCCGGCGAAACTGGAGCCGTCCCGCTTCATCGCGTGAAAATCGGAGACCACCCGCTCGACCACGCCGTACTTCACATCGTCCGCGCATTGCGGGGACATTGTGGGCGTGCCGAAGGTCAGTGGCAGTGCCCCGTAGAGATCGGCCATCGAACTGGCGGGGTTACGGTCCAGCATCTGACAGATGGCGATTGCCGTGACCAGTCCGTCGTCATAGCCGCGCCCGATCGGGGGGTTGAAGAAGAAGTGGCCTGATTTTTCGAAGCCGGCGACCGCGCCGAGTTCGGCAACCCGGCGCTTGATGTAGGAATGGCCGGTCTTCCAATAGTCGGTAACGGCGCCATTGGCGCGCAGCACCGTGTCGGTGTTGAACAGTCCGGTCGACTTGACGTCGACAACGAAGGTCGAACCCGGATGGAGCCGCGAAATATCCCGCGCAAGCATGACGCCGACCTTATCGGCAAAGATCTCGTTGCCTTCATTGTCGACGACACCGCAGCGGTCGCCGTCGCCATCGAAGCCCAGACCGACATCGGCCCCTGTCTCCAGCACCTTGTCCCTGATTGCATGCAGCATCTGCATGTCCTCCGGATTGGGGTTGTAGTTTGGAAACGTATGATCAAGCTCGACATCGAGCGGGATCACTTCGCAGCCGATGCGCTGCAGGGCTTCCGGGGCAAAGGCGCCAGCAGTGCCGTTGCCGCAGGCGGCGACCACTTTCAGCTTTCGTGTGATGCGCTTGTCCCTTGTCACATCGTCGAGATAGGTGGCGCGAAAATTGTCGACGAAATCATAGGAGCCGCCGCCGGTAAGGTCGAAATCGGCGGCCAGCACGATCGCCTTCAGCGCGCTCATCTCCTCGGGGCCGAAGGTCAGCGCCCGCGCCGCTCCCATCTTGACGCCGGTCCAGCCATTCTCGTTGTGCGATGCGGTGACCATGGCCACCGACTGCGTCTCCAGCGCGAACTGCGCGAAATAGGCCATCGGCGACAGCGCCAGACCGATATCCTTCACCCGTGCGCCGGCCGCCATCAGCCCGGAAACCAACGCCAGCTTGATGCCGAGCGAATAGGATCTGAAATCATGCCCGGTGACGATGTCAGGCCCAGCGCCGAGCCGCCGGATCACCGTGCCGAGCCCCATGCCAAGCGCCTGGACGCCGATCAGATTGAGTTCAGGCGGCACTGCCGAACCGGGATGGCCGAACCACCAGCGCGCATCATATTCACGAAAACCGGATGCCTTGATCAGCGCCGCGGTTTCGAATTCGAAGCTGTTTGGCCACGCTTCGCCGACAATATTTAGGGGCAAGACGGCAGGGCTCCAAGCGGCAGAAATACGATCCATCAACGCAGCGGCTTAGCACACAAGGCTTTAAGCCGCGTTTATCCCGGACGGAAATTCGGGCCTTCCGGCAATGCCCGCAGAAAGCGGACGAAATGCGACAGAAGGGCTGCCATTGCCGCTTGCAGGAACGATGTGTGGCGGCTATAAGCCCGCGATCTGGTCACGGAGTGTAGCGCAGCCTGGTAGCGCACCTCGTTCGGGACGAGGGGGTCGCAGGTTCAAATCCTGCCACTCCGACCAGAAAAAACAATGTGTTAGCGCATCCCGACTTTGGCGCTCCACCCGAGATTCACCAGAGATAGAGCCTTGTCCAAGATGATGCCTGTTCCTAGGGAACGGACACGAGATTCGTTCCTCTTTGGGGGCATGGGCCACGAAGTCCCTGCCCCCATATGCAGGCGTTTAACGGAGGCCGAAAAAGCTCAATACCGCTATGACGACGACCACCGCTCCCACAAGCCAAATGATGTTGTTCATAATCTCACTCCTGTTGCCTGGTGAAGCCCGCGCCTCTGGCGGAGGACGCGGGCCGATCAGCCTTTGCCTGCTGATCTTCAGCGAACACCAAACCGTGATGTCCGCTGCGGGAAGAACTGTTAGGCCGGCCTAATGTTCCGTCGCCTGACGGGGATCTGGCGACAGGTGGGCGAATTGTCTTAACAATTGCGGCAGAGCGTTCCTCCCTGGCAGTGACAGAACGCGGGTGATGTTTGCCGCCGCCTGCGCAGATGGCCGGAAGCAAGCCTCCTCTTTGCCAATCGTGGCGACGCGATAGCCAGCCCTTCGCTTGCGTGCGGCTGTCCCCCGGGAACCGGAACCAAAGGGATCAGCAGCAGTTGTAACCAACGAAGGGCTAATCAAAGCAGTTGGAGAACTTGCAATGAAAACAATGATCATGTGCGCTTTGGCGCTTTCAATGGGATTGCCCGCTTTGGCTTCGGCAGCCGAGGCCGACGTCGTCATCAGGACCCACCATCGGCACCACCACAACGTCAGGATCATCAATGAGGAAGGCCAGCGCCTGCATCACCGACACCACGGGACGGTGGCGTTCTATGACCACGGCCGCCGGCATCACGATCGGAATGCAGTCGTCGTCACCGGCTCCGTTTCCACCCACCACCGTCACCATCATCCGGTGGTAATGGAAAACGGCGGTTACTGATGCCCAACTGGTGGCCCGGCTCTCGCGAGCCCGGCCACCAGGTGACTTTGCCTAGCACGCTCGCGCGCGTTTCATGTGAATAGCTTCGAGTTCTCGCCCGCGGCTGAATGCAGCCATGCGAAGCGATCGTTTCAACTTCGAATCTCCCATACCGCTCGGAATCGCGGGAATTCTGCTCGGTGACCAGGTCATTTGAGCTGGCCTGGCCAAGACTTCAGGGTTCGCCAGATCCATGCTCGCTCACGAAGCCTATCGGCTTGGGAAAGAACTGGGCTGCGCTAATGTGCCAAGAGATTAGCTGAGGACTATTCCAGCCACCATGAAGGTGATGGCAACCGCGAAAATCGGTGCGAGCAACCAGCGCGCCTGACCAACACTCTTCTCCATCAAATTCCTCCGGTATTTGCAGCAGACAACGGTGACGAAGAGCGACTGTTCCGGCCGGCCCGCTTGGCAAGACCAATGCGTTCCAGGCCCAGACTTAGGTCCGACCTCCGCCCGACCGAAGCCCTGCCCTGGGAACGTTTCCGCTCGGCCCAAGTTCGAGATCGGGCGCGGGAAAACCAAGCGAAGCGGGAACGGATGAGCACCACCATGTCGAACCATGAGACTGTAACATCCCATGTGTTGGGGATGCGCATAGATAGCCTCAAAACCAGAATGCAACACGCTCAGATCACCGAGGGTGAAATGAAGACCTTCCAAAAGGTAGCGGCCGTGATTGAAGGCGGGCGAGGCCGCATCGACGGCGACGATCTGATCGCCGCATCCTTCGTTACCGACACGCTGACGGACGCGATGTCCGAGTAACCATGCCAACAATCAGTAAGCTTTTCGAATCCCATGCCGAAGCGGCGCGGATTGCCGGCGACCTGTTGGCGGCCGGGGTTCCGCGCGTACAGGTCGCCATTATCGGGCCCTACCGTGACGAAATCGATGTCCTGAGGTCTCCGGGTGTCATGCTGGGCGCTGCCGCCGGGCTGTTGGCGTGCCTCGGCGCCGTTGCTGTTTACGACATCAACCTTTTCCCGACCGGCCTATCGGCTATAGCCTTGGCCAGCGTGTTCTGCGGCGGCCTTGGCGGATTGCTCGAAGCCATTGTCGCGGCCGCCAGAAGACCCGAGCGGCCAAGTATTGGCGGGGGGATTGTGCTGGTGACGGCGCATGTCGACGACAATGCGACCGACATTGCCCAGATGATGCTCGGCGGTTGTGACTCCATGACCGAATTGGCCGCCCAAGCAGCGTAAAAATTCCGACAGCGATAATTGGCCGATAGCCAGTGCAGAACGCGAGCACTGGCCGGCCGGTGAAACTTTGACGAATTGGCTATCAGCGCTAGGTTGATCGATGAAGATCAGGGAGGCGGCAAAAACGGCCGGGCCGGACGCGCGCATGAGTTTGATTTCAAGGACAAGGTCGGCACCCGCTCTTCTGGCTGCGGCCTTCATGGCTGCCGGATGCTCATCGATCGGCAGGACGGCCGATCCGGCCAAATACGAGAGCATGAGCTGTAGCGACCTCAACAGTGCGCTGGGAAGCAGCGCGCGCGACATCTCGCAGACGGCGATCACCCGCGGCAAGGTCGTCAACACCAGCGTGCCGCGCTGGCTGCTGGGCGGATCGCGCGTCAAGACCGCAGTCGCCAACCGCGAAACGGCCAGGATCGACCGGCTGAAGCGACAGCAGGATGCCATTGTCGCTGTGCGCGCACGCAAGTGCGCGAGCTGAGCGACAGACGACGCCACGACAATTGCCCCTGCCGGCGCCTTACGCGCTCAGTCGAAACCGTGTGACGTCGATCGCGGCGTTCATCAGCGTCTGCGTATAAGGCGCCCGTGGATTGTTGAAGATCTCTTCCGTCGGCCCCTCTTCGACGATCTTGCCTTGCTTCATGACGATGATGTAGTCGGCCATGGCGCGCACGACCGACAGATCGTGGCTGATGAAGAGGTAGGACAGTTCGTGGTCGGCTTGCAGCTTGCGCAGCAGTTCGACGATCTGTTTCTGCACCGAGCGGTCAAGCGCCGATGTCGGCTCGTCCAGCACGACCATCTTCGGCTTCAGAATCATGGCGCGGGCAATGGCGATGCGCTGCCGTTGTCCGCCGGAAAATTCGTGCGGGTAGCGGTTGCGGGCATTGGGGTCGAGGCCGACCTCGCGCAGGGCCTCGACCGCGCGCTGGTCGCGCTGCTTTCCTGAAAGGTTGGGCTCATGCACCAGCAGCCCCTCGGTGACGACCTGACCGACGGTCATGCGCGGCGACAGCGAGCCGAACGGGTCCTGGAAGACGAGTTGCATCTGGCGCCGCAGTGGCCGCATCTGCTGCCGGTCGGCAGTGGAGATATCGCGATCGCCGAACCGAATGAGCCCATCGCTCGGCAGCAACCGCAGCAAGGCGCGGCCGAGCGTCGACTTGCCCGAGCCGGATTCGCCGACAATGCCGATGGTCTGGTTGCGCTGCAGCCGGATCGAGATGTGATCGACGGCCCGCAGCATCAGCGGTTCGCCGGCCAGAAACCCACCGCCGATCCTGAATGTGACTTCGACATTCCTACCTTCGAGCACCACCGGCGCATCGGCTGGCGGCGGCGCCTTGGTTCCCGTCGGCTCGGCCGCCAGCAGCATTTTGGTGTAGGCGTGCCGCGGATTGGCAAAAATGGTTTCCGCCTCGCCTTCCTCGACCACCTCGCCCTGGCGCATGACATAGACACGGTCGGCAAAGCGCCGGACGATACCGAGGTCATGGGTGATGAAGACGATCGCCATGCCGAGCTTGCGCTGCAGTTCGGCCAAAAGCATCAGGATCTGCGCCTGGATGGTGACGTCAAGCGCCGTCGTCGGCTCGTCGGCGATCAGGATGTCGGGGTCATTGGCGAGCGCCATCGCGATCATCACGCGCTGGCGTTGGCCGCCGGACATTTCGTGCGGATAGGATTTCATCCGTCGCTCCGGATCGGGAATATGCACGAGCCGCAGCAGCTTGAGCGCCTCTTCATGCGCTGCGGCAGCGCTCAGGCCCCGATGGCGGCGGATCGGCTCGATCAGCTGGTTGCCGATCGAATAGAGCGGATCGAGCGAAGTCATCGGTTCCTGGAAGATCATGCTGATCTTGCGGCCGCGGACCTTGTTCAGCTCGGACTTGCTCAGGGTCAGCAGGTTGCGGCCGCGATAGTCGACATGGCCCGACGCTTCGCCATTGGAGGCCAGCAGGCTCATCGCCGCCATCATCGTCTGGCTCTTGCCGGAACCGGACTCGCCGACCACGGCAACCGTTTCGCCCGCGTTGACGTGGATGTTGATTCCCTTGACCGCTTCGACCGTACCGTCGAGCGTGCGGAAGCGGACGCGAAGGTCCTTGACGCTGAGGATCGTTTCGGAAGCAGCCATTTCAGCGGTCCCCATCTTTATCGATCCCGTGGGTCGAGCGCGTCGCGCAGGCCGTCGCCGACGAAATTCAAGGCGAACAGCGTCGAGACCAGAAAGAAGGCGGGAAACAGGAGCAGCCAGTTGGCGGTGCCGATGTTCTTGGCGCCGACCGAGATCAGCACGCCCCAGCTGGTCATCGGCTCCTGGATGCCAAGCCCGAGGAACGACAGGAAGCTCTCCAGGATGATGACCTGCGGCACCAGCAGTGTCATGTAGATCACCACCGGGCCAAGCAGGTTCGGGATGACATGGCGGATCAGGATGCCACGCTGGCCAATGCCCATGGCTTCCGCCGCCTGGACATATTCCTGCCGGCGAATCGACAGCGCCTGGCCGCGCACGATGCGCGCCATGTCGAGCCACAGCACGGCACCGACCGCCAGGAACATCAGCACGAAGTTGCGGCCGAAGAACACCACCAGCATGATGACGAAGAAGATGAACGGCAAGGAATAGAGCACGTCGACGATGCGCATCATCACTTCATCGACCTTGCCGCCGGAAAAGCCGGCGGCGGCGCCGTAGATCACGCCGATCACCACCGCCACGACACCGGCCAGCAGACCGATGGCCAGCGATATGCGCCCGGCCATCAGCGTGCGGGAGAGAAGATCGCGGCCGGTATTGTCGGTGCCGAACAGGAAATACTGCTGCTTGACCGATGCGCTCATCGTTACTTCGAGGCCGTCGGGCGACTTGTTTTCGATCTTGGTGTCATCGAAGGCATCGGAACGGTCGAGGTAGCGGATGTTGCGGTCGTCGATCGGCTTGGTCGACTTGACCGTGACGAAGACCTGGCTCCCCTCTTGGTGCCAGTCCTTGATGTCGACTCGCATGCGCTTGATCGCTTCGGTAAGTGCCGTCTCGATCATGTCGGGTTTCGGATAGGCTGAGAGGCTTGGCGGCATGCGCACATAGTCGGCGTAGATGGTCGTGTATTGATGCGGCACGAACCACGGGCCAAAGACGCTGATGATCCCAATCAGAACGAGGTAGTAGAGGCTGAACATGGCGGCGCGATTGGCCTTGAGGCGCGCCCAGGCATCGCCCCAAAGCGAGCGACCAACGATTGCGGGGGCCGTGGCTGCGATGTCAGTCATAGCGCACCCTCGGGTCGACGACCGCGTACATGACGTCGACGATCAGGTTGAAGACGATGGTAAAAATGGCGATCACCACCACCGTTCCCATCACCAGCGTATAATCGCGGTTGAGCGCGGCATCGACGAAATAGCGGCCGACGCCGGGAATGGAGAAGATCGTCTCGACGATGACCGAGCCGGTCAGCAGTGCCGCCGCCGCCGGGCCGGTGAAGGAGACGATCGGCAGGATGGCGCCGCGCAACGCGTGCTTGACCACCACCGACCAGTCGGAAAGGCCGAGCGCGCGCGCCGTTCGGATATGATGGGATCGCAGCGATTCGATCATCGAGCCGCGCATCAGGCGGGCAACGATGGCGATTTGCGGCAAGGCAAGTGTCAGCACCGGGCCGACCTTGTTGATGAAGGCGCCGTCACCCCAGCCGCCGATCGGCAGCAGCCTCCAGGTCAGCCCGAAGACAAGCTGGATCACCGGCGCGATGACGAAGGTCGGGATGGTGCTGCCGGCGGTCGCCAGGGCAATCACCGTATAGTCGCCAAGCTTGTTCTGGTTGAGCGCGGCGATGGTGCCGAGCACGCTGCCGAGCAGCAGCGCCAGGATCAGCGCCGAGGCTCCGAGCTGCACGGAAATGGGCAGGCCCTTGGCAAACAGTTCGGTGACGGTGAAATCCGGCATGTTGTAGCTCGGGCCGAAATTGCCGCGCAGCAGATTGCCGAGATAATGGACATATTGCAGCCAGAGCGGATCGTTGAGGCCGAACTGGGCTTCCAAGTTGGCCTTGATCTCTGGGCTCAGCCCCCGCTCCTGGTTGAATGGACCGCCTGGCGCGACGCGCATCAGGAAGAACGCCATCGTCACGATGACGAACAGCGTCGGGATGGCGGTCAAAAGCCGCCGGAATACGTATCGCAGCATCGGTGCCCCACTTGATCCAGAGCACGCCCTTCCACTCGGACGATTGCGCTCCAGCCTTCAAATCTTCACACCGGATTCTTCCGAAAATCGATTTCCGCTTCCCGGGCCGATGCGATGGCAAACCAGCACCGCCGCGCTCTTTAGAGCGCGGCGGCTTGGCCAGGGATCAATCCTTGCTGACGAAGCGCGACGGATGCACGTCCATCACATTGTCGACGAAGCCATGCAGCTTCGAGGAAACGATGTCGTGGTAGCTGTAGTAGAGAAGCGGGATCTGGCCGACGTCGTCGATGAGGATGCGCTCGGCCGCGGAGAGGTCCTTCATGCGCTCTTCGGGCTTGCCGCCCGCGGCCGCCGCCTTGTCCATTGCCGCTTCGTATTGCGGGCTGTTGTAGTTGGAATAGTTGTTGCCGCTGGCCTTGCGCGTGATACCGAGGAAGGTCTCTGGATCCTTATAGTCGGCAATCCAGGCGGCACGCGCCACGTCATAGTCGCCCTTCTGCTCGAGGAAGGAGTAGTGGGTCTTGGTGTCGGTGTTGAGCAGCGTGACGTCGACGCCAAGCGGCTTCAATTGTTCCTGGATCGCCACTGCCGTGTTCTTGTGGTTTTCCGAGGTGTTGTAGCGGATTTCCATCTTCAGCGGATGTTCGGGGGTGTAGCCAAGCTTCTCGAGGATCTTCTTGGCCGCGTCCTCGCGGTCGATCTGCGGCATGTCGGCGTATTTGGCCATTGCGGGCGTATAGCCCTCGATGCCGGGGGGCACCATCGAATAGCCGGGCAGCATCGAATTCTGCCAGACCTTCTCGGCGATGAAATCACGGTCGATCGCCATCGAGATGGCGTTACGCAGTTCGGGGTTGTTCCACGGCGCCTTGTCGGTCTTGATGGCATAATAGTAGGTGCCGAGATACGGCCCGACATGGATCTGGTCGCCGAACTTGGTCTTGAGGTCGGCGAGCTGTTCGGTCGGCAGATCGTCATAGCTGTCGAGTTCGCCGGCCTCGAAGCGCTTCATCGCCGACGAACGATCCTCGGTCGGAATGTAGTTGACCACGTCGAACTTGACGGTCGCGGCGTCCCAGAATTTGGGATTCTTGACCAGTTTCATGTGGTCGTTGGGAACCCATTCGGCCAGCGTATAGGCGCCGTTCGAAACCAGATTGCCCGGCTTGATCCAGTCGGCGCCAAGCTTTCCAATCGAGGCCTTGCTGACCGGATAGGTCGCCTGATGGGTCAGCATCTCCAGGAAGTACGGCGTCGGCGCCTTCAGCGTCACCTCAAGGGTGCCGGCGTCGATCGCCTTGACACCCATGTCCTCGGGCTTGCCCTTCTTGGTGTTGACATCCTCCGCGCCCTTAACCGGATACAGCATCGAGGCGTATTCGGCGCCGGTCGCCGGATCTTCCAGCCTGTGGAAGGCATAGACGAAGTCCTCCGCCGTCACCGGGCTGCCGTCCGACCACATGCCGTCCTTGCGCAGCTTGAAGGTGTAGACGGTGCCGTCATCCGATACCGTCCAGCTTTCGGCCGCGCCCGGAATGAGGTTCGCCTTCTGGTCCTGCATGACCAATCCCTGGAACAGGTCACGCAGCACATTGGCTTCATAGACCGTCGAGGTCTTGTGCGGATCGACCGACTCCGATTCAGCGGCGGTGCCCCTGTTATAGACACTCTCCGCGAAAGCCGGCGTGTAGAATGCGCCGGCGGTTACGGCCATGGTGGTGGCGAATACCGTCGCCTTCAGCATGTTTTTCAGCATGAAGTTCTCCCTGTCGGCGCTGCCATCGGCGCGCCTTACGTGTTGACGCCCCGAAGCCGATGACTGGCTCCTTTGAGCGCGCCCCCGGTTCCCTCCGGCGGCTGGTGGCAGGAGACTAGACAGGAGGTAAGCTCTTTTCAACCGAGTACTGATTGACCCTAAGTCAATCCCCATTGTCGAGAAAGCAACGGCTAAATTAGAGATTCGTTTTCAATCGACCGCACCCTTTGGTTGCACCCAGAGTTTTCGCTTTCTGCATGCGAATTTGGGCATGCTGGTGCCATGGTTCACCACCCCATTTTCGAGGCCCGAAGTCGCCGTTTCCGATCAGACAACTCGGGAACTTCAGCCGTCGAGTTCGCTTTGCTGTCACCGCTTTTCATTCTTCTTCTACTCGGAATGGTTGCATACGGCATCTATTTTGGCGCCGCCAATTCGATCCAGCAAATTGCAGCCGACGCTGCCCGAACAGCCATCGCTGGGGTGAACCAGACCGAGCGGCAGACGCTCGTGGCCAGCTATCTCACCAACAATGCCGGCGGCTACCCCTTCGTGGACGCCAGCAAACTGACCTATCAGGCCAACGACAGCATCGCCGACGGAAGCCAGTTCGTGGTGTCCATCTCCTACGATGCCCGCAACCTGCCGATCTGGAACCTGTTCCCCGGCATAGCCATGCCAGGGACGACCATCAAGCGTCAGTCAACGATCAGGGTCGGGGGTATCTGAATGCTGCGGCGGGCGGGCAAGGGTATCGACCGGCTTGCACGGTCGATGATGGGAGACAGGAAGGCGAACTTCGCCGTCATGACCGCATTGAGCGCGCCGGTCGCATTGGCATTGGCGGCTGTGGCCATTGACGAAGCCTCCATCTACACCGAGCGCCGGGAAGCCCAGGCGATGGTCGACCTGGCGGCGATTACCGCCGCCTCGAACATCAACAACGTCAACACCGCGGTCGTCACCACACTAACCGACAACGGCATGCCGGGCGTCGTCGTTCAAGCTTCGGGCCAGACCATTGCCCCGGCCACCGGCAAAACGGTGGTGACGGTCACGCAGGGCCGATATGCCTCATCGACCGCCAATGTCAGCCAGCGCTTCCAGGCGGGTGTCACGCCTTACAATGCCGTCCGCGTCACTTTGGCAAAGATTCCGAACCGCTATTTCGCAAGTTCGCTGATCCCCACTCCCGTCATCGGCACCCAGGCCACGGCCAGCATGACGCCGCTGGCGACGTTCTCGGTCGGATCGCGGTTGCTCAGCGTCAATGGCGGCATCCTCAACGCACTTTTGAGCGGACTTCTCGGCGGCAACATCTCGCTCAGCGTCATGGACTACAACGGGCTGATCTCGGCGGATGTGAGCGTGCTTTCCTTCATCAGTGCGCTCGCCACGCAACTGAACATCACGGCCGGTACCTATTCCGACGTTCTGGCATCGAAGGCGACGGTCGGCCAGATCGCTACCGCCATGGCCAATGTTCCCGGCCTCGGCAATACGGCCAAGGTCGCCCTGCAGACCATCGCCTCCAAATCGACCAGCACCGTCAAGATCCCGCTCAGCAGCCTTGTCGACCTTGGTTCGGTCGGCAGCCTGGGCCTCGGCCAACAGCCGTCCGGGCTTGGGGTAGACGCAAGCGCCATGGGCATGCTGACGGCAGCCGCCGTGCTCGCCAACGGTACCAACCAGGCCGCGATCGATCTCGGCGCCACCATCCCGGGGCTGCTCTCCACCAAACTCAGCATCGCCATCGGCGAGCCGATGCAGTCCTCGCCCTGGCTGGCGATCGATGGTATCGGCACTGTCGTGCGGACCGCCCAGACGCGCATCAAAGTAGCCGCGACAGTCGGCGGCGCAGGCGGCAATGTCGGTGGGGGCATTACTCTGGTGTCGGTCAACCTGCCACTGCATGTGGAAGTCGCCTACGCCGAAGCCAAACTCACCGACATAAGCTGTCCTACGGGTCCCGACAGCATCAAGGTCACCGTTTCTGCCCGCCCCGGTGTTGTGGAAGCGCATTTGGCCGACAGCAGTAGCTCCGGCTTTGCCGATTTCACCAAACCGGAATCGTTCTCCGACACTGAAATCGCAAAGGTCAGTCTTCTGATCAATCTACTTTCAGTGACGGGCTCAGCGGCATTTGAAATGGCCAACAACGCGCCGACCGCATTGACCTTCAACAAGGCCGACATCGACGCCAAAACGATAAAGACAGTCTCCACGCAAAACCTGACACAGTCTTTGACGACCTCCCTGATCACTGATCTGTCGCTGACGACCAATTTGCTGGGCTTGCCGCTGCTGAATCTGAATACCTTGCTTTCCACCGTGCGGCCGGCAGTGGTTGCGCTCTTGAACGGCGTGGCGGCGCCGGTCGACGAGTTGGTTTACAATTTGCTCGGAGCCCTTGGTGTGCGTGTCGGCCAGGCCGACGTGCGCGTCACCGGCGCGACCTGCGGCCGGGCGGTGCTCGTTCAGTAGGACCGCCTAGCCACAACCGAAGTGCCAATCAGTCGAGCCGGCCGAGAAAGCAGCCGAGAGTTGGCAGCGAGAGGGTGTTTTCCTCGACAGAAGCGGTCCCGCCGAAGACAGCCGTGACGGGTCCGATATCACCCACCAACGGCAAGGTCGCCGGCTCCTCAGCGAAATTGAAGACACAGAGCAACCTCTCGTCGCCACCTTCGCGGATGAAGGCGAGCACGTCGCCCTCGGTATCGAGAAAGCGGATCGAGCCGCCGACCAGCGCCGGATGCTGTTTGCGCAAGGCAAGCGCCGAGCGGTAGGCCGACAGCACCGATTGCTCCTCGCCGTTCTGCACATCGACAGCGCGGGCGCGATGGCTTGCCGGCACAGGCAGCCAGGGTTTTGCAGTGGAAAAGCCCGCATTGTCGGCGTCGGCCTCCCAGACCATCGGCGTGCGGGAACCATCCCTGCCCTTCACGCCGGGCCAGAAGCGGATGCCGACCGGATCGCGCAGATCCTCGTAGGCAAGCTCCGCCTCCTCAAGGCCGAGTTCCTCGCCCTGATAGAGGCAGATCGAGCCGCGCAGGCAGGCGAGCAGCATGATCGAGAATTTGGCCACAAGATCGGGATCGCCACCGGGCCGCATCCAGCGGCTGACATGGCGCACCACGTCGTGGTTGGAAAACGCCCAGCAAACCCAGCCGTCGGCCACCGCGCTTTCGCAGGCCTCGACGCAGCCGCGCACATGCGCCGCCGAAAACTGCGAACCGAGCAGGTCGAAAGTGTAGCTCATCTGAAGCTTGTCGCCGCCGGAGGTGTAGGCGGCGAGCGTCTGCAGCGAGCGGCCCTCGTCGCCGATTTCGCCGACGGCGGCGCGGTCGCCATATTCGTCGAGCAACGCGCGGAAGCGCCGTAGGAACGCCAGGTTTTCGGGCTGCGTCTTGTCGAACAGATGCTCCTGATAGAGGTAGGTGTTGGTCTCTGTGTTGGTGCCGGCGACGCTCGACGCCAAGGGCGGATTGCCGCGCAGCCAGCGGTCGTGGACATAGTAATTGACCGTGTCCAGCCGGAAGCCGTCGACACCGCGATCGAGCCAGAACCGCACCGTGTCTAGCAACGCATCCTGGACTTCCGGGTTGTGGAAATTGAGGTCTGGCTGCGAGGCGAGGAAATTATGCATGTAATATTGGCGGCGGGTCGCATCCCATTCCCAGGACGGCCCCCCGAAGACCGACAGCCAGTTGTTGGGCGCGCCGCCGTCGGGCTTCGCATCGGCCCAGACGTACCAGTCGGCCTTGGCATTATCGCGGCTGGCCCGGCTTTCGATGAACCATTCATGCCTGTCGGATGAATGCGACAGCACCTGGTCGATGATGATCTTCAGGCCGAGCCGGTGGGCTTCGGCGATCAGCGCATCAAAATCGGCCAATGTGCCGAACATCGGGTCGACGTCGCGATAATCCGATACATCATAGCCCATGTCGGCCATCGGAGACTTGAAGAAGGGCGACAGCCAGACAGCGTCGACGCCGAGCGAGGCGATATAAGCGAGCCTCGACGTAATGCCGCCGAGATCGCCGCTGCCATCACCGGTCGTGTCCTGAAAAGAGCGCGGATAGACCTGATAGATGACGCAGCCGCGCCACCATTCGGCTCCCTGCCCCAAACTCTCACCGGTCATCACGAACCCTTCCTGACGCCGCCGTTTCCGGTTCGGCTCTCGATCATGAAATTGACGCTGCGCCCCGGCAGCGGGCGCGCAAGGTCAGTCACGTGCGTTTCGATCGCCGGATGCCATCGAAAACCTTCCCGCGCCGGCAAGGTGAAGACGCATTGGCGGCGGTCGCCATTGATCAGGACGGCAAGCCTGCCTTCCTCGCCGCCAAGCAGCATGACGAGGCGATGCCGGCTGGTATCGTTCCAGTCGGTCGCGTCGAGCGGCTCACCGGTCTCGGTCAGCCAGACGACTTCGGGAACGCCTGAAGCCGCAATCGGTTCTCCGGTCAGGAAACGCGTGTCCGACAATGCGGGCACCGCCTGGCGAAGTGCCGCGAGTACGAATGCGTAACGCTCCAGCTTCTGATCGCGGCCTGCCCAGTCAAGCCAGGTGGTGGGGTTGTCTTGGGCGTAGGCGTTGTTGTTGCCCTTCTGGGTACGACCGAATTCATCGCCCGCGGTCAGCATGATGGTGCCGTGCGAGGCGAACAGCGTGGCGAGCAGAGCGCGCTGGTCGTCGAAACGGGCCTTGACGATCGCCGTGTCGTCCGTCTCGCCTTCGACGCCATTGTTCCAGGACAGGTTCTCGTTATGGCCGTCGCGGTCCTGCTCGCCATTGGCCGCGTTGTGCTTGCGCTCATAGGCGACGATGTCAGCCAGCGTCATGCCGTCATGGGCGGCGATAAAATTCACGCCGCGGCTTGCCGGCTCCCCTGCCCTGTTAAACACGTCGGACGAACCAGCAAGGCGCGTTGCGAGAGCACCGACCATGCCGGCATCGCCGCGCCAGAAGCGTCTGACATCGTCGCGATAGCGGTCGTTCCATTCAAGGAAAGGCGGCCGGAAATTGCCGAGTTGATAGCCGTTTGCCCCGATGTCCCAAGGCTCGGCGATCAGCACGCGGTCGTAAAGCACCGCATCATGGGTGATGGCCTGGAGCAGCGGCGCTTCCGGATCGAAAGCACCATCGACCCGGCCCAGCACCGGAGCCAGATCGAAACGGAAGCCGTCGACACCGGCCTGGCGAACGAAGTGACGAAGTGTGTCGAGCACCATTTCCCGCATCACCGGATGGTCGCAAGCGATCGTGTTGCCGGTGCCCGTGTCATTGACCAGCCCGCCATCCGGCCGGTGCCGATAGTAGGCCTTATTGTCGAGGCCGCGCAGCGAGAGCGTCGGCCCCAGCCTGTCGCTTTCGCCGGTGTGGTTGAAGACCAGGTCGAGAATGGTGCCGATGCCGGCCCGGCGCAACGCGGCGACCGTGTCCTGCAATTCCGTCAGGCCGCCGGGCGCGAGGCGCGGGTCGAGCGCCATGAAGGTGACGGGATTGTAGCCCCAGGCGTTGCTCAGGCCGAGCGGCGGCAGATGCCGCTCGTCGATGGAGGCCGTGATCGGCATCAGTTCCACGGCGGAGACGCCGAGCTTTTGCAGATGCTCGATGATGGCTGGGTGGGCAAGAGCACCGATCGTACCGCGCTTCTCTTGCGGTACATCCGGATGCAGCTTGGTGAAGGCGCGGACGTTCAGTTCGTAGATCAGGCCGCCAGGGCGAAACAGCGGCGGCAGGATCGATGGAGCCGTGGGCAAGGCCTTGGTCACGGTCTTGGGCATCAGCGACGCGGTGTCGGCGCCCTCATTGCGCCGCGCGGCGAGCCGCCAGTGATAGGCGTAGGGCCGGTCGATTTCGACGGCGTAGGGATCGGTGAGCAACTTGTCGGGGTCGAACCACAGCCCCCGCTCGGGCGCATAGTCGCCATCGGCGCGCAGGCCATAGCGCGCGCCCGCGGCCAGGCCGGAGACAAAGAGTGAATGGACGCCGTTGCCTTCCAACGCCAGCTCGAGACGATCGAGTTCGCGGTTTCCCTGCTCGTCAAAGATCGAAACCCAGAGCCGTCTTGCCGACGAGGACCATGCGGCGAAGCGGATGCCTTCGCTGGTGATGGTGGGGCCGAGCTGGGTCAAGAGCGCTCCACCGCCCTCAAGTAATGACGCTCGGCTTGTTGCGCCCGGTGTGGCTCTTGATCCCGGCAATGTCGTCGGCCGCCGAAATCAGGTCGGCGAGCGCCTCCTGCGTGTCGAGGTCGTGCCTCGACTTGTCCGGCTCGTAGCGCTCGATATAGACGCGCAAGGTCGCGCCAGACGTACCGGTGCCCGAAAGCCGAAAGACCACGCGCGAGCCGCCTTCGAACAGCACCCTTATGCCCTGGTGCTCGCTGGTCGAGCCGTCGACCGGGTCGTGGTAGGCGAAATCATCGGCATTGGCGATCTTCAGGCCGCGCACGCTGGTGCCCGGTAGCGAGCCGAGCTTGGCCCTGAGTTCGTCGACCAGCGCATTGGCGCGGCCGCTCTCAACCTCCTCATAATCATGGCGCGAGTAGTAGTTCCGGCCATAGGTCTCCCAATGCTCGGTGACGATCTGCTTGCAGCTTTCGCCGCGCGCGGCGAGGATGTTGAGCCACAAGAGGACCGCCCACAGACCGTCCTTTTCGCGGACATGGTTGGAGCCGGTGCCGGCACTTTCCTCGCCGCAGATCGTCGCCATGCCGGCGTCGAGCAGATTGCCGAAGAACTTCCAGCCGGTCGGCGTCTCGTAAATCCCGACACCTAGCTTGTGAGCGACGCGGTCGGCCGCGCCACTGGTCGGCATCGAACGGGCGATGCCTTTCAGCCCATCCTTGTAGCCCGGCGCCAGCCGGGCATTGGCGGCGAGCATGGCGACCGAATCCGAAGGGGTGACGAAAATGCCCTTGCCGATGATCAGGTTGCGGTCTCCATCGCCATCGGAGGCGGCGCCGAAATCGGGCGCGTCCGGTCCCATCATCTCATCATAAAGGTGCTTGGCATGGACCAGGTTGGGGTCCGGGTGATGACCGCCGAAATCGGGCAGCGGCTTGAAATTGCGGCAGGTGCCGTTCGGTGCGCCGAGGCGGTGTTCGAGGATTTCCTTGGCGTAGGGCCCGGTCACCGCATGCATGGCGTCGAAGCGCATGCGGAAGCCCGACTTGAACAGTTTGCGCAGCGCATCGAAATCGAACAGGCTCTCCATCAACTCGGCATAGTCGGTAACCGGATCGATGATCTCGACGGTCATGCCGGCAGCCTCGACTGTCGCGACCGTATCGATGTCAATCGGGTCGATGTCGGCGATCTTGAAGCTCGAAATCGTCTTGGTCTTGGCAAAGATGGCGTCGGTCAGCTTTTCCGGCGCCGGGCCGCCATTGCCGGCATTGTACTTGATGCCGAAGTCCTCGTGCGGGCCGCCGGGATTGTGGCTGGCCGAGAGGATGATGCCGCCGAAGGTCTTGTATTTGCGGATGACATGCGAGGCCGCGGGCGTCGACAGGATGCCGCCCTGCCCGACCATCACCTTGCCGAAGCCATTGGCGGCCGCCATGGCAATGGCCTTCTGGATGACCTCCCGGTTATAGAAACGGCCGTCGCCGCCGATCACCAGGGTCTTGCCCTTGAACCCGTCGAGTGCATCGAAAATCGACTGGATG
The DNA here is from genome assembly GCF_006440875.1 of Mesorhizobium sp. B2-5-7. Taxonomy (NCBI): domain Bacteria; kingdom Pseudomonadati; phylum Pseudomonadota; class Alphaproteobacteria; order Hyphomicrobiales; family Phyllobacteriaceae; genus Mesorhizobium; species Mesorhizobium sp. B2-5-7. Next base: position 59,985 of record NZ_VFUO01000008.1, on the reverse strand, counting down.
AAGTTCTCGGCATAGTGCTCCTGCTGGAACACTGGCACCTTCTTGCGCAGGCCCGACGTGCCGGGCTTCTGGTCGGAATAGGGCTTGGTGGAAACGGTGCGTATCATGCTTCAGGCAACCCTTTTCGAAAGCAGCAGGCGATAGAGTTCGACGTATTTTTCGGCGCTTCGATCCCACGACACATCGGTCTTCATGCCCTGGCGCTGGATGGTTTCGAAGATTGCGGGACTGGCGTGGGCGTCGGCCAGGCGTCGGATCGCGTGCAGCAGCGCGCCGCCATTGTTGGGGGCAAACTGGAAGCCGGTCGCCACGCCGGCGGCAAACGCTGCTTCATTGGCATCGATGATGGTGTCCGCCAGGCCGCCGGTGCGGGCGACGACCGGCACGCAGCCATAGCGCAGGCCGTAAAGCTGCGTCAGCCCGCAAGGCTCGAAGCGCGACGGGATGACGATGGCGTCGCAGCCGCCCTGCATGGTGTGCGACAGTCCCTCGTCATAGCCGACGACCACGCCGATGCGGCCACGATGGCGTGCGGCCGCGGCCAGCAGCGCGCCTTCGAGGCCGGCGTCGCCCGAGCCGAGGATGGCCAGCCTTGCGCCTGTCGCGACGATGCCGTCGACCACCGTCGCCAATATGTCCATGCCCTTCTGCCAGGTCAGGCGGCTGACGACGCAGACAATCGGACTGCCGTCGCGGTCGAGGCCGAAACGGTCCTCGACCGCGGCCCTGTTCGGCGCGCGGGCCTTCAACGTTTCGGCCGTATAGGTAGATACCAGATGCTTGTCGGTTGCCGGATCCCAGATGGCGGTGTCGATGCCGTTGACGATGCCATGGAGATCGCTGGAACGCATGTTGATAAGGCCGTCGAGGCCCATGCCGAATTCCGGCGAACGTATCTCCTGCGCATAGGTCGGGCTCACCGTGGTGATCGCCCAGGCGGCCTGCAGGCCAGCCTTAAGGAAGCCGACACCGCCATAATATTCGACGCCGTCAAGCGCCATCGCCGCGGCAGGCAGGCCGAGCTCGCCGAAGATACCGGCCCCGAACTGGCCCTGGAAGGCGAGATTGTGGACGGTCATCATGGATGGGGTGCCGACCGCCTTGCCATAGCGCATATAGGCCAGCGTCATCGCCGACTGCCAGTCATGGGCATGGACGATGTCGGGGAGGTAGCCCGAGATGGCGCCCCCGGCGATATCGCCGCCGGCCTGGCTCAGCGCCGCGAAGCGCCGCCAATTGTCCGGCCAGTCCGCGCCCGAGGCGTTGCCATAGGGGCCGCCGGGGCGGTCGAACAGATGCGGCGCGTCGAGCACGAACAAATCGAGCCCGGCGACTTGGACAGCATGGACCGCGGCCTTGCCGCCTTGCAGCAAGGGATACTGATAGACGGCCTTCTTTTTCTTGAAGGCGCTCATCACCACAGGAAAGCCCGGAACGAGCGTACGCATGGCCACGCCCTTGGCCGCGAGCGCGATGGGCAGCGCCCCGGTCACGTCGGCAAGCCCGCCGGTCTTGATCAGCGGGAAGATTTCGGGAGTGACCGACAGAACCTGCATGCGCTTAACGATCCGCTTCCCATCCATGCCGCCCAAACCGTGTGCGGTTTGGACCACGACATGCACAAAACACCCTAAAGTGACAGCTTGTTGATCACCTGTTCAGGTTGACAACTTGTTGATCATGTCCTGTGTGATCAGGCAGATACCCTTTTCCGAAACCCGGAAGCGCTTGGCGTCGAGGACGGGATCCTCGCCGACCACCAGCCCTTCGGGTATCCTTACGCCGTGGTCGATGACGACGCGCTTCAACTTTGCGTTCCGGCCGACATGAACGTCGGGCAGCATGACAACCTCTTCCAGCGTCGAATAGGAATTAATGCGCGCGCCGGTGAAGATCAGGCTTTTCTTCAGCGAAGCGCCCGAGACGATGCAATCGCCCGACACCAGTGACGAAATGGCGGAACCGCGCCTGCCGTCCTCGTCATGCACGAACTTTGCCGGCGGCTTCAGTTCGGCATAGGTCCAGATCGGCCAATCGCGGTCGTAGAGGTCGAGTTCCGGCGTCACGTCGGTCAGGTCGATGTTGGCCTCCCAATACGCGTCGACCGTCCCGACATCGCGCCAGTAGGCCTCGTTCTCGGCGGTCGAACGCACGCAGGACTTGGTGAAGCGGTGCGCGATCGCCTTACCGTGCGTGACGATATAGGGGATGATGTCCTTGCCGAAGTCGCGGCTGGAGCCCGGCTCGGCGGCATCGCGGCGCAGTTGCTCCATCAGGAACTTGGTCTTGAAGACGTAGATGCCCATCGAGGCCAAGGCGAATTCCGGGTTACCCGGAATGCCGGGCGGGTCAGCGGGTTTTTCGACGAAGGCGATGATGTTGTCCTTGGCATCGACATGCATGACGCCGAAGCCGGTCGCCTCCATGCGCGGCACTTCGAGGCAGCCGACCGTGACATCGGCGCCGGCATCGACATGCTGGCGCAGCATCATCTCGTAGTCCATCTTGTAGATGTGATCGCCGGCCAGGATTACCATGTATTCCGGGCCATAGGCCTCGATGATATCGATGTTCTGGTAGACGGCGTCCGCCGTGCCCTCATACCACTGCGTTTCCGACACACGCTGGCTGGCCGGCAGGATGTCAAAACTCTCGTTTCGTTCGGGCCGCAGGAAGTTCCAGCCGCGCTGCAGGTGGCGGATCAGCGAATGCGCCTTGTATTGGGTGGCGACGCCGAGGCGGCGGATGCCGGAGTTGAGCGCATTGGAGAGCGCGAAATCGATAATGCGTGTCTTGCCGCCGAAATAGACCGCGGGCTTGGCGCGCCGGTCGGTCAGTTCCTTGAGGCGGCTGCCGCGCCCGCCGGCCAACACGTAGGCCATGGCGTCGCGGGCCAGCGGCTGCGTTCTCTTCAAGTCTGCCATTTATACCCTCCCAAGTTACTCGTATCGATGCGCTAACCAGCCTTAACGAGTTCAGTCGGCAGCGAGTTCAAGCATGATCGTCGACAGCGGAGGCAGGAGCATCGTTGCCGAGATGCCCTTGCCCTCCGCCCTTGCCTCGACCATGCCGCCATTGCCCATGCCGGAACCGCCATATTCGGAAGCGTCGGTGTTGATGATCTCGCGCCACTTGCCGGCCTTCGGCAGCGGCACACGATAATTGTCGCGCGGCACCGGTGTGAAATTGGAGATGACGGCGACCGGATCGCCGCCGGGAGCGCTGCGCACCCAGGCGAAAACCGAATTCTGGCTGTCGTCGACGATCAGCCAGGAAAACCCTTCCGGCTCGCAGTCGCGGCCATGCAGGGCCGGGCGTGAACGATAGAGATAGTTGAGGTCGCGCACCGTCTGCCAGACCCCGCGATGCGGGCGGAAATCGAGCAGGTCCCAATCAAGCGCGCGCGCTTCGCTCCATTCGCGGCGCTGCGCGAATTCCTGGCCCATGAACAGCAGCTTCTTGCCGGGATAACCCCACATGAAGCCGTAATAGGCACGCAAGGTCGCGAATTTCTGCCAGTCGTCGCCGGCCATCTTGCCCAGCAGCGTGCCTTTGCCGTGCACGACCTCGTCATGCGAGAGCGGCAGCACGAAATTCTCCGAGAAGGCGTAGGTCAGGCCGAAGGTCAGCTCGTTGTGGTGATGCTTGCGGAAAATCGGCTCCTTGGAAAAATACTCCAGCGTGTCGTGCATGAAGCCCATGTTCCATTTGAAGCCGAAGCCCAGCCCGCCTTCATGGACAGGCGCCGAGACCTTTGGCCATGACGTCGATTCCTCGGCGATGGTCATGACGCCCGGATGGTGGCCGTACACCTCCTTGTTCATCTTCTGCAGGAAGCTGACCGCCTCGAGGTTTTCGCGCCCACCCTTCTCATTGGGGATCCACTCGCCGGCCTTGCGCGAATAGTCGAGGTAGAGCATCGAGGCGACCGCGTCGACGCGAAGACCGTCGACATGGTATTTTTCGGCCCAGAACAGCGCGTTGTTGACCAGGAACGACACCACCTCGCGGCGGCCGAAATTGTAGATCGCGGTGTTCCAGTCCGGATGGAAGCCCTTGCGCGGGTCGGCATGCTCGTAGAGCGCGGTGCCGTCGAAATGGACCAGACCGTGCTCGTCGACAGGAAAATGCGCCGGCACCCAGTCGAGGATGACGCCGACGCCGGCACGGTGGGCGCCGTCGACAAAGCGGGCAAAGCCGTCCGGATCGCCGAAGCGGGCCGATGGCGCGTAGAGGCCGGTTGTCTGGTAACCCCAGGAGGGATCATAGGGATGCTCGGAGATCGGCAGGAATTCAATATGGGTGAAACCGGTCTCGATTACATAGGGGATCAGCCGGTCGGCCAGTTCATCCCATGACAGGAAGGAGCCGTCATCGCCAAGCTGCCAGGACCCGGCGTGGACCTCGTAGATCGAGATGGCCTCGCGGCGAGGGTCGGCGTTGCGCCAGAAATTGCGATGCGCCTCGTCACCCCATGCATGCGCCGGCGGCATCGCGGTCACCGAGGCGGTTGCCGGGCGCAGCTCTGATTTGAAGGCGAACGGATCGGCCTTCAGCGGCAACCTCACGCCATCGGGACCGATGATTTCATATTTATAGGGCCGGCCGGCACCGATATCGGGAATGAACAGCTCCCAGATGCCGGTGTCGCGACGGTCGCGCATCGTATGCTGGCGGCCGTCCCAGTCGTTGAAGTCACCGACCACCGAAACGCGCCTGGCATTTGGGGCCCATACAGCGAAATGCACGCCGGACGCGCCTTCGTGCTCGATGACATGCGCGCCGAGCTTGTCGAACAGCCTGAGGTGCGAACCCTCGGCGATGTAGTAATCGTCCATCGGACCGAGTACCGGACCGAACGAATAGGGGTCGGTCAGCCACCAGTCGCCGCCGGCATTGCGGGCGTGGTAGCGCAGCGGCTGGCGCTTCTTGATCGACAGCTTGCCTTCGAAGAAACCGGCCTCGTCGCGCCTGGTCAATTCGCCGACCTCGACGCCGGTCAGGGTGTAGGCCGTAACCGACTCCGCGTGCGGAACGAAGCAGCGTGCGAACAGGCTCTTGCCGGTCTCCTGGACACCGAGAACCGCAAAGGGATTGCCGTGCGTACCGGCGACAATCGCCTCGACATCGCTGGCTGGCGCCAGTCCGTCCGGCCCGCTTGTCGCAGCGGTCGCGCGCGGCTTCCTCATCAGGCGGTCGCCCTCCCCGGGCACCAAGTGTTTGTTTTTGCGGCCATCGTTCGTGGCCTTATGCAATCATATCAGACGGGTACGTTCCAGATTTCTTTCGCATATTGACGGATCGTGCGATCGGAGGAGAACCAGCCGACGCGCGCGACGTTGCGGATGGCGCGCGCGTACCAGTCCGGGCTGTTGCGCCAGACAGCGTCCACCTCGCGCTGACAAGCGGCATAGGCGTCGAAATCCGCCGCGACCATGAACCAGTCGCTGTCATAGAGGCCATTGATGAGGTCGCGGTAGCGATTGGGATCATCGGGCGAGAAGACGCCCGATGAAACGGCCGCAACCGCCTGCGCCAGTTCGGGCGATGCCTCGATGACGCCGCGCGGATTGTAGCCATTGTTGCGCCGCTCGGCGACTTCTTCGGTGGTGAGGCCGAAGATGAAGATATTGTCGTCGCCGACATGCTCCTTGATCTCGACATTGGCGCCGTCGAGCGTGCCGATGGTCAGCGCGCCGTTCAGCGCGAACTTCATGTTGCCCGTGCCGGAGGCTTCCATGCCGGCGGTCGAGATCTGCTCGGAAAGATCGGCGGCTGGCATCAGCACCTCGGCCAGGCTGACATTGTAGTTCGGCACGAACACGACCTTCAGCAGGCCGCGCACCGAAGGGTCGCTGTTGATCACCCTGGCGACGTCGTTGGCCAGTTTGATGATCAGCTTGGCGTTATGGTAGCTGGGCGCGGCCTTGCCGCCGAAGAATTTCACGCGTGGCATCCAGTCGCGTTCGGGATGCGAACGGATCTGGTCATAGAGCGCGATCGCTTCGAGGATGTTGAGCAGCTGGCGCTTGTATTCGTGGATACGCTTGACCTGAATGTCGAAGAGCGCCGAAGGGTCGAGCTTGATGCCAAGGCGATCGGCGACCAGATTGGCAAGCCTCACCTTGTTCTGGCGTTTCACGGCGGCGAATTTTTCGCGAAAGGCGGTGTCGTCGGCTAAGGGATCAAGCCCTTTGATCGCTTCGATGTCATCCATGAAGCGGTCGCCGATCGCCTCGCGGGCAAGCGCGGTGAGGCCTGGATTGCACTGGATGAGCCAGCGCCGCGGCGTGATGCCGTTGGTCTTGTTGTTGATGCGATCGGGATAAAGTTTGTGGAGGTCGGCGAAGACCGTCTCCTTCATCAACTCGGTGTGCAGCGCCGACACGCCATTGATCGAATGCGAGCCGACAAAGGCCAAATTGCCCATGCGCACCCTGCGGTCGCCATTCTCCTGGATAAGCGAGATACGGCTGATCTGCTCGTCCGAGAACTGATCGGTGGCGCGGGCTTCGAGCAGCACCTGCGCGTTGATGGCGTAGACGATCTGCATGTGGCGGGGCAAAAGCCTCTCGAACAGCGGCACGGGCCAGCTTTCCAGTGCCTCTGGCAATAGCGTGTGGTTGGTGTAGCCGAAGGTGCGCTTGGTGACATCCCAGGCGAGATCGAAATCCATGCCATGGACATCCATCAAGAGCCGCATCAGCTCGGGCACGGCGATCGCCGGATGGGTGTCGTTGAGGTGGATCGCCGCCTTGTCGGGCAGAGACTTGAGATCGCCATATTGGCTGAGATGGCGCTGCAGGATGTCCTGCAGCGAAGCGGTGGAGAAGAAGTATTCCTGGCGAAGTCTGAGTTCCTGGCCGGCCATGTGGGAATCGGCTGGATAGAGCACCCGCGACAGTGCATCGGCCTTGTTGCTTTCGGCCAGCGCCCCGATGTGGTCGCCGGCGTTGAACTTGTCGAGGCGGATCGGGTCGATCGGCATGCCGGACCAAAGGCGCAGCGTGTTGACGCGCTTGGCCCGCCAGCCAGCCACGGGCGTGTCATAGGCGACCGCAAGCACATGCTCCCTCGGCTTCCAGACATGGCGTTCGAGGCGGCCGTCCTTCGAGGTGATCGATTCGACCGAACCACCGAAACCGACTTCGAAGGAGCGCTCGCGCCGCTCGAATTCCCAGGGGTTGCCGTGGTCAAGCCAGGTCTCGGGCAACTCGACCTGCCAGCCATCGTGGATTTCCTGGCGGAACATGCCGTTGGCATAGCGGATGCCGTAGCCATGCGCGGGGATGTCGACGGTGGCCATGCTTTCCATGAAGCAGGCGGCGAGCCGGCCAAGGCCGCCATTGCCGAGGGCCGCGTCCGGTTCCAGCGCGGCGATCAGGTCGAGATCGACGCCGAGCGACGACAGCGCCTCACGCATGTTCTCCATCAGGCCGAGGTTGGAAAAGGCGTCGCGCATCAGACGCCCAATCAGGAATTCGAGCGACAGGTAATAAACGCGCTTTTCCTGTTGGTCGTAGGCTTCCTTGGTCGCCTGCATCCAATGGTCGACGACGCGGTCGCGCACGACCTTGATCGTGGCGGTCAGCCAGTCGTACTGGGTCGCGACGGTGGTGTCCTTGCCGACCCGGTACTTGAGCGACATCAAGACTTCTTCAGCAAGCGTCTTGGGATCGGGATTGTCGAGAGCGGGGGCTTCGATCGTCATGGCGGATGTCATATCGCCTCTCGTTCGGTTTGGCCTGATCATACCGGCTTTCACCGTTTCTCCCAGCCCACCCTAGTGCATTGCAACATCTTTTCAATCGATTTAGAGAACGCCGTCATCTACTTACCCTGCGGCAAGTTGGCAGTCAGGCCGCCAATGCCGCCTCCGGGGGTGTTTTTGCCCCGGTCATGAAGGCAACGGCGTCGGACATCGTATATTGCTTGGGGTCGATGACGCACAGTCGACGGCCCAGACGGTGGATGTGGATACGGTCCGCCACCTCGAAGACGTGTGGCATGTTGTGCGAGATGAGCACGATCGGCAGGCCGCGCTTCTTCACGTCGAGGATCAGTTCAAGCACGCGGCGGCTCTCCTTGACGCCGAGCGCCGCCGTCGGCTCGTCCATGATGACCATCTTCGACCCGAAGGCGGCGGCGCGGGCCACCGCAACGCCCTGGCGTTGGCCGCCCGACAGGGTCTCCACCGCCTGGCTGATGTTCTGGATGGTCATCAAGCCTAGTTCGGTGAGCTTGTCGCGGGCACGCTTTTCCATTGCCGGACGGTCCAGCATGCGAAGCCACTGGCCGACGAAGCCGGGTTTGCGGATCTCGCGGCCAAGGAACATATTGTCGGCAATCGAAAGCGCCGGCGACAAGGCCAGGTTCTGGTAGACGGTTTCGATGCCGGCTTCACGGGCTTCCATGGGCGACTTGAAGGAGACGGGTTTGCCTTCGAGCCGGATTTCGCCTTCGTCCGGCACGGCCGCGCCGGAAATCGCCTTGATGAGCGACGACTTGCCGGCACCGTTGTCGCCGATGACGGCAAGGATTTCGCCGGGGTAAAGGTCGAAATCGGCATTGTCGAGAGCGGTGACGCGGCCATAGCGCTTGACCAGTCCACGTGCTGTGAGGATGGGTTCCTGGGTCATGCCGAAACCTTTCTGATCCATTGGTCGATGGCGACGGCGCCGATGATCAGCACGCCGGTAAGCAGCACTTTCCATTGCGGATCGGCGCCGAGCATGTTGAGGCCCATCGAGACGACGCCGACGATCATCGCGCCGAACAGCGTGCCGAGGATGGAGCCGCGGCCGCCGAAGAGAGAAATACCGCCGATCACGGTCGCGGTGATCGCCTGCAGATTGTAGTCGGTAACAGCGGCGGACGGCGAGATCGAGCCGTTGCGGCCGATGGAGACCCAGGCCGCGAAAGCGGCGATCAGCCCGGCAAGGGTGTAGACCGTCATCAGCACCTTCTTTGTCTGGATACCCGACAGCTTCGCCGCCTCCTGGTCGTCGCCGACAGCGTAGACATGACGACCCCATGCGGTGTGGTTGAGCACGTACCAAAGAACCAGCACGAGCACGACCGTGGCGATGACGCCGAGCGTCAGCACCGCCGTGCCTACCTTGAAGCTCAGGGCAAACAGGTGCAGCAGCGGTGCCTGGTTGTCGACGTCGGTGTCGCGGATCGTCTCATTGGCCGAATAGATGAAGTTCGTGGCCATGACGATGTTCCAGGTGCCAAGCGTCACGATGAAGGGTGGCAGCTTCATATAGGCGACCAGCAGCCCGTTCAGCAGCCCGCAAGCCGCACCGGCGGCAAGCCCGATCGCCACGGCGAGCACACTCGGCATGCCGTAGCTGACCGCGCAATTGCCCATGATCACGGCCGAAATCACCATGATTACCCCGATCGACAGGTCGATGCCGGCGGTCAGGATGACCAGTGTCTGCGCGGCCCCGAGAATGCCGACGATGGCGATCTGCTGCAGGATCAGCGTCAGCGTGTAGGACGAGAAGAACCGCCCCCCGATCGTGATGCCGAAGATGACGATTGACAGTAGCAGCACGATCAGCGGCACCGCCGCCGGCGTCGAATGCAGAAAATGCTGGATGCGCTTGACGGCTGATTTGTGCTCGTCAAAAGCGGCTACACTTGTATCGCTAGCCGAGAGAACCTTCTCGAATTCCTGAGCTTGAGCCATGTTTCCTCCCCGTAGGGCTTCAGCCACACGCTGACGCCGTCCACGCCTTCCGGTCTGTCGCCGGGATTATTCGCGTTTACAGTGATGCATCGTCCACCCGATGCGACCGGGGATCAAGTCCCCCCGGTCGCATCGGTTCCGTTGCCGGTCAGGCCAGTATCAGCCCCAGCACTTGGCGAGGCCTTCCTTGGTGTCGATGGACTTGACGCCCGTCGCCGGCTTGTCGGTGACGAGGTTGACGCCGGTGTCGAAGAAGTTCTTGCCCTCGGTCGGCTTCGGCTTGGTGCCGTCCTTGGCGAAAGCGGCGATCGCCTCGATGCCAAGTGCGGCCATCTGCAGCGGATATTGCTGCGAGGTGGCGCCGATGACGCCTTCGGCGACCGACTTCACGCCGGGGCAACCGCCGTCGACCGAGACGATCAGCACCTGGCTTTCGAGGCCGACAGCCTTGAGCGCCTGGTAGGCACCGACCGCGGCCGGCTCATTGATGGTGTGGATGACGGTGATGGTGTTGTCCTTCTGCAGAAGGTTTTCCATCGCCTTGCGGCCGCCTTCCTCGTTACCGTTCGTCACATCATGGCCAACGATGCGCGGATCGGTCTCATCGCCGATCTTGTTGGGGTCCTTCACGTCGATGCCGTAGCCCATCATGAAGCCCTGGTCGCGCAGAACGTCCACGGTCGGCTGCGAGGGTGTCAGGTCGAGGAAGCCGATCTTGGCGTCCTTGGCCTTGTCACCGAGCGTGGCGGCGGCCCAGGCGCCGATCAGCTTGCCGGCCTCCAGATTGTCGGTGGCGAAGGTCGCGTCGGCGGCGTCGATCGGATCGAGCGGCGTGTCCAGCGCAATCACCAGCAGGCCCGCATCGCGCGCCTTCTTCACCGTCGGCACGATGCCCTTGGTGTCGGACGCGGTGATCAAAATGCCCTTGGCGCCGTCGGCGATGCAGCTTTCGATCGCCGCCACCTGGCTCTCGCTGTCACCGTCGATCTTGCCCGCATAGGTCTTGAGATCGACACCAAGTTCCTTGGCCTTGGCGGTCGCGCCCTCCTTCATCTTGACGAAGAACGGATTGGTGTCGGTCTTGGTGATCAGGCAGGCGCCGACGCCGGCCGCGGACGCAGACGAAGCGAACGCCATCAGACCCAGCGCGGCCGCCGCGAAAACGGTGGACTTCAACAATTTTGTATTGGTCACGATTTCCTCCCAGTGGAACATTTTTCGAATGCCGGCCAACCGGCACCCGCACGGCATCCAGCGACTTCTCCCAGCGCGGATGCTCCCTCAAGGAACACCACGCCAGCGCATCTGTCAATAATTAAATCACTCTTATTTATTATTGACACCCTTGCGTCGTTCACTCATTCTGACCCAAAAGCATTGTGGGGAAACGACGGGAGGAACAGGGTGGAGACGGCCACTGCGAGGCATGGTTCGCCCGAAGCGAACGAGAGCCTCATTCACCGCGGCACCAACCAGAGTGGCATGCGCGACCACAACGAGCGCCTGGTGCTTTCGCTGGTGCGCCAGCACGGCAGTCTGGCGAAGTCTGACATTGCCCGGATGACCGGACTTTCGGCGCAGACGGTCTCGGTCATCATGCGCGAACTGGAGGAAGAAAGCCTGCTCGTGCGCCAGGCGCCGTTGCGCGGCAAGATCGGCCAGCCCTCGATCCCCATGGCACTCAACCCCGAAGGCGCCTTCTTCATCGGCCTCAAGATCGGCCGCCGCAGCGCCGAACTCGTGCTGATCGATTTCCTCGGACAGGTGCGCGCGATGCTGCAGCATTCCTACCGCTACCCTGCCCCACGCGAGACGGTCGAGTTCGTCACGTCAGGCATGAAGACGATGCGCGGCGAGCTGACGCCGGCACAGGACAAGCGCATCGCCGGACTTGGCATCGCCATGCCGTTCGAGCTCTGGAACTGGGCCGACACCGCCGGCGCGCCGCGCGACGTGATGGACGAATGGCGCCATCGTGACATCAGGACCGACATCCAGGCGCAATGCGATTTTCCGGTTTATCTGCAGAACGATGCCACCTCCGCCTGCGGCGCCGAACTGGTCTTCGGCCAGACAGGCGCGGCGCGGGATTTCGTCTATTTCTATATCGGCGCCTTTGCCGGCGGCGGCATCGTGCTCAACGGCCGGCTGTTTGGCGGGCCGACGGGCAATGCCGGCGCGCTCGGCTCCATGCCTGTGCCGGGGCTGGATGGAAAACCGACCCAGCTGATCGACGTGGCCTCGATCGCCATGCTCGAAAAAACACTCAACGCGCGTGGCGTCGAGGCCTCTTATCTGTGGACCTCACCCGAGGATTGGGGGGAGATCGGCGCCGCGCTGGACGAGTGGATCGCCAGCGCCTCGCAGGCGCTCGCTTACGCCATCGTGGCAGCGTCCTCGGTCATCGATTTCGAAGCCGCGGTGATCGACGGCTGGATGCCGAAGGCCGTGCGCCAGAGGCTGGTCGAGGCGGTCGTGACGGCAATCGGCGCGATCGACGGCGAAGGGCTGAAACTTCCGGCCGTCCGCGAGGGAAGCGTGGGTATCCATGCCCGGGCGCTCGGCGGCGCCAGCCTGCCGCTTTCCGAACGCTTCCTGATCGGTTCGACGACGATCTCCAGGGGCGCGTGAAATGCTGATCGGGATTCCGGCGCTGCTTGGTCCGGAGCTTCTGGCGACGTTGCGCGCCATGGGCCATGGTGACGAGATTGCCGTGGTCGACGGGAACTATCCGGCACAGGAGCAGGCAAGGCGCCTCATCAGGACCGATGGCCACGCCCTCATGCCCGTACTCGACGCGATACTGACGCTGCTTCCGGTCGACGATGTCGTGCCGGAGGCGCTGTTTCGCGCCTCGGTGAAAGGCGATCCGTCGCTTGCCGACCCCGTCCATCGTGAAATGGAGGCGATCTGCGCCAAACGCGCGCCTGGCCGCAAGGTGGTTGCACTGGCCGGCGCCGACTTCTATGCACGGGTCAAATCGGCGCATGCCATCGTCGCGACAAGCGAGCCGCGGCTTTACGCCAATATCATCATCCGCAAGGGCGTGATCTATCCGCCGGAGACCGAGAAGCCATGATCCTCTGCTGCGGCGAAGCCCTGATCGACATGCTGCCGCGCACCACTACGGAGAATGAGCCGGCTTTTGCCCCCTATGTCGGCGGCGCTGTCTTCAACACAGCGATCGCGCTCGGCCGCTTGGGCGCGCCGGCCGGCTTTTTCTCGGGCCTGTCGTCGGACCTGTTCGGCGGTCAGTTCAGGGACGCGTTGGGGGCGAGCAAGGTCAGTTCCACCTACGCGCACACCTCGCCCCGACCGACGACCCTGGCCTTCGTGCGGCTGAACAATGGCCAGGCGACCTACACCTTCTATGACGAGAACACGGCCGGGCGCATGCTGACCATCGAAGACCTGCCGCAACTCGGCAGCGAGATCGAGGCCATGCTGTTCGGCGCCATCAGCCTGATCTCGGAGCCGGCTGGGTCGGCCTATGAGGAATTCATGCAGCGCGAGCATGAGGCCCGCGTGATGATGCTCGATCCCAACATCCGGCCGAACTTCATTCCCGACAAGGCCAAGCACCTCAGGCGCATCCGGGAGATGATGGCGATGGCCGACATCGTCAAACTGTCGGACGAAGACCTCCACTGGTTCGGCGAAGCCGGCTCGCACGAGGATGTCGTGCGCAATTGGCTCGACCGCGGCCCGAAGCTGATCGTCGTCACGCATGGCAGCGAGGGTGCCGTTGGCTACAGCAAACAGCATCGTGTCACCGTCATGCCGGAGGCAGTGAAGGTGGTGGACACCGTCGGCGCCGGAGACACGTTCAACGCCGGCATCCTTGCCTCCCTGCATGAGCAAGGCCTGTTGACGAAGGCGGCCATCTCCAGCCTGTCCGAAGACGCCATCCGCAAAGCATTGACGCTCGGCGCCAAGGCGGCGGCAGTGACGGTATCACGAGCCGGCGCCAATCCCCCGTGGCGGCACGAGATCGGCTGATCGGCTCTCCAGCGCGATCACTTTATGTTTCCAGGCGCCGGAAAACCTCGATAAGAATGGGCTGAATTGCACCGCCAAGCCCGGATTCCCGGCTTTGTGGGACAATATACCGGCAAAACGTGGTAACGGGCTGCGACACTTGCACCAAGTCCCCGATCCGCAGCCGGCTTTTTCAGCCGCGCCAAGTCTGGTACCAGCGGGCCGGTTATTGGCAGGTATTGAGGCCGACATGCAATTCATCGATCTTGGCGCGCAGCGCGAACGAATCCGCGACCGGCTGAAAGCCGCGATCGACCACGTGGTCGAGGATGGCCGCTACATCCTTGGCCCGCAGGTCGCCGAATTCGAGAAGAAGCTCGCCGCCTATGTCGGCGTCAAGCATGTGATTGCCTGCGCCAACGGCACCGACGCACTGCTTTTGCCGCTGTTCGCCGCCGGCATCGGCCCGGGTGACGCGGTGTTCGTGCCGAGCTTCACCTTCGCCGCCACGGCGGAAGTGGTGGCGCTGGCCAAGGCCGAGCCGGTTTTCGTCGATGTCGATCCGACAACCTACAACATCGACATCGCCAGCCTCGAGGCGGCGATCGCGGCCATCAAGAAGGAAGGTCGACTGAAGCCTAAGGCGATCATCCCCGTCGACCTGTTCGGTCTTGCCGCCGACTATGAGGCGCTCATGACTATTGCCAATCGCGAAGGCTTATTGGTGATCGAGGACGCAGCCCAGTCCATGGGGGGCTCGCTCGAAGGCAGGATGTGCGGCGCGTTCGGCCATGTCGGCTCGACCAGCTTCTATCCGGCCAAGCCGCTCGGCTGCTATGGCGACGGCGGTGCGATGTTCACCAATGATGACGCGCTGGCCGACGCGCTCAGATCCTTCGCCTTCCATGGCAAGGGCGAGACGCAGTACGACAACATCCGCGTCGGCATCAATTCACGGCTCGACACGCTGCAGGCGGCGATCCTGCTCGAGAAGCTCGCTATCCTCGAGGAAGAAATGGTGGCGCGGCAGGTGGTGGCCCAACGCTACGCTGAAGGCCTTGGTGACATCGTCACCGCAGCCCGCAACCTGGGTGGCAGCCGCTCGGCCTGGGCGCAATATGCGATCGAAACGCCGAAACGCGACGGGCTTAAAGCGCATTTGAGCGAAAAGGGCATTCCGTCCGTCATCTACTACGTCAAGCCGCTGCATGAGCAGATCGCCTATCGCGACTACCCGCGCACGCCGACCGGTCTTGCCGTTTCGGAGGACCTGCCGAAACGCATCCTGTGCCTGCCGATGCACCCCTATCTCAGCGAGGCCGACCAGGACCGGATCATCGAAACGATCCGCAATTATATCGGCTCGAACTCGGCGCAGGCCGCGGCCGAATAGGCGTTGGGCACGGACACCCGACCGACACTTCCTTGGCATAGAGCGACGACGGCGCAGGCCGTGCGCTTCGCCCGTTATTTTGAGAAGGCCGCCGCGTGTCTTGTGGTCCCGTCTTCCATTCCCGATCGGGTCATGGAACGGCACTGCACTATGCAGATCCCCGCGGCGAAGACCAAAATGCCCAGCACCCATGACAACCAGATCCGATGGTCGACCGAGAGTTCGACGACAGCTATGATCAGGTAGGAGCTGGCTATGAAATGGCAGGGGCCGCTCAAACCACCGATCATTCTTATGATCGCCGCCAGGAGCACCCCATACACGATGATGCCCAGCGCTCCCAGTTCGTACCACAAATCGAATACGATATTATGTGCGCTTGGGAGATCCGCCTGCGCATAATATGTCGGACTCACGACAACCCCGGCCGCGTTTCTGATCGTATTGGCGCCATGGCCGAGGATCGGCTGGTCCGCGATGCGGGGCGAAATCATCTGCCATAGATCAAGCCGCGCTGCGAAGGTTCCTGGATAGAAAGCCAGCCATCCCGTTGTTTTGAGGTAGGCGAACAGCGGCGCGACGACGAAGGGGGCAATCAGGGCAAGAGACAAATAGACGGCGAAAAATCCAACCAAAACGTGCTGGCGGTATTTCGCGGGCATGACAAACATCACCGCCACGAGGACAATCGCCAGATTGACGCCGGTCGATCGGCCGTAGAGCAATGTCAGAACGGCAAAGAGAGCCGCAAGCCCTTTCCAGACCAGCCTCGGCTGGGCAAGAAATATGACGGCAAAAAAAGCTCCGTACACCGTGATCTTATGGAGGGTGAAAACGTTCTCCACAAAGCGTGGATCTTCGGTCAGAAACGCAAAATACAGTTCCCAGCCCATCACCGATACGACGCCGATCAACATGCCGGCCAATGACACCCGCGCGAGCCGCTCGCGCTGAGCGCTCGCAAGCGCGAGGATGCCCTGAAACAGCAGGATAGCGGCGATCGAGTAGCCAAACACGTCCCTCGCCGCCATGAGAGAGCGGCTCGCATCGACCGACCACAGGGCGCTCGCAAGGACAAAGCCTGACAAGAGAGCGAGAGCAATTGCAAGGCCTGTCGTGCCTCTGCCAAAACGCGCACGCTTCGTCAAAAGGGCGAGAGCGCCCATGAGTGCCCCGACAAGCGTTAAGACCGTTGGGGACATTTCGACGAAGGCGAAAAGGGCGGGAGAGAGGGCGTAGAGGCCCAGCAACATCCTGAAGACTATTTCATCACGATTGCTGGTCCATGCGGGAAAGCCGCCCAAAATGACGGCATGGCATTTCTGAAACAAGGACATTCACTTACCGAACTCAGGGGACGTCGACAAAGGATAGGCCATCGACGAGGGCTTTTCACCTACGTCCGATACGTCCCTGGATTGCAGCCTCGCCGCTGGCGATGAAATGCGGATTGGCGAAGTCCGCGTCATCGGCCTGGTTGCGCTTGCCATAGGTCAAGGGCTTGCCGTCCAGCGTCCGCGTCGTGCCGCCGGCGGCACGCAGCACCGCGTCACCCGCAGCGGTGTCCCATTCCATGGTGCGACCGAACCGCGGATAAACATCCGCCTCGGCATTGGCGAGGAGGCAGAATTTCAGTGACGAACCGACCGAGACGATCTCGGCGGCACCAAGGTCGCGAATATAGGCTTCGGTTTCCGGCGTGTTGTGCGAGCGGCTGGCAACCACGGCCAGCGGCGTCGCGGCCATTCTCACCGAAATCGGCCGGCGGGAAACGATCCGGTAGTCCTTATCGACTTCGAGGGCTTCCGCCCTGCCCGGCCGGCCGGAAAAAAACCGGCCGCTGCAGGGTGCGAAGACAACGCCGACTTCCGGCACACCATGGCGGACAAGCGCGATATTGACGGTGAAGTCGGTGCGCCGGTTGACGAATTCCTTGGTGCCATCAAGCGGATCAATGAGGAAGAAGGTCTCGCCAAGTTCGCCCGGCATGATGCCGGCCGCCGCTTCCTCCTCGGCCACGCAGGGAATATCGGGGAATGCGGCGCGCAGGCCTGCAAGAATGATCTTCTCGCTCTCCCGGTCCGCCTCGGTGACCGGCGAGGCGTCCGACTTGCGGTCGACCGCGCAGCCGGCGTGGAATACGCGCATCACCTCGCGCCCGGCGGCTAGCGCCAGCCGCTCGAAGATTTCAAGCATCGACGTGTCGTCAGATGCCGCCGCCATTGTCATATTGGTCTTCGGCAATGTCACGCTCGTTCAGCCAGTGTTCCAAGGCATCTACCATCTCTTCAGCCGATCTGCCGAGCGTCTTCAGATGGATCTCCGGTTTCTCCGGTGCTTCGTAAGGCGAATCGACACCGGTGAAATTCTTGATCTCGCCATTCAGCGCGCGGGCATAGAGGCCCTTCGGATCACGCCTGGCGCATTCCTCGAAAGGCGTATCGACAAACACCTCGATGAACTCGCCATCGGCCATCAATTCCCTGGCCATCCGCCGCTCGGCGCTGAACGGGGAAATGAAGGAGACAATGACGATCAGCCCGGCGTCGGCCATCAGCTTGGCAACTTCGGCGACGCGGCGAATGTTCTCGACGCGATCGGCATCGGTGAATCCAAGGTCGCGGTTGAGACCGTGGCGGACATTGTCGCCATCGAGAATGTAGGTATGACGCCCAGTGGCGAAAAGCTTCTTCTCGAACAGGTTGGCGATGGTCGACTTGCCGGAGCCCGAAAGCCCCGTGAACCAGAACACGGCGGGCCGCTGGTTCTTCATGTCGGCACGCACGCGCTTGCCGACATCAAGCGATTGCCAATGGATGTTTTCGGCGCGGCGCAGCGAGTGCACGATCATGCCTGCGCCAACCGTGGCGTTGCTGATGCGATCGATCAGGATAAAGGCGCCAGTGGTCCGGTTCTCGCCAAACGGATCGAAGGCAATCGGCGCCCGGGTCGAAATGTTGCAGATACCGACTTCATTCATTTCAAGCGACTTGGCCGCCTCATGCGCAAAGTCGTTGACATTGATGCGGTACTTCAAGTCGGTGACGGTGGCGCTGGTCTGATCGGTCTCGGTGCGCAGGATATAGGAACGGCCCGGCAACAGCGCATGCTCGTCGAACCAGACGATGTTGGCGGCGAACTGGTCGGCGACCTGCGGCCGTGCGGACGGCGAAACCAGCATGTTGCCCCTGGAAACCTCGACCTCGTCGTCGAGAACGAGCGTGATGGCCTGGCCGGCCACCGCCTGTTTGAGATCGCCGCCATAGGCGACGATGCGTTTGACATGCGAGGACTTGCCCGACTTGGCGACCACGACCTCGTCGCCTTGCGCAATCATACCGGACGCGATGGTGCCGGCAAAACCGCGAAAATCGAGATTGGGGCGATTGACGTACTGAACCGGAAAGCGGAACGGCAGCTCGGCCGTGGCTGCGTCGACGGAGACGGTTTCGAGATGCTCGATCAATGTCGGGCCGGAATACCAATGCGTGTTTTCGGAGCGGCCGCTGACATTGTCGCCGTAGCGGGCCGACATCGGGATCGGCGCGATGGTCTGGAAGCCGAGATCGCGTGAGAACTGCCGGTAGTCCTCGACGATCCTGTTGAAGACCGCCTGGTCAAAACCGACGAGATCTATCTTGTTGACCGCCAGCACGATGTGGCGGATGCCGAGCAGCGAGGCGATGATCGAATGGCGCCGCGTCTGGCGCAGCACCCCCTGCCGGGCATCGATCAGCACGATCGCCAGGTCGGCGGTCGAAGCGCCTGTCGCCATGTTGCGGGTATATTGCTCGTGGCCGGGCGTGTCGGCGACGATGAACTTGCGCTTCGGCGTGGCAAAGAAGCGGTAGGCGACGTCGATGGTAATGCCTTGCTCGCGCTCCGCCTCGAGGCCGTCGACCAACAGCGCGAAGTCGACGTCGTCGCCCGTCGTGCCGTGCTTGCGCGAATCGCGTTCGAGCGCGGCGAGCTGGTCCTCGAAAATCTGCTTGGTGTCGGAGAGCAGGCGTCCGATCAACGTCGACTTGCCATCATCCACCGAACCGCAGGTCAGGAAGCGCAGCAGCGACTTCTTCTCCTGCGCGGCCAGATAATCGCGGACGCCGTCCGTTGGAGCGAGGCTCTTTGCCCTGATGTGGCGCATGGTCAGAAGTACCCCTCGCGCTTCTTCTTTTCCATCGAACCGGCTTCATCGCGGTCGATCAACCGACCCTGCCGTTCGGAGGTGCGTGCCGTCAGCATCTCGCCAACGATGGCTTCAAGTGTGTCGGCGTCGGATTCGATGGCGCCGGTCAGCGGATAGCAGCCGAGCGTACGGAATCGCACCAACCTGTCCTCCACGACCTCGCCGGGCAGTAGCTTCATGCGATCATCATCCTTGAGGATCAGCATGCCATCGCGTTCGACAACCGGCCGCCGCTTGGCGAAATAGAGCGGCACGATCGGGATGTTTTCCTGCAGAATGTACTGCCAGATGTCGAGCTCGGTCCAGTTCGACAGCGGGAAGACGCGGATCGATTCACCCTGCGCGATACGTGTGTTGAAGATCTTCCACATTTCGGGCCGCTGGTTCTTCGGATCCCACACATGCTGGGCGTTGCGGAAAGAGAAGATGCGCTCCTTGGCGCGCGACTTTTCCTCGTCGCGACGGGCGCCGCCAAAGGCAGCGTCGAAGCCGTATTTGTCGAGCGCCTGGCGCAGCGCCACGGTTTTCATCACATGAGTGTGGGTGTTCGAGCCGTGATCGAACGGATTGATGTTGTCGCGCACGCCATCTTCGTTGACATGAACCAGAAGATCGAAACCCAGCTTCTTCGCCATCTGATCGCGAAATGCGATCATCTCGCGAAATTTCCAGGTGGTGTCGACGTGAAGAAACGGGAATGGCGGCTTGGCCGGATAGAACGCCTTCATCGCCAGATGCATCAGCACCGACGAATCCTTGCCGACGGAATAGAGCATGACCGGCTTGGTGAAGGCTGCCGCGACCTCGCGGAATATGTGAATGGACTCGGCTTCAAGCCGCTGCAGATGCGTAAGCGCTGGTATCATGAACCGTGAGCGTTCTCTCATGCCTTGCAACAGAAGATCCTGCGTCAAATCATCGAGCCTTTTGCGCCCGTTTCAAAGCTTCGCTTCTGGACAAGTGTTTCGTGCGGGCGTTCTAGCAGATCGTCGCGGCCCAGAACAATGCAAGACGAGCCCGACAGCCATTCGTTCGGGAATGAATTTTCCACGATTGCGCCAAAACCCGGAAATTTCTGCTTGGAGAGCTTCCAGCCGGGAAAAGGCTGGAAAAATATTGCCTGCGAGATCGCTGGGGATGCTGCAGGGTTAACCGGTGCCGACCGGGGGTTTCAGCGGCAATCGATCACGGCGTACTATCGAAACAGCGGCCCAGCCGCTATACGCTTAGAAAGGGCAAGATGCATTATCAATGGGCAATTTCGAGGTGAGCATGTTGGGTTTCACCGAACACGATGTGCCGCATAAATTTTCTCGAGAATAGCGGGTCCGAAAATTGAACCGGCTTTCATTCATAAGACAGCAAATCACGCCTTCGCGTATCAATGTCTACTTCTCCATTCTCTGCTTCTTTTCTCCCCCGGTCCTGGGATCGGCGGTCAGCTTCGTGTTCAATGGCGGCGGACTATGGTCCGTCCTGTTAATCGTCTTGAAGAGAAGGCACTTCAATGTCGACCGGGCGATGATGGCGCTAACGATCGCGATCTACGCCTATTGCGCAAGCAATGTCCTGGCGTCCATCGTCAACCACGCGATCGTCAAGGACGCACGGCATCTTGTCCCGCTGATCACCTTTCTGTTTTTTCCCATTTCCTATTCGACCTGGAGCACTACGCAAAAAACAACGCTCGTCCGCATCATTGTGCTGGCCAGCATGGCGGCTTGTTTCGGAGCGCTGCTGCTGGCGGTTTATCAGCAATATCGACTTGGCATGCGCGCCGAGGGCGGGGCGGGGAATGCGATCGTTTTTGCTGAGGTCCTCTGTCTTGCAGTGGTGATCTGCGTGGCCGCTGCCCTATCGGGTATAGAGAAATACAGGATCGCCCTCGCCTGCGCCGCACTCGGCGGAACGATCGCCATCATCTACTCCGGTACGCGCATCGTCTGGCTGGCACTGCTGATTGCCGGTGTCGCCGTTCTGTTGATCAACCAGCAGAAGCTAAGAGGGAGAGATGCCGTTCGCGTGCTTTTGCTGCTGGCCGCGATTGCGGTCGCTATCGCGTTTTTCGGGTTCCAGACGATAGCGGGGCGCGTCGCATTTCTGCACTCCGACTGGGATGCGCTGGCGGCCCATGGTGACCACACGACTGCTTTGGGACTACGTGTCGCGCTTTGGGATATCGGCCTGAAGGCATTTCATGAGATGCCATTGTTTGGACATGGGGTGGGTGCCACCCGGCTCTTGATCAAGCAGGGCTTTCAGGATCAGTTCGGGATGGATGCAGGTTTCAGTCATTTCCACAACGGCTTCCTGACCGCCTTGGTGCAAGCGGGAATCCTGGGTGCGGTGACGCTGGCGGCGATCTTTGTGGCTGCCGTCAGAAATGCAGCCCTGGTCCTTCGCGACAGCACCGATCCGATCGAACGGTTCGGCGCCACCATGATCGTCGCCGTCGTGATCACCTATCTGACTGCCGGCATGACGGGCATTCTGATCGGCCATGACATTCTGGACTCGGTCTTTATGGTCTTCCTGGTGTCGGGAACATATCTTGCCTGCGGGCGCCAGGCCGCGTTGGTGGAAAGGCAGGCCCCTCCACCAAGGGTGGGAGCCCAGGCGATGTCACCACCGAAAAGCCAAGCCGTTCCACTGGTGACGGAAGCCATTCCATCAGACCTGGCGCCTCCGCCAGCCGCCCGATAGCCGGTCCGGGCAAGACAATGAAGGTCCTGGTTACGGGCGCGACGGGTTTCATCGGCCGCCAGGTGGTCCATCGGTTTCGTGAGGCCGGTGTCGAACTTCGCCTTGCCTCCCGTCAGCCGGAGAGACTTGATGCCGGGCCCGACACGATGCAGATGCCGGGGTACGATGCACCTGCCGAGGCTTTCCTGGCGCTGACCAGGGATGTTACGGATGTCGTCCATAGCGCGGGTCTGAACAATGATCAGGGCAATGCCGCCGAAGCTGATTTTCGGGCAGCCAATGCGCAATTGAGCGCACGCCTGGCGCATGCCGCCGCCACGCAGGCAAGCGGACGGTTCATTCATCTTTCCTCGATCCGGGCCGTGATCGGCGCGCGTGCCAGCGCAACGATCGACGAAAACACGATCCCCGATCCACAAGACGCCTACGGGCGCTCGAAACGCGAAGCAGAAATTGCCGTGTTGGGCGCCTATGCCTCGAATGGCCGTGCCGACGCGGCCATATTGCGGCTGCCTCCAGTCTACGGGATCGGCATGAAAGGAAACCTGGCGACGCTGATGCGGCTCGCCGATACGGCTCTGCCGATGCCAACGGGCGCATTGACGGCGAACCGTTCGCTGCTGTCATCGCAATCCGCGGCACGGGCGGTGTGGCATCTGCTTTGCCATTCCGAGCCACTTCGTCCGATCTATCTCGCCAGCGACGAGCCGCCGGTGTCCGTCGCTGCCGTCATCGGTGCCTTTCGCCGCGGCTTGCGGAGGCCGACGCGCCTGATGACCGTGCCAGCTGGACCAATGCGGACGGTCGCCACACTGCTTGGCAAGCGGATGTTCTGGGACAGCCTGACGGCGACGCAGATATGCGACCCTTCGCTGCTTGCCTCGGAAGGCTGGGCGCCGGAAACCAACACGCTGGAGCGTCTGACCGAGATCGCGCGGCTCCGAAACCCCCGACGTCCTGTTTGATCCCGGCCCAAAGACAGGTTTCCGCTTCTGGAGCGGGGCTGCTCAGCCGCGATAAAGTGTTCCAAACAGGATCCGAAGGTCGAGCCAGAACGACGCGCTCCTGAGATAGGTGGCATCGGTTTCGGCCAGAAGTTGCGGGTTCGACATGTCGATGCCCCTGATCTGGGCCAAGCCTGTCATCCCGGGCAAAGCCTGCAAAACGCCCAGCCGGCTGCGGCATTCGATCAGTTCCGTCTGGGTCGGCAGGCAAGGACGCGGCCCGACCAGGCTCATTTCGCCGCGCAGGACATTCCAGAGCTGCGGCAACTCGTCGAGCTTGAATTTCCGCAAGCCCCTTCCAACCGATGTCACGGCGCTCACCGGGGTTTCATGCGAGGGCAAGGATGGCGTTCCCTGGTACATCGTCCGCAACTTGTGGCAGCGAAAAAGCACACCTTCGCGGCCAATCCGCGTTTGTGAAAAAATCACCGGACCGGGGGAGGATACTCGGACGGCAACAATGGCCAGCAATAGAATGGGAGAGGTTGCCACCAGCAGCACAGCCGCACCGGCGAGATCGAAGATTTTCTTGGCTGTCTTCATGTGGCCGATAGGGCTCCCTGCCAGGCTCTACGCGATGACCGCGAGCGATGCCCGTCAATCCGGCCGGCGTAGCATGAGGTCGCCTTCCTAACCAAGCGCGCGCGGTCCGCGATTTCAGATACGACCCAGGACAAAGGCGAGATAGAGCCCAAGGGTGCCGGCGAAAGTCTGTCGATAGACGCCGCTTTTGCGCAGGGCGCCCAGGCGTTGGAAAAGGGAACCTCGCCGACCGTTCGCGAACAGGTCGAGGCACGCCACCGCATCCTTCGTAAGGAGATCGCGATTGACGGCAAGGCCGGCAAGATTGAGATCGGTCCAGTCCGCGAACTGGCCCTTGAACAGGCGACCCAGCCGGGAGATCCGCGCCTGCCACGATGCATTGGCGCCGACCAGATTTGCCGCATGCTGGCGGTAGCGTACCAATGGCCGCGGATCGTAGCGGACGACCCCGCCGGCACCGGTGACGATCAGATAGGCCCACCAATCGTGACTGACGAAACCGGTGCGCGCGGAGGCCTTGGCCAACAGATCGCGCGCCGCGTGGTTGAGCAGCATGGTGTTGCCGCCGGCGATACTCTGCACCAGCGCATTGCGGAACGACGGCGGACGGCTAAACAGCGGCGAATGGCCGACCAGGCGTCCGGTTTCGGTCATGGTCGCGGTTCGCGAGCAGAACATCAGCGGAATGTCAGCATCAAATGCCTGCATCCAGCCAAGGGCGATTTCAAGCCTGTCGGGCTCCCAGACATCGTCCTGATCGCAGAAGGCGTAACAATCCGCGTCGATGCTCGGGTCCAGGATCATCGACCGGAAATTGGCGGCAAAGCCTTGCCGCGGCCCCTCCACCAGATTTATCCGACCTTTTGTCCAGCGGGGCTTCCAGGCGTCGATGACGGCAACCGTGCCATCGACGGAGCCGTCGTCGGATATCCAAAGGTCGATCAGAGGATGGGACTGCGCGAGCAGCGACTGCACCTGCTCGTCGATAAAGGCGGCGCCATCCTTCGTGCCCATCAGGACCGCAATGCGCAGATCTGTCTTACCCACTGATGTCAAACGCCTTGCCGCGCGAGGAAAAACCGCTGCGCACTTTTCCTGGAATTGCTTTAGCTCGCCTGCCCGGCCGTTTTCGGGACCGCGCCCTGCCGCGCGTTCGCCCTTGTCTTCGTCGCGCGGTCGAGATCGGCCAGGATGGTGAGCGAGGCTGCCTTGTCCTGGGCCTTCATGGATTGCTGCAGCGCCGCAAGTGCTGCCTGGACATCCGACCACAGTGCGACATCGGTGCTCAGGCCGAAGATCTTGGCAATGCTGAGCTCGACCAGTTCCTCGTCCTCGCCGTGCAGCGTCTCGTGGAGCTTTTCGCCCGGGCGGATGCCCGTGAAGCGGATTGGAATATCCGTATAGGGGTTTTTTCCCGCCATCCGGATCATCGTCTCGGCCACTTCGACGATCGGCACGGGCTTGCCCATGTCGAGCATGTAGACTGCGTAGTCCTGGCCGGACGGCCGCGAGGCGGCATCGGCCGCCGACATGATGACGAGATCGACGGCCTCGGCGACGGTCATGAAATAGCGCGTCATGCGCCGGTCGGTAATGGTGACCGGCCCGCCGGCCTCGATCTGCGCCTGGAATATGGTCGCCACCGAGCCATTGCTGCCGAAGACGTTGCCGAAGCGCACCGCGATGAACTTGGTGGCGGCGCGGCGGCCGCCCGGTTCGCCGGCCGGTGTCCCGTGCAGCGCGCTGACGATCTGTTCGGCGGTCCGCTTGGTCATGCCGAGCACGGATGTCGGATCGACGGCCTTGTCGCTCGAGACCATGACGAATTGCGCCACGCCGCATTTGGCGGCGACCTCGGCGCAGACAAGCGTGCCGAAGACATTGGTCTGGATGGCGGATTCCCAATTCTCCTCCAGCAGCGGGACATGCTTCAAGGCCGCGGCATGGAAGATGATGTCGGGTTTGAACTCCGTGACGACGCGCGTCATCTGGCGCCGGTCCGCGACATCGACGATGCGGACCTTGAGGCGATCATGATGCTTCTCGTCGATATACTGGCTCAACTGGAAGATGCCGAATTCGGAATTGTCGGCGACCAGCACGGCCTCGGCTCCAAGCTCCAGCGACCGCTTGACCAGCATTCGCCCGATGGAGCCGGCGCCTCCCGTGACGAGGACGCGCTTGCCGCCTACGAAGGCGCCAATGCGCTCGATGTCGGATGGCACAGTCGGACGGCGCAGGATCGTTTCCATCTCGACGGCATCGAGAACGAGCTTTCCCTCCTGGCCCAGCTGCGAAAGGCCGGCGAACTGCACGACCGCTATGTCGGCGTGACGCGCGACGCGGACCAGCTCCGAATATTCCTCGATCTCATGCTCGGCGCCGCTGCCGAAGATCAGCAGATCGAGGCTTTTGGTGCCGCTCGCATAATCCTCCAGGACATCGATCAAGCGCGGCCGGGTCGCCACCACCGGGACCCCTTGGATGCGCGTGCCGAGCGGTGCGCCATGCTCGGTGGCCATGATGCCCGCTATTGTATGGTCGGGAGGTTGCGCCGTGCGCGTGAAACGAATGATCAGGTCGGCCTCGCCGAGCCGGCCGACGAACAGGGCCTGCTTGGTGCGCGCCGTGTCGGCCTTGCCGCTGAGGACACCCCAGCTCGCGCCGTCACGCAGGAAGCGGTAGAACAGCCGGGGCGCCGAGATGATGGTGAAGGAGACGAGCAGGAAGACGATGAACTGGCGCTCGTTGAGCCCCGCGACAGGCTGGAAGGAACGCACGACCAGCGAAACGGCGTAGAGGACGAATGTCAGGATCGCGCAGCTCTTCAGGATGTTGAAGAAATCAGGCGTCGAGGCGAAGCGCCAGACCGTGGTGTAGAGGCCGCAATATCTGAACAGCAGATGGCTGATGACCACGATGCCGGCCCAGGTGACAAGGCCCTCCGTGGAGAGCCCCCCAAAGGAAAGATCCGACCGCGACAGGACAAGGCTGAGCGCCACGGCGACCAGGACCATGACCACGTCCTGGACCATGATGAAGGCGCGCCGAATCTGTGGCCTGAGCCCGAACACAGCTTCCAGGGAAGTATTCATTAGGCAGTACTAAACTCCAGGCTGTCGGCATGACCGCCAGCAAAGTGTCTGAGCACGAGAATCATTCGCGACCAGTCTCTGCCAAATGCCATCCGCGGCCCCCGCCGTCCTGTATCGCATACTGCGCGGTGCGAGGCATAGCTAGAGATTTTTGGCAACGAGTGAGTGAATACTACTTCGGCGTTCAAATCCGCACCAAAGTGGGCACTCCTGCGTTAGACAACTTCGCTTGTCGCAGCAGGGCAGCTGGATCCAACGACGCCCGTCTGCGTAGTTGGAAACAGGCCTGGAAATTTCCAAATTGCCGTAGACACCTAGTGCAGATACCGTCGACCAACCACTTGAATCAGAGGAAGGAGATCCATGGGCCGAGATTGGGACAACTGGAACGTAGCTGGAATCGCGGATGAAATCCAGACCATATGGCAGAATTCGCCGACCGAAGATGCTCATCGCCAAGAGCTAGTCGATATTGTCGTGCGCCATGTTGTGCCGCCTTTCGCAACATCCCTCCTGGAAGTTGGCTGCGGAACCGGCCTCATTTACGAGAAACTCGCCGGACGTTTACCGGAAGATACCAACTATACTGGCGTCGACTCATCGTGGAGAATGCTGGAGATCGCGAAAAGAAATTTTCCACAAGGCAATTTTCATTTTGGAGACGGCTATGAACTAACCTTTGAAGATCAAGAGTTCGACGTAGTCTTGTGCTTTGAGGTCCTTGGCCACATCCCCCAGATAGAAAAATTCGTAGCCGAATTGCTTCGTGTCACACGGAAAACATGCGTTTTTACCACTTGGCTCAGCGAGGGTATAGACATCGAAGAGAATTACGAAATTATCGGTGGCGTTCAATTTTTACACCAACGATATTCAGACAGCTTTATTCGGAAGACACTTCACACCGTGGGGCCGACGAGTCTGGCCAAAATTGAGTCCACGAACCTTCGCTCCGGGGGACTAGCTTACATAGTCACGCGCTTTCCCTGACAATTCTAAACGATTTAGCCGATTCGCCGCAGTGTCCTCGTTCGCACCTAAGCGTACGTTCCAGTCCCGTTGCCGAGTATGCACAGGCATCATTAACGCACGACGGCTACTCAAACTTGGCGAACGGAAAGCGCTTTAACCCGCCATAGAGAACCGCTGGCCGCACCACCTCATAAATGGTGACCGGCACGTCAGTTCCACGCACGAACACTCTGAGCAACCATCCCTCGTGGAGATCATACACAGGATTGGCCAACGAGAATTTTGTAGGGAGGCCCGATTCAATATCAATAACGGAGCGCGTTGCGGACGCCAATATCTGGCCTTCGCTTGAGACGATCTCGATGCCAATAAGACCTGCCGACGCTCGGACGAGCGGCTCAATGCCAAGGTGGACAGATGACAGGGACGAGAGCGCAAAATGGATGGTATATTCCCTGTAGGGGATATCCGAGAGATTCTCACTCAGACGCAGTTCGTCGCGTCTTGCTCTGCCGAAGTACTGGCGGCTGAACAAATCAAGTGGACTGAAAACGGGCGATATAACGTCCCACATCTTGCTTGATCGCCACTTAACAGCGCGCGCTAGCCTGAGCGGTCGCGAGAAATGCTGAGCTTCTACCTCCGAATGAAGCCTAGCTATTGTGGACGCTACAACGGGCTCGGTTCGGTCGGAGAGCATGTTAGATCGAGCTATGGATAGGTCGCTGACCGGGTCAATCGACTTCTCGGATACCCACGCCCTGAAAGCGCTCCCGTAAAGGTCCATCAACTCGGCACGAACATAGCTTGACCGCCCTAGAATACTTATCGTCTGGTGCGCACCGTGCAACATCTCCGCTCGCCGCTCGACTGAGTACCCCAAAAATTCCTTCACGGCATTTGCCAGTTCTTCGGGGGAGTTATCCTTGGCTATCAGCCCGTTGTAGCGATGTTTAATCACCTCAGACACACCACCAACACTCGGCGACACCACAGCGACGCCAGACGCCATGGCTTGAAGCATCGTTTGCGGCATGGATTCATCCAAGGCGGAAATGAGTAGAACGTCGCAGAACGCGTAAAAGCGCTCTGGGTCGGAAACGAACCCGTGGAAAATGACACGATCGTCAAGGCGTTGTTTTGCTACGTAGTCGCGGCATTCTTGCGCGTAGTCAGAGTGAAGGTCGTCGTAACCAATCACATGGACTGTGACGTCATACCCAGCTTTGTGAAGAAGTAGCGCAGCCTTTATGGCAGCAAGCTGGTTTTTGCGGGGCTGCAGCGTCCCCGATACAACTATCTGAAGTGAACGTTGTACGGCGAAGTTCCGACCCTTCCGTGGCAAGAAGAGCGAGAAATAAGCGTCGCCGACGGGACAGACGATGCGGCGTACAGATACCCCAGACGCCTTTCTCCACTTTTCTCCATGCGTTGTTGAAGAGCAATGAATTGCGTGTGCGAAAGCTCTCGTATTAGCTCCCTCATAATACTGATGAACACTGGCAACCACCGGAACATCCAGCTCCAATCCAAGCGCCATCATAGGCGGTTGCCAGGTGGCAAAATGAAGAAGACCTATATCGTGCTCGACTACCGTCCTTCCAATGCGTTGGGCAGCATCCATATCTGTCGGACGCCGTGGCCTTACTTTGGACCAGTCGAAGCTGTCCATCCCGTGCTCCCAACTCTCCTGCAACAGCGGGGAATTCTTGGTTGCTTCGCGCCAGAGACGGGCAAGCTCCGGGCCATATCTGTCGCTCTCCTGAACTAAGCCCACAACCCTAAACCCAAATGAGGACACCAAGGCAGCATGTCTTAGCAAATGAAGCGTTGCCCCTCCCAGGGCTGCTTCATGGAAAGCGAATAAAATTGCCTTGCCTTTCAAATGCGCATGAAGCTGCGTTGCGCCAAGAGCGCCGAAAAAGTCGTAATACTGTGCCTCTGTAGTAAATACCTCCTCTACGTATACTCGCGCCCCTTCCAATAGCTCTTCGCGCTGTTCTGTCTTGAGTTCCAACATATCTTCAATCGATTCTGCCCACTCCTTAGGATTATTTTTCACTTTAACAACGAGTGAATCTGGCAACCGGCTATAGGGCGCAACGTCACTCATCACGCTAACCGCGCCGGCAGCGACGGACTCCAACAATTTGACAGGACTCTTACTTTGCTCTGCGCGCGTCTTGCCCTCAAGAGGCGTGAGCGAAATATCGAAATATGTGCTGGTTAGATCCGCAAGATAGCTACTGTAGGAATGGGTAAAGGGCTTAAAATAGACATCGCACTCTAGGGGAGAGAAATCTTTCGGATCGATGCCCCAGAAATGAAATTCAACCTCGTTCTTATACTTAGACGCTATATACTGCAATCCTGGCCATATCTTCTTTATAATAACCCTACGAAAATTATTGCTAAAAATTGCAATTCTTACTCTTCCTGTTCGGCGATAATCTCGGCGTCTTACATACCTGTTCTGAATATTTGTTTGAAGGCGGATTGTATGACTGTTGTAATTTCTAAAATCTTCGATAATCTCGTCACTGTATCCAATCACAGCATCAGCTCGCGATATCTGCGCAACTATACTGCGGTATGCTGGCGTGCCTGGCGCGATCGAAGAATGTTCCGGCCCCACTTCATAGAAGTGGAGCATATTGTCATCCATCAGATAGGCGCAAGGAACTCCTGCAGGTTTTTGAGCCAATAGGCTTTCTGCTGGACCTATAGTACGATATAGAATTGCCACGTCGATGCCGGACACGTCGAAAGACGGAATATCCTTTTCTCTTACAAAGGTACTGGTAAACCCCCTCTGATTCTCAAGTTTTTCAAAATTCCTAATCGCGACATCAACAGAGGTACTGTAATCTGGCTTCAATACCAGTATTTTACGATGATCCATAGCACCAGCCGCCACTGTGCTCAGCTCTTCCCCGGCGCAGTAATCATTGAACTTGGCGACAAAAGGTAGTGCCTCATCTCTATAATATGATTTGATTTCTTCTTGTGAAAAACGATTGACCCAATGCTCGGCCGCGATCAAGTCGTATTGATCAATGTTGGAAGGCTTCAACTGATTATCTCGGGCAAGCTGAAGATATTTCGACGTTCGGGTGAAATTTGCCTGAACATCCCGTCCAAGCGAGTTCTCCATGTTGCCGCGAACGATAGAACAGGTCGCATCCACCCATTGGAAGGGAGCAGTCCTTCCGAAACGCAGCCAAAGGTCGTAATCTGAATATCGTCTAGCTGCCAAATGAGGGTCATACATGCCATGTCTCTCGAAAAGAGCCCCATGATGTATTACCGAGTTGTTTGCAATGTAATTGTTATGAAGGAGTAGACCGTAGTTGAAATCTTGGCCCAATACGCGCTGAAAGATTTCGCCTTCATCTGTGATCCGATAAGCGTCGCAGCTCCCATAGACAACGCTGGGCACGGATTGCCGCTCAAGCCATGCCATACGCACCTTTAAGCTATCCTCAGTCCAAAGATCATCATCGAATTGATAAGCGATGTATTGACCGCGACCGCGAAGCGCAGCTTGGTTCACGCGCATGGCCGGAAGCCCGCTGTTGTACTTATATGAATGAATAGCGATCCGAGAATCGGCAACCTGGTACTCGGTTAATATATCTGCCGTTCCATCGCGCGAGCCGTCATCCACTATGATCAGCTCGAAATCCCCGTAACTCTGCGAAAGGACGCTCTCAATCGAACGCTGCAAAGGACCGTGAGCACGCGCGAAAGTAGGAAGGATCACTGTCACCTTCGGCACAGATCGTCCTTTGTCACTGCGCCTTATGGAGAGATCGTGGCCACAATCGCCGAACTTCATATTACCTCCGCCTCCTCGTTGTAGACACCAGGCATCGCTCCTTGGCTGCGGTCACTGATCACCCCTGCGACATTTCATAACTGTTGATCACCTCTTCAGTTCCGCCATCCATAACAACGCCGCCCCTGTCAAGCCATATTGTCCTAGAGCAAAAACTCTTTATTAAATCAAAATTATGAGATGAAAATACTAGAATCTTCCCTTGCTCCATAAACTCAAACATTCTCTTTTTTGCTTTGTTTGCGAATCTAATGTCTCCGGCACCCATTACTTCATCTATCAGCAATATTTCAGGATTTATGCTTGTCGAAACTGCGAACGCCAGGCGAATAAACATGCCTGCAGAATATGTCCGAACCGGGTAGGATAGGAATTCGCCAAGCTCCGTAAAATCCTCAATCTCCGGGAGCTTCGTCTCGATCTCATCGGGCGTCATGCCGAGCAACAGTCCGCGAATCCGGATATTGTCGCGGCCGCTCTGATGCATCTCGAAACCCGTTGCGAACTCAAACATCGGGCAAATATGACCCTCCGTTTCCGCCACCCCGCTGGTGGGCATATAAATACCCGCCATGACCTTTAGAAGAGTGCTCTTGCCAGCCCCATTGAGCCCGATGAGTCCTACGCGCTCTCCCTGCGTGATGACAGTTGACACGCCCTTCAAAGCATCGACAGCGTAGGCGCCGGAAACCATCTTCCCATTGCGCCTCCGTGTGAGCCAGCCCATCAGGCCATCGCTATTCATATCTCCGGTAAAACGCACGCCGACGTTTTGTAGCCGTATGAAATTCTGGGTCAAAGGAGAAACACCACTTTTTTGTCCAATCGCGACGCCACGTACCACGCAATGCAATAGAGGACCAAAATATAGCCGCCTGCAAATTCATACGTATAGGTTGGCGCGAGGCTACCGTTTAAAATTGGATACCGAACAATTTCTATCAGATGATATAAAGGATTAGCCAAATAGATTAACTCTAGGCCATGCGCGTTGAGCACACTAACCGGGAAAACGATTGGAGTTAAATAAAATACGATCTGCAGAACACCAACTAATGCATGCGTTAGGTCACGAAACACAACCCCTAGGTAGGAAAAAACAGTCGTTTGTCCAAGTAACGCTAGATACAACATTGCTATGCCAGGAATAGACAAAATCCATCCATAAATGTCTAAAGTACCGAGCGCCAATTGTACCGACGCCAACGCCAGCAAACCCATTGCGAAATTCATGCTGGTGCTAACGAGTGCCCTTAATATATATATCTGCTTAGGGTATGAAAACTGCTTTATATAACCTTCGGCGTTGATGAAAACGGTACCAGCATCAACCACAGACGCGGAAATCAAGCCCCAGACAACAAAACCCAGCATCAGATATGGAAGGAAAGACCTCAGGTCCTGCCCAAACATAACCCCGTAGACGAAACCTATGGCGCCGACGTACATGCCTAAGTTGAGAAGGATCCATAGCGGGCCAATAAAGGATCGGCGGTAGCGCCGCTTGACATCTTGCATGCCGATGAAAAACCAGACGCGATGCAGCAGAAGGGAACGCATGGCATCTCGAAGCAGCCTGCTCTTGTCTACACTTGAATAGCTATGCTTCATGAGGCGCACCGGGTTGTCAGGTCATTTGAGTCACCGCCGTAGCGGGCAATTGCAAGGCCAAGCGGCAGCGCTCTTCGGCCTCCGCTTGGC
The DNA here is from genome assembly GCF_006440875.1 of Mesorhizobium sp. B2-5-7. NCBI lineage: Bacteria > Pseudomonadati > Pseudomonadota > Alphaproteobacteria > Hyphomicrobiales > Phyllobacteriaceae > Mesorhizobium > Mesorhizobium sp. B2-5-7. The sequence continues at coordinate 26,875 of NZ_VFUO01000008.1, read as the reverse complement.
GAGAAACTTTGCGACGCAAACGACGAGTTCACGTCCAGCCCATCAGACCGGCTACACATTTATGCAGCTACGTCGTCTGTCAAGAGCGAGGCGAGCACCAAAAGACAACTACCCTGTTCTCATGAGTATTCTTTTTAAGATACGTCTAAATACAAGCCTCACTCCACCCTCCTCGTAAGTTATCTCAAGATGAACCAGACGTCTTTGCACTTTTCGGCAGAAAAGTTTCCACTCGATACGTCTGCTATTAAAATCTTCTATTTTCCAATCATTAGATTTACTAAATTCCAAAAATAGGTTTGCCCACTGATACGATACTACCCTAATATCATATCTACATTTAACATCTTCGAAAGCATTATTTCTTATTTCTATCCTTTTTTTTGGCGATTCAATCAACGATGATATTGCTTTTATCCAAGACCCTACGTCATCGTCGACAATAATTCCGGTTTCTAGGTTTCTTACAACATTATTGTATGGAGTAATATTTGAATAAATTCCAGCGATACGAAACGCGCCATATTCGCGATATTTGTTGTCCGTCTTGCCGCGGTTTGCCTCGTGGTCGAGCAGCGGCGCCAACCCTATCGCCCAACTTCTCGAAGCTTGGAATTTTATATAGGCATTGTAGTCATTGATATGCGGGAAGAAGCGAACTCTTGCTCCAGTTTGAACTCCCGTTGGAAGAACACCTGCAAACTCGAATACCGTCTCTGGGAATCTCTCCAGGATCGGACGAATGAGGGGTGACACCAAGTTCAGATCATCGACACGTGACGGACTTCCCGCAAAGCCGATACGGATTTCATCGGTCGAAGACGGAGACACGCTCTCAATAAGTGAAAAATCGAAGGACGCTGGGAGCACTGTCACGCGGGTATTGAAATTTGATATGAATTTCGCCAATTCGAGCGAGTTCACAATGACGGTTTCGGCGTGGGAGACAGCAAACTCAAGCGACCTTCGTACCATCGGGTGCTGATAATAGGCTGCCAGAGGATTATCTCCGATAATTCGCCAGAAATTATCATCAATATAGTATATATATGGCCTATTGGCATCGACTAGTAATTGAGCCCACAACAGAACATGCGGGTCCGCACACCGTACAAACATAGGAATGACGCCCGGCGTAATATCGTGGACCTGAAGTTCGTTCAAGAATTTAGTTTTGTGGTCCACGCCGTACTCTCGGCACGCCTCCATAAGTTGCTCAACCAAATAGGTGGTGGCGATTCTGGCCTCTATAATCATCAAGATACGAGCCAATGCAGAACTCACAAGACGGCTTGGTTAAGCGACAGACACATCGGCGCTAAGTTGCACCTCGGGGTCATGACGCTCTATCCCGGTCAAAGCCCATGCGGATCAAGCCGCTAGAGCGGGTCTCTTCAACAAACCCCTTACTGGTGTAAAGGCGAATGGCCCTGGTGTTTTGCTCCATGACTTCAAGGAAGAGATAGGGGAGTTTCAGAAATTGCGTGCCGAAGCGGACGATCTGCGCACACGAGCGACTGATGTAGCCCTTGCCGGCCATCTCCGGGGCGACCAAAAATCTGCCGACTTCGGCGCTACCGGCGTTCTGATTAATGTTGTAAATGGCACACTGGCCGACAGGCTGTCCGCCAGCTTCGACCAGGAAGAAGAGGTCATCGTCCCTTTCGAAGTAGCTCTTGTACCACGCCAGATGCTGGTCAAACGCGAGCCGGTCCGATGTCTTGAACCAGACACGTGCGTCGTCTCGGTTGCGCCAGTCGAGGATTGTCTTGAGATCCCGCTCCTCTACGAGCCTCATGACAATGGTGCCGTCTCCAAAAGGGGCGATCTGCGGTTTCATTGGGCGTATCTGAGAACCAGTTCCGAAACCAGATCCACGTCCGCTTTGCTCATGCGAAGATGTAGCGGCAGCGAGATGATCTCTTTGCTTGCCGCCGACGCCCTCGGACACGTGCCTGCCGCAAAGGCGTACATCCGATAATCCGTATTGTCGCGATAGTGAACTCCGGGATAGATGCCGTGCTCATTGAGGGCAAGCATCAGATTGTCGCGGTTGTGGACCCGTATCTGTAGAAGGTGCTGGGCTGACTCACAGCCTCGCGCCGTCGGCACGACGCTGACATGGTTGTGCCCATCCAGATGCTGCCGGTACCAGGTGGCGAGCTGGCGCCGAAAGGAATTGTCGATATCGAGATATTTCAACTGGACAATGGCAATCGCCGCCATGATCGAGTTGCCGTGATACTTATGCCCGACCTCCTCGACGTCATACATCCATTTGTAAGCCCCCTGGGAGGCGGTGCGGGCATAGGTATCCTTGTTGATGCCCAACCAGGTGAGTTTGCGGACGCGCTCATCGTCCTCCGCTTCCTTGAAGCAAATCATTCCGGAATCGGCGGTTGGAAGATTTTTGACTGCCTGGAAACTGAACACCGATACATCGGCGTCACCTCCAATGTGCCTGCCGTCGACGCGGGTGCCTGACATGTGAGCAGCGTCGAGCACCAGCTTGATGTCGCGCGCGCGGCAAATCTCCAATACCTTCCGATATTGGCCAACGTTACCTCCCATGCCGACGAATATCAGCGCTTTTGTTTTGTCGGTGATCCGCTCGAGTACACTTTGCGGATCAAGGCAGAGAGACTCGTCAACATCGGCGAATACCGGCTTGAGGCCAGCATACAGAATGGCATGATTTGTCGACACGAATGTCAACGGCGTAGTGATGACTTCACTGTCATCATCCCATTCATATTTGGACTTGAACAACTGGAAAGCGAGATGAAGTCCAACCGTATTGGAATTCAGAAAATGGGCGTGCGAGAGACCCGTATAGTTCTTCCAGGCCGTCTCAAATTCGGCTGTCTTGAAGCCTAGCCCCGTCCACCCTTTTTCCAGGCACTCACGGATTTCCGCAAGACATTCTTCGATGCGGAAACTCGGTACGAATAATTGGACGCTCATGAAGACTCTCCGTGACGCTGGCGGTTCACACGTTGCTGGCGTGCCCCGTCTGACCGTTCAGGAGACGAGACACGATTTCTTTTGTCGATTGCTGCCATTCGGGCGCCGTCCAACCACAGGTCGCGGTGAACTTCGCCGTGGACAACCTTGAATTGGCAGGGCGGCGCGCCTTGGTCGGATAGTCTACTGTAGCAATGTCCCGTATCCGCGCCCAAGGGCCACCAACCTTCAGGCTTGTGTCCAGGATATGACGGGCAAAACCACTCCAATTGGTCTCGCCTGTTCCCACCAAATGGTACACACCGAAAGACGAGAAGCCCGTTCTGGGATGCAGCATCGCTGCCGCATGCAAGATTGCGTCAGCAATATCAAGCGCTGAAGTGGGATTTCCCCACTGGTCAGCCACTACGGCGATCTCGTCCCTGTCGACGGCAAGCTTCAGCATCGTCTTGACGAAATTCCGGCCGAACGGGCTGTATGCCCATGCGGTGCGCAGGATCAGATGACGCGGATTGGCGGCGGCCGCCGCCTGCTCGCCGGCAAGCTTGGAGGCCCCGTAGGTGTTGCGTGGCGCCGTCGGGTCGGTTTCGATATAGGCATCGGCCTTGGTTCCGTCGAAGACATAGTCGGTCGAAAGATGGATGACCGGCACGCCCAGCCGCGCCGCGGCCTCCGCCACCTTGCCGGCACCGGTCGCGTTCACCGCAAAGGCCAGATCGGGCTCCTCCTCGGCCTGGTCGACGGCGGTATAGGCGGCAGCGGATACGACGATATCGGGCTTGGCCGCCGCGATGACCTCGATGATGGTGTCGGGCCGTGCCAGGTCAAGCTCCGGGCGGCCGATGGCGACGACCTCCACGCCCGCGCGCGCCTGGCCGGCCGCGAGCAGGCTCGCAGCGACCTGGCCGTCGCGTCCGGTGACGAGGAGCCTCACGCGCCCACCTTGCGGGCTTCGCCCAGTCTTTCGCCGGCATAGCGCTGTTCGCGGATCGGTCCCCACCACCATTCGTTGTCGAGGAACCAGTCCACGGTCCTGGCAAGGCCGCTGTCGAAATTCTCCCTGGGCGTCCAGCCGAGGTCGCGGCTTATCTTGGTAGCGTCGATGGCGTAGCGGCGGTCGTGGCCGGGACGGTCGGTGACGAAGGAGATCAGCTCGCGATAGCGCCTGCCGCCGGCGCGCGGACGCCTGGTGTCGAGCAGGTCGCAGATAGTCTCGACGACGGCAAGATTGGTGCGTTCCGAATTGCCGCCGACATTGTAGCTCTCGCCCGGTTGCCCTTTCGTGGCGACTAGCTCCAGGGCACGCGCGTGATCCTCGACGAACAGCCAGTCGCGCACATTGGCGCCGGCGCCATAGACCGGCAGCGGCTTTTCGTCGAGCGCGTTGAGGATGACGAGCGGGATCAGCTTCTCGGGAAAATGATAGGGGCCGTAATTGTTCGAACAGTTGGAAAGCACGACCGGCAGCCCGTAGGTCTCGTGCCAGGCGCGCACCAGATGGTCCGAGGCCGCCTTCGAGGCGGAATAGGGCGAGGACGGCGCGTAGGGCGTCTCCTCGACGAACATGCCGCCGTCGAAAGGCAGGTCGCCGAACACCTCGTCGGTGGAGACGTGATGGAAGCGGAAGCGGCTTTTCCTGTCGTCGGACAGGCCACGCCAGTATTCCAGCGCAGCGTTGAGGATCTTGTAGGTGCCGACGATGTTGGTCTCGATGAAGGCGCCCGGTCCGTCGATCGAGCGGTCGACATGGCTCTCGGCGGCCAGGTTCATGACGATGTCGATATCGTGCCGGCGCAGAAGGTCGAGCACCGCCCTCTCGTCACAGATGTCGGCCTCGGCGAAGCTGTAATTATGGGCGTTCTCGATCGGCCGCAGCGAGGCCAGATTGCCCGCATAGGTCAGCTTGTCGAGATTGGTCACCCGGTAGGCCGGGTTGGCGCACAAATGCCTGCATACCGCCGAGCCGATGAAGCCGGCACCGCCCGTCACCAGAAAATTCATACTGCAGTCCTCACGCAAATACCCATCAGGCGAATACCTCGGCGACGTCGAGCAGCGGCGCCTTGAGATCCTTGTCCGAAAGCTGGAAGCCGCCGGCCAGCGACGGCCATTCGATGCCGATGGCAGGATCGTCAAAACGGATCGACCGGTCATGCTCGGGCGAATAGGTGTCGGTCACCTTGTACAGCACCTCGGTGTCGGGCACGAGCGTGACGAAGCCGTGCGCGAAGCCCTTCGGCACCAGGATCTGGTTGCCTTTTTGCGCTGACACCTCGAGAGCGACCCATTTTCCGAAGGTTTTCGAGGGGCGGCGGATGTCGACCGCGACATCGAGAATGCTGCCGCGGATCACCCGCAGCAGCTTGTCCTGGGCACGCGGCGCTAGCTGGTAGTGGAGCCCGCGCAGCACGCCCGCGGCGGCGGAATAGGAGTGGTTGTCCTGCACGAAAACCAGGTCGATGCCGGTCTGCGAAAAGCGCTTGGCATTGTAGGTTTCCATGAAGAAACCGCGCGCGTCGCCATGGCGTTTGGGAACGATTTCCAGCACCCCGTCGATGCCAAGGGATCTCACCTCCAGCATCTAGCCCTCCGAAAGATCGACGACACGCCGGCGCAGATAGGCGGCGTATTCGTTCTTTCCCAGGCGAACTGCACGCTGCAACACCTCGTCAGCGCTCAGCCAGCCTTGTTCGAAGGCGATTTCCTCCGGACAGGCGACCTTGATGCCCTGGCGGTGTTCGATCGTGCGCACGAAGGAAGAGGCTTCATGTAGGCTGTCATGCGTGCCGGTGTCGAGCCAGGCATAGCCGCGTCCCAGCCGGTGAACATGGAGCTGCCCGCGCTCGAGATAGACATTGTTGACCGCTGTGATCTCGATCTCGCCCCGGGTCGAAGGGCGGATGGTCGGAGCGATGTCGACGACGTCATTGTCGTAGAAATAGAGACCCGTGACGGCCCAGTTGGACTTGGGGCTTTGTGGCTTTTCCTCGATCGTCAGCGCGGTCCCGGTCGCCTTGTCGAAGGACACCACGCCATAGCGTTCGGGATCCTCGACATGGTAGGCGAACACCGAAGCGCCTGTCTGGCGCGATGCCGCCGCGCGGCAAAGCTGCGACAGCCCGTCGCCAAAATAGATGTTGTCGCCCAGGATCATCGACACGCTGTCCTTGCCGATGAAATCGCGGCCGATGATGAAGGCTTCCGCGAGACCATTGGGCTGAGGTTGCCCGGCGTAAGACAGCGTCAGCCCGAAGTCCGACCCGTCGCCGAGCAAGTCACGGAAAGCCGGTAGATCACGCGGCGTCGAAATGACCAGGATCTCTCTTATTCCCGCGAGCATCAAAACGCTCAGCGGATAATAGATCATCGGCTTGTCGTAGATGGGAAGAATTTGCTTAGAGACTGCTAATGTTAGTGGATAGAGACGCGTTCCACTGCCCCCAGCAAGGATAATTCCTTTCAAGAAGCTCTCCTCGACATGCCAAAGCCCCCCGGCCCTGAGTGCCTGTGCTTAGGTTTCATGCATTGCCTTGTCAATGCGGCACACAACAAACGCATTGGCCACGTTGGATACCAGCCATCGACAGCGCCCTCCACTTCGGCCGAACCCGCCTGATCCCATCTTGGGAAGGCGGAGGCCATGACCACTGATCGCACTTTCGGCCTTGTCGAGGACCGGCAGCGGCCATTTGCGTAGGCGTTCCAGCATTTAGCCCACAGCCATGATTACATGTGCCTGAATTTTAGAGGCAACTTCGCCACTGCCATGCCTGTCGGCAATGGCGGATGCCGCGTAATCGGTTGCCGCGTCCAGCCTTCCAGCCTCCCTGGCCTCGATTTCGTTGCGAAGAATGGTGCCCTGACAATAAGCGACGGCCGGAAGGCGCGGCGAAGATGCGCGGCTTTGTTCGGCTCTCGTCTCGATCGCGACATCGGAAAAACCCGCTGACTCCAGATCGCGACGGATCAGCACCTTATCGTGGTAGCCGTGCGGCGTGCGTGCCAGAAAGCGCGGGGGATCATCGGGAAAAATCCGCGCCAGCGCATTGGTCACGTCATCCGCGAACACATTCTCCTCGATGCGATCCCATACGTTGAACAACAACCGTCCTCCCGGTTTCAGCACCCGCCTGGCTTCTTCGTAGGCGGAGGTGCGGTTTGGAAAGAACATCGCACCGAACTGACAACACACGAGGTCGAAGGTGGCATCCTCGAACGGCAGCGCCATCGCATCCGCCTGGCGCCATTCAATGCGGCTATCGGGAGTTTGTCGCGAGGCAGCGTAGTCGAGCATCGGCTGGTTCAGGTCGGTCACAACATAGCTTGCGTCCAGAGACAATCTTGGCGCCAATGCGCGGGTGACGACGCCGGTGCCCGCGGCGATTTCCAGGACCGCTCCGGGCGATAGAGCGGCGGCTCGTTGCGCGATATCTACGGCGAACGGCTCGAATATCAAAGGCACCATGTAGCGGTCGTAGTTTTCCGGAATCGAGCCCGCGAACAGCTTGTCCGTTTCCAATTGGCAATCCCCACCGTCTAATGACTGCGGAGACTAGCACATATTTTTGTTCCTGTTCCTTTTCGACTGAGAGCCGGCCTCTGCGTGGTCAAGGGCTCGTTCAACGCCGCCCAAAATAATCCTGGTACCACTCGACGAACCGCCCTACCCCCTCGGTGACGGAGGTGCGGGGGCGATAGCCGACCGCCGCCTGCAGCGCCGAAGTGTCGGCGAAAGTGTCGGGCACGTCGCCGGCCTGCAGCGGCAGCAGCTCGATCACCGCCTTGCGGCCGAGCGCGTTTTCCAGCGCCTCGACATAGGCGGTCAGCTTCACCGGGTTGTTGTTGCCGATGTTGAAGATGCGCCAGGGCGCGCTGCTGGTCGCCGGATCCGGACGGCCGGAATCCCAGGCCGGGTTGGCCGCGGCGGGGCTGTCGCTGGCACGGATCACGCCCTCGGCGATGTCCTCGACATAGGTGAAGTCGCGCGTGTGGTTGCCGTTGTTGAACAGCTTGATCGGCTCACCGGCCAGGATGCTCCTGGTGAACAGGAACAGCGCCATGTCAGGGCGTCCCCAGGGGCCGTACACGGTGAAGAAGCGCAGCCCCGTGGTCGGCAGGCCGAACAGGTGGCTGTAGCTGTGCGCCATCAGTTCGTTGGCACGCTTGGTGGCGGCGTAGAACTGCAGTGGATGGTCGGCCGGACGATGCTCGGAAAACGGCATGTCGGTGTTGGCGCCGTAGACGCTCGAGGTGCTGGCATAGGTCAGGTGCCCGACACGGCTGCCGCGGCAGGCCTCGAGCATGTTGGTGTAGGCGATGATGTTGCTCTCGACATAGGCACGCGGGTTTTCCAGGCTGTAGCGCACGCCGGCCTGGGCGGCGAGATGGATCACCCGGTCGAAGGCATGGTCGGCAAAGCAGCCGTCGACCACGCCCCTGTCGGCGAGATCGCCATGGATGAAATGATAGCCGGCATTGGTCTTGCGGCTCGCCTCGTCCAGGAGCCGCAGCCGCGCCTGCTTGATTTGCGGGTCGTAGTAATCGTTGATGCTGTCGATGCCGACAACCTCGTCACCGCGCTCCAGGAGCCGCCTGGCGACATGATAGCCTATGAAGCCGGCAGCGCCGGTGACCAGTACCTTCATCAGAAGCGCCCGTCCGTGACATGACTGGGGAACAGGCCCGAGTTCATCGCAGGCCAAGCTCCGTCCCCGGAGTGATTCGGGTCCGATGCTCTCAAAATCACGAGCGCTTCAGCAGCGACCAGACGGCCGGCACGAGGCTGGCTGCGAGCGAAACCTTGATGAGGTCGCCGACGATGAATGGCACCACGCCGAACTGCCAGGACTTTTCGGGACCAATGAGCAGCGCCAGCCAGGCGAAACCCATCGCCATCATTACTACTTCGGCAACGAGCATGGCGTTGAAAAGCTTGATTGGATGACGGTCCCAGCCGCGGTCGGCGGCCCAGCCGACGATCGCCGCCGTGACCACGAAGCCGGCGAGATAGCCGCCGGTCGAGCCGAGCATGTAGGCAATGCCGAAGCCTTTTTCCGGCGTGCCCTGGAAGACCGGGAAGCCCATGGCACCTTCCGCAATGTAGAGCAGCAGGGTGGCGACGCCGAGCCGCATGCCGAAGGCGGCGGCGATCAGCAGGACGGCAAGCGTCTGCATCGAGAGGTCGACAGGCCCAAGCATCACCTTGGTCTTGGCCGAAAGCGTCAAGAGCAGCGTCCCGGCGATCGCCAGCAAAAACTGCGTTGCCAGTCGCGAGGCACCTTCCTGCGGCAAGGCCAGGAAAACAAGCGGGCGTGTCGTCGTTGCGGTTGTCATGGTCTTCCCCAATCCAATCTTGCCGCGAACCAGAAATCGCGGTCTTGCATTTTCCTATATTGGCTTGCGTGCTATGCGGCAATCTGTTTTGCCGTTCCGGGAACAAAGCGCCGACATGGCTCTCAAATTCGATATCAGCTTCGACCCTGCTTACGGCCGAGGTGTAAGGGTGGCCCCCGACGTGCAACGCGTCACGGCCCCTAATCCCAGTCCCTTCACTTTCCACGGCACCAACAGCTACGTCGTGGGCCACGATACGCTGGCGGTGATCGATCCGGGGCCCGATGACGAAGCGCATCTTCAGAACTTGCTCGACGTGATAGCGGGCCGGCCGGTGAGCCACATTTTCGTCAGCCACACGCATCGCGACCATTCTCCGCTGGCGGCCCGGTTGAAGGAGCGCACCGGCGCCCAAGTGCTGGCGGAGGGACCGCACCGGCCGGCGAGGCCCTTGCACATTGGCGAAACCAATGCGCTCGACGCCAGCGCCGACACCGCTTTCATTCCCGACATCGCCTTGCCGGACGGCGAGCTGGTCAGCGGCGACGGCTGGGCGATCCGGACCGTCCTGACGCCCGGCCATACCGCCAACCATGCGGCATTCGCGCTGGAAGGCACCGGCATCCTGTTTTCAGCCGATCACGTCATGGGCTGGGCAACCTCGATCGTCGCGCCGCCGGACGGGGCAATGGCCGACTACATGGCATCGCTGGACAGGCTCATCGCGCGCGATGACAGCCTGCTTCTGCCTGGGCATGGCGGGGCGGTGACCAACCCGCGCGCTGTCATGCGCGGGTTGAAGACGCATCGCAAGATGCGCGAGCGTGCGATATTGGAGCGGGTCAGAGCCGGCGACCGGACCATTCCCGACATGGTCAAGGCAATCTATCGCGACACCGATCCCCGGCTACATGGCGCCGCCGGACTTTCAGTGCTTGCACATCTCGAGGACCTGGTGGCGCGTGGTCTGGTCAGGACCGATGGTGCCCCGGCCATCAATGGTATCTTCACCCATGCCGCGTAGGACGCTCAGATATCGACCGAACTTGGTCGATTGTTGTCTCGCCGGTTAATACCGCACCTATTTCTTCCTTTATTCGAAAAGGACGACTCGGGATTGTTCCCTTGCAAAGGCGCTTTTGACCTGGAATCCTTCTTTGCAGCCGTTCTCGAAAATTCACTTCTAGCATCCGCTGCCGTTCTGTTTTGCTCATGCGCGAAACATCCTGCGCGCTCATTTCACGGTGGACCGGTACCGGTAATGCAACAATGAACGCGATATCGTTGGCCGCCGGCACGGTTTCATCGTGATCGGGATCATAGGCCCGCTCATGAAGCGGCGGCCGGTGGTCAAAATGGATCCCGACAAAGATCGCATCAAGCGGTGTTCCGTCCGGGGCCTTCCCTCGTTGATTGACGATCACCTGGAGTTTCACGGCCAATGGGATTGACTTTCGCCAGCCTTTAGGCGGGCGCAAAACTTCATCGCGGGATGCGTTCGGCAGCTTAGTTGCCATTGGCCATCTCCACCGGCTGCTTCGATGCCGCTGTCTCGATGGCCTCGAACTGGCGTTTGAGATCCAGCCCAGCATTCTTGTCGTGGACAAAAAATTGTCGAAACGCGATGCGCTGCTGGTCCCGCCATGTGAGCAATTCGCCCAGTTTCTTGTCGTTGTAGGATCGAATAAATTCACTAACCCGGTCGTGGAAGGCGCTGATGGGAACAGCGGATAGACCGTCGCCGTCCCACATATCGATCAGGATGGTGCCGCGCGGTTGCATGCGTTCCAGCAAACGCGACTTTTTGGCTTCGTCCGCGACCTCCGAAGGAGTCAAATCTGAAACCCTGGCGCGATCCAATTCGTCTTCGGAGTAGACGTTTGCCAGATCATCGGGCCAACCTGCCCTGAGAGCTGCTGCTTCCGCGCATTTGATGATCTGCCCGCGCGGGCGAGCCGGCCAAGGTGTGCGGGTATCAAGGTAAGTCTCGCCGTCATCGCGATGGCGGATAGGTGCGATTTCATCCCACCAAACCTGGCCCATAATGCGATGCCATCGCCCCTTCGTATACCGAAACGGCGTGACGATACAATCCACAATCCCGTGCGGGTTGGAGCGAGGGTTCTTTGCTTCCTCGCTGAACGTCATTCGCGCCGCTCTCGAATCCGGTCGATATGTCCCAGTCCTATCAGCGATGGCTCGCAACCCGGCAATCGTCGTGACGATGACAAACTGACGCTTTTTCGAGCTCTGCTCATTCAGGACAAAGGCACAAATCTGCCGCCTGAAGGGATTGAGACCCAATGCCCGGCTTGTTTCGATGAACTGATCGAACTCACGCCGGCTCAACCCGCGATTCATGTCCCAGACAAGATCCAGCTGCGCAGGGGTAAGATCGTATTTTTGAAAGCTTAATGTTGTTGGCGGAAACAGATCCGGCCGAGAAGGCATGTTCATTGTTCATGCCCCTCGAATTCGAACCGAAACTTCACCATTCCCCAGCGAAGCGCCAGCGATGTCGGGAAACTCTCGATCGATCGCTTTTCGTTGTGCCCGCCTTTCGTCCTCCGAGCGGCATTCCTTCAGCAGATCAATGAGCGTCTGACGTTCAAGGAGATGTTTTCGCATCGCCGCTTCATTGAGCTTTGGATCCTGAGGGACCCAGTACGCCGATGGAATGGCGCTTTCATCCGTGACGATGACCCGAGGATCAACGTCAAATGCGCGGACATGCGCCAGTGGGTGTCGATAGACCCTCCCCGGCAGTTCGGTAACAACGCTAGCCAACAGCATTCGCAGTCGAGATACCCTGTCCTCCAGGCGTTTTCTTCGATCTGCTAGTTTCCTTTGGTAACTTTTTAGCCCCTCGCAGTCCGCCTGGTCGATCTGGATGATTTCAACCATCTTGCCGATAAAGCGATCGACATCCGTTTCTCCCTCGATCATTCCCTCAAGAAGATCACTGTCGTCCTCTCCACAAATTTCCTTCAGGTGAGAAATTTGCGCGCGGAACTCCGATGCCATTACGACACTAGTACGCTCTTTCATCGAGACACCTCTTACCTGTCGGAAGTTATCTGCGAGTTTTCTGTTTTACTTATCGATTAACGCTCGACGCGGATCAGCAGTCAACTAAACACAGCGTCACTCTTTGAGATATCTGTTATGACATGCTTAATTTTTAAGGATGTTACTGCGAGGTATTCTCGCGATGGCAGTATCGTTGGACACATTAGACGACGCAGACGCCTGTCGATGCGCCTCAGAACCGACCATCGAAACACGAACGAACTCGGGAACATGCAGGTAAATGGTAGGCAAAGGCGGTTGTTGAGACGCGTATGTCCAGCTTCCCCAACCGCCGCTTCCGACAATCCGACGGAGTTTCTCCGAGCTTGCGCAAACCAACAGCACCCGCCTCTGTGGGAGGTGGTCTTCCTTGTTGGCGGAACTCGCCGTGCATATTGGCACACTGTCGATATGGCTTACGTCAACGCGCAACGGATTTGGCGCTGCGATCCGTACCTACCGTCGACGCGCATAATTTTGAGTACAAACCAACCCGTGATCGCTTAGATCATTCAAGACGGACGTGACAGATCGAAGTGTGTCGCAATTAAGCCAGTGCCGGCATATTTAGAATGAAATATTCCGGGTATTTCCTTTCGGGAAATCGAAATTTTTCTGGCAATGGTATTAGATGTGATTTTGACAGAGCGGCCTGATACTCTATTCCGTAGTCTTCATCTTCTTCGCTTTGCTCCGGCATCGCCCTCGACATTTTCGGACCATCGTAGGCGACTCCGAATATCCTGTGAACAATGCAATCTACATATCTTATTATGATCATTCCGCAGATTCCTTCGTATGGTTGCGATCCTGGTCCCGAACCCCGCACCTCCCAAAAAAAATTGCGTTCAGATTCACGCTCCGTGAAATAGGCTCCGCCTTGAAGGTACTGCCCGCAAAATTGAAAGCTGCCGATCTGGCGCAACGTATCCAGAAGCTGCTGCCAGCTTTCTCGTTCCGGATGTAGCGCTTGGAACTTCGCCCGGCGGATGACCTTTCCGTTCGAGAGCTTCCATGTCTCATCCGCGCGAGCAATGGCCGAGAGGACCAGCTGCTTAAAGTCCGGATGATTGGCGAGAATGTGCCCGGTCAAGTCTTTCGGGTGGACGCGCTGCATGATGACCAATATCGCGCCACCTTTGCTGTTCAGGCGGGTAGCGACATCAGAGTTATAGAATTTATTGACGGAAGCGCGGCGTTTTTCATTCTTGGCGTGGCTGGGCGACAGCGGGTCATCGACGATGATGAGATCGGCGCCGCGGCCGCTAAATTGATGCCCGATGGTGGCAAAGCGAATAGCACCGCCTTGTGGCAGCGCAATGCCCGAGGCGGTCTGATCGAAGCGAACATGCGGGAAGATGCCTCGATAGCGCGACGATGACATAAGCCGTCGCAGCTTTGCGAGGAGCTCAATCCCAAGGCCTGGGTTACCCAATACGATGAGAATTTGTTTTTTCGGATCGTTGCCTAACAGGAATGCTGGCAACGCAATCGAACCGCAAAACGATTTCAGCGAACGTGGTGGTGCATTGAGAATGAGGCGCCCGTGCTCACCTTTAGCAATGCCGGCAAGTTCGTCAGCCATGACGTCGATGTGCCAATTGGCCAGCCATTGGGCATTGTGGAGCTCGCGATACACGAACTCTGTGAACGATGGAAAGTGCGAACGATAAAGTTCCTTAATCAGCTCGGTCATGTCCATCGCCATCGACTTCCTCCCTGTGTTGGAGTTCTGGTTCCAAGAATTCTGGTTCTATCGGTTTGGCGAATTGTCCTATGAAGGCTCGGAACGCGGCGTCGTCCTCGGCTGTCCTTACAAACGGATCTACTGGCGTCGATACATCAATGATTTTCACTAGCAGTGCACGAGCCTGATTTTTTCCTGCGATCGCATCATTCACCAAACTGATGACAAGAGCTTCACGTTTCGTGATCTTGGTTTCTCGACCGTTTTCACGAACGACTATGAGCTTATCCAGCTCCATGGCCAGCAAGGTGCTCGCGTTCTTGACCTTCGGAGGCCGTCCCCTTGCATTGCCGGACTGGCCTTTCTTGAATCTGTACTTGACCGGTGGATTCTTAAATCCGACTTTCTTATCCATACTCAGACCTGCTTGTGTTTTTCGCGCTGTTTGCGAATCTGTGAAAGCGGCGTCATCTCGGGCAAGAGCTTTGGTTCAACACCAGTCCGGTCCTGGAACCTACGCATGGTCACATCGACAAATTTTGGTTCGATCTCAATCAGGCATGCACGACGGCCAATAAGCTCGGCCGCTATGAGCGTCGTGCCAGAGCCACCGAACGGATCGAGAACCAAACCGCCAGGATTTGTCGCATCTCGGATCGCATCGGCGATCATCATGAGAGGCTTTACCGTAGGGTGATCGGCAAGATCGCGTTTGCGCATCTTGGAAAAGCTCGAAGCGCCCGCGTATTGCCAAACGTTCGATCGGTAGCGTCCCATGCGGCCAAGCTGCACGTTGTTGATATGAGCGGCGTCGCCATTCTTGAAAACCGCGATCAGCTCATGTTGGCTTCTGTAGTGCGAGCCAAGCCCAGCATTGGGCTTTATCCAGGCGATTATGTTGAGAAGCTTGGAATACACCTCCTCACCAATGCCGGTCAGCAGGCCGATCATCCGCCAATCGCTGAACACGTAATGCAGCGAGCCGTTGCGAGAGTTCTGCCGCGCCAGCGACAGCCCGGTTGAAAGAAACTCTCGAAATTCGTTTCGGGACATCTCGCCTGAGGCCATCTCAAAGTCGGCGTGCTTGACTGATCCCTTGCCGCTTACGTTACCAGCGATGGGAACGTTGAAAGGCGGATCGGCGACGACAGCATCGGCGAGTTCGGCACCCAGAACCGCGTGATAGCTGCCCACCTCACGAGCATCGCCGCAGACAATTCGGTGGATGCCCAGCGCCCAGATGTCTCCACCTTGCGTAACCGGATCACTGGGCGGAGCGGGCACCTCGTCCTCCTGGTCAGCGACGCTTAAAGAGGGCGTGACCAGCTTATCAATCTCAATGGCATCGAACCCGGTCAGAGAAAGATCGAAGTCTGTTGTAATCAGGCCTTTAAGCTCTTCGGCGAGCAACTCAACCGACCAAACCGAATCCAGCGCCAGCTTATTATCGGCCAACCGGAGCGCGCGTTTCTGAACGTCGGACAGTCCCATTAGGCGGATCACGGGAATTCCCTGTAGGCGCAGCTGCTTGGCCGCAGCCACGCGGCCGTGCCCGGCGATGATTTCGCCGTCCTCGTCAATCAGGGGCGGGTTGGTGAAACCATACTCGGCGATGCTGGCAGCAATCCTGGCAACCTGCTTTTTGGAATGGATTCTCGCGTTGCGCGCATAGGGACGCAGCGCGGTCACGTCCATCATTTCCATCTTGGTTACGCTGCCCGACATTGCCGCCTGCTCCGCCACCACCACCAGAAATTCTATCCTACATATCGGAATTTTATAAAAAGAATCCCGCATGTCAAGCATACTTCTTTACGAATTTTTTAGTATTGGAAGGATTTGTGGATGCTATTAGATGTATGTTGACTAATACGAGATTTCGATCCCAGTTATCGGCACCTTATACCGGTGTTATATTTCGCTGCAATTCTTGTATGGTCATCAGGTTGAACAGATATTTGAAATCCTTCCGAGAACCTCGCTATTTAACCACTATGAGTTAGCGCGCATTGATTCCCGGTCAGTTTCCGTGAAATCGAGAAGGGAAATAGCCGCGGTGAATTATCGCGAATTGAGCCCGGCCAGTTTGTGGCGAATAGCCATAGGTCAGGCGGGAACAAAACCGTTTGCGGAGATCTCGAGATTACGCGTGGCGCCGCGAACAAAGTTCGGGCCGCGAGCTTCAAACGCCCCTGCCCTGCGAGTCAAAAGCAATCTCGAAGTTTGAACTCGTCTGCTGACAGGCGTTGAGCAGCCGTTAAAGTTTGAGCAATCGCGTTAGCAGCGGGAAAGCGGCCTGTTGTATTTTAGCAGAATGCGCGACATAAAATGCAAGCCCGTTTCAAGACCTCCAGCCTGGCAGGGAGCCTGCCTCCGCGAACCGATGGCCTTGCCGATTATTTTCCTTGGGCGGAGCTGCGGGTACCGGCGATTTGCCAACGAATTCTCCAATGCCTATACGGCGGCTGAGCCGGGAGCCGCTTGCAAGGTCAATGGTAACATCTCGATCCAGGGCGGGGAGCGCATCCATCATGTGCCCGGTCAAAAATTCTATTCGCAAACTATCATCCGACCGGAATTCGGAGAGCGCTGGTTCAGAGGCGCAAGCACGACGGGCGGGTTGGCGAAGATCCAAGCGATGAGTCGAGCTAACAGCGATGAGGCCTACGTGTTGGCCATCTGCGATGAGGTTTTCGGAGCAATATCCGAAAAGTAAAGACGCTTCGAGTTCCTACGCGGTGATCCCGGCAAGAACGGCGTTCGCCGCAAGCTTCCGGTTGACGCATACTATTCGGGTCTGAGCATCGCCATCGAGTATCGGGAGCAACGGCACGCGAAAGCCGTGGCTCACTTCGACAAGCCAAATCGTCTGACGCTTAGCGGCTCCATCGCGGTGAGCAGAGTCGTCTCTACGATCAACGCCGCCGTGACGTACTGCCGGCAAATGGAATCCGGCTGATCGAAATCGATTGTACCGATCTCGCCTACAACAACAGAAACCGGCTTGTGCGTGACCGGGTTCAGGACCGCCAAGTGATCGAAGGGATGCTGTGACCACTTCGAATTGCCGGTCGCTACGTGCCGCTTGCCCCAGCCCCCAACATCTCGCCAGTGATCTGCATATCGGCGCCAAGGCTGTGCAGCCAGAGCTAATCGAAGCAAGCCAAAACTAGCCGAGCACAAGAGCTCGCAACCGTCACACCCAAGCATCTGGCGCTCGTGGATTTGTCACCCTGCGCATCACTGTTATGCCGATTTCTATCCCTGATGGCTCAAAGAAAAGTCCCTGTTGAATTGAGCAGGGAATTTTTCTGATATCTTTCTCATGTTATTGGACAATTCCAAGCGGAGACCGCCCAAAACAAGCGTTTCCTGGCCAAGATCCCTGTATATTGCGCTCGAACAGGGATAACGCCCACCGCGCTCTGACACCTGCCGCATGAGCCTTACTCGGCCGGCGCTGCGCCGATCTGGCCGGCGACTTCCTGATCCAGATCCGTGAGGAATTCAGTGATGCGCGCGGCATTGTCGCCAAGGTCATGGCGGCCGTAACGCGAGGCGGAGCGCATGTCGACGATGACCGTGTCGCCGTCATCCGTGACGCGAATGGCGACGTCGGCGGGAAGGCCAAGAACGAAACTCGAGGCGACGGCGGTGATGGTCACCTCCGTCTGTCCGGCGAGTTCGGGATAAGGCTCCGAAAGGTCCCAGCCGCGCCGGTCGAGCACGGTTTCAACAGCATTGACGACGGTCTCGAACGGCAGGTCGTAGCTGCGTGCGGTGACCAATGGATAGCTGTCCGTCTGCAACGTCTGCTCACCCGGCGTCGACGGGGACACTGCGTTCATGTCCTTGGTCCGGTCACTGACATCGAGCGCGGGCGGTTCATCGAAATCAGTCGAAATGTCCCGCAGCGGCGGATAGATCGTCGCCCAGTAGGCGGCAACGCCGTAGGGAGTGAGCACCAGCAGCGCCAGTAAGGCGCCGACGGTGAGATCACGGCCACCACGGTCACCAAAATTCCACAGCCTTGCAAAGGCCAGGCCGGCAAACAGCAGCGCCAGCGCCGCCAGCAGGGCAGCAATGCCCAGCACCCACAGGAAGACCGGCGTTTGGACGAGGCCGAAGCGATGGCCGACAAAGTTCGTCAGCAAAAGCACCGCCGAAAAGGCGCCCGTGCGCCGCGACCAGCCGGCAGCCTTCGACGTTTGCCGTTCGGGAATGCTAACCATTCTTCTCTGCGCTGCCCCAACCCGGATGGAGGTTTAGTGCCTTTTTGCGGAAACACGCAACATCCTGTCAATCCGTCGGCAAGCGATAGTCCCTGAACTGCTGACGCAAGGTGATCTTCTGGATCTTCCCTGTGGCGGTGTGCGGTATCTCGCCGACGAACGCGACGTCGTCCGGCATCCACCATTTGGCCACCTTGCCATCCATGAAATCGAGAATTCCGGCCTTGGTCGGTTGCTTGCCCGGCTTGGCAACGACGACCAACAGGGGCCGCTCGCCCCATTTCGAATGCTTGACGCCGATGGCCGCGGCTTCCGCCACATCGGGATGGCCAACGGCCAGATTCTCCAGGTCGATGGTCGAAATCCATTCGCCGCCGGACTTGATGACGTCCTTGGCACGGTCGGTGATCTGCATGTAGCCGCCGGCATCGATATGGGCGACGTCTCCAGTGTCGAACCAGCCGTCCACGTCGAACTGCTCCGCGCCCGCACCGCCATAATAGGCGCGGGCGACGGCCGGGCCGCGCACCTTCAGCCGGCCGAACGTTTTGCCGTCCCAGGGCTGAGGATTGTTCTCGTCGTCGGTCACCTTCATTTCGACGCCGAAAGGCGGGTAACCCTGCTTGCTCTGGACGTCGAGCCGAGCCTCGCCTTCCAGGCCGGCATAGTCCGGCTTCAAGGTGCACAGCGTGCCGAGCGGCGACATTTCGGTCATGCCCCAGGCATGGATGACCTGGACACCGTAATCGTCCTGGAATTTCGTCATGATCGCGCGCGGGCACGACGAGCCGCCGATCACGACCTTGCCCAGATGGGGAAGCGTCTTGCCAGTCTCCTCCAGATATTGCAGCAGCATCATCCACACGGTCGGCACGGCGGCGCTGAACGTCACCTTTTCCTGATCGAGCAATTCATAGATCGAGGCGCCGTCCATCTTGCAGCCTGGCATGACCAGCTTGGCGCCGATCATCGGGCCGCTCTGGCCAAGACCCCAGGCATTGGCGTGGAACATCGGCACCACCGGCAGAACCGTGTCGCGCGACGACAGGCCCATGGCGTCGGGCATGGCCGCGATCATGGCGTGCAGCACGTTCGAGCGATGACTGTAGACGACCCCCTTGGGATCGCCCGTCGTGCCCGACGTGTAGCACATGCCGGCGGCGGTGCCTTCGTCGAAGCTCCTCCAGGCGAAATCGCCATCGACCTCTCCGAGCCACTCCTCATAGGCGACGGCGTCGGGCAGGGTCGTTTGCGGCATGTGCGCCTTGTCGGTGAGCACGATTACCTTCTTCAGCGATTTGACGGCACCGGCAATCTTCTCGAGCAACGGGATGAAGGTGAGGTCGACGAAGACGGCCTTGTCCTCGGCGTGGTTCATGATCCAGACGATCTGTTCGGGAAACAGGCGCGGATTGAGGGTGTGGTAGATAGCACCGATGCCCATGATGCCGTACCAGGCCTCGATGTGGCGGGCGGTGTTCCAGGCCAGGGTGGCGATGCGGTCGCCCAAGGCAAAACCGTCGCGCTCCAGGCGCTGGGCGACCTTGAGGGAACGACGATGAAGGTCGGCATAGGTGGTGCGCACGATCGGCCCCTCGATCGAACGCGACACGATCTCCCGCGCACCATGCTGCCGCTCGGCGTTGTCGATCAGTTTGTGGCACAGCAGCGGCCATTCCTGCATCAGTCCCAGCATGCCGGGTTCCTCCTCACGCTTTTCGCGGTGCGCTTTTGATCGCATTGTGAAGCGAACCGGGGAATTGTCCAGCGTCCACAAACGCAGCGGACGAAAGTCGGAGTTCGATCTGTATCGGCAAACGATTGAATCCGGAGGGCTTTTTGATTTCGTTTGGCGACCCTGCCGATCGAATGGCAGGAGCTTCAAACAGATTCCATCGGCGCAAACTCCTCGTGATCGGACCAACAGCAAAAAGTGCCATAATCCGGCCATCGTCGGTGTTAAGCTTCGTTAACGGGCAAAGGGGTGCGATTGGCGACTGAAAGAGGTTCGCATGGACGCGCTCGACGATAAGGTTCTCGAGAGTACGCTTGCCGAAAGCCTGGCCGATCTGGTGCCGGACGAAAAGACCGTTTCCGAAGACGAGTTCGTCGAAGTTGTCGGCGGCGCGCTCGAAGCGGTCGGCGGCACACTGCTGTTCAAGATGTGCGTCCAGAACGAAGGCGAAGGCCAGCACGTCGCGGCGGCATCCGTCGGTGATGGCGGCAATCGCCAGTTCCTTCTGCTCACCTTGCCAACCGTCGGAGGGGCGCTGAAGGTCGAGACGATCTCGAGAAGCAGCAACCCGGTGGCGGGCATCGCGGCCGCCTATGCCGGGCTGATGGACGCCTTCAAAACCGCTGCCTGATTTTCCGCTGCCACGCCAAGGCCAGTCTTGCGCCACGCACGGGCGCTTGGTGTCTGCTTGTTTGTGACCACGGGCCTTGTTCTATCCGGTCGCCCACCACACCTAAGGTCGGGGCAAGGAGAACCAGCATGGACAAGATCGCCAACCCGGCACCCGGCTTCCAGCGCAATCCCGACAAGATCATTACGATAGAGCCCTATTCCGGCACCGTCACAATCCGCGCCGGCAGTACGGTCATCGCTTCTTCCGCCAAGGCGAAAGTGCTGACGGAGGCCCCCTACCCCGCCGCCTTCTACATTCCGTTCGCCGACATCGATTTTGACAAGCTCAGCCGAACGGATCACGCGACGCACTGCCCCTACAAGGGTGATGCCAGCTATTGGAGCGTGCTGCCGGCGGGCGAAGCGGGCAAGGACGCGATGTGGGCCTATCGGCAGCCCTTCGACGAGATGACCGACATCCGCGACCACGGCGCGTTCTACGCCAGCAAGGTCAGCATCGAGGCCAAGCCGGACTGAACGCTTCGGCTTGAAGACACTCAGGGGCATTGATATTCGGGTGATGCCGGCCCTTAGTCGGTGGTGCCGTGATTACCTGTTCCGTCGGCATCGTCGAGGCGCACGAAGGTCATGCCCTTGTCCTTGAGCGCCAGCAGGCCCTGAACCACGCCCTCGCCGGCGGCATGGGTCGGCTGATTGATGTGGGAGATGATGACATCACCGTCCTTGGCGGCGGCGATGCGCCTGGCCGTTTCCTTGGCGCCGAGCAGCGAGCCACCGTCGCCATTGATCGAGAAGCCGGCAATCTTGAAGCCGAGCTTGCGGATCATCGCAATGGCCGAGGGACTGTATTCGGCTGTTGCGCCACGGAACCATTTCGGCGCCGGTTCGCCGGTCGTGGCCAGAGCCGCGGCCCCCGATTCGACTTCGGCAAGGACTGCTTCCGGGCTGCCGGCGCTGCGTATGCCATAGATCTTCTGTGGCGTGTCGACCGCCGGGATATGCCGGCCACCGTGATTTTCCAGCTCGAACAGGTCGGGATGCGCCCGCATGATCGCGACGGCCTCGGCGTTGCGCTTCAGCCAGATGCCGGTGACGAAAATGGTAGCCGGTATCTTGTTGTCCACCAACGCCGAGAGAATGCGCGTGTCGGTCTTGCCGCCGCAGGCATCGAGCGTGAGTGCAACGCGACCGGTTCCGCTTGCAGCCGGCTTGATGTGCAGCGTGGGTTCGACCAGCGGCGTGGCATGGGCGCTGGATATCAGCGCCACCGACATGGCCATCATGCAGAGATGTCTTTGCGGCAAATGCATCGAACCAAGTTCCCGACCGGCGGTTTCAAGCCGACATCCCAAGACCCGCATGAAGGCGGAAATCGGACGAGGGATAGCAGAAAAACGCCTGGCGCGGCAATTTGACCTCCCACTTGGTCGACGAGCCGTTCAGCGACAGTCTTGCCGTTCCATCGCCCTCAGACAGCGCGTTCATTTTTCAGCTCGGTGCGCGCGAGAATTTCGCGCGCCGCTTCGACAACCGGCTTCACCTCCAGGCGCCAAACGCAGCACGCCTTGCTGGGATCGGTTCGGCGACACAAATCCTTGGCCACGCAGTCACATGGCATTGACGGCCGAAGCGCGATGCTGGGCACGCCGACAGGTCCCCAGCGTGACGGATGCGTCAGGCCGAAAAGGCCGACAACCGGGGTGCCGGCGGCAGCGGCCATATGCATCGGCCCGCTTTCATTGCCCAGAAACAGCCGAGCCTGTTCCAGGACGGCCAGTAGGGTCTCGAGCGACAGCGCTCCGACCAGGTCCACCACCGGCGTCGCCGTCTCGGCAACGATCCGCGCGGCGGTTTCACCTTCACCCGGCCCTCCCACCAGGACGATGCCCAGTCCGGTTTCGGCCGCAATCTGGTCAATCGCCTCGGCAAACCGTTCCGGCTGCCACTGCCGGCCCTTGAAACTCGCGCCTGCGTGGACAGCGACGAAGGCGTTCGGACGGATGTGGTGCGTGCCCAGAAGCGCCAAGGCTTTCGCGGCCTCGAATGGCGGCGGCTGGAGGCTCGGTACCGTCACCCGCAGATCGATGCCGAGCGCTTCAAGAGGGGAGAGATAGCGATAAACAAAATGCTGGCCGCCAAACCCGAATGGTTTGGCAAACACATTGGCGGGCTGCCGCTCCAGCAGCTTCAGAGGCCTTTCCGGGGGATTGTAGCCGACGCGCGTCTTTGCGTTGACCAAGCCGCTGATAAGCCGAGAGGTCTTCGAATCGGTCAGGTCGATCGTCAAATCGAAGCAGAAGCCGCGCAGCGCCTTCACCGTTGCGTAGAGCTCTTTTCCGCGCTCCAGCGGGGTGCCCCGCGCGCGAGCCCGCCTGAACGGAACCACCTCCGAAGCGATGCCATGCGCAATCACGAAGCTCTCCAAGTGCGCTTCGCAGAGGAACACGATCCTGGCACCGGGGAATTCGAGCCGAAGGTTCCTGGCGAGGGTCGAAGCGAGGACGATATCGCCTATGAACTTCGTTTGAATGATCAGGATCGAGCGGAACGGAGCGGGTGAAATCTGCAACATATGTTTCCGGAGACGTTTGGCGATCATCACGAAATTGGTCAGAAACAATGGCGAGATTGTGCGATACCTCTAGCACGTTCGCGTGAGTTTTCATACAAAACCGTAAGCTCGGACCGGTCTATCCACGCCCCGTGGCCGTCTGCACCGCAGCCTGCGCCGCTGCCAGTCTGGCGATCGGCACGCGGTAGGGCGAGCAGGAGACGTAGTCGAGCCCGACCTCCTCGCAGAAGCGGATCGACGAGGGATCGCCGCCATGTTCGCCGCAGATGCCGAGCTTGATGTCGGGTCGCGTCGCCCTGCCCTTCTGCGCCGCCATGCGCACCAGTTCGCCGACGCCCTCAATGTCGAGCGAAACGAACGGATCCTGCTCGATGATGCCTTTCTGGCGATACGTCTCCAGGAAGGAGGCGGCATCGTCGCGCGAGATGCCGAAGGTGGTCTGGGTGAGGTCGTTGGTGCCGAAGGAGAAGAACTCGGCCGACTCGGCAATGACATGGGCGCGGATCGCCGCGCGGGGAAGCTCAATCATGGTCCCAGTCAGGTAATCGATGTTGACGCCGCTCTCGTCCATGACGCTCTTGGCGACGGCGTCGATGCGTGCCTTCACAAAATCGAGTTCCTTCGCCAGACCGACCAGCGGCACCATGATCTCGGGGACGACCAGCGCGCCGGCTTTCTTGCCGGCCTCGACTGCCGCCTCGAAAATGGCGCGCGCCTGCATCTCGGCGATCTCGGGGTAGGAGACGGCGAGCCGGCAGCCGCGATGGCCTAGCATCGGGTTGAATTCGTGCAGGGCCTCGGTGCGCTGCCTGAGCTTGTCTGCCGACACGTTCATGGCGGCCGCGACTTCGGCGACTTCCGCTTCGGTCTTGGGCAGGAATTCGTGCAGCGGCGGATCGAGCAGGCGGATCGTCACCGGCAGGCCGGCCATGATCTCGAACAGCTCCAGGAAATCCGAGCGCTGCATGGGCAGAAGCTTGGCCAGCGCCGCGCGGCGATCCTTCTCGGTGTCGGCCAGGATCATCTCGCGCATGGCGACGATGCGGGCGCCGTCGAAGAACATGTGCTCGGTGCGGCATAGCCCGATGCCCTCGGCGCCGAAGGAGCGCGCCATGCGGGCATCGAGCGGCGTTTCGGCATTGGTGCGCACCTTCATGCGGCGTACCGCGTCCGCCCATTCCATGATGGCGGCGAAATCGCCGGACAATTCCGGCTGCAGCATCGCCACGGCGCCCTTGAGCACCTGGCCGTTGCCGCCGTCGATGGTGATGATGTCGCCCTTGCGGAAGGTCTGCCCCATCGAGACCAGCGTGCCTGCCTTGTAGTCGACGCGCAGCGAGCCGGCTCCCGACACGCAAGGCTTGCCCATGCCGCGCGCGACGACCGCTGCGTGGCTGGTCATGCCGCCGCGCGTGGTCAGGATGCCTTCGGCCGCATGCATGCCATGGATATCTTCCGGACTGGTCTCGATACGCACCAGGATCGCCTTGCGCCCCTGCGTCTTCAGATCCTCGGCATCGCCGGAAGAAAAGACGATCTCGCCGGTGGCAGCACCCGGAGACGCCGGCAGCCCGACGCCGATGATGTCTCGTGCGGCCTTTGGGTCGATGGTCGGGTGGAGCAATTGGTCAAGAGAAGCAGGATCGATGCGTGCGACGGCTTCTTGCTTCGTGATCAGGCCGTCCCTTGCCATTTCAACCGCGATCCTGAGCGCCGCCTTGGCGGTCCGCTTGCCGGACCGGGTCTGCAGCATCCACAATTTACCGCGCTCGATGGTGAATTCGAGATCCTGCATGTCGCGGTAGTGCTTTTCCAGGCTGTCGGAGATGGTGACGAAGGACTGGAAGGCATCCGGCATCAGCTTCTGCAGCGAAGGCTTGTCGGAACCGGCCGCGATGCGCGCCGCCTCGGTGATGTTCTGCGGCGTGCGGATGCCGGCGACGACATCCTCGCCCTGCGCATTCACCAGGAACTCTCCATAAAGCATTTTTTCACCGGTCGAGGGGTTGCGGGTGAAGGCAACGCCGGTGGCCGAGGTCTCGCCCATATTGCCAAACACCATGGCCTGGACATTGACCGCCGTGCCCCAGCTTTCCGGGATATCGTGCAGACGCCGGTAGGTGATGGCCCGGTTGTTCATCCAGCTTGAAAACACCGCGCCGATCGCGCCCCAGAGTTGCTCGTGCGGATCCTGCGGGAACGGCCTGCCGAGTTCCTCCTCGACCTTGGCCTTGTAGAGCGCGATGACGCCTTGCCATTCGATCGCCGTCAGTTCGGTATCGAGCTCGTGGCCGAGGCTGGCTTTCTGGTCTTCCAGGATTTCCTCGAACACCTCGTGATCGAGGCCCATGACGACATCGGAATACATCTGGATGAAACGGCGGTAGCTGTCATAGGCAAAGCGCGCATCGCCGGAATCGGCGGCCAGCGCCTCGACTGTCTCGTCGTTCAATCCGAGATTGAGCACGGTGTCCATCATGCCGGGCATCGACGCCCGGGCGCCGGAACGCACCGAAACCAGGAGCAGCTTCGACGGGTCGCCGAACCGGCGGCCAGTCAGCCGGCCGATATGGTCGAGGGCGACTGCGACATCAGCCTCCAATCCCGCCGGGTGGGTGCGACCGTTGGCATAATAGGCATTGCAGACCTCGGTGGTGATCGTAAAGCCCGGCGGCACTGGCAGCCCCAGGCTGCACATCTCGGCCAGGTTGGCGCCCTTTCCGCCCAGCAGATTCTTGTCGCTGGCACGGCCTTCCGCCGCACCATCGCCAAAGGTGAAAACCCATTTGGTCATGCTTGCTCTCCGGTTGCAGGAGATTGGAAAGATTGGCGAAACGCAAAGTTCCATCCGTGCCCGACTTTGGAGCGATATGATGCTGCAGTGCGAAAGGCAAGGCGTCGGCAAGCCGTTCGGCCGCTACAATCGATTAAGAAAAAACTCCGCCTGGGCCTGTGGCAAAAAGACTTGCCACCTCACGGCTCGACGTCTAGAACATAAAGGGAACAAGAGGTGCGTCATGAAACAGCCTGGAAAACTGGACTATCTGGAAATGCCGGCGACCGGCGGCACGCTGGATCGGTTGAAGGCCTTCTACAGCGCCGCCTTCGCTTGGTCTTTCACAGATTATGGGCCGACCTATTCGGTCTTCGCCGAGGGCCTGGATGGCGGCTTTCAGGCCGATGCCGCGGAAGCACCGGCCAAGCCGTTGCCCGTGCTTTACAGCGACAATCTGGAGGAAACCCTTCGCGCCGTCGAAAGCGCCGGCGGAACGATCGTCAGGCGGATATTCTCATTCCCCGGCGGCCGACGCTTCCACTTCGTCGATCCAGCCGGCAACGAGCTGGCTGTGTGGTCCCACTAGTCCGCTTGTGGATCACCAAGCGCCGATTGCACCGCTGGTCAGCCGAGCGTCTTCGCGGTCGTTCATAAGCATTGTGCTTTTCGGCTGCTCTGCTAATAACGCGCCGCACAGCGACTCTGACGGCTATTGGGGCGTCGCCAAGTGGTAAGGCATCGGTTTTTGGTACCGACATTCCCAGGTTCGAATCCTGGCGCCCCAGCCAAGCGCAGACGGTCCGTTCCGGACACATAGGTTACGGTTTATACCGGAGACATGGGTAACACTTTTGGCCCGAAGGGGTTTTGGAGT
>NZ_VFUO01000007.1:0-362193 GCF_006440875.1 Mesorhizobium sp. B2-5-7 | reverse complement strand
CGGTCCTCCGGCGGACAAGAAAACTGTCACCCATGCTATCGGTCCATTCTGTTACCTATCTATCCGGTTCGGACACCCGCACCTTCTCCCCGTCACTATACGGGGAGAAGGTGCCGGCAGGCGGATGAGGGGCAGCGCGACGGCCCGGATCGATCGGTGCGATTGCCGCGAGCCTGACTCATTACGACAGCTTGGCGATGATGGCGCGCAAAGCCTCGCCGAATTTTTGCACCTCCTCGATCGTATTGTAGTGCACCAGCGAGGCGCGGATGGCGCCGCTGTCCATCGACAGGTTGAGGCGCTTCATCAGCCGCGGCGCGTACATGTGGCCGTCGCGGATGCCGATCTGCATCTCGGCCATTTCCTCGACGATCCGCTGCGGCGACAGCTTGCCGATATTGAAGCAGAAGGTCGGCACGCGCTCGTTGATGCGCGCCTCGTCGGCGACCCCGTAGATGGTCGCGCCGCAATCCTTCAGTACGCCCATCATCTCGCGCGCCAGCACCAGCTCATAATCGCGGATAGCGCCCATGCCGGCGACGATGTTTTCGCGTCGCGAGCGGTTGTTGGAGGGCGCCAGATTGCGGCCGATCAGTTCCAGATACTGCACGGCGGCATCCATGCCCGACACGTTCTCGTAGATGAAGGTGCCCGCCTCGACCTTGTATGGCGGCTCGTCCGGAATGAAATCCTCGCGGAAGGTCGGCAGCCGCTTCAGCGTCTCGAAGCGGCCCCACAGGAAGCCCATATGCGGCGAGAAATTCTTGTAGCCGGAGCAGACGAGATAATCGCAGCCCCAGGCCTGCACGTCGATCAGCCCATGCGGCCCGTAATGCACGCAGTCGAGGAACACTTCGGCGCCGGCGGCGTGGGCGATTTGCGCCACCGACGCGACATCGACGATCGAACCGATCGAGTGCGCCGTCACCGTGCAGGCGACCAGCCGAGTGCGGTCCGAAACCAGCGGCTTGAGATCGTCGACATGCAGATTGCCATCCTCGCGCATGCGCCACCACTTGAATTTGGCGCCGGCCGATTCCAGCGCCAGCCAGGTGGCGATGTTGGCGTCGTGGTCCATGTCGGTGATGACGATCTCGTCGCGTTCTCCAAGCATCTGGCCGATGCCGAGGCTGACCAGGCGGATGAAGGAGGTGGCGTTCATGCCGAAGCAGATTTCCGCCGGGCTGTAAGCATTGATCAACAGTGCGACGCTTGTCCGCGCATCGGCGACCGACTGGTCGACGGTGACGCTGCGGCCATAGCGGCCGCCGCGCTGCACATTGTGCGAGACCAGGTGGTTGGTCACCGCGTCGAGCACGCTCTGCGGAATCTGCGCCCCGGCGGCGTTGTCCATGAAGATGAAATCGCCAGCCCGCTGCAGGGCGGGAAACATGGCGCGGATGGTGTCGACGGGAAAGCCGCCGGTGGCCTGGGGATTGCTCAAGGATATCTCCTGCGAAGTGCTTGCGGGGTGGTGAGTGGTCAGCGGGTCTTCTCGGTCTTGAAGCGGGCTTCAAGCAGGCTGACGAGACGAACCATCGGCCAAAGGAAGATGAGATAGACCAGCGCCGCGCCGATCAGCGGCGAGGGATTGGCGTAGAGCGACTGTGCATTGGTCGCTTCCTTGAGCAATTCCGGCAGCGCCACGGTGGAGGCCAGCGACGTGTCCTTGAACATCGAGACGCAGTTGCTGGTCATCGGCGGGATGACGACGCGCACCGCCTGCGGCAGCACCACCTTGCGCAAGGTCAAAAGGAACGGCAGGCCAAGCGCCTGCGCCGCCTCGAACTGGCCGCGCGGAATGCTCTCTATGCCGGAACGGAACACCTCCGCCGAATAGGCCGACATGATAATGGCGAACGCGGTCACCGCCGACGCCCAGGACGATAGACGTATGCCGAGGAAAGGCAGCGCATAATAGATCAGGATCAGCACGACCAGGACCGGCAAGGCGCGGAAGATGTCGGTGTAACCGACCGCCAGCCAGCGCAGCGGCTTCGGCGCATAGAGCCGCAACAGGCTGATCACCAGGCCGATGGGAATGCCGATGCCGATGCTGAGCAGACCGAGCAGCAGCGTGTTCAGGAAGCCGCGCAGCAACGCCGGCAGGCTCGACGCGATGACGTCGGCGTTGAAGAAAGTGTCGATCAGCGACATCAGGGCATTCCCGAACGGTGTTGCGTCATCTGACGCCAGAGCCCGACCCGGAACATCGAGATCGGCTATGCCGAACGGATGCTGGTCCCGGGAAAGTCATGCGTGAAAAACGGGACGTGCCGACCCCTTTGGGGCCGGCACGCATTCCGTCTGGCCGCCGCTCAGGCCTTGGGCATGGGCATTTCCTTGACGGTCGAGGAATCGGCAGGGGCGTCGCTGCCGAACCACTTCTTGTGGATCGCGGCCAACGTGCCGTCCTTCTTCATCGCCGTCAGCGCGTCGTTGAGTTTGCCGAGCAGCGGATGATCCTTGGTCATCATCAGGCCGTACTGCTCGCCGGTCTTGATGCGCTGCTTGACCTTCAGGTCCTTCATCTTGGTGAAGGAATATTCCATGCCGGGAATGTCGCTGACGGCGGCGTCGACACGGCCGGCGCTGAGGTCGAGCAAAAGGTTCTGCTGCGTGTCATAGCCCTTCACATCGCTGAAGCCGTCGGCTTCCTGATGCGCCTTGACCCAGGTCTCGCCGGTCGAGCCCGAGAGCACGCCGACGATCTTGCCCTTGAGGTCCGCCTCGGCGTTGACCGCGCTGTCGGTCTTGGTCGCGATACCCATGTCGGAATCATAATAGGGCTGGGTGAACGACTGCGACTTCAGCCGCTCCGGCGTGATCGTGATCGAGGAGATGGCGACGTCGATGCGCTTCGAAGTGGTCGCGGCGAACAGTGCCTGAAAGCCGAGATCGGCGATGTCGGTGGTCATGCCGGCGCGCTTGGCCGCCTCGTTGACGATGTCGACTTCGAAACCCTCGAACGTGCCGCTCTCGTTCTTGTATTCAAAGGGCGGATTGGTCGGGTAGGCGCCGACATTGAGCACATCGGCGGCATAGGCGGTTGCCGGTCCGGCCGCGATGCCGATTGCCGCGGCGACAAGGATGAGATTGCGACGGTTGAGCTTCATTGGTGGTCCCTCTGGGGTGTTCCCTCTGGTTGTTGATCGGGCGGGCTGGCCCGCACGGTTCTTGCCGTCCCGCCTCCCAGCGGGGCGTCAATTCATGATGGCGGCCATGCGCTCGAGCGCAGCCGCGATTTTGTCGCGGTCGCATACGCATTCACGCGCGAAAGGTTGGCGATGGTCTCGGTACGCAGGTCATGGAACTGAGCGCGCGCACCATCGAAAGCGTAGCGCGCGCTGGTCGATGATTGGGGCTGCACAAACGACAAGGACTGAAACCCCTCCCACCCGGAGCACCATGACAACTGCCCGTAAAGCCCTCCAGGCCGACAGTCGCCATCCATCCTGAATGCTTATCCAAAGCGCGGCGCTTTTCAAGGCAAAAGTTTTAAGCTTAAAAAGTTTCCTGGCTTGATCGCTTGCGCAACCGGGCGCTAGCGCGGGTCCTCCCGCGCCAGTTCGGCCCGGGCGGCGGCATAATTGGCCGCGGCGCCCGCACCCAGGTACATCGTGTCGCTGGCCAGGACGAAGAAGCTGACGCCGATTGCCGCCCATTGGCCGATGGCCTGCGGGCTGGCGCAGAATATGCCGGAGGTCTTGTCGTGCGCGATCGCCACGCCGATGATCCTGCGGATCGCGTCCGTGAGCTTGTCGGCGCCCTTCGGTCCGATCGCATCGATCGACACGGAGAGATCGCCGGGGCCGACGAAGATCACGTCGACGCCGTCGACATCAGCGATCGCCTCGATGTTGGCCAATCCCTCGGCGGTCTCGACCTGGACCGCCACGACGATCCTGTCATTGGCGCCGACTAGATATTCGGGAATGCGATCGCCATAACCGGCCGCGCGACCGGGTCCGACGCCGCGCTCGCCCCGTGGCGGATAGCGGGATGCTTTCACGGCCATTGCCGCCTGTGCCGGTGTCGAGACGCGTGGCACCAGCACGCCTTGCGCGCCGCTGTCCAGCGCCGCCTGGATGGCTTCGGGCGCGGGGCCGGGAACGCGCACCATCGCCGGCACGCGGTGGACATCGGCGGCGCGCACCATGGTCTCGATGATGTCGCGTGAGATCTGGGCATGCTCCCAGTCGATGCAGAGGAAGTCGAGGCCGGACAGCGCCATCACTTCGACCGCAACGGGATGCGGAATGGCGGCAAAGGAACCGACGAGGCTTTCCCTGCCGATGCATTTGTGGCGAAATCCGCTCATCGCTCCATTCCTTTGTTGTCGTGCCCGAATTCATATCCGCAAACAGCGGCGAGGCGAAGCTATTTCAGGCTTGAAATATTTTCGCGCGAGCCTAGCGTGGCGATCTTCCGCCGCGAGTTCCGGACATGATCAAAGCGCATCCCCTGCACGGCTCCAACAAACTGAAGCTCGGCGTCTTCTCGACCAATGCCGATGGCGGTCTCGCCATCACCGATGTGCCGGAGCGCTGGACGGCAAGCTGGCACGACAATCTGACGGCGGCCCAAATCGCCGACCGCGCAGGGCTGGAATTCCTGCTGCCGATCGCGCGCTGGCGTGGCTTTGGCGGTCGCAACAAGGTGCGCGAATGGTCGTTCGAGACCTTCACCTGGGCGGCAGCGCTCAGCATGGCCACCGAGCAGATCGGCCTCTTCATGACCGTGCATGTGCCGCTTGTGCATCCGCTCTATGCCGCCAAGGCATTGGCGACGGTCGATCATATCAGCCAGGGCCGCGCCGGCTTGAACATCGTCTGCGGCTGGAACCCGAAGGAATTCGGCATGTTCGGCACACCGCTGGTCGAGAAGGGGTATGACCAGGCGGCCGAATGGATTGAGATCCTTGAAAAGCTTTACGCGTCGGCGGAGCCGCTCGACTATGATGGCACCTATTATCGCCTCAAGGAGGCAGTAAGCCGGCCGGCCAGCCTGCAAGTTCCGCGCCCGGTGACGATGAACGCGGCCTTCGGCGGTCCGGGCCGCGATTTCGCCGCCGCCAGATGCGACTATCTGTTCACGACCTTTTCCGAGATGGCGGATGCCGGCAAGCATGTCGCCGACATCAGGGAACGGGCCGACAAGGTCCATCGCGATGTCGGGGTCTACACGGTGGCGCATGTCGTCTGCCGCCCGACGATGGAAGAGGCGCAGGCCTATTATAACAGGTATGCCGTCGATCTGGCCGATCGCGAGGCGGTCGATGCGCACATGGCGGGCAAGAAGGAATTCTCGCAGTCGCACGACCCGCATGCCTATGACCGCTACCGGCAGCGTTTCGCCGGCGGCGCCGGCACCTATCCGCTGGTTGGAACGCCGCAGACGATCGTCGCCGAAATGGCCGCCATTGCGGAGCACGGCTATCAAGGCATCGCCCTGTCCTTCGTCAACTACACCAGGGAATTGCCCTATTTCTGCGACCACGTACTGCCGTTGCTCAGGCAGGCCGGGCTTCGCGGGTAGCAGCGATGCCAAGGGGATGATCGGTGGCCTAGCCAGGATTTCAACGTCGTCATCCCTGGGCGGAGCAGGAGCGAAGCTCCGTCGCGGAGACCCTGGGATCCATGCCGCGATCTTAGCGACGGAGTGCGGCGGAGCAGAATTCCGGACCGCTGCAACGCTTTGATTTCACGGCATGGATCCTGGGGTCTGCGCCGCGTCGCTGCGCTCCTTGCTTCGCCCCAGGATGACGAAGCGATGGGCGTTTATTCCGGAATAACGGCGGTCGCCTGGATCTCCACCTTGGCGCGGTCCTCGACCAGCGCCACCACCTGCATGGCGGCCATCGCTGGAAAATGCCGGCCGATCACCTCGCGATAGGCCTCGCCGATCCCCTTGAGGTTGCCGAGATATTCGGCCTTGTCGGTAAAATACCAGGTCATCGAGGTGATGTGCCGTGGCTCCGCGCCGGCCTCGGCCAGCACCGCGACGATGTTCTGAAGCGTCTGCCGCACCTGGCCGGCGAAATCGTCGGTCTCGAACTGGCATTGCCCGTTCCAGCCGACCTGTCCGCCGACGAAGACGAGCCTGCCGCGCGCGGCCACGCCATTGGCGTAGCCGACCGGTTTTGCCCAGCCTTCCGGCTGCAGGATCTCGTGCATGTCGTCTCTCCGCCTGTCCAATATCGGGTCCGCAATATCCGTCTCGAAAACATTTCAGTCCGTGGTCACGACCTGTTCAGGCCGCGCCCATTACTTGCCGTGCGATCACAACCTTCTGCACGTCCGATGCGCCCTCGTAGATTCGCAGCGCGCGGATCTCGCGATACAGGCTCTCGACGATATGGCCCTTGCGGACACCATCGCCGCCATGCAGCTGCACCGCTTTGTCGATCACCTCCTGCGCCTTGTCGGTGGCGAACAGTTTGGCCATCGCCGCCTCGCGCGTCACCCGCGCCGCACCCATGTCCTTGGTCCACGCAGCCCGGTAGACCAGTAGCGCCGCCGCGTCGACGTCGAGCGCCATGTCGGCGATGTGCCCCTGCACCATCTGCAGTTCGGCCATCGGCGCGCCGAACAATTTGCGCTCGGCCACGCGTTTGATGCTTTCATCGAGCGCGCGTCGGGCAAAGCCGAGCGCCGCCGCGCCGACCGTCGAGCGGAACACGTCGAGCACCGACATGGCGATGCGAAAACCGTCGCCCGGCCTGCCGATCAGGGCCGAGGCGGGCAACCGCACCCCGTCGAAAGACAAGCGCGCCAGTGGATGCGGCGCGATCACTTCCAGGCGTTCGGCGATACCGAGCCCCTTGGCATCGCCCGGCACCAGGAAGGCAGAGAGCCCCTTGGCTCCGGGCGCCTCGCCGGTGCGGGCGAAGACGACGTAAATATCCGCAATGCCGCCATTCGAAATCCAGGTTTTGTCGCCCGTGAGAACGTAGCTATCGCCGTCACGGGTCGCCGCCATCTCCATGTTGGCGACATCAGATCCCGAACGCGGTTCCGATAGGGCGAAGGCTGATATCGCCTTGCCGTCCCGTGTCTTTGAAAGCCATTGCTGCTGGTCCGGCGTCCCGAACAGGCTGAGCGCGCCGGTGCCGAGACCTTGCATGGCGAAAGCGAAGTCGGCGAGGCCATCGTGGCGGGCCAGCGTCTCGCGCGTGATGCACAGGGCGCGCACGTCGAGTGGTGCCGGATTGCGGGTGTCGAGCGCCGTCGGCTTCAGCCAGCCGTCCCTGCCCAGTTTCGCGACCAGCTCGCGGCAGGCGGCGTCGACGTCATGGTGGTCGACCGGCAGGTTTTTCGCGCACCAGGCGTCCAGGTGCTCGGCCAGTTGGCGATGGTGGTCTTCGAAGAAGGGCCAGTTGAGGAAGGAGCGGTCAGGCATGGATATCTCCCGTTACGCCTCGTTCCGTCACACCCCCCTCTGGCCTGCCGGCCATCTCCCCCGCAAGGGGGGAGATTAGCGGTTTCACCGATGCCGCCCCTTCCTCAGAGCTGGTAATTGGCGAAAGCCAGAGTGACATCTGATCTCCCCCCTTGCGGGGGAGATGGCCGGCAGGCCAGAGGGGGGTGCCTAGGCAACAAGCCATCCTCAATTCCCCTCGAACACCGGCTTTTCCTTGGCCACGAAAGCCCGATACGCCCGTTCGAAATCGCGCGTCTGCATGCAGATCGCCTGCGCCTGTGCTTCCGCCTCGATCGCCTGGTCGAGGCCCATCGACCATTCCTGGTTGAGCTGCGTCTTGGTGATGCCGTGGGCGAAGGTCGGGCCGGAGACGATGCGGGCGGCCATGTCGAGCGCGTCGGCTTCTAGGGAAGCCGCCTCGACAAGCCTGTTATAGAACCCCCAGCGCTCGCCTTCCGTCGCTGTCATGGTTCGGCCGGTGTAGAGCAGTTCGGCGGCGCGGCCTTGGCCGATGATGCGCGGCAGGATCGCGCAGGCGCCCATGTCGCAGCCGGCTAGGCCGACGCGGGTAAACAGGAACGCCGTCTTGGCTTCCGGCGTGGCGATGCGGATATCCGAACTCATCGCGATGATGGCGCCGGCGCCGACCGCCACGCCGTCGACCGCGGCGATGATCGGCTTGCCGCAATTCAGCATCGCCTTGACGAAATCGCCAGTCATGCGGGTGAAGGCCAAGAGCTGCTTAATGTCCATCTTGACCAGCGGGCCGATGATGTCGTGGACATCGCCGCCGGAGCAGAAATTGCCGCCATTGGAGAGGAACACCACGGCGTCGACGTCGTCGGCATAGACGAGATCGCGGAACGTGTCGCGCAGCTCGGCATAGCTGTCGAAGGTCAGCGGGTTCTTGCGCTCCGGCCGGTCGAGCCGGACCTTGGCGATCCTGCCCTCGACCTCCCACAGGAAATGCTTCGGCTTGAGGCCGGCCATTGCGGTCATTCGCGTCCCTCCCAGTTGCTGCGGAACGAGGTCAGCATGCCGGTCAGCCGGCGCGCATCCTCCTCGCTGACCTTGCCCAGCAATTCGCCGATCCAGCCCTCATGCGCGGCGGCGATGGTGGCAAAGGACTTCGTACCTTCCTCGGTCAGCCGAACCATCGAGGTGCGGCGGTCGCCATTGCGGCGCGCGCGCGCCACCAGCCCTTCCGAAACCAGCCGGTCGACAATACCGGTGACATTGCCGTTGGACACCAGCAGGAAGCGCGACAGGTCGCTCATCAGCATGCCTTCCGGCGCGCGGTAAAGTGCTGCCATGACGTCGAAACGCGGCAACGTCGTGTCGAATTCCTTCTTCAGGCGCTCGCGCAGTTCGGCCTCGATCGTGCGCGACGCGCGCAGCAGCCTGATCCACAGGCGCAGCCGGTCCTTGCCGGGTCCCGATGGCAGGGGCAGGGGGCCGGCTACCATGTTTCACCTCCCGAGATCGAAATCGCCTGTCCGGTGATCGATTGCGCCGCGTTGCCACACAGCCAAAGCACGGCTTCGGCAATTTCCCGGGGCTGGATGAAACGGCCTTGCGGATTGGTCGAGGCAAGACTGGCCCGCGCCTGTTCTGCCGAGCGGCCGGTCTTTTCGACGATGCGCTGGATGGACTCCTCCAGCATGTCGGTCTCGACGAAGCCTGGGCACACGGCGTTGACGGTGACACCGGATTTCGCCGTCTCGGCGGCCAGCGCCCGCATCAGGCCGACGACGCCATGCTTGGCCGCGACGTAGGGCGCGACATAGGCGTAGCCTTTCAGACCTGCCGTGGAGGCGATGAAGATGATGCGGCCCGCCTTGCGCGCGGCCATGCCGGCCAGCGCCGGTTTCACCGTCAGGAAGGCGCCGGTCAGATGGACGTCGAGCGTCCGCTGCCAGTCGGCCAGCGGGATCTTGTGCGCCGGCGTGCTGCCGGCCATGCCGGCATTGGCAATGACGATATCGAACGGCCCGCGCGCGGCTTCGGCCTGCGCGTAGAGCGCCGCCATGGCCACCTCGTTGGTGACATCGGCGGAGATGCCGAAGATACGTTTATTCTCGCCGGCCACCTTGGCCAGTTCCGCTTCGCGGCGGCCGCAAATGGTGACGTCGATGCCGGCGCCGGCCAGCGCCAGGGCGATCGCCCGGCCGACGCCGGAGCCGCCGCCGGTGACCAGTGCGTGCTTGCCCGCAATCATGTGGCAATCCTCGAAGGTCGGCGCTGCCTCTTGCGCCAGATCGAAGCCATGACATGCACAGACATTCTGGGACTGGCGATTGGCCCGATGCTTGGTTGCCAGGTGGTTCCCCCAATCCGTCGTTGCTTCGCAACGCCACCTTTCCCCCCTCCGGAGGGAAAGGAAGGGAGCCTCATGAGACGAGCATCGGCGGCAGAGGGGTCGCGCCGTTCCTCTCCCCCGTCGATCGGGGGAGAGGTGGATCGGCGAAGCCGAGACGGAGTGGGGGTCGACCAGCGCAGTGCAAGACCATGCATGCGCGACGCCCCCCTGCATGCTGCGGGAAGGTGCCGGCAGGCGGATGAGGGGCAGCGTGGCGAACGAAAAATACTCATACTTTCAGCCCCGCCGCCGCATCGCGCTCGGCCAGCCGGTAGAGCTGGTCGCGGCCGGGCAGATAGGGATCCGGCCATTTGACTCCGCGGTCGCCGAGCGTGACGGCCGCGTGCAATGTCCAGTACGGATCGGCGAGATGCGGCCTCGCCAGTGCCACAAGGTCGGCGCGGCCGGCCATCAGGATCGAATTGACATGGTCCGGCTCGTAGATGTTGCCGACCGCCATCGTCGCCATGCCGACTTCGTTGCGGATGCGGTCGGAAAACGGCGTCTGGAACATGCGGCCATAGACCGGCTTTGCCAGCACCGAAGTTTGTCCTGCCGAGACGTCGCAAATGTCGACGCCGGCCTCATGCAACAGCCGCGCGATCTCGACCGCGTCGGCGGGTGTCACGCCTTCGATGCCGACCCAGTCATTGGCAGAAATACGCATCGAGATCGGCTTGTGCGCCGGCCAGGCGGCGCGCACCGCGTGGAAAACCTCGAGGGGATAGCGCATGCGGTTTTCCAGCGAACCGCCATAGGCGTCCGTGCGGCGGTTGGTGACCGGCGTGATGAAGGACGACAGGAGATAGCCATGGGCGGCGTGGATCTCCAACATGTCGAAGCCGCAGCGATCGGCCATCTGCGCCGAAGCCACGAACTCGTCGCGCACTCTGTCCATGTCGGCGCGGTCCATCGCCTTCGGCACCTGATTCTGCGGCGACCACGCCACGGCGGATGCCGCCATGACTGGCCAGTTGCCTGATGCCAGCGGTACGTCTGTTCCTTCCCAGCCGAGCCGGGTCGAACCCTTGGCGCCGGAATGGCCGATCTGCGCGCAGATCTTCGCTTCGGTCTCGGTATGGACGAAGCCGACCAGCCGTTTCCAAGCCGCCTCATGTTCAGGCGCGTAGAAGCCCGGGCAGCCGGGCGTGATGCGCCCTTCCGGACTGACGCAAGTCATCTCGATATAGATGAGCCCGGCGCCGCCCTTGGCACGCTCGGCATAGTGGGTGAAATGCCAGTCCGTCGGGCACCCGTCGACAGCCTTGTACTGCGCCATCGGCGAGACAACGACGCGGTTTAGCAGCCGCATGTCGCGCAGCTTGAACGGCGCGAACATCGGCGCCCGGCGCAGCCTGTTGCCACCGGCACCCGCCTGGCGCTGGAACCATTCTTCGGCGCCGCCCAGCCATTCGGCATCGCGCAGCCGCAGATTCTCGTGGCTGATGCGTTGCGAGCGGGTCAAAAGCGAATAGTTGAACTGCACCGGATCGAGGCCGAGATAGCGCTCGACCTCCTCGAACCATTCCAGCGAATTGCGCGCCGCCGACTGCAGCTTCAGCACCTCGGTGCGGCGGGCGTCCTCATATTTACGGAAGGCGGCCTCGAGGTCCGGTTCGGTCTCGACATAATCGGCCAGCGCCACCGCGCTTTCCAGCGCCAGTTTGGTGCCGGAGCCGATCGAGAAATGCGCCGAGGCCGCCGCGTCGCCCATCAGCGCCAGATTCTTGTAGGACCAGCGCTCGCACAGCACGCGCGGGAAGTTGATCCAGGCCGAGCCACGGATATGGTTGGCGTTGGTCATCAGCGCGTGGCCGCCAAGATGCTTGGCAAAGATGCGCTCGCACACCGCGATGGACTCCTGCTGCGACATCGCGCCGAAGCCGAAGGCGGCCCAGGTCTGTTCGCTGCATTCGACGATGAAGGTCGCGGTCTCGCTGTCGAACTGGTAGGCGTGCGCCCACACCCAGCCATGCTCGGTCTTCTCGAAGATGAAGGTGAAGGCGTCGTCGAATTTCTGGTTGGTGCCGAGCCAGACGAATTTGCATTTGCGTGTGTCGATGTCGGGTTTGAAGATATCGACGAACGTGTTGCGCGCCCTTGAGTTCAGTCCGTCGGCGGCGACGACCAGGTCATGCGTCTCCATATAGGGGCGGGGATCGGCGATGTCGGTTTCGAACATCAGCTTGACGCCGAGTTCGCGCGCGCGGCGCTGCAAGAGGACCAGCAGCCGCTTGCGGCCGATGCCGCAGAAGCCGTGCCCCGACGAGACCGTGCGCACGCCGTCATGGATGACAGCGATGTCGTCCCAATAGGCAAAATGCTTCTTGATCCAGACGGCACTGACCGGATCATTCTCAGCAAGGTTGTCGAGCGTCTCGGCCGACAGGACCACGCCCCAGCCGAACGTGTCGTCGGCGCGGTTGCGCTCGAAAACCGTCACGTCGTGCGCGGCGTCCCTCAGCTTCATCGAAATGGCAAAGTAGAGGCCGGCTGGTCCGCCGCCGAGAACCGCAACCTTCATCTGTGCGATCTCCTCTTCGCTTGCTATGCCTCAGTATCGCGCCGGAGGTAAGATATTTCAAGCTTAAAGTTTTATATCGAAATGATTATGCGCGCGTGGGTGACGCGCTTGCCGGGACATCCCGCAAGCGCGCCGCGAGAGATCATTTCTCCGGATTCTTCGGGCTCCACAGCACGGTCTCGGCACCCTTCTCGTACGCCATGCCGTCGGGATAGCTGATCGCCTCCAGTTGCAATCCCCAGGGCGCCTGGAAATAGAGGATGGTCTGGCCGGCGGCGGGTCCTTCCTTGACCGGCAGCGGCCCCAATCTGGTCTTGACGCCGTTGGCGTCGAGATAGGCTTTCGCCGCCGCGACGTCGTCGACATAGAAGGCGATGTGAAAACCGCCAATGTCGCTGTTCTTCGGCATCACGTCCTTCTGGTCGGGTGCTGTGTATTTGAACAGTTCGATGTTCGATCCCGTGCCGCAGCGGACCATGGTGATCTGCTCGATGACAGCCTTGGGATCGACGCCCAGCACATCCTGCATGAAGGTGCCCTTGTCGTCGGCGAACGGGCCGAACGACATCGCCTTCTTGCAGCCGACCACGTCGGTAAAGAAGTCGACCGCCTGCTTCATGTCGGGAACCGTGATGCCGGTGTGGTCGTGCCCGCGCATGCCGGGAATCGAGCTCGCTGCGGCCATGCCTGCGCTGCCGAGAATAGCGGCCGCGAGCGTTGCATTTCGGATTATCATCTTCATGTCAGTTTCTCCTCCATTGGCGGGGCTTTGTCATTAGCCAGCCGCACGTCCGAGCCCGCTTTCGGCGTGCGTATGCATTCATGTCTGAGCCTTGGCAGCGGAAGGAATGTCCAGCCAGCCCTCGTCGATTTCGGGCAGCGGGATCGCCGAAATCAGGTCGCGCGTGTAGTTCTGTCGGGGATTCTGGAATAGAGCGTCCGTCGCGCTCGCTTCGACGATCCTACCTTCGCGCATGACGATGACCTGCCGGCACAGCCGCCGGATGACCGACAGATCGTGACTGATAAAGGCGACCGTCAGCCCCATCTCCGCCGCCAGTCTCTCCAGAAGGGTGAGGATCTGGGCCTGCGTCGAGACGTCGAGGCCGGAGACGATCTCGTCGGCCAGCACGAATTTCGGCGACAGCGCCAGCGCGCGGGCAATGCCGACGCGCTGGCGTTGGCCGCCCGACAGTTCGTGCCGGTAGCGGCTGGCGAAGCTTTGCGGCAACCCAACCCGCTGCAGCGCCTCGGCGACGCGATCCCTGAGATTGTCGCCAAGTCCATTTTGCTTGAGCGGCGCGGCGATGATGCTGGCGATGGTGCGGCGCGGATTGAGCGACGACATCGGATCCTGGAAGATCATCTGCAGGTCGCGGCGCAGTGGCCGCAGTTCCGCTTCCGGCAGATGGGTGATGTCGCGGCCTTCGAAACGGATCTCGCCGGCGCTCGGCTCCAGCAGCCGCACCAGCGCACGGCCAAGCGTCGATTTGCCGGATCCGGATTCGCCGACGATGCCGGTCACCGAACCTCTCGACAGATCGAAGTCGAAACCTCTGAGAATTTCGGCCAGCGGTGCGCGGCCGATGAGCGGCTTGCGCGTCATGTCGGGCAAGGCGACCTTCAGCCCGCGCACGGAGAACAGCGGCTCAGCCATGCGGCCGCCTCCAGGCCTGGTCGGCGGCAGCAATCTCGGCGGCGAGCCCGGCCAGTACCGCCTCGTCCACCGGCTTCAGCGAAGCATATGGATCGGTATAGCGCGGCGTCGCCGCCATCAGCGCTCGGGTGTACGGATGCCGAGGTGCCGCGAAAAGCGCCGCGGTCTCTGCCTCTTCCACCACCTTGCCGGCATAGAGCACCGAGACTTTCTGGCTGATCTTTGCGACGACGCCGAGATCGTGGGTGACGAACAGGATCGCGGTGCCATGTTCGCGCTGCAACGCAGCGATGAGCCGCAGGATCTGCTTCTGCACGGTGACGTCGAGGGCCGTGGTCGGCTCGTCGGCGACGATCAGGCGTGGCTCGGCTGCGAAGGCGGCGGCAATCAGCACGCGCTGGCGCATGCCGCCGGACAATTCGTGCGGATAGCTCTTCAGCACGCGGTCGGGGTCGCGGATCTGCACCTCATCAAGCAACTGCCGGATACGCCGATCGGCCTTGTCTCCGCTCCAGCCGAGAATGCGCACCAGACGGTCGGTCATCTGGGGGCCGATGCGGCGCGAGGGGTTGAGCGCGGTCAGCGGATCCTGCGGGATCAGCGCCGTGCGCGCGCCGATCAGCATGCGCCGCGCTTTTGGCGGGAGTTTGCCGAGGTCTTCGCCCTCGAGTCTCATATCGCCTTCGACGATGCGCACGCTCGATGGCAACACGCCAAGCACCGCCTTGCCGATCATCGTCTTGCCGGCGCCGCTTTCGCCGACAAGCGCGCGCACTTCACCGGGTTGTACCGAGAGCGATACCGAGCGCAGCACGCGCTGGCCGTTGGCCAGCACGGCGCTGAGGTTGGCGATGTCTAGACAGGCGCTCATCGCAGCACCGGGTCGAAACGCGTCTTCAGCGCTTCGCCGAACTGGCTGAAAGAGAGCACGGTGAGGATCAGCGTGATCAGCGGGAAGACCAGCACCCACCAGGCCTGATGGATCGACAGCCGGCCCTCGGCGATGATGCCGCCCCAGGTCGGATCGTCGGTTGAGATCGACAGGTTGACGAAGGACAGGATCGCCTCGACGATGACGGCGATGCCCATCTCCAGTGACAGCAGCGCCACGATCGACGGCACCACATTGGGCAGCACTTCGCGCAGCATGATGCCGAAGCGGCCATAGCCGGCGATACGGGCATTCTCGACATAGTCCATGCGTGACTGGCCCATCGCCTCGGCGCGAATGACCCGGCAAAAACGCGTCCAGTCGATGATGGCAATGGCGAGGATGACGGAGCTCAAGCCGGTGCCGAGCACGGCGACCAGGAGGATGGCGAACAGCACCGGCGGGAAGGCCATCCAGATGTCGACGATGCGCGAGATGATGCGGTCCGCCCAGCCGCCGAAATAGCCCGCGACCAGCCCTAATGTGGAGCCGACCACGCAGGCGGCGATGGCCGCCGCGAAAGCAACGATGAAGGCGATGCGGCCGCCGAAAATCAGCCGGGAGAGCAGGTCGCGGCCGAGACTGTCGGTGCCCAGCCAATAGCCGGGCTCGGCGCCATCGAGCCAGAAGGGCGGCAGACGCTCCAGCATCAAATCCTGCGCCAGCGGATCCTGCGGCGCCACCAGCGGCGCCAAGATCGCGGCCAGCAGCGCCAGCAGCAGCCAACCGCCGGCGAGCCACAGCCTCGGGCTCGATCCGTGCCTGATGATGCGTGCCTCATCCATGGCGCAGCCTCGGATTGAGCAGCGCGTACATCATGTCCACCGCGAGATTGATCAGCACGAACAGCAGCGCGAAGACCAGCACGATGCCCTGGATCAGCGGCAGGTCGCGGTTGATGACGGCGTCGATCGCCATGTTGCCGAGGCCCTCATAGGAGAACAGCCGCTCGACGATGACGGTGCCGCCGATGAGGAAGGTGAACTGCACGCCGATGAGCGTCAGTGTCGGCAAGGCGGCGTTCTTCAGCGCCTCGCGCAAGATGACCTGCGTTTCCGAAAACCCCTTGACCCGCGCCAGCACGACATAGTCGAGGTCGAGCACTTCCTTCAGCGACTGCTTCAGTAGCTGCGCGATGATGGCCGCGAGCGGCAGCGCCAGCGCCACGGCTGGCATCAGCATGTGTTTCAGCAGGTCCCAGGTGAGGTCGAAGCGCAGCCGAAGCAGGCTCTCGAAGAAGTAGAACTGGGTGACGAAGGGCAGGTCTAGCTGCGGCGACACGCGGCCGGAAATGTCGAAGATCGGCACCAGCACGCCGAACAGCAGGATCAGCACCAGGCCCCAGAGAAAATCGGGGATGGAAAGTGCTGCCCCGCTGGCGATGTCGATGCCAGCCTCGACCGCCGTGCCGCGTTCGCGCGCGCCCAGGATCGCCGTCGTGCCGCCGATCGCCACTGCCATGATGAGCGCGACGATGGCAAGCTCCAGCGTAGCCGGCAGCCGGCTGAAGACGAGGCCAAGCACGTCCTGCCGGAGCGAGATCGAGGTGCCGAAATCGCCCCTGGCGACACCGGACAGCCAGATGAAGAACTGCTGCACGATCGTCTTGTCGAGCCCATAGAGCGCACGCAGACGGGCGATGTCGTCATTGGTGGCGCCGGGCGGCAACATCATGGCGATCGGATCGCCGGGCGCGACGCGGATGACCACGAATACGACGACGGCCACGCCGAACAGCGTGATCAGCATCGTCAGCAGACGGATCAGGAATCGTTGCAGGAGCATGTAAATCTTTGCAGGAGCCCGCAGGCTCATATGCGTGTAGAAATGCGCGCCGTCGCTATGGACGGCGCGCGGCAAGCCCAGGCTGATATCAGGCCGGGGTCATCAGGGCCGGCAG
Organism: Mesorhizobium sp. B2-5-7; assembly: GCF_006440875.1. Lineage (NCBI taxonomy): Bacteria > Pseudomonadati > Pseudomonadota > Alphaproteobacteria > Hyphomicrobiales > Phyllobacteriaceae > Mesorhizobium > Mesorhizobium sp. B2-5-7. Next base: position 345,400 of record NZ_VFUO01000007.1, on the reverse strand, counting down.
CAGCGCGCCGGAAATATGCTGCACCACCTTGACGCCCTTCGCATGCACGATCGGTTGCGCATACTGCATAAGCGGCAGCACGTAGGCCTGCTCGGCGATGTATTTATCGACCGCCTTCCACCCGGCGATGCGCTTGGCCTCGTCCTTCTCTCCCCACAGCGGGTTGATCATGTCGATCAGGTCCTGGCTGTCCCAGACCGAATGCGGGCTCGGCCCATACATGGCAAAGCCGGTCGACGTGGTCGGGTCGCCAATGGCGTTGCCCCAATTGTAGAAGGCCGCCGGCGCGAGCTTGTCGGCGGCGCGCAGTTCGTAGTGCTTGGCGATCTCGTAGACCTCGATCGTCGCCTCGATGCCGACCTTGCGCCACATGCCGACGATCGCCTGGATCATCTCATAGTCCTTGGGCTTGAAGCCCTTGGTCGTCTGGATGGTGAACTTGACCGGCTTTTCCGGCGAATAGCCTGAAGCCGCCAGCAGCTCCTTGGCCTTTTCCGGATTGTGCTCGACCTTGATCGAGGCATCGTAGGCCGCGTATTCCGGCGTTTCCAGCGTGGCGAGCGGCTGGCCGTAGCCGCGCAGCAGCCGCTTGACCAGAAGCTCCTTGTCGACCGCCATGACGGCTGCCTGGCGCACGTTCTTGTCCAGCATCGCTTCGATGTCGTTGAAGAAGATCATGCCGATATCGGAAACATTCTTGATCGACCCGGCAAGCCCGTCCTTGGCGATCAGCCGGTCGTACTCTTCATAGGGGATTTCGAGCGTCACCTGCGAGGAACCGGATTCGATCTCGGCGACACGGCTCGCCGCGTCGGTGACGAATTTGATCGTCACGTTCTCGAATGCCGGCTTGCCGCCCCAGTATTTCGGATTGGCCTTGAGCCGCAGGAAGGCGTTGCGTTCGAACTTCTCGACCATGTAGGGGCCGGTTCCGATCGGAGCCTTCTCGAAACCTTCGGCACCGACCTTCTCGTAATAGGCCTTCGGCATAATGTAGCCGGTGAGGAACGACATCCATTTGAAATAGACCGGGTCGAACTGCACGACATCGCCCGTGATCTTGTTGCCGTCGATCTTGAAATTGTTGACGTTCTTCCACACGAACTGGATCGGGTTGCCGGTCTTTTCATCGCCCGCCCGCTGCAACGACCAGACCACGTCCTCGGGCGTGAACGGCGAGCCGTCATGCCAGGTTACACCCTCGCGCACCGTCATCATGATCTTGGTGCGGTCCTCGTTCCAGCCCCATTCGGTGAGCAGGCCCGGCGCGAAGGACAGGTCCGGCTTCTGCGGGATGAACTGGTCGAACACCGACTGGTAGAGGCCCTGGATGGTCGGGTTGACGGCCGACGGTCCGGTGGTCGGGTCCCAGGACGGCAGGTTGACATTATAGGCGATGGTCAGTTCGCCGGCGGCGGCATTGGCCATCTTGGGCAGGCCGACAGCGGCCACGCCAAGTGCCGCGGCACTGTATCCCAGTAATTCGCGTCTGTTGATTGTCATGGTCGTTCCCCTTGTTGGTTTGTCTTTCGCGCGGCTTCGTCCGGTCATTGGTTCGGGCTTCGTCGGCAGCAGCGCTTGCCTCTCGTCGCCTTCATGAATTCGTCTGGCCTACCTCCCGCCAAGCTGTTGCGCGAGCATGAAGCCCGAGGCGGCACCCGTGCCGGCGCCGGGCCATGTGGCGGCACCGGTGAGATGCAGATTGACCACCGGCGTGTTCCAGCCGGCGTAGCCGCGTGCCGGGCGAAACAGGAAGTTCTGCGCCAGGTGATGGCTGCCGCAAACCTGGTCCCCGCCGACGAGGTTCGGGTTCTCGCGCTCGAGGTCGATGGGCGAAAACACGGCGCGGCCGAGGATCTTCGCACGCAGCCCAGGTGCGTAGGTTTCGATGATGTCGAGCACGCGCTCAGCATAGCGATCCTTGACCTGATCCCAATGCGCGGGCGCGATCTTGCCGGCGGCATCGCCGAGGATTTCCGCCGGCAGCATGCGCACCTGCACCCACAGAACATGTTTGCCTTGAGGCGCGCGCGACGGATCGACCGCCGTCGGCTGGCCGACGACCAGCACCGGCTCGTCCGGCAGCACGCCCGCCATCGCCTGCTGATAGGTGCGCGACATCTGCTCGAGCGATGGCGCCAGATGCACATAGGCGAACTGTCGAAGCTCTGCCCCGGCGCGCCAGTCCGGCAGGTCGTCCAGCGCCAGGTGGATCATCATCGTGCCCGGCGCATGGCGGAATTTTTGCATCGCCATGTCGAAGCCGGCGTCGCCCGAACCGACCGGCAGCAACTTGCCGGCCAGCGCCTTGGGCGTGACGCCGGCAATCACCGCCTTGGTGGCCGTATGCGTCTCGCCGGAAGCAAGCCGCACACCGGTCGCCTTGCCACCGGAGACGGTTATCTCGGCGACATCGGCGCCGGTGACGATCCTGCCGCCGGCCGATGTGACAATGCCGGCCAGCGCGCGGATGATCGTGTCGGCGCCACCCTTGCCCAGCACCATGCCAAAACTCTGGTTGGCCATCGATTCCAGATAGGGGAACACCGCGCCGCCGGCGATGTCGGGCGCGAAGTCGAGATGCATGCCCCAGGTGGCGAGCGTCGCCCTGATGTGTGGAGACTCGAAATTTTCCTCCAGCCAGGCACGCGGCGACGACAGCAACAGCCGGCCGGTGTCGAGCGCGCCGGAAACACCTTTTTTGCGCCACAGGTTCCAGGCGGTGCTTGCAAGCGCCCGGGCGCTCATCGGCGAGCCCAGCAGCTTGAACAAATGCTCGGCTTCGGCGGGGAAGCCAGCAACCAGCCCTCGCCACGTCGCGGCATCGGCGGCTGAGAAGGCCGCCATGCGGCTGGCGGTCTTTTCCAGGTCGTTGCTGACCCCGAACCAGCGACCATCCGGAAAGGCGCTGGCGAAACAGTCGGCGACAGGCGCGAATTCCAGCCCCTGCGCTTTCAATTCATTTGCATATTTCCGGTGGAAGGGGGAGCCGGCGAACAGGCTCAGATTCATCGCGCCGAAATCGTGGCGGAAGCCCGGAAGCGTGAATTCGCGGGTCTGGACGGCTCCGCCGATTGTTACGCTACGCTCGAAAGCCCCGGTTTTCCAGCCCTTGAGCGCCAGATGCGCGGCGCATGCCAGAGTGTTGTGGCCCGCCCCGACAAAGATGGCGTCGAACTCGCTCACGCCCCGTTCCCATTTCCTTTATGCTTAAAGATAATTGCAGATGCATATGTTTTCGTCTAGTAGGATATTAAGGGCCGAGACGAGCCTTGATCATGTCAGACAAGAGGGAACAGAGACCATGGATACCCAGAAACTCCTCGGCGAAGTTGCCGGCCAGCTTCTTTCCGGCGCCATCAAGGTGGTCGACCTGACGGCGCCGCTCGGGCCCGACACACCGCTGATCAAGCTGCCGCCGGAGCTTGCCGTCGACACGCCGAAGGTCGAGATCCACTCGATCTCTCGCTATGACAAGAACGGTCCATGGTGGGCGTGGAACTGGCTGAAGCTCGGCGAGCATTCCGGCACGCATTTCGACGCGCCACAGCATTGGATCAGCGGCAAGGATTATCCGGACGGCGCCACCGATACCATTCCGGCGCAGAATTTCATCGGGCCGGTGAATGTCATCGACTGTTCGAAAGAGGCCGCCGCCGATCACGATTTCCTGCTCACCGTCGACCACATCAAGGCCTGGGAGGCCAAGCATGGAGCGATCAATGCCGGCGAGTGGGTGGTGATGCGCACCGACTGGTACAAGCGCAACGGCTCGGAAGCCGAGTTCCTCAACGCCAACGAGACCGGCCCGCACACACCCGGCCCGACGGCGGAAGCCATCCAGTTCCTGATCGGCAAGGACATCAAGGGCTGGGGCTCGGAGACGATCGGCACCGATGCCGGCAAGGCCGGCGGCATGGAGCCGCCATTCCCGGCGCACACGCTGATGCACAAGGCCAACCGCTATGGCCTCGCCAGCCTCTGCAACCTCGACCAGCTGCCGCCGAAAGGCGCCATCCTGATCGCGGCGCCGCTCAAGATCGAGCACGGCACCGGCAGCCCGATCCGCGCGCTGGCGCTGGTGCCGGGGAAATAGAGCGAGGCGGTCTTCGGGAGAAGATCATGGCTGCAAACGGTACCGCGATGACGAAGTGGGCGCGGCGACCTCGTGGGGTTGCCGCTCTACGCCAAGGAACGCTACCGCGCGCAATTGAACATCATCCACCAAAGCGGGGGAGCGCCCCTCGATGACCGCCCCCGATCACATCATCGTCGGCAGCGGCATCAACGCGCTGGTCTGCGCCGCAATGCTCGGCGGCAAGGGCGCCAAGGTGCTCGTGCTGGAGCGCAACGGCCGTATCGGCGGTTGCATGCGCACCGAGGAGATCACCGCGCCGGGCTTCGTCCATGACGTGATGGCGACCACCTTCGTGCTGTTCATCACCTCGCCGGCCTTTGCAGCATTGGGCGGCGACCTCGCCCGGCACGGGCTGGAGTTCTGCCACACCGGCACGCCGACCGGCGTGCTCATGCCGGACGGCAGCCATGCCGTGCTCAGCACCGGCCGCGCCGCCAATGTCGCTGCGCTGAACGCGATCGCGGCCGGCGACGGTGACCGGCATGCGGAAGATGTCGGCGGCATTGAGCGCAATGCCGGCCTGCTGTTCGGTCTGCTCGGCGGCGCGCTTTGGTCATACCCGACGGCGAAGCTGCTGGCCGGCGATACCTGGCGGCGTGGTCCGCGTGGCCTAGCCGCCTTTCTTGGCGAAGCGCTGGTGCCGGCGCGCGGCTGGCTGGAGAGCAGCTATCGGTCCGAGACCGTCAGGGCGCTCTGGGCGCCCTGGGTGCTGCATGCCGGGCTTGGCCCGGAAGATGCGTTTTCCGGCCAGATCGCCAAGGTGATCGCCTTCGCGCTGGAGGCTGCCGGTGCGCCGATCGTCAAGGGCGGGGCGAAGAACCTGCTTGCCGCCTTCGAAGCGCTGATCAGGGAACGCGGCGGCGACATCCGCACCGGCGCCGACGTCGCTTCGGTCGTCCAGGCGGGTGGCCGCGCAGCCGGTGTGCGGCTGGCGTCGGGCGAAACGATCACGGCGAACAAGAGCGTCATCTGCTCGGTCACGCCGACGCAGCTTTACGGCCGTCTGCTCGGCAAGGACGCTTCGAAGGACGACGTCGAAGCGACGCGGAAATACCGCTATGGCAAGGGCAATTTCCAGATCCATTACGCGCTGACCAAGCCGCCGTCCTGGCGCGGTGAGGGCCTCGACAAGGTGGCGCTGCTGCATCTGACGCCCGGACTGGATGGCGTTTCGAAAGCCTGCAACGAGGCGGCGCGCGGCATGCTGCCGGAGGTGCCGACCATCTGCGTCGGCCAGCCGCACGCGCTCGACCCATCACGCTGTCCGGAGGGCCAGGCGATCTTGTGGCTGCAACTCCCCGAGGCGCCCCGCCACATCAAGGGCGACGCCGCCGGCAAGCTCGATGCGCCTGCCGACGGACAATGGACCGAGGCGCTGCGCGAGGCCTATGCCGATCGCGCTGAAGCGATACTCGCCGGCCATATCGACGGCTTCAAGGACAGCGTGATCGCGCGCCGCGCCTATTCGCCGGCCGATCTCGAGGCGATGAACATCAACCTGGTCGGCGGCGACCCTTACGGCGGCTCCTCTGTTGTCGACCAGTCGTTCCTGTGGCGGCCGTTCAAGACCAGCCGCAACCATCAGACCGGCGTCAAGGGCCTCTACCATATCGGCGCCTCGACCCATCCCGGTGCGGGCCTCGGCGGTGGCTCCGGCTTCCTGCTGGCAGGGAGGCTGTGATGGAACAGAAGGTCGTCGAAAAACGCCAGCGCATTTCCACCCTCGGCCAGATCGGCCTGCAGCAATTCGCGCCCTATCTGATGAACCGCATCATGGGCCGCTACAACGCCACCTTGCGCGACGATTTCCGCAAGCAGGGCCTGACCATTTCGCAGGTGCGCACGCTGGCGGTGCTGTCGGTCACCGATGGCGTCACCGTCAATGACCTCTCGGTCTATACGGTCATCGAGCAGTCTACCCTGAGCCGCACGCTCGACACGCTGGAGGGCCAGGGCTTCGTGCGGCGCGAGCAAGGCGTCACCGACAGCCGCATCCGCCACGTGTTCCTGACCGACGACGGCCGCGCCGAGTTCACCCGCGCCTGGCCGGCCATGCATGACGCCTTCGAGGCGATGTTCGACGATATCGACGACGCCGAATATGCAGCACTCATCGCAACGCTTTTGAAGATGCTCAAAAACATTCGCAAGCACGACATCTAGGCGCCGCCAGCTGTCGGCGGCAACGGAAGGAGGCAGACATGGCCGAACGGTCTTTTGCCAAGGAAGTCGAAAAACTGAGGCTTGGCGCCGGCGAGGAATTCGCCGGCGAGGGCATCCTCGCCATCACCAAGGCGCTGCTGCAGTGCGGCGTCGGCTATGTCGGCGGCTACCAGGGCGCGCCGATCAGCCATCTGATGGACGTGCTGGCCGACGCGCAGGACATTCTGGGCGAACTCGGCGTGCATTTCGAGGCCAGCGCCTCGGAAGCCACCGCCACCGCCATGCTCGCCGCTTCGGTGCATTACCCGATCCGGGGCGCGGCGACGTTCAAGTCGACCGTCGGCACCAATGTGGCTTCAGACGCACTGGCCAACCTCGCTTCCGGCGGCGTCACCGGCGGAGCGCTGATCATCGTCGGCGAGGATTATGGCGAGGGCTCCTCGATCATGCAGGAGCGCAGCCATGCCTTCGCCATGAAGAGCCAGGTCTGGCTGCTCGATCCCCGTCCCAACCTGCCGTCCATCGTCAAGGCGGTGGAGGATGGCTTCGAACTGTCGGAAATCTCCAACACGCCGGTCATGCTGCAGGTGCGCATCCGCTGCTGCCACGTGCATGGCCATTTCATCGCCAAGGACAACAAGCGTCCGCCGATGACGGTCGCCGATGCGCTCGAAGCACCGCGCCGCGACACCGGCCGTATCGTTCTGCCGCCCGCCTCCTTCCTGCACGAAAAGGAGAAAGTGCAAAAGCGCTGGCCGGCGGCGGTGGATTTCATCGCCAGGAACAAGATCAACGAGTTCTTCGGCTCGGACCATGGCTCCGTCGGCATCGTCATGCAGGGCGGCATGTACAATTCAGTCATTCGTGCGCTGCAGCGGCTCGGCCTTGCCGACACCTATGGCGAGACCGACGTGCCGCTCTACGTGCTGAACGCCGTCTATCCCCTGATCGACGACGAATTCCTCGTCTTCTGCGAAGGCAAGCAGGCGGTGCTCGTCGTCGAGGAGGGCCAGCCCAATTATATCGAGCAGGCTTTTGCCGCGATGCTGCACAAGGCCGGGCGCGGCACCAGGCTGGTCGGCAAGGAGCACCTGCCGATGGCTGGGGAATATACCGGCCAGGTCATGCTCGACGGTATCGGCGCCTTCCTGCGCGCCGAGGCCCCGCATCTGCTGCCGGGCGAAGTGCGCGCACCCAACAAGGTCGGCGACGGCGTCGACACGGCGGACCTGATCAATGTCGTTCCAGGACGACCGCCCGGTTTCTGCATCGGTTGCCCGGAGCGGCCGATCTTCGCCGCGACCAAGCTGGTCGAGCAGGAGCTCGGCAAACATCACATCGCTTCTGACATCGGCTGCCATCTGTTCTCGATCATGCCGCCCTTCGAACTCGGTGCCACCACCATGGGCTACGGACTCGGACCAGCCTCGGCCTCGGCGTTCAACGCGCCCGATGCCAAGCGCCGCTCTATCTCCTTCGTCGGCGACGGCGGTTTCTGGCACAACGGCCTGACCTCCTCGATCGGCAATGCGGTGTTCAACAAGAATGATGGCGTCATCGTCATCGTCGATAATTTTTACTCGGCCGCCACTGGCGGGCAGGACATCCTGTCGTCGCGCGCGGGCAACAAGACCAAGTCGACCAAGCATCCGATCACCGAGGCGGTGAAAGGCATGGGCGTAAAATGGCTGCGCCATGTCGACCGCACCTACGATGTCGGCAAGATGCAGGACACGCTGCGCGAGGCGCTGACGACGGACGAGAAGGGGCCAAAAGTCATCGTCGCTTCGTCGGAATGCATGCTCAATCGCCAGCGCCGCGAAAAGCCGCTGGTCGACAAGGCGATCAAAGGCGGCGAGCGTGTCGTCAAGCCGAAATTTGGCGTCGACGAGGACATCTGCACCGGCGACCATGCTTGCATGCGGCTCTCCGGCTGCCCATCGCTGTCGGTCAAGTCGCTCGACGATCCGTTGCGCGACGATCCGGTCGCGTCGATCGACCAGAACTGCGTCGGCTGCGGCAATTGCGGCGAGGTCGCCGATGCCGCGGTGCTGTGCCCGTCCTTCTACCGTGCCGACGTCGTGCACAATCCAAGCCGCTGGGACCGTTTCCTGGAGACGGCGCGCCGCGCGACGATCGGTTTCCTGCAGAGGCGGCGCGAAGGCCGGCGCCTGATATTCGCCGATGCTTGATCCCGTTCCTTCCTCGCGCCCCCGGTCCGGTGCTGCCGATGAGCCGGTGATCAAGCTCGCCGTTCTGGCCGTCGGCGGCCAGGGCGGCGGCGTGCTCGCCGACTGGATCACCGACGTCGCCGAGCGCAATGGCTTTGTCGCGCAATCGACCTCGGTCGCCGGCGTCGCGCAGCGCACCGGCGCCACCATCTACTATATCGAAATGGCCCGCGACACCGGCCGCCTGCCGGTCTTCGCGCTGTCGCCCTCGCAGGGCGATGTCGATATCCTGATCGCCGCCGAATTGATGGAAGCCGGCCGAGCCATCATCAGGGGCTTCGTCACCCCCAACCGCACGACGCTGATCGCTTCCTCGCACCGCATCGCCGCCGTGTCGGAAAAGATCGAACCGGGTGATGGCCGCGCTTCGTCGTCCAAAGTCCACGCCACGGCCGAGGCCGCATCGAAGCGCTTCATCGCATTCGACATGGAAAAGATCGCCGCCGACAACGGCTCGATGATCTCGGCCAGCCTGCTTGGCGCGCTGGCCGGCTCCGACGCGCTGCCGTTTACCCGTGAAAACTACGAGCAGGCGATTGGCACCGGCGGCCGTGGCGTCAAGGCCAGCCTCGCCGCCTTCGCGGCCGCGTATGACCGTGCGCGCGGCACGGCGGCGCCGACGGCGAAACCGGTGGAGCCGGCGATTGTCGAACCTGCCCTGGGTGCGGGACATGTGAGTGGCCCGCGAAACCTGCTGCAGGGATGGCAGGCGCTCGCCGCTCGCATCGACCTGCTGCCGGTGGCGGTGCGCGACATGGCGCTCAGGGGCCTGAGAAAGGTCGTCGACTATCAGGACATCGCCTATGGGCGCGAATATCTCGACCGGCTGGACAAGGCCGTCGTGATTGACGGCGTGGATCCAACCCATGCGCTGTCAATCGCGGCCGCCAAGCATCTGGCCAACGCCATGTGTTATGACGACATGATCCGCGTCGCCGATCTGAAGACGCGCTCGACCCGCGACAGGCGGGTGCGCAAGGAGGTTGGCGTCAAGGATGGTTCGGTCCTGCAAGTGACCGAGTACTTCCATCCGCGCATCGAGGAGTTCTGCGGCACGCTGCCGGCGAGGCTGGGCAGCTACATCGAGGACCGGCCGAAATTGGCAGCCTTCCTCGACCGCCGCATCAACCGGGGCCGCCGCATCCGCACCGACAGCTTTGCCGGCTTCGCCGCTTTGTGGTTCATCGGCGGCCTGCGCCGCTGGCGCCGCCGCCTGCTGCGCCACAAGGTCGAGACCGCGCATCTTGACCAATGGTACACGCTCGCGCTTGGTTACGTGCCGGCGGATTACGCGCTTGCCGTCGAAATCCTCAATTGCCGCCGGCTGATCAAGGGCTACAGCGACACGCATGTGCGCGCCCACTCGAAATTCGACCGCGTGCTGTCGGCGCTTGATCTGCTCGAGGGCAGGGACGACGCCGCCGACTGGATCCGCCGCCTGCGCGAGGCGGCGCTGAAGGACGAGAAGGGCGACATGCTCGACGGCGCGCTGAAGACCGTGGCGACCTTGGGTCCGGCAACGGGCAACTGAGCCGGCACGTCCCGACAGACTTCACCGGGGCACCGGCCCCGTTGGTATGCTCGAAGCCTCGGAGGGTCACCCCGTGGCGCCCTCGGTCCTGCGAGGGCTGGTTTCGACATTCGGACCATCAACCGGTTTGGTGAACGCTGTTCATTTTTCCTCTTGAACGATGTTCAAAGCGTGATAGAGTGCGATTGTGAACGACGTTCATTTCGCAGCGGCCGAAAGCCGCGGATGGGCAACAGCGCAGCAAGGAAGTTTAACAGCTCAGGACTATCACTGAAACTGAACAGCGCCTGCAACCCGCAGGGCCTATCGGCACACTGTCGAAGGGTTCCGCCAAATGGAAATCGCCATGAACACGCATCTCATGCTTTCGCGGCGCTTCGCGCCACTTTTCTGGACGCAGTTCCTGTCCGCCTTCAACGACAATTTCCTCAAGAACACGCTGGTGTTCCTGATCCTCTTCACACTGGCCGCCGATCAGGCGGCCTCGCTGGTCACTTTGGCCGGCGCCGTGTTCATGGCTCCATTCCTGCTCCTGTCGGCGCTGGGCGGCGAGATCGCCGATCGCTTTGACAAGGCGCTCATCGCACGCCGGCTGAAATTTGCCGAGATCGGCGCCGCTGCCGTGGCGGTCGTCGGCATCGCGCTGTCCTCCATCCCCGTGCTGATGACCGCGCTGTTGATGTTCGGCATCATCTCGGCGCTGTTCGGGCCGATCAAATACGGCATCCTGCCCGATCACCTCGAACGCAAGGAATTGCCGGGCGCCAACGCCTGGATCGAGTCGGCGACTTTCGCCGCCATCCTCGGCGGCACCATCGCCGGGGGCGTGGTCTCGGCCGATGGCATCGGCGTCTCGGTCTTCGGGCCGATCATGATGATCCTCGCCGTCGGCTGCTGGTTCGTCAGCTGCTACATCCCTTCAACCGGGTCCGCGGCGCCCGACCTCGTCATCGACAGGAATGTCTTTCGCTCGACCTGGCGCCAGGTCAGCGAATTGCGCACGGACTCACGGATCTGGCGCGCCGGCCTGATGACGTCCTGGTTCTGGCTGATCGGCGCCATTGTGCTTTCGATCCTGCCGACGCTGGTCAAGGATCAGCTCGGCGGTGGCGAGATCGCGGTCACCGCCTATCTCGCGGTGTTCGCTATCTCGATCGCCATTGGCTCGGCAATCGCCGCGTGGATGTCGCAGGGACGCATCGTGCTCTTGCCCGCACCGGTCGGCACGGCGCTGCTGGCGCTGTTCGGCCTCGAGCTCGCATGGACCATCTGGAGCATGCAGCCTTCGCCCAGATCCGAAACCCTTGGCCTCTTCTTCGCCGGGCCAAACACGATCCGTGTTGCGATCGACCTCGCCGGCATGGCCATTTCCAGCGCCTTCCTTGTAGTGCCGACCTTTGCCGCCGTGCAGGCCTGGTCGCCGGAGGCGCGCCGCGCCCGGGTCGTCGCCGCGGTCAGTATCGTCAACGCCGGCTTCATGACCGTCGGCGGCTTGCTCGTCGCCATCATCCAGGCAGCCGGCGTCTCGACGGGAGGCATCCTGTTCGGCCTCGCCCTGGCCAATGCCGTCGCCGCCTGGCTGATGCTGAAATACCTGCCGACCAATGCCTTCCGCGATTTTGTCTCCATTCTTTTCCGCGCCTTCCATCGGCTGGAAGTCGAAGGCCTGGACAATCTCAAGGCCGCGGGCCCGGCACCCATCCTAGCACTGAACCATGTCAGCTTCCTCGATGGACCGCTGGCTCTGACGCTGACCAATGAGGAGCCGGTCTTCGCCATCGACTACACCATTGCGCAGGCCTGGTGGATGAAGCCGTTTTTAAAGCTGACCCGCGCGCTGCCGCTCAATCCGTCCAAGCCGATGTCGACACGCACGCTGATCAAGATCGTGCAGAACGGCGACCCGCTGGTCATCTTCCCCGAGGGCCGCATCACCGTCACGGGCGGGCTGATGAAGGTCTATGACGGTGCCGCCATGGTGGCCGACAAGACCGGCTCGATGGTGGTGCCGATCCGCATCGAGGGGCTGGAGAAAAGCCCCTTCTCACGGCTGACGGCACAGCACGTGCGCCGCCGCCTGTTCCCGAAGGTCAAGGTGACCATACTGCCGCCGGTCAGGCTCAAGGTCGACGACGAGCTGAAGGGACGCAAGCGGCGCGCCGCCGCCGGCGCCGCGCTCTACCAGGTGATGTCCGACCTCGTCTTCCGCACCCAGCATATCGACAAGACCGTGCTCGAAAGGATCATCGAGACGGCGACCGAGCGCGGCATGAAGCAACTTGCCGTGCAGGATCCGGTCGCCGGTTCGCTGAGCTACGGCAAGCTGCTCACGGCTGTCGCCGTGCTCGGCGAGAAGTTCGAGACGCTCTATGCCGGACAGGACACGCTCGGCATCATGCTGCCCAACGCCAATGGCGCCTGTGCCGCGCTGCTCGGCGTCATCTCCGCCGGCAAGGTCCCCGCGATGATCAACTTCACCGCCGGTGCCGCCAACATCCTGTCCGCTTGCAAGGCGGCGCAGGTAACCACCATTCTGACCTCGCGGGCCTTTGTCGAACAGGCCAAGCTTGGCGCGATCGTCGAGGAGATCGGCCGCTCGCTCAACATTGTCTGGCTCGATGATTTGCGCGCGACCATCGGCCTCAAGGACAAGCTGCTCGGCCTGCTGCGCAAAAGTACGCCCAAGGTTGCCCGCAAGGCCACCGACCCGGCCGTGATCCTGTTCACCTCGGGCTCCGAAGGGACGCCGAAGGGCGTCGTGCTCACCCACCGCAACATCCTGGCCAACGCCGCGCAAGCCGCCTCGCGCATCGATTTCCATTCGGGCGACAAGGTGTTCAACGTTCTGCCGATCTTCCATTCCTTCGGCCTGACGGCGGGCACGGTGCTGCCGCTGGTGTCCGGCGTCCCGGTCTATTTCTACCCGTCGCCGCTGCACTACCGCATCGTGCCGGAACTGGTCTATGCCTCGAATGCGACAATCATCTTCGGCACCGACACCTTCCTCAGCGGCTATGCGCGTACAGCGCATCCCTATGATTTCCGCTCGGTGCGCTATTGCTTTTCCGGTGCGGAGCCGGTCAAGGCCTCGACCCGCGAAACCTACATGGAGAAGTTCGGCCTGCGCATTCTCGAAGGCTACGGCGTTACCGAGACGGCGCCGGTGATCTCCATCAACACGCCGATGTACAACAAATCGGGCACGGTCGGAAAAATCATGCCCGGCATGGAATATCGTCTGGAACCGGTGATCGGCGTCGAGGGCGGTGGACGGCTGTTCGTGCGCGGCCCCAACGTCATGGCGGGCTATCTCAGGGCCGAAAAGCCGGGTGTGCTCGAACCGCTGCAAGATGGATGGCACGACACCGGCGACATCGTCAGCATCGACGATGCCGGTTTCGTCAGCATTCGCGGCCGTGCCAAGCGTTTCGCCAAGATCGGCGGCGAGATGATTTCGCTGGCTGCGGTGGAAGCTCTGGCGGGCGAGCTGTGGAAAGGTTCGCTCTCGGCGGTCGCGACCGTACCGGACCCGCGCAAGGGTGAAAAACTCGTTCTCATCACCGAGGCCGAGAAAGCGACGCGCGCCGAGTTTCTGGCGTTCGCCAAGGCAAACGGCGCCATGGACCTGATGGTGCCGGCTGAAGTGCGCGTCGTGGCGCATGTGCCGGTGCTTGGCTCGGGCAAGATCGACTTCGTCGGCGTAACCAGGCTGGTACGCGGCGAAGCCTTGCAGGCAGCCAAGGTCGAGGCCGCCTGATCGCCGGCGACAGCGAGACGGCGCCACGGTAGGAGACGCGGCGCCGCCAGCCTTCAGGCGATCAGGTTCATCATCGGCTTCACCGCACCTGAGTCCGGAAACACTTTCTCGCCGAGCACCGAGGCCGAAAGTCCGAACTGGTCGGCGAGCAGGCCTTTCAGCACCGCCCTCACGTCGCTGGTCGGCGCAAGGTCGCGCTGCTGGTAAAGTTGCGCGGGCTTCAGCCCCGGCCAGTCGGCGATGACGCGGCCGCCCTTGATGGCGCCGCCGGCGAGCAGCACCACGGTGCCGGTGCCGTGGTCGGTGCCGACCGTGCCGTTGACCCGCGCGGTGCGGCCGAATTCGGTGATGGTGACGATTGCCGTATCCTTCCAGCGCTCGCCGAGACCTTTTTTGAATTCCTCGAAGGCACCGTCGAGGCCGCCGAGCAGGCTGGCGAGGCGGCCGGTCGCGCCGCCTTCGTTGACATGCGTGTCCCAGCCATCGAAGGCGAGTGCCGCGACACGCGGCCCGTCATCGGCGGCGATCAGCCTGGCGGCGCCTTGCGCGGCCTGCCGCATGCCGGCGGCGCTGTCGAGGCCGCCTTTCGGCTTCATCGTCTTGGCGCCCATCTGGTCGTCAAGCGCCATGCGATCGGCGTCGAGACCTTTTTGCAGCGCGACGGCCAGAACCGGATCGCGATGCTGGTAGAGATCGAGAACGCGCGCCGCGAGGTCGCCGGCCGGCGCCGGCAGCGATTGCGGCGCCCAGCCGAGCACGGGAGCCGCGCCACGGATCACCAGCGGCGTCGACGGTCCGACGGCCAGGCCGCCGAGCGTCGCCACGCGGTCGCCCGCCGGCAGGTTCTCCAGCGCCCGATTGAGCCAGCCGGTGGCGACATGGCCGGGACCGGCAAAGCCGCTTTCCAGCACATCCTGGCCATCGAAATGCGAGCGCTCGCGATAGCCGGTCGCGGCGGCGTGCACGACAGCCGCCTGCTTGTTCTTGAACAGCCGCGCAAACACCGGCATCGCCGGATTGACCGCGAAGAAAGCATCGAGCGGCAGTGCCGCGTGCGGGCCGGTGAGCGACAGGGCGATGTCGCCATGCAGGCCGGCATAGTCGGGATCGCCGACCGGACCGACGGTCGACAGGCCGTCCAGCGCACCGCGCAGCACGATGACGATCAGGCGCGGGTCGCGGTTGTCGGCGGCACGGGCGAAGCGCGGCAGATAGGACCAGGCAAACAGCGCGCCGCCGGTCGTCAGCACGGCGCGGCGGGAAGGGTGAGGGGTTTCGCACAGCAGGCTCATGACTTCGTCTCCATGGGAGTTGTCGACGCCGGACCTATCGTTCGATCTATCGTCGCTGGAATTCGGGCGCCATCAGCAGAAGCGCCAGGCCTTGCTGTTTGGACTCGGCGCGGGCGATCGCTTGGCGTGTTTCGGGCGAGGCGGAGGGACCGATGACCGCGTCGAGCATGCCGTTGGGGTTGCCGATGTCCTTCACTTGCCAGGCGGCCTGCCATGCGATGTCGAGGCGGGTCTTCATGCCTTCCGCCGATGCCCAGCTGTCCGCCTGGTCGGAAAAGCCGTTCGGTCCCGGCGGCCGCCAGAGCGGCTCGCCCAGCGCGTTGAGCCAGTTGAGCGACTGGCCAGGGTCGTTCGTCGGACCAGGGCCGGCCGCTCGGCGGATGGCCGCGATATAGTCGAACGGCGAGCGCATCTTGGCCAATGGCGTCGACCACGCTTCCGGCATGTCGACGAGCGCCGCCGCCAGTGCCCTGAGATTGCCGTCGCTCCTGGTGAACACCTTGGCGAGGCGGGCGACCGCCGCCGCCGGCGGGTCGTCGGCTATGAAATGGCGGGCAAGTTGCGTGGCGATGTGTTGCGCGGTCGCCGGATGACGGGCGATGTCATTGAGCGCGGCCTGGGCCTGGCCCATGCCGCCAGCCGGATAGGTCTTGCCGAGCAGCACCGCGTCACCCGGCTCATGCGCATTGGCGTTGAAAACGGAACTGCCGGGTTCGCCCAGCCGTCCTTCCCGTCCGGCCATCATCCAGCCGGTCAGGATGCGCGCGAAGCTGGTCACGTCGGCTTGGCTGTAGCCGCTGCCGACACCGAGCGTGTGCAGTTCCAGGATTTCGCGGGCGAGGTTCTCGTTGAGGCCGCGCTGGCGGTTCTTGCCGGCGCGGGAGTCCGGGCCGATCGACTGCTGGTTGTCGAGATAGAACAGCATGGCCGGATGCCGCTCCACCGCCATGAGCATGTCGGCGAAGCGCCCGAGCACGAAAGGCCGGATGGCCTCCCGTTCGAACGCCCCGGCGCTGGCGCGCACGATGTTGTCCTTGGCGACGGAGACGCAGAAATGGTTCGACCAGAAATAGACCAGGCGCTCGACGAAGCCGGCCTCTGCCTGCATTGCCTTGTCGAAGCGCGCCTGTGCCTCGGCCCGGAACAACATAACCTCGACAGGCGGCACAGCGGCGGGTTTGGCCGCGGCCGCGGCCGGGGCGACGGGCGGCGACATGACCGGTGCGGCGGGTGGAGGCATGACCGAAGCCGCGGCCGACGTGGCCGCTGGCGGCTGCTCCGTCGCCATCCGCTGCCGGTCCCGCTTGCGCTGGAGATTTGCCGCCATGCTGGCCTGGATGGCCGGCGTGCTCCCCTTGAGGTCGGCATGGGCGGGATCGTCGAGCGATATCATGGCGACGTCGGGCCGCCGCAGCTCCGCCTTGAGATAACCGCGAGGGTCGCCGGCCAGTCTTTCGCGATCACCCGGCCGGGCTCCAAGGCCGAAGCGATTGAAGACTATCAAGGCGGGATCTGGCAGGGCGGGATCTGGCGTCATGGGCACTTTGGTCGCGACAGCCATGTCAACGCTCCATCGTTGGATCTCACGCGAGGCGCGCGACGCCCGATCGGCTGTTTCCCCAGCGCAAACCGGGGATAGGCGGCCGGGCAGGCGGATGCCGCCCGGCCCTCCCGCGCGCTTACCAGCGGTGCCAGCGGTGCCAGTGGCGGTGCGGATGCCAGCCGTAGTAGGCCGGGCGGTGCCAATAGCGGTAGCGCGGATACACCACGACACGGTTGGGAACGCAGCGCCCCCAGTGATTGGGATGCCATCCAGGCCCGCAACCCCAGGCCACGTGCTCGATCAGCGCCGGGGCGGCCGGCTGCGCCACCATCGGCATGGCGGCGGAGGTCGCGACGGTCGCGGCGGTTCCGGTGAAGGCGAGGACGGCTGCCGCCGCATACTGTGTCAGACGGTTCATGACGTTACTCCGAATGTTCTCCGAGAATGAAAACCTGTGCGTACCGATTGGTCCGGCAGGCTGCCCTTCCTCTGGTTAAACGGCCTTGCGGTCGTTTTCCGTCGGCGGTCACGGCGATTTTTTTGGCTCTGCCGTCGGTGGCGGCCCGGCCCGCCTGGCCAGCCCGTCCGCGAGCACGGCGCGATCCCAGGCCGAACCCGCCGTCGCGAACTCGACGATGCGCTGCTCAAGCCGTGTGCGCACGGTGATATCGGCATTGCGCGCCTTTTCCAGCGCGGCCGACAGGGCCGTCGTGTCGAGGACCGGCTGGCGCAGCAGGTCGGCTGCCTCGCGCCTGGCCTGCTGGCCATCGAGGATGACCTGGCGGGATTCGCGCCGCACGTCGCGCAGCGCCTTTCGAAACAGCACGCGTTCCTGGTGGGGAAGCCGGCTCCCGGCGGCTTCCAGCGAATAACCCTGGCCGGGCTTGCCGCTTCTTATCCAGACGGCTCCGCCCGCAAGCGCGCCGGCCAGGAAGACATTCAGCGCCACGGATGCGATCACGAGGTTGCGGCGCGTGCTCATAGGTCCTCCTCGATCGTCTCGCCATCGGACCCGGCATCGCCGAACGCCGTCGCATTGGCATCGAGCACATAGCGGTCGGGCTGAAACTCTGGCGTGACGACGCTCACCAGGGCCAATCCGGCGATGGCGCCGGCCATGCCGATGCCGGCGAGTCCAAGACCCAGCCACCAGGCCCGTCGGCGCCGGCGCTGGACGAGCAGCCGGTCGGCCATTCGCAGGATGCCGCCGTGCAGTGCCGCGCCAGGCGCCATGACGTCATAGCTGTCGAGCAAGGCGTCGAGTTTGCCTGCCTGCCCCAATATGGCCGCGCCCATCTCGGTCCTTGCGAACGTCGCGCCGGTCGTGCGGTTGGCCTGCGGCCACCGCCGCAAGTCGCCGCCATAGGCCGCCGCCAGAGCCGCAAAGCGCTCGGCATCCATTGCCGGTTCGTTCCTGGACCCATCAGACATCGGTCTGTCCTTTGATCGCGGCTTTCTCATTCATCGACACTATCCTTGGCCAGGATCACCTGCAGCGCCCGCCGGCCGCGCGAAAGCAGGCTTTCCAGGGCATCGACGCTGATCTCCAGGATCGCGGCCGCCTCTATGTTGGACATCTCCTGATAGTAGACCAGGAGGATCGCCTCGCGCTGGCGCGGCGCGATTGCCTGCAAGGCCTGCTCGACCCGATGCGCCTCCTTGCCGGGATGGGCATCGGGAAGCGGGGCGGGATCGACAATGTCCGGCAGCTCGTCGGTCACCAGCTCGCGGCGCCGGCGCAGCCGGTCGTAACAAAGGTTTAGCGTCACCCGGTGGATCCAGCTGTCGAAGCGTGCGTTGCCGCGCCGCCAGCCCGATGCGTGACGCCAGATGCGCATAAAGGTTTCCTGCGCGACGTCCTCGGCCTCCGCCGCATCGCCGAGCATGCGCGCGGCCAGCGAAAGGATGCGCGGCAGCTTGCGCGCGACGAGCGTCCGCACCGCCGCGGGGTCGCCGGTGCCGACCCGGCGAACCAGCTCCTCGTCCGGGTCGGGGCTCATGGGTTGGCGCACACCCAATGTCCATCATGCGTCATAGCCTCTTGGTCATTGCTCCGGCTTGGGAGCGGATTTGTGGCCCGGCATCTCGTCGCCCGTCAGAATGCCGTCGCCATTCTTGTCCAGCCTGGCAAAGCGCTTGGCGAAGAACGCATCGAGCTCGGCCCGGTCGATGAAGCCGTCATGGTTGGAATCAATGCGCGCGAAGGATTTGGCGGGATCGCCCTTGACGTTGCGCTTGGCCTGAAAGGCCTCCCATTCCAGCAGGCTGATCTTGCCGTCGCCGTCCGTGTCGGCGGCCATGATCGCCTTCTCTCGCCGTTTCTGGAACTTGGCCAGCGTGATGTCGGACTTGGCGGCCGACGAAGTCGCGGCGGGCGGTGTGGCGGCCGGTGGCTGTGTCCCTGTCTGGGCCAGAGCCGCGGTGGTCAGCAGGCACAGGGCAGCGGCAAGGATCGAACGGCGTATCATGTTTTACGTCTCCGGTTGGCGCATTGCCATGGCCCGATGCCATGGTCACGCTTCAACCGTTAAACGTCGTGATCGCAGAAATCCGTCGGTCGCCATGCCTATCTCGCCGCTTGCCGGCGATGATGGACTTTGGCGGCCCAGGGTACGGCAGAACACCTCGTCCGGCGCATCTGAATTGCGCCGGGCCGGCCCGCCCGTTGGCGAAGGCGGGAATTACGTCGATTGGTCGGCGGCGATCAACTGATCCGATTTGAAGCCGGCATGCTGCGGGGTCCACACATCGCCGTCTTTGTTGAACCAGTGGCACAGATACATGCCGGAAGCGGCGCCGTCGCTGACCGTCATTTTCGGGCCACCCGACCTCAGCTTGACGACGTCTCCGGTCTTGAAAGTGTTGGGCATTTGGACCTCCCATGCTGACACCCGACATTTCATACCAAAACGGGGGTCCCGACAATGGCATATGGGTCTTCTGGGCTACTGTCTTATGCGGCAACGCGGAGGCATCGCCGACGGCATCATCGGGGCGAACTGGGCGACCCCCCAACAGGTCAGTCCACCTCGATCACACGCCTGGCCGGCTTCCCAGTCGGCTCCCGTCGGCGCGCAGGCGGGGCCTTGTCCGCCAATGCCTCCTGCTGCAGTCTCTGCTCCCTCAGGCGGGTTGTCTTGGCGTCCCTTGCGTGACGCTCGGCATCCAGCACCAGCCTCGCCTCGCGGTCCGCTCTTGCCAGCTTTTCCTTGTCGACACGCCTTGGCAATTCAAAACCTCCTGTCATGGAACTGTCGGCAGGAAATGTGCAACCCAAGTGTCTGTTCCAAAAAAATAGAAATGCGCGGTCCATCATTTGTTATTGAGATTTGAAAATTCCGGATTGCTCGCTTTCGCGAGTTTTCCAAGCCCGGAGCAAGTCGCGACTTGCCTCGCGGGTCTTCGGCCAGATCTGCACCGCTCCCGAGTTGTTGTCGATCGACGGGCAGATCCTTGCATCCATGGCAAACGCAAACGGCCGGGGATTCGGGCCTCTTCCGCGCGTCCAGGCAGCTTCGACCATCGGTTTGAAAAACTGGTGCCGCTTAGGTGACTCGAACACCTGACCCCATCATTACGAATGATGTGCTCTACCAACTGAGCTAAAGCGGCCCGGGAGGCCAAGGCCTCCAAGATGGGCAGGGTGATAGACTCAACCGGCCGCGAATTCAAGATGCGACTTGGCAAATCATGCAAGAGCCGCGCCCCGATCGAAACCGGCGTTCTGGCGTCCCTGCATGCCCGGAATCGCCGACATGTTCCGATTTTGTTTGCCGGAACATCGTGAAAATAGACTTTGGACGGTCTGTCGAGGCAGAATGCGGCTGCCCGCCCGTTGATTGATTGGTCGCCTGCGGCTAACCATCATGAAAGCTTGGGACAATTTGCAGAGGGATCTCGCTTGGACGCGATCGAAAAAGCGATCCGGAACGCCCTGGAAAAGGGCAATGCCGAGGACCGTGCGTTCCGCGAGAGGGTCTATCGTTCGGCCTTCGCCGCGCTCGACCGCGCGCTCCAGGCCAATCCCGGCGTGACCGTGGAAGTCGCCATCAAGCGCCGCAAGGCAATCCAGGCAAAAATCACCGAAATCGAATCCGAGTACCTGCCGGCGGTGCCCGGTGTTGCCCCGCAGATCGACGCGCCGGCGGTCGAGGCCGCGGCCGGCGCGGCGCCCGCGGTCGAGGCGGGCCCAAGGGCGTCATCGCCCGCTGTCGCCGTCGACGGTCCCGGGCAGCCCGCTTCCGACGCACCGCGTTCGCGCGTGCTGCCGGTGGTTCCCGACATCATGCCGGATGCGACCCTGCCCGGTGCGCCAGCCATCGACATGTCGGTTCCAGCCTCTTCCGGTGCCGCCACGGAAGTCGCGCCCGATCGCGATGAGCGGCGCATTCGAGGCCGGCGGCTGCCGCTGACCGCCATTTTCTTCACGGTGACGCTGCTCGCGGCGATTGGCATCGGACTGTACTTTGCCATGCAAACCGGTGTGTTCAAGACCGCCGCGCAGCTCAATACCGCGCCGCCGGAAGCGCCGCCGACCGTCGAGGACGACGATTTCACCCCGGCCGATGGCGCCAACGCGCCGGCAAAGCCCGGTGCCGCGGACCTGTCGCGCGACTGGATCAATGTGTTTTCACCGTCCGACCCGACGCATGTCGCCGCTCCGTCCGACGCCAAGGCCGAGGTGATGAAGGACGACAGCGGGCCGTTCCTGCGCATCCAGTCCGGCGCCTCCGGCTCGGCGATCGCCTTCGATGTCGGACAGGGCGTGCTGGAAAAACTCGCCGGCAAGCACGCCGTGTTCGACATCATCGCCCGGGCCGAGGACGGCAAGGACACGCAGATATCCGTCGACTGCAATTTTGGCGAACTCGGCGATTGCGGCCGCAAGCGTTACGCGGTCGGCCAGCAGAAGAACGAATATCTGTTCGACGTGAAGTTTCCCGACAAGCATCCGGGCTCGGCCGGAACCATCGCCATCAATTCCGATTTCGACAAGCAGGGCAAGGCGGTCGACGTCTACGAGATCCGTGTCTCGGTCGAACCCTGAACTGAATTCGTTGCGACTGACACATTGACGGTCCCTAGCGGTCGAGCAGCGCCTGCAGGGTTTCTATGCGATCGGCCTCGTTGGCCGGCTTGTCCCAGCGCAATCGTGAAATCCTGGGGAAACGCATGGCCACACCCGATTTGTGCCGGGTCGAACGATTGAGTCCCTCGAAGGCGACTTCCAGCACCAGGCCATTGTCGCGGTCGGCGCGCACCGAGCGCACCGGTCCAAAACGCTCGACGGTGTTGTCACGGACATATTTGTCGATCTGCTTCAGCTCTTCATCGGTGAATCCGAAATAGGCCTTGCCGACCGGCACGAGTTCCTCCTCGCCCTCGGCTCCGGACCAGACGCCGAACGTGTAGTCGGAATAGAAGCTCGAGCGCTTGCCGTGGCCGCGCTGGGCATACATCAGCACCGCGTCCACCGTGTGCGGATCGCGCTTCCATTTGAACCATGGACCCTTCGGCCGGCCGGCGACATAGAGCGAATCCCAGCGCTTCAGCATCACGCCTTCGATGATCGGATGCGGCGGCGCGCGGCGCAGGTCCTCGAGCGACCGCCAATCCGTGAACGCGACGAAGGGGGAGAGATCGAAGCGGCTCGGGTCGAGCGTCCCGATGAAGGCTTCGAGCCGGCCGCGTCGCTCGCGGAAGGACAGTCCGCGCAGATCCTCCGTGCCGATCTGCAGCACGTCGTAACAGCGCATGAAGGCTGGATATTGCTGCTGCATCTTCGGCGTTACCGTCTTGCGATTCAGCCGCTGCTGCAGGTCCGAGAAGGTTCCCGTCGCTTCTCGCGGATCGCCGACAAGCAATTCGCCATCGAGCGCAGCGGAAAAATGCATGGCGTCGGCGAGGTCTGGAAAGGCCCCTGAGACATCGTCGCCGGTGCGCGAATAGAGCCGGCGGATGCCGCCTTCGGCTACCGCCTGGACCCGGATCCCGTCCCATTTCCATTCCGCCGCGTAGTCGGCGGGATGGAGCTTTTCGAGGTCGCCGTCACCGACGGGGTTCGACAGCATGACCGGGCGAAACAGCGCCAGCGCCGTGTTGCGCGGTTTTTCGGCCTTGCCTTCCAGCCAGGCGAACAGCGCCGTGTAGGGCGGCGATAGCCCATGCCAGAGCTCCTCGATCTCGGCGACGTCGATCTTGCCGAAATCGGCCAGCGCCTGCTTGGCCAGCCGCGCCGAGACGCCGATGCGCAGGCCGCCGGTGACCAGCTTGATGATGGCAAAGCGTGCCGAGATGCCGGCGCTGTCGAGCAGCCCCGTCAGCACCTTCGGTCCATCGGAGCGGCTTGCCGCCTGCAGCTTGGCCACCACCTCGCCAAGCGTCGGCTCGCGGTTGGCGATCCTGCTAGGCGTTCGCGGCCAGACCAGCGACACCGTCTCGGCGAGGTCGCCGACATAATCGTAGGAATAGCCGAACAGCACCGGGTCCATGCGTTCGGTGACCAGCGTGCGCAGCATGGCCGGCTTGACCGCGGCAATCCTGAGATCGCCGGTGATGGCGGCCAGCGCCAGGCCGCGATCGGGATCCTCGACGTTGCGGAAATAGTCGATCAAAAGGGTCAGCTTGCCGTTGCGCGACGGCGTCAGCACCAGGCGGTCGAGAAGCTCGGCGAAGCGGTTCATGCCGTCAATCGCCCTCATCCTCATAGCCCACCAGATGCAGCGGGCGGGCGGCGATGCCTTCCAGTTCGCACCAGCGCACCAGCGCTTCCTCGCGGCCGTGCGTGACCCAGATTTCGGCGGCTCCGGTCTCCTTGATGGTGGCGGTGAGTTCGTCCCAGTCGGCATGATCCGAGATGATCAGCGGCAGTTCGACGCCGCCTTGCTTGGCGCGCTGGCGGATGCGCATCCAGCCCGACGCGAAGCACGAGATCGGATCGGGAAAGCGCCGCGCCCAGCGGTCGGCGAAGGCCGATGGCGGGCCGACCACGATGGCGCCGGCGAAATCTTGCTTGGCCCCGCTCTCCACCGTCGCCGGCTCGAGATCGCCGAGATCGATGCCCTGGCTCTGGTAATACGCGCTGAGCTTGGCCAGCGCGCCATGGATGTAGAGCGGCTTGTCGTAACCGGCGTCGCGCAACAGCCGCATCACGCGTTGCGCCTTGCCCAGCGCGTAAGCCCCGACCAGATGCGAGCGCTCCGGGAATTGCGCCGCCGATTTCAGCAGCCGGGCGATCTCTTCCGTGTCTGGCGGATGGCGAAACACCGGCAGGCCGAAAGTCGCCTCGGTGATGAAGATGTCGCAGCGGATCGGCTCGAAGGGCGCGCAGGTCGCATCCTTCTGCCGCTTGTAGTCGCCGGAGGCGACGATGCGCCTGCCCTGGTGCTCGACCGATATCTGCGCCGAACCCAGCACATGGCCGGCCGGATGAAAGCTGACATCGACGCCGTTGAGGGCAATCGTCTCGCCGAGCCTGGCTGTCTGCGTCGTCCCCGCGAAATCCTCGCCGTAGCGAAGTCCCATGATGTCGAGCGTCTGCTGTGTCGCAAGCACCGAGCCGTGGCCGGAACGCGCATGGTCGGAATGGCCGTGCGTGATCAGCGCCCGGTTCACCGGCCGCACCGGGTCGATGAAGAAATCGCCCGGCGGGCAGTAGAGGCCTTCGGGCCGGGGATGAAGCAGGTCGCTGGCGCGCATGATGCCAAGATAGGATATAATTCCGCTGGGGAAAGCCTGTTGGCCGAGACTGCTGACTCCCGGGCAAAGCCTGTCCAATTCGGTTCAGCTTCGGCATTCCTTGCTCTACAGATATGGGCGGCCGGCTCCCTGCAGGTGGAAACCATCATCATGAAACCGCTTCAGACCTCGTCGGGCGACCCGAACGCCGATCGCCGTGCGGACTATGCCGAAATGCTCGTTGCCTCCGGCGATCATGCCGCTGCCGCCGAGTTGCTGCTCGGCGGCCTGGAACTGGCGCCGCAATGGGCAATGGGCTGGTTTCGCCTGGGCGAGATGCAGGAGGCATCAGGCAGGCTCGACCTGGCGGCGCAGGCCTGGAGGACGGCGTTGAAACTGGATCCGGCCGATCGTCAGGGCGCGGCTCTCAAATTGCAGCTGATCGGCAAAGGTCCGGTCTTTATGGCGCCGCCCAGCGCCTTTGTCGAAACGCTGTTCGACCACTATGCCGAGACATTCGAGGACATGCTGGTAGGCAAGCTCGACTACCGGTTGCCCGAGGTGCTCGACGCGGCCATCCGCAAGGCAAGGCCGGGCCGCCTCCGCCTGGCGCTCGACCTGGGTTGCGGCACTGGGCTGATGGGCGAGAAGCTGAGGCCGATCGTCGACCGGCTGGAGGGGTTCGACATCTCGGCAAGGATGCTGAAGAAGGCGCGGGCAAAAGGCATCTACGACGCGCTGACGAAAGCGGATTTGCAGGATTTTTCCTATTCAGGCGACAAGGCCGATCTGGTGACGTCAGCCGACGTGCTGATCTACATCGGCGGCCTCGAAGGTCTCGTGGGAACGGTCGCCGGCCTGCTCGCCGAGGGTGGCTTGTTTGTCTTTTCAGTCGAGAGCCTGGCGGAAGGCGGTGGCGAGTTCGCGCTGCAGCCCTCCCGGCGCTACGCCCATTCGGATGGCTATGTCGTACGGACCCTCGAGGCCAACGGCCTCTCGGTCCTCGCGCTGGAGCCGACAACCATCCGCTGGGATCGCCGCGAGCCTGTCAAAGGCCTGGCCGTCGTGGCATGGAAAGCCGGTCCCCTGTGAGGGCAACTCTTTGCGCTGCTGCGAAAAAGTCCGATTTGCGTGCGCGACTGATATTTGCGATCTGGTCGCATCAGGGCGGGATATCAGGAGGAGCACTTCTATGCGCTGGAACGTGATGATTTTGGCGTCTTGCCTCGTAACCACCGGCTGCGTGGGCAATTCAGCGTCCGAGCGGCAGGACGCCAACGTCGAGTCCTCGCTGCAATATGACAGCGTGCCATGCGATCAGTTGCTGTCGCGGCGCAACGGATTGGCGCAGCAATATAGTCTCCCCACGACCGCCAAGCCGACTTTTTCCAATCCTGCCATGGGTTTTGGCCCGTTCACGCCCGACATGCGTTCCAAGGCTCAACGCGACAGCGACAAGGCGTCAGGCGAAATCGATGCCATGAACCGGTCGATCGATCGCCGCGACTGCGGCAAACCGGACAAGCAGAAGAAGTTCGCGCTGCCTGGCTGATGCGTGTTGCCCAAATGAAGCTCTCGGACTTCGGCGACCGCATCTGTATCCTGGGCCCGTCGAACAGCGGCAAGTCGACGCTTGCCGACGCGATCGCGCGCAAGCGTGGCCTGACACCCATTCATCTTGATCTGCTCTTTCACCTGCCCAACACGGATTGGCTGCAGCGTCCGAGGGACGAATTCATTGCCTTGCATGACGCAGCGATCGCCAGCGAACGGTGGGTGATGGACGGAAATTACTCGGTTTGCATGCCGCAACGCTTCCAGCGCGCGACCGGATTGATCCTGCTGGACATTTCCACCCCGGCAAGTCTGCTGCGCTATTTCAGGCGTACCTTGTTCGAGAAGGAGAGACGCGGAGCCTTGGAGGGTGGGCGCGACAGCATCAAATGGGACATGATCCACCACATTGCCGTGACCACGCCGAAAAACCGCTCAAGATACCGGGTGACGTTCGAGCAGGTCAACCTGCCGAAGCTGCAACTGTCGTCCGCCAATGCGATCAAGAAATGTTTTCAGGACTGGGATTTGGCCAGGTGACGAGGACGTCTGGCTAGAGCAATTCCAGGAAACGTGCGTAGCGGTTTTCCGTCCGGAATTGCGTAAAAACAAAGAATTAGAGCGGGTCGGCGATTCCATAAAACGCTGAACCGCTCTAGTATCCTGCCTTGCGGTCCACCAGATTGTCGAGCCTTTCGCCGCGTTCGAAAGCGTCCATCTGGCGCAGCATGAGCGGCGCCAGATGGGCTGGATCGGAAGTCGCCGCGGCATGCGGCGTCACGAACACCTTCGGGTGGTTCCACAACGGGCTGGTCTTCGGCAGTGGTTCCACCTCGAACACGTCGAGGCTCGCCTCCTTCAGCATGCCGTCATCCAGCGCGCGCACGATGTCGGCGTCCTTCTGCAGGCGGCCGCGTCCGGCATTGATCAGCACCGAGCCGCCGAGGCCGTTGCGTTTCCTCAATTCCTTCAGCACGCCGTAGTTGACGATGCCTTGCGTGTCCGGCGTCAGCGGCAAAAGCACGACCAGAATATCGGTGGCGTTGAGGAACGGGATCAGCCCGGCCTCGCCGCTATACGTCGCCACCCCTTCCATTGGCCGGTCCGTGCGCGACCAGCCATTGACCGCAAAGCCCAGCGACAGCAGCGCCGAGGCTGCCGCGCGGCCGAGACTGCCAAGTCCCATGATGCCGACGGAAATGTCACCGGCCGGCCTCTGCTGCGGCTCGTGCCAGATCTTCTTTGGCTGCTGCGACCGGTAGAGCAGGCCCTGGCGATGGTGATCGAGCACCCGCCAGACGACGTACTCGGTCATGTACTGGGTGAGGTTGTCGGCGACGACCTTGACAATCGGCACGTCGGGCAGGCCGGGATCGGCGAAGATATGGTCGACGCCGGCGCCGATCGAGAAGATGGCGCGCAGATTGGGCAGCGACGACATCAAATTCGGCTTCTGCTTCCACACCACCGCATAGGTGATCGAGGGATCCTCGGCTCCATCCGGTTCCAGCACCACCTCGCGTTCGGCCGACAGCAGGTCGCGCCAGCGCTGCGGATGAAAGCCGGTGACGGCAAGCAGGATGCGGCCTTTTTCCATCGCGGTTCGTTCAGTCCTTCCTTGTGCGGATCACTCGCTGACCACGCCTGTCGGCGCTGTCTCGATCTTGAAAGCGGCCGAGATCAGAGCCCGAGTATAGTCGGTTTGCGGATTTCCAAAAATCTGTTCGGAAGGGCCGGCTTCGACGATCTGGCCGTTGCGCATGACGATGACGTCATTGGCCAGCGCCCGGATGACCTTGAGGTCGTGGCTGATGAAAAGATAGGCGAGGTCGTGCTTGGCCTGCAAATTGCGCAGGAGATCGACGACCTGTGCCTGCACGCTCATGTCGAGCGCCGATGTCGGCTCGTCCAGCATGACGAAGCGCGGGTTGAGCACCATGGCGCGGGCGATGGCGACACGTTGGCGCTGGCCGCCGGAAAACTCGTGCGGATAGCGGTTGCGGGTCGCCGGATCGAGCCCGACTTCCTTCAGCACGGCGGCCACCTTGTCGTCGCGCTCGTCGGGCGACAGCTTTGGCTCGTGGATCTTAAGCCCTTCCTCGATGATCTCGGCGATCGACATGCGCGGGCTGAGCGAGCCGAACGGATCCTGGAAGACGATCTGCAATTCGCGCCTGAGCGGTCGCATGGCGTTGAAGGTGAGCTGGTTGATGTCTCGGCCGTTGAACTGGATCGTCCCGGTCGACGAGATCATGCGCGCCAGTGCCAGGCCGAGCGTCGTCTTGCCCGAACCGGATTCGCCGACCACGCCCAGCGTCTGGCCGGCGCGCACGGTGACGTCGATGCCGTCGACCGCCTTCACATGATCGATCGTGCGCCGGAAGAACCCCTGCTTGATCGGAAACCAGACCTTGATGTCCTTGCCGGTCATGACAGGCTTGGCGTCGGCATTGGCGGCCGGCGGCTTGCCTTTCGGCTCGGCGGCCAGAAGATGGCGCGTATAGGGGTGCTGAGGGTTGGCGAAGATGTCCTTGGTCGGTCCGGTCTCGACGATCTTGCCCTTGGTCATCACGCAGACCCGGTCGGCGATCTTGCGCACGATGCCGAGGTCATGGGTGATGAACAGCATCGACATGCCCTTGCGGCTTTTGAGGCCCGCGAGCAGTTCGAGGATCTGTGCCTGCACCGTGACGTCGAGCGCGGTCGTCGGCTCGTCCGCGATTAACAGTTCCGGCTCGTTGGCGAGCGCCATGGCGATCATGACGCGCTGGCGCTGGCCGCCGGACAGCTGATGCGGATAGGCGTCCAGACGCTTCTGCGGATCGCGGATGCCGACCTCGTTGAGCAGGGCCAACGTGCGCGCCTTGGCCGGACGGTCGCCCATGCCTTGATGCAGCTTCAGGATTTCGACGATCTGGTGCTCGATCGTGTGCAACGGATTGAGCGAGGTCATCGGCTCCTGGAAGATCATGGTGATCTTGTTGCCGCGCACCTGGCGCAATTGCTTCTCGCTCATGGCGAGCAGGTCGGCACCCTGAAACAGGATCTTGCCTGAGGGGTGGCTGGCGCTGGGATAGGGCAGCAGCTTCAGCACCGACAGCGCCGAGACCGATTTGCCGGAGCCGGATTCGCCGACCAGCGCCACCGTCTCGCCCCTGGCGATGTCGAACGAAATGTGGTCGACGGCGACTGACTGGCCGCCGCCCTGGCTGAAGGCGACGCTGAGGTCCTGCACGCTGAGCAAGGGAGCATCGCTCATTTGAACGTCTTGCGCGGATCGAAGGCGTCGCGCGTCGCCTCGCCGACAAATACCAGCAGCGACAGCATCAGCGAGATGACGACGAAGCCGGAAATGCCGAGCCAAGGCGCGTTGAGATTGCGCTGCGCCTGCTTGAGCAGTTCACCGAGCGAGGCGGAGCCGGGCGGCAGGCCGAAGCCGAGATAGTCTAGCGAGGTCAGCGTCGAGATCGAGCCGCTCAGCAAAAAGGGCAGGAAGGTCAATGTCGCCACCATGGCGTTGGGCAGCAGATGCCGGAACATGATGGTGCGGTTGGGCACGCCGAGCGCGCGCGCCGCGTTGACATATTCGAAGTTGCGGGCGCGCAGGAACTCCGCCCGCACCACCCCGACCAGCGCCACCCAGGAAAACAGCAGCATCAGGCCGAGCAGGATGAAGAAGCCCGGCGGCAGGATGGCGGCGACGATGAGCAGCAGATAAAGCACGGGAATGGCCGACCAGATCTCGATGAAGCGCTGGAACAGCAGATCCGTCCAGCCGCCGAAATAGCCCTGCAAGGCACCGGCGCCGACGCCGATCAGCGCCGAACCCGCGGTCAGGATCAGGCCGAACAGCACCGAAATGCGGAAGCCGTAAATGACGCGCGCCAGCACGTCACGCGCCTGGTCGTCGGTGCCGAACCAGTTCCAGTTGCCGACATTGCAGGCCGGGTCATCGGCTCCTCGTGGATATTGGTTGCAGCGCGTCTTGGCGTCATATTCCCATGATGGCTTGGCCGGTGCTGCTTCCGGAATGGCGTTGTTGACGGTCTGGTAGGAATAGCGGATCGGCGGCCAGATCATCCAGCCATGGGCGTTGATCTCGTCCTGGATAACCGGGTCGCGGTAATCGGTGACGGCATAGAAGCCGCCGAATTTTTCCTCGGGGTAAGCGACCATCACCGGGAAAAGGATCTCGCCCTTGTAGGAAGCGATGATCGGTTTGTCGTTGGCGATGAATTCGGCAAACAGCGACAGCACGAACAGGACGAGGAAAATCCACAGCGACCAGTAGCCGCGGCGGTTGGCTTTGAAATTCTGCAGGCGGCGCTTGTTGAGCGGCGACAGGCACGGCCGTGGGAGCCGCTCCGGCAAGACACCGGCGGTCACGCTTGCCTCCGACATCAGATGTCTCTCCGCTCGAAATCGATGCGCGGATCGACCCAGGTGTACATCAGGTCGGACAGGAGCCCGACGAAGAGGCCAAGCAGCGAGAAGATATAAAGGTTGGCGAACACCACGGGATAGTCACGCTCGACCACCGATCGGAAGCCGAGCAGGCCGAGCCCGTCGAGCGAAAAGATGTTCTCGATCAGCAGCGATCCGGTGAAGAAGGCCGAGATGAAGGCACCCGGGAAGCCGGCGATGACGATTAGCATGGCGTTGCGGAAAACGTGCCCATAAAGCACCTGCCGTTCCGACAGGCCCTTGGCGCGCGCCGTCACCACATACTGCTTGCGGATTTCCTCCAGGAAGGAGTTCTTGGTCAAAAGCGTGGTCGTTGCGAAGGCCGACAACACCAGCGCCGTCAGCGGCAGCGTCATGTGCCAGAAATAATCGACGATCTTGGCCGGCCACGACAATTGGTCCCAATTGTCCGAGACGATGCCGCGCAACGGGAACCAGTCCCAGAACGAGCCGCCGGCGAACAGCACCATCAAAAGGATGCCGAACAGGAAGCCTGGAATGGCATAGCCGACGATGACGACGCCACTGGTCCAGACGTCGAAGGGCGTGCCGTCCTTCACCGCCTTGCGAATGCCGAGCGGTATCGAGATCAGATAGGACAACAAGGTGATCCAGAGCCCGATCGAAATCGATACGGGCATCTTTTCCAGGATCAGGTCGAGCACCGAGATATCGCGGAAATAGCTGTTGCCGAAATCGAACCTGGCATAATTCCACAGCATCATGCCGAAGCGCTCGAGCGGCGGCTTGTCGAAACCGAACTGCTTCTCCAGCTTCTTGATGAATTCCGGATCGAGGCCCTGGGCGCCGCGATATTTCGAGCTGACATCGCCGGCGACATCGAAATTGGAGCCGCCTGCATCGCCGCCACCACCGCCGAGGCGGTCGCTGCCGCCCTGGTTGGTCAGCTTGGCGATGACCTGCTCGACCGGCCCGCCAGGCGCGAACTGGATAACGGCGAACGATATCGCCATGATGCCGAACAGGGTCGGGATCATCAAAAGGATGCGGCGCAGTATATACGCGCCCATCAGGTGTTATCCTCCTCGAGGAGAGCCACCGCGCCTTGCGGCACCCGCAAGGCAATCGCTCCGGGCCAAATGTCGACGCGGGCGCCGCCCCTCATTGTCCTGCCGGACATTTCTCCCCGTATAGTGACGGGGAGAAAGGGGCTGGCCGCAGTCTCGGCGTTCTTAATGCGACTCTCGTAGTTGGCGAAACCGTTGGTGAGAGCGCCCCTCGCCCCGTCGCTATACGGGGAGAGGATGCCGGCAGGCAGGTGAGGGGCAGCGCCAACACCCCCAAGGAATTCAGCCTTTGCCAATTTTTGCCGCCTTGCCTTTATCGAACCACCACAGCGTCTCGACCGGAAAGCCGTAATCGGGCTTTTGCTCGGGAAAGCCGAACATGTCCCAATAGGCAACGCGATGATTCGCCAGGAACCAACTAGGAATCCAATCGCATCGCGCACGCAAGACCCGGTCGAGCGCCCGCATCGCCACGGTCAGGTTTTCACGGTCCTTTGCCGCGCCCACGGCATTGATCAGCGTGTCGACAGCGGGATCGGAGATACCCGGCAAGTTGCGGGAGCCGGAGACGCCGGCGGTGCTCGAATGGAAGAAGACTTCGAGATCATCCCGAGTCGGCGTCGCGCTGAACGAAAAGGCAGCAGACAAGAGGTCGAAGTCGAAACTCGCCTGCCTGGACTGGTATTGCGCCGAATCCACCAACCGTATCGTGGCGTCGATGCCGATCGCCTTCATGTTGGCGACCCAGGGCGAATAGACCTGGACGAAGGTGTCGTCATCGACCATGAACTCGGCTGAAAGCCGGCCTCCCTTGTCGTTAACGACAAAGTCGCTTGATCGCTTCCACCCGGCGGCGGACAGAAGTTTTGCCGCTTGGCCAAGCAGCTTGCGGTCGCGACCGGAGCCGTCGGATGCGGGCTGGGTCACTGCCTCGCCGAAGACCTCTGCCGGCAACTGGCTTCGCAGCGGCTCCAGCAGAGCCAGTTCTTGCGGCGACGGTGTCCCTTCGGCGCGAAAGTCCGATTTCTCGAAGCAGGATTGCGAACGCTCGTACGAGCCGTAGAAGAAGTTGCGGCGCGTCCACTCGAAATCGAAACATAGCGCGAGCGCCCGCCTCACCCTAGGGTCGCGAAACTGCTCTCGCCGCTGATTGACCGCGGTGGCCTGCATCGAGGGTCGCTTTTCGGCCGGGAATTCATGCTTGGCCACTTTGCCCGCGGTCATTGCAGGGAAGTCATAGGCGGTGGCCCAAACGCGAGACACGAATTCCTCGCGATAAGCGATCTCACCCTTCTTGAAGGCTTCGAATCCGGCGTTGCGGTTCTGGTAGAACTCGATGCGGATACGATCGAAATTGTTCTGGCCGCGATTGAACGCGAGGTCGCGACCCCAATAGTCCGCCACCCGATCGTACTCGATCCATGCGCCGGCCGAGAAACGCCCGACCTTGTAGGCGCCGGACCCGAGCGGCGGGTTCAATTGCGAGGAATCGAAGGGATTTGCCGTGTAGAAGGCCTTGGACACGATCGGGAATTCCACCACGTTGAGCACGGTCCGGGCGGATTGCTTGCCGGAAAAAGTAAGCCGCAGTGTGCGGTCATCGACGGCAACGGCATCGATCATGTGCGTCAGCGACAGCGATAGGTCGGGATGGCCCTTCTCCTTGTAGAGCTTGAAGGTGAAGGCAGCATCCTGCGCCGTCAGCGGCGTGCCGTCATGGAAACGCGCCTCGGGTCGAAGCGAGAAGGTGAAGCCATTGCGGTCGTCGGAGAGCGTCACGCCATCCGCGATCTGGCCATATACCGCGTCGGGTTCATCGAGCGCCCGCACCATCAGCGCGTCGAAACACATCTCCATGCGTGGCGGCGCATCGCCCTTGTTGGCGAAGGAGTTCAGCGTGTTGAAAGTCTGCGTATCCTGGTTGTAACCCCAATTCGGCGGCGAGAAATTGAAGATGCCGCCCTTGGGCGCATCGACTTTGACATAGTCGAAATGCGGGAAATCAGGCTTGTATTTGAGGTCGCCGAAGGCGGAAAGGCCGTGCAGCTTGGTGCCGGTCGCAACGTTTGCAAAGGCTTTGCCCGGCATCAGCGCTGCTGCAGCGGCAGCGCCACCCAAAGCCAGGAAATCGCGGCGGGGCAGGGCCGCCATCAATTGCCGCCCCATCAATTGCCGCCCTTGTATTTGGCCGCCAGCGTTTTTTCCTTGTCCGGGTCGATCCACCATGAATCGATGTCGGCGCCGACATAGGCAGGCTGTTTGTCGGGGAACTTGAACTTGTTCCAATAGGCCAGCCATACCGCTGAACGGTAATATTGCGGCACGACGTAGAAGTTCCACAGCAGGATGCGGTCGAGTGCGTGGGTGGCGGCGACGAGATCATCGCGATCGGTGGCGAAGATGATGCGATCGACAAGCGCGTCGACGACTGGATCCTTGATACCCATCAGGTTGCGCGAACCAGGCGCATCGGCGGCCTTGGTACTCCAGAAATCGCGCTGCTCGTTGCCGGGCGACTCCGACTGGCCGAACAGACCCGTCACGACATCGAAATCGAAATTGTTGACGCGGTTGACATACTGCGTCTGGTCGATGATACGCAGGGTAACGTCGACGCCGATCTTGCGCAGGTTGGCGATGTAGGGGCTGGCGATCACCTGGTCCGTGTCGTTCCAGCCGAGGATCTCGAACTTGAACGGTGCGCCTGTCTTGGCGTTGAGCATCTTGCCGCCCTTGATGATCCATCCGGCCTTGGCGAAGAGATCGACGGCCTGCTTCAGATACTTTCGTTCCGCTTGCGGCGAGTCGTAGACGGGCAGCTTGAACTCCTGAGAGAAGAGTTCTGGCGGCAGCTTGTCGCGATACTTTTCCAGGATTTCCAGTTCCTTGCCCTGCGGCAATCCGCTGGACGCCAGTTCGGTACCTTGGAAATAGCTCGATGTGCGTGTGTTGAAGCCGAAGAACAAGGTGCGATTCATGCTCTCGAAATCGAAGGGTATGGTCAATGCCTCGCGGACCAGTCGGTCCTGGAACAGCGGCCGCCTCTGATTTAGCACAAAGCCCTGCATCGGCTGCGGCGACCGGGTCTGGAAGTCCTTCTTGATGACGTCGCCGGCCTGAATGGCCGGGAAATTATAGGCTGTAGCCCATTTGCGGGAGCTGTATTCGCGGTTGATGTCTTCCAGCCCACCCTTGGTGAAGGCAAGCCAGGCGGCATTGTCGTCGAGAATGTAGGTGTATCGGCGCGTGTTGAAATTCTCGCGGCCGATCTTCACCGGCAGCTTGGCCGCCCAGTAGTCGGGCACGCGCTGCCAGACGATCTCCGAGCCCGGCTTGAAGCTGGCGATCTTGTAGGCAGCCGAACCGAGCGGAATTTCCAGCGTCGGCCTGGTGACGTCGCGCTTCTTGCCATTGGCGTCCGTGCCTTCCCACCAATGCTTCGGCAGCACGGCGAGATCCCCAAGGATCTTCGGCAGTTCGCGGTTGCCCTTCTGGTTGAAATGGAACTCGACCTCGCGGTCGGAGATCGCCACCGCATCGGTGACGTTCTCGAAATATCGGCTGTATTGCGGGCTGTTCGCCTTCAGCACCTGGAACGACCAGATCACGTCGTCGACGGTGATCGGCTGATCGTCATGCCATTTGGCGCGGGGGTCGAGCCGGTAAGTCGCCGAGGAATAGTCGGCCGGGTATTTGTAGGCGTCGGCGATCAGAGGATGGCTGACGCTACCCTCATCGGTCGCCTGCTCCATCAGCGTGTCGTAGAGCAGGCCGCCGCCGAAGCCGACAAGACCCGCCGCCGGCGATCCCTGGACGACATAGGGATTGAAGCTGTCGTAGGTGCCAAGCAGTACCGAATTGAGAGTGCCGCCCTTGGGGGCATCCTGATTGACGTAATCATAGTGCTGGAAATTGTCGCCATATTTGGAGTCGCCGATCAGCGATGAGGTGGTGCGCCACTCGTCAGCCCGGGTCGCCTGCAACCCCGCCGCCACCAGGGCCACGACCAGCAATGATTTGAGAAGCACCCGGCCAAGCGTCATCCACAGTCCTCTTCGCGATGCGTGCCATCATCCAGAAAGGCAATCTAGATGATTTGTCGCGCGTGAAAACCGCCATGCGCGGCTTTGTCGCCGCATATGCGATTTTCCTAACGAAAAAGCCGGGCTGAACCCGGCTTTTTCAAGGTCGTCGAGACGATATTTGGGTTATTGAGCAGGCGCCGGTGCCGGGGCGGCCGGAGCTGGTGCGGCGGGAGCCGCAGGTGCCGCCGGCTTGGCGGGAGCAGCCCCTTCGGCCGGCTTGGCCGGTGCGGCACCTTCAGCCGGCTTGGCCGGCGCCGTCGCGTCGGCGGCAGCGCCCGGCGCGGGCAGCGGCTTGGGATTGTCCGACAGCGTGCGCAGATAGGCGATGACGTTGGCGCGGTCCTCTTCCTTGGGCAGGCCGGCGAAGCCCATCGCCGTGCCTTTCACAAATTTCTTCGGCGAGGTGATGAAGTGGTTGATGTTGTCGTAGGTCCACTTCTCGGCGCCGCCCTTGGAAAACTCCTTCATGCCGGCCGAATAGGCGAAGCCCTCATGCGCGGCGACGGGGCGGTCGATGAGATCCCACAAATCCGGGCCGACCTTGTTAGGGCCGCCCTTCTCGCCGGAGTGGCAGGCCTGGCATTTCTTGAAGATGGCGGCGCCCTGTTCGACACTTGCGCTGGCCAGAAGATCTGCGATCGGCTTTTCGGCTGCTGCCGGCCCGGCAGGGCCGCCCTCTGCCGGCTCGGCGGCCTCGATGGCGAAGCCTGGTTTTTCCGGAGCGGGCGAGGCAAACAGCGCGTCAGACACCAGGCCGACGGAGAAAACGACGAAAACGGTTCCGAGCAATCCGGCGAGCAGCTTGTTGACTTCGTTGGAATCCATACGCCCCTTGCTCCCTTTTCCGGCGGACTGATCCGTCCACTCCGTCCGTCGGTATCGAGACCAGCCCTCCAGAGCCGGTCAAATCGGGCGGAAACTAGGTCTTTTGCTCGGGCGTTGCAACACCTATAAGGGCGCTTCCAGTGAGACCTTTTGCCACTTTTCCCCTCCTCTTTTCGAACGCCTTGCCAGACCGATGTCCACCTTGATCCTGATCCCGGCCCGCATGGCCTCGACACGCCTGCCGGGCAAGCCGCTGGCCGACATATCGGGCGCGCCGATGATCGTTCATGTGGCGCGCCGCGCGGCCGAGGCCGGGCTTGGCCGGGTGGTGGTGGCGACCGACACGCAAAGCGTGGCCGAAGCGGTGCGGGCGCATGGTTTCGAGGCCGTGATGACGCGCATGGATCATGAGTCGGGTTCGGATCGCATCCACGAGGCGTTGATCGCTCTTGATCCCTTGGGCAAGGTCGAAACGATCGTCAATGTGCAGGGCGACCTGCCGACCATCGATCCCGGCATCATCGCAGCCTCGCTCAAGCCGTTCGACGACCCTTCGGTGGATATCGCCACGCTCGGCGTCGAGATCATCCGCGAGGGGGAAAAGACCAATCCTAACGTCGTCAAGATCGTCGGGTCGCCGCTCACCGGCACGCGGTTGCGGGCGCTTTACTTCACCCGCGCCACCGCACCCTGGGGCGAGGGGCCGCTCTATCACCATGTCGGCCTATACGCCTATCGACGCGCGGCACTCGAGCGTTTCGTCGCGCTGAAGCCGTCGCCGCTTGAGCGCCGCGAGCGGCTGGAGCAGCTGCGGGCCCTGGAAGCCGGCATGCGCATCGACGCCGAGATCGTGCAGTCGCTGCCGCTTGGTGTCGACACCCCTGAAGACCTGGACCGTGCCAGGCAAATCCTTTCCAACTGAGATATCAGCATGCCTGAAAAGACCAATAGAATATCCTTCCAGGGCGAGCCCGGCGCCAATTCCGACACCGCCAGCCGCAACGTCTATCCCTCTATGGAGCCATTGCCGTGCCCGACCTTCGAGGACGCGTTCAATGCCGTGGAGACCGGCAAGGCCGATCTTGCCATGATCCCGATCGAGAACACCATCGCCGGGCGCGTCGCCGACATCCACCACCTTCTGCCGGAATCGAAGCTGCACATCGTCGGCGAATATTTCCTGCCGATCCATTTCCAGCTGATGGTGCTGCCGGGCGTCAGGCGCGACGAGATCAAGACCGTGCACACCCACATCCACGCCCTCGGCCAATGCCGCAAATACATCCGCAAGAACGGGTGGAAGGGAGTGGTCGCCGGCGACACGGCGGGCGCCGCCAAGATGGTCTCCGAGGTCAAGGACCGCACCATGGCCGCGTTGTCGCCGGCGCTGGCAGCGACGCTCTACGGGCTCGACATCATCGAGGAGAATGTCGAGGACACCGACAGCAACGTCACCCGCTTCGTCGTCCTGACCAAAAGCAAGCAATGGGCCGAGCGCCCGTCACCCGACGTCAAGATGATGACGACCTTCATCTTTCGCGTCCGCAACGTGCCGGCCGCGCTCTACAAGGCCATGGGCGGCTTCGCCACCAACGGCATCAACATGACAAAGCTGGAAAGCTACCAGCTCGGCGCCTTCACGGCGACGCTGTTCTACGCCGACATCGAGGGCCACCCCGACGATCCGCTGGTCAAGCTGGCGCTCGACGAGCTGCGGTTCTTCTCGCGCGAAGTGCGGATCCTCGGTGTCTATCCAGCGAGCGAGTCACGCGAGCAGTGGAAGGTGGCGGATTGAGCTACCAGCCCAACGGCACGTAGTCGATCTCCATGAAGGTCTCGACTTCCGGCACCCAGCGGTCGCGCACGAAGGCGACATGGTCGGGATGTTCGTTGTACCTGGTGTAGGCGGCCTGGTCGGCGAACTCCATCGAGAAGCCGAACTGATAGTCGTTCTTGGGGCTGACCTGCCGCAATTGCTCGAAATGCGTGACGCCCCGGATCGCCGACAGGATTTTCCTGGCGTCGACGAGGAACCGCTTTTCCTCCAGCGAATGCGGTGGGTGCTTCAGCGTGAAGACGACGGTGTGACGGATCATTTGTCTCTCCTGCAATGACTTCGATATTCGTTATTCGCTGTCGACCCAGGCGCGGATGAGGTGGTGCGCAATGGCGCCTTTCGGCGGCGTGACCAGATTGTCGGGGTGCGTTCGGTCCAGCATCAGGCGCACCTCGTCGCGCAAAAACCAGCGGCAGTCCTCCAGTTCGTCGAGATCGGCCTGGATGTCCTCGTTGAGCGGCTCGCCGAAGCATCCGATCATCAGCGAATAGGGGAACGGCCAGGGCTGGCTGGCGTGGTAGACGACGCGGCCGAGCCGGATGCCCGCCTCTTCCAGCGTTTCGCGGCGCACCGCCGCCTCGATCGTCTCGCCCGGCTCGATGAAGCCGGCAAGCGCCGAATACATGCCCGGCGCGAAATGCCGGCCGCGCCCGAGCAGGCATTTCTCCCGCGTCGTCGTCAGCATGATCGCTACCGGGTCGGTGCGCGGAAAATGCTCAGTGCCACAATTGGGGCAATGCCGCTTGTAGCCGCCGGCCCGCATCTGCGATTGCGTGCCGCATTTGCTGCAGAAGCGGTGGCTGGCGTGCCAGGCAAGCAGGGCGGCGCCCTGCGCCATCGCGCCGGCGGCGGCTTCGTCGATCAGCCCTTGCATATAGACCGAGCGGTAATCGATCGCCTTGACGGTTTCGGGCAGCTGTTCGGCATCGACGCCTGCCAGCACCGCCAGCACCGGCCCCTGTTCGGAAAAGCCGAGCAGCACGCCCTGGTCGACAGAAGGGCTGAAGGGCTCGCTTTCGGCGATGCCGAACCATGGGTCGAGGCGGCCGCCCTCGCCGGGCTTCAGCAGGAGCCTGCCGCCATTCATCAACAGCAGCCGCGTCGTCGGATCGGCCAGCGCCTTGTCGACCGAATCGTCGGCGCGGTTCTCGGATTGCCGGTCGATCGTGTTGCCGGCAAAGCCGACGAACTGGCTCGGCTCGCGCACGGGCGCGTCAAACAGGCGGAAGGTCATGTGGACTCTGGTGCTTTGGGATGGACACGGCAAGGCTTATAGCGCTGCCCTTATCGTTTCGGCAAACCGGCGCAGGTCGGAACGCTGATAGGGCTCGCGCAGGCCATGCCCCCAGACTGGGCCGGGCCAGCCGGGATCGCCCTCGGACCGTGCAATGATGTGGACATGCAGTTGGCGCACGATGTTGCCGAGCGCACCGGTGTTGATCTTGGTGCAGCCGCTCACCTTCTTCAGCGCCTGCGCCACCATATTGGTCTCGAAGGTCAGCATCGCCTGGTCGAGCGGCGTCATGTCGTGGATCTCCTCCGCGCCCGGCCGCTGCGGCACCAGGAGCAGCCATGGCCAACGGCGGTCGTTCATCACCCGCAATTCGCACAGCCCCAGCCACATCAATTGCTCGCTGTCGGCCTCCAGCCGGGCATCCAGCGTGAATCCGGCCTTCAGGCCCGGCAGCATCGGCGTTTCCCTTGCTTTTCTTGGTTTCCTCAAACCATGAACGCTAAAGCGGCTGCACCGGTGCTGCAAGCGAATCTGGTGGTTCGCGGTGCCGATTTGCCTGCGCACTTGCATTTCGTCGCGCAATTGCCGATATGGACAGCGGGAGGTTGGTGGTGGACGATCCACTCGCCAACCGGGTCAGGTCCGGAAGGAAGCAGCCCTAACGAGCCCGGAACGGGTCATTGTTCCAGCCTCCCACCTCATCGGCCCTCCTCGCGACATTGACGACGCATTGCAGCGCGGGCGAGACTATGCGCAGGAATCGGCGCCTGTGGGCGCGGCCTTTTGGAGCTTAACGGGCGAATGAGCGAAGCCGGAAATTCGGGCCCCGATAGTCTGGCGACGGGCAAGGCCGCTGCCTACCGCGTGCTGGCGCGCAAATACCGTCCGTCGAATTTTTCCGAACTCGTCGGCCAGGAGCCGATGGTGCGCACCCTCACCAACGCCTTTGCCACCGGCCGCATTGCCCAGGCCTGGATGCTGACCGGCGTGCGCGGCGTCGGCAAGACCACCACCGCGCGCATTTTGGCGCGTGCCCTGAACTATAAAACCGCCACCACGGATCAGCCCTCGGTCGACCTCGCCGTGCTTGGCGAGCACTGCCAGGCGATCATGGAAGGCCGCCATGTCGACGTCATCGAGATGGACGCCGCCTCGCACACCGGCATCGACGACATCAGGGACATCATCGAGCGCGTGCGCTATGCGCCGGTCTCGGCCCGCTACAAGGTCTACATCATCGACGAAGTGCACATGCTGTCGACACAGGCCTTCAATGGCCTGCTGAAGACGCTGGAAGAGCCGCCGCCGCACGTCAAGTTCATCTTCGCCACCACCGAGATCCGCAAGGTTCCGATCACCGTCCTGTCGCGCTGCCAGCGATTCGACCTGAGGCGCATCGACGCCGGCGCGCTCGTCTCGCATCTCTCCTCGATCGCCGGCAAGGAAGGCATTTCGGTCGACGACGACGCGCTGGCGATGATCGCGCGCGCGGCGGAAGGTTCCGCCCGCGATTCGCTCTCCATTCTCGACCAGGCGATCGCCCATGGCGCCGGCTCGGTCAGCGCCGAGGCCGTGCGCGCCATGCTGGGGCTGGCCGACCGCGCCCGTATCGTCGATCTGTTCGAACATGTGATGAAGGGCGATGTGGCGGCAGCGCTTGGGGAGTTTCGCGCGCAATACGATACCGGCGCCGATCCGGCCGCCGTGCTCACCGATCTTGCCGAGTTCAACCATCTCGTCACCAGACTGCGCTTCGTGCCGACCGCGATGGACGATGCCTCGCTGTCGCAGGACGAGCGTCAGCGCGGTGCCGATTTCGCCCGGGCGTTGTCGGTCAGGGTGCTGTCGCGGACCTGGCAGATGCTGCTCAAGGGCATTCCCGAGGTGCAGTCCTCCAACAGGCCGGTCAGTGCCGCCGAAATGGTGTTGATCCGGCTGGCGCATGCCGCCGACCTCCCGACATTGGACGAGGCGCTGAGATCGCTGGAGAGCGGCGCCTCGGCAACTGGCGCCGCGCCGCGCCCGAACGGCGCGCCGATGAGCCCCGGCCCCGTGAATCCCGGCAATGGCGGCAATGGCGCCGGCGCCGTGGCGCAGGCGCGCATGCCTGGCGGCTCGGGCGGCGCGCAGACCATGCGGCTGGTCGAGGCCACGCCTACTCCGACTGCATTCGTCGCGCCCCCGCAGCCGGCGCCGGAGACGCAAGCCGTACCGCTGAAATCGCTGGCCGACATCGTTGCCCTTGCCGACGCGAAACGCGACATTGCCTTCAAGGTGCTGATCAAGAGCTGCATCCGCCTCGTGCGCATCGAACCGGGCCGCATCGACGTAAGCCTGACCGACGATGCGCCCAAGATGCTGCTCAACGACCTGACGACGAAGCTACGCGCCTGGACCGGCCGCAACTGGCTGGTGTCGCTGTCGAAGGAGGAGGGCGGCCAGACGCTGGCCGAGATGGAATCGACAAAGCGTGAAAACGCTTTCCTCGATGCCAGGAACGACCCGACCGTGGCCTCCATCCTGGCCCGCTTTCCCGGCGCCAAGATCATCGATGTGCGCATTCCCGACACGCCCGACGCCGACGCGAGCGAGGCCGAAATGCCGGTCGAGCCGCCGGCCGATGACGACGAACCCTGATATTCAGCACTAATCCGCAAAGGATCGGACCATGAAAGATCTTCTCGGCCTGATGGGCAAGGCGAAGGAAATGCAGGCCAAGTTCCAGGCCATGCAGGATGAGATTGCCACGGTCGAAGCCCTCGGCCAAGCCGGCGGCGGCCTGGTCAGCGTCACGCTGAGCGGAAAATTCGATATCAAGTCGCTGAAGATCGACCCGTCTTTGTTCAAGGAGGACGACGTCGAAATCCTCGAGGATTTGATTCTTGCCGCGCACAATGACGCCAAGGCCAAGGTCGAGCAGATCATGCAGGAAAAGACCAAGGCGCTGACCGCCGGCCTGCCCATTCCCCCGGGAATGAAACTGCCTTTCTGATGCATGTAGCCCAAAAGCATGCCCACGGGCTCGGCCCTGAGGGTGGGCAGGCAACGATATGCATGAAAGCAGAGACCGGCGCCCATGATCGACGAGCCGTCCGAAAGACTGATCGAGCAGCGTATCCGCAACAGGATCTACGAGATTCTGGAAATCCTCGCCGATTGCGACGCCGGGGTCGATCTCGTCGGCATCAAGGGCTACTTCAACCTGTTCGAGGAGTTCGTGCATCGGCCGTCGATCGAGGCCGGCACGTCGGCGCTTTCAAGGGACGAACGCGCGATCGTGCTGGAAATCGCCGAATTCCTGGAGGCGGCCTCCGAAACAAATCCTGATTTCACCAAGGCCGAGTTCATCGACAGCGACTGGCCGGGCAAGATCGCGCCGACGGCCAGGGAGGCGCGGGCGCTGTTTCTCAGGCGCGGCCTGTTTTCAGAGAAGATCGAAGAGATCGAGCCCGGCCGGCCGGCAGCAATCGCCGCCGGGCAATAGGCTTTTGGAACGCATGGCGCGGTCTTGCCGGGAAAAGCACTTGGCGTTTCCCCAAGGGAATTGCGGCAAAACGAAGAGAGAACGGTCATCATCAGTGTGAAACGATGGCTCGATCTATCTGGAAAGCCTCGATTTTGTGTCAATTCGGCAACAGTATGCCGTTAATAACGTTTTGGCCATCATTTTGCCCGAAAGTGTCTCATTCTTGCCGCAGCCTGGGGGCGGGCGTTGAAGTGAGAGGGTTACCTGTTGATCGCGATGCGATGGAAGACGCCGCTGTTGCTCGGCGTCGTTACGTCTCCCCTTTTCTTGGCCGCTTGCAGCCAGACAACCTCGCACGGCATGTCCGTCGCCAGCCTGACCGACGCCATCACGCCGAGCTTTCTGAGTTCGCGCGCCTACAGTCACACGCCGAAGGACAGGGAATGCCTGGAACGGGCGATGTTCTTCGAATCCAACCGGTCGAGCCGCGACGGCATGATCGCGGTCGGCACGGTGGTGATGAACCGGCTGCGCTCGGGCAACCATGGCAACACCATCTGCCAAGTGGTCGGTGAGCCCGGGCAGTTCGCGCCGGGCGTCATGACCAGATCGATGAATTCGCGCGCAATGCCCGATGTCGAAGAGGCCGCCGACGCCGTGCTCAAGGGCGAGCGCAAGACCAAGCTCAAGAACACGATGTATTTCCACACCGCCGGCCTGCGCTTCCCCTACAAGAACATGCACTACACCATGGTAGCCGGCGGCAATGCCTTCTACGAGAAGCGCGGCCGCAACTGGCAGCCGCTGCCGGATGAGCCGATGATTGCCTCGGCCGAGCAGCCGGCGGCGTTGCCGGGGGTACCCGCGACACGGGTCGCATCCATCGAGACGGTGCGCCCGGCCAAGGCATCAGTTCGCAACGCTCCAGCCCAGCAAGTCTACATGACCGCCGCGGCGGAACCGGCGGCCAAGCCGGAGCCCGTCCGTACCGCCCCCGCACAGCAGACCTATCTGACCGCGGCCGCGGCGCCGACGGCAAAATCCGCGCGGGTCTCGGCGAAGCCGGTGGAAGTTGCCATGCAGGAGCCGATGGAAGAGCCGGATGCCGCCCGTTTTGGCGGAATCCTGAACAGCGGAACCTCGAACAAACGGGTCATCTCATCGATCCAGGACGCTCCACAGGAAGCCTCGATGGGATTCCAGTCGACGCCTGAAAACACCGATGCCATAGGCGCGATGATTGTCAGCCAGGGCCGCCCGCTCGAAACAAACTGATTCTCGCATGGCAGCATGGCGAACCGTGCGTCGACGGGGGATGTTTCAAAGCGCTCTGAAAAATCCTAGATCAGAGCGATGTCCAAGCGAATCGCCGGTCCCGAGATCGAACGCCTGATCCAGCTCCTGGCCAAGGTGCCGGGGCTTGGCCCCCGTTCGGCCAGGCGCGCCGCGCTGCACCTGATCAAGAAGAAGGAACAGCTGCTTTCGCCGCTGGCCGCCG
Source organism: Mesorhizobium sp. B2-5-7 (assembly GCF_006440875.1). Taxonomy (NCBI): domain Bacteria; kingdom Pseudomonadati; phylum Pseudomonadota; class Alphaproteobacteria; order Hyphomicrobiales; family Phyllobacteriaceae; genus Mesorhizobium; species Mesorhizobium sp. B2-5-7. Next base: position 301,077 of record NZ_VFUO01000007.1, on the reverse strand, counting down.
CCATGGGCGAGGCCGCCGACAAGGTGCGCATCTGCTCGACCTGCGGCAATGTCGACACCTCGGACCCCTGCATGATCTGCACGGACCCACGCCGCGATGCCGCCACCCTGATCATCGTCGAGGACGTCTCTGATCTCTGGGCGCTGGAGCGGGCGGCGGCGATGAATGTGCGCTACCACGTGCTCGGCGGCACGCTGTCGCCGCTCGACGGCATCGGCCCGGACCAGCTCAACATCCGCTCGCTGATCGATCGCGTCGCCGGCGGCGAAATCAAGGAAATCATCCTCGCCGTCAACGCGACGGTCGAGGGCCAGACCACCGCGCACTACCTCACCGATCAGCTCTCCGGTTTCGAGGTCAAGATAACGCGGCTGGCGCACGGCGTGCCAGTCGGCGGTGAACTCGACTATCTCGACGAAGGCACGCTGGCCGCGGCACTGCGGTCCAGGACGGCGTTTTAACGTTATTGGTGGGGAAGGTGCATTCTATGGCCGTCATTCACCTGTCTGTGCCAGGCACCCCCCTCTGTCCTGCCGGACATCTCCCCCGCAAGGGGGGAAATTGGCAGCTTCGGCGTCGGCGAACTCCTTTCAACGTTGGTGATTGGCGAAAGCCGAGCCGACAGCCGATCTCCCCCCTTGCGGGGGAGATGTCCGGCAGGACAGAGGGGGGTGCGACGGAACGCGACTTTCGCAAATTCAGCCTTGCATTTTTTCTGGCTGCTCTAGTGGGGATGGTCCTCACCGTCCCCACCCACGCCGCCCCCATTGACGACCAGTTCCGCGCCTGGCTGCAAAACGACCTCTGGCCGGAAGCCAAAACCAAAGGCATTTCCAAAAACACCTTCGACGCCGCCTTCGACGGCGTGAAGCCCAATCTCAAGCTGCCGGACCTTGTCATGCCCGGCGAGAAACCCAAAACCCCGCAGAAGCAGCATCAGGCCGAGTTCGGATCGCCCGGCGCCTATTTTGCCGAGAAGACGGTTCGTGCGGTGACATCAGGTGGACGCGCCCGCGAAGCCGCCAACGCCCGCACGCTTGCCTCGATCGAGAAGCGCTATGGCGTGCCGGGCGAAATCCTTCTGGCGATCTGGGGCCGCGAAACCGGCTTCGGCGCGGCGAAGATGCCCTACGACGCCTTCGAGGTGCTGGGCACCAAGGCGTTCATGTCGACGAAAAAGGATTTCTTCCGCACAGAACTGCTGGCGGCGCTGGAAATCGTCGAGCGTGGGCTGGCGCCGGTCGGCGCGATGAAATCGTCCTGGGCCGGCGCGCTCGGCCAGCCGCAATTCATGCCGACCTCGTTGCTCAAGCATGCCGTCGATTTCGACGGCGACGGCCGCGTCGACATCTGGAATTCGACGCCCGATGTGCTGGCCTCGATCGCCAATTATCTTGTCCACTACGGCTGGGTGAGGGGACGCGGCTGGGGTTTCGAGGTGATGGTGCCCCAGAGCGTCTCCTGTTCGCTGGAGGGCCCGGACCAAGGCAAAAAGATTGCACAATGGGCTGCCATGGGCGTCGAGCGCGTCGGCGGCAAGGCGTTCCCGGCAAGCGAGCTGAAGGCGGAAGGTTTCCTGCTGATGCCGGCCGGGCGCAGCGGTCCGGCCTTCATCGCGACCCCCAATTTCTACGTGCTGAAGCAATACAACACCAGCGACCTCTATGCGCTGTTCATCGGCCATGGCGCCGACCGCATCGCCCATGGCGATCAGAATTTTACCGGTGGCTGGGGTCCCGTCGGCGATCTCCACCGCTCCGACATTGCCGCCCTGCAGCGGGCCCTGGAAGCCAAGGGCTACGATGTCGGCAGCGCCGACGGCCTGCCTGGCTTCAAGACCCGCCGCTCGATCGGCAGATGGCAGGAAAAGAATGGCCAGGCCGCCACCTGTTTTCCCGATGCCGGCCTCGTCGCGGCGCTGAAATAGCTTCTAATTTAGCAGATTTTTTCTCGATCGGTGCCTCGATTGGCTGATGTATGCGTCGACACGCCCGCCCGCCATTCTGGTCCAATGAACCATCGCATAAATGCTCGTTGCCCACCGCTGGGCCGCCGGATATGCTGTTGACCAACTGGACAAAAACCACGACGTTAGTGGGGCAGAGGCTCTCGTCGAGCCTTGAAAGAACACCGTAACCCTGAGCCGGGAACTCAGGTCAACCAACAACAAAACAGGGAACAATCATCATGATGATGGAAAAGCTTGCTCTACGATCCCGTATCCTGCTTGCGGGCGCCGCCATGTCGGCGCTGCTTCTGGCCGGAGCGCCGGCTGGCGCGGTCACCCCCGCCGATACGCTTGTCGAAGGTTTTGCCATCGACGACATCATCTCGATGGATCCGGGCGAGGCGTTCGAGCTGTCGACCGCCGAAGTCACCGGCAACACCTATGATCTTCTTGTCCGCCTCGACCTCAGCGACACTTCCAAGGTCAAGCCCGATCTCGCCGAAAGCTGGACCGTCTCCGACGATGGCCTGACCTATACGTTCAAGCTCAAGCCGGGCCTGAAATTCGCCTCCGGCAACCCGATCACCGCCGCCGATGTCGCCTGGTCGTTCGAGCGCGCCGTCAAGCTGGACAAGAGCCCAGCCTTCATCATCGACCAGTTCGGCATCAGCGGCGACAACGTCACCGAGAAGGCCAAGGCGGTCGACGACACAACCTTCCAGTTCACCGTCGACAAGGCCTATGCGCCAAGTTTCGTGCTGAACTGCCTGTCGGCCACCGTCGCTTCCATCGTCGACGCCAAGCTGGTCAAGGAACATGTCGCTGCGGTGACGCCGAGCGCCGACTACAAATGGGACAACGACTTCGGCAACGCCTGGCTGAAGACGGGCTACGCCGGCTCGGGCGTCTACAAGCTGCGTGAATGGCGTGCCAACGAGGCGGTCGTCATGGAGCGTAACGACAATTATTACGGCGAAAAGGCCAAGCTCGCCCGCGTCATCTACCGCAACATGAAGGAAAGCTCGGCGCAGCGCCTGGCGCTCGAAGCCGGCGACATCGACGTTGCCCGCAACCTCGAGCCGAACGACCTCGACGCCATCGCCAAGAATGCCGACCTCACCACCACCAGCGCGCCGAAAGGCACCGTCTACTACATCAGCCTCAACCAGAAGAACCCGAACCTCTCCAAGCCCGAGGTCCGCCAGGCCTTCAAATACCTGGTCGACTATGATGCCTTGAGCACGACCATCCTCAAGGGCATCGGCGAGATCCACCAGACCTTCCTGCCCAAGGGCGTTCTGGGCGAACTGGACGAGAACCCGTTCAAGCTCGATGTCGCCAAGGCCAAGGAGCTGCTGGCCAAGGCCGGCCTGCCCGACGGCTTCAGCGTAACCATGGACGTGCGCACCGGCCAGCCGACCACCGGCATGGCGGAATCCATCCAGCAGACGCTCGGCCAGGCCGGCATCAAGCTGGAGATCATCCCCGGCGACGGCAAGCAGACGCTGACCAAATACCGTGCCCGCAACCACGACATCTATATCGGCCAGTGGGGCCAGGACTATTTCGATCCGAACTCCAATGCCCAGACCTTTGCCTCGAACCCGGACAATTCGGATGCTGGCAAGTCGAAGACGCTGGCATGGCGCAATGCCTGGGACATTCCGGACCTGACCAAGCAGACGGAAGCAGCCCTGCTCGAGAAGGATTCTGGCAAGCGCGCCGACATGTACAAGGATCTCGAAAAGAAGATCCTCGACACCAGCCCCTTCGTCGTCATCCACCAGCAGTTGGAAGTCGCCGGTCTGCGCAAGAACCTCAAGGGCTTCGCGCTTGGTCCGAGCTTCGACACCAACTTCGTCGGGCCGGTCTCCAAGGAATAGCGTTCGCGGACACGCCCGCATGAGCGCGATTGAAAACGAGGGCGGGCGCGGCAGCGCCCGCGCCGTAGCCCTTGCATCTTCGCTTGGCCGATTCCTGGTCATTGCGGTGACGACCTATCTTGGTCTTCTCGCGGTCACCTTCTTCATTGGCCGTGTCATCCCGATCGACCCGGTGCTGGCCGTTCTCGGCGACCGGGCACCCGCCAATGTCGTGGAGCGCACGCGCCGCGAGATGGGTCTCGACCTGCCGCTGATCGAGCAGTTCTACATCTATGTGAAACATGCGCTGAGCGGCGATTTCGGCACCTCGGTGCTGACCACCAACCCTGTCATGACCGATATCCGCCGCGCCCTTCCGGCAACCACGGAACTGGCGACATTGGGGACACTGATCGGCGCGTTGTTCGGTGTGCCGCTCGGGGTGCTGGCCGCGGTCAAACGCGGCAGCTTCGTCGACCAGGTCGTGCGCATCATCGGCCTGATCGGCTATTCCGTACCTATCTTCTGGCTGGGTCTGCTGGCCCTGGTGCTGTTCTACGCGAAGCTGCAATGGGTGGCCTTCCCTGCACGGCTCGACGTCGTCTACGAATACACGTTCACGCCGATCACCGGTTTCTACCTGCTCGACTCCGCGATGCAGGGACAGTGGGACGTCTTTTACGACGCCTTCCGTCACATCATCCTGCCGGCCTCGCTGCTCGGCTATTTCTCGCTGGCCTATATCAGCCGCATGACGCGCTCGTTCATGCTCAACGAACTCGCCCAGGAATATGTCGTCGCCGCGCGCGCCAAGGGCCTGTCGGAAACCCGCATCATCTGGGGCCACGCGCTGCGCAATGCCGCCGTGCCGATGGTGACCGTGATCGCGTTGTCCTATGCCGGGCTGCTCGAGGGCTCGGTGCTGACCGAGACCGTCTTCTCCTGGCCGGGCATCGGCCTCTACATCACCAACTCGCTGCAGAACGCCGACATGAACGCCGTTCTCGGCGGTACCATCGTCATCGGCTCGGTGTTCATCGCCATCAATCTTCTGTCCGACCTGCTCTACCGTGTGCTCGACCCGAGGACGAAGACAGGATGAGTAGAGGTACTGCACTTTCGGGCTTGGCTGCCGCTAATCACCCCCACTCCGGCCCTTCGGGCCACCTCTCCCCCTGCCCGGGGGAAAGGAAAACGCGGTCGCACGCTTGGCGCCTTTCCTCTCCCCCGTCGAACGGGGGAGAGGTGGTCTGCGAAGCAGACCGGAGTGGGGGTCGACAGCTTAAAGAGGCATCGTCATGACCGCCTCCGACGCCCGCACCTTCTCCCGTCGCGAATGGTTGCTGTCGGAGCGGCCGGCATCGCGCTTGCAGGCAAGGCTCGGCCGCGCCTATGTCGCGTGGCGGCGCTTTTCCGCCAACCGGCCGGCCTTTGTCGGCCTGCTGATCATCATCGCGCTGCTGCTCGTCGCCGTCCTTGCCGGTGTGCTTGCGCCGTATTCGCCGACCTTCGGTGACCTGAAGAACGCGCGGCTGCTGGCGCCAAGTGCGCAGCACTGGTTCGGCACCGACGACCTCGGCCGCGACATCTATTCGCGCATCCTCTACGGCTCCCGCTGGACGCTTTATGTCGTCGTCCTGGTCGCCATCATCGCCGCTCCCATCGGTCTCCTGGTCGGCACCGTCGCCGGCTATGCCGGCGGCTGGACCGATGCCATACTGATGCGCATCACCGACATCTTCCTTGCCTTCCCCAAGCTGGTGCTGGCGCTGGCCTTCGTCGCCGCCCTTGGCCCCGGCATCGAGAACGCCGTGCTGGCGATCGCCATCACCTCCTGGCCGCCCTATGCGCGCATCGCCCGCGCCGAGACGCTCACCGTGCGCAACTCGGACTATATCAAGGCCGTGCAATTGATGGGCGCCTCGCCTTTCCGTATCGTGCTTCGCCACATCATGCCATTGTGCATCTCCTCGCTGATCGTCCGCGTGACGCTCGACATGGCGGGCATCATCCTGACGGCCGCGGGCCTCGGCTTCCTCGGCCTTGGCGCGCAGCCTCCGCTGCCGGAATGGGGCACCATGATCGCTTCGGGTCGCCGCTTCATCCTCGACCAATGGTGGGTGGCTGGTGCGCCGGGCTTCGCCATCCTCATCGTCAGCCTCGGCTTCAACCTGCTTGGCGACGGCCTGCGCGACGCACTCGATCCCCGCAGCGGTGACCAATGAGTGGCCCCCCTGATCAGCAGCGATCCAAGAGCACGCTTCTCGACGTCGAGGATCTGCGCGTCACCTTTCCGACCCGCACCGGCATGATCGAGGCGGTGCGCGGCGTTTCCTTTTCGCTTGGCCGCGAACGCCTCGGCATCGTCGGCGAGTCCGGCTCGGGCAAGTCGCAGACAGGCCGCGCCATCATGGGCCTGACACCGCCGCAGGCCCGCATATCGGCCAATAAATTGACTTTCGACGGCATCGACCTGCTCGGCATTTCGCCGCGCCAACGCCGGGCGCTGCGGGGCAACCGCATCGCCATGATCCTGCAGGACCCGAAATATTCGCTCGATCCGGTGATGAGCATCGGCCGCCAGATCGTCGAGACGCTGCGCACCCACGAAAAGGTCGGCAAGGCCGAGGCGCGCGAGCGCGCGCTGGCCATGCTCGAGGCGGTGCAGATCCGCGATCCCAAACGCGTCTTCGACCTGCATCCGCACGAAGTGTCGGGCGGCATGGGCCAGCGCGCCATGATCGCCATGATGCTGATCGCCGGACCGGAAATGATGATCGCCGACGAGCCGACCTCGGCGCTCGACGTCACGGTGCAGCTCGACGTGCTCGGCATCCTCGACAGGCTGGTCGCGGAGCGCGGCATGGGGCTGATCTTCATTTCGCACGATCTGCGCCTGGTCTCGTCCTTCTGCGACCGCGTCATCGTCATGTATGCCGGCAAGGTCGTCGAGCAGCTCAAGGCGTCGGAATTGAGTCAGGCCCAGCATCCCTACACGCGGGGGTTGCTCAACTGCATGCCAAAAATCGGCGCCGACCGTCACCCGCTGCCGGTGCTCGACCGCAAGCCGGAGTGGGCGGCATGACTTCTGCGATTGCCGTCGACAGGCTGGAGGTGATCTTCGACCGCTTCCGCGCGCTGAAGGGCGTCAGCCTCGACGTGCAGCAGGGCGAATCCTTCGGCCTGGTCGGCGAATCCGGCTCGGGCAAATCGACATTGCTGCGGGCCATAGCCGGCCTCGCGCCGGTCGCCTCGGGCAGCATCACAGTCAATGGCAAGACGCTCGGCGCGCGCCGCGACAAGGCCTTTTACCGCGAAGTGCAGATGGTCTTTCAGGATCCTTACGGCTCGCTGCACCCGCGCCAGACCGTCGACCGCCTGCTGCAGGAGCCGCTCGCCATCCATGGTTTTGCCGATGGTCAAAAACGGATCGAACGCGCGCTCGACGAGGTCGGCCTCGGCAACGGCTTTCGTTTCCGTTACGCGCACCAGCTTTCCGGCGGTCAGCGCCAGCGCGTGGCGATCGCGCGCGCGCTTATCCTCGAGCCCTCGATCCTGCTGCTCGACGAGCCGACCTCGGCGCTCGACGCCTCGGTGCAGGCGGAAGTCCTCAACCTGCTGGAGGAAGTCCGCCGGCGGCGCAAGCTGACCTTCCTGATGGTCAGCCACGACCTCGCCATCATCACCCATATGTGCGAGCGGCTGATGGTGATGCAGGGCGGCGAGGCGGTGGAGAATCTGGTGGCCAACGATCTCGTCGAGCGCCGTGTGACGAAGGATTATACGCGCAACCTGTTGCGGGCCAGCGACGGGTTTGTGAGGACGGCTCCGAAGCAGATCTGACGATAGTTCTCCGCGTCACGCCAGGGAGCTCGACCTCGGCTTAAGTTTCCGCAACAGCGGCGAGGTCTACTTCGCCGCCCTGTTCCCGCTTCGGCTCCTTGATCCTGAACCACGTCACATAAAGCGCCGGCAGGAACAAGAGCGTGATCGCAGTACCCGCGATGATGCCGCCCATCATCGCATAGGCCATCGGCCCCCAGAACACTTCGCGCGCGATCGGGATCAGCGCCAGGCTGGCCGCGGCCGCCGTCAGCGCGATCGGCCGCATGCGGTGCTCCGTTGCCTCGATGACCGCGGCCCAGCGATCCCTGCCCTCGGCGACAAGATCCTCGATCTGCACGATCAGGATCACCGAGTTGCGGATCAGGATGCCGATCAGCGCCAAGACGCCGAGAATGGCGACGAAGCCGAGCGGCGCTCCGCTTGGCACCAGGGCCGCGACCACGCCGATCAGCCCGAGCGGCGCCACCGCCACCACCAGGAACAGGCGCTGGAAGCTCTGCAGCTGCACCATCAGGATGGTCGCCATGACGAACAGCATCAGCGGCACCACGGCCGCGATCGGCCCCTGGCTCTTGGCGCTTTCCTCGACGGAGCCGGCGGTCTCGACCGAATAGCCGGCCGGCAGCTTGGCGATGAAGGCGTCGACCGACGGTTTCAACTCGTTGACGACGGTCGCCGGCAGCACGTCGCCGACCAAGCCGGCGCGCACGGTGATGGTCGGGATGCGGTCGCGTCGCCACACGGTGGGCTGCTCCAGATCGTAGCGAAAATTGGCCACCGCGGCGAGTGGGATCGCCTCGCCATTTCCGGTCGGCAACTGGATGTTTTGCAGCGTTTCGATCGAGCCGCGCTCGGCCTCGCGCGAGCGAGCCACGACGTTGATCAGGTACGTCGCGTCACGCACCTGCGTGATCGTCGCGCCGCCCACCGTGCTGTTCAGCGTGCTGGCGATGTCGGACGAGGTGATGCCGAGTTGGCGCGCCTTGTCCTGCAGCACGTCGACCCTCAGCACACGCTGCGGTTCGTTCCAGTCGAAAGTCGGCGCCGCGAGTTTCGGATTGACCGAGATCACGCCGGCGAATTGCTGTGCCAGTTCTCGCACCGTCTGGATGTCGGGGCCGCCGACGCGGTACTGCACAGGCCGCCCGACCGGCGGTCCGAGTTCAAGCGGCTTGACAAAAGCGTCGGTGCCGACAAACTCCGCGCGCAGCAGCTTCTCCAGCGCCGGCTTCACCCGGTTGCGCGCCTCGATGCTCTTGGTGACGATCACCGTCTGGCCGAAATAGGGATTGGCCGGCTGCACGTCATAGGCCAGCACGAAGCGCACGGCGCCCTGACCGATATAGGACGAAAAATGATCGATGTCGGGATTGCCGACCAGCGCCCGCTGTTCGAAGCGCTCCATCTGGTCGCGCGTCTCGGTAATCGAGGAGTTCTGTGGCAGGTTCCAATCGACGATCAGCTCCGGCCGGTCGGAAGGTGGGAAGAACTGCTGCTGCACCAGGCCGAAGCCGGCGATCGAGGCGGCGAACAGAAGCACGGTCACGATGATCGTCAGCCAGTGATGGCGCACCGAGCCGACAAGGACGCGCCGGAACAGCGACGTGAAGCGTCCTGGCTGGTCATGATGCTTGGTCTTCATCGTCGCCGGCAGGATGGTCACGCCGAGCAGCGGCGCGAACAGCACCGCCACGATCCATGACACCAGCAGCGACACCGCGATGACGACGAACAAGGTGAAGGTATATTCGCCGGCAGCACTCGAGTTGAGCCCGATCGGGATGAAGCCCGCGACCGTCACCAGCGTGCCGGTCAGCATCGGGAAGGCGGTCGAGGTGTAGACATAGGTCGCCGCCTTGCGCAGGCTGTCGCCGACCTCCAGCCGCGCCACCATCATTTCGACCGCGATCATCGCGTCGTCGACCAGCAGCCCGAGCGCGATGATCAGAGCGCCGAGCGAAATGCGCTGCAGCGATATCCCCAGATACTCCATGACCGTGAAGGTGATGGCCAGCACCAGCGGGATCGACAGCGCCACCACGAAGCCGGCGCGCATGCCAAGGCTGATGAACGAGACGGCAAGCACGATCGCCACCGCCTCGAACAGCGCACGCGTGAACCCTGAGACCGCCTCCTCGACGATGACGGGCTGGTCGGCCACCAGATGCACGCCGACGCCGACCGGTAGGTCGGCCAGCACCTTGTTCATCTCCTCATGCAGCGCCTCGCCGAATTTGAGCAGATTGGCGTTGGGCTTCATGCCGATGGCAAGCCCGATCGCGTTCTGGCCGTTGAAGCGGAACAAGGCCGTCGGCGGGTCGGCATAACCGCGCGTGATCGTCGCCACGTCGCTCAGCCGGAAGAACCGATCGTTGACGCGCAGGTTGATCGCGCGCAGGCTCTCCTCGGAGGTGAACTGGCCGCCGACGCGCACGCTGATGCGCTCCGGCCCGGACTGAATGACGCCGGACGGGGTGATCGCATTCTGGGCCTGCAGGCTGGCGACGATTTGCTGCTGGTTGAGGCCAAGCGCCGCTATCTGGCGCGTCGAGAATTCGAGATAGATGGCCTCGTCCTGCGCGCCGACCAGATCGACCTTGCCGGCATTGGGCACGGTCAGGATCTTGGTCCTGACATCCTCCACATAGTCGCGCAACTGGCGTGGCGTCAGCCCGTCTGACGTGAAGGCATAGATGTTGCCGTAGACATCGCCGAAGCGGTCGTTGAAGAACGGTCCCTGCACGCCTTGCGGAAATTGCGCCTTGATGTCGTTGACCATGTTGCGCACCTGAAGCCAGTTCGGCACGACGTCGCGAGCCTTGGTGGTGTCCTTCAGGTTCACGAAGATGACGGTCTGGCCGGCGGTGGTGACGGATCTGGTGAAGTCGAGGCTGTCAAGCTCCTCGAGCTTTTTCTCGATGCGATCGGTCACCTGCTGCACCGTCTCCTTGACCGAGGCACCCGGCCAGTTGGCCTGGATGATCATGGTCTTGATGGTGAAGTTGGGGTCTTCCTCGCGGCCGAGATTGAGATAGGAAAATACGCCGGCCACCACGAAGACCAGCATGAAATACCAGACCAGCGAGCGGTGGTTGAGCGCCCAGTCGGAGAGGTTGAAGCCCTTCATGAGGCCCCTCCCGCGGGCACTTTGACCTTCTGGCCGTCGACGAGGCTGTGAACGCCGGCGGTGACGACGCGCATGCCGGCTTCGAGCCCGTCCGCCACGGTGAAGGTGCCTCCAGACTTCGAAGCGACCTTGATATCGCGCGCGCTCACGCTCGACGTCTTTGGATCGACGATCCACACTTTTTCAGAACCGTTTTTTTCGAGCAGCGCCGAGATGGGCAGTTCGATCGTTGGTACGACCTTGGTCATCCGGGTCGCGGTTACCGTCGAGCCGAGCCTGAAGGCTTGCGGCGGATTGGTGAGCGTCAGCTTGACGCGCCGGGTGCGGGTCGAGCCCTCGGACTGGGGCGCGATCTCGCGCAGCTTGGCCTCTGTCTGGATTGTCGGCAGCGACTGCAAGATGACCTGGAAGGGCGTGTCGGCCGAGAGATCGCCGGTCAACTGGTCGGGAATATCGACAACCGCTTCACGCGGGTCCGAGCGTGCCACGGTGACGACCGTCTGGCCCGGCGAGACGGTTTGGCCGACCTCCGCGCCGACGGCGGTGACGACGCCGTCGAAATCCGAGAACAGCCTGGCGTAGCCGAGCTGCTCCTGGGACTTGGCCAGCGAAGCCTTGGCCCGCTCGACGCTGGCTTCCGCGGCTTTGCGTGCCTGCTGCGCGGCATCGAAGACAGACTGCGACGTGTTGGCCGAGGTGAGCAACTGGCGCTGGCGCTCCTCGCTGGCCGCGGCATTGGCGAACTGCGCCTGCGCATTGGAGAGTTCGGCCCTGGCCGCCTGGACGGCCAGCTCCAGCGCGGTTGGATCGAGTGCCGCGATCGTCGTGCCCTTGCTGACGATGTCGCCGACCTTGACGTCACGCGAGACGACGCGACCGAGCAGTCGGAAGGCAAGATCGGCACTGACCTGCGGTTCAACCGAGCCGGCGAAACCGAAGATCTGGGTGGTGCGCGGCTCGACCACGACCGACAGCACCGGCCGGACGATCTCCGGCGGTTTTTCCTCCGATTTCGAACAGGCTGCGAGCGTGCCAAGCGCGGCAAGGCCAAGCAGGAGCCGCTTCATTGCGCTGCTCCCGATATTTCGACTGTCTGGCCGGGGTTGAGCAATTGCCCGCCTGACGTAACGACGCTCTGGCCCTCGCTCAGTCCCTTGGCAATGACGACGGTACCCGAATCGAACGCCAGCACCTCGACCGGCGTCGTCGCGACTGCCTTGGTCGCGGGATCGACGATCCAGACCGCCGGCTTGCCGGAGCTGGATGTCAGGGCCTGCCAGGGCAACAGGATCGCCTTCGCCGGCTTGGCGCCGACCGAGCCGATGACGGCCGCCCCCAGCGGCATGCCGGCGGGCGTCTCGGGAATGGCTACCTTGACCCTTATCGAGCCCGAAGCCGGGTCGACCGCCGGTGAGATCTCGCGCACCTTGCCCGTTGCTCTGACCTGCGGATCGGATAACAGCGTGATCGTCACCGCCGGCGAGGCCGGCGTCCTGGCGACCAGCGTCTCCTGCACGTTGAACACGGCGTCGCGGTCACCGTCCTCGGCAACGGTGAAGACGGTCTGCGCCGCCTGCACCACCTGGCCGGCTTCGACCTGGCGGGCGGTGATCACGCCGGCGGCACCGGCCTTGAGTTCGGTGAAAGACAGGTTCTGCCGGGCATTGGCGAGCGCGCTCTGCGCGGCATCGACGCTGCCTTGCGCCACCTTCAGTGCCTGGTCGGCCGCGTCATAATCGCGCCTGGTGGTGAAGCCCTGGGCAAGCAGCGTCTTTTGCCGCTCGAAAGTGGCCGCGGCCTGGGTCAGTTGCGCCTGCGCGGCATCGAGATCGGCCTGCGCCGATCGCAGATCGGATTCCTGCTCCTGCGGATCGATGCGGGCAAGCACTGTCCCCTGATCGACATGCTGGCCGACATCGACAAGCCGCTCGGCGACGCGTCCGCCAACCCGGAACGAAAGATTGTTCAGCGTGCGCGCCGCGATCACCCCGGTCAGCGAGGTTCTCGGCGCATAGTCGGCCATCGCCACCGTTTCGGTGCGTACCATGACCGGCAGCTTCTTTTCCGCCGCCGCCTGCTTTTGGCAACCGGCGAGCAGCGCCAGGGCCGTGCAGGCGAGAATTGAAGCGGCTGGAAAAGACAAAAGGCTAGGAGTTTTGGCGGATGGCGGCGAGACGGACGATGTCACGTTCCTGCTCATGGCTCCCCTCGGCCGCGCGCCGGTCGCTGATCGCGGTCCCTCGCGGATAGTCAGGAGGATAGTCGATCCCGGAAAAAAGGAAACCGGTCTCGTAGACGTATCGCCGGACTGGTTAAGTCAGGCCCAATCGACCCTGCGATGGTGCCGGCTTGAGGAAAACCTGAAATAAGGCCAGAAGGGAACTCAACGGCATCAAACAGAACGGGCGCCGGCCCGGTGAGGGATATGATGAAGAACTCCGCCATTTCCGAACGCAAGAACCAGTCGATCTCGCGCGGCGTCGGCATGACCACGCAAATCTACGCCGACCGGGCCGAGAATTCGGAGATCTGGGATGTCGAGGGCCGCCGCTATATCGACTTCTCCTCGGGCATCGCCGTCGTCAACACCGGCCATCGCCATCCCAGGGTGATCGAGGCGGTCAAGGCGCAACTCGACCGCTTCACCCACACCTGCCACCAGGTCGTGCCTTACGAGAGCTATGTGCGGCTGGCCGAACGGCTGAACGCCATGCTGCCCGGCAAGTTCGAGAAGAAGACGATCTTCGTCACCACCGGCGCCGAGGCGGTGGAGAATGCCATCAAGATCGCTCGCAACGCCACCGGCCGCCAGGCCGTCATCGCCTTCGGCGGCGGCTTCCACGGCCGCACCTTCATGGGCATGGCGCTGACCGGCAAGGTCGTGCCCTACAAGGTTGGCTTCGGCGCCATGCCGGGCGACGTCTACCACGTGCCGTTCCCCGTGCAACTGCATGGCGTCTCGGTCGCCGATTCGCTGGCGGCACTCGACAAGCTGTTCAAGGCGGATGTCGATCCGGCCCGCGTCGCCGCGATCATCATCGAGCCCGTTCAGGGCGAGGGCGGCTTCTACGACGCGCCGCGTGAACTCCTGACGGCGCTACGCAAGCTCTGCGATCAGCACGGCATGCTGCTCATCGCCGACGAAGTGCAGACCGGCTTTGCCCGCACCGGCAGGATGTTCGCCATGGACCATCACGAGGTGGCGGCCGACATCACCACCATGGCCAAGAGCCTGGCCGGCGGCTTCCCGCTTGCGGCGGTCACCGGCCGTGCCGAGATCATGGATGCGCCCAGCCCCGGCGGGCTCGGCGGCACCTATGGCGGCAGCCCGATCGGCGTCGCCGCGGCACACGCCGTCCTGGATGTCATCGAGGACGAAAAGCTCTGCGACCGCGCCAACACGCTGGGTGCGCGGCTCAAGCAGCGTCTGCAGTCGATCCGTGACGACGTGCCCGAGATCGTCGACATCAGGGGTCTGGGCTTCATGAACGCGGTTGAGTTCAATGACGTCAAGAAGGGCCTGCCGTCGGCCGAGATCGCCAACGCGATCCGGCTGAAGGCGCTCGACAAGGGTCTGATCCTGTTGACCTGCGGCGTCTACGGCAACGTCATCCGCTTCCTGGCGCCGATCACCATTCAGGACGAAGTCATGAACGAAGCGCTCGACATTCTGGAAAGCTCGATCCGCGAAGTCTGCGCCGCCTGAACCACGTTACCTCCCCCTCGTGGGGAGGTCGGACCGCAGGTCCGGGCGGGGGGCTTGGCGCCGACCCACCCCGCCGCTGCTTCGCAGCGACCCTCCCACAAGGGGAGGGCGGCTATCCCGCAGCTCTTGCCAGCTCATCCTGCTGAAAGGCAGCCAGAGCCGCCTTCAGCCCTTCGGGACCCGTGGCCACCGTCTGCGGTGTCGGCGAGAAGCCGGCGCCGAGCATCTTGCGGCCAAGCATGTGATCGCCGGGGCGGTTGACGGATTCGATGCCGAGCAACCGATCTCCCGCGTAGTGGTAGATCGAGAACTTGTTGTCGGGCAGGTCACCGAGCACGACATGGCTGTCGCCGCCTGATGTCAGCCCGACCATCTGCAATTTCATGTCGCCAATGTCGGACCAGAACCATGGCACCGCCGAATAAGCGTCGGCGTGGCCTGATATGGTGCGCGCGGCGAGCCGCGCCTGGTCGGTGGCGTTTTGCACCGATTCCAGCCGCACGTCGCCGCCGGTGAACCAGTGCCGGTACGAGGCGGCGTCGCCGATGGCGAGGATATCCGGTACCGAGCTGCGCATCTGGTGATCGACGCGGATGCCGTTGGCGATGGTGAGGCCGGCTTCCTGCGCCAGTTCGACATTCGGCACGGCACCGATGCCCACCACGACCATGCGCGCCGGCAGCCTTTCGCCTGAGGTGGTGATCGCGGCGGTGACATGGCCGTCTTCGCCTTCGAGCCTTGCAATCGAGGTGCCGGTGAGGATGCGCACGCCTGTCGCTTCCAGCCTTTGCCGGACATGGCTGGCCACCACCGGCGCCACGGCGCGGCCAAGCAGCCGGTCGACCGCCTCGACAACGGTGACGGTGCGGCCCGCCGCCCGAAGCGTCGCGGCGATTTCCAGTCCGATGAAGCCGCCGCCGAGAATAACGACATCTTCGCTGTGCGCGCTCAAGTCCCGGATCAGCCGGGCATCCGCCAGCGAGCGCAGCGACACCACGCCGAACAGCTCCGCGCCGGGTAATGGCAAGGCACGCGGGCGCGATCCGGTCGCCAGGATCAGATGGTCGAAGGCAAGTGCGCCACCGCCAGCGATGTCGAGACTGCCGCGGCCGGTATCGATGCGCTCGATCCGGATGCCCGGCCGGTAGTCGATGGCGCTGCCGGTGTAGAAGGCTTCGCCGCGCAAGGGCTGCGGCTTGGCCGTGGCATCTTTGATGAAAGTCTTCGACAGCGGCGGCTTGTGATAGGGCAGTTCGTTCTCGTCGCCCACCAGGATCACCGGCCCATCATAGCCATCCTCGCGCAGACTGGCGGCCGCCTGCACGCCCGCATGACCCGCACCGACAATGACCACGCCGTTCTTCATCGCATTCCGATCCCGATTCGATCCTAGGACGCCTCGCCAAGTGGCAATTGCCTGGCACCGCCGCAAGAGAATGTCTGCGGGTCGCACCCGGGATGGCGACTGTCAATCGTACAGTTCGGCCGCAAAGCCGGTGCAGGGGAACGCGTAAAGTTGACAGTTGTAGTTTAGAATAATTCTAAACTGTTGTTTCGATTAGGTTTTTCAGCAATTTCCGTTGACTCCATCGAACTCGAAGTTTTAAGGAAGCTTGCGCATTGGCGCATCCCTTTGATGTCTGGGCCTTGAACCCGTTCGATTGGAGGCATTTTGGTGTCTTTCTTCCCTGAGCCGCGCGGCAGCGCGGCATATCTTGCGGCCGGTGGCATGCACACGGCCTGGTGCCGGTTGCCGCGCGCGCCGTTTGCGGAATTCCCGAGAAACTGGAGAGCGATAATGACGGCACGATATGGCGGCAGGCTTGTGGCGATCGGCGCCACGGCGCTGCTGACGGCGGCGGTGTTCGTGCTGCCTGCAAAGGCGCAAACCGATGCGAAGGCGGTGATCAAGACCTATTCCGACATCGCGCTTGCCAAGTACGAGGATTCGCTAACCACGGCGCGGACGCTGGACAAGGCGGTCGACGTGCTGCTGGCCAACCCGTCGGCGGAAACGCTCAATGCCGCCCGCGACGCCTGGAAGGCGGCGCGCGTGCCCTACCAGCAGACCGAGGTCTATCGCTTCGGCAACAAGGTCGTCGACGACTGGGAGGGCGAGGTGAATTCCTGGCCGCTGGACGAAGGCCTGATCGACTATGTCGCCAAGAGCTACGGCACGGAATCGGACGCGAATTCTCTCTACACCGCCAATGTGATCGCCAACAAGGAGATCGAAATCAACGGCAAGAAGATCGACGCCTCGACGCTTTCGCCGGAATTCCTCTCCGGGACCTTGCAGCAAGCCGGCGGTATCGAGGCCAACGTCGCTACCGGCTATCACGCCATCGAGTTCCTGCTCTGGGGCCAGGATCTGCATGGCACCGGTCCAGGCGCCGGCGAGCGTCCCTATACGGATTACGACCTCAAGAACTGCACCGGCGGCAATTGCGACCGCCGCGCACAGTACCTGAAATCGGCAACTGACCTTCTGGTCTCCGACCTGCAGAAGATGGTCAATGACTGGAAGGAAGACGGCGCCGCGCGCAAGAACCTCGTCGATGGCGAGCCGAACACCGCGATCTCGATCATCTTCACCGGCATGGGCTCGCTCTCCTACGGCGAACTGGCCGGCGAGCGCATGAAGCTCGGCCTGCTGCTGCACGATCCCGAAGAGGAGCATGACTGCTTCTCCGACAACACCTACAATTCTCATCTCTATGATGCAGTCGGCATTCGCGCCGCCTATCACGCCAGCTACACACGGCTGGATGGTACCGTCGTTTCGGGTCCCTCGGTGCACGACATGGTCAAGGCAGCGGATCCGGCAATCGACAAGGAACTGTCCGACAAGTTCGATGTTTCGGTCGCCAAGATGGAAGCCATCAAGGCACGGGCATTGGCCGGCGAGGCCTACGACCAGCAGATCGCCGAGGGCAATACGGCGGGCAATGCCACCGTGCAGGCGGCAATCGACGCATTGATCGACCAGACCAAGTCGATCGAACGCGCCGTCGGCGCCTTGAAGCTGAACAACATCGCCTTCGAAGGCTCCGACAGTCTCGACGCGCCCGACAAGGTGTTCAAGTAAGCCCCCAGCCAAACGGCGCATCGGAGCGCCGTCAGCCAGAGCGACGAAATGCTGATCTGCCATTGCAACATCATCACCGAGAAGGAGATCGAGCAGACGATCATCGGCCTGCTGGATCAGGATCCCTGGCAGCTCATCGTGCCGGCAAAGGTCTATCACGCCATGCACAAACGGGGTCGCTGTTGCGGCTGCTTCCCAAATGTGGTCGAAACGATCATTCGGGTCACCGAGAACTACCACGCCCGCTCGCAGGCAAGCGGCGTGGACATCGTTTCACATCTGGATCGCGTCAGAGGCCTGCGCGTCCAATACGGGAGCAGGACCCATGAAAGGCGAACCACAGATCATCGAGCGGCTTAACGAGGCTCTCTTTCTGGAGCTCGGCGCCGTCAACCAGTATTGGGTGCATTTCCGCCTGCTCGAGGATTGGGGATACGCCAAGCTGGCCAAGAAGGAGCGGGCGGAATCGATCGAGGAGATGCACCACGCCGACAAGCTCGTCGCCCGCATCATCTTCCTTGAAGGCCATCCCAACCTGCAGTCCGTGGCGCCGCTGCGCATCGGCCAGAACGTCAAGGAAGTGCTCGAATCCGACCTGGCCGGTGAATATGACGCGCGCACTGCGTATAAGCGCTCGCGCGAAATCTGCGAGGAAGCGGGCGACTACGTGACGATGAAACTGTTCGAGGAACTGCTCGCCGACGAGGAAAGCCATATCGACTTCCTCGAGACGCAGCTCGACCTGCTGGCCTCGATCGGTGAGGAAAAGTACGGCCAGCTCAACGCCGCACCGGCGGACGAGGCAGACTAAGGATATGCGGGAATGCGGCGCCTCTTAGACGTCCTGCGCCGCTTGCGGCGGGCCAAGGGCCCGCCGCGCCTCCGGAAAATGCCAGCCATATCGGCTGGTCGGCACGGCATTATTCTGATGCTGGCGCTGACCACTTCTGCCATCGCCGGCGACCTTCTACCCGCCGGTCTCGCCACCACGCGCACCGACCTTAATGCCAAGGATCAGGTGCGCGTCACAGCCATTACCAGGCCGACCACGGATTTTTCCAAGCCCGAGCCTTTCGAACTGATGCAAGGTGGCGCCGGCACCTCGCGGAAAGACATCAGCCGTGATTCCTTCTCGCAATCTTCGGCCAACATCAGCTTCGAGGAAGAAGGCACCTTCAAGCTCGGCAATGCGCTTTTCCGCAAGAACTGGGTCTCGTCGCCGTCCTCGACGCAGGCATCGGATGGGCTCGGACCCTTGTTCAACGAACGCGCTTGCCAGAACTGCCATCTGAAGGATGGACGCGGACGGCCGCCGCAAGCCGATGTTGGCACCACCTCGATGTTCCTGCGGCTGGCGCGCGATGCCAGCAGCGCGGAAGAAAAGGCGGCGCTCGCCGACCACCGGCTGCTCAACCTTCCAGACCCGGTCTATGGCACGCAATTGCAGCAACTGGCCGTGCCTGGTCTCAGGGGTGAGGGCAGGATGCGTGTCGACTATCGGGAACGGAAGGTGGAACTGCCGGACGGCACCGCGGTTTTACTGCGCAAACCCGCCTATACGATCGATGATCTCGGCTACGGGCCGCTCGATCCGCACACCACGCTGTCGCCGCGCCTGACGCCGCCGATGATCGGCCTCGGCCTCATCGAACAGATCGCGCCGGCCGACATTCTGGCCCGTGCCGACCCTGACGACAGGGATGGCGATGGTATTTCCGGCAAGCCCAACATCGTGCGTGATGGCCTGAGCGGCGAGCTGACGCTTGGCCGTTTCGGCTGGAAGGCGCAGACCGCGTCGATCCGCCAGCAGGCCGCCGATGCCTTTGCCGGCGATATCGGCATCTCGACGCCGGAGGCGCCGAAACACTGGGGCGATTGCACCGCCGCGCAGGAAAAGTGCCTCGCCATGCCCAACGGCGTGCAGGCGCGCCTCGGCCCGGTCGAGGCGCCGGCGCCGGTGATGGATCTCGTCACCTTCTATTCGCGCAACCTGGCGGTGCCGGCGCGACGCGACCTCGCCTCGCCTGAGGTGCTCGCCGGCAAGAAGGTCTTTTATGAAATCGGCTGCGTTGCCTGTCACACGCCGAAATTCGTTACCCGTCGCGATGCACCTGACAAGCCGCAGGCGTTCCAGTTGATCTGGCCTTATTCCGATTTCCTGCTGCACGACATGGGGCCGGATCTTGCCGACGGCCAGGCTGTGGGCGATGCGACTGGCAATGAGTGGCGCACGCCGCCGCTATGGGGCATCGGCCTCACTGAAATGGTCAACGGCAATTCCTTCTATCTGCACGATGGCCGTGCGCGCACTTTGGTCGAGGCCATCTTGTGGCATGGCGGCGAGGCGCAGAAGGCGCGCGACCGCTTTGCCGCCACCAGCGCCACCGAGCGCGATGCATTGGTCAAATTTCTGGAGTCACTCTGATGGCGAAGCGTTTCGCGCTGGTTCTCGTTCTTCCGCTGGTTCTGCTGGGCGCCTTGCCCGCATCGGCCGCGGTGAAAGCCTCTGATGTCATCCAGCGCGCGATCGACGGCTTTGTCCGCCCGGCATATGAGGACCTGCACCAGCATGCGAAAGCCCTCGCCAAAGCCATGCACAAGCTTTGCGAGGCACCCTCGCAAGCGGACCTTGAAGCGGCGCGAGCCGCGTTCTCGGCTACCGTCTACGCCTGGTCATCGGCCGAGATCATCGGTTTCGGGCCGATCAAGGAGAACAACAGGCTGGAGCGCATGCTGTTCTGGCCGGATCGCAAGAGCATCGGCCTGAAACAGGTGCAGGCGGCGTTGTCGGACAAGGATCCCGCTGCCACCGATCCTGTCCAGCTTGCCGGCAAGAGCGTTGCCATGCAGGGGCTCGGGGCGCTGGAATTCGTGCTCTACGGCGACGGCGCCGACGCCTTGACGGGCAAGGCTGAATCCTATCGCTGCGCTTACGGGGCGGCTGTCGCCGGCAACATCGAAACCATCGCCGCGGACGTCAGCGCGGCCTGGGACAAACCAGATGGATTCGCGGCACTGTGGGCCAATCCGGGGCCGCAAAACACGCTCTATCGCGATGGTAACGAGGCGGTGACCGAACTGGTCGGCGTCTTGATCAACGAACTGGAAATGGTCCGCGATGTGCGCCTGAAGGGTTTTCTGGGCGCCAAGCCCGAGGCCGACAAGCCAAAACAGGCGATCTACTGGCGTTCGCAGAACACCGCCAACGCGCTGGCCGGAAATCTGGCCGGCATCGATGCGCTGTTCCAGGTGTCGAAGCTCGGCAACGCGCTGCCGCCGGATGCGCGCTGGATGGCAGAGTCGATCCACATCCAGCTGCTCAACGGCGTTGCGACCGCCAAGGCCGTCCAGGGTCCGATCGACAAGGCGCTCGCCGATCCGGCGCTGCGCGAAAAACTCGAGCATCTCGCCCTGATCACCTCCAGCCTGTCGACCCTGATCGGCACCAGGCTGACCGCCGAATTCGGCCTGACCGCCGGCTTCTCGTCGCTGGATGGAGACTGAGCGTGACCTTGAGATTGGCCGAAACGCCCATAGCTTCGTCATCCTGGGGCGAAGCAAGGAGCGAAGCGACGCGGCGTAGATCCCAGGATCCATGCCGTGACCGCAAGGCCTTGCAACGGTTCAGAATTCTACTCTGCTGCATTCCTCGGCGAAAGTCACGGCATGGATCCTTGGGTCTCCGCGACGGAGCTACGCTCCTGCTCCGCCCAAGGATGACGAAGTTCCGGAGGCTTCGGCCAACTTCCAACGTCTGCGATGAGTCATTCGAAGAATCGGCAGGTGCCAAGCGTCAGCTCCGATCCCTAAAAATTACCATGTCTTGGAGCCGGCCAGTGCAGGGGAGGGCCATGTCTTGAAAACGCCTCTCATCGACCGCCGCGATTTCTTGAGGGCCGCCGGCATTGGCTTTGCCGCCGCCGTGACGCCCTCGGCCTGGGCAAATACGCTCGCGGCGGATGCCGTGTTCGCCACCGCCTTCGTCAAGCGCGACGGCAGTTTTGGTGCCGCCGTTCTGTCCGAGGCCGGCAAGGTGCTGCATGCGATCGACCTGCCCGATCGCGGTCATGACGTCACCTTCGATCCGATATCGAAGCGTTCGGTGGTTTTCGCCCGCCAGCCCGGCACCTTCGCCGTGGTTTTCGATCACGCCGGGCGCGACGCCCCGCGGACCATCGCCAGCATCGCGGGCCGGCACTTCTTCGGTCATGGTGTCTTCTCGCCCGACGGCGCTCTGCTCTACGCCACCGAGAACGACTTCGACAACGCCGCTGGCGTGGTCGGCGTCTATGACGCGCGGGCGAAATTCAATCGCATCGGCGAATTCCCGACCTACGGCATGGGCCCGCACGAACTTCTTCTGCTGGGCGACGGCAAGACGATCGCGGTCGCCAATGGCGGCATCGAGACCCATCCAGACTATGGACGCGCCGAGCTCAACATTGCCACCATGAAGCCTTCCTATGTGCTGGTCGACCGCGTCACCGGCGACCTGATCGAAAAGCATGAACTGCCGGCCGCTCTCCACCAATTGTCCATCCGCCACATGGATATCGACCAGACCGGCACCGTCTGGTTCGGCTGCCAATACAGGGGCTCCGGCACCGATCGTCCGCTTCTGGTCGGTCGCGCCGCGCGGGGCAAGGAGTTGGCATTGCTCGACATGCCGCGGGATGTGCTGTCCGGTTTCCGCAACTATATCGGCTCGGTCGCCGCCAATCCTGGTGCCGGCACCGTCGCCGTCTCCTCGCCGGAAGGCAATTCGCTTGTCGTGATCGATGCGGGCAGCGGCCGGATCGTCTCCTCCAGCGCGCTGGTCGAGGTCTGCGGCGTGGCGCCCGACGGGGCAGGGTTCATGGCCACCACGGGCGCCGGCGAGATCATCGAGGGCGGTGGTGCCACGCGGACGGAGCCGGACTATGTCTGGGACAACCACATGCTGCGCATAGGGCCGGCGGCATAAGCTCTTCTGCCAGGCCAAACCGAAGCCGCTTAACAAATTATGCACTATACACTTGCGGTTGCGCGCTATGGCGGGCACAGGGAATTGCTTCTCGAACCGGTCGTTTCATGAAAGTTCTCGCCATCGACTGTGCCGCCAGCCTCTGCGCCGCCTGCGTCTACGACGCGGCGGCTGGGCTGGAGCTTGGCCGCTCGGTGCTTGATCTGGGCAAGGGTCATGCCGAGCACCTGATGGCCGTCATCGCTGACGCGTTGAAGACCGGCGCGACCGACTACGCCGGGCTTGGCGCCATTGCCGTCTCTGTCGGTCCGGGTTCCTTCACCGGCCTGCGCGTCGGCGTGTCGACCGCGCGTGGCCTGGCGCTGGCGCTCAAGCTGCCGGCAATCGGGGTGACGACCCTTGAGGCACTGGCCGCCGAGGCGGCCAGTGCCTTTCCTGGCCGCGCCGTGCTGGTGGCGCTTGATGCCGGCCGCGAGGAAATCCATGCCGCACTGTACGATGAAATGTCAGTGTTGACTTACGGTCCGGCCGTGGCCACGCTTGCGGAGGCGGTGACGATGGCGACGGAACGTTTCGCGGTGCTCGCCGGCACGGCAGCGACGCTGATCGCTGACGCGGCCGCCCGTACCTTCGACATCGGGCCTCGGGCGGCCACCGCCGACATTCTCACCTACGCCCGGCTGGCTGCCGCAAAGGGGCAGGGCGAACGGCCGAAGCCGCTTTATCTGCGCGATGCCGATGCCAAGCCGCAGGCCGGGTTCATACTTTCGAGGCAAAGACCATGATCCCGAAAAGTGGGAGCCGGTTTTCGCGGACAAACGGTTCCGTTTGTCCAGAGCTCATGGTCAGACGAGAAAACGAGAATTGATGCGCATACCTTTTCTTCAGCCACGTCGCCGGGACTACGCGCTCGAGCCGCTCAGGATCACCGACAGCGCCGCGGTCTCGCTGCTGCACCGCGAGGATTTTGTCCGCCCCTGGACCGATGGCGAGTTCGCCGCCTTGCTCGAACAGGACACCGTGTTCGGCTATGCCGCGCGCGAAACCGGGCAGGGCGCCAAGCCGCCTGTCGGCTTCGTCCTCGCCCGGCTGGCCGCGGGCGAGGGTGAAATCCTGACCGTCGCGGTGGCACGGTCGCATCGCCGCCAGGGGCTGGGCTGGCAGCTGATGGACGCAGTGCTGCGCGAATTGCATTCGCAGCGCGCCGAAGCCTTGTTCCTCGAGGTCGATGAGACCAATGCCGCGGCGATCGCTCTCTATCGTCGGTTGGGTTTTCGGGAAGTCGGCAAGCGTCCGGATTACTACAAGTCGCCCGATCGCGGGCCGACTGGGGCGCTTGTCATGCGCCGCGATCTTCGCTAGCCAGGGACCGCATGATCCCGAAAATCGAATCCGATTTCGGAGAGGATCATGCGCCAGAATTAAGGTGTTACAGCGTCCTTTGCGCGTCCAAGAGGACGCGCGGCGCTGTAATGGTAGGGCGATGATCAAGAAAATCAGGATTTTCCTGGCGCTGGGCCTCGTCGTCGCTGGGTCGCTGGTTTTCGTGCCGCTGCAGATCCTGTCGATGAAGACCGGTTGGTGGCCGGAAACCTTCATCCTCAAAATCTGGCACCGGCTGATCATCCGGGCGCTCGGCATGCGTATCCATGTCAGGGGGGCACTGTCCGACAAACGCCCCTTGCTGGTTGCCTCGAACCACATCTCCTGGACCGACATCATGGTGCTGGGCTCCTTTGCCGATGTGAAATTCATCGCCCGAGCCGACATGGAAGGCTGGCCGCTGATCGGCATGCTGTCGAAACTGCAGCGCACTGTTTTCATCGAGCGCGAACGCAAGCGTTCGTCTGGCGATCAGGCCAGCGAGATCGCCAGACGCATGGCCAAGGGCGATGCCATGGTGCTGTTCGCCGAGGGCTCGACCGGTGACGGCAATGTCGTCCTGCCCTTCAAAAGCACCCTGTTCGGCGCCGCCTCGATGGCCATTTCCGAAGGCGCGGCCGAGCAGGTCTTCATCCAGCCCGTTGCGATCGCCTATACGCGCCTGCACGGCGTGCCGCTGGGCCGCCGTCACCGCCCGATCGCAGCCTGGATCGGCGATGAGGACCTGATGCCGCATCTCAAGGTGCTGATGGCCGAGGGCGCGCTCGACGTCGAGGTGCATTTCGGCGAGCCGATCGCCTTTGCCAAGGGTTCCAACCGCAAGGAAACGGCCAAGCTGATGGAAGGCCGGGTGCGCGAGATGATGCAGGCGGCCCTTGCCGATCCGCTCCCGAGCCGCTGAACCCAACGCCCCAAGGCAGAATCGTCTGTTTTTTGTCACGGAAAGGCGTTAGAAGCCGCCGGATGGACTTGAACACGATTGAAAGCGACGACATCGGCACTGTGGCCGGACAGCCGGCGGCGAACGCCACGGCAGCCAAGAAGGTCTTCGTCAAGACCTATGGCTGCCAGATGAACGTTTATGATTCACAGCGCATGACCGATGCGCTGGTCGCTGACGGCTATACGGCGACCGATGTCATCGGCGAGGCCGATCTGGTGCTGCTCAACACCTGCCATATCAGGGAAAAAGCCGCCGAAAAGGTCTATTCCGAACTTGGCCGCATCCGCGACATGAAGGCCGAGCGGGCCAGCGCTGGCCGCGAGATGCTGATCGGTGTTGCCGGCTGCGTGGCGCAAGCCGAGGGCGCCGAGATCATCCGGCGTTCGCCGGCCGTCGACCTGGTCATCGGTCCGCAGACCTATCACCGTCTCCCCGACGTGCTGGCACGGGTTCGCGGCGGCGAAAAGATCGTCGAAACCGAGTACGCCATCGAGGACAAGTTCGAGCATCTGCCGCAGCCCAAGCGTGCCGAGGTGATCAAGCGCGGCGTCACCGCCTTCCTCACCGTCCAGGAAGGCTGCGACAAGTTCTGCACCTTCTGCGTCGTGCCCTATACGAGAGGCTCGGAAGTGTCGCGGCCGGTGGCGCAGATCGTCGCCGAGGCCGAGCGCTTGGCCGAGGCCGGGGTGCGCGAGGTGACGCTGCTCGGCCAGAACGTCAACGCGTGGCATGGCCAGGGCGAGACCAAAGGGGGCAAGACCGCGGAATGGGGTCTCGGGCGGCTGCTGTTCCGGCTGGCGGAAATCCCCGGCCTGGCGCGGCTGCGCTACACCACCAGCCATCCGCGCGACATGGACGACGAATTGATCGCCGCGCACCGCGACTTGGCCGCACTGATGCCCTATCTGCACCTGCCGGTGCAATCCGGGTCGGATCGCATTTTGAAGGCGATGAACCGCAGGCATACGGCCAAGGACTATCTGGCGCTGCTCGACCGCATCCGCGCCGCCCGCCCCGATATCGCGCTGTCGGGCGATTTCATCGTTGGTTTCCCCGGCGAGACGGAGGCCGATTTCGAGGCGACCATGGATCTGGTGCGCCAGGTGAATTATGCCTCGGCCTTCTCGTTCAAATATTCGCCGCGTCCCGGTACGCCCGGCGCCGAGATGTCCGACCACGTGCCGGAAGCGGTCAAGGACGACCGCTTGCAGCGCCTGCAAGCATTGCTCTTGAAGCAACAGCAGGATTTCGGCTTGAGTTTGATCGGCAGCACCATAGATACGCTGATCGAGAAGCCCGGTCGTCAGGCCGGCCAGAAGGTCGGCCGCTCGCCTTGGCTGCAGCCAGTTATTGTTGATGAAAACGCCGGCGAAATCGGTGACATTATCAAGGTGCGAATCACGAAGACGGGCTACAACAGCCTGTTCGCCGAATTGGCCTGATGGTCTCGGCAGATGAGGAGAGACGGTTGAGCGCAGCGGAGCTGAAGAATCTGCCCCCGGTACCGGCATCCGGGGCTTCTGACATGGCGCACATCGTTTTGACTTTCGACAACAACAAGCTTGCTAGCGCCCTTTACGGCCAGTTCGACGAAAACCTGGCCCGGCTTGAGCAGAAGCTCGGCGTCGACATACGCTCGCGCGGCAACCAGCTGACCATCAAGGGATCCGCTTCGGCCGCCGAACAGGCGCGCCGCGCCTTGGACAATCTCTACGGCATCCTGCAGAAGGGCGTCGATATCAGCCAGTCCGATGTCGACGGGGCCGTGCGCATGGCTATCGCCGCCGACGACCAGCTCACGCTGCCGACATTGGAGCGCAAGGGCAAGGTCTCCGCCGCCCAGATCGCCACCCGCAAGAAGACCATCTATGCCCGCTCCCTGAACCAGGACGCTTACATGCGGGCGCTGGAGCGGTCGGAACTGGTGTTCGGCATCGGTCCAGCCGGCACCGGCAAGACCTATCTGGCAGTGGCGCATGCGGCGATGCTGCTGGAACGCGGCATGGTCGAGCGCATCATTTTATCGCGACCGGCTGTCGAGGCGGGCGAACGGCTGGGCTTCCTGCCGGGCGACATGAAGGAGAA
The DNA here is from genome assembly GCF_006440875.1 of Mesorhizobium sp. B2-5-7. NCBI lineage: Bacteria > Pseudomonadati > Pseudomonadota > Alphaproteobacteria > Hyphomicrobiales > Phyllobacteriaceae > Mesorhizobium > Mesorhizobium sp. B2-5-7. The sequence continues at coordinate 274,126 of NZ_VFUO01000007.1, read as the reverse complement.
GGTCGATCCCTATCTGCGGCCGCTCTATGACGCGCTCTACGACATGATGCCGGCCGACAAGGTCGAGCGCGCCATTGCCGCCGAAGTAATCGAAATCGCGCCGCTCGCCTTCATGCGCGGCCGCACGCTGGCGCACGCCGCCGTCATTCTCGACGAGGCTCAGAACACCACGCCGATGCAGATGAAGATGTTTCTCACCCGTCTCGGCGAGAACTCGCGCATGATCGTCACTGGCGATCCGACACAGATCGATCTTCCTCCGAGCACCAAGTCGGGCCTGGTCGAAGCCTTGCGTGTCCTCGACGGTGTGGCAGGCGCGGTAACCGTACGCTTCAACGATGTCGACGTCGTTCGCCATCCGCTGGTGGCGGAAATCGTCAGGGCCTATGACCGGGACGCCAAGCTGGCTCGTGGCCTCGGTGCCGAGAATTGATCTTGACGATGCGGCCTCATGCCTGATGACAACACATCCGGCGGCGGGAGCCTCCCGGTTCCCGTCGAGATCGATATATCGGTTGAAGCGGGCGACTGGCCCGATGAAGCAAGCCTGACGCGGCTGGTCGATCGCGCGGTTGACGCCGCCTTTGCCGAGACCGGTGCGGCGGGTCATTCCGAACTCAGCATTGTTTTTTCCGACGACGCCCATGTCCGTACGTTGAATGCCGGCTGGCGCGGCAAGGACAAGCCCACCAACGTCTTGTCTTTCCCGGCTTTTCCGCCGGCAAAAGGCGGCCCGCTGCCGCCGATGCTCGGCGACATCGTGCTTGCCGCCGAGACGGTGGCGCGCGAGGCGGCACTGGAAGACAAGCCGCTGGAGAACCATATCTGCCATCTCGTCATCCATGGCCTGCTGCATCTCATGGGCCATGATCACGAGACCGACGCGGAGGCCGAGGAGATGGAAGCCATCGAGCGCGCCGCGCTGGCAAGGCTTGCCATTCCCGATCCCTACGCGTAACTAAAAAAGACCAATTGACCGGACGACGATGAACGACAAACCAGAGACTGCCGCCCGCCCCGATGTCGGCAGTGCGATCAAGGCTTCCGATACGTCGGAAGAGGGATCAAGTCCGAGTACCGTTACCCCTGGTGTCGCCAACACCGGCAGCGCGGCCATCGAGCCGTCGCCTGCCGGCCCCTCCCTGTTCAACCGCGTGCTGGGCCTGTTCCGGCAACGCAACGGCACAAGCCTGCGCGAAGAGATCGCCGGCGCGCTCGCCGAGACGACGAGCGATGTCGAATCCTTCTCGCCTGGCGAGCGCGCCATGCTCAACAACATCCTGCGCCTGCGCGAGGTGCGCGTCGAGGACGTCATGGTGCCACGCGCCGATATCGAGGCGGTCGAGATCGCCACGTCGCTCGGTGACTTGCTTGGCATGTTCGAACAATCGGGCCATTCCCGCATGCCGGTCTATTCCGAGACGCTCGACGACCCGCGCGGCATGGTCCATATCCGCGACGTGCTGGCCCATATCACCAAGCTGGCGCGCGTCAGGAAGGGCCGTGCAACCCGCAAAACGCCTGTCGCCACGGTTCTCGATCTCGCCCAGGTCGACCTCGCGCGCACCATCGGAGAGCTCAACCTGATCCGGCAGGTCCTGTTCGTGCCGCCGTCGATGCTTGCGTCCGACTTGATGGGCCGCATGCAGACGACGCGCACGCAGATGGCCCTGGTCATCGATGAATATGGCGGCACGGACGGCCTCGTCTCGCTCGAGGACATCGTCGAGATGGTGGTTGGCGACATCGAGGACGAGCACGACGACGACGAGCCGATGATCACCCAGACCGGCGACGGCGTGTTTATCGTCGACGGCAAGGCCGAGATCGACGAGGTCGCCAAGATGATCGGCGAGGATTTCGCCGCCGGTGAACATGGCGAGTATGTCGACACCATTGGCGGCATGATCTTCAACACGCTCGGCCGCGTGCCGGCGCGCGGCGAGGTGGTGCAGGCCATTCCCGGCTTCGAATTCCACGTGCTGGACGCCGATCCGCGCCGCGTCAAGCGCGTTCGCATCGTGCAGAGCCAGAAGGGCGAACGCCGCCGGCGGGCCACGGCGCGCACCGAACAGGCCTGAAAGCCTGCTGTCGCATGACGATCGAAGATCCGTTCAAGCACTCGGTCCTCGGCTCCGGTGTGTTTTACAAAGATCCACGCTCTGCCCTGGATTGGCTTGAAACAGCCTTTGGCTTCGAGCGCAGCATGGTGGTCAGCAATGCCGAGGGAAAGCTGGTCCACGCCGAAATGCGGTTCGGCGATTGCTACCTCATTGTCGATTCTGAATGGGCCGATCATGTCGCGAGCCCCGCGTCGGTCCAGGGCAAGAACACGCAATCGGTCTATGTCAGGTTGAAAGACGGCCTGGATGCGCATTGCGAGCAGGCCCGCGCGGCCGGTGCTGCAATAATCCAGGAGCCGGCGGACCAGTTCTATGGCGAACGCCAGTATCGGGCGCGCGATCCCGAGGGCCATGTCTGGACGTTCACGCAACCGGTGCGTTCTGTTTCTCGTGAAGAGGCCGAGCGGTTGGGTGGCCTGCGCATCGAAGGCTGGCACCGGTAGAGAGCGGCCGGGCAATCACGCCGGCGTTTGGAGCGCGCGGCGCGGCCTGATAAATCTTAGCTCCTGATTCGCGCGACGGAAATACGCATGGAGCGCCTTGCCGGCCGGATAATTCTGCTTTGGGGTTGGCGGCGTTCGCTTGTGGCGTTTTTTGCTGGGGCGCTGACGGTTCTGGGCCAGGCGCCTTACGATTTCTTTGCCGCCTGTTTCATTTCGTTTCCGCTGCTGGTCTGGCTGCTCGATGGCGCGACCGGCGAAGCCTCGGGCAGCCTGTTGCGGCGCCTGCGGCCGGCTTTCGCCGTCGGCTGGTGGTTCGGCTTCGGTTATTTCCTCGCCGGCCTCTGGTGGATCGGCTCGGCGCTGCTGGTCGAGGCCGACGACTTTGCCTGGGCGCTGCCGTTCGCGGTGGTCGGCATTCCCTTCGCGCTCGCATTTTTCTATGGCTTCGCAACGGTGGTCGCGCGGCTCCTGTGGAGCAGCGATATCGGCCGTATCGCTGCCCTCGCCTTCGGTTTTGCGCTGGCGGAGTGGCTGCGCGGCTTCATGTTCACCGGTTTCCCCTGGAACGCCATCGGCTACGCGGCGATGCCGGTGCCGCTTTTGATGCAGAGCGTCTCGGTGACCGGCATGATCGGCATGAACGCGCTCGCGGTTTTCCTTTTCGCACTGCCGGCGCTGCTGGCGGCGCGCCGGCATCTTCGGCTGGGCGCCGCGCTGTTTGTCGTGCTCGCCGCCGCCCATGTCGGCTTTGGCTATGTCAGGCTCAACGCCCCCGAAAAGCCGGCGACGCGCAGTCTCGATGTCCGCATCGTCCAGCCGGCCGTGGATCTGTCGGAAAAATGGGATGCCTCGGTGCGCGACCGCATCTTCGCCACCTTGCTGGGCCTCTCCGCAAAGGCACCGGACCCAGGTCACGAAAAACCGCAATTGATTCTCTGGCCGGAAACCTCGGTACCGTTCCTTTTCACGGAGCGCCCTGACGCCTTGACGGCGCTGGGCGACATGCTGGGCGACGGCCAGATGCTGATCGCCGGCGTCGTGCGTGAGGAGGGCGGCTCGGCGGCCAGCGCCGACAGCCGCTACTACAACTCCGTGGTGGCGATCGACGACAAGGGCGAGATCGCCGACGCCGTGGACAAGGTTCATCTGGTGCCGTTCGGCGAGTATCTGCCTTTCGCCGACCTGCTCGCTCGTTTCGGCATCGAACAGCTGGTCGCCGGGCCGCTGACGTTCACGGCCGGCAACGAGCGTCATGCCATCACGTTGCCGGGCGGCATTCGTGCCCTGCCATTTATCTGTTATGAGGTGATCTTTCCCGATCTGGTGGCAGTTGACGCTACGTCATCGCAGCTTATTGTGAACGTTACCAACGATGCATGGTTCGGCGACACGCCGGGACCGTATCAGCATTTCAGGCAGGCCCAGATTCGCGCGGTGGAGAATGGATTGCCCTTGTTGCGTGCTGCCAACAACGGCATCTCGGCCGTGGTCGACGCCCGTGGCCGCGTCGTCGACGCCCTTGCGATCGACGCGCGCGGAGCCATCGATGTGAAGGTGCCTGTTTCCGCACAGACGGTCATTTCGTCCAGCCAGCGGCGCATTAACGGAATGCTGATCATGTTGCTGTTTGCGCTTGTAGGGGGACTGTTGAACGTAAGGCAAAAGCTACGGGTGAATTGACAGCTGGCACATTAGAAACTCATACTGTACCGCCTGAAAATTTCTCGAAGCTGGTGGATCGTTCTGTTGGGGCAGTCGCCTCCGGCTTTCTTTGGGCAGGAAAAAATCACAAAGCCGAAAAAATTCGGCGAGGAAAAAATGACAGAAGAAAACAAGAAGAAACCCAATCCCATCGATATTCACGTGGGAAGCCGGGTCCGGCTTCGCCGCAATATGCTCGGGATGAGCCAGGAAAAGCTGGGCGAGAATCTCGGCATCACGTTCCAACAAATCCAGAAATATGAAAAGGGCACCAATCGCGTCGGTGCCAGCCGCCTGCAGGCGATTGCCTCCATACTCGGCGTCCCCGTCGCCTTCTTTTTCGAGGATGCGCCAGGCCAGGAATTGACCGCCAACCGCGGCTTTGCCGAGGATAGTTCGATGGCTTTCGCTGTCGAGTTCTGCGGCAGTCCCGAAGGACTTCAGCTCAACCGGGCCTTTGTCAAGATCGCCGACGTCAAGGTACGCCGCAGGATCATTGACCTGGTGAAATCGCTCGCCGAGGACGATCTCGACTGATCCGCAATGCGCTTTGCACCGGCGGCGTGCGCCGCCGGTGGCACAAGATTTCGCCTCCGACATTCAGGCCAGAGCCGCGGCAGCGCTTGACGAGCAGCGCTTTGCCCCGCTAACACGTGGCGCGCCAAAATCGGCAGCCTGCCGATCGTTTTTCAAGAGGGGACACCCGTGACGCGGCAGAACTACTTCTTTACCTCGGAATCCGTAGCCGAGGGCCATCCCGACAAAGTCTGTGACCGCATCTCCGACGAAATCGTCGATCTGGTCTATCGTGAAGCCAAGAAGACCGGCATGGACCCATGGAAAGTCCGTGTCGCCTGCGAGACGCTCGCGACCACCAACCGGGTCGTCATCGCCGGTGAAGTGCGCGTTCCCGAGACGTTGTTGAAGAAGGACAAGGCCGGCAACATCCTCAAGGATGCCGCGGGCCACCCCGTCGTCAACCCGGCGAAGTTCAAATCCGTCGCCCGCAAGGCGATCCGTGAGATCGGCTACGAGCAGGCTGGCTTTCACTGGAAGACGGCCAAGATCGAGGTCCTGCTGCATGGCCAGTCGCCTGATATCGGCCAGGGCGTCGACAATGCCGCCGACCGTCAGGGCGAGGAAGGTGCCGGCGACCAGGGCATCATGTTCGGCTATGCCTGCCGCGAGACGCCGGACCTGATGCCAGCGCCGATCTACTACAGCCACAAGATTCTCGAACTTCTGGCAGCGGCCCGCCACGAAAACAACGGCGAGGCCGGCAAGCTCGGGCCGGACGCGAAAAGCCAGGTCACCGTCCGCTATGTCGACGGCAAGGCCGCCGAGGCGACGCAGATCGTCCTGTCGACCCAGCATCTGGATTCAAGCTGGGATTCCAAGAAGGTCCGCAAGGTCGTGGAACCTTATATCCGCGAGGCATTGGGCGACCTCAAGATCGCTGACGATTGCATGTGGTACATCAACCCGACCGGCAAGTTCGTCATCGGCGGTCCGGATGGCGATGCCGGCCTGACCGGCCGCAAGATCATCGTCGACACCTATGGCGGCGCAGCCCCCCATGGCGGCGGCGCCTTTTCCGGCAAGGATACCACCAAGGTCGACCGGTCGGCTGCCTATGCGGCGCGCTACCTGGCCAAGAATGTCGTGGCGGCGAAGCTCGCCGATCGCTGCACCATCCAGCTTTCCTACGCCATCGGTGTCGCCCAGCCGCTATCGGTCTATGTCGACCTGCACGGCACCGGCAAGGTCGACGAGGCAAAGCTCGAGGACGCGCTGCGCAGCGTGATGGACCTGTCGCCGTCAGGCATCCGCCGTCATCTCGACCTCAACAAGCCGATCTACGCCAAGACGTCGTCTTACGGCCATTTCGGCCGCAAGGCTGGCCGTGACGGGTCTTTCTCCTGGGAAAGGACCGATCTGGCCAAGGCGCTCAAGGATGCTGTCGCGGCCTGAGGGCGGCGGCAGGACTGGCGCCAGTCGATGAGTGACGCGGACAGGCCAAGCCGCATGACCGAAGCCTTCTTCGGTCGCCGGCGCGGCAAGCCCGTGCGCCCGCAGCAGGCCGCGGCGCTGGAAAGCGGGCTTGGCAAATACCGGCTCGATCTGACGGCCGAGGCACCGCCAGACCTGCGCGTCCTGTTTGAAGCAGAGGTTTCGGCGGTTCGGCTCGAGATCGGCTTTGGCGGCGGTGAACATCTCCTGCATCGCGCCATCGAGGCGCCCGCGACCGGCTTCATAGGCGTCGAGCCCTTTGTCAACGGCATGGCCAAGATGATGATGGCTGTGCGGGCAGCGCCGCTGGCCAATCTCAGGGTCTACGACGACGACGCCACCCAGTTGCTTGACTGGTTGCCGCCGACCTCGCTCGACGGCATCGATCTTCTCTATCCCGATCCCTGGCCGAAGAAAAAACACTGGAAGCGGCGTTTCGTCAGTCCGGTCAATCTCGATCGTTTCGCACGCGTCCTCAAACCCGGCTCGAAGTTCCGCTTTGCGTCCGACATCGACACTTATGTGAACTGGACCTTGCTGCATTGCCGGGCGCATGGCGCTTTCGCATGGCAGGCTGCGGAAGCGGCGGACTGGCATCGCTCCTATGAGGGCTGGCCCGGCACGCGCTATGAGGCAAAGGCCATTCGCGAGGGGCGCCGGCCGGCCTATCTGACTTTCGTCAGGACCTAGGTCCGCCCAACCGGCAACCTGCCGGGAGGACGGGGTCGAATGCCTGTTGGAGTCAGGAACGACCGGTCCTGTTGAATACGGCCGGATCCATGCCGAGATTGCGCAGGTCGTCGGCTCTGGGCTTGCGCCCGGCTTCCACGGCGCGACACGCGGCAACGGCGCTGCCGAATGTGGTGAACAGATCGCCCAAGGCGGAGAATATCCTGCGGTTGCTCATGGTCTTGTCCTTTCGCGCGCCAGCGCGCCAATTCAATTCGTTTGATGGCTAACAAATAAGAGCGCGCCGCCGGCTCTCACAGGCGGATTGCCGCATGGCGGCCATGCGCCTGGAACAACCCTGAACCCACAGGCTTTCGTCCGGCCGGGACTGCGGACTTGAAACACGAACCGTGTTCGTTTATATCAGCCTCAAATTCTTGGTCGGTATGACGAAGAGTGGGTCCACCCGGTCCCGCTCTTTTTTATTACCTGCCGATAGGTTCGAGACCAACGATAGGCAACGATGACTGGAACGGCAAACGAAGGTGACGATCGCATCATCCGCGAAAGCGGCATCGATGCGCGCATTGCGCTGATCGTCCAGCCGGTGCTGCGTGGCATCGGCTTTCGCCTCGTGCGCGTGCATCTGTCCGGCCAGAACGGGCTGACGCTGCAGATCATGGCCGAGCGTGAGGACGGCACCATGACCGTCGAGGATTGCGAAGAGGTCAGCCGCGCGGTGTCGCCGGCGCTCGACGTCGATGATCCGATCGAAAAGGCCTATCACCTCGAAGTCTCTTCGCCCGGCATCGATCGGCCTCTGGTGCGTAAATCGGATTTCGTGACCTGGACCGGTCATCTGGTGAAGATGGAAACATCGGTCGTCGTCGCCGACCGCAAGCGCTTCAAGGGCAAGATCGCCGAAGCCGGTGAGAACGACGTGCTGATCGAGCGCGACAAGGCGGCGTATGGCGAGGAGCCGACGGTGCGCGTGCCCTACGATGCCATTGCCGATGTCAGGCTGATCCTGACCGACGACCTCATTCGCGAAGCGTTGTCCAGGGACAACAGGGAGCGCAAGGAAGCCAAGAGACGCCGCGGTGAACCGGACGACGATGTGTCCGAGGGTACGGAACCGGACGCCACGGAAGAACACGAACAGGAAATTTGATTGAGCTGCCGGGCGCAAAGGTCCGGCGAACAGGCTCGGGAGAAAGAACATGGTTGTAAGCGCCAACAGACTTGAACTGCTGCAGATCGCCGATGCGGTCGCGCGTGAGAAGTCGATCGACAAGTCGATCGTCATCGCCGCCATGGCCGATGCGATCCAGAAGGCGGCGCGTTCGCGTTATGGCCAGGAGACCAACATTCGCGCCGACATCAACCCGAACACCGGCGAGATGAAGCTGCAGCGGCTGATGGAAGTGGTCGAGAAGGTCGACGATTACGCGACCCAGATCGCCATTTCCTCGGCGCGTGAGCGCAATCCCGACGCCCAGCTTGGCGATTTCATCGCCGAACTGCTGCCGCCGATGGATTTCGGCCGCATCGCCGCCCAGTCTGCCAAGCAGGTCATCGTGCAGAAGGTGCGCGAGGCCGAGCGTGACCGTCAGTACGACGAATACAAGGACCGTATCGGCGAGATCGTCAACGGCACCGTCAAGCGCGTCGAGTATGGCAACGTCATCGTCGATCTCGGCCGTGGCGAGGCGATCATCCGCCGCGACGAGCTGATCCCGCGCGAAAACTACAAATATGGCGATCGCGTGCGTGCCTATGTCTACGACGTGCGGCGCGAGCAGCGCGGCCCGCAGATATTCCTGTCGCGCACCCATCCGCAGTTCATGGCCAAGCTCTTCACCATGGAAGTGCCGGAGATCTATGACGGCATCATTGAGATCAAGTCGGTCGCCCGCGACCCGGGCTCGCGCGCCAAGATCGCCGTCATTTCGCGTGACAGCTCGATCGATCCGGTCGGCGCCTGCGTCGGTATGCGCGGCAGCCGCGTCCAGGCCGTCGTCGGCGAATTGCAGGGCGAGAAGATCGACATAATTCCGTGGTCGCCTTCGGCGGCCTCCTTCATCGTCAATGCGCTGCAGCCGGCGGAAGTCGCCAAGGTCGTGCTCGACGAGGATGCGGAGCGTATCGAAGTGGTGGTTCCCGACGATCAGCTGTCGCTGGCCATCGGCCGCCGCGGCCAGAACGTGCGCCTTGCCTCGCAGCTCACCGGCTGGGACATCGACATCCTGACCGAGGCCGAGGAATCCGAGCGCCGCCAGAAGGAATTCGTCGAGCGCTCGGCGCTGTTCATGGAAGCCCTCGATGTCGACGAGATGGTCGGCCAGGTGCTGGCCTCGGAAGGCTTCACCAGCGTCGAGGAAGTCGCCTATGTCGATGCCGGCGAGATCGCCTCGATCGACGGCTTCGATGAGGATACAGCCTCGGAAATCCAGACCCGCGCCCGCGAATATCTGGAGAAGATCGAGGCCGAGCACGACGAGAAGCGCAAGGCGCTGGGCGTTTCGGATGATCTGCGCGAACTCCCCGGCGTCACCACCGCCATGATGGTGACGCTCGGCGAGGATGGCGTGAAGACGATCGAGGATTTCGCCGGCTATGCCGCCGACGACCTCACCGGCTGGAAGGAACGCAAGGACGGCGAGACCAAGGTCTATCCCGGCGTGCTGGCCAATCACGGCGTTTCGCGCGCCGATGCCGAGCAGATGGTTCTGGCCGCTCGCCTCAAGGCCGGCTGGATCACCGAAGACGAGCTTGCGGCCGAAGAAGAAACGGCCGACGAAGCCGTTGGTGCGTGAGGTGAAACCGCATCGCACACAACCCGCCCTTGGACGAGATGAACGATCGCACCTGCATCGTCACCCGCAAACAGGCCGAACCGGATGAACTGATCCGGTTCGTCGTCGGCCCGGATTCGGCCGTCGTTCCCGATCTCAAGAGAAATCTGCCCGGCCGTGGTTGCTGGGTGAGTGCGGACCGCCTACATATCGAGAAGGCGGCGGCCAAGAACCTTTTTGCCCGCGCCTTCAAGGCACAGGTGGTCGTGCCGCCCGATCTCGGCGGCATGGTCGACGGGCTGCTTTCCAGATACGCTCTCGGTATGCTGGGTCTTGCCCGCAAGGCAGGCTCGATTTCGCTAGGCGCTACCAAGGTCGAGAGCGCGGTGCGCGGCGGACTGGCGCTTTTCGTGCTCCACGCGACCGAAGCGTCCGAGGATGGCGTGCGCAAGATCAGCCAGGCGCGGCGGGCGACCGTCCATATCGGCGGCCCCTCCATCCTTGCCTACAAACTTTTCTCCGAGGCCGAGTTGAGCTTGGCATTGGGGGGTACAAATGTGATACATGCTGCCGTCCTCGCGGGAGACGCGGGTAAGGCGGTCCAGAAGCGCATGGTTGCGCTCGACCGATATCGGGGCGGTACCCCGGACGATCTTGCAATGCTTGCGGCCGTTGCTGACGAAGATGATGCCGCAGAGGATATGGAATGAGCGATACGAAATCGGGCGACGACAAGACGTTGAGTGTTACACCGAAGAAGACCTTGACGCTGAAGCGCCCCGGCATGGAACAGGGCACCGTGCGCCAGAACTTCTCGCACGGCCGTACCAAGTCGGTCGTGGTCGAGACCAAGAAGCGCAAGTTCTCGCTGCCCGGCGACAAGCCGGAGCCGGCCGCGGCTCCGCCTGCGCCCGTCTTCACGCCGAAGCCGGCGGTCGTGGCGGCGCCTGTCGTCCAGGAAGCGCCCAAGGCGCCACCCCCGCCGCCGGCTCCGGTCGAGCGCAGCGGCATGGTGCTGAACGAATTGTCGCGCAGCGAGATGGAAGCGCGCCGCAGGGCGCTCGAGGGCTCGAAGGTCCGCGAGGTCGAAGACCGTCAGCGGGCCGCCGAGGATGCCAAGCGCCGCGCCGAGGACGAAGAGCGCCGCAAGCGCGAACGTGAGGATTCCGCGCGCCGCCAGGCCGAGGAAGAGGCACGGTTGCAGACCGAGGCCGAATCGCGCCGCCGCGCCGAGGAAGAGGCGCGCCGCCGCGCACCGCAAGCCGCCGAGTTGGCGACCGCCGACGAGGAGGAAGAGGTCAAGCCGAAGCGGGCGACCGCCGGCGCACCGGTGCGCCGTCTGGTCACGCCTGAAGTGGCGCGCCCGGCAAAGCCCACCAAGAGCGAGGAAGACCGCCGCCGTGGCAAGCTGACACTGAACTCCGCGCTGTCCGACGAGGATGCCCGGGCTCGTTCGCTGTCGTCGATGCGTCGCCGCCAGGAAAAATTCAAGCGCGCGATGCACAACGAGCCGCGCGAGAAGGTCATGCGCGAAGTGATCCTGCCCGAGACCATCACCATCCAGGAACTGGCGCAGCGCATGTCGGAGCGTGCTGTCGACCTGGTCAAGTATTTCATGAAGCAGGGCCAGATCCTGAAGCCGGGCGACGTCATCGACGCCGACACGGCCGAACTGGTCGCCACCGAATTCGGTCATACGGTCCGCCGCGTTGCCGAGTCCGACATCGAGGAAGGCCTGTTCAACATCGCCGACAATGCCGAGGACCTGGTGTCGCGTCCGCCGGTCGTGACCATCATGGGCCACGTCGACCACGGCAAGACCTCGCTGCTCGATGCGATCCGCAATGCCAATGTCGTTTCCGGCGAGGCCGGCGGCATCACCCAGCATATCGGCGCCTATCAGGTCGAGAAGAACGGTCAGAAGATCACCTTCATCGACACGCCCGGCCACGCCGCCTTCACGGCGATGCGCGCCCGTGGCGCCCAGGCGACCGACATCGCCATCCTGGTGGTCGCGGCCGACGACAGCGTCATGCCGCAGACCATCGAATCGATCAGCCATGCCAAGGCGGCCGGCGTCCCGATCATCGTGGCGATCAACAAGATCGACAAGCACGACGCCGATCCGCAGAAGGTGCGTTCCGAGCTGTTGCGCCATGAGGTCTTCGTCGAATCCATGGGCGGTGAAGTGCTGGACGTCGAAGTTTCGGCGACCAAGGGCACCAATCTCGACAAGTTGCTCGAGGCGATCCTGCTGCAGGCCGAAATCCTCGACCTCAAGGCCAACCCCGACCGTACCGCCGAGGGCGTCGTCATCGAGGCGCAGCTCGACAAGGGCCGTGGTCCCGTCGCCACCGTTCTGGTGCAGACCGGCACCCTGATGCCGGGCGACATCCTCGTCGCCGGCAATGAATGGGGCCGCGTGCGCGCTCTGGTCAACGATCGCGGCGAGCAGATCAAGGAAGCACCGCCGGCGATGCCGGTCGAGGTGCTCGGCCTTCAGGGAACGCCGCAGGCCGGCGACCGCTTCGCCGTGGTCAACAACGAGGCCCGTGCCCGCGAGATCACCGAATATCGCCAGCGTCTGGCGCGCGAGAAGGCGGTGGCCAGGCATGCCGGCCAGCGCGGCTCGCTCGAACAGATGATGTCGCAGTTGCAGACGAGCGGGCTGAAGGAATTCCCGCTGGTCATCAAGGGCGACGTGCAGGGTTCGATCGAGGCGATCAATGCCGCGCTCGACAAGCTTGGGACCGACGAGGTTCGTGCGCGCATCGTTCATTCCGGCGCCGGCGCCATCACCGAAAGCGACGTCTCGCTGGCGGAAACGTCTGGCGCGGCGATCATCGGCTTCAACGTTCGCGCCAATGTGCAGGCACGTGCCGCGGCCGCGGCCGCGGGCATCGAGATCCGCTATTATTCGATCATCTACAACCTCGTGGATGACGTGAAGGCGGCTCTGTCGGGCCTGCTCTCGCCGGAGCGTCGCGAGACCTTCATCGGCAATGCCGAGATCCTCGAGATCTTCGACATCACCAAGGTCGGCAAGATCGCCGGCTGCCGTGTCACCGAAGGCAAGGTCGAGCGTGGTGCGGGCGTACGCTTGATCCGCGACAACGTCGTCATCCACGAAGGCACGCTGAAGACCCTGAAGCGCTTCAAGGACGAAGTTTCGGAAGTCCCGGGCGGCCAGGAGTGCGGCATGGCCTTCCAGAACTACGAGGACATGCGCGTCGGCGACGTCATCGAGTGCTTCCGCGTCGAGATGGTGACCCGCACACTCTGAGGTCGAGTGACTTGTCGATATCGGGCGGTGGTCGAAAGACCGCCGCCCCAAGCCTGTTGACCACAAGCCTGTTGAGAATAATCATTTGAGACATGCGGCACGGTCCCATCCCGCGCCTCACGCTTCAGGATCGAGAAAAATGCCCCGTTCCACCACATCAAGCCCATCCCAGCGCATGTTGCGCGTCGGTGAACAGGTGCGCCATGCGCTCTCGGAAACCCTGCAGCGCGGGGACATCATCGACCCGTTGATTGAAAATACCGTCGTTTCGGTGTCGGAAGTGCGGATGTCGCCGGATCTCAAGATCGCCACAGCCTTCGTTTCTCCGCTCGGCGCAAAGGATACCGACGCCGTGATCGAAGCGCTGAACAAGCATGCCAAGTTCGTGCGCGGCCGCGTCTCCGGCGCGCTCCGGCAGATGAAGTACATGCCGGAGTTCCGTTTCCGGCTGGATACGTCCTTCGACAATTTCGCCAGGATCAACGACCTGCTGAAGTCACCCGAAGTGGCACGCGACCTGGATAGCGACGACAACAAGGAAGAAGAATAATGGGGCGTCGCGGCAAGAAGAAGGGCCGGCCGGTCTCCGGCTGGGTGGTGCTGGACAAGCCGGTCGGTATGGGCTCGACCGAGGCCGTCTCCAAGATCAAATGGCTGTTCCAGGCCGAAAAGGCCGGCCATGCCGGCACGCTCGACCCTCTTGCCTCCGGCATGCTGCCGATCGCGCTCGGCGAGGCCACCAAGACCGTGCCCTACGTGCAGGACGGCGCCAAGATTTACCGTTTCACCGTTGCCTGGGGACAGGAGCGGTCGACCGATGACCTCGAAGGTCCGGTGACGAAAGAGGCCGATCAGCGTCCATCGGAAGCCGATATCCGGGTGTTGCTGCCGAAATACACCGGTGTCATTATGCAGACGCCACCGCAATTTTCCGCGATCAAGATTGCGGGTGAACGCGCCTACGACCTCGCCCGCGAAGGCGAGACGGTCGACATACCGCCGCGCGAGATCGAGATCGGCCGGCTCGACATTGTCGAGCACAAGCCGGACCAGACGATTTTCGAAGTCGAATGCGGCAAGGGCACCTATGTGCGTTCGCTGGCCCGCGACATGGGCCGCGACCTCGGCTGCTTCGGCCATATCAGCGAACTGCGCCGGGTCGAGGTCGAGCCGTTTACGCCAGAGGACTTCGTCACCATCGCCGAACTCGAGGCCGCGCGCTTCGGCGCGCAAGGTGACGATAAACCGGATCCGGAGGCAGATGCCGCGGACGTAGTGGAGATGCCTATAGATTTCGGCGCCATCGACGGGCTTCTCGTCGACACCTCGGCGGCGCTCGACTGCCTGCCGCAGATCGCGATCAGCGACGATGCCGCGACAAAGATCCGCCTCGGCAATCCAGTCATCATTCGTGGCCGTGACGCACCGGTGGAGGCGGAGGAAGCCTGTGCGACGGCGCGCGGCAAGCTCGTCGCCATTGGCGCTATCGAGCAAGGCATGTTCAAGCCCAAGCGGGTCTTTGCCGGGTGACCGGTCTGATCGCCATGACGGTATAGGACAAGCAGGTTCGACGGGTGGTGGCATGGCAAAGGCCGAGGTGGTGAAAAAAAGGGCGCCGGTGAAGACGAGGCGGCCCCCGGTTGGCGCCTCGCCTGGTACGCTGATCGCCGATCCGGCGGCGCGGCGCTCCGAACTGCGGCTGACCTTGATCTCGCCGCAGAAGTTCAAGACCATCGAGAACGCCAGCATCGACGATGTCGAGGCCAGTTGCCGGAAATGGCCGGTCATCTGGCTCGACTGCACCGGCCTTGCCAACATCCAATTGATCGAGGAGATCGGCCGCATCTTCAGCCTGCATCCGCTGGCGCTGGAGGACGTCGTCAACACCGGCCAGCGGCCGAAAGTCGACTTCTTCGAGGATCACGCCTTCGTCGTCATGCGCATGATCGACGATGTCACGTCGCATCGCTACGAGCAGATCGCTCTCTTCCTCGGCGAGAACTTCGTCGTCACCTTCCAGGAGCGCGAGGGCGATCCGTTCGATCCGGTGCGCAAGCGCATCGAGAGTTCGGCCCCCAACCGGTTGCGCACGCGCGGCGCCGACTATCTCGCCTATGCGCTGATCGACGCCATCGTCGACAGCTATTTTCCGCCGATCGAGGCTGCCGGCGACCTGGTCGACAGCATTGAGGACCAGATGCTGCATTCGACGCACAAGCACCAGATGCGGCAGCTGCACGAATTGCGGCGCGATGCCAATGTTTTGAAAGGCGTGCTGTGGCCCATGCGCGATGCGCTGGCAACGCTGATCCGCAACGACGTGGCCTATGTCACAGCCGAGACCAAGGTCTTCCTCAACGACACGCTCGACCATTCGCTCAGGCTGATCGAGCTGGTCGAGACCCAGCGCGACATGCTGACCGGCCTGATCGAAATGCATCTGTCGCTGAGCCAGGCCCGCACCAACGACGTCATCTCCTATCTCACCATCGTTTCGGTCATCTTCATGCCGCTGACCTTCCTGGTCGGCATCTGGGGCATGAACTTCGACCCCGCCAGCTCGCCATGGAATATGCCGGAGCTGAAGGCGTACTACGGCTATCCCTTGTCTCTGCTGTTCATGGCTGCCGTCGCTGTCGGGCTGATTGCATTCTTCAAATGGAAGAAATGGCTTTGACCGGGTTTAAACCTGTCATTTGAGCCTCAAAAGCCGGCTTGTGAATTGGGCTGGTGTTTTTCTGGGAATTGCACTATATGCGCCGCAGCATAGCGCCTTGACGCTTTGCATGCACGGCCCCTGCTGGACGACATCCCGGCTGTGGGCGACCCGTTTCCTCAAACAGATAAGGAAAAACACGATGTCGATTACTGCCGAGCGCAAACAGGAATTGATGGGTGAATTCGCAACCGCCAAGGGCGATACCGGGTCTCCGGAAGTCCAGGTGGCCATCCTTTCCGAGCGCATCAAGAACCTGACCGACCATTTCAAGGACCACAAGAAGGATAACCATTCCCGCCGTGGTCTGCTCGCTCTCGTGTCCCAGCGCCGCAGCCTGCTTGATTATCTCAAGCGCAAGGACGACTCGCGCTATCAGACACTGATCGAGAAGCTCGGTCTGCGCCGTTGACGAATTGACCGGCGGGCTTTCTTCGGAGAGCCCGCCGGTCGCGCATTCTGCCAGTCGCATAGGCTGGCCAGACCCGGTTTCGAGCGTGCAAAGGGCCGTTCGAAACCGCCCATGGACGGTCATGGGGCAGGATTGCAGGACGCTCGCGCGCGCTTGTCGCGCCTAAATCACCCGAGCTTCCCGTTGTCTTGCCCGTGGCTGCCCGAGAAAGGAAGCCAGGCAAAGGGCATCCGCGCACCGTGAAACGGCGCGGCCCTTTCCGCTTATTAAGGACAAGACATGTTCAATCACCACAAAGTGGAAATCGAATGGGGCGGTCGTCCGCTCATCCTGGAGACCGGCAAGATCGCGCGCCAGGCCGACGGCGCGGTGCTCGCCACCTACGGCGAGACCAAGGTTCTCGCCACCGTCGTTTCGATGAAGGAGCCCAAGCCCGGTCTCGACTTCTTTCCGCTGACCGTCAATTACCAGGAAAAGACCTATGCCGCCGGCAAAATCCCGGGCGGCTATTTCAAGCGCGAAGGCCGTCCGAGCGAGAAGGAAACGCTGGTTTCCCGTCTCATCGACCGCCCGATCCGCCCGCTCTTCGCCGCCGGCTACAAGAACGACACGCAGATCGTCGTCACCGTCGTCCAGCACGATCTCGAAAATGACCCGGACATCCTGTCGATCGTCGCCACCTCGGCGGCCCTGACCCTGTCGGGCGTTCCCTTCATGGGCCCGATCGGCGGCGCGCGCGTCGGCTACATCAATGGCGAATATGTGCTGAACCCGCATGTCGACGAGATGCAGGAGTCCAAGCTCGACCTCATCGTCGCCGGCACCACCGATGCCGTGCTGATGGTCGAGTCGGAAGCCAAGGAACTCGGCGAAGAGCTGATGCTCGGCGCTGTCATGTTCGGCCACAAGGGTTTCCAGCCGGTCATCGACGCCATCATCAAGCTGGCGGAAGTTGCCGCCAAGGAGCCGCGCGACTTCACCGCGCCGGATTATTCCGCGCTTGAGGCCGAGATGCTGAAGATCGTCGGCGACGAGCTCAGCAATGCCTACAAGAACGTCGACAAGCAGAAGCGCTACGCCGCCGTCGACGCTGTCAAGGCGAAGGTCAAGGCCGCGTTTGCCCCGGCTGAAGGCGAGGACGCAAAGTACACCTCCGAACAGATCGGCTCGGTATTCAAGGAATTGCAGGCGAAGGTCGTTCGCTGGAACATCCTCGACACCGGCGCGCGCATCGATGGCCGCGACTTGAGCACGGTTCGCAAGATCGTCTCCGAAGTCGGCGTCCTGCCGCGCACCCATGGTTCGGCGCTGTTCACCCGCGGCGAGACCCAGGCGCTCGTGGTTGCCACGCTCGGCACCGGCGAGGATGAGCAGTACGTCGATTCCCTGACCGGCATGTACAAGGAGAAATTCCTCCTTCACTACAACTTCC
Source organism: Mesorhizobium sp. B2-5-7 (assembly GCF_006440875.1). Taxonomy (NCBI): domain Bacteria; kingdom Pseudomonadati; phylum Pseudomonadota; class Alphaproteobacteria; order Hyphomicrobiales; family Phyllobacteriaceae; genus Mesorhizobium; species Mesorhizobium sp. B2-5-7. The sequence goes on along the minus strand of NZ_VFUO01000007.1, from coordinate 256,542 downwards.
CTCCCTACTCCGTCGGTGAGACCGGCCGCATGGGTTCGCCGGGCCGCCGCGAAATCGGCCATGGCAAGCTCGCCTGGCGCGCCATCCGTCCGATGCTGCCCTCCGCCGACCAGTTCCCCTACACGCTGCGCGTCGTCTCGGAGATCACCGAGTCCAACGGCTCGTCCTCGATGGCTACCGTCTGCGGCACCTCGCTGGCGCTGATGGATGCCGGCGTGCCGCTGGCCAAGCCGGTGGCCGGTATCGCCATGGGCCTGATCAAGGAAGGCGAGCGCTTCGCCGTGCTCTCCGACATCTTGGGCGACGAGGATCACCTCGGCGACATGGACTTCAAGGTTGCCGGCACCGAAGGCGGCATCACCTCGCTGCAGATGGACATCAAGATCGACGGCATCACCGAGGAGATCATGAAGATCGCCCTTGGCCAGGCCAAGGACGGTCGCCTGCATATCCTCGGCGAGATGTCCCATGCCCTGACCGGCGCCCGCCCTGAACTCGGCGAGTTCGCGCCGCGCATCGAGGTCATGCACATCCCGACCGATAAGATCCGCGACGTCATCGGTTCGGGCGGCAAGGTCATCCGCGAGATCGTCGAGAAGACCGGCGCCAAGATCAACATCGAGGACGACGGCACGGTCAAGATCGCTTCGTCGAACGCCAAGGAGATCGAGGCGGCGAAGAAGTGGATCCACACCATCGTCGCCGAGCCGGAAGTCGGCGAGATCTACGAAGGCACGGTCGTCAAGACCGCCGACTTCGGCGCCTTCGTCAACTTCTTCGGTCCGCGTGACGGCCTCGTCCACATCTCGCAGCTTGCCAACGACCGGGTCGCCAAGACCTCGGACGTCGTCAAGGAAGGCGACAAGGTCTGGGTCAAGCTGATGGGCTTCGACGAGCGCGGCAAGGTCCGCCTGTCGATGAAGGTCGTCGACCAGGCCACCGGCAAGGAAATCGCCCGCGACAAGAAGACCGAAGGCGAAGAAAACGCCGCCTGAGGCCTCTGACGGAAAAATCGAAGCGGGCGCGGCTTATGTCGCGCCCGTTTTTGTTTATGGAGCACGGCCATGTCCGCTGAAGCGTTGAAGACGCTTTTTCATCCATTCGAGGCCGAGGCTCTTTCCCCGCCGGGCAGGGACGAGCGCATTCTCTTCCTTGGCGCCGAACCCGGCCTGCGCTTGCCACAGGGCTTCGAGGCTACGCTGCATCTCGTACAGGGCTTTCGCCCGTATTTCCGCGCTTTGCAGGCGGCTGGCTTCACGGTCACGCCGCGATCGGCCGGTGAGGATTTTGATGCCGTGCTTGTGCTCGCCGGCCGTCATCGCGGCGAAAACGAACTGCGCATCGCCGAGGCTCTCGAGCGGGTGGCGGAGGGCGGATTGATCGTCATTGCCGGTGGCAAGGAGGATGGCATCGCAAGCCTGCGTAAGCGCGTCGGCGATCTTGTTCTCCTTGATAGCCACATGCCAAAATATCACGGCATTGCCTTCTGGCTGCGTCGTCCGGTTGATGTGCAAGCCGCCGCCGCGCTTCGCGCCGCCAATCCCGCCTTGCTTGTTGAGGACCGGTTCCGCACCGCACCCGGCATGTTCTCCTTCGACCGCGTCGATGCCGGTTCGAAACTGCTGGTCGACAATCTGCCCGGTGATTTGCGTGGCACCGCGGCCGATTTCTGCGCCGGCTGGGGCTATGTGGCGGCCGAGATGGCTGCCCGCTGTCCGGGCTTGTCGGCCCTCGATCTTTACGAAGCCGATTTCGATGCGCTGGAGGCCGCCAGGGGCAACCTTGCCAACACCGTGGCGCAGGGCTTCTTCTGGACGGATCTGCTGGCCGAGCCTGTCGAGCGCCGCTACGACGTCATCGCAATGAACCCACCCTTCCACCGCAGCCGTGCGGCCGAGCCCGAGATCGGCGTCGGCATGATCCGCGCCGCGGCCAAGGCCCTGAAGCCCGGTGGGCGCCTGTTCATGGTCGCCAACCGCCAGCTTCCCTACGAGCCGGTGCTGTCGGCCGCCTTTGCCAGCCACGCCGAGCTTGCCCGCGACGGCATGTTCAAGGTGTTTGTCGCACGGCGCTGACGCGATGCATTTAATGCGTGTCGCCCGGAAGTGTCATCGGTTCGGGGGCAACGCCATCCATAAATCGGAAGCTTACAGCAGGTCGGGCGAATCCTATTGCCGCGACATGTTGTAGGTCAGTGTAGATTGGCGACGCGCCGGACTTCGTCGGTGGCGTGCCTGTCACCAGCGCTGAATTTGAGCGGCGCCGGCCGGCCGAACAGATAGCCCTGCACCACTTCGCAACCAGCTGCCCGCAGCAGTGTCGCCTGGTTCTCGGTCTCGACGCCCTCGGCAATGATGCTGACGCCAAGCGCCCGGGAAAGCCCGACAATGGTCGACACGACCGCGCCGGAGCTCGCATCGGTATCGATGCGACTGACGAAGGAGCGGTCGATCTTCAGCTTGCCGAATGAGAAGTCGATCAGATAACTGAGGTTGGAATAGCCGGTGCCGAAATCATCGACAGCGACCGAGATCCCCATCTCGGCGAGTTCTTTCAGGATGGCGGCCGCGCGGTCGCGGTCCTGCATCATCGCCGTCTCGGTGACTTCCAGTTCCAGCCGTGACGGCTTGATGCCGGTGCTCCGCATCGTGTCGCGCACAAGGCCGACGAAATCCTTGGTCATGAACTGGACCGGCGAGATGTTGACGGCGACGAAACAGTCGTCCGGCAGATGGCGGGCATCGCTGCAGGCCTTGCGCAGCACCCATTCGCCGATCGGATTGATCATGCCGGTCTCCTCGGCGATCTGGATAAACTCCATCGGAGGGATCATGCCGCGTTCGGGATGCTGCCACCGGATCAACGCCTCGTAGCCGACGATGCGGCCTGTCGGAAGGTCGAGCTGCGGCTGATAATGCAGGTCGAAATCGCCGCGCTCGAACGCATTGTGCAGTTCGGACTCGACCCATTGGCGATGGTCGGCCACCCGCCCCATATCGCTGTTGAAGACCGACCAGTTGCCAACCCCGCTGGCGCGCGCATTCTGCAGCGCCAGGTTGGAACGGCGCAGGATGAGGACCGGATCGATCCCATCCTTGGGCATCGCCACGATGCCCACCGACAGGCTCACCGATTGCTGGTGGGTGCTGAGTTCATACGGCTCCATCATCTCGTCGATGAGCCTCTCGACCATGCTTTCCAGGGTCCCCTGGATCTGGTGATCGGGAAGCAGCACCGCGAACTCGCCGGCCCCGATCCGCCCGATCAGTGCGCGCGCCGGCACGCAGTCGTGCAGCCGCTTGGTGAAGGCGCGGATCAGTTCGTCACCGTGAGTGTAGCCGATTGCATCGTTGATCTGCTTGAACCGGTCGATGTCGATGTCGATCAGGAACATCGGTTCCCCGGTGCGGCTTGTCGCGCATGCCGCCTCGGCGATCTTGCCGACCATCGCCGGGCGGGCCAGCAGTCCGGTCAGCTTGTCGAAATGGGTTTCGTTGAAGACGAAATCCGCTGATTCATCGACACCAGCAAAGAAGGACATTGCCGCCACCGATGCGGCCAGCGCACAAAGCGCGGCCATGATCGACACCATCATATCAGCCGAAATGCCGGCAAATCCGTCGCCGAGACCGTGCTTCAGCCCCCAGATTCCGATGACGAAACTGCCAATGCCCGAACTTGCTATCGTGAGCAGTCGGAACACGGGTGTTCGCTTCGGGTTGATGGCGGCAGGCATGAAAAGGTCCCCAGATGGGAAGCTTTATAGCGGAAACCTTCTTAAAATGAGTTTCCGCGAATGAATCCAATTTTACTGGAGAGGATTATTTTCTTTACTGGCAAAAGACCCGCGTGACCGGGGCCGCCGTCAGTCGCGGCCGCCATCCGTCTGCTTCAACTCGTCGAGGGTCGGCATCGACACGATATGGTAGCCGGAATCGACATAGTGGATTTCGCCTGTGACGCCGGAAGCAAGGTCGGACAGGAGATACAGCGCGGAGCCGCCGACCTCGTCGATCGTCACCGTCCGGCGCAGCGGCGAGTTCCGCTGCTGGTAGGAGAACATGTGGCGGGCGTCCGAAATGCCGGCGCCGGCCAGTGTACGCACCGGACCGGCCGAGATGCCGTTGACCCGGATGCCGCGCGGACCGTAGTCGTTGGCGAGGTAGCGCACGCTGGCCTCCAGGCCGGCCTTGGCGACGCCCATGACATTATAGTTCGGCATGACGCGGACCGAGCCGGCATAGGTCAGCGTGATCATCGAGCCGCCGGCGGTCATCAGGGGCGCGGCATTGCGCGCCACCTCGGTGAAGGAATAGCAGGAGATCACCATGGTGCGGACGAAATTGTCCCGGCTGGTATCGGCATAGAGGCCCTTCAACTCGTTCTTGTCGGAAAAGCCGATGGCATGGACGACGAAGTCCAGTCCGCCCCACGCCTTGCCAAGCGTCTCGAACGTGGCGGCGACCGAAGCGCTGTCCTCGACGTCGCAGGGAACGACCAGCGAAGCGCCGAGCTTGTCGGCGAGCGGCTTGACCCGGCGGCCAAAAGCCTCGCCCTGGTAGGTGAAGGCCAGTTCCGCCCCCTGTTCGGACAATTTCCTGGCAATGCCCCAGGCGATCGAATGATCGTTGGCAACACCCATGACAAGCCCGCGCTTGCCCTTCATCAATCCGTCCATGGCCGGCAATCCTTATATGAAAAACTTGGCCTTATGCGGAGTAGCGCTGGAAAACGAGCGTCGCGTTGGTGCCGCCGAAACCGAAGGAGTTCGACAGAACGGTGTCGATCTCTGCGTTGTCGATGCGCTTGCGTACGATCGGCATGCCCTCGAATTCCGGATCGAGCGTCTCGATATGGGCGCTTTCGCCGATGAAGCCGCCTTGCATCATCAGGATCGAATAGATGGATTCCTGCACGCCCGCCGCGCCCAGAGAATGGCCGGTCAGCGACTTCGTCGACGTGATGAACGGCATCTTCTCGCCGAACACTTCACGGATCGCGCCCATTTCCTTGGAATCGCCGACCGGCGTCGAGGTGCCGTGCGTGTTGATGTAGTCGACCGGCGTGGAAACCGTCGCCAGCGCCTGGCGCATGCAGCGGACCGCGCCTTCGCCCGAGGGCGCAACCATGTCGAAACCGTCCGAAGTGGCGCCGTAGCCGACGATCTCCGCGTAGATCTTGGCGCCGCGCGCCTTGGCGTGCTCCAGCTCTTCCAGCACCAGCACGCCGGCGCCGCCGGCTATGACGAAGCCGTCGCGATTGGCGTCGTAGGCGCGCGATGCGGTCGAGGCCCTGTCGTTGAACTTCGACGACATGGCGCCCATGGCGTCGAACAAGTCCGACATCGTCCAGTCAAGATCCTCGTGGCCGCCGGCAAAGACCATGTCCTGCTTGCCCCACTGGATCAGCTCGTAGCCATTGCCGATGCAATGCGCCGAGGTCGAGCAGGCCGAGGAGATCGAATAGTTGACGCCATGGATCTTGAACCATGTGGCCAAGGTTGCCGAGGCCGTCGACGACATCGCCTTCGGCACCGCGAAGGGACCGATGCGCTTGGGGCTGCCGTTCTTGAGCGTGGTTTCGGCCGCCTCGACGATGGTGCGCGTGGAGGGGCCGCCCGAACCCATGACGATGCCGGTGCGCTCGTTGGTGATGTCGCTCTCGTCGAGGCCGGCATCCGCGATCGCCTGGTCCATGGCGACGTGATTCCACGCCGCGCCCTGGCTCAGGAATCGCATCGCGCGGCGGTCGATCATCGCCGAAGGATCGAGCGTCGGCGCGCCCCAGACCTGGCACCGGAAGCCATGTTCGGCAAAGGAATCGGAAAAGCTGATGCCGGATCTGGCGTCATGCAGCGAGGTCTGCACCTCGTTGGCATTGTTGCCGATCGACGACACGATGCCGAGGCCTGTGACTACGACACGTCTCATTCGCAACTCCTTCCAGGGATGCTGGCCAATGCGCGGGCCAGGGCTGCGGTCAAGCGACCGCCGACTGCTTGGACAGACCGACCTTCAGGTCCGTCGCCGCATATATGGGCTCGCCATCCGCCTTCATCCAGCCATCGGCGATGCCGAGCACCAGCCGGCCGCGCATCACACGCTTGAAATCAACGCCGTACTCGACCTTCTTGACCGATGGCGTGACCATGCCCTTGAACTTGACCTCTCCGGTCGACAGCGCCATTCCCTTGCCGGGTTCGCCAAGCCAGCCGAGATAGAAGCCGGTCAATTGCCACAGGGCGTCAAGGCCCAGACAGCCCGGCATGATCGGATTGCCTATGAAATGGCAGGCAAAGAACCACAGGTCGGGCTTGATATCGAATTCCGCGCGAATGAAACCCTTGTCGAAGGCGCCGCCGGTCTCGCTGACCTCGGTGATGCGGTCGAACATCAGCATCGGCGGGTAGGGCAACTGGGCATTGCCCTCTCCGAACAGCTCGCCACGAGCGCAGGCCAGCAATTCTTCGTAGTCGTAGCTGGATTTCGAACCCGCCATCAATTTCGTCCCCATATCGTCCGGGCGGTAGCGCGCCCTTGTCGTTGGTGTCCTAACACAATCTGTTTCAGGCCGGAAACCGGCGTTTGCGCTTAACCCGCCAGTCTGCCCGGGTCAATGCGCGCTATTGATCGCATTCGGGCGACAGAATATATGTCAACAGGGGTCCGGTTCCGGCAGACATTCATTTTTTTGCCATTCTGGGCGTGTCTTGAAGCGGGACTGCGAGCTTGGAAGACCAGATGGACCGGGGCTGCCGGAAGGAAAATGTCGCTGTGGACAAGCGGGTACGTGAAGCCGGCCTGAGGCCGACCCGTCAGCGCATTGCGCTGGCCGACCTGCTTTTCGCCAAGGGCGACCGCCATTTGTCGGCTGAGGAACTGCATGAGGAGGCGCAGGCCGCCGGCGTGCCGGTATCGCTGGCCACCGTCTACAACGCGCTTCACCAGTTTACCCAGGCGGGGCTGCTGCGCATTCTCGCCGTCGAAGGTTCCAAGACGTACTTCGACACCAACACCTCCGACCACCACCATTTCTACATCGAAGGCGAAAACAGGATTTTCGACATCGCCAACGGCCCGGTAACCGTCACCAATCTGCCGGAGCCGCCCGAAGGCATGGAGATCGCCAATGTCGATATCGTGGTGAGGCTGCGTCCCAAGCGTCCGGAATGATCGGCAAGGCCGGAATAAGCGGTCTGGGATGAAATTCCTCGATTGGATAGTCCGGCTCGAATGGGCCGTCGCGGCGGCTGCCGCGATCGTCTTCTATGGCGCGACAGGCGTTTCCTGGTGGCTCTTCGCGTTGCTCATCCTGGCGCCGGACCTGTCGATGCTGGGTTATCTCGGCGGCCCACGCGTCGGCGCCATTGCCTACAACGCCTTGCACATTCTGATCGTACCGGTGCTTGTGTTGCTTGCCGGGCACCTCGCCGGCAGTGCGGTCGGCAACGCCGTCGCACTGATCTGGATCGCGCATATCGCGATCGACCGCGCGCTGGGCTACGGCTTGAAGCTGTCAACAGGATTTCAGGATACCCATCTCGGCCGTATCGGGCGCAAAAGCGAAACGTTCAGTCCTTGACCCGCTCGCCCGGATAAGCGCCCCAGACGACCGACTGCGCAAGCCAGCCGGTGTGGCCGTCGAACGTCATCTCGCACCACTGGCCGTCGCAGGCTTTGATCGTGCCCATGACGCCGGGTTCTACGATCGCCACCACTCTGGCATCCTTTTCGGGGCTCTTGAGAAGGTTGATCTGGCCGCCCTTGCCGCGCTGCCAGGGAGCGACGATTGCGGTACGTCGGCCCGAAAGCAGCGACTGGTTGATCCATCCTTCCGAGCCGTCGGCGTCGCGCACGCGCCGCCACGTATCGAATTCCTGGATGATTTCCATGGGCAGGCCAGCCTTCATGTACATCCAGTCGACCGAATAGTTGGCGCCGGGGCCGACACGCGAGTTGACGCGGCCGGATTTCAGGCTGACGAATCGCGGCAGCGGCAGGCCGCTCGGTCCGAGCGTGATGGCGCTCTGGGCGGGAGCGGCCGCGCTTTGCGCGCCGGCAAGCGGAGAATAGAGAAGAGCGCCGAGAAATGCTGCGCTGAGGGCCAGGCGAAGCGACGCGAAACCAGACACTTTCGTTCCTTTCGGCACCGGCCCGATGGCTGCGGCACCCCTTTTTCTTTGTCTTCGGCGGCACCGCTTGTTACATGGGTAAATCGGCTACCGCGACCGGCTTTCAGTTTCGCCTGTCTTGGTTAAAGAGGTCTCAACGAGGGAAACAATGGTAGGCAAAAAGAAGCCTCTCGTGGTCATCACGCGAAAGCTGCCCGACCCCGTCGAGACCCGCATGCGCGAGCTGTTCGACGCAAGGCTGAACGTCGAGGACAGGCCGATGACGCAGCCGGAACTGGTCGCCGCGGTCAAGGAAGCCGACGTGCTGGTGCCGACCGTGACCGACCAGATCGACGCCGCACTGATTGCCCAGGCCGGCGACAATCTCAAGCTGATCGCCAATTTCGGCAACGGCGTCGACAAGATCGACGTGGCGGCGGCGGCCAAGAGGGGCATCACCGTCACCAACACGCCCAACGTGCTCACCGAAGATACCGCCGACATGACCATGGCGTTGATGCTGGCGGTGCCGCGCCGGCTGGCGGAAGGCGCCAGTGTGCTCACGGGCGACAAGAAATGGGCCGGCTGGTCGCCGACCTGGATGCTTGGCCGGCGCATCTGGGGCAAGCGGCTCGGCATTGTCGGCATGGGCCGCATCGGCACCGCCGTTGCCAGGCGAGCCAAGGCTTTCGGCCTGTCCATTCACTATCACAACCGGCATCGTGTGCTGCCGGCGGTCGAGGATGGGTTGGAGGCGACCTATTGGGAAAGTCTCGACCAGATGCTGGCCCGCATGGACATCATCTCGGTGAATTGTCCCTCGACACCCGCTACCTTTCATCTTCTGTCGGCGCGGCGGCTCGCGTTGCTGCAGCCCACCGCCTATATCGTCAACACTGCCCGCGGCGACATCATCGACGAAGAAGCGCTGGTCAAGCTGATCCAGGACGGCAAGATCGCCGGCGCCGGCCTGGACGTTTACGAGCACGAACCGGCCCTGAACGGCAAGCTCTTGAAGCTGGCCGCCAGGAACAAGGTCGTGCTTCTGCCGCATATGGGCTCGGCCACGCTCGAGGGCCGCATCGACATGGGCGAGAAGGTCATCATCAATATCCGCGCCTTCGTCGATGGCCATCGCCCGCCGGACCGCGTGCTGCCGCTCAGGACCTGAAAACCTTCCAGGCGCCGGCTCTCATAAACCGAAGCTTACGAAATGGTCTTCCGCATGGTGATGGACGTCGGCCTGTCATAGCCCTCATGCGCCGTCCGTTCGGTTTCGCGAAAGCCGAGCCGGGCAAAGGCGGCATGATTTGCGGCCAGTTCGATCCTCGTCTCCAGTTCGATGTCGGCCTTGCCGCGGCTGCGGGCCAGATCTTCGGCCGCTTGCATCAGCCGCCGGCCAATGCCTTGCCCCTGCCGGTCCGGGGCGACGGCGAGCTTGCCGACATAAAGACCCTCGGCCTTTTCGAGAGCAAAAACGCAGCCCACGATCCTGTCGCCGTCGAGCGCCAGAAAGCCTGTCTCCCGCAAGGCTTTGGCGCGCAGTGCTTCGACTGTGAGCAGGTGAGCCGACGACGGCGGGTCGATGATGCCGTCCATGAAGGCGAAGGCATGCATGATCAGGGCAAGCACATCACCCCAGCGGCCGAAATCGGCGGGGATTTGCGTGATCGAAACAGGGGGTTGTTCCAAGATCAGCGTCTTTTGTAGCGGATGGTCTCGAAGCGGGCGGCGAGCGCATCGTAAAGCAGCAGCCGGCCGATCAGCGGCTCGCCTATGCCGGTGACCAGTTTGATCGCCTCCATTGCCTGCAGGGTGCCGACGACGCCGGTCAGCGCGCCGAGCACTCCGGCCTCCGCACAGGACGGCACCAGGCCCGGCGGCGGGGCTTCGGGAAACAGATCCCGATAGCTCGGGTTCGGCTTGCCGTCCCTGCCGTCCTCGAAAGGCTTCAACACGGTGACCGAGCCATCGAAACGTCCGACGGCCGCATGCACCAGCGGCTTCCCTTCGCTGGCGCAGGCATCGGCAACCACATAACGCGTCTCGAAATTGTCGGACCCGTCGACGACGATATCGTACTTGGCGACGAGGGCAGGGGCGTTTTCCGCGGTGAGCCGGAATGTGTGCGTTTCGACCGATATGTCGGGATTGATGCGGGCGATCGCAGCGCCGGCGCTCTGGGTTTTCAGCATGCCGACCGTATCGGTGCCGTGAATGACCTGCCGTTGTAGGTTGGAGAGCGAAACAGTGTCGTCGTCGACAATGCCGAGCGTGCCGACACCGGCCGCGGCGAGATATTCAAGCACCGGCGCCCCGAGCCCGCCAGCGCCGATCACCAGCACCCGCGCCTGCTTGAGCTTCTGCTGGCCAGCGCCGCCGACCTCGGGCAGCACGATGTGGCGGGCATAGCGTTCGATCTCGTCGGCGGTGAGGGCGGTAGTCATGTCAGGACCATATAGCGGCCGAAAAATCTTGTCAGGGGTCTTCGGTTGGCCCAACCGTGCCATGGTCGACCGTCAGAAACTGAGCGCGGCCATGCAGGCTGGAAAACAGCGCTGCATCGGTACCCGTCATGAAAGCCTGGCAGTTCAGGTCTTCCAGGATCGAGAACAGTGCCGCGCGCCGGCCGCCATCGAGGTGCGCCGCGATCTCGTCGAGCAGCAGGATCGGCGTCAGGCCGGACATTTCGCCGGTCAGCCGGGCATGCGACAGCACGATGCCGACCAGCAACGCCTTCTGTTCGCCGGTCGAGCAGAGTTCGGCCGGCATTGCCTTGGGCCGGTGCCGGACCATGAGGTCCGAGCGGTGCGGGCCCTCGAGGGTACGTCCGGCGGCGCGGTCGCGGTCGCGGCCATCGGCAAGCGCCCGTCGGAACCGCTCCTCGACATCGACCGCCGGCGCACCGGCAATCTCGGCCTCCAATTCACCCGAAAGGCCGATATCGGCCCGCGGAAACGGTCCGGTGTCGGGCAGCCTGTCGATCATGGCCACCAGCAGGCGCACCAACTCGGCGCGCGCGGCCGCTATCGCCACGCCGGTCTCGGCCATCTGCGTCTCTATCGCTTCGAACCAGCTGGCATCCCGCGAGCCTTCCGTCAGCAAGCGGTTACGGCCTCGCATCGCCTTCTCGTAATCGAGTGCGCGCTGGCCATGGCCGGGATCGATCGCTAGCACCAGCCGGTCGAGAAAGCGCCGGCGATCCGCGGCCGGCCCGGTGAACAGCGAATCCATCGCCGGCGTCAGCCACACGACCCGCAGCCATTCCAGCATGTCCTCGGCCCGCGCCGCGGCTCCATTTATACGCACCCGCCTGCCGCTCTCCGCAGTGTCGCCCCCGGAAATGCCTGTACCGATCTCGACCTCGCCTTCAGGTCCGTCGAGCCGTGCATGCAGGGCAAAACCGCCATCGCCACCCTCACGGGCCACATCCCCGTAGGCTGCGCGGCGCAAGCCGCGTCCCGGTGTCAAAAAGGAGATCGCTTCGAGGAGATTGGTCTTACCGGCACCATTGTCGCCGGAAAAGACCACGGCGCCCGGCGCGACATCTATCGCAAGGGTCGCATAGTTGCGAAAATTGGTAAGCGTGAGCTTACTTATGTGGGTTTGTCCCGGCAACCGCTATCCGCCTGTAGAAGTCGCCGCAATCAAGGCCTAGTCGTATCGCCAGCGACGCCGCGCCGGCTATACCCGCATCGGCATCAGCACGTAAAGCGCGGTCTCATCGGCCATGTCGTGGATCAGCGTCGGCGAACCGGCATCGGCCAACATGAATTTGGCCTCCGTGCCGGTCAATTGCGCGGCGACATCGAGCAGGTATTTGGCGTTGAAGCCGATCTCGATCGGGTCGGCCGAATAGTCGGCCGCCAGTTCTTCCGTGGCGCTGCCTGAATCCGGATTGTTGACCGCAAGCGTTACCTGGCCTTCGCTGATCGAGAGCTTCACCGCGCGGCCGCGTTCGGAAGAGATGGTCGAGACCCGGTCGACCGCGGCGGCGAAGCTTTGGCGGTCGAGGATCAGCTTCTTGTCGTTGCCGGTCGGAATGACCCGCTGATAGTCCGGGAAGGTGCCGTCGATCAGCTTCGAGGTGAGGACGACGCTGCCAATTGTGAAGCGGATTTTGGTGTCGGACAGTTCGGTGGTCACGGCGACATCCGGATCGTCGACCAGTTTCTGCAACTCGCTCACTGTTTTGCGCGGAATGATGATGCCCGGCATGCCCTCGGAGCCGGCCGGCGCGTCAATCTCGGCGCGCGCCAGCCGATGGCCGTCGGTTGCCACCGAGCGCAGCTTCAGCTTGCCGCCGACTTCATGCGTGTGCAGGTAGATGCCGTTGAGATAGTAGCGTGTCTCCTCGGTGGAGATGGCGAACTGCGTCTTCTCGATCAGGCCCTTCAGCGCCACCGCATCGAGGCGGAAGATGTGCGAGAAGGATCCGGCCGAAAGCTCGGGAAAATCGGATTGCGGCAGGCACTGCAGGCGGAAGCTCGAGCGGCCCGACGTCACCGTCATGGCGTTGCCGTCCTCATCCGTCTTCAGCATTACCTCGGCGCCGTCGGAGAGCTTGCGCACGATGTCATAGAGCAGGTGCGCGGGGACCGTCGTCGCGCCGCCGCGCTCGACCTTGGCGGGCGTCGCTTCCGTCACCTCCAGGTCGAGGTCGGTGGCCTTCATTTCGAGGCTGGCGCCGTCCGCGCTGAGAAGCACGTTCGACAGGATCGGTATGGTGTTGCGCCGTTCGACCACGCGGTGCACGTGGTTGAGCGACTTCAGGAGATTTGACCGTTCCAGGATAACACGCATGACGAAACAGGCTCGCTTGAATGAATGAACGGGTCTCCGGCTGCCGGCGCCCCGCGAAAGCTCTGAACAGGCTTCAGAATCTACGCAAACTGACAGGAAAAAACCAGTGAACGCAAGCCCGCGCCACCGGTTCGGGCCGGTTGCGCGGGCTTTCTGGGGATAAAGCTGGCCAACCCCGCAAGCGGGCGCTTTCCAGCCGGTCAGGCCTGGTCGTTGATCAGCCTTCTCAGCAATTCCAGTTCCTGCGCCAGCGTGTTGTCATTGCCGGAAAGGTCCTCGATCTTGCGCACGGCGTGCAGCACCGTCGTGTGATCGCGGCCACCGAAGCGCCGTCCGATTTCCGGCAGCGAGCGCGGCGTCATCACCTTCGACAGATACATGGCGACCTGTCGCGGCTTGACGATGGTGCGCGTGCGCCGATTGGACAGCAATTCCGTCTTCGAGACGTTGTAGTGACGCGCCACGATGCGCTGAATGTCCTCGATGCGGACCCGCTTCGGCTCGCCCGTGCGATAGATGTGGCCGAGGATCTCGTCGATGCGGTCGATGGTGATCTGCGGCTCGAACGACTGGCGAAACAGGAGCTGGTTGAAGGCACCCTCCAGTTCACGTCCGCTGCCGGTCACGGTGCGGGCAACGTGGTTGAGGATCTCTTCGGAAATGCCCAGCGATGCATCGTCGATCCTGGCCGTGGCCAGACGCAGTTTGAGCATGCCGAGCCGCATGGCGAAATCGGGCGCCGACATTTCGAGCGCGACGCCGCCATTGAGACGCGAACGGACCCGCGGTTCGAGCGATTCCAGCTCCGACGGTGGCCGGTCGGCGGCAACGACGACCTGCTTGGCGCTGTCGAGCAGCATGTTGATCAGATGACAGAATTCATGCTGGATCGATTTGCCCTGCAGGAATTGCATGTCATCGATGATCAAGAGATCGATGTCGCGCAACTGCTCCTTGAGCGTCAGTGCGTTGTTGTCGCGGATCGCCGTGGCGAAGCGCCACATGAAATACTCCGCGGTGAGGTAGACGACGCGTGACTTCGGGTTCTGCTTCAGCGATTCCGCCGCGATGGCCTGCAGCAGGTGCGTCTTGCCGAGCCCGACGGTGGCATGCAGGAAAAGCGGGTTGAAGCGTACCGCGCTCGACTGCGATTCCGCCACGGCCTTGGCGGCGGCGAAGGCAACGCGGTTCGACGGTCCCTCGATGAAGGAGCCGAACGTGTAACGCGGATCAAGCGGTGATCCCAGGACATTGTGGCGGAACTCGCTCTCGACCGGCACGCCCGGACGCGGCATCGGAGACCGCTCCACCCTACTTGGACTGACGGTGCCGGCGGCCAGCGCCGTCTGCGTCTGCCGCGTCATCTTGCGGGCCGGCGCCAATTCCGGTTCGGGCTGGCCGCGCCCCTGACGGGTTGCGGTGCGCACGACGATTTCGATCTTGAGAAGCTCGGGATCCTCGTGCTTCCACAGCTCTGAAATGAGATCATGATAGTGGCCGTTGATCCACGAGCGCAGGAATGCGGTGGGCACGGAGATGCGGACAATGCCCTTGGACGCTTCCGCGACCTTCATGCGCCCAAACCAGCTGGAATAGACTTCGGTTCCCAGGCGCGCCTTCAACTGGGCCTTGACCCGGTCGAACTTCTGTTCCGCGTCGCTGGAGACCGCCATCTCGTTTGCTCCGATCAAAGTTCCAGGAAATGGGAGGTCGCCCGTAAGCTCCCTTTCGATGCCGCTCTGCATGATCGAGTTCCTTGCCTTTCTGTACCTGTTTTTCGCTGGGGATGCGCCTCCTGCATCCTTTTCCGGCGACCGTGTCTTCGCTACGATGCCCATTGCCGCCGCCGGCAATGAACGTCGCCCACTATCCGACGGGAACCGGTGCCGGCCCATGGAAGCCAGTCCGCGTTGGGTATGTCAGGGCAATACAACGCCGTCCGGCGAAAGAGCGCCGGCGCGCCGTCCTACCTGCCATGTCTAGTTACGCCAGTCCCCTACCGTATCGAAAAAGAGCAAACCATACCCGTTCGCGGACTTGATCCACGTCGCAAATCCCGCCAATTTAAGCTGGCCGCGTAAGGCTGGGTTAGGGCCAGAGGCCCGTCCCGTTCGATAGATCGACATTACCGAAATCGCTGTGGATAGGGCAAGGCCACGTCTAACGGATTTTTAAGGAATCTGGTTACCTCGGGCAGGTTGGAGCGCCATGCCGCAGCGGCATATTTTGACAAAGCCATTGGGATTCAAACCCTTTTCCGACGAATATGAAAAAGCCGGGCCGGCGCGAAATTTTCTGAAATAATTCACTTGACAGCCAGTTGTCCTCCCGTCTCTTCGGCGCGTTGTGGACAAGCTGTGGATGACTGTCGCTAACCGCTTGAAAAAAAATAGCTATTTGTGCGGAGCGTAGTTTTTTCAGTCGGCGCTTTTCAAGCGTGCCGGTCATCAGCGGGCATGTATGTGCCGGCAAATCATTTCGCACTCGGGAATCTGCACTTGGGGCTGTCTGCGGCTATTCTTTTTAAGTACTTGCCGGCAAACGAAAAAACCCGGCGCGATCGGCCGGGTTCGAAGAAGATCGTCCTGAAAAGGCGATGTCAGGCCGACAGCACCTTGAGGCGCTGGGCGAGGCGCGACACCTTGCGGGACGCTGTGTTCTTGTGCATCACGCCCTTGGTTGCGGCGCGCATCAATTCCGGCTCGGCTGCCTTGAAGGCGGCCTGTGCGGCGGCCTTGTCGCCGGAGGCGAGTGCCTCTTCGACCTGGCGCACGTAGGTGCGGACGCGCGAGCGGCGGTTCTTGTTGATCGCTGCGCGGCGGGCGATCTTGCGCGTTGCCTTTTTGGCCGAGGATGTGTTGGCCATGATGCCTCTCTTCTGATCTGGTCGGCGCACGCGGCGTGCCGCAGGGCGCAAAAAACAAACGGGCAGACACGGGGTCGCCTCGGTTGGTGCGGCTTATAGTTCAGCTTTTCCGGCGCGTCAACGCCGACGGGCGTTCTTTTTGCCGATGCCACGGGTTTCGGAGGCTGGCCCGCCACGCCCTACCGGTTGGTGAAATTCGGCTTCCGCTTTTCGGCGAACGCCGCCATCCCTTCCTTCTGGTCTTCGAGCGCGAAAAGCGAGTGGAACAGGCGGCGTTCGAAGCGCAATCCCTCGGCAAGCGTCGTCTCATAGGCCCGGTTCACCGCTTCCTTGGCCATCATCACCGATGGCAGCGAGAAATCCGCGATTTTGGCCGCCGCCTTGACGGCCTCTTCGATCAGCTCGGCGGCCGGAACGACCCGCGACACCAGGCCCGAACGTTCGGCCTCGGCGGCATCCATCATCCGTCCCGTCAGGCACATGTCCATTGCTTTCGATTTGCCGACGAACCGGGTCAGGCGTTGCGACCCGCCCATGCCGGGAATGACACCGAGCGTGATCTCGGGCTGGCCGAATTTGGCCGTATCGGCGGCAATAATGAAGTCGCACATCATGGCGAGTTCGCAGCCGCCTCCCAGGGCATAGCCGGCCACAGCCGCGATGATCGGCTTTCGTGCCCGCGTGAACTCTTCCCAGCCAACGAAGAAGTCCTGGCTGTAGGCATCCGCGTAGGAGATCGCCTGCATTTCCTTGATGTCGGCACCGGCGGCGAAGGCCTTGTCGGAACCGGTAACAACCACGGCGCCGATGCCAGGATCGGCGCAGAAACCGTTCACGGCCGAGACGAGTTCAGCAAGGATCCGGGAATTCAACGCATTGAGCGCTTTTGGCCGGTTCAGCGTGATCAGCCCGACCTTGCCACGCGTCTCGGTGATGATCGTCTCATAGTCCATGGGCTGCTTCTCCTTGCTCGACGGCGGTCTAGCTTACCTCTGACAGGTCCGGCAATAGAAGGTCGAGCGTCCGCTCTGCACGATACGTTGGACATGGCCGCTGCAGCCGGGCGTGGGGCAAGGCTCACCCTCGCGGTCGTACACGGCGAAGGAATGCTGGAAATAACCCAGCGACCCATCGGTGCGCACATAGTCGCGCAGTGAAGACCCGCCGGCCGCGATGGCGTCCGCGACGACCGAACGGATTGCCTCGGCGAGGCCTTCGCTTTGTTCCCTGGCCTTCTTGCCTGGCTTGGCGATGGTGCCTGCCTCGCGCAGGGGTGACAGCCCTGCGCGCCAGAGCGCCTCCGAGACGTATATATTGCCTAAGCCGGCGATCAGCCTCTGGTCGAGAAGCGCTGCCTTGAGCGGCGCTCTGCGGCCTTTCAGCAGCGAGGCAAGCAGAACGCCGTCCAGCGCATTGCCGGTGGGCTCGACACCCAGTCCGCCCAGCATCGGATGCGTCTCCGGCGGCTCTTCCGCAAACAGCATGAAACCGAAGCGGCGCGGGTCGTTGAAGATCACCCGGGAGCGCGCGCCGGCCGCGGAAACGACATGGAACACGACATGATCGTGCGCCGCGCTCTTCGAACGCTCATGATGGAACACGCCCGGTGTCTCGTCGTCGTCGCCGGTCTCGATGCGAAAGGAGCCCGACATGCCGAGGTGGCAGATCAGAACCGGACCGCCCTGCATATGCATGGTCAGATATTTGGCGCGCCGGCCAAGCGCCGTGACCGTCCTGCCCGTCAGCCGCTCCGAGAACCGTTCGGGAAAGGGGAAGCGCAGATCGGGTCGTCTCATCTCGACCTTGGCCAGATGAGCACCTTCCATGACCGGCTGCAGGCCGCGCCGGACTGTCTCGACTTCGGGCAATTCAGGCATGACCGCCAATCGTGGCGTGGAAGGACGTGCCGTTACGGCCGCGCGCCAGTCGCAGATGTTCGGCAACCGTCTCGCCGATATCGGCGAATGTCGCCCTCAGCCCTATGTCGCCGCCTTTGAGGCCGGGTCCAGTGCCGATGACCGGAATGCGTTCGCGCGTATGATCGGTGCCGCGCCAGGTCGGATCGTTGCCGTGGTCGGCGGTCAGGATGAGAAGGTCGCCCTGCTTCAGCTTCGCAAACGCCTCCGGCAGACGCCGGTCGAAGGCCTCGAGTGCGGCGGCATAACCGGCGACGTCGCGGCGATGGCCGAATTCGGTGTCGAAATCGACGAAATTGGCGAAGACGAGGTCACCGTTGCCGGCCTCGTCCATGGCGCCCAGCGCCTGGTCGAACATCGCCATGTTGCCCGCCGCCTTGCGGACCTGCGAAATCCCGCGATGGGCGAAGATGTCGCCGATCTTGCCGACGGCGATGACGCGGCTGCCGCGCGCCGTCAGCCGGTCGAGCAATGTCGCTTCGGGTGGCGGCACGGCGTAGTCGTGGCGGTTGTAGGTTCGCTCGAAGGTGGCTGATGTCTCGCCGACGAAGGGGCGCGCGATCACCCGTCCGATCCTCAGCGGGTCAACCAGCCGGCGAACCACCTGGCACAATTCATAAAGCCGCTCCAGGCCGAAATGGACCTCATGCGCGGCGATCTGCAGGACGGAATCGACCGACGTGTAGCAGATCGGCTTGCCCGTGCGGATGTGTTCCTCGCCGAACCGCTCGATGATCTCGGTGCCTGGCGCATGGCAATTGCCGAGGATGCCTGAAATCTTGCCCTCGCGGATGATCGCCTCGGTCAGGTCGGCCGGAAAGGCGGGAACCGTATCCGGGAAATAACCCCAGTCGAAGCGCACTGGCAGGCCTGCGATCTCCCAATGGCCGGAAGGCGTATCCTTGCCGCTCGAAATCTCCTGCGCCGCGCCATGGAAGGCATTGGCGAGCAGGTCCGTCCCGAAATGGGTAAAACCCAGTCCTGTCGCCGTCTCGGCCGCCTTGCCAAGTCCCAGCGATGCCATATGGGGAACGAACAGTGGTCCCTGACGAAGCCCTTCGCGATCGGCGCGCCCTTCCGCGCAAGCTTCGGCGATGTGCGCCAGCGTGTTTGCACCGGCGTCGCCATAGCGTTCTGCGTCGGCCGCGCCGCCGATGCCGAAGGAATCCAGGACAAAGAGGAATGCACGCGCCATCGGGTCATTTGTTGCCAGTGTGGACCTCAAGACATAGGGTTCCACGGCGGCCTTGGCAATTCGGAAACCAAACGGCAATACAGGCACAAAGATCAGGTGTCGCGACCAGTTGGGCGCCCATGGACGAAACAAGAGGCAAGGCGGTCCCGTCATGAAGGCTGCGCTCAAGACATGGACTGCCCTCATGGCTGTGAACGGCGCGTTCTTTTGTGGACCGGCGTGGGCAGACTGGCGCGACGACATCGGCACATTTCGCATCGGTATCGTCGCCGAACCCGGCGCCGGCAATACCGTTCCGGGGCTGGCCGTGCTGACGCAAGCCTTTACCGATGCGCTCGGCATGAGGGTGGAATTCGTCGTTGCCCGCGATTACGCGGCATTGATCGAGGCACAGGCCAATGCGCGGATCGAATACGCCATCTATTCGGCGACCGCCTACGCCACGGCGCTGCAACGCTGCGAATGCATCGAGCCGCTCGTGGCTCCGGTCGATTCAGACAGTGCGGCCGGCATCCGCTCGGTACTGCTGACCAGGGACGGCAAATTGCCCGGCCTGGCTGACATGGAGACCCGCCGGATCGCCATGCCGCCGCCGGACAGCGTCGGCGGTTCGCTTTTGCCACTGGCGGGCCTGGCCGCCGAACACGTCAGGATCGCCGAAGACGCACCATTCCTTGTCCATGCCCCGTCGGCCTCGGCGGCCGAGACCATGCTCGTCGACGGCGAGGCCGACGCCCTGTTCGGCTGGGTGAAGGCCGCGGCCGACGGTCAGCCGCGACTGCCTGGGGGCACGCAGGCACGGCTCGAATCATCGGGCCTTCCGGCGTCGGCCCTTCAGGTCGTGTGGACGTCGGGTCTGCTGAGATACGGTCCCCATGCGGTGCGCGGCGACCTCGATCCGGAAGCCAAGCGTCGGCTGACGGTGTTTCTCACCAATCTCAAATCGACGACGCAGGATGTCTACGATCTCCTGGAGCCGAAGCATGCCGGCGGCTTCATGCCCGTGGTTCCCAAGGACTATGCGGCGGCGGAGGCCATCGTGCGGATGGTTTCGGTCGATGGGCGGCAATAAGTCATTCAGCAATCGCTGCAAGGGATCGTGACGCTTCTGCGGGGACGCAGATAATAGGTTTCGCCCATCGTCATGCCTTTGGCGAGCGTCTCGACAAACCCGAGCTTCTGTTGGCTGTCGGTCGTCCAGCTGGTGATCGGCTTATAGGCCAGGGTGCTGTCGACGCGGACGAGGAAGGTTCCGGGGACCCTGAGGCTTGCCGGAACCGTGGTGGCGGTGCCGGCGGTGGCTCCGACGCCGTTCACACCGTTGACCACCTTGCGCGACCACACCACCAGGACCTGCGGCGTGGCATCGGTGGTGACCTGTATGGCCGTGATGGTGATGTCCGGCACGGAGCGGTTATAGGGTTGAAGGGTCAAGGTGCCGATCTTCATGATGGCATCGAGGTCCACTTTGGCGATGGTCGGCTGTTGTGTGACGAGATCGGCGACCATGCTGCCGACACGGCTGACCTTCTTGCTCGTCTCGATGGCCTGCGAAGCCTCCATGGTCATGAAATACATGACCAGCAGGATAGGCGCGATAAGCGCGAACTCGACCGCCGCGACGCCACGACGATTGGACCAGAACCGGATTGATTTGCCCCAGAGCATTGATTTGCCCCAGAGCCCAGCAATTCCCTGATGTGCCCCCGCACGCATCATATTCACTGCCTTTTTTCTTGTTGTTGCTTCGGTGATTGTCTCAATTGTCGAACGGCTCGTTCTGCCAGGTCACCGAAGCGAAATGCAGCGTTTTGTTGCCGCCCATCGACTGCGCCATCAGGTTGGTCATGATGGGCCATTTGTAGAAAACCCGCAGCATGTTCCTTGACTCCGCCGCACCCGCCGTGACGGTAAAGGGCACATCGGCGCCGCTATTCGTCAGCTGGATGTTACCGCCCTGAATCCTGAAGCCGGCCTGGGCCGCGTCGGCGAAAGCCGTGTACTGGCGAAGATCGACGCTCAACTGATTGGGGCAATCCTGCGAAACGATGATTTCCAGCTTGCCGCAGATCATGTTCTTCAAATTGTCTCCGGCGACGTCAGCGGCCCTCAACTGGCCGGTGCGCAGCCGGCGCGCGACATCGTCTGTAATGTTGGCCATCACCTCCTGGCTGGCAAACGAGATGCAGCTTTCGAGGATGGCGAAGACGAGAAGCGCGAACGGCATCGCAAGCAGCGCGAACTCGAGCGCCGTGGCGCCGCGCCGGTCGCGCACGAAGCGCTGGAAAGGCCTGGCGCGCTCGATCTTGCGTTGATCTGTCGAGCCGATTTCCTTGCTCATGCGATGTTCCTGCCATCCTGGACGGTGCTGACAGGTGTATTAGTGCAAACCAATTGAGGTCCGGTTTGAATGATCGTTAAACTCGGCGCAGGCGCTTTAACCAGGCAGTAACCTGGGCGCTGGCACGGCCCGCATGGCTTATTTGCTGACGCTCATCTCGGCTTCGGACGATTTCTCCGCGTCGCTCTTGTAGGAGCTTTCGCAATAGGGCGTGCACGACATGGTCTGGACCTCCGCGCGCCGGTAAATGCGAACCGACGAGGCCGCCTGGCGGACCACGGTAACCTGTGCGTCGACGATCGGGCTGCCCTCTGGGTCGAGAACGACGAGATTGGTGACACCGAAACCCTTGCCGGTGAGCACGATCGTCGAGGCATCCTGGACGGAGGCGTCGGCGATTGCCGGGTTGCCCACGACGATCGTATCGGCGGGGCGCGACAATTTCACGATCTTGGCCTGGTTCATGGTGACCTCGATCCCGGCGCCGGCCCTGGCGGGCGCGGTCAAGCTGGCGGCAAGAAGCACGGCAATCAGAATTGAGGATCTCGGCACGGCCATCACGGCGCTCCACGCAAGCGGACTGTTCAACAGAACATGAACGAGATTGGTGAACCAACGGTTAAGTTGACTTGTTGCGCCCGGATATGGCGGTCGGCATGGCCGAGCGCACCATCGGACTCGTGCAGGCGTCGCAAGCCTGCCCAAGCCCTTGCCGTTTGCGGCGTCGACCTGCAAAACAGAACATTAGCCAGCGCTTAGTGTGGAGTTAACCACGCAACATGTTCTAGCCGGGAAAGGAATCGGTAAGGCTGTTTATTAAGCCGATCGAAAGAGCTTCTCCCTAGATTTGCAGCATCCGATCAACCATCACAGAAGTTGACGGAAGTGCTGTAACACGTGGAGTAGGAGCTCTCGAATGTCTAATCTCATCGCACGTTTCGTGAAGGACGAATCCGGCGCGACCGCCATCGAATATGGTCTGATCGCCGCTCTCATCGCGCTCGCCATCATCACCGGCGCAGGCGCGCTCGGCAATGCCATCAACGCCAAGTTCACGGCCATCGGTACAACGCTGAACAGCAGCGGCAGCTGATCTGCTTATTTGCTGATCACCTGGATTGCATTCTGGACAGGGGTCGCCACATTGCGGCCCCTGTTTGTCTGTGACCGGTCCAGAGTGCTGCCGACAACGACCGTCTTTTCATGCGGACCTCATCAATCGTTAATCGAACCGACCTAGATTGAGTATCCTGGAAATCCGCACAATAGGCATAAGCGCCGATGCTTGAAGCCCTGATCTTCGTCGTCTTCCCGTTCTGCATGCTGTTCGCCGCGATCTCCGACATGCTGTCGATGACGATCGCCAATCGCGTGCCGGTGCTGCTTGTCGTCGTCTTCGCGCTGGTGGCGCCGCTGACGGGCATGGACTGGGCAGCCTATGGCGGACATTTCGCCGCCGGCGCCATCGTCCTTGCCGTGACGTTCGGCCTGTTCGCCTTGGGTGGCATGGGCGGCGGCGACGCCAAACTGCTGGCCGCCACGGCCGTGTGGATGGGGCTCAACGTGCATCTCGTCGAATATCTGGTCGTCTCGACATTCATCGGCGGCCTTCTGACAATCGCCATCCTGCTTTACCGGAAGTCGACGCTGGCGGTTTTCACCGGCCGCAATCCATTCCTGCGTCATTTCGCCGAAGAGTCGGCCGGTGTTCCCTACGGGATCGCGCTCGGCCTGGGCGGACTGCTGACCTTTCCCGATTCCCCCATGATGGTATGGGCGCTGGCAAGGCTGGCGAACTGAATTCATCAATTTTTTCGTCGGCTGACATGCCTTGCAAGCCGTCTTGCGGAGCGGCGGCCCAGCATTTCCGCGCATCTCGGCGCGATCCATCCAATTTATGTAAACCTTAAATTAATCACGATCGTAAGCATTGCATTAACCTTGTTTTGACGATTGCCGCTGCAAAGTCCGGCTTGGCTAGGTGGTTTGCCAAGGGCGAGGGTTCGGACAGATGCCAGCATCCCGATTGATTATTCTGAGCGTGGCGGTGGCCGCGGCGGGCGGTGCTGGCTATGTCGCGAAAAACATGGTCGCTCCGCCGCCTCAGATCGTCGTCGATTCTGGCCCCCAGGCCCCAGCGGTATCCCTGCAGGACGTGCTCGTGCTTTCGGGCGATGTCGCGATGGGCAACGCGCTCCAGAACAGCATCGCCTGGCAATCCTGGCCCGCTGACGGCATCAACGCGAATTTCATCACCAAGGCCACCGCTCCCGATGCCCTGGAGAAGCTGAAAGGGTCGATTGCCCGTGTGCCGATGTATGCGGGCGAGCCCGTGCGGCGCTCCAAGCTGATCGGCGAGGGGCAAAGCTTCATGTCGTCCATCCTGCCTTCCGGCATGCGGGCGGTCGCCACGACCATATCGGCCGACACCTCGGCCGGCGGCTTCATTCTTCCAAACGATTTCGTCGACGTCATCATGACCCGCAGGGCCGATGCCAACACTGGGGCCGGCTTCAGCACCGAGACCATCCTGAAGAATATCCGTGTCCTGGCAATCGATCAGACCATCCAGGAAGACGAGGAAGGCAAGAAGACCAGGGTAGGCCAGACCGCCACGCTGGAGCTGACACCCAAACAGGCGGAGATCATCACCGTTGCCCAGCAGATGGCGGATCGCCTGACGCTGGCGCTGCGGGCGATCACGGACACCCAGGAAAAGAATGTGGGCGAGGCCGACTATCTCGTTTCCGGCAATGGTCGCAGGGGAACGGTGAGGCTGATCAAGTCGGGCGAAGTCTCCGAGGTAGGGGCAAGGAAATGAGGCTAAGCGCTAAACTGCCGGCAATCGCAGCCATGGCATTCGGCCTGCTGCTGGTCGGAGCGAATGTGCAGGGCGTCGAGGCGAAGAGCACGCAGGTGTCGGCCACGACAGCCACCCAGCGCGTCAAGCTGGGCCTCAACAAGTCGGTGGTCATAGACCTGCCGAGCGATGCCTATGACATTCTTGTCGCCAATCCCTCTGTTGCCGACGCCGTGACCCGTACCGCAAGGCGTATCTATCTCTTTGGCAAGTCGGTCGGCGAAACCAACATCTTCGTCTTTGGACCGAACGGCGAACAGATCGCCAGCCTGGATCTTGCCATCGAACGCGACGTCGCCGGCCTGGAAGACTATATCAAGCGCTTCCTTCCGACATCGACCGTGAAGGTGGAACTGCTGAACGACAACGTCATCCTGACCGGCACCGTCGACACGCCGCTGGACGCCAAACGAGCGGTCGACTTGGCGACGATCTTCGTCTCGGGCGGTGAGGCGACGACGGGCCAGTATTCGCAGACCGCCGCCGGCGGCTCGGCCCAGAGCGGTGTCGACATCAACAACCCGGACCAGGAGCGCCGTGTCTCCAAGATCGTCAATCTCTTGCAGATCATCGGTGACGACCAGGTCACGCTGAAGGTGACCGTCGCCGAAGTCAGTCGCTCCGTGATGAAGCAACTCGGTGTCAACATGCTCAGCAGCGGTAGCTCGAACGGCATCAGCTACGGGGCCTTGAGTTCGCCCAATTACGGACTTGGCAAGCCACTTTCGCAGAATTCATACTTCAGGCTCGGCGACGGCCTCGGCAATGGAATTCAGGCCTACGTCAACGCGATGGAGCAAAGCGGCGTCATGAAGACGCTTGCCGAACCGACCCTCACGGCGGTTTCTGGCGAGAAGGCGACGTTCAAGGTCGGTGGGGAATTCAATCTCATCACCGGACGCACCAACAATGTTTCGAGCGACAATCAGACCGGCCAAGTTACGTACACCAATGACAAGCTCGAATATGGCATTGGGCTTGAGTTCCAGCCCGTAGTGCTGTCGGCCGGGCGCATCAGCCTGAAGGTCAGGACCTCCGTATCGGAGCCGACCGCGGAAGGTGCCACTACGCTCGAAGGGGCAGGCGCCTTGCCTGGAATGACCATACTGTCGATCCGCAAACGCCTGGCAGACACCACCGTTGAGCTACCCTCCGGCGGCTCCATGATGATCGCCGGCCTGGTGCGCGACGATGTCCGTCAGGCGGTCTCCGGTCTGCCAGGTCTCGCCAAGATTCCCGTGCTCGGCACACTCTTCCGCAGCAAGGACTTCGTCCGCAACGAAAGCGAGCTCGTCATCATCATCACGCCCTACCTGGCGCGGCCAGTGGCACGCAATGATCTCGCCAAGCCGGACGACAATTTCAACCCTCCGAGCGATGGCGCCGGGATGTTCCTTGGGCGTGTCAATCGCGTCTACGGCACCATGCAGACCGACAGGCCCAACGGTCGCTATCACGGCGTCGTCGGCTTTATCTACAAGTGAACGGGAAAGCGGACATGTCTCAGTCAGCATTGAAGGCAAGGATCTCTGCGATGCGCTCCGGCCGTTCTTGGATAAGCCTGCGCGCCTTTCCCATCGTGGCGGTAGCGGTATCGGGCCTGCTGGCCGGTTGTGCCCAGCGCGACAGTGTTACTGTGGGCGCCATCCCCGACGACTATCGCACCAATCATCCGATCGTCATCGCGGAGAAGAACCAGAAGATCGATCTTCCCGTCGGCGCCGGCGACCGTGGCATGACCGGCTCGCAGCGCGACACGCTTCTAGGGTTCCTCGACGGCTACGACAAGTCTGCCGCTTCGACATTGACGATCCAGGTTCCAAGCGGATCGGCCAACGAAGTCGCCGCGACGGCGGCTGGCCGTGATTTCGCCCGGCTCGCGGTCGCCGCCGGTATCAAGCGCGACCGGATCGTTGTGGTCTCCTATCAGGCTGGATCGAGCGAGGCCTCAGCCCCGGTTCGCGTTTCCTATATCGCGGTGAGGGCACAGACCGACAAATGCGGGCGTTGGCCCGATGACCTGGTGGACACCTCGGAAAACAAGCACTACGCCGATTTCGGCTGCTCCTATCAGAACAATCTTGCCGCTCAGATGGCCAATCCAAATGATCTTCTCGGGCCGCGCAAGCAGACCACCATCGATGCGGAACGGCGTGGTCAGGTCATCGATGACTATCGGAAAGTTCCGTTGGCAGTGCCTCCGGTCAACCAAGAAGTCGATTACTGATTATGATTGCAAAGTCTAGGGGCAACCAACCATGAGCAGCCTTGCCTATGACGCCACCGTCGAGGGCGGCGATACCTCGCCGCAGGACGTCGCCGCGATGCAGGCGTTGCGGCCGGTTCCGCGCATTTCGATCCAGGCATTCTGCGAGACCGAGGGCGTTGCCAATCCGGTCCAGCGCGCCGGGGAGGACCGTCGCATGACCAAGGCGCATCTCAAGGTCCATATGGGCGGCGTCGCCACCGCAATCGAATTCTACCAGTCGGCGCCGACACCGAACCTGATCCTGCTGGAATCGCGCAGCGAACCCAAGCAATTGCTGGAGCAGCTCGCCCAGCTTTCGGAATACTGCGATCCATCCTCGAAAGTGGTGGTGATCGGTCACTACAATGATGTCGGTCTTTATCGCGAACTCATCCGTTCCGGCATCTCCGAGTATGTCATCGCGCCGGTGTCGATGGCCGACATCGTCAGCGTCGTGTCGTCGATCTTCGTCGATCCGGATGCCGAACCGCTCGGCCGCACCGTCGCCTTCGTCGGCGCCAAGGGCGGCGTCGGCTCTTCCACTATCGCCCACAACGTCGCCTGGGCAATGTCCTCCCTGTTCAAATCCGAGGTCGTTGTCGCCGACCTCGATCTCGCCTTCGGCACCGCCAACATCAATTTCGACCAGGATCCGGCCCAGGGCATCGCCGAGGCGGTGTTCTCGCCCGAGCGCATAGACGAAGTCTATCTCGACCGGCTGTTGACCCAATGCGCCGAGCACCTGTCGCTGCTTGCGGCGCCCTCGACGCTGGAACGCGTCTACGACTTCGATCCCGATGCCTTCGCGCAACTTGTCGATACCGCGCAGCGCAGCGTGCCGCTGCTTGTGCTCGATGTTCCTCATGTCTGGACGGGATGGGCCAAGAACACGCTGGTCAAGGCTGACGAGATCGTCATCACGGCGACTCCGGAACTGGCCAATCTGCGCAACACCAAGAACCTGGTCGACATGTTGAAGCGGCTTCGTCCGAACGACCCGCCGCCGAAATTGATCATCAACCAGGCCGGCGTGCCCAAGCGGCCCGAGATCTCGGCATCCGATTTCGCCGAACCGCTCGGCCTGACACCAATGTCGGTCATCGGCTTTGATCCCCTGCTGTTCGGCAATGCTGCAAACAACGGGCGGATGCTGGGCGAGATGGATGCCAAGAATCCGGTTGTCGCCATAATCAACGAGATTGCTCATGTGCTGACGGGCCGCAGCGAAATCCGGGCGAAGAAGAAAGCTGGCCTGGGCAGTCTGCTCGGCAAGCTCTCGCGCAACAAGAAGTGACGCAATGGGGTCGGTAGTCGGTCATGTTCGGTAAAAGAGGCAACGACGACGGCAACCGGTTCAAGCCGGAATTTCGCCAGCCGGCACCGGCACCGGCCGCGCCGGCCGCCGCGGTTCCGGCCGACACCGCGGTGCTTGCCCGGCCTGCGGCCACGGCTCAGCCGAGCGCACCGGTCGCGCCGCCGGCCAGGCGCGCGGTCGAAGCGCCACCCATGGCGCCGGAACCGAGGAGGGGCCGCGAAAAGAGCGAAACCTACTATGACACCAAGAGCCAGGTGTTCTCGGCTCTCATCGATACGATCGACCTGTCGCAGCTCGCCAAGCTCGATCCCGAAAGCGCGCGCGAGGAAATCCGCGATATCGTCAACGACATCATCGCGATCAAGAACTTCGCGATGTCGATCGCCGAGCAGGAAGAACTGCTCGAGGACATCTGCAATGACGTGCTTGGCTATGGGCCGCTCGAGCCGTTGCTGGCGCGCGACGACATCGCCGACATCATGGTCAACGGGTCCAAGAACGTCTACATCGAAGTGAACGGCAAGGTCGAGCAGACCGGCATTCGGTTTCGCGATAACCAGCAGCTTCTCAACATCTGCCAGCGCATCGTCAGCCAGGTCGGCCGCCGCGTCGACGAATCCAGCCCGATCTGCGACGCTCGTCTTCCCGACGG
The DNA here is from genome assembly GCF_006440875.1 of Mesorhizobium sp. B2-5-7. Taxonomy (NCBI): domain Bacteria; kingdom Pseudomonadati; phylum Pseudomonadota; class Alphaproteobacteria; order Hyphomicrobiales; family Phyllobacteriaceae; genus Mesorhizobium; species Mesorhizobium sp. B2-5-7. The sequence continues at coordinate 228,236 of NZ_VFUO01000007.1, read as the reverse complement.
GTCGCGCGTCAACGTCATTGCGCCGCCGCTGGCTATCGATGGCACCGCGCTCACCATCCGCAAATTCAAGAAGGACAAGCTGACGCTCGATCAGCTGGTCAAGTTCGGCGCCATCTCTCCGCAAGGGGCAGAAGTTCTCAAGATCATCGGCCGTGTCCGCTGCAACATCGTCATCTCGGGCGGCACCGGCTCCGGCAAGACGACATTGCTCAACTGCCTGACCAACTACATCGACCGCGACGAGCGCGTCATCACCTGTGAGGACTCGGCCGAACTGCAGCTGCAGCAGCCGCATGTCGTGCGCCTGGAAACGCGTCCACCCAATCTCGAGGGCGAGGGCGAGGTGACGATGCGCGACCTGGTCAAGAATTGCCTGCGCATGCGGCCTGAACGCATCATCGTCGGCGAAGTGCGCGGACCCGAGGTCTTCGACCTTCTTCAGGCGATGAACACGGGCCATGACGGCTCGATGGGCACGATCCACTCCAACAGCCCGCGCGAATGCCTGAACCGTATCGAATCTATGATCGCCATGGGCGGCTATTCGCTGCCGCAGAAAACCGTGCGCGAAATCGTCGTCGGCTCCATCGACGTCATCATCCAGGCGGCACGCCTGCGCGATGGATCGCGCCGCATCACCCATATCACGGAAGTGATCGGGATGGAGGGCGACGTCGTCATCACCCAGGATATCGTCCTCTACAACATCAAGGGCGAGGACGCCAACGGCAGGCTGCTGGGAGAACACGTCTCGACCGGCATCGGCCGCCCGCATTTCTGGGAACGCGCGCGCTACTACGGCGAAGAGCAGCGCCTCGCAATAGCGCTCGAGGCCATGGAGAAACGTGCTGACTGACGCACTCACAGGCGTGAAGGTTCTGGTCGATGTTTGGAATTGACGGCACCGTACTGGCGTTTGTCGTACTCGCCGGCTTCAGCGCCGGCGCGGTCGCCTATGTATTTCTGTTCAACCAGATCAGCAACGAGAAACAGGCCGGCAGGCGGCTGGAAACGATCAAGGCCGCCGAGACGGACCGTTCCCTCGTCAAGGCCACCCGCGACCGGGCGGCTGACGCCGCCAAGCGCCGTAAATCGGTGCAGGATTCACTGAAGGATCTCGACGAAAAGCAGAAATCCAAGGACATCGCCGTCAAGAAGCCGCCGCTGAAAGCGCAGCTTCGCCAGGCTGGGATGAAGGTGTCGATCGAACGTTTCTATATCTATTCGGCCATCTGCGGCCTCGCGCTGACGGTGGTCGCGTTCGTGGCCGGTGCGCCGATGATTGTCTTGCCCGGTGTGCTGCTCGCCGGAGCGCTTGGCCTGCCGCGTTGGTTCGTTTCTTTTCGTCGTAGCCGGCGCGTCAAGTCATTCCTCAACGAATTTCCAAACGCGCTCGACGTCATCGTGCGGGCGGTCAAGTCCGGCCTGCCGCTGAACGATGCCATACGCCTGATCGCCAACGAATCCCCTGAACCGGTCAAGACCGAGTTTCGCCGCATCGTCGATTCGCAGCAGATGGGCCTGTCGATCCCCGACGCCACCTTGCGCATGCCCGAAACCATGCCATGCACCGAGGCGAGCTTCTTCGGCATCGTCATCCAGATCCAGTCGCAAGCCGGTGGCAATCTCTCCGAAGCGCTAGGCAATCTTTCGCGCGTCTTGCGCGACCGCAAGAAGATGAAGGCCAAGGTCGCGGCCCTGTCGATGGAGGCGAAAGCATCCGCCGCCATCATCGGCGCCTTGCCTTTCATCGTTGCCTTTCTCGTCTATCTCTCCAGTCCCAACTACCTGATGCCGCTGTTCACGACCAGCGTCGGCCATCTGATCCTCGGTGTTTCCGGCATCTGGATGTCGATCGGCATCTTCGTGATGCGCAAGATGATGAATTTTGAAGTCTAGGGCCGTGGCATGACCGAACAAGTCATCAAATCACTGACGGATCCCAGCCTCCTGATTGCGATGCTGGTCGCTGTCGCCGTGTTCGCAACCGTTTTTACGCTGCTGCCGGCCCTTGGCGGAAACCAACTCAAGGCGCGCATGAAGTCGGTCGCGCTGGAGCGTGACGAGCTTCGCGCCAAGCAGCGCGCGCGGCTTGCGAACGAGGCCGATCGCCGCCGCAAGGGCCTGCGCGAGCAGCAGTCGGTCGGTATGCGCAACATTGTCGACCGGCTCGATCTGCGCCGTGCGTTGGCCGACGAGTCCACCTTGCAAAAGCTGAAGGTCGCCGGCTTTCGCGGGCAAAATCCGCTAACGCGATTTCTGTTCTTCCGTCTGGTGCTTCCTTTTGTCGGTTTCGCGCTGGGTCTGTTCTATATTTTCGTGCTCGGAGGGTTGCCCGACAAGCCATTGGTGATCCGGCTTTTCGTCTGCATCCTCGTTGCCTATGGCGGCTTCTATGCGCCGGTCCTCTACGTCAACAACCGCGCGACCAAGCGCAAGCAGTCGATCCAGCTGGCGTGGCCGGATGCGCTCGACCTGATGCTGATCTGCGTGGAATCCGGCATGTCGGTGGAAGCCGGCCTGCGCAAGGTCGCCGACGAGATTGGCGCGCAATCGGTGGCCCTGGCGGAAGAATTCATCCTGACCAACGCCGAGCTCTCCTACCTGCAGGAACGTAAGCAGGCTTACGAGAATCTTGCGAGCCGTACCGGCTTGGAATCGGTCAGGTCCGTGTCACAGGCGCTCGTCCAGGCCGAGCGCTACGGCACGCCAGTGGCGCTCGCACTGCGTGTGCTTGCCGCGGAAAGCCGCGACATGCGCATGAACGCGGCCGAGAAGAAGGCCGCCGCGCTGCCGCCCAAGCTCACCGTGCCGATGATCCTGTTCTTCCTGCCGGTGCTGTTCGCCATCATCCTGGGTCCTGCCGGCATCCAGGTCAGCCAGCGCGGCATCTTCGGCCAGTCGCAAAGCAACGGCACCCAGTAGGCGCATCCGCACAATCCAAGCGAAAGAGCCGCGCGGAAAATGCCACGCGGCTCTTTCGTTTGGCGCGATCGGGCGCCCCGCGCGACGATCAGTTGTTGGCGGTTTTCGCCGTTTTCGCCTTGTCCTGATCCTTGAGTTGGCTCCAGGCGTTCTGCTGGGCCAGCATCTGCCGGAGATAGGCGACGTTGGCCTGTGCCTGTTCGGGGGAAAGTTCTTGCGAGGCGATCTTCTCGGCTTCGTCGAAGCGACCTTGCAGCCCGACAACGAGCGCCAGGTTCTGACGCACCCGGCTGTCGGCATTCGGCTGCTGGGCGGCAGAGCGCATATAGGTCTCGGCGGTGCGCAGATCCCCTTCCAGCACATAGGACATGCCGAGATTGGAAAGGATCGATGGCTCGTTCGGCTTGAGTTCAAGCGCCTTGCGGTAGAGTTGGCGCGCTTCGTCCTTCTGGCCGACCTGATCGAGGATGGCCGCCTCCGCCGACACCAGCCTCCAGTCGGGGTATTCCGGCGTTTGTGCGCGGCGCACGGCGTCGAGCGCTGCCTCAAGCTGGCCATTGGCGGCCAATGCCTTGCCATAGGCGGCGAGAACTTCGCGGTCCTTGGGGTAGGCGATCGCCAGCTTGCGCATCACGGCAAGCGACTGGTCGGCATCGCCGTCCATCTGCAGCGCCGCCGCGAAGTTGGTCGCTATCCGCTTGTCGTTGGGGTTCCTCGCGTAGGATTGGCCAAGTGCGGCCGTGGCGTTGTGCAATTCTCCCGCCGACATCGTTTCCAGCGGCTTGCCGCTGGTGCGTCCGATCGAGCCTGTGGTGAGTTTGTCGGTCGCGCAACCGGCAACGCCCGCCGCGAGCGCTAGCATGAATGCCGTGGTAATGAGCCGTTTTCCCCGGATGTCTATCGTGCGGTTGGTCGGCATCGGCACCTGGGCCTCCATTCATGCGTGGCCATTGCGTGACCATCTTCCCTCCAGCAGAAATATTCTGTTAACCCTAACGGAGGGTTAAGACGCGCCGACTCGCAAACTCGGCAGGAGAAACATCTGATGTCCGTTGAACTGGTCGAGAGCAAGCCGAAGAACCCGCTGCCAATCCATCTGGTCGCCAGGGATGGGCTGGAGGCAGCCGGTCTGTCGCCGTCTATTGTCGCATGGGCCAAGGCAAACGGCTTTTCCGGCGAGGCTGGCAGGACGCTGGTCCTGCCAGGCGAGAACGGAGCGCTTGGCGGCGCCATGTTCGGCCTCGGTGAGAGCGAGGGCGCGCTTGCCGTCGGTGCGCTGGCGAAAACCTTGCCGGAGGGCGATTGGCATTTTGCCTCCATGCCCGCGGAGCCGGAATTGGCGGCTCTTGCAATCGTGCTCGGCGGTTATGTCTTTGCCCGCTACGGCAAGAAACCGGGCAAGGCGCTGCGCTTCGAGCTGCCGGCCGGTGTCGATGCGCAGCGCGTTCGCCGCGTCGTCGATGGTGTTTTCCTGACGCGCGACCTGGTCAACACACCGACCAACGATATGGGACCGGACGATCTGGAGAAGGCGGTGCGGATCCTGGCTGGGGCTCACAAGGCCGAAGTCTCGGTCATCAAGGGCGACGACCTGCTCGCACAGAACTTCCCGATGATCCATGCCGTCGGCCGCGCTTCGTCCGATGCCCCGCGTCTGATCGACATGACCTGGGGGCGGCAGGGCGCGCCGAAGGTGACGCTGGTCGGCAAGGGCGTCTGCTTCGACACGGGCGGGCTCGACATCAAGCCGTCATCGGGCATGCTGTTGATGAAGAAGGACATGGGTGGCGCCGCCAATGTGCTGGGCCTGGCCTCGATGATCATGGCCGCCGGGCTCAATGTGCGGCTGCGCGTGCTGATCCCCGCGGTCGAGAATTCGATCGCCAGCAACGCTTTCCGCCCGGGCGACGTGCTGGCGAGCCGCAAGGGCATCACGGTCGAGATCGGCAACACGGACGCCGAAGGTAGGCTGGTGCTGGGGGACGCGCTGGCGCTGGCCGACGACGAGGAGCCGCAGCTTCTCATCGACATGGCGACGCTGACCGGCGCCGCCCGCGTCGCGCTTGGCCCCGACCTGCCGCCCTTCTACACCGATGACGAGGCGCTTGCCTCGGAGCTGGCGGCGGCGGCGCTGGCGGTCGAGGATCCGCTGTGGCGCATGCCGCTATGGCGGCCTTACGACGCGAAACTGTCGTCGAAGATAGCCGACATCAACAACGTCACATCAGATGGTTTCGCCGGTTCGATCACCGCGGCGCTGTTCCTCAAGCGCTTCGTCGAGAAGACGGCAAGCTGGGCGCATTTCGACATCTTCGCCTGGAACCCCGCCGATCGCCCGCATGGCCCGGCCGGCGGTGAGGCGCAGGGCATCCGGGCGCTGGAGCGGATCATCTCGACGCGCTATGGCTGATTGCCGCAAGCAGAGTCGGCGATTTCGAGAACTGAAACGGAACCGAAACAATTTGCCGTCATGCTGGCGCGATGTCGATTGCGATGCGCCCGAGCCAGGCCCTGCGACTGTGGCAGCAAGTGATGCTGTCGCAGGTGCGCGAGGACGCGCCTGATCTCACCATGCGCCAGACGGCGATCCTGTTCACCATCTACCTCGATCCGCCGCCGCACACCGTGCGCGGGCTCGCCGCCCGCCTCAACGTCACCAAGCCGGTTATCACGCGCGCGCTCGACACGATGGGCGCGCTGAAACTGGTGTCGCGCCATCGCGACGAGCTCGACAAGCGCAACGTCCTGATCAAGCGCACCGTCGAAGGCGCGCTCTTTGTCGAGCGCTTCGGAGATGGTATCATCGCCAAGGCCCACGAACTGCCGATGTAACCGATTTCCATTTGACCGGATTTGACGATTTGACTGCCAGGGACGCCCGCCTCCACGCCTTTCGCTCCGATCTTGCCGATGCGCGGCTGAAGGGCGAGGTGACGGCCGACCGTTTCGTCGCCGGCCGGCCTGCGCGGATTGCCGCCTCGGTGGCCGATCTGCGCAAGGGGCCGCGGCCCGACGCCGGCATCAACACGCAGTTCCTCTTCGGCGACGATGTCCTCGTCTTCGAGCAAACCGAAGGCTGGGCCTGGGTCCAGGGCGAACGCGATGGCTATGTCGGCTATGTCGCCGCTGCCATGCTGGGCGGGCGCGACCATGCGTCCACTCATATCGTTTCGGTGCCACGCACGTTTCTTTATCCCGGTCCGGACCTGCGCTTTCCGATTGCCGGGCAATTGTCCATGGGATCGACCGTAACCGTTACGGGTGCCGCTGAAACACGGGGTACGCACTATGCGTTGCTGCCCTCCGGTAAAGCCGTGATCGCTGGCCATTTGCAGCCGATCGGCGAAGTGGCCGGCGACTATGTGTCCGTGGCCGAGACATTTCTCGGCACGCCCTATCTATGGGGCGGTGTTTCCGGCTTCGGCATCGATTGCTCCGGCCTGGTGCAACTGGCCATGCGCATGGCCGGCAAGAATGTGCTGCGCGATTCCGACATGCAGGCCGCCTCGATCGGCGAGCCGCTCGGGCCGGGCCCTGATTTTTCGGGGCTGCGACGTGGTGACCTGGTGTTCTGGAAGGGGCATGTCGCCATCATGACCGACGCCGAAACCATGATCCACGCCAACGGCCACACCATGCTTGTGTCGCGCGAAGGGCTGAAGGAAGCCATCGCCCGCATCGGCTATCTCTATGGCGGGCCTACAGGGTTCCGGCGCCCGTAAGGCTTTTTCGATCCCCTTTTGTTCCGAATCTGCTTGGCGATTGCCTGTCGCCGCGCTACCTCTGGCGCGTGACAGTTGAGCCCCGCCTCGCCGACCAGAATGCCGCAGTCGTCCTGCCCGAGCCATTCCTGAAATGGTTCGGCGAGAAAGGCTGGTCGCCACGCGCGCATCAGGTAGAGCTCCTGGCGAAGGCCCAGGCCGGGCAATCGGTGCTGCTGATCGCGCCGACCGGCGCTGGCAAGACGCTGGCCGGCTTCCTGCCGTCGCTGACCGAACTGGCCGTCAGGCCAAGGCGAAAACCAGGCCAGGCGCGGCGCGGGATTCACACGCTGTACATCTCGCCGCTTAAGGCACTGGCCGTCGACATCGAGCGCAATCTCGGGAAGCCGGTCGCGGAGATCGGCCTGCCCGTCACCATCGAAACGCGCACCGGCGACACCCCCGCCCACAAGCGCCAGCGCCAGAAGCTTGCGCCGCCCGACATTCTGCTCACCACGCCGGAGCAACTGGCGCTGTTGATCGCGGCAGGCGACGCGAGACGCTTCTTCGAGGATCTGCGCTATGTCGTGCTCGATGAATTGCATTCGCTGGTGACGTCGAAACGCGGCCATCTTTTGGCGCTCGGCCTCGCGCGGTTGCGCAGCTTTGTCCCTGGCCTGCAGACGATCGGCCTGTCGGCGACGGTGGCCGAGCCGGACGAGTTGCGGCGCTGGCTTGTCAGCCAGAACCCACCGGGTGACATGGCGGAATTGATCACTGTGACGGGTGGTGCCAAGCCCGAAATCTCGATCCTCGATTCCGAGGAGCGCGTGCCGTGGGCAGGGCACTCGGCGCGCTACGCCACGCCGGAAATCTACCGCGAGATCAAGCGCCACAAGACGACCTTGCTGTTCGTCAACACACGCAGCCAGGCGGAGCTGCTGTTCCAGGAGTTGTGGCGCGTCAACGAGGACACCTTGCCGATCGCCTTGCATCATGGTTCGCTCGACGTCGCCCAGCGCCGGCGCGTCGAGAAGGCAATGGGCGAGAACGCGCTGCGCGCCATCGTCGCCACGTCGACGCTCGATCTCGGCATCGACTGGGGCGATGTCGATCTGGTCGTGCATGTCGGTGCTCCGAAGGGCGCCAGCCGGTTGGCACAGCGCATCGGCCGTGCCAACCACCGCATGGATGAGCCGTCCAAGGCGATTTTGATCCCCGCCAACCGTTTCGAGGTGCTGGAGTGCCGGGCCGCACTCGACGCCAATTATCTCGGCGCGCAGGATACGCCGCCACTGGTCAATGGCGGGCTCGACGTGCTGGCCCAGCATGTGCTCGGCTGCGCCTGCGGCGCACCGTTCCGCGCCGATGACCTATACGAGGAGGTACGAACGGCGGCACCCTATGCCGGCCTCGATCGGCCGACCTTCGACCGTGTCATCGATTTCGTAGCCACCGGTGGCTATGCACTGAAGAACTATGAGCGCTATGCCCGCATCCGCCTTAACAAGGACGGGCTGTGGCGCGTCTCCAATCTGCGCGTCGCCCAGCAATACAGGCTCAATGTCGGCACCATCATCGAGGTGCCCGCCCTCAACGTGCGTTACGTCAAGGCCGGCAGCAAAGGCGCGGCGTCGCACGGTGGCCGCGTGCTCGGCAAGATCGAGGAGGCCTTCCTCGAAACGTTGACGCATGGCGATACTTTCATGTTCGCCGGCAAGGTGCTGCGTTTCGAGGGCATCCGCGAGAATGAGTGCTTCGTGTCGAACGCGCCCGGCAGCGACGCCAAGGTGCCATATTATGGCGGCGGCAAGTTCCCGCTCTCGACCTACCTCGCAGAGCAGGTCCGCATCATGCTGGACGATCCGCAGCGCTGGAAGAAGCTGCCGGAGCAGGTGGCCGACTGGCTGCGGTTCCAGTCGGACAAATCCATGCTGCCCAAGCGCGACGATTTGCTGATCGAGACCTTTCCGCGTGGCAATCGCCATTATCTGGTCGCCTATCCCTTTGAGGGCAGGCTGGCGCACCAGACGCTTGGCATGCTGCTCACCCGTCGCCTCGACAGGGCGGGCGTCAGGCCGCTCGGCTTTGTCGCCACTGATTATGCCTTGGCCATATGGTCGCTGGGCGACATGGGCGCGATGTTCAAAGCCAGGAAACCTTCACTGAGCGCGCTGTTCGACCAGGACATGCTGGGCGACGATCTCGAAGCCTGGCTGGCCGACAGCTGGCTTCTCAAGCGCACTTTCCGCAATTGCGCGCTGATCTCGGGCCTGATCGAAAAACGCCACCCCGGCCAGGAGAAGAGCGGCCGGCAGGTCACCGTGTCGACCGACCTGATCTACGACGTGCTGCGCAGCCATGAGCCGGACCACATCCTCCTTCAGGCGACGCGTGCCGATGCAGCGACCGGCCTGCTCGATGTCAGCAGACTTGCGGACATGCTCTCGCGCATCCAGGGTCGAATCATGCATAAGGCGCTCGAACAGATATCGCCGCTTGCCGTGCCGATCATGCTCGAGATCGGCAAGATGCCGGTGAACGGCGAGGCCGATGAAACGCTGCTGATGGATGCGGCGACGCTGGTCGAAGAGGCCATGGGGCCTGGGAATGGCTGAGGAATGAGTTTTTCGCTGGCGCGCGCATCGCTGATCGCCGAGGCCGATCTCGTCGGCATCGCGGGCGAGCGCGCGGTCTGCGATCCGCGCGGCGTGCTGTATTTCCCCGAGCTCAAGCTGCTGACGGTATCGGACCTGCATCTGGAGAAGGGGTCGTCCCTGGCAAGGCGCGGCACGCTCATCCCGCCCTACGATACTGGCGCGACCCTGCTCAGGCTGCAGGCGGTCATATCGGACTACCAGCCGTCGATCGTCATCAGCCTGGGTGACTCCTTCCACGACGGTGGCGGCGCAGCGCGCATGCATTCGAGCTTTCGCGAACGGCTGGAAGCGCAGATGGCAGGCCGTGACTGGTTCTGGGTCGCCGGCAATCACGACCCCGAAGCGCCGGCGGATCTGCCTGGCGAGACCGTGCGGGAACTGGCCATAGGCTCGCTGCTGTTCAGGCATGAGCCATCGAAGGTGAGGGTCGAGGGCGAAATATCTGGTCATCTGCACCCCTGCGCGCGCATTGTGCAACAAGGCCGCTCGGTGCGCAGGCGCTGCTTTGCCGGCGATGGCGGCCGCATGATCATGCCGGCTTTCGGCGCCTATACCGGTTCGCTCAACGTGCTCGACCGCGCCTATGCCGGGCTGTTTCGCCTGGAGTCGCTGATGGCCTACATGCTCGGCACCGAGCGCATCTTCGCCATCTCGCACTCGATGCTGCGGCCAGGCTGAGATCTATCGCCCATAATAGAGCATGACCGTGTGCTTCGCTTCGGCGAAGAACAGCCAGCGTTCGACCAGCATGCCGGCAAACTGGGCGATCGCGGCCAGCGCCGATAGCGCCGCCGCGAGCGGCCACGGCAAGGCGAAGGCGGCAAGCAGCAACAGGATCGGCAAACCGAAGGCCAGCGCCTGCGTGATCCGGCGCAGCTTGGCGCTGTGCTTGCGCGCGATGCGAAAGCCCATTTCCTTGAACAGGTAGTTTTCTTCCGTATGCGGCCACTCCAGCGACTGCACCGTGCCACCGGTCAGCCCCGTCGCGGTGTTGGCACTGGTCGGGATTTCAAGCCGGTCGTTGTGGCGCCAGGTCGCGAGCTTCCAGCCCCAGCCAAGCAAGGTGAGCAGCACGGAAGCTGCAAGGAGAATAGTCGAGCCGAGCGCAAGACCTTGCAGCAGGGCATTCACAAGCACGCAGCCGCTCATCGCCGAGTAGATGAGATAGCCGGGCAAGGTATAGGGGCTGTGCCAGTGGGCGATGGGTTTCAGCGAGGCATAGATCATGCCTGTCATGCAGACCGTGGCTGTGGCGCCAACGGCGGCCAGGACGCCGGCGGCCGCCACCCAGCCATCGAGGCGGCTAAGGAAGACCCAGCCTACGCCGAACACGCCTGCGGGAATGAAGGTGGCGACCGAGGCAACGCCTTCGCGCGACAGCCATGAACTGCGCCATTGCGAGAACGCCCGCCAGGCACGTTCGGGCCTGCCGAGATGGCCGGTCGATGACAACAGGCCGGCGGCGATCAGGCCGAGCGCCAGCCCCATGCCGACGAAGCCCGGCCAGAAATCGGGCGCGACGAAGCCGAGCGGGCCGAGCACGCCGAGCAGCGCGAGCAGCCCATAGCCGGCACCCGTGGCGGTGGTGAAGAAGACGACCGAAAAAGCTGGATTCATGGATGGTCAGCTCGAAAGCATGCGGTCGACCCAGCCAAGGAAACCGCCCTCGGCCCGTAGCGGCTCCAGCGCGGGAGCGGTCACCGATGCGGCGCGTTGCGTGTGAGCGCGCGGCGGCAGGTATTTGTTGGTCGGGCGATAGCCGAGTTCGGGCATCAGGTCGACACCGCCGCGCCCCGCCACCAGTTGCGAAACGGGGGATTGGGGATCGCCGAGGTCGCCGAAATGCCGGGCGCTGGTCGGGCAGGCGGCGACGCAGGCCGGCACACGGTCCCCCTCGGCCAGGTTGTCGTTATAGATGCGGTCGACGCAGAGCGTGCATTTCTTCATCACCCCGACATCGCCATCGAATTCGCGCGCGCCGTAAGGGCAGGCCCAGCTGCACAATTTGCAGCCGATGCACTTGTCCTCGTCGATCAGCACGATGCCGTCCGACGCGCGCTTGTAGGAGGCGCCGGTCGGGCAGACGGTGACGCAGGCCGGCGTCTCGCAATGCAGGCAGGAACGCGGGAAGTTGACCGTGCGCCCCCCCATCTCGGTGATGTGCTCGTAACTGTGCACGCGGTTGAACCAGACCCCGTCGACATGGCCGCCATAGGGGTCGATGTCGGTCAGCGGCGCCATGTGGCCGCCGGTGTTCCATTCCTTGCAAGCGGTGACGCAGGCCTGGCAGCCGACACAGGTGTCGAGGTCGATGACGAGGCCAAGCTTCTTGCCGCCTGGACTTGGAAGACAGGTCATTCGGTTGCCTCTCTTGCCTGCCGAAACCCGGCGCCGAAAGTGAGCTTGTCGGGCGAGGGTTCGAAATGCGGCGGCTGTTGAAAACGCTCGAATTGCGGCTCGGTGAAGCCGGCCTCCTCCGCCGCGCATTTGACGATGCGCACGCGCAGATCGAACCACGCCGCCTGGCCCGTGACCGGATCGGAATTCGAATAACGCTTGCCCTGCGCGTCGGCCAAGGTCTGGTCTCCAATGATGTGGTTGAGCAAGAAGCCGCGATTGCTTTCGGCGGCATCGTCTTTCAGCCCCCAACTGCCGCGTCGCTTGCCGATCGCGTTCCAGGTCCACACCGTGCTTTCGTTGACCCCTTCGACCAGCTTGATCTGCCCCTTGACCCTGCCGTTGATGCTCTCGATCCACACCCAGTCGTCGTCGCCAAGGCCGAGCCCAGCGGCGGTTTGCTGATGCACGAACAGCCGGTTCTGGCTGGTGATCTGCCGCAACCACGCATTTTGCGAACCCCAGGAATGGTACATGTGCATGGGCCGCTGCGTCAGCGCGTGCAGCGGGTATTCTTCCTGGTCGACGGACGCTTCCTCGAACGGCATGTACCAGAACGGCAGCGGGTCCATGTAGGTCTCGACGCGCTTGCGTTCGCTTTCGGGCGGCACCACCCGGCCATGACCACGCGCGGCCAGCCGAAAACGCTGCATCGGTTCGGAATAGAGCTGGAAGACGATCGGCTCGGCCTTGGGGATGAAGCCCAGTTGCACCGCGAAGTCGAGATAGGAGCGGTTGGCCATCTTGTAGTAGCGCTGGTCCTCGGTGAAATCGTGGTGCCAGAACCCGCCATTGTCGATGTAGCGTTGCAACTGGTTGGGATTGACGTCGCCCTTGCCGATCGAGTTTTCGTCCTTGCCGCGCCAGCCTGCGAGCGGGCCGATGCCGGGCGTGCGTTCATGATTGACGATGTAGTCGGCATAGTCGCGGTACTTCGGCGAGCCTTCGTCATCGACGAAGCCGGGCAGGCCAAGCCGCGCGCCGAGGTCGATCAGCACCGACTGGAAGGGCCTGACGTCGCGGTCGGGCTCGACGACCGGATGGCGAATGGCGTCGCCCGGCCCGTCGGCATGGCTGATCGGCCGGTCGAGCAGGCTGATGCAGTCATGACGCTCGAGATAGGTGGTGTCGGGCAGGACCAGGTCCGCGAAAGGCACGGTCTCGGAATAGTAGGCATCGGAATAGATGATGAAGGGGATCTTGTAATTGCCCGCTTCATCATGGTCGGTGAGCATGGCCATGGTCTCGACGGTGTTCATCGAGGAATTCCAGGCCATGTTCGACATGTACATCATCAGCGTGTCGATCGGGTAGGGATCACCGGCCCAGGCGTTGCGGATGACTGTGTGCATCAGCCCATGCGCCGCAAGCGGCGATTCCCAGGAATAGGCCTTGTCGATGCGCAGCGGCGTACCCGCTTCATCGACCAGCAGATCGTCGGGTCCACAGACGAAACCGAGCGGCATGCCGTCGAGCGGCGTCATCGGCCTGACATCCTTGCCGCAGGGCTTCGGGCCGGGCGGCGCCGACCTGGGATAGGGCGGCTTGAAGCGGAAGCCGCCCGGCACGTCCACCGTGCCCAGCAGAACCTGCAGCAGGTGGATGGCGCGACAGGTGTGAAAGCCGTTGGAATGGGCCGAGATGCCGCGCATGGCATGCATCGAAACCGGCCGTCCCTTTATCGTCTGATGCCGGCGCCCGGCCCAATCGGTCCATGCCACCGGCAGTTCGATCGCCTGCTCGAAGGCGACGTGGGCCAGTTCGGCGGCGATCCGGCGGATCGTTCCGGCCGGGATGCCGCAACGCTCCGCGACCGCATCGGGCGAATAGCTGACGTCCATGTAGCGGTCCGCGATCAGCTGGAACACGGGAAGGCACCTGCGCCCGTCGACTGTGAAGCTGCCGGTCAGTGCCGGTTTGGCATTTGAATCGACTGCGTTGACGGAGGTCGTCGCCACTCTGTCCCATGCCAGCGGATTGCCGTCGCTGTCGCGCATGAACAGCCCGTCATCGGCCGCGCCCGGCTCCTGGATAACCAGGACATGCGCGTTGGTGTAGCGGAGCAGATAATCGAGATCGACGCGGCCGGCTTTCAAGAGTTCGTGGATCAGCGCGAACACGAACAGGCCGTCCGTGCCGGGCCGGATGCCGATCCAGTCGTCGGCGATCGCATTGTAGCCGGTCCGGCATGGATTGATCGACACCACCTTGGCGCCGCGCGCCTTGAGCTTGCCCAGTCCGATCTTGATCGGATTGGAATCATGGTCCTCGGCAACGCCGAACAGCATGAAGTATTTCGTGTTGTCCCAATCGGGCTCGCCGAACTCCCAGAACGAGCCGCCGATCGTGTAGAGCCCGCCCGCCGCCATGTTCACCGAACAGAAGCCGCCATGGGCGGCGAAGTTCGGCGTGCCGAACTGGCTCGCCCACCAGCCCGTCAAGGACTGCGACTGGTCGCGTCCGGTAAAGAAGGCGAGTTTTTTAGGATCGGTCCGGCGGATATTCGACAGCCGCTCGGTGGCGATCGAAAAGGCCTCCTCCCACTCGATCTCGCGGAACTGACCCGAGCCGCGCGGCCCGGTGCGTAAGAGTGGCTTCTTCAGCCTGGCCGGGCTGTAGTGCTGCATGATGCCGGAGCTGCCCTTGCCGCAGATCACGCCGCGATTGACCGGATGATCCTTGTTGCCGTTGATGTAGCGAACCTTGCCGTCCTTGATGTGCACATCGATGCCACAGCGGCAGGCGCACATGTAGCAGGTCGTCTTGGCGATGCTGTCGGAAACATCAGGCGAGGTGTCGACACCATCGCCTTCATCGGGCGCCTGCGTGTCGGCAAGCGGGCGTTGCGAGGGGGCTGAATTGGCGCCGCGCGGCGGTCCTTGCATCATGATCCCGTGGTGCTCGCGCGGCCAGCGGATTTGGCTCGCGTCTTCGGCCCGGGGCCGCGCATATAATGTTCTTCGGGATGGTAGCGATCACCGGCCAGCCGTCGCCTTATACCGCGGCTCCAATGCGCAAGCAGGGACCTGAACCGCCCGACCATTTTGCTCTTTGCGACCTGCAGGCTAATTTTTTCTAACTTCCGACGAAAAAGTAGAATAAAGCTATCGATCCGTCTAATCAGTTGTTCTTGTAAATTCGATCGATATTGGTTCTTAATACAGGCATGACCCTCGATCAGTTGCGCATTTTCGTCGCCGTCGCAGAGCGCGGCCACATGACCAAGGCGGCGGAGCTTCTGGGCATTTCCCAATCGGCCGCGTCGGCGGCCATTCGCGCTCTGGAAGAGCAGCATGGTGTCCATCTGTTCAACCGCGTCGGCCGCAACATCGAGCTGGCTCAGACCGGCCATCGGTTTCTGCCGGAGGCCAAGGCCGTGCTGGAGCGGGCCGCCGCCGCGCGCAATGTCCTGGAACATGTTTCGCATACGGTCGCCGGCAGCCTCTCCATCGCTGCCAGCCTGACCATCGCCAGCTATTGGCTGCCGCGCCGGCTGGCCTCTTTCCACGAGGCCTATCCGGCCGTCAGGCTGAGCGTCACCATCGGCAACACAAGGCAGGTCGAGGCCAGCGTGCTGGATGGAACCGCCGATCTCGGCCTGGTCGAAGGGCGCACCGAGTCCGACTTGTTGCGCCGCGTCAAGGTCGATACCGACCGGTTGATGCTGGTCGTTGCCAGCTCCCATCCAGAGATCGCCGAAACCGCGCCGGGCCGCCCCGACATCACCGGCCTGCGCTGGATAATCCGCGAGGGCGGCTCCGGCACGCGTGAGGTGCTGGAGGATCTGGCGCGCCGCGAGGGCATTTCGCTTGCCGACCTCAGGATATTCCTGGTGTTGCCCAGCAACGAGGCGGTTCGCCAAGCTGTCGAGGCGGGTGCCGGCGCGACCATCATTTCGGAGCTGGTCGTCGGGCGCGCGGTCGCCGAGGGGAGCCTGAGAGCCGTGCCGATCGAATTGCCGAAGCGCGACTTCGCCATGATCACCCATCGCGACCGTCAGGCAAGCCTGGCCCAGATGGCGCTGAAGGCGCATCTGGCCGCGGAGGCGAACGGGACTACGTTGGGGTAGGTTCAGCCGAACTTCCGCTGCGCATCGAGCGCCAGGCCGAGTCCGACCGATCCGAACATATCGCCTTCTATGACGGAAGCCCGCGGCACCAGCGACAGGATTTCCCGCCTTGCCAGCGGGATCGCCGTCGATCCGCCGGTCAGGAACACCGCGGTGATGTCGGAGGGCTTGACTCCGGCGTCGCGGATGGTCTGCGCCACCGTTTCGGTAACCCGCTCGATGTCTCGAGCGATCGTCGCCTCCAGCCCGTCGCGCGTGATCCCGGCGGCGAATGCCGCGCCCGGCAGCTTCACAGCCACGTCCGCCGATGACATGTCGGTCAGCTCTATCTTGGCTTTCTCGACCAGCGCCGCCAGCGCGTGCCCGTAGCGGTGCTCGACGATATGGATGAAGCGGTCGACCAGGTCGGCGCGCGCGGCCTCGTAGCGGATCTGGCGCAGATGCGTCATCGCCTTGGCGGTGTAGACCAGATTGATGCGCTGCCATGTGGCGAGATCGATGAAGTAGCTGGCCGGCAGATTGCGCTTGCCGTCCTTGGTCGCGGAGAGGTAGCCGAGCTGTGGCATGACATGGGCGATGCTCAGCAGCCGGTCGAAATCAGTGCCGCCGATATGGATGCCGCGGCTGGCCAGGATGTCGTCCTTGCGATCGGTCGATCGCGCGCGCTCCGGCGAGACCCGCACGATGGAGAAGTCGGACGTGCCGCCGCCCATGTCGATGATCAGCGCCAGTTCCTCGCGTGTCACCTTCTGCTCGTAATCGAGCGCCGCCGCGATCGGCTCGAACTGGAAAGCGATATGCTTGAAGCCTTGGGCACGGGCAGCCTTCTCGAGTTCGCCTTGCGCCTCCGCGTCGGCTTGCGCGTCGTCATCGACGAACTGCACCGGGCGGCCGAGCACCACGCTCTCCACCACGCCGCCGGCGTCCTCTTCCAGCCGCGTCCTCAGATGACCGATGAACAGGCCGATAATGTCGATGAAGCCGATCTGGCGTGCCTTGATCCGCGTCTTCTCGTGGGCGAGCGAACTGCCGAGCACGCTCTTCAACGAGCGCATCAGGCGGCCTTCGATGCTGTCGGTATAGTCCCCGATAGCGCGGCGGCCAAAATAGGTATGGCCATCCTCGAAATTGAAGAACACGGCACTTGGCAAAGTGGGCTGCCCGCCCTCCAGCGGGACCAGCCCCGCCTTGCCGTTCCGGATGACGCCTACCGTGGAATTAGACGTGCCGAAGTCGATGCCGCCGAATGCCTGATGCATCGCAGCCTCCTGTCATTGTTCGTGGCGGCAAAACAGCGGCGACGCGTCGCGCTGTCATCGGGATGGCGGGACCGCTCCTGGCGAACGGTATGTGCTTGTTTGCCCCTGGGTTGGGAGGCGGCGGTTTATCGCATGGCGGCGAAAAGGGGAACCCCTCTTTTCCCGCGGCATCAATCCTTGCGGAACACCAGCCGGCCGAGCCAGCCAGTCACCATGGCCAACGATACGGCGAACACGCCGTAGAGGAACGAATAGTCGTGGGCGACGCGGAAGATCGATTGTTCGAAGCCCGATTTGCGGATTTCGAGCTGCGCCGAACTCTCCTTGACGAATAGGCCGCTCTTGAACAGGAATGCGCGCGCCTTGTGCGTGCCGACCGAGACATCAGGCGCCAGCCTGACGGTAGCGCGAAACAGGTTCTGCGACAGGAATTGCACGCCGCCGACATTCTCGCTGTAGAGGCCGGCGGCGGCCTTGCGTTCGCGCAGTGCGGCCGTGAATTCCTCGATCGTCGCCGGGCTGTCTCCGGCTTCGGCGGGCTGCATGTATAGGTTGGAGGCGCCGAGCGACAGCTGCTTGTAGCTGTTGGGTTCGGTGATGTCCTGCAGCGGCCGCGTCGTCGCGACCGAATAGGACACCGGCACGTTCTCGAAGGTCTCGGAATCCAAATTGACCCAGACGCCCAGCACCCGGTCCTTGCGGCGCACGACCACCGGTTTCGGCGGCCCTTCGAGCACGACGATGACGTCGTAACGGCCCTGGCGTGCGACCAGCGGGTCGGGATTTTCCAGCGAACCGAAGATGGTCAGGTCGGCGCCGGAAAAACCGGCGGTGATCGACACCGCGTCGGTGGAAAGGCCGATCTGGATGCCTTCCGTCAGCGGCGTCTGCGCCTTCGCCGGCGCGGCGGCGATCAGGGACAGGAGAGCGACGGCTGCGAGCGCTTTCAGGCCATTCATCAGTTGAGGCCCAGGCCGGACAGCGAATAAAGGTTGGGCGGCGTGACGAACAGATCGGTGGCAAGCCGGATCGCCACCGCCAGCACCAGCAGCGCCAGCAGCGCCCTCAATTGCTCGCCGCGCAGCCGCTGGCCGGCCTTGGCGCCATATTGCGCCCCAGCCACGCCGCCGGCCATCAACAGGAAGGCCAGCATCACATCGACGGTCTGGTTTGTGGTGGCGTGGACCAGCGTCGTATAGGCGGAGGTGAAGATGATCTGGAACAGCGAGGTGCCGATGACGACATTGGTCGGTACTTTCAAGAGATAGATCAGCGCCGGCACCATGATGAAGCCGCCGCCGACACCCATGATCGACGACAGGAAGCCGATGCCGGCGCCAAGCCCGAGCACCGGAATGACGCTGACGAACAGTTTCGACGCGCGGAAGCGCATCTTCAGCGGCAGGCGGTGGATCCAGTTGTGCTGGCCGGATTTCTTCAGCACCGGTGCCGCGCCGCTGCGCGTGGCGCGCAGGGCGTTGATGCTCTCGACCAGCATCAGCCCGCCGACGGTGCCGAGCAGCACGACGTAGAGCAGCGAGATGAACAGGTCGAGCTGGCCGAGCCTGCGCAGGAAGCCGAACACATAGATGCCGCCGGTTGAGCCGACGACGCCGCCGGCCAGAAGCACGCTGCCGAGCTTGAAGTCGAGCGTCCCTCGCTTCATGTGCGACAACACGCCGGAGACGGAAGAAGCAATGACCTGGTTGGCGCCGGTGGCGACCGCGATCGCCGGCGGGATGTTGTAGAAGATCAAGAGCGGCGTGATCAGGAAGCCGCCGCCGACCCCGAACATGCCCGACAGGAAGCCCACCGCGGCGCCCATGGCCAGCAGCACGAAGACGTTGACGGAAATTTCCGCGATCGGGAGATAGATGCCCACCCGTCTGTCTCGATCAGTTTGCCTGTCGGCGAATAAAGCCGCTGCGGGCACTATCGCATCGAAAAGCCAATTTTCTCTTGCGCCGACGCGGCAGCGGGAGCAAACCCCGTCACCGCGCCGAAACAAAAAACAACTCGATCAGTTAACAGGCAAATGTAAGGCAAGGGCGTCGTGGAAACGACGCTTCTGCCGTTATTTGCGCGCCAGCAATGCCTTGACCAGCTTCTCGTCGACCGCGCCCGTCGCTGGCAGCTTGTTGTCGGTCTGGAAAGCGATGATCGCGTTCTTGGTCTTCCCGCCCATCACGCCGTCGGCGCCGCCGGCGTCATAGCCGTTCTTGTTGAGGATGAGCTGGATGTTCTTGACCGCCTTTTTCATGTCGATGCCGGCCGTCGTCTGCGGCGTGCCTTCCTGCCAGGATTCGGGAATGTCCACCGAATTGGCCGCCGCGTTGAGCGGCTTGGCCTTCCACAATTCGGTCGCCGCGCGCGCGCGCTCGAGCTGCTCGGGCCGCAGCGCGTTGGCGATCTCGTCGCGCTTGGCCGCGGCATCCTTGTCGCCGGTCTTGGCGACGAGCGCGAACCATTTGTAGGATTCCTCCAGGTTCTGCTTCATGCCGACGCCCTTGGCGGCGAGGATGCCAAGATTGAACTGGCTGTCCTTGACGCCGAGGTCGGCGGCCGCCTGGAACCAATGCGCGGCCGATTCATTGTCGGTTGCGCCGTCGGCGGCCATGGCGAACAGCACCGCCAGATTGTGCATGGCGCTGGCGTTGCCCTGCGCGGCGGCGAGCTGGTACCAGGTCTTCGACTTCTTGATGTCGCGCGCGACGCCGATGCCCTTCTCGTAGAAATTGCCGATGCGGTATTCAGCCGGCGCGAAGCCGAGTTCCGCCGATTTCTCGTACCATTTGGCGGCAGCCGGCATGTCTTCCTTGACGCCGCGCGACTCGGCGTAGCGCGAGCCGACCTCGAACAGCGCCTTGGCGTCGCCACCGGCGGCGGCGTCACGCAAGGCGACCGGGCCGGCATCGGCCGGAATGTCGAACTTGATCGCGGCTGTCGCCGCCGGCTTGTCCATGGGCGCAACGGCGCCAGTCGTGTCGTTGGTCGTCGCCTCGGTCGCCACTGGCGCGGCAGGGGCCGCTTGGAGATCGGCATCCGTCGCCTGCGTAGCGCCGGCGGCTGGTGCCGGATCCGTCATGGCTGGGGCAGCGGTCATCGGAGCAACCGGCGCGGCCGAAGCCATCGCGTCGGGGGCGCTCGGGCCGGAAGCCATGGCCGACGTGACCGGCGAAGCGGGCTCGGCCGTGGGCGCTGTGTCCGGCATCGCGTCCGTATCAGACGGCATGGCCACGACGGTCCGCGCCGCCATATCGTCCTTGCTGGCGGGCGCGGATTGTTCGGCCTGCCTGGCCGGACGGGCCGGCGCGCTGATCATCGCCGTCGGCTGAACTTCGGTCTTCGGCTGGCTGGCGGTATCGAGAGATGCCGTCTGAACCGGCTGCGGGGCGACGATCGGGGATGCGTCGTTGCTTGCCACCTGGGCGGGATCCGAAAGGAACGCCTTGCCGAGCTGCAGGCCGGCAAGCGCCAGCATGATCGCTGCCGCCGCCATCAAGATCGGCTTGCGCCGCGCCTTGAGCAGGTCGCCTATCCTGAGCGCCTTGACCGGGCCTTTCATCGTCGACTGGCGCTTCAGGGCGTCGGCCTCGGCCGCGGCCGCCTGCGCCGCGCGCCGGGCGGCGGCGATGAAATCCGATTTCGCCGCGTCGCTGTCGCCGAGCTTTGCCGGTTGTCCGCGCTCGTCGCGCACGCGCTTCATGATGGCATTGAGGTCAGGCGCGCCGGAGCCGGGCTCCAGCGGGCGGTTGGCCACTTTCGGGTCGAGCGGCTCGTCGAGATCGACACTCGGGATGTCGGCGCTCGGCGCCGAGCCGGCCAGCGGCGGAACATCCGCCGCCTTCTTGCCCTTGAAGACCCGCGCCAGTCCGCCGAACATCGATTTGCGGCCTGCCGGCTGGTCCTTTCCGGCGGTGGTGTCGGAACCGAGTGCGGCTATCGCGGCGGCGGCGGCGGCTTCCGCCGGCGAGCGCGTGCCCGGCCGGGGAGACAAGCCCGTTCCGACGTGCAGTGCGGGCTCGCCGGGCTCGGTGCGCACTATGGCCGCGGCACGCGCGTCCAGATCGGCCATGTCGCCAGTCAGCGGCAGCTCGTCCATGGTCATGGATGGTGCGTTCACGGCCATCTTGGGCCGCTGCAAGCCACGCCAGCCACTGGGTTCGATCGAGGCCGCGTCCAGGAGCTCACTTGCCGCCTCGGGCGGGTCGCTGGTTTCCAGCGAGCCCAGCCTGTCGACGATCTTGAGCAGTGTGTCGTGAATGGCCTCGAAGGTCCGCGAATTGCGCTCGTCGGAACGCCGCGTCAGCGTCTCCAGGGTCTTCAGATCCTGGGCGAGGCCGGATACCGCGGCCGTATTGGTGCTCGTTCCGGCCAGCGAGCGCACCGCGTTCTCGGCCGCCTCACGTGCCGCGCCGAGGATGGAATCGCGGGTCCCGGCCAGCGCTTTTTCGATTTCGTCGAGGCGTGGGCTGATGTCCTCGAAGTCCGGCAGCGGCGTGCTGGGCTTGGAAAGATGCGCCGACAGGCCGGCGACCTGCGCCTCCAGGCTGCGGATCAGCGCCGGATCGATGCCGGCCACCTGGGCCGCCGAAGCGTCCAGCCGGCTTGAAATATCTTCGAGCCGGCTTTCCAGGCCCCGGATCGCCGCCTCGCCGGCGGGATCGGGAGCGCGTGTCTCCATGCGCTTGGCCAGTGCGGTGAAGCGAGCGTCGATGGCGTCCATGATGCCGGCATTGTCGACCTGCGGCATGCTGCGCTGGTCCAGCCGGTCGGCAACCTCGTCCAGCCGGCGCTCGAGATCGCGAAACAGCATGTTGCCCTGCTCGATGGCGTCGCCCTGGCGCCGCTCCATCATGCCCGACAGCACGTCGAAGCGCTGCTCCAGCCCGTGGAAGATGTAGTCGGCGTCGGGCATGGCCGGCGCCTGATCGATCTTGTCGGCGATCAGCGCGATCTGCTTGGCGAGCCGTTCCATCGCCTGCTCGGGCAGGTTGGCGCGGCCGGCGAGGTCGTCGACCCGGCTCGACAGCGTGTTCAGCCGGTCGATCACGACATTTGCGGGACGGTCCTGCGCCACTTCCTCGATCTGCTGGGCGAGCGAGTCGATCCGCTTCTCGATGCGCTCGAAGGCTTCGTGGTCGATTGAATTCGCCTGTGCGGCGACTGTCGAGGCGACGATGGCGCGGGAAATCTCGTCCAGCCGCTCGTCGATCATGGCCAGCGTGCCGCCGCCGCGATTGTCCTGCTGGCTGGCGAAATGGTCGACCGCCCCGGCCAGCGTGCGGACCTTCTCCTCCAGCGAACGCAGGGACAGCGATTCCGGCAGATTGTTGACCGCGTTGCTGATCTGCTCCAGCCGGTCGGTCAAGGCGGCAAGGGCGGGGTCGTCGGAGCGTTTGCGCTGGTCGGCGTCGACGCGGTCCTCGAAGGCCGTCCAGCGGCGGTCGAACTCGTCCCAGCGGCGGTCGACCTTCTGCACGCTCTCCTCGCGCGCCAGCGTGTCGAGCGCGGCTTTGACCTGTTCGAGTTCCAGTCGCAGCAGGTTGACGC
This sequence comes from Mesorhizobium sp. B2-5-7, assembly GCF_006440875.1. Classification (NCBI taxonomy): domain Bacteria; kingdom Pseudomonadati; phylum Pseudomonadota; class Alphaproteobacteria; order Hyphomicrobiales; family Phyllobacteriaceae; genus Mesorhizobium; species Mesorhizobium sp. B2-5-7. The sequence goes on along the minus strand of NZ_VFUO01000007.1, from coordinate 205,672 downwards.
TCCTGTCGTCATTCTTCTCCGACAACGATTTGATGGCGCCGGAGAGCCGCTCGAATTCCACGCCGAGTTCGGCGCTGCCCTTGCCCGATGTCCCGGATTTGGCGTTCGACTGGAAGGCGCGGTCGATGTCCTTGCGCAGCGCGTCGAATTCGCGCTGCAGCCCTGAAGTCACCTGGTGGCGCAGTTCCTCGCGCATGCCGCGCAGTTCGCCGGCGATCTTGCCGACCATGGCGACGCTGTCTTCCTGGCCGCGCACGCGGTCGATGTCACGCGCGATCGCCTGATAATTCTGGTCGAAGGGTGCAGGGGAGGGCGCCGGGTTGTGCGCACGCGGTGCCGGCTGCGGATCCTCGTACCAGCGCTGCTGGGCCGTCGGCTGCGCAGCGGGATAGCGCGGGTCGGAGGCGGGGTAACGCGGTTCGGCGCCATATTGGCGAGGCGCGGGTCGTGCCGTCGCGTCCTCGCGCGTCTGCCCCAGGCGCTGTTCCAGCGTCTCCAGGGAGCGGTTCAGCTGCTCGAGCGTGGTCTGCGGCTTGCGCTGCCTGCCAGCATTGAGTGTATCGAGGTAGGACCGCTTGCTGTTCATCGGTGCGTCCGTCTTTCAGATTGGCCGGCTTGCGGCCAGCTCCCCAAGTCCCTGCCGGAACGAGGCGACCGCGCTTCGATGCCACGGTGGAAGACAAGCTTCCCGGGTTTCCCCGCGCTCCGAAAAACCGTGAAAATTCGATACAGGATAACCACGGGTAGCCGACACGCGCACATTTCGCCCAACGTGGTAAACAACGCGTTAACCAAGCTTAAGAAGTTGCAAGGAAGTTGGCTGACGTGACTTCCGGTGCGGCATAAAGCACCGTTCTCAGAACGCCCTTGCGTCATGAGACGGCTACCGGTATAGAATTGACGTAAACGTAAATGGCGTATCAACTGCGCTGTTTTCGATTTGTTTGTCGAAACCACGGCCGGAAGCACGCCCCCGCTTCCAGTCAGGCGACGCATGGTCCGGGACCGCGACGCCACCAGACGGGGAAGCCAGTGACCATGAAGCTTATCTCGGCCGGCGAGACCGCGGCCAACACCAATAATGCAACCGTTGAAGCCGGCGAGGATCTCTCCCGCATCGGCGAGATGGCCAAGAAGTACGGCGTGACGCTGCGCACGCTGCGTTTCTATGAAGACAAGGGCCTGCTCAACCCCCAGCGCGACGGTTCGACCCGTCTCTATACGCGCCGCGACAAGGCGAGGCTGAAGCTGATCCTGCTCGGCCGCAAGGTTGGGTTCTCGTTGCGCGACGTCAAGCAGATGATGGACCTCTACGATCCGACCGGTTCCAACACCAAGCAGTTGCGGCTGGCGCTGGACAAGTCGGAAAAGCAGCTCGCTCGCCTGCAGAAGCAGCGGGCGCTGATCGACGACGCCATCAATGAGCTCGGCGGCTCGATGTCGGCGGTGCGTCAGATGCTGGCCGAGCGTTCGGCGCCGCAAGCGAGCGTCGCGAGCTAAGCCGCCCTCCGATACTGTCGGACCCTTCACAACAAAGCCGCGTGGCGATGCCGCGCGGCTTTTTCGCTGTCTGGCCTGCGTGATTCGCGCTGGCTTGCGCATTGCCGTGACGCTTGGCGATTGCGCCCGTGGTGGCGGAAATCTTGCCGCAGCGCAAATATTGACGTTTACGCAAACGTCAATATTTGCTATTGCGGCTTCGACATTGGCCCGCTTGCCGCGCACGGCTTGATTTCGGGGTCAATCCGCATGGTGGAGGAAAAGCATGCCGATCTACAGGGCCCCGGTCCAGGACACGCTGTTCGTGCTCAACGAGGTGCTCGGCTATCAGCGCTATTCGAACCTTCCGGGATTCGCCGACGCAACGCCTGACGTGCTGGAGGCAATTCTCGCCGAAGGGGCCAAGCTCGCCGAGAACGTCATGCATCCGCTCAACCGTGTCGGCGACATGGAGGGTTGCGTGCGCCATGACGACGGCTCGGTGACCACGCCCAGGGGCTTCAAGGAAGCCTTCGACCAGTATCGCGAAGGCGGCTGGATGGGCCTGGCGGCGCCCGTCGAGTTCGGCGGCCAGGGCCTGCCCTATGCCGTGCACACGGCGGTGGCTGAATACATGGTGTCGGCCAACATGTCGCTGATGATGTATCCGGGCCTGACCCAGGGCGCGATCGCCGCCATCATCACCCACGGCACCGACGAGCAGAAGGCGACCTGGCTGCCCAGGATGGTCGAGGGCAGCTGGACCGGCACCATGAACCTGACCGAGCCGCATTGCGGCACCGATCTTGGCCTGCTGCGCACCAAGGCGGTGCCGAACGGCGATGGCACCTACAAGATTTCAGGCCAGAAAATCTTCATCTCGGCCGGCGAGCACGACATGTCGGACAACATCGTCCATCTGGTGCTGGCCCGCATCGAAGGCGCGCCGGAGGGCGTCAAGGGCATTTCGCTGTTCATCGTGCCCAAGCTGAAGCTCGACGCATCGGGCAATCCGGGGACGAGAAACACCGTCTCCTGCGGCTCGATCGAGGAGAAGATGGGCATCCACGGCAACTCGACCTGCGTCATGAATTATGACGAGGCCGAAGGCACGCTGCTGGGCGAGGCCAATGGCGGCCTGAAGGCGATGTTCACGATGATGAACGAGGCCCGCCTCGGCGTCGGCCTGCAGGGCCTGTCGCTGTCGGAGATCGCTTACCAGAATGCCGCCGCCTATGCCAAGGACCGGTTGCAGGGCCGCTCGCTGTCGGGTCCGAAGGCGCCGGACAAGAAGGCGGACCCGATCATCGTCCATCCCGACATCCGCCGCTCGTTGATGACCATGAAGGCTTTCAACGAGGCCGGCCGCGCGCTGGCGCTGTGGACCGCGATCAAGTCCGATATCGCGCACCGCTCCGTCGACGACAAGGATCGCCAGGCGGCCGACGATTACACCGGCCTGATGACGCCGGTAGTCAAGGGCGTGCTGACCGACAAGGGTTTTGATCACGCCGTCATGGCGCAGCAGGTGTTCGGCGGTCACGGCTACATCGAAGAACATGGCATGAGCCAGTTCGTGCGCGATGCCCGCATCGCCATGATCTATGAAGGTGCCAACGGCATTCAGGCGCTCGACCTCGTCGGCCGCAAGCTCGGCTTGAACGGCGGCCGAGCCATCCAGGCCTTCTTCAAGGAGGTCGGCGAGTTCTGCGAGGAAAACCGCGCGGACGAAAAGATGGCGCCGTTCACCAAGGGTTTGAAGAAGGGCCTCAACGATTTGCAGGCGGCGACCATGTGGCTGCTGCAGAGCGGCATGGCCAAGCCCGATAATGCCGGTGCTGCCTCGACCGACTACATGCATCTCTTCGGCCTCGTCGCGCTGGGCTACATGTGGGCGCAGATGGCCAAGGCGGCACAGGGCAAGACTGATGCCAACGGCTCCCAGTCTTTCTACGACAACAAGGTCGTGACCGCGCGCTTCTTCATGGAGCGGATCATGCCGGAGACCTCGGCGCACCTCGCCCGTATTTCGAGTGGTGCCGATACGCTGATGGCCCTGCCGGCGGAAGCGTTCTAAACTCCGTCTCGCTAGCCTTTCTGTCTGTCGATACGCGGAGGAAATCGTGGCGACAAATCCCGCCGAAGTGCTCTCTTTGCCGAAACCAGCCTGGGCGGCCGACGAGGTCGGCATGCTCTACGACATGGCTAGCCGCTTCATGTCGGAGGAGATCGCACCGCGCTACGACGAGTTCGAGAAGAACGAGATGGTCGACCGCGAAAGCTGGTTGAAGGCTGGTTCCGCCGGCCTGCTCTGCGCGTCCATGCCGGAGGAATATGGCGGCTCCGGCGGCACCTTCGCGCATGAGAGCGCCATCATCGAGGCGATCGGCCATGTCGGCGTCGACGGTTTCGGCATCGGCCTGCACAATTCGATCGTCGCCCCCTACATCCTCCATTACGGCTCGGAAGAGCAGAAGAAGAAATGGTTGCCCAGGCTCGCCACCGGCGAACTGATCGGCGCCATTGCCATGACCGAGCCCGGCGCCGGTTCCGACCTGCAGGGTGTCAAGACCCGTGCCGAGAAGGACGGCAACCAGTACAAGATCAACGGCTCCAAAACCTTCATCACCAACGGCCAGCTGGCGAACTTCATCATCGTCGTCACCAAGACCGATCCGGAGAAGGGCGCCAAGGGCACATCGCTGATGGTCATCGAGACCGACGAGGTCGAGGGGTTCGAACGCGGCCGCAACCTCGACAAGATCGGGCTGAAGGCCAACGACACGTCGGAGCTGTTCTTCAACGACGTGCGTGTACCGACCTCCAATCTGCTCGGCCATGAAGAGGGACAGGGTTTCGTCCAGCTGATGCAGCAATTGCCTCAGGAGCGGCTGCAGATCGGCACCGGGGCGATCGCCATGATCGAGCGGGCGCTGGCGCTGACCATCGACTACGTCAAGGAACGCAAGGCCTTCGGCAAGGCGATCATCGATTTCCAGAACACACAATTCAAACTGGCGGAGCTGAAGACCGAGGCCACCATCGGCCGCGTCTTCTACAATGACTGCGTCACCCGCCACATCAATGGCGGCCTCGATCCGGTGACCGCTTCGATGGCCAAGTACTGGCTCTCCGACCTCCAGGGCAAAGTCGTCGACGAATGCCTTCAATTGCATGGCGGCTATGGCTACATGAATGAATATCCGATCGCCCGCATGTTCCGCGACGCTCGCGTCCAGCGCATCTATGGCGGCACCAACGAGATCATGAAATTGCTGATCGGACGCTCGCTCTGAGCAGCTTTTCAGCGAACCCCAGGGAGCATGAAAAATGACCGAAGCTTATGTCTATGACGCCGTGCGCACGCCGCGCGGCAAGGGCAAGAAGGACGGATCGCTGCACGAAGTGCCGGCGGTACGGCTCGCCGCCAGGACGCTCGAGGCCCTGCGCGACCGCAGCGGGCTGGACACTGCAAACGTCGACGACATCATCTTCGGCTGCGTCGACCCGGTCGGCGAGGCGGGTTCCGTCATTCCACGCGCCGCAGCATTCGAGGCCGGCTACGACACCAAGGCACCCGGCATGCAGATCTCGCGCTTCTGCGCCTCCGGCTTGGACGCCATCAATTTCGGCGCCGCCAAGATCGCGCAAGGCGCCGATGAAATCGTCATCGCCGGCGGCGTCGAATCCATGTCGCGCGTCGGCATGGGCATGTCCGGCGGCGCCTGGTTCATGGATCCTTCGGTCGGCCTGCCCGGCTGGTTCGTGCCGCAAGGCATTTCGGCCGACCTGATCGCCACCAAATACGGCTTCTCGCGCGACGACGTCGACGCTTACGCGGTCGAGAGCCAGAAGCGCGCCGCGAAGTCGTGGGCCGATGGCCGCTTCAAGAACTCGGTCATCCCGATCAAGGACCAGAATGGTCTCACCATTCTCGACCATGACGAGCATATGCGGCCGTCGACCGACATGCAGTCGCTCGCCTCGCTCAACCCGTCCTTCGTCATGCCCGGTGAAATGGGCGGCTTCGACGCGGTGGCGGTGCAGAAGCATCCGGAGGTCGAGGAGGTCAACCACGTCCACCACGCCGGCAACTCGTCCGGCATCGTCGATGGCGCGGCGGCCGTGCTGCTCGGCTCGAAGAAGGCCGGCAAGGCGATGGGCCTGAAGCCGCGCGCGCGCATCCGCACCTTCGCCAACATCGGCTCCGAGCCGGTGCTGATGCTGACCGGTCCGGTCGATGTCACCGAGAAACTGCTGAAGCGCGCCAAGATGAAGCTGTCGGATATCGACCTGTTCGAGCTGAACGAGGCTTTTGCCTCGGTGGTGCTGCGCTACATGCAGGCTTTCGAAATTCCGCACGACAAGATCAACGTCAATGGCGGCGCCATCGCCATGGGTCATCCGCTCGGTGCCACCGGCGCGATGATCCTCGGCACCGTGTTGGACGAACTCGAGCGGCGCGACCTCAACACCGCGCTGGTGACGCTCTGTATCGGCGCCGGCATGGGCACTGCAACCATCATCGAACGCGTCTGACGGGGAGAGAACGATGAGCTACACCAATTTCACCCTCGACATCGACGCCGATGGCATCGCCTTGGTCACCTGGAACAGCCCGGACCGCTCGATGAACGTCTTCACCGAAGAGGTGATGCGCGAGCTGAACGATATCGTGGACAAGGTGGCCGGCGACGCCGCCATCAAGGGCGCGGTGATCACCTCCGGCAAGGACACCTTCTCCGGCGGTGCCGACATCACGCTGTTGCAGAGGATGCTGACCACCTTCGCCACCGACAAGGTCAAGGATGTCGAAAAGGCGACCAAGGCGCTGTTCGACAATGCCGGCATCATGACCGGCCTGTTCCGCAAGCTGGAAACTTGCGGCAAGCCATGGGTCTCGGCGATCAACGGCACCTGCATGGGCGGCGCCTTCGAAATGTCGCTCGCTTGCCATGGCCGCGTCGCGGCCGATTCCGACAAGGTCAGGATGGCACTGCCCGAGGTGAAGATCGGCATCTTCCCCGGCGCCGGCGGCACCCAGCGTGTGCCGCGGCTGACCGACCAGCAGCAGGCGCTGCAAATGCTGACCTCCGGCCAGACCCTGTCGCCGCAGAAGGCGAAGGCGATGGGCCTGATCCATGAGATCGCCGAACCGGCCAAGCTGGTCGAGACCGGCAAGGCAATGATCAGGAACGGCCTCAAGCCGGTGGCGCCGTGGGACGAGAAGGGTTTCAAGCTGCCCGGCGGGCCGGTCTATTCGGCGGCCGGTGCCAATCTGTGGCCGCCGGCCATCGCCATCCTGCGCCGCGAGACCCATGGCAATTACCCGGCCGCCGCGGCGATCCTGAAATGCGTCTATGAGGGCCTCCTGGTGCCCTTCGACACGGCGCTCAGGATCGAGCAGCGCTATTTCACCGAGATCATGCAGACCAAGGAAGCGGCAGCGATGATCCGCTCGCTGTTCGTGTCGCTGCAGGAATTGAACAAGGGCGCACGCCGCCCGGCCGGCGTGCCGGACACCAAGTTCAAGAAGATCGGCATTCTCGGCGCCGGTTTCATGGGCGCGGGCATCGCCTATGTCACGGCCAAGGCCGGCATTCCGGTGGTGCTGCTCGACCGGGACATGGAGGCGGCCGCAAAGGGCAAGGCGCATTCCGACGGCCTGATCTCGGATCAGGTCAAGAAGGGCCGTGCCAAGCCCGAGGACAAGGACAAGCTCTTGTCTCTGATCACGCCGACGGCAGACTATGCCGACCTCGCCGGCTGCGATCTCGTCGTTGAAGCCGTGTTCGAGGATTCCGCCGTCAAGAAGGCCGCCACCGAACAGGCGGAAGCCGTGTTGAAATCGTCGGCGATCTTCGCCTCGAACACCTCGACCATTCCGATCACCGGCCTCGCCAGGAATTCGGCGCGGCCGAAGAATTTCATCGGCATCCACTTCTTCTCGCCGGTCGACAAGATGATGCTGGTCGAGATCATCCTTGGCAAGAAAACCGGCGACAAGGCCTTGGCCACCGCGATCGACTTCGTGCGGGCCATCAAGAAGACGCCGATCGTCGTCAACGACACGCGCGGCTTCTACGTCAACCGCTGCGTGCTGCGTTACATGTCGGAAGCCTACAAGATGCTGATCGAAGGCGTGCCCGCGCCGATGATCGAGAATGCGGCCAAGGCCGCCGGCATGCCGGTCGGTCCCTTGGCGCTGACCGATGAGACGGCCATCGACCTTGCCCAAAAGATCATGAAGCAGACCATCAGGGATCTCGGCGAAAAGGCCGTCGACCCCAGGCAGATGGCGCTGATCAACACCATGGTTGACGATCACGGCCGTTTCGGCCGCAAGAACGGCAAGGGTTTTTACGACTATCCGGCCAAGCCGGCCAAGAAGAAGCTGTGGCCCGGCCTCAAGGACCTTTATCCGCAGCTCGCGGCCGAGAAGGTCGACTATGAGGAGCTGCAGCAGCGCCTGCTGGTCACCATCGCGCTCGAAGCGGCGCGCGTGATGGAAGAGGGCATCGTCACCGATCCACGCGAGGCCGATGTCGGCTCGATCCTGGCCTTCGGCTTTGCGCCCTACACCGGCGGCGCGCTGTCCTACATCGACGGCATCGGCGCCAAACAATTCGTCAAGATCGCCAAGGCGCTGCAGAAGAAGTATGGCGCCGAGTTCAAGGCGCCCAAGCTGCTCCTCGACATGGCCGAGAAAGGTGAGACCTTTTACGAACGCTTCGATCCCTATGCGAAGGGCGATGTGAAGCAGGCGGCCTGACAGAGCGTCATGTATGTCTGGGCGCGCATGCTGGCCACGGCGCGAAGCCGTGGCCCTTACATGATGGGCGGTGAGGGCCGGCCGGCTTTTCGCTGCCTGCCGACCGACTATGACCGCAAGGCGCGCCGCTTCCTCGACATTGACGCGGTTGTCGCCGCACTTGGCCGTGCGGTGAACCGCGGCCACCGACCGAGGCAGAACGCATTTTCATGACATCGCACCAGGGACTGCGCGGCCTGGCCAAATCGTCCGGCTGATCAACCCGTTGGCAAGCAGGATTCGATCGACTTTCCCAAACCAGGCGCGGATGATATATTAGGTATCGCTAACATGATGTTGGCGGAGGAGTAATCATCATGCGTATGATGCTGAGAGTTTCCATCCCGGCCGAGGAAGGCAATAAGGCGATCAAGGACGGCAGCATGGGCAAGATCATCGAGCAAACCCTGTCCGATCTCAAGCCGGAGGCTGCCTATTTTACCGCGGACGGTGGTTGGCGAACGGCCTACCTTTTCCTGGAGGTAAAGGACAGTTCGGACATGCCCTATGTCGCCGAGCGGTTCTTCTTCGCCTTCAATGCCACCGTCGAGCTCATCCCGGTGATGAACGTCGACGAGCTCCAGAAGGGCCTGCCGAGGGCGATGGCGGCATTGGCCGGATAGCCGGCTTCGGCCATGACACTGTGCCGTGGTTGCGGCACACAGCTTTGTTCGTGATCCGCCAGCCCGCTGGTGGACAACTCAGCCGTTGCGCGTTAGACAGGAAGAGGCATTTTTTCCTGTTTCGAAGGAGAGCACGTCATGCTCTCGCACGACCGAGTCTGGGCTGCCATCGATGCTCTTGCCGAGCGCTATTCGCTTTCGGCTTCGGGTCTGGCAAGGCGCGCGGGACTTGATTCAACCGCCTTCAACAAATCCAAACGCTTGTCCTCGGACGGTCGGCCGCGCTGGCCTTCGACCGAATCGCTGGCCAAGATCATCGAGGCGACGGGCGCTTCGCTGGACGAATTCACCGGGCTGATCGAAGGCCGTGGCGCATCGCCCGCCAGCCGGCGCGCGGTGCCGTTGCTCGGCTTCGCCCAGGCCGGCGCCGGCGGCTTCTTCGACGATGCCGGCTTTCCGGCGGGGCAGGGCTGGGATCTCGTCGAATTGCCGGCGCAATCGACCGAAAGTTCCTATGCGCTGCAGGTGCAGGGCGATTCCATGCTGCCGCTCTACCGCAATGGCGACGTCCTCATCGTCGAGCCGGGTGCGGCCACCCGCAAGGGCGACCGCGTCGTCGTCAAGACCACATCGGGCGAGGTGATGGCCAAGGTGCTCGAGCGCCAGACAGTCAAGTCGATCGCGCTGGTCTCGCTCAATCCAGAGCATCCGGACCGCGACATCCCCATGCTCGAGGTCGAGTGGGTGGCGCGGATCGTCTGGGCAAGCCAATAGGTGCAACGGGTGCGACTTCCTCATCTTGTCCTGGCGGTTCTGATGATCCCGGCGATGGCGGCGCTGGTCGTTGCCGGCGGACGCACGCTGAAAGGCAGCGAAAGCACTGTTGCGGTGGATCAGATCGATCCCGGCGCCGACACTACCGCTGAGGCAGATAGGGATGCGACGCCCGAGGAACCGTCCACCTCAGCAATTCGTGCACCGGCGCAGCCACCAAATCCGGCGGTGCATTCGCGGGCGATTGACCCGGACGTGGTCGCGCCGCCGGAACTGCCCACCGGCGAACTCGAGCGGGTCGAGCCGCGTGCGCCGTTGAGCAAGCTGGCGCTCGCCGTGCCGCCCAAGCCTAAAATGCCCGACGACTGGAACGGCACGAAACTGTTCCAGCCGGTAGCTCCGGCCGCCGGCCTGATCGAGGCGAAGGGGTATTCGGTCGCGATTTCCGGCATCGATGTCGTCAGTCAGGACGAGACCTGCACCACCGACGGGAAATCCTGGCCGTGCGGCATCCGCGCGCGCACGGCATTCCGCGCCTTCCTGCGCGGCCGCGCCGTGGTTTGCACGGTGCCGCCGGAAGGCGGACGCGACCGGATTGCGGCGGAATGCCGGATCGGCAAGCAGGACGTCGGTCAATGGCTGGTCGAAAACGGCTGGGCGCGTGCCGCCAAGGGCGGACCCTATGTCGAGGCCGGTGACAAGGCACAAGGCGCGAAGAAAGGCATTTTCGGGTCGGCGCCGAACCTTGCCGGCATCTCGGCGATGCCGGCCGCACCCACCCCAGCGCCTCAGGCGCCGGGCTCGATCCTGGAGGAGGACTCGATCCTGCAAGAGGAGGGCGGCGTCCTCAAGCCAGCTGACCAGCCAGCGCCTTCTGAATGAGCGAGCGGGTCTCGGCGACGCCGTAGAGGGCGGCGAACGACCCGAAGCGTGGGCCACGCTCCTGGCCGATCAGCACCTGGTAGATCATCTGGAAGAAGGCGCCTGAAACACCCGGGCCACCTTCCGGACTTTGCTTGGAATGATCCTGGTAGCGTTCGATCTTGCGCGCCACGTTGAGCGAAGCGTTCTGGATCGCTTCGCCGCTGGCGCCCGCCGGCAAGTCGCCAAGTGCCTTTTCGAGAGCCACCAGCGCTTCCCGCTCGACCTCGTCGGCCGGGCGAAAGGTTTTCGTCGGCTTCACGAAATCGTCGAAGTAGCGGATCGCGTAGCCCGTCAGCCGGTCGAGCTCGGGATGGGTCGCCGGAGTCACACCCGCGACGTGACGCGAGATGAAGCCCCACAGCACCTCCTTGTTCTGCGCATTGGAGGCGCTGACAAGGTTGAGCAGCAACGAGAACGGCACCGGCATGTCGATGGCGGGCGGATTGCCGTCATGCATATGCCAGACCGGGTTGCCCAGCCGCTCCTTCCACTCCTGGCGGGGATAGGCGGCGAGGAAGGTGTAGTATTCGTCCACGGCCCGCGGGATGACGTCGAAATAGAGTTTCTTGGCCTGCCGCGGCCGCTGGTACATGTAGAGCCCGAGGCTCTCGGTCGGCGCATAGGTCAGCCATTCGTCGATGGTCAGGCCGTTGCCTTTCGACTTGGAGATCTTCTGGCCATTCTCATCGAGGAACAGTTCGTAGACGAAATGCTCCGGCGCCCGCCCGCCCAGTATGTTGCAGATGCGGTCATAGACCACTGCATTGGTCTGATGGTCCTTGCCGAACATCTCGAAATCGACGCCGAGTGCCGCCCAGCGCATGCCGAAATCCGGCTTCCACTGCAGCTTCACGCGGCCGCCGGTGACCGGCAGCGTGGTTTCGGTGCCATCATCGTCGAAGGTGATGGTGCCGGCCTTGGCGTCGACATGCTTCATGGGAACGTAAAGCACGCGCCCACTCTTTGGCGAGATCGGCAGGAAGGGGCTGTAGGTCGCCTGCCGCTCGGGTCCGAGCGTCGGCAGCATGACCGCCATGATCTGGTCGTAGCGTTCGGCGGCGCGCAACAGCATCGCGTCGAAACGGCCTGACTTGTAGTACTGCGTCGCACTGGCGAATTCGTAATCGAAGCCGAACGTGTCGAGGAAGCGGCAGAGCATCGCATTGTTATGGTCGGCGAAGCTCGCATAGTCGCCGCCGAAGGGGTTGGGCACCGATGACAGCGGCTTGTGCAGATATGGCTCGAGCGCAGCGCGGTCCGGCACGCTGTCGGGTATCTTGCGCATGCCGTCCATGTCGTCGGAAAAGCACAGCAGCTTGGTCGCGACCTTGTCCTGCGTCAGCACGCGAAACGCATGGCGCACCATCGAGGTGCGCGCCACTTCGCCGAACGTGCCGATATGCGGCAGGCCCGACGGTCCATAGCCGGTCTCGAACAGGATCGTTTCGGGGAAATCGGCGCCCTTGTAGCGTTCGATGATCTTTTTGGCTTCCTCGAACGGCCATGCCTTGCTCTCGGCCGCGGCCGTCAGCAGTTCGGGATTGAGATCGATGATGTTTGATCCCGCCATGTCACAGTTTTCCAGATTGTATCCCGGCAATAGCCGCAAGTGCATTTTCAACCGGTCTCTAGGCGTGCGTGGCCGGAGCGTCAACGCGTCGGGCGCTTTTTCCTTGCGGCCTCAGGCTCCCCTTCCTACCTTCGGAGCCCGTTCAAGGAGCAAAGAATGCTGTCGCCCACCCCGCACGAAGCCCTGATCTATCTGATGGTCATCACTTCGGCCTCCGACCGGGACATGACCGATGTCGAACTGGCCAGGATCGGTGAGGTTGTTCGCTCGTGGCCGGTGTTCGAGGATTTCAAGCAGGACCGGTTGGTTGCCGTGGCCCAGGCCTGCCAGAAGATGCTGCATGAGAAGGGTGGGCTCGAAGGTGTCCTGACCCAGGTCTCGGAGGCGCTGCCGGAGCGGTTGCGCGACACCGCCTATGCCGCGGCCTTCGAAGTGGCCGCCGTCGATCTGGAGATGCGGCTGGAGGAAGTGCGGGTGCTGCAGTTGATCCGTCGCCAGCTCGATCTCGACACGCTGACCGTGGCGGCCATCGGCCGTGCGGCCAAGGCAAGGCTGCGAACTCTGACCTGACGAGGTTACGGCCGGATCAGAAAAGCTGACCGGACCGGATCAGAAGAAACTGACCGGGAAATAGCGCAGGTAGAATTCGGCAAAGGTGCCTTTCATCGAAATCTCTTGCAAAGCGTAGTCGAGGGCCGCGGCCAGCGCCGGATTGTCCGCTCGCGTGGCGATGGCCATGCCGGTGCCCAGATATTCGGGCGCCAGGTAGGGGCCGCCGGCAAAGCGGCAGCAGCCGGCGGCATCGGAGCCGCCGAGCCAGAAGGCGAAGCGCATGCCATCGCCGAAAGCCGCGTCGATCTTGCCGGCCTTGAGGTCGCCATAGAGGGCTTCCGGCTTGTCGAAGGGGACGACCTGGACCGTGCCGAAATAATCGCGCAGCATGCGTTCATGGGCCGAGCCCGATATCACGCCGACTCGCTTGCCGTGCAATTTGTCGAAGAGCGGTTCCGCCAGCGCCTTGTTCTTCGCAGTGATGAAGCGCGCCGGGAACTGCAGGTAGGCGCGCGAGAAGGCGTATGTCTGGCGCGACTGTGACGTCGGGGCAATGCCGGCGATAACAGCTTCACCTTCGCCCCTCTCAAGCGCGCCTTGAAGCTCCGCCCAAGGCAAGGCCTGGATCTGGCATTTGTCGACGATGCCGAGTTCCGCGCAGATGGCGCGCGCCAAGTCGATGTGGAAACCGGACAGCTTCCCCGCGCCGTCGAGGAAATTGAAGGGCGGAAAATCCGTGGTCGTCAGGAACCGCAGCCGCGGCAGCGCCGAAAGGTCGGGCTTGGGAAGCCGCTCCTTGGCATCCCACAACACCGGCACCTGCGGCTCCGCCGCGCCCGCGCCGGAAACCCATGACAATGCGGCGATGAGCGCCGCTGCCAGGACATGGGACCTCCATTGGAACGCCACGATAAAACTCCGCCGCACCCGTGCTCGTGCCGGTTTTGGTACGAAAACGATACAGGCACAATGCTTTTTGATTTCAACGCTTCGATTTCAGGATATGGTTCGGTCGGTTTGCAAACAGCGGTGGCGCCCTGGTGGGAATGCCAGGGTCGAGAACCACAACCGGAAGCGGGCGCTTTGCAATCCGTGGTCGGTGGCGAAGTGCCGGGAAGGCGCGGACCATGGACTTAATGCATGAGGCAACATGGGGTTGATGTTGCGATGAGTCAGTTCGATCGAACGCTGGAATACATAGATCAACTGCAGCACGCCGCAACGGCGGCCGCGGTCTGCGAGAAACTGTTGGGCGTAACGTCGGAGTTCGGCCTGACCGCGCTGATGGCCGGAACCGTTCCGCAGCCGGGCACACCGACGGGCCAGCAGAAGCAGCATGTGCTGCTCTGCGACTGGCCGGTCGAATGGCTCGAGCGCTACGTGACGCGCAACTATGTCGATCACGATCCCGTCGTCAGTCACATGAAACAGCTGCAAGCGCCGTTCCAGTGGCGGGAAGCCGCCCAGGGCATCCGCATCGACAAGAGCAGCGGCGAAGTGATGGGCGACGCCGGCGCCTTCAAGTTGCGCGACGGGCTGGCCTTTCCGTTGATCACGCTCGACGGCGAAATCGTCATGGTGTCGCTGGGGGGCGAGGCCGTGGAACTGTCGGCGGCCGAGTTCGGCCTGGTCTCCCTGGTCTCGACCTATGCCGTCGGCCGCGCCATGCAACTCCACACCATGGCGACCACGGCGATCGATCACATCGAGCTGACGCCGCGCGAACGCGAATGCCTGCAATGGGCTGCCGTCGGCAAGTCCGAATGGGAGATTTCCCAAATCCTCGGCATCTCCGAGCACACCTCGGAGAAACATCTTCTTAACGCCAAAAGCAAACTCGGTGCCGTCAACCGGGTCCAGGCAGTCGCCGAGGCGATAAGGCGCGGCTACATTAGCTAGGTCGGCCGTGCAGGCCTAGAACTTCTTGCCTACGTGATCACGCAATTTTCGCATCGAAGCACGGCCGTATCTTCCCCTGAACCACAGGAGACTACGGAATGCTTTTTTGTCTTACGACCAAGGAATTGATGGAACGTCCCGACCTTTGGGAGGCCGTCCATCGGCTGCGCTACCGGATATTCGTCGAGGAGATGGGATGGGAGGACCTTCGGCGCCCCGACGGATTTGAAGTCGACCAGTTCGATCATGACGAGGCGGTGCATCAGATCGTCATCAGGGGCAATGAAGTCGCGGGCTATCAGAGGATGTTGCCGACCACACGGCCGCATTTGTTGACCGAGGTGTTGACCGATCTCTCCGAAGGAACGCCGCCGGCGGGTCCCAACATCTGGGAGTTGACCCGCTACGCGGTGGCTCCGGGTTTTCGCGATGGGCGTCGCGGCGTCTCGACCGTCGGCACGGAATTGATAGCCGGTTTCGTCGAGTGGGGTCTGAAGCGCGGCGTCGACAAGGTGATCATCGAGTTCGAGCCGATGTGGGTGCTGCGCGCATTGCAACTGCACTTCCTGGCGACGCCGCTCGGTTATCAGCGCACCTATGGCAACCAGCAGGTCGTGGCGACGCTGCTCACCTTCAACGAGCACACGCTGGACGTGGTGCGTTCGCGCCGCAATCATCATGCACCCGTCCTGGCCAGGGGATATCCCGACATGTTCGGTCAAAGGAGGGCGTCATGAACGCGCACCCGCAACCCGAACTGCGGAACCACACACTGATCGTCACCGTGTCGTCGAACGACGGCCGGCCGGTGCTCGACCGGAGGGCCTATGAGAGCCTTGCCAGGACGTTCCATGAAGCCGCCGAGAATGACGAGGTGCGGGTTGTCGTGCTGCGCGGTCTGGCCGGCTGCTTCTGCCTTGGTGGTGACTTTTCCGAATTCCTGGATGCCGCCAAGCACCAGAAGCTGATCGCCGCCGTCACCGACATGTTCCGCATGCTGGCGACGTTTCCAAAGCCGATCCTGGCCTGTGTCGACGGCGATGCCGTCGGCGTCGGCTGCACCATCCTGTTCCATTGCGACATGGTGATCGCATCTGAAAAAAGCACCTTCCGGGTGCCGTTCGTCGATTTCGGCCTGGTGCCGGACGCGGCAACCAGCATCCTGGCGCCGCAGAAACTCGGCTATGCCGGTGCTTTCCGCTTCTTCTGTCTCGGCGACACGCTTGTTGCCGAAGACGCCAGGGCGCTCGGCCTCGTTGCCGAGATCGTCGCGGAAGGCAGCGTCGAGGAAGCGGCGCTTGGCCGAGCCAGGCAGCTCGCCAAAAAGCCGGTTGCCGCTTTGCTGCAGACACGCGGCCTGCTCAAGGGGAACACCGCCGCGCTTTGCGAGCGCATCGATGAGGAGATATCGCTGTTCCAGCAGGCGCTGCAGGACGACGCCACGTTGCGACGGTTGCAGCGGATCGCGCGTCTGGCGGCCTGAGTCGAAAAGGCCGAGAGAAAGGACCTGCATCAACCGCGCCGCGCTGCCTTTCTGGCCGCGCGGCGCCAAAAGTGTCAGTCCTGCTTGCCCAGGAATGACGGCCCTTCGCCGATGATCTTCTTGTCTTCCTTGCCGATAGCGTCGAGATCGCGACCCTCGTAGGGCAGCGACAGCAGGATGCGGCGCATCACCGCCAGCCGCGCGCGGCGCTTGTCGTTGGCCCGCACGATCATCCATGGCGCGAACTCCTTGTGTGTGCGCTCGAACATGGTGTCGCGTGCCTTGGTGTAATCGTCCCACTTGGTGATGCCGGCAATGTCGATCGGCGAGAATTTCCAGCTCTTCAGCGGACTGTAGCGGCGATCGTGAAAGCGCTCGAGCTGCGTCTCCCGGCCGATGTTCAGCCAGAATTTGAAGAAATAGATGCCGTCATTGACGATCATGCGCTCGAAATGCGGCGTCTCGTCGAGAAACTTCTCGTGCTGTTCGGGGGTGCAAAAACCCATCACCGGCTCGACGCCGGCACGATTGTACCAGGAGCGGTCGAAGGTGACGAATTCGCCCGCTGTCGGGAAATGGTCGGCGTAGCGCTGGTAATACCATTGCCCCAGTTCCGTCGGGGTTGGCTTGGTGAGCGCGACGTTGCGCGCCGTGCGTGGGTTAAGATACTGGCGCAGCACGAATATCGTGCCGCCCTTGCCGGCCGCGTCACGACCCTCGAACAGCGCCATCATCCGCTTGCCGGTCGCCTGCAGCCATGCCTGCGCCTTGACGAGCTCTATCTGCAATTTCTCAAGCGTCTCGTCATACTCCTCGCTCTTCATCTTCTTGTCGTAAGGATATCCGCCCGCGGTCAGCTTGTTCTCCTCGACCCAGTCCGGAAGCTCGGGATTCTCGATATCGAACTCCCGTTCCTTGCCGCCGATCCTGATTTTCAGCGGGCCTGAGGTTGGAGTGACCGAATTGTCGTTGGCTTTTTTCATGCAGACGAACCCTTTTAAGTGTCTGGACTCATGCTATTGGGAGCCACTACAGCGCCGCGCCTCCGTTTGGACGCGCAAAGGAGGCTGTAGCACTTTTGATTTGCGGTCCAGCGGAAGTTTTCGCCGCCGTCTGACCGGTGGAGGCTGGGCGCGCGAATGACCGAGCTGGGCGCAGAGCAGAAGAGCACGGGGCAAGCTGTGGCCGCTCGGCTGTGGCACAGCCGCTGGCTGCTTGCGGCCGGTGTCGTGGCGGTTCTGATCGCCTTTGGCTTCGCGGGCTTTTCCGCCTACGTGCTGGTGCCAGCGCTGCTCCTGCTGCCGGCCGCGGCAATATTGCCGGTCACCGGCGCCCGCCATTCCGCGGGGAACGCCGCGGCGATCGAGGCGATTGGCTTGCAGCGCCTGTCCGGTGAATATCTGGCGGCCGCCGTGGCCGACCCGCTCATCATCTTCGACCACGCCGCCACCATCGTCCACGCCAACGCCGCCGCCTTTGCCGCCTTTGGCGGCATCGCGCCCGGCATATCGCTGCCGCTGAAATTCCGGGCGCCGGAAATGCAGGCGCTGCTGGACAGTGTGCTGTCGGGCACTGTCGCCTCGGATGTCGTCGACTACACGGAGAAACTGCCTGTCGAACGGGCCTACCGGGTCAGCGCATCCTCGGTCGGGCATGGCACCGATCTTTATGTGCTGGTTTTCAAGGACCAGAGCGAGGCGCGGCGTATCGACCGCATGCGCGCCGATTTCATTGCCAATGCCAGCCACGAATTGCGCACCCCGCTGGCCTCGATCGCGGGCTTCATCGAAACGCTGCGCGGACCGGCCCGCAACGATCCGGCGGCGCGCGAGCAGTTCCTCCAGATCATGCAGAACCAGACCGGCCGCATGGCGCGCCTGATCGACGACCTCCTGTCGCTGTCGCGATTGGAGATGAAGCCCTATCTCAAGCCGGGAACCGAAGTCGATCTGCGCCAGACCGTCGACAGCGTCATCGATTCGCTCGGCCCGCTCGCCCGCGAAAACAATGTCGCCATCGAGCGCGATTTCGCCAAGGGGCCGCTCGATGTGCCGGGCGATCGCGACGAGTTGTTCCAGGTGTTCGAGAACCTTTTGGAAAATGCCTGCAAATACGGCCAGTCGGGCGGTCGTGTCGTGGTGTCGATCGCGCGCGGCGATGATGGTTCCGAACCCGGCATCGACGTCACCATCAGGGATTTTGGTCCCGGCATCCCCGAGGAGCACATACCGCGCATCACCGAGCGCTTCTATCGTATCGATGTCGAGACCAGCCGGACCCAGAAGGGCACGGGGCTTGGCCTGTCGATCGTCAAGCACATCCTGACGCGTCACAACGCCAGGCTGACGATCAGGTCCGAGGTCGGCAAGGGCGCCGCCTTCTCGGTGCATTTGCCGGCGCACTGATACTGCCCTAGTTTTCCACGGGGCCGTTTCTTTTTTCTGTCATCCCGTTAGCGTATCAGCGGGGATTCGAGGAAACGACTCAAAGACAAGATCCCGTGGGAAGGCATTTCATCCATGCAGTCCGTTCACATTGTCAGCGCCTATGACGAGGAACTGAAATATCTTTCGAAGCGCATCGCCGCGATGGGTGGGCACGCCGAGCGCATGGTCGAGCAGGCGGTCGCCGCCCTGGTCAATGCCGATCCGGGGCTGGCTCAGAAGGTCATCCGAGACGACGCCGTCCTGGACGAGGGACAGCGTGAGATCGACGACAAGGCGATCATCATTATCGCCAGGCGTCAGCCGATGGCGACTGACCTGCGCGAGATCGTCGGCGCCATCCGCATTTCAGCCGACCTCGAGCGCGTCGGCGACCTCGGCAAGAACGTCGCCAAGCGGGTGGTTGCCGTTACCGACGGCCGGCAGCCGACCAGCCTGTTTCGCGGCCTGGAGGCTCTGGCCAATTTGGCGCTGACCCAGCTGAAGGAAGTGCTCGACGTCTATGCGTCGCGCTCGGTCGACAAGATCGGTTTCGTGCGCGACCGTGACGACCAGATCGATGCCATGTACACGTCGCTGTTTCGCGAATTGCTGACCTACATGATGGAAGATCCGCGCAACATCACGCCCTGTACGCATCTGCTGTTCTGCGCCAAGAATATCGAGCGGATCGGCGATCACGCCACCAACATCGCCGAGACCATCTACTACATCGTCACCGGCGACCAGATGCCCGCCGACCGGCCGAAAGGCGACAAGACCGACAAAATCGGCCTCCCCGAGGCGCTGCCGGTGAAGTGAACGCACATCCTCTCGAACGCTTGATCATATTGCGGTAGACTATCCCGAGATAAGCTTGCTGGTTCCCCAGGGAAGGCAACGCTTTCGGGAGGCTGCGATGGAATATGTCCGGGAGTTCAAGGCCTCGCCGCCGGCATCAGGCATCATCGCCTGCGGCGTCTACACCGCAGGCCGCCGCATCGCCGATATTTCCATCGAGGAAGCCGGCGAATGGGCCAAGAAATCGGGACATGTCGTCTGGATCGGGCTGCTTGAACCCGACCGCGACCTCCTGCTGCGCGTCAAGGCGCAGTTTCATCTGCATGAACTGGCGATCGAGGATGCCGAGCATCCGCACCAGCGGCCAAAGATCGAGCAATATGGCGATGCGCTGTTCATCGTCGCCCGCACGGCGCAGCTGATCGACGGGCGCGTCACCTTCGGCGAGACACATCTGTTTGTCGGCTCAGGCTATATCGTCAGCGTCAGGCACGGTCCTTCGACATCCTATGCCGCCGTGCGGCAGCACTGGGAAAGCTGCCCGCACTCGCTGGCCAAGGGGGAGGACTTCGTCCTCTATGCCATTCTCGACTTCATCGTCGACAATTACATGCCCGTGCTCGAGCAGATCGAGGACGAGGTCGAGGCGATCGAGGACAAGGTCCTGCTGAAGCCGATGACCGGCCCCGACATCGAACGCCTTTACATGCTGCGCCGCGACCTCCTGCGCCTGCGCAACGCGGCATTGCCCCTGGTGGAAGTCTGTCGCCGGCTGACCAGCGCCGACCTACCGCAGATCCATTCGGCCATGCACCCGCTGTTCCGCGACGTGACGGATCACATCCGTACCGTCCAGGAGAAGATCGACAGTCTGCGCGAGGTGCTGGCCTTTGCCTTCGAGGCCAGTCTTCTGGTCGGCCAAAGCCAGGAAACGGCGATCTCCAAGAAACTCGCTTCATGGGCGGCCATCCTGGCGGTGCCAACCGCATTCGCCGGCATCTACGGCATGAACTTCACCGACATGCCGGAGCTGAAGATGGCATATGGCTATCCGATGGTGCTGGCCACCATCGCGCTTATCTGCTGCTTCCTTTATTGGCGCTTCAGGAAGAACGGCTGGCTGTGAGGAAGTCGGTAGTCGGTAGTGAGTAGTCGGTAGTGGTTGGTGGGAGCGCTTGTTTCCTCACTACTCACTACTCACTACTCACTACTCACCGCTTATCTATTCCGCCGCCGCTCCGCCGCCGGCTGGAACGCCACGCGGGCATGGTATTTACAGTAGGGACCGGTTTCAGCGGCTTCGTTGCCGCAGAAATTGAAGTCCTCCGAAAGGGGATCGCCGTTCGGCCATTTGCAGGTGCGCTCGGTCAGTTCGACGAGCTGCAGATGCCGTGAGATCGGCACCACGACGTTCTCGACCGGACGGATGTAGTGCCGCGCCACCGGTTCGGCCTCGAATTGCGTCTGAAGAGCCGTCGCGCCGATCGAAGTCGTGACGTGGCGTGCCGTGCTTGCGGCGCGCGCCACCGACTTCTGGACGGTCGATCCCTGCGTCGCCTTCTTCTGGCGCGCCGGCGTCGCCGTTGCGCGACCGCGACCCGACAGCTTCAGCCGGTGCACCTTGCCGATGACGGCATTGCGGCTGACCCCTCCAAGCTGCGCAGCAATCTGGCTTGCGCTCAGACCCTCCGACCACAGTTTTCTCAAGAGTTCTACCCGCTCGTCAGTCCAGTTCATGACCGCGCTCCTTATAAGCGTGCGGCAATCAGAATCCATTCCCGACCCAGCACCACTGCTGGGGCAGACACCACATATATCTGGTGATTAGGTCCGCCGCACGAAATCTAGTTATTTCTCGACTACAACTACTCTATGCGCTGACTCGGTGACAAGAGTCCCAAGTGCAACACGAATCGGTTTTTTCGGTTTTCCCCAACTTGCCCGGTCGCTCATGAGCCGGCGTTGCGTCGGGGAGCTTGCCGCGCGCCACTACGCGACGTTTTCGTTGACTTCATGGCCGAAAAACACGATAAGCCGCAGAAGGCCGCCGCTTTGGCGGCTTTTTTGATTTTCCGGTACCGGAGACGCATATAATGAGCGGTTCGGCGCTTTACGAGACCTTTGCTCGCGCACCCCTGGCCTTCGACCATGGGGAAGGCACTTGGCTGGTTACCGACAAGGGCGAGCGATATCTCGATTTCGCCGGCGGCATCGCGGTCAATTCGCTTGGCCATGGCCATCCGCACCTTGTCGCGGCCCTCACCGAGCAGGCGGCGAAACTCTGGCACGTCTCCAATCTCTATGAGATCCCGGGGCAGAGCAGACTTGGCGAGCGGCTGGCTGATGCCACCTTCGCCGACAAGGTGTTCTTCACCAATTCCGGCGCCGAGGCGCTGGAATGCGCGATCAAGACGGCGCGGCGCTACCACTTCGTCAAGGGACATCCCGAGCGCTTCCGCATCATCACCTTCGAAGGCGCCTTCCATGGCCGCACGCTGGCGACCATCGCGGCAGGCGGCCAGTACAAATATCTCGAGGGCTTCGGACCCAAGGTCGAAGGCTTCGACCAGGTTGGCTTCGACGACATCGACGCCGCCGAGAAGGCGATCACGCCCGAGACCGCCGCGATCCTGATCGAGCCGGTGCAAGGCGAGGGCGGTATCCGCCCAGTACCGACACAGTCGCTCAAGCGGCTGCGGCAGCTCTGCGAACAGCACGGCCTGTTGTTGATATACGACGAGGTCCAGTGCGGCATTGGCCGTACCGGCAAGCTGTTCGCGCATGAGTGGTCCGCGGTGACGCCCGACATCATGGCAATCGCCAAGGGCATTGGCGGCGGCTTCCCGATGGGCGCCTGCCTTGCCACCGACGAGGCGGCCGTCGGCATGACCGCCGGCGTGCACGGCACCACATTCGGCGGCAATCCGCTCGCAATGGCGGTCGGCAACGCCGTGCTCGACGTCGTTCTGGAAGACGGCTTCCTGGAGGATGTCCAGCGCAAGGCGCTGCTGATGAAGCAGGGGCTAGCCTCGATAGCCGACGAATTCCCCGAAATTGTCGAGGATATCAGGGGCACCGGGCTGATGCTCGGCCTCAAATGCGCGATGCCCAACGGCAAGGTGAACATGGCGCTGCGCGACCAGCATTTGCTGGCGGTTCCGGCCGGCGACAACGTCATTCGCCTGCTGCCACCGCTCACCGTCACCGACGCCGAGATTCACGAAGCGCTCAACCGCATCCGCGCCGGCGCCAAGGGCCTGTCGGAGGCGATCGCCTCCGCCGCCGCGAAGTAATCCGGAACCATTCCTGATGTCAGTTCGCCATTTCACCGATCTTTCCACCGTTTCCGAAGGCGATTTGCGCTTCATGCTGGATGATGCGGTGACGCGAAAGGCGCGTCTCAAGGCCGGCGAGCGGAGCAAGCCGCTCGAAGGCAAGGTGCTGGCCATGATCTTCGACAAGCCGTCGACGCGCACGCGCGTTTCTTTTGACGTCGGCATGCGCCAGCTCGGCGGCGAGACCATCATGCTGACCGGCACCGAGATGCAGCTCGGCCGCTCCGAGACGATCGCCGACACCGCCAAGGTGCTGTCCCGCTACGTCGATGCGATCATGATCCGCACCACCTCGCATGAGCGGCTGCTGGAGCTGACCGAGAATGCTACCGTTCCGGTGATCAACGGGCTGACCGACGACACCCACCCTTGCCAGCTGATGGCCGACATCATGACTTTCGAGGAGCACCGCGGTCCGGTGGCCGGCAAGACGATTGCCTGGACCGGCGACGGCAACAATGTGCTGCACTCGCTGCTCGAGGCCTCGGCACGGTTCCGATTCAATCTCAACGTCGCCGTGCCCGAAGGCAGCGAACCGGCGCAGAAGCATATCGACTGGTCCAAGGCGCATGGCGGCAAGCTGCATTTCACCCGCTCGCCCGAGGAAGCCGTCGACCAGGCCGACTGCATCGTCACCGATTGCTGGGTATCGATGGGACAGGAACACCGTGCTCGCGGGCACAATGTCTTCTCGCCCTATCAGGTCAACGCGGCGCTGATGGCCAAGGCCAAGCCGGATGCATTGTTCATGCACTGCCTGCCGGCCCATCGCGGCGAGGAAGTGACCGACGAGGTCATCGACGGGCCGCATTCGGTGGTCTTCGACGAGGCCGAGAACCGGCTCCATGCCCAGAAGGCAGTGCTTGCCTGGTGCCTCGGTGCTTGAAGTGTCTTGGGGCTTGAAGTGTCTTGGACGCCCGAAATGCCCAGGCGCCTGAAATGCCCAGGCGCTTGATCTGCGGCGGCGCGATGCCTATCTGCGCCGCATCACGCAAATCAAGCGCGTTTGGACGCATGTGCCCACCAGGGCCGCATGGCCGCGCCCTGGAGCTTTGTCATGTTGGAAAGCCATCAAGTGACTGAACATCACCCCAAACTCGGCGAGTTCGGCTACGCCGGCGACGATCACGTCGTTCCCTTCGAGGTCGGTCCGCTCGACGTGCGCGGCCGCACGGTCCAGCTTGGGCCGATGCTCGACGCCATCCTTGGCCGCCACGATTATCCCGAGCCGGTCGCCCGCCTGCTGGCGGAAGCCTGTGTGCTGACCGTTCTGCTCGGCACCTCGCTCAAATTCGAAGGCAAGTTCATCCTGCAGACCCGCACCGACGGGCCTGTCGACATGCTGGTCGCGGACTTCTCCACGCCCTCGGCACTGCGTGCCTATGCACGCTTCGATGCGGATCGGCTCGAAGCACTGGTCGCGGCAGGCGAGACGTCCCAGCAGACGCTGCTTGGCAGCGGCGTGCTGGCGCTGACCATCGACCAGGGCGCCCATACTCAGCGCTACCAAGGCATCGTCCAGCTCGACGGCGAAACGCTGGAAGACGCGGCGCGCACCTATTTCCGTCAGTCGGAACAGATCCCGACCGATATCAGGCTCTCGGTCGCCAAGCTGCTGACGCCCGGGATCGGCGGCGCGCGCGAGCAATGGCGCGCCGGCGGCATCCTGGCGCAGTTCCTGCCGCAATCGCCCGAGCGCATGCGCATTCCGGACCTGCCGGGTGGGGACGGCGATCCGCGCGAGGGAGTCCACGATCCGGCCGATAATTCCTGGCAGGAACTCCTGGCCTTGCTCGGCACCATCGAGCCGACCGAATTGATCGACCCGACCATCGGCGCCGAGCGGCTGCTCTATCGTCTGTTCCATGAGCATGGCGTGCGCGTCTTCGGCGGCGTTCCCGTGGCCGACCAGTGCTCATGCTCCCGCGACAAGATCCGTGGCATCCTCGAAGGCTTCTCAGCGCAGGAGATCAAGGACAGCACCGAGGATGGCGGCATCCATGTCGCCTGCGAATTCTGCTCGACGCAGTACGACTTCGATCCAGCCGAGTTTGCGGCTCAGTAAAGCCTTTCCTTCTCTCCGTTCTGCGGGGAGAAGGTGCCCGAAGGGCGGATGAGGGGCGACGCGACCGTCGGCCCTCAGTTCACCGTGCGCCTTGTCCCCGGCAGATCGAGCGAGAAGGCCGGGATGGCGATGTCGAACGTCTCGCCGCGCTTGTTGCGCATCGTGTAGCGTCCGACCATGATCCCGGAGGGTGTCGAGAGCGGGCAGCCGGACGTGTACTGATAGCTGTCGCCGGGATTGAGTTCCGGCTGGTCGCCGACAACGCCCGGCCCGCGGACCTCCTCGACCCGGCCGGCACCATCGGTGATGTGCCAATAGCGCGACAGAAGCTGCACGAACTCGTCAGACTGGTTGTCGATCGTTATCTGATAGCCCCAGACGTAGCGGTTCTCCTGGGGATCTGAACGATCCTCCATATAGAACGGCCTGACCTGCACTTCGATGTTGCGCGTCACGGCGCGGTACATGAGCGGCTCCAAAACAATCCGACGACTTTCGACGCTCGCGGTGAGCAGGTCAACGTGCGCGTCTTGTCGCGCCTGGGATTGAAACGCAGGTGCCGGCAAAGAATGTCATTTAAGTGACACACGACAATGGTGGTGTGCGCGAACCGGGCGACTCGGCCCTCTGTCGAACTGTTGAAAACGGCCGCGACGCGGGCCGACTTCCGGAGTGACCAGATCTCGATGGAACTCACTCTCATATCCGCCTCGCTTTCGACCGCACTCATCCTCTCAAACGCTGCCAGCATCCTGCTTGCCGCTTCACAGCTGAAACGGCGCACCACGATTGCCCCGCCGGCGGGCAGATCGCCGGCGGTGTCGATTGTCGTCCCGTCGCGCGGCGTCGAGCCATTCACACATGAGACGCTGGAACGCGCCTTCGCGCTCGACTGGCCGCGCTACGAACTGATCTTCTGCGTCGCCCATGCCGACGACCCGGTGGTGAAACTGATAAACAGGGCGATTGCCCGGTTTCCGCAGGTGCCGGCCCGGCTGTTGATCGGCGACGATCGTGTCAGTGCCAATCCAAAGCTCAACAATTGCGTCAAAGGCTGGGAAGCGGCGCGCCACGACTGGGTCATTCTTGCCGATTCCAACGTTCTGATGCCTCGGGACTATGTCGAGCACATGATGGCGGCGTGGCAGCACGGTACCGGCCTTGTCTGCTCGACGCCGATCGGCTCCAGGCCAGATGGTTTCTGGGCCGACGTCGAATGCGCCTTCCTCAACACATTGCAGGCCCGCTGGCAGTATGCCGGTGCGGCGCTCGGCCTCGGCTTCGCCCAGGGCAAGAGCATGCTGTGGAACAAGCCGATGCTGGACGCCAATGGCGGCATACGCGCGCTGGCCGCCGAGATCGCCGAGGACGCCGCCGCAACCAAGCTGGTGAACGGCCTCGGCCTGCGTGTCAACCTCGTTACGGCGCCCTTCGAGCAGCCCCTCGGCCAGCGCACGTTTGGCGAAATCTGGTCGCGCCAGGCCCGCTGGGCGCGCCTGCGCCGCGTCACCTTCCCGCTGTTCTTCGCACCCGAGATCCTGACTGGTGCGGCAGTCCCGCTGGCTCTTGCGCTGATTGCCGCGGCGAGCGCCGGCGTCAGCCTCTGGGCAACCGCGATTGCCGTGCTGACGGCATTCTATCTTCCGGAATGCGCTCTGGCCTTGGCCAAGGGTTGGCACGTCTCGACGCGCATGATCACGGCGACGGTCGCGCGGGACGTCATGCTCCCGGCCATCTGGGCGCGCGGCTGGCTCGGCGGCGCCGTCGACTGGCGCGGCAACGCCATGACCATCCGCACCAAGACGGCGGAACTGGAGGAGACGCCGTCGAGCGCCTGATCGCTGCTGACGACGCTGCCTGGACGAAACCTATTTGGTGGCCTTCAAGGCTTGCGCGATATCTTCCAGCAGATCGTCCGTATCCTCCAGGCCGACCGACAGCCTGAGCGTACCGGGCCCGATGCCGAGTTCGGCGCGGGCCTCATCGCTGAGGTTCTTGTGGGTGGTCGTCGCCGGATGGGTGATCAGGCTCTTGGCATCGCCCAGATTGTTCGAGATCAGCACGATGTCGAGGGCGTTCTGCAGGGCGAAGGCCGCCGGCTTGCCGCCCTTGACGTCGAGGCAGATCAGCGTCGAGCCACCCGACATCTGCTTCTTGACGATATCGGCCTGCGGGTGGTCGGCGCGGCCGGGATAGATGACGCGGGCGATCTGCGGCTGCCCGGCCAGGAAGTCGGCGATCCTGCCGGCGCTCTCGGTCTGCTGGCGCACGCGCAGCGGCAAGGTTTCCAGGCCCTTCAGCAGCGTCCAGGCGTTGAACGGCGACAGGCTGGGACCGGTGTGGCGGAAATAGTCGTGCAGGTTCTCGTCAATCCACTTCTTGTCCGACAGGATGACGCCGCCCAGGCAGCGGCCCTGGCCGTCAATGTGCTTGGTGGCCGAGTAGACGACGATGTGCGCACCAAGCTGCAACGGCTTCTGTTGCAGCGGCGTGGCAAAAACATTGTCGACGACCAGCCGCGCGCCGATCGAATTAGCAAGCGAGGCGACGGCGGCGATGTCGACGACCTCGAGCGTCGGGTTGGTCGGACTTTCCAGGAAGAACAGCTTGGTGTTCGGCCTGACCGCCTTTTCCCAATTGGCGATCTCGGTGCCGTCGACCAAGGTCGCCTCGATGCCATAGCGCGGCGCCAGCGTCTCGACCACCCAGCGGCAGGAGCCGAACAGCGCGCGCGCGGCCACGATGTGGTCGCCGGCCTTGACGCTGCACAGAAGGGCAGCCGTCACCGCCGCCATGCCCGACGCCGTGGCGCGCGCGTCTTCGGCGCCTTCAAGCGCGCACATGCGCTTTTCGAACATGTCGACGGTCGGGTTGGCGTAGCGCGAATAGATGAAACCAGGCTCTTCGCCCTTGAAGCGGGCCTCGGCGGCCTGCGCCGTCTGATAGACATAACCCTGGGTCAGGTACATCGCCTCGGAGGTTTCGCCGAAGCCGGAACGCAGGGTTCCGCCATGCACGAGTGCCGTCTGAGGTTTCCAGTTGCGCTTCTTGGTGCTCATAGCTTTGTTCCAGACACAAAAAAACCGGCCGCGAAAGTCGCAACCGGTCCATACGGCCTTGCGGCCCGACGGTCCTTTAGCGACTTGTTTAACGTGGCTGCAAGCCGACCGGCCAAATCACCACGGGATAACGACCCTTTAGACCCGCGCCACGCTTGCGTCAATTGCCGGCTTCATTAAGACGTTTGTACCAAGGCAGGTTCCGCAGAAGTGCCCGGCGGTTTTGCGGCAAGATCCTGCAACAAACAAGAACCTGCAACGAAAGAGACCAGTCTTGGGGCGGAGCCAGACTTTGCGGCAGACAGGCATTCTTCCCGATCAGGACATTTCGGCGCTGTTCCGGTCCGGCGCGCTGAAGTCGCCGCGCGCGCTCGATGCCGACCAGATCCAGCCGGCAAGCCTTGATCTCAGATTGGGCGAAAGGGCCTGGCGGGTTCGCGCCTCGTTCCTGCCCGGTCCCAACCACAAGGTGTCGGAAAAGCTCGATCGGCTGCAACTGCACGAGATCAGTCTGACCGAAGGCGCGGTCCTCGAAACCGGCTGCGTCTATATTGTGCCGCTGCTCGAAAGTCTGGCCCTGCCGGCTGACATTTCGGCCTCGGCCAATCCGAAGAGCTCGACCGGGCGGCTCGACATCTTCACCCGCGTCATGACCGATCGGGGCCACGAGTTCGATAAGATCGCCGCCGGCTACAACGGTCCGCTCTATCTCGAGGTCAGCCCGCGCACCTTTCCGATCATCGCGCGCACGGGTTCGCGCCTGTCTCAAATCCGCTTTCGCACCGGCAACGCGCTGCTCTCGGAAGCCGAGTTGCATGAGCTGCATCGTGCCGAGATGCTGGTCGCCACGGAGCCGCCGAACATTTCCGGCGGCGGCATCGCGCTGTCGATCGACCTCAATGGCGACAAGGATGGGTTGGTCGGCTATCGCGGCAAGCACCACACCGGCCTCGTCGATGTCGACAAGCGCGCCGCGCAGGATGTCCTCGACTTCTGGGAGCCGATCCACAAGAGCCGCGCCGGCGAACTGGTGCTCGATCCCGACGAATTCTACATCCTCGTCAGCCAGGAGGCGGTGCATGTGCCGCCGCTCTACGCCGCCGAGATGACGCCGTTCGATCCGCTGGTCGGCGAGTTTCGTGTCCATTATGCCGGCTTTTTCGATCCGGGTTTCGGCCATTCGGCGGCCGGCGGCACCGGCAGCCGGGCGGTGCTCGAAGTGCGCAGCCACGAAGTGCCGTTCATCCTCGACCACGGCCAGATCGTCGGCCGGCTGGTCTACGAGCATATGCTGAAGCGACCGCAGGCGCTCTACGGCACCGATCTCGGCTCGAACTACCAGGCGCAGGGCCTGAAGCTGTCGAAGCATTTCCGCGCCGTGCGCTAAGGTTGAAGCTGCCGACCTCGCTCTTGTGGGAGAGATGCCCGGCAGGGACGTGACGGAAACCTATTGCTAGATCGGCGGGACAGCGCCCCGCTCTGGCTTGCCAGCCATTCCCCACGAGAGGGGAATCACGCGCTCATGGCTTCAAAGCGCCTTCACCGACACCTTCACCGGCTTTTCGATCTCGAGCGGGTTGCGCAGCGGCAGTCCGAAATCCCCGGCCTCGATCTCGAACACGTCGCCGGCTTCCGTCTTGATGCCGTCGGCGAAGGATAGCGTCGCGGTGCCGAACATATGCACATGCACGTCGCCAGGCTGGCGGAAGGCCGAATATTTGAAGTGGTGGTGTTCGAGATTGGCGATGGTGTGGGACATGTTCGTTTCACCCGACAGGAAGGGCTTTTCCCACAATGCCTTGCCGTCGCGCAGGATGCGCGACGTGCCGCGGATGTCCGAAGGCAGGTCTCCGATCAGGATCTCCGGGCCGAAGGAGGCATTGCGCAGCTTGGAATGGGCGAGGAAGAGATAGTTGACGCGCTCGGTCACATGGTCCGAGAATTCGTTCGACAAGGTGAAACCGACGCGGAATGGCGCGCCGTCGTCGCCGATGACATAGATTCCGGCGACCTCGGGTTCCTCGCCGGCATCCTTGGCAAAGGCCGGTGACATGAGCGCCGCGCCAGGCGCGACCGCCATGGTGCCGTTGCCCTTGTAGAACCATTCCGGCTGCACGCCGACCTGGCCTTTCGCAGGCTTGCCGCCTTCCAGTCCCATGCGGAACATCTTCATGGAATCGGTGAGTTGCTCCTCGCCGTCGGTGCTGAGCTTCTTGTGCATGGAATCGCGCGTCGCGGCCGACCCCAGATGCGTCAGCCCGGTGCCGGTCAGGTGCAGATGCGCTGGGTCGGGGTGATTGATCGGCGACAGCAGGCGCCCCCTTTTGTAGGCGGCGTCGAGATCGATCGTCTCGCCAAGCCCCTTGCGTTCGATCAGGGCGGCCAGGCCGACGCCGGTGCGGGCGGCCTCCATCGCCAGCGAATAGACGCTGCGCGCACCGTTGATGATCCGGGTCTTCCCGCCGCTGCGGGCAACGACACGGATCGTCTCGGCGTCGTCGAGAATCTGCGAGATCAGCATGATCAGTCCTCTCTCATTTATCTGTATCCGGCTGCCAATGGGCAAACCCTGACCGGCGCGGCGCGGAAACGCGCCACGGTTGAAACGCTTCGTCCGGATTGCGTTCGCGAGCCTGGTCCTTCCCCGGACTTCTTGGTGCCGACGGGCTGCCGGCAGCTTCGCGATCTAGAACCCGTATGCCTCCTAGTCCTCGCCCCCGGCCCTCAAGCCTTGTTCTTGTTGTAGACGTCGAAGATCACGGCCCCGAGCAGCACCAGGCCCTTGACCACCTGCTGCCAGTCGACATTGACGCCCATGATCGACATGCCGTTGTTCATCACGCCCATGATGAAGCCGCCGACCACCGCGCCGATGACTTGGCCGACGCCGCCCATCGCCGAGGCGCCGCCGATGAAGACGGCCGCGATCACGTCGAGCTCGCTGCCGAGGCCGGCCGCCGGCACGGCCTGGCCGAGACGTGCGGCGATGATCAGCCCGCCGAGCGCCGACAGAACGCCCATATTGACGAACACCCAGAGCGTCAGCCTTTCGGTGTTGATGCCCGACAGTTGCGCCGCCTTGGCGTTGCCTCCCATGGCGTAGATGCGGCGGCCGATGGTCATGCGCTTGGTGACGAAGACGAACAGCGAGATCAGCACGCCCATCACCAGCAGCACGATCGGCAGGCCCCGATAGGTCGCGAACTGGAAGACCAGGAAGAGCGCCAGCGCGCTGCCGACCAGGGTCTTGATGACGAACAGGGTGAAAGGCTCGGCCTCATAACCGTGGAGTTCGCGCTTGCGTCGCGTCCTGAAGCCGAAATAGGCGTAGGCGAGCACCGCGATCAGGCCCAGCACGACTGTCGTCATGTGAAGCGTCAGGCCACTGCCCAAAACGGTCTTGCCGGCCGCGTTCACCGTCGGCGGGATCAGGGTCAGCGGGCCGATCACATCGGGGATGAAACCGGAACTCAGCGCCTTGAAACTGTCGGGAAGCGGGCCGACCGAGGAGCCGCCGCCAAGCAGCGCCTGGCAGATGCCGCGGAAGATCAGCATGCCGGCGAGCGTCACGATGAAGCTTGGTATGCGGTGATAGGCGATCCAGTATCCTTGCGCGCCACCGATCAACCCGCCGACGATGAGGCAGACGATCGAGACAACGAGCGGATTGCTGAATATGCCGAGCGGCCAGATGACCATCATCATGGCGGCAAGCGCGCCGATGAAGCCGGCGACCGATCCTACGCTGAGATCGATGTAGCCGGCGACGATGACCAGCAGCATGCCGAGCGCCATCACGATGATGAACGAGTTCTGCTGCACCAGGTTGCTGAGGTTGACCGGTTTGAACAGCGTTCCCGACGTCGTGTACTGGAAGAACAGCATGATGACGATCAGCGCGATGATCAGGCCGTATTCGCGCAGGTTCGTCGTCAGCGCCGAGACGGCGACGCGAGGACCCTGCTTGACGTCCTCGGCGGTGCCGCTTTGAGGTGCGGGAGCGCTGTCTGTGCTCATGATGCTTTTCCTTCTCCGCGAACAATGGCGCGCATGATTTTTTCCTGGCTGGCGTCGCTTGCCGCCATCTCGCCGACGATGCGTCCTTCGTTCATGACATAGATTCTGTCGGTGATGCCGAGCAATTCCGGCATTTCAGACGAGATGACGATGATCGCTTTGCCCTCGGCGGCAAGGCGAGCGATGATTGTATAGATTTCGTACTTGGCGCCGACGTCGATGCCGCGCGTCGGCTCATCGAGGATCAGGACTTCCGGGTCGGCGAACAGCCATTTCGACAGCACCACCTTCTGCTGGTTGCCGCCCGAGAGGTTGCCGGTCAGCTGATAGACGCTGGAGGCGCGGATATTGGTCTTCTTGCGATAGTCGTTGGCGACGCTCATTTCGCGCATATCGTCGATCACGCCGCCACTGGAAACGCCGCCGAGGTTGGCCAGCGTCACATTGTGCTTGATATGGTCGATGAGGTTCAGCCCATAGGTCTTGCGGTCCTCGGTGACATAGGCGATGCCGTTCTGCACGGCCTTGCCCACTGTGGAAAGGTCCACGGGCTTGCCGTTGAGCAGCACCTCGCCGCTGATGCGCCGGCCATAGGAGCGGCCGAACAGGCTCATGGCGAATTCGGTGCGACCGGCGCCCATCAGTCCCGCTATGCCGACAACTTCGCCCTTGCGCACCTTGAGGTCGATGCTCTTGATCACTTGCCGTTCGGCATGGATCGGGTGGTAGACGGACCAGTCCTTGACCTCGAAAATGACGTCGCCGATGCTAGGTTCGCGCGGCGGGTAGCGATCGTCGAGGGATCGGCCGACCATCGAGGTGATGATGCGGTCCTCGCTGATGTCCTTCCTCGGCAATGTCTCGATCGTGCGCCCGTCGCGGATCACCGTCACCTTGTCGGCGACGCGGTTCACCTCGTTGAGCTTGTGGGAGATCAGGATCGAGGTCATGCCCTGCCGCTTGAACTCGAGCAATAGATCGAGCAGCGCCTGGCTGTCCTTCTCGCTGAGCGATGCTGTCGGCTCGTCGAGGATCAGCAGCTTCACTTCCTTGCTGAGCGCCTTGGCGATCTCGACCAGCTGCTGCTTGCCGACGCCGATATGGGTGATCAGCGTCTTGGGGTCTTCCTTGAGCCCGACTTTCTTCAAAAGCTCGGCCGTGCGCGCCTCGTTGGCGTCCCAGTCGATGACGCCGTATCTGGCTTGCTCGTTGCCGAGGAAAATGTTTTCGGCGATCGACAGCATCGGCACCAGCGCAAGCTCCTGGTGGATGATGACGATGCCCTTGTGTTCGCTGTCATGAATGCCTTTGAACTGGCATTCCTGGCCCTGAAAGATGATCTGGCCATCATAGGTGCCGGAGGGATAGACGCCCGAAAGCACCTTCATCAGTGTCGATTTTCCGGCGCCGTTCTCGCCGACCACGGCATGGATTTCGCCTTCCTCGACGTGGAGGTTGACGTTCGACAGCGCCTTCACGCCGGGGAACGTCTTGGTGATGTCGCGCATCTCCAAAATCGTCGAGGTCATCAGGGCAAGCTCCTCCTAGACTTTCTTTTTTAGGCGATTCCTGACGGAAAACCGCTGCGCACTTTTCCGGGAATGGCTCTAGGCCGGCAGAGACAATACCGGGGCCGCTTGTGAACGAAAAGGGGCCCTGCGTCGCGCAGGACCCCTGCCTTTGTAACCGGGATTACTTCAGGTCTTCGGCCTTGATGTAGCCGGAGTCGACGACCAGGGCCTGGTAGTTCGACTTGTCGACCTCATGCGGCGTCAGCAGGATCGAGGGAACCACCTTGACGTCGTTGTTGTAGGTCTTTTCGTCGAGGCCTTCCGGCTTGCCGCCGGAGAGCACCTTGTCGACCAGCTGCACCGTGGCCTTGGCCAGTTCGCGGGTGTCCTTGAACACGGTCGAGTACTGCTCGCCCGAGATGATCAGCTTGACCGAGGCGGTCTCAGCGTCCTGACCGGTCACGATCGGCCAGGGCTGTGCGTCGGTGCCGTAACCGACAGCGCGCAGCGAGGCGGTGATGCCGCGCGACAGGCCGTCATAGGGCGACAGAACGCCATCGACGCGGCTGCCGTCCGAGTAGTTGGCCGACAGAAGGTTGTCCATGCGCGCCTGGGCGGTAGCGGCGAGCCAGCGCAGCGTGCCGACCTTGTCCATGCCGGTCTGGCCGGACTTGATCTTGATCGAGCCGTCGTCGATCAGCGGCTGCAGGACGGAGATCGCGCCATTGTAGAAGAAGAAGGCGTTGTTGTCGTCGGGCGAGCCGCCGAACAGTTCGACGTTCCACGGCTTGGTGTTCGGGAAACGCTCCTTGAGGCCCTTGACCAGGGAATTTGCCTGGATCACGCCGACGCCGAAATTGTCGAAGGTGGTGTAATAGTCGACATTCTTGGTCTTCTTGATCAGGCGGTCATAAGCGACGACGACGACGCCCGCGTCGTTGGCCTTCTGCAGCGCATCCGACAGCGTGGTGCCGTCGATCGAGGCGATGATCAGCGCCTTCGGACCCTTGGTGATTTCGTTTTCCAGCTGGCTGAGCTGGTTGGGGATGTCGTCCTGCGCGTATTGCAGGTCGACAGTGTAGCCGAGCGCCTCGAGCTGGGATTTGACGGCGTCGCCGTCATTGATCCAGCGTTGCGAGGTCTTGGTCGGCATCAGCACGCCGACAAGACCCTTGTCGGCCGCGTGCGCCTGATAGGTCATGGCAGCGATGCCAAGGGCCGCCACGGCGGCCAGCGTCTTGATAATCTTCACATTACTCTCCCTGGTTGATGGACGCGACACCTCGGGGCTTCGCGGGCCGCGCAGCCAGACAGGAGCGCAAACGCGCCGCTGTCGGCATTATCGATCTCCGGTATCCTCCCAATCGGCTCCGCGACGCAGTTTCAATCGATACGATTTTGATCGCTACCGACCCTTGCGTCCCGGAACGCGCGAAGGGTGGGTCCCTTTGCCATAACTGTCAAATGCGATCTTTGGTGGTTGCTATACCGAAACCGGTATGATCTAGCATCCGGAAAGCAATCGGCGAGAAAGCTGGAGATCATGGCGGCATTGCGCGATCCGGATGCGATTCCAGTAAGTTACGAGAAGCTCCCGGGAGACGGTGAGACACTCCTGCGCAGTGGTTTGAGCTTGCGCCACATGCGCATGATCGCCGCCCTCGACGATCACGGACGGGTGAGCGCCGCGGCCCAGGTCATGAACATCTCCCAGCCGGCCGCTTCGCGCATGATCGCCGAGATGGAGGCGGTGCTCGACGTGAAGCTGTGCGAACGGCTGCCGCGCGGAGTGACCCTCACTCCCTATGGCCAGGCGCTTGCCAGGCGGGCCCGCTCGATCCTGCTCGAGATGCGCGAAGCCGACCGCGAGATTGCCGAGCTCAAGGCTGGCAAGGGCGGTTCGGTGTTCCTCGGCGCCGTGACCGCGCCGGCGATCGAATTGGCGGTGCCGGCGATCCGTGAAATCCGCCGCATCTACCCGCGCATCGAGATCACCATGCAGGTCGAGACGTCGAACGTGCTCGCCCGCGAGCTGATCGGCTCGCGCCACGACTTCATCATCGCCCGCATTCCCGACGACCTCAATCCACGACTGTTCGAATCCCGTGTGATCGGCGTCGAGAAGGCCTGCCTGATCGTGCGCCGCGGCCACCCGCTCGCCGGAGGCAATGTGGTGCGGCTGGAAGACACCGCTGCCTATGACTGGGTGTTCCAGTCGGGCGGTTCGCCCTTGCGTCAAGCGATGGAGAGCAACTTCCTGAACCGCAACATCGCGCTGCCGGACCGGATCTTGAACACCAGTTCGCTGCTGCTCACGCTGGTCATGGTCGCGCAATCCGATGCCATCGCGCCGGTCTCGGTGCAGGTGGCGAAGTTCATCCAGAACCCGGACGGGCTTGCCGGCGCCATCGATGTCGTCCAAACCGAATTCGACATCGAGGTCAGGCCTTACAGCCTGATCACCGTCAGGAATCGCGTACTGTCGCCGGCTGCCAAAATGCTGCATGATTTCATCCTGCGCGAAGTGGGGTGATGGAACGAGAACCGCTGCCGCGCGTTCAAACCGTTCGGCATGCGCGCTGGAGCCCGTTGCGGGCGAGGAAACGAGGTGTCGACGATTAACAACTCGGGAGGTTTTTATGGAACGTCGGTTGTTTCTTACTGGAATGCTTGGCCTCGCGGGGGCAGCGGCGTTTGCGAGCGTGGCCGGACCCGGCCGCGCGGTAGCCGGTGTTCCCCAGGGAAACGGAATTCTCGATGAACTGGACAAGCCGGATCCGGCTGTCTTCGAAGGGGATGAAGCGGTCGAGGTAGAGCAGGTCTCGCATCGCGACTGGCATTTTCGCCGCCATCATGGCCACGATGGCTACTGGCGTCGTCGCCACGGGCGTCGCCGCGGCTGGAGACGAGTTTGCCGCAGCTACTGGCGCCATGGCCGCCGCCGTACCCGCTGCTGGCGCGAGCGCGTCTGGCTCCGCGTATGGCTGTAATCTCTTCTTGCTGACGCATAAGCCGGCCACCGCAGGTGGCCGGCACCTGTGTTCAGGCTCTTCAAGTCCGGCGTTGATTACCCAACTGTAACGTGTTTGGGACTCGCACTTTTGCCTAGCTGCCGCCGAATCGGCGGAACCATATGAGCCTTTGTCCGTTGAAGCCTGTTTAAAGCGGAGCTTTGACCATGCCGAGGGACCACCAAGAAGAACGGCATTCTGCAATCAAGATCATGCGTGCCGCGGAGAAGCGGCACGCATGAAGGGCGTCGCCATACTGACCGAAGCCCGCAGCGGCTCCGAATGGCTTGGCAGTCTCACGAACAGCACGGGATTGTTGGGCAAGTCGGCCGAGTGGCTCGATACGGCCAATCTGGGGTGCAAGCCGAAATCCTTCGATGACCTGATGTCCGCCGTGATCGATCGCGGCGGAACCGCAAACGGCACGTTCGCCGTGAAACTGTTTCCGCGGCATCTTCACTGGTCGCAGGCCAGATATGGAGTTGACTTCCTCGCTGAATGCAGCCGGCGCCATGCCATGGGCTTGGTCCTGTTGGAGCGGCGGGACCGCCTTCGCCAGGCGATTTCCTATTGCCGGGCAAAGGCGTCGGGGCACTGGAAAAGTACGATGGACGGCGCCGATCTGGTTCCGCGATACGACTTCGCCGGCATCTGCCAGGCCTATTTCCTGATCGAGCAGAGCTATGCCTTCTGGGAAGCTTACCTGCGGCTGGCCGACCTGGCATACGATCACTTTTTTTATGAGGATTTGTTGGACGATCCTCGGCCGTACGTTGCGTCGGTGGCCCGGCAGTTGTCGGTTGAAATGCCGGACGGAGAGTTCGAAACGAATTTACGCCTGCAGCGGGACGATCTCACCGAAGATTGGGCGGAGCGGTTCCGCAACGACGTCAAATCGGAAGACTTGCTGGCGCATCTGCCCAGGAAGGTGGCGCCGCGGAACATCAACAATCTCGCCCGGTTCCTCCTCAAGAAGCAGATGCTAACCGGACAGGCCTAGGCGAATCCCGATAGTGCTGCCAATCGGACAGGGGCCGGGCTAGGCAATCGGCTTTTCGCATCAAGCTGGAGCGGGTAGCGGGAATCGAACCCGCGCGTTCAGCTTGGGAAGCTGACAGGCTACCATTACATCATACCCGCGCTGCAGCCTCGTTATCATGACGGCATGGCCTCGGGCAATCGCAAACCGGTCTCACAAGGCGGGCTTCGCCAGCTCACCGGTGACGGTCGGCGTTGGTTCCCTGGCCTTTGCGACTTCGCCGCCGGCGGCGAAGCTCGGCCAGTATTTCGAGATGGCCAGCGTCGCGCCGGCGGAAGAGAAATGGCCATAGTCGAAATAGAGAAACTGCTTGCTGCCGGCATCCGCATAGGAGCAACCGGTGGCGTCGCACAGATAGGTGAGCGGGTCGATGAAGGTCGCGCCGTTGGCGAAGAGTTGCACCTGCTTGTTGATGTCGGGATCCATGGCCATCGGCCAGGATGTATTCGCGGCGCCCTCGTGTTTTGCAAAGAAAGCGATCTTCTGGACGTCGGCGATGAACTCCGGAGACTGGCCGATGACATAGACCTTGACACCCATGTCGCGCAGCCGGTCGATCGTCGTCTGCAGGCCGTCGAAGCCCCTGGCCTGGTAGTCGGTCCATCGACCGCTCAGGATCACCGCCTGGATGTTGGCATCGCGGATGATCGACAGCGCCCGTTCGTTGAAGCGGGTGCAGGCCGGCCGGGCATAGGAAAAATAGCTCAGGTTGGGTGGGCAGCCGGCATAGGTATATTGGACGACGTTGGCCTGGATTTTCTGCGCGTTGGCTTCCAGGCCCGATACGTAGTGAGCCGCGAAGGAATCGCCCCACAGCAGCACATTGGTGGCAAAGCCGTGCGTGCGCGTGCAGTCGGCAAGGTTCCAATCCTCGATCCGGCTCGCACCCTCATTGAAGCAGACACCGTTGCGCCAGTCGCCCACCAGGATCCGTTGCGTCGAGAAATCCGGGAACCGCTGCGGAAAGCCCTTGCCCAGCACACCGGCCAGACCGCCGACACACAGCAGGGCGATCGCCGTCGCCGAAAAGGCGAAGATCGGCAACGGGGCGGTGAAGGCCCGCTTCCGCCGGAAAGGCTGCTCGACATATTTCCACGAGAAGGTCGCCAGGGCGACGCTGGCCACCGTCATCGCGACGATCATCGGCACCGAGATGGCCTTCAGCGAGAGGTAGTGGACGAAGGAGTTGATCGGCCAGTGAACAAGGTAGAGCGAATAGGAGATGAGGCCGATCCAGACCATCGGGGCGAACTGAAGCACACGCGTGGCGAGGGGCACGGGTCGGTTCGCATGGTTCTGGCCCGCATAGATCAGCAGGGCCGTTCCGACGCAGGGAAACAGGGCGTTATAGCCCGGAAACGGGTCGCTCTCCGAGATCGTCAGGAAGCCGAAGCCGAGCAGTGCAAAGCCGGCCAAGCCGATCAGTTCCGTCGCCGGCCGGCTGGCAAGTGGCGGCGGCCTTTTCAGCATCAGCATGGCGCCCAGCGCCAGTTCCCAGATGCGTGTCGGCAGCAGGTAGAAGCCGGCGGTCGGCGCCAGCGTGGTCGCCATCACCGCCAAGGCAAAACTGCCGATGGTGATGGGCAGAAGTATCGTCAGCCAGCGCTTCGAGGCATAGCGATAGATCAGATAAACCAGGATCGGCGCGAAGATGTAGTACTGTTCCTCGACCGAAAGCGACCATGTGTGCAGCAGCGGCCGCAGTTCGGCGTCGATCGAAAAATAGTTCGTCGTCTTCCAGAAATAGATGTTCGACCAGAAGGTCGAGGCAGCGATCACGCTGAGGCTGAACTCGTGCAGGTCCGACGGCAGGAGGATGAACCATGCCGCGATGCTTGCAAGCAGGATGACGAAGGTCAGCGCCGGCAGGATGCGCCGTGCGCGGCGCCAGTAGAAGCGGCCTATCGAAAACTGGCCGCGCTCGAGATCATCCAGCAAGCTGCCGCTGATCAGATAGCCCGATATGACAAAGAAAATATCGACGCCGGTGAATCCCCCTGGGATGGCGGACACGCCAAAATGAAAGAGCACCACGGGCAGCACGGCAACGGCCCGCAGGCCGTCGATGTCGCGCCTGTAGTTCATTCGGACAGTCCGCGGCTCGCGGCCCGCCGATCTCGTGCGAAGCATGCCACGCCGCTCATGCGACGATGCCTTGGTTGTGCGAAAAATCGTGACGCCGTGGGGTTCACAGGCTCTCCTCTGCGAAACGATTTTGCTGCACTGCAACATGAGTGTCAAGCCGGAACGCCATGCTTTGGACGCCGGCGCAGCCGGTTTGGAAGCGGCCGGTCAGGTTGCCGGCAGGTAGATCACGGCATGGTCATCGGCATAGGCCCGCTTCCAGCCCAACTCGGCGAAGAAGGGGATGCGGGTATCCGCGGCTGTAAGCAGTGCCCAGCCGATGGCGTATTTCTTCAACTGCGCCTCGAGCAGTGGTTTTCCGCCGGTCTGCCCCGTCGCCTCATCCGCTTTCGTGAACCCGCCCAGGAACAGCTGGTCCGTCCTGCCGTCGACATAGGTCTTGATGTCGTGGAAAATCAATGTGCCGCCGAAATTGTAGGAATTCAGCACATTGCCTGCGAGGTGGTGATCCCTGGCGAACGCAAGGGCGCCGCTGGCTGATGTCTTTGGGCTCGGCGCGACCTGGTAGGCGGCGTTGTTGAGCGCAAGCATCGCAACGACCAGCGACACCGCCGTCGCGCCGCGGAGCAGATGGAACCGGCTGGCGAAGAATTTTTCCAGTCCGTCGCGCTCTTCTTTCAGCCAGGCGCCTGCGGACAAGGCGGGATATTGGCGCGCGACCTCGACCGCGACCACCAGGGGAACAAGCAGGAAGAACAGATAGACGAACCGCAGATGCGAAAGGTAGACGTGCAAGGTGAAGACGATGAACAACGCCTTCGCCCAGCCGATCCGTAGCCTCGATGTCAGAAGCCCGAAAAAGGCCAGCAGTATCGCGGCTTCCTGGAGGACCTGTTCCTGGGCATTGAACGGCCGCCACTCCAGGATCAGCGGCACCGCCTCATTGCCATAGGCGACGGTGAGCGTGGCCAGGATGGCCTGCACGCCATAAGGGTGTATCAGGCTGACCAACGGACAGAGCAGGCCAAACGCCACCCACTTCGCCAAAAGTGCGGGTTTCGACAGGCCGGTGCGCGCCAGGAGATCGAGGCCGGCGAAGCCGGCGATGATGAAGCTCAGGGTGAACGTGGCATGCAGGTTCGCCCACAATACGACCAGGCCGAGCAGCCAGAGCGGCGGCGCCTTCTCGTCCTGCGCGGCACGAAACAGCATCGTCGTCCAGACGACGATGATCGGCAAGGTGAAGACGTGCGGGCGCGCCGTATAGATCGGGCTGATCAGGAACGCCGCGACGAATGCCAGCGCTACGGCCAGGACCGGTTTCAGGTGCGCGCTGAGGAACCATCCCGACAGGAAGACCGCGAGACAGATCGTGCCGATGATCAGCGTGACCACGCCGTTCCAGCCACCCGCGCTGTAGGCAAGGGCCAGCAGAACCTGCCCCAGCCATTCCTTGGCGATCCACGGTTGGCCGGCGAAGGTGTAGGAATAGGTGTCGACGGTCGGAAGCGTCCCGTTTGCCAGGAAATCCAGCCCCACTTTGACATGCCACCAGCTGTCGGGGTCCTGCAGGGTTGCGCTGGCAAAGGTTGCCAGAACCGTCGCCATGACACCCGCGCCGATGAGGCAGAATATCAGCCTGGCGCGCTGTGCGTCCTCGAGCGGCGAGAACACTGGAACGATTGCCTCGACCTTGTTCATGTCGCCGCTCCAGCGGACTTCATGTCGATCGCGACCAAGACAGTGTCCTTTGCCGCGCCGACGAAGACGAAACGGACCGAGCCGAGATAGAAGAGGACCGAGTAGAGGCAGTTTCCCGCCAGGTGGACAAACGGATTTTCGACGACGCCGGCGGACATGGCGGCGACCACTATCGTCAGATTTGCGGTATAAGCCACAACGAAGGCAAGCGCATACCGCACCGCCGTGCCGGAGCGAAAACCGCCTGCACGGCCGAAGGTCCAGCGGCGGTTGAGGAAGAAGCCAAGGACAAGACCGCCGGCATAGCCGGTCATGTTGGCGGCGATGTCGCCAAGGCCCAGCTTCAGCCCGGCCAGGATAAGACAATAGCCCAGCGCCGTGTTGAGCAGCCCGACCGCGCCAAACCGCAGCATCCGCGAAAAGCCGGCCGGAACAGCCGACCATATCCCGCCCATGGCGTTCCCGTTACCCACGGTCGACCCTACCTCAACGACGCGCCGCCCGTTTCACTATTTCCTGGAGGCGGTGGACCGGCAGGTCCTGGTCCTCGGCCGCCGCCTGGCTTCGTGAAACGATTTCGTTGACGAAATAAAGCGGTCGCCGCTTCGTCTCCATGTACATGCGGCCGAGATACTCGCCGAAAATGCCCAGCACCAGAAGCTGGACGCTGCCCAGGATAAGCATGATCGCGGCAAGGCTCGTCCAGCCCGGCAGAACATTGCCGATAGACCATTCGAACAGCGTATAGCCAAGCACGACCAGGCCGAGCAGGCCGAACATCATGCCCAGCAGCGAAGCGAAGCGCAAAGGCACGATCGAAAAGCTGGTCATAGCGTCGACCGCCAGAAGAACCATCTTCTTCAGCGGGTAGTGCGTTGCGCCGGCAAAGCGCCGCTGCCGTTCATAGGGAAAGGCGACCTGCCTCAGCCCGATCCAGCTCACCATGCCGCGAATGAACCTGTAGCGTTCGGGCATCGCGATCAGATGGTCCAGCGCGCGCCGGCTCATCAGCCGGAAATCTCCGGAGTCCGGCGCGATCTCGACATCGACCATCCGGCCGAGCAGACGGTAGAACATCGAGGCGGAGGCCAGCTTGAACCAGCTTTCGCCCTCCCGTTTCACCCTTTGGCCGTAGACGACGTCGAAGCCTTCATCCATCTTCGCCATCATCGCGCCAAGCAGTTCGGGCGGGTCCTGAAGGTCGGCGTCGAGAATGAGGATGCGTTGGCCGCGGCAGAATTCCAGCCCGGCGCTCAAGGCGATCTGATGGCCGTAGTTGCGGGCAAGGTCGATGGCGACCACATGGTCGTCCTTTTCGGCCAGTTCGAAAACGGCCTCACGGGTTCCGTCGGTCGCTCCATCGATGACGAGCACGACCTCGTAGGAGAGGCTTTGCTCGAGGCATGCCGCGCTGACGCGTCGATGAAGCTCCGCCACGCCGTCGCGCTCATTGTAGCAAGGCACGACCACCGACAACATGGGTGCGCGGTGCGCGCCGATTTTTCCCGTTCCCACCAAAGCCTGGCTCCCGCTTTGGAATGGCAATAGCGGCAATT
Organism: Mesorhizobium sp. B2-5-7; assembly: GCF_006440875.1. Classification (NCBI taxonomy): domain Bacteria; kingdom Pseudomonadati; phylum Pseudomonadota; class Alphaproteobacteria; order Hyphomicrobiales; family Phyllobacteriaceae; genus Mesorhizobium; species Mesorhizobium sp. B2-5-7. The sequence goes on along the minus strand of NZ_VFUO01000007.1, from coordinate 162,954 downwards.
GGTTAGAAAACAGAAAACAGGTAAGCCGGGGTCGCGCGGCCGCCACGCTTTTGGCGGCGCCGATGGCACGTGTCACGAACGAACTGGCAGTTCCATGCGGATGCGGGCACCGCGCCATGAGCCCGGCAGGATCCGGCTTTCACCAGCTGTGGCAGGGCAGAGCGCCCTCCCGATGGCGCCCAACATCTGCCGCGGCTTATCAATTCCCCCGCACCGGCCCCTGGCGGCTTGATGGATGGCCGCCAAGCACGTATCTCTGCGCCGTGCCCATGAGTCGGGGCATCTCAATCGGGAGACGGCCTTGTCCGTACTGACGCGCTTTCTCGGCGACTCGCCGCTCAGGATTATTCTGAAGCTGCTAGTGGTATCCTTTCTCGTCGGCCTGGTTATGAACGCTTTCGGTTGGTCGCCGATGGACGTGTTCTACGTCATCCAGAAGTTCTTCATTGATCTATGGAATCTCGGCTTCCACGCCATCGACCGTTTCCTCGGCTACATCCTGCTCGGTGCCGCGATCGTCGTGCCAGCCTTCATCCTGCTCAGGATCGCCAACTACCGGAAGTGACCTTCAGGCATAGTCCGATGCGACCTCGAACAAGATGGCGTGGCGCGCGGCAAGTGCCGGCACATCGGTGGAATAGCCGCCGCCGATGACACCGCAGACGGGAATGCCGAGCGCCCGGAAATGGCCGATGACCATCTTGTCGCGGGCGCGCAGGCCTTTGTCGGAAAGCGACAGCCTGCCGAGCCGGTCCTCGGCATGGACGTCGACGCCGGCATTGTAGAAGACGATGTCCCAACGCGCCTGGGCCGACAGCTCCAGCAGGATGGTATCGAGCCTTTCGACATAGGCGGCGTCGCCCGTGCCGTCGGGCAGGGCGACGTCGAGGTCGGAGGCGATCTTGCGCGCGGGGTAGTTGCGCTCGCCATGCATGGAGAAGGTAAAGGCGCGCGGCTCGTCGCCCAGAATATCCGCCGTGCCGTCGCCCTGGTGCACGTCGAGATCGACCACCAGGATACTGTGTGCCGCGCCCTCCTCAAGCAGCACCAGCGAGGCGACGGCGACGTCGTTGAAAGTGCAGAAGCCGGCGCCTTGCGCGCGCCGCGCGTGATGGCTGCCGCCGGCGGTGTTGCAGGCGATGCCGTGACGCAGGGCAAGCCGCGCCGCCGCCACCGTGCCACCGGCGGCAAGCTGCGCGCGCAACGAGACGCGCGGGCCGACCGGAAAGCCGATCTCGCGCTCGATTTTTTCCGGGACCGAACAACCGAGAACCTGCTCGACATAATCTGTCGCATGGGCGAGCTTAAGCCACGACGCAGGCGCGGGTTCGGCTGTGTTGAGCGCCCCGGCTCCGGCCAGGCCGCGTGCTCGCAAGGCCTCCATCAGCAGCGGATATTTGCTCATCGGAAAGCGATGGCTGGTCGCGAAGCCGGCGTCGTAGTCGGGATGGTGGACGATCTGCAGGGGCATGAACTGGATCGGACGGTTTCGCGCCAGAGCGGGATTTCGGTTGGCCGCCGCGGAAGGGCGATTGCGCGGCGGCCGGAAAATGGGGCACATCGGTTCCCCGATCAAGCCGCAAATCAGCAAGGCAGCAATCCTTTGGACAAGGGCGCCATCCCAGCCGACACCAAAGTATTTTCCGTCACCAACCGGTCGGTGCTTGCCATCGCCGTGCCGATGACGCTCGCCTATCTCACGACGCCGCTGCTCGGCCTCGTCGACACGGCTGTTGTCGGCCAGTTCGGTGACGCCGCCTTGCTTGGCGGCCTGGCCGCCGGCGCGCTGGCTTTCGACGTCGTCTTCACCACCTTCAATTTTCTGCGTTCGGGCACCACCGGTCTCGTCGCCCAGGCCTTCGGGCGTGGCGACGCGCTGGAGGAACAGGCGGTGTTCTGGCGTGCCGTGCTGATCGCGGTCGTTGCCGGCGTCGTGCTGGCAGCGCTTTCACCACTCATCGCCGTTGGCGGCCAGCGGTTCATGGACGCCGGGCCACGCGTCAGCGACGCGATGGGTGTCTATATCAGGATCAGGCTGCTTGCCGCCCCGTTCTCGCTGATCAACTACGCCATCCTCGGCTACGTGCTGGGGCGCGGCGAGGGCGGGCTCGGCTTGATCCTCCAACTGGTGCTGAACGGCACCAATATCGCGCTGTGCTTCCTGCTCGGCCTTGAGCTCGGCTGGGGTGTTTCCGGCGTCGCCTGGGCAACCGTCACCGGCGAATTCCTCGCCATGCTGCTTGGTCTCGCGATCGTGGTTCGCCGGTTCCGATCCACCCCGCCCTTGCCTCGGCAGCGCCTGCTCGATATGGGCGCCTTCCTGCGCATGCTGTCGCTCAACCGCGACATCATGATCCGCTCGTTCTCGCTGCTCGCCGCCTTCGCGCTGTTCACCCGCCAGGGCGCGCAGTTCGGCACGGTGACGCTGGCCGCCAATGCGGTGCTGATGAACTTCTTTCTCGTCGCCGGCTATTTCCTCGACGGGTTCGCCACCGCCGCCGAACAACTCGCCGGCCGCGCCGTCGGCGCGCGCGCCGAACAGCCTTTCCGGCAGGCGGTGCGGCTGACCCTGTTCTGGGGCCTTGGTCTGGCCGGTGCCGCGACGCTGGTGCTGCTCATGGCCGGCACCAACCTGATCGCCGTCGTAACGACGTCGCAGGAGGTCCGCGCAGTGGCCGATACCTACCTGCCTTGGGCCGCCTTCACTGCGCTGAGCGGCGTGCTCGCCTTCCAGATGGATGGTGTCTTCATCGGCGCCACCTGGTCGCGCGACATGCGTAACATGATGCTCTTGTCATTCCTCGCCTTTGCCGCCGCGCTGATCACGCTGGCGCCCACCTTCGGCAATCGCGGCCTGTGGGCGGCGCTGCACGTCTTTCTGCTGGTGCGGGGATTGAGCCTGCTGACAATTCTGCGGCTGCGGATGCAAACCGCGTTCAGCTGAGCGGCTTCGACGCCCATCGGTCGAGATGGCTGTCGCGCAACTCGCGCATCGACTTGAGTTTTTCCGTTTCGGCAAAACGTGCCATCCCGGCGACGATCCGGCCCGGCAGCGCCGGTCCGCCATAGATCATGCCGGTGTAGAGCTGGACGAGATCGGCGCCGGCGCGGATCTTTTCCAGAGCCGTCTCCATTGAGTTGACACCGCCGACACCGATGATGGCCATTTCGGGCCCGAGCAGCTTGCGCATCCTGGCCAGCACGATGGTCGAGCGCTCGAATAGCGGCTTTCCCGAAAGCCCGCCTGTCTCCCGCGCGGCATCGTTGCTGCGTAGCGCCGGGCGGGAAATGGTTGTGTTGGAAACGATGATGCCGTCGATCTGCTTTTCGATGACCTCGGCGGCGATATCCTCCAGTTCGGCCTCGACCAGATCAGGCGCGATCTTGAGGAAGATCGGCGGCTGCGCGGACGCTGCAATGCGCGCGGCCCTGACTCGGGACAATAATTCGCCGAGCTGCTCGCGCGCCTGCATGGTGCGCAGGCCTGGTGTATTGGGCGAGGAAATGTTGACGGTGAGATAGCTGGCATAAGGAGCAAAGCGGGAAACGCCGCTCTCATAGTCGCCGACGCGGTCGGTGCTGTCCTTGTTGGCACCAATGTTGACGCCGACGATGCCGCCGCGCCCCAAGCGCGCCACAAGCCTTTTTTCGGCGGCCGCATGGCCCTCGTTGTTGAAGCCCAGCCGGTTGATGACAGCTTCATCCGATGTCAGCCGGAAGATGCGCGGCTTCGGGTTGCCGGCCTGCGGCAGCGGCGTCACCGTGCCGACTTCGGCAAAGCCAAAGCCGAGGCCAAGCAGCGCGTCGGGTACTTCGGCGTTCTTGTCGTAGCCAGCCGCCATGCCAAGTGGGTTCGGGAAATCGAGACCGCAAAGGCTGACCTTCAGCCTCGTATCGCGTACCGTCCGCGCACCGCCCGGCAGGCCGCAGCGCAGTGCCGCGATCGACAAGCCATGCGCGGTTTCCGGATCGAAGGTGAACAGCAGTTTCTGGCCGATCCGGTCGAGCACGCTCATTACCCCTCCAGGGTTGGGAACTGGTGGGTACCGTCGGCCCCAAGCGGCAGCGGCTTGACCCAGAGCACCGCTTTCAGGTCAAGCACGCCGTAGAGGTGCGGAAACAGCGCGCCGCCGCGCGAGATTTCGTATTTCAGCGCATCACCCAGGCGGTTTCCGTCGACGGCGACCAGCAGAAGGTCGGTCTGGCCCTGGAAATGCTTTGCCGCGGTTTCCCTGGCCTGCGCCGCCGTCGAAAAATGGATGAAGCCGTCGGCGGTGTCGATCGGCGCTCCGGCGAAGCGGCCTTTGGCTTCGGCCTCGCGCCAAGGCGCTTGCGGAGTTATCTTGTAGATAATCTGTGACATGGTTGCGCTATAATCCGAACCAGTCGCGCGGGGAAGGCCAGGCCAAGGGTCTTCCCCATTTCCGGCGCAAACATGCGATATTTGAGGCCTTGGCCATGGAGGACAACATGCGTCTGCAGCAAATCTTGATCCCCGCCGCGCTCGTTTCGCTGGTCGCCGCTTCAGCTTATTCGGAAGAAACGGACCGCTACCGGCTGGAAAAATCGGCCACCGGCTATATCCGCATGGATACGCAGACCGGCGCGATGTCGATCTGCGAGGAGCGTTCGGGCCAGCTCGTCTGCAAGATGGCGGCCGACGAACGCGCCGCCTATCAGGACGAGGTCGATCGCTTGCAGGCCTCGATGAAGGCGATGGACGAGCGCGTCACCAAGCTGGAGAATTCGCTCTCCGCCCGTCTCGAATCGAAACTGCCGAGCGAGGAGGATTTCAACACGACGATGAGCTACATGGAGCGCTTCCTGAAGAGCTTCATGGGCATCGTCAAGGATATGGACAAGGACAGCGGCGACGGCGCCCGGCCCAACTCGCAGAAGACCTGAGCGCCATAGACGAGGGAAAACGCGGCGCGCTGGCTTTGCCGCTTGAAAACAGTGCGCAGCCCCTCATAATCGTCCAACTGATCCCGCAAAAAGCAGTAAATCGGGGATTCGGGGAGGGACATTTGCCGTCAGGCTATTCTTTCGTGATCGCCGACGATCATCCGCTGTTTCGCGGCGCGCTGCGCGAGGCGCTTGCCGGCATCGGCAATGTCGCCGCCATCCATGAGGCCGGTGATTTCGAAAGCGCCAAGGCGCTGGTCGTGGCCAATGAAGATGTCGATCTGGTGCTGCTCGACCTGTCGATGCCCGGCGCCAGCGGCCTCTCCGGCCTGATCTCGTTGCGCGGTATCCATCCTGCGGTGCCGCTGGTCGTGGTGTCGGCGCATGACGACCCGGCGACCATACGGCGCGCACTCGATCTCGGCGCCTCCGGTTTCATCTCCAAGTCGGCCAGCATGGAGGAAATCCGCGGCGCCGTGCAGTCGGTGCTTGCCGGCGATATCGCGGCACCTGTCGGCGTCGATCTCGGCGTCGAACGCGATCCCGAAATATCGGACCTGATCAAACGATTGCAGACGTTGACCCCGCAGCAGACCCGCGTGCTCGGCATGCTGGCCGAGGGCCTGCTCAACAAGCAGATCGCTTATGAACTCGGCGTCTCCGAGGCGACGATCAAGGCGCATGTCTCGGCCATATTGCAAAAGCTCGGCGTCGACAGTCGCACCCAGGCGGTGATCCTGCTGTCCAAGATAGGCAGCGACCCGCTGCAGCCGGCGGGCTGAGTGCCGGCTGCTTGGCTCAGTCGGAACTTTTAACTTCGGCTCGCCGCATCGACCTGTTCCGATGCGCTCGCCGACATGTTCTGCGCCTATCTCGAAACCCTGGAGCACCAGGCCTGATTCAGGCGCTTCGACGTCACTCCGCCGCCCGCACCATCGGCCTGAACCTGGCCATCATCGAACGCAGCACCGCCGGCTTCAACGGCTTGTTGATCATCGGGATGTCGAGGCCTGCCGCGGCTGCTCGTACCTCGTTGGAACGGTCGGCCGTGACCAGCACGGCCGGCAGGTCGTCGCCGTGGGTGGCTCGCAGCCTGATAATGATATCGAGACCGGTTTCGCGGTCGAGATGGTAGTCGGCAAGCACGATGTCCGGACGGTCGATCGCGGCCCTCTCCAGATCCTCCGAGCCGGTCACCGTGGCGACATTGCAGCCCCAGCCCTCGAGCAGCAGCCGCATGCCCTCGAGGATACGGATGTCATTGTCGATGCACAGCACATGCAGGCCGGAGAGCGAAGCCGCCGCGCGGGCCGGCGCCCTGGTCTCGACCTCGCGTCGCGGCACCTGCGCGGCCGCCACGGGCAGGATGACGGAAAAGCGCGTGCCCTTGCCCGGGTTGGAGAAGATACGGATCTCAAGCCGCAACACCCTGGCGATGCGGTCGACGATGGACAGGCCAAGACCAAGACCTTCTGCTTCGCGTGCGCCTTCGTCCAGTCGGGTAAACTCATGGAAGACGGTGTTCAGCTTGTCACCGGCGATGCCAATGCCGGTGTCGATGATCTGGATTTCCGCCAGTTCGCCGCGCCGCCGCACGCCGACCAGGATGCGGCCCTGGCGGGTGTACTTGATGGCATTGGAAACTAGGTTCTGGATCAGGCGGCGCAAAAGGTTGCGGTCCGTCATCACGGTCAGTGAGGACGCAATGATGGTCAGCTCGAGCTTCTTTGCTGCGGCCATCGGTCGAAAATCATTGCCGATCTGGCTGAGCAGGCCGTCGAGGTTGAAGGCGGTATCGTCCGGCTTCATGGCGCCGGCATCGAGGCGCGAAATGTCGAGCACGGCGCCGAGAATGGTCTCGACCGATTCCAGCGAGGATTCGATGTTGATGGCCGCCTTGCCGGCCGGACCCTTGCCGGCCTTCTCGATCAGCGAGGAGCAATAGAGCCGGGCGGCGTTCAAGGGCTGCAGGATGTCGTGACCGGCGGCGGCAAGGAAGCGCGTCTTGCCGAGATTGGCCTCCTCGGCGAGCATCTGGGCCTGCGCCAGTTCCTCGTTGACCCGGGTCAATTCCTCGTTGACCCCAGTCAGTTCGATGGTGCGGGTCTTGACGCGCTGCTCCAGTGATTCATTGGCGCTTTTCAGCGCGAGATCCTGTTCGACGCGGCCGGAAATGTCGGCATAGGTGGCGACGATGCCGCCGTCAGGCATCGGGTTGGAGCGCAGTTCGAGGATGCGGCCGCTGGTCTTCAGCTCCATCTGCCAGGGGCTGACGAAGCTGGTCAGCCGGTTGAGCATCGTCACGCGCTGGTCGGCGGGAATGTCGCCGCGCTCGGCCAGATGGCGAAGGATCTGGTCGAGCGAAACGCCGACCTGGCCCATCTCGTCGGGCAGGTCGAACAGCGCCCGGTACTGGCGGTTCCAGCAGATCAGCCGGAAATCGCGGTCGAAGACGGTAATGCCTTGCTCCATCTGGTCGAGCGCGATCTGCAGCAGGTCGCGGTTGTGCTGCAGCGCTTCCGTGGCGTCGTCGAGCAGGCGGAAGGCGTCGCGAGATTCGCGGTCGTGGCGCCGGAACAGCAGCGACAGGATCAACCGTGCCGAGGAGGAGCCGACGGCGCTGGCCAATAGCTGCTCGGAAAAGCGGATGACGTCCATGCTGGCCTGCTCGTTGCCATGCAGCGAGGTACCGTTGCTCTTCTCGAAGGATTGAAACGATCGCTCGGTGCGTTCGACGCCGAGATAGCGTGCGATCGTATCCTTGAGGTCATTGACGGTGATGGCGGTGCGGAAGCGGCGCAGGCTCGGCATCGGTCCGGCTTCACGCGGCACGAAGATCGATGCCTGGATGCGCTCCAGCGGTACCGACGCGCGCGACAGTGACCCGAAGACGAAAAACAGCGCGTTGACCGAAAGGCTCCACAGCACGCCGTGGTTCAGCGGCTCGGCGACGGTGCCGAACAGTGCCTGCGGCCGCAGTGCCTCGAAGCCGAACAGTCCGTGGACGATGATGCCTGTATCGGGCGCGACGAGCGACGGGACCAGCAGCGTATAGCCCCAGACCAGGATGCCGGCGACCATGCCGAGTGCCGCACCCCGGCCATTGGCGCCGCGCCAGATCAGCCCACCAACCAGGGCAGGGGCGAACTGCGCGATCGCGGCGAAGGACATCAGGCCGATCGAGGACAGCCGGGCGCTGTTGGTGCTCTCGCGATAATAGAGAAAGGCGATGAACAAAAGGATGAAGATCGACGCCCGCCGCACATTGAGGATGAGCGTCGACCAATCCTCGTTCTCGGAGGTGGTCGTCCGCAACAGCCGGCGCACGAACAGCGGGATGATCAGGTCGTTGGAGATCATGATCGACAGCGCCACGCTCTCCACGATGACCATGGCGGTTGCCGCCGACAAGCCGCCGATGAAGGCGGCCATGGCCAGGAAATCGTGGCCGCTGAACAGCGGCAGCGACAGCACGTAAAGGTCGCTGCTCGTCCTCGCGCCGACCAGCGTCAGGCCGGCAAAGGCGATCGGCAGCACGAACAGGTTGATCGCCACGAGATACAGCGGGAACACCCAGGTCGCGGTGCGCAGTTCGGCCTCGCTGCGGTTCTCGACGATGGTGACGTAGAACTGCCGCGGCAAAAGGATGATGGCGAAGCCGCTCAGGCACGTCAGCACCAGCCAGGTGGCCAGCGATGTCGAATAGCCCATTGCCTGCCGCACCTGGCCATTCTCGGCCAGCCGGTCGAACATGTCGCCGGGGCCGCCGAAGATCAGGAAGGTGACCATCAGGCCGATGGCCAGGAAGGCGGCGAGCTTGACCACGGTCTCCACCGCCACCGCCAGCACCAGCCCATCCTGGTGTTCGGTGGCATCGGCGTGGCGCGTGCCGAACAGGACCGCGAACAGCGCAAGCAGCATGGCGACGACCAGCGAGATGTCGCTGACGAACGGATCGAAGGACGGCGGCGAGCCCGTATAATGCTCGACCATCAGGCTGACCGAGCCGGAGATCGCCTTCAATTGCAGCGCGATATAGGGCACGGCGCCGATCGTGGCGATCAGCGTGGCGATGGCTGCCACGGTGAAGCTCTTGCCGTAGCGGGCGCCGAGGAAGTCGGCGACCGAAGTGATCTTCTCGGTCTTGGCCAGCCGCACGATGCGGTTGAGCAAGGGAAAGCCGAACACGAACACCAGCACCGGGCCGGTATAGATGCCGAGGAACTCGAGGCCGCGTTCGGAGGAAAGGCCGACCGAGCCGAAGAAGGTCCAGGACGTGCAGTAAATGGCAAGACTGAGCGCATAGATGAAAGGTCGCGCCCTGCTGGGCCCTGACAAGGCCGATCGGCGGTCGCCCAGGCTGGCGATGGCGAACAGCAGCGTCACATAGGCGATCGCGATGATGACGATGAACAAGCCCTGCACGCCGGCAAGATCCTCCCTGTGCCGATTTTCACCTGGCCGGGTCAGACGCAATCACAGCTTGGGCGTCAAGTCCATCACGGCTTTGGGCACCTGATTTCAAAGAGGTAACGCAGGGTAAGGCGAAACCGGTTGTTTTCTCCTTTTTGCCCATGTTGCAACTTGAGGTTTTTGTTATGGTGTCGCCGGGGCGGTGCTTCCGGGATGGGACGGCTGCGCGGCCCGCCATGATAAGGAGGGTCGAATGCTGAAAGAATTCCAGGAATTCATTTCCAAGGGCAATGTGATGGACTTGGCCGTCGGCGTCATCATCGGCGCTGCCTTCGGCAAGATCGTCGATTCCCTGGTCAACGACATCATCATGCCGATCGTCGGAGCGATCTTCGGCGGCTTGGACTTCAACAACTACTTCTTTGGGCTTTCCTCGGCCGTCAACGCCACCTCGCTGGCGGAAGCCAAAAAGCAAGGTGCTGTTTTTGCCTATGGCAGCTTCATCACCGTGGTGCTGAATTTCATCATCCTAGCCTTCATCATCTTCCTCATGGTCAAGGCCGTGAACAACATGCGCAGGCGCCTGGAAAGGGAAAAGCCCGCGCCAGCGGCCGCGCCACCGCCGGCCGATGTGCAGCTTTTGACCGAAATCCGCGATCTGCTGGCCAGGCGATAGACGGATAGGGTTCTTCTGGACCAAAACCCCGGTCGTTCGCGGCCGGGGTTTTCTGTTTTCGCATCTGGTAAACAGCACCTCCGAACGCCCCGAGACAATGGACCTGCCCATGACCTTGATCCAGACCCTGCGCCCCGAGGCCCTGGCCGCGCCCGAAAGCGGTATCGTCGCCGTCGTCAACTATGGCAGATTGCGCGAAGGCCTGATCCCGCTTTGGGCCGGCGAGGGCGACCTGCCGACGCCGTCCTTCATCACCGATGCGGCGTCGAAGGCGCTGGCCGGCGGTGAGACGTTCTACACCTGGCAGAGGGGCATTCCCGATCTCAGGCAGGCGCTGGCACGCTACTACGAAAGGCACTTCGCCAAGACCTTCGCCGAGGAGCAATTCATCGTCACCGGCTCCGGCATGCATGCCATCCAGCTGGCGCTCGACGCGCTTGCGGGAGCCGGCGACGAGGTGATCTACCTGTCGCCAGCATGGCCGAATTTCGACGCCGCCGCCGCCATCGCGGGTGCCGTGCCGGTGCCGGTCAGGCTCGACCATTCCGGAAATGGCTGGTCATGCGACGTCGAGAAAATAGCGGCGGCGGTCACACCGCGCACGAAGGCGTTGTTCATCAACACGCCGTCCAATCCGACCGGCTGGACCGCCGATCACGAGACCTTGCGGGCGATCCTCAATCTCGCCCGCGCCAAGGGCCTGTGGATCATCGCCGACGAAATCTATTCGCTGTTCCACTATGGTCACGGCCGCGCGCCGTCCTTCCTCGACATCGCGGAGGCGGAAGACCGCATCCTGTTCGTCAACAGCTTCTCCAAGAACTGGGCGATGACCGGCTGGCGCGTCGGCTGGATCAAGACGCATCCAAGCCTGCAGCAGGTGTTCGAGAACCTGATCCAGTATTCGAACTCGGGCGTGGCCCAGTTCATGCAGCGCGGCGCGGTCGCGGCGCTCGACGAGGGCGATGCCTTCGTCGCCGAACAGGTGGAGCGGGCGAGACAAGCGCGCGACCTGGTCTGCGGTATTCTCGGCGAAACCGGCAAGGCGCGCTTCACCGTGCCGCAGGGCGCCTTCTACCTGTTCTTCACCGTCGACGGCATCACGGACTCGCGGGCAGCCGCTTTCGAAATCGTCGACAAGGCCAATGTCGGCCTGGCGCCCGGCACCGCCTTCGGGCCCGGTGGCGACGCGTTCCTGCGGCTGTGCTTCCACCGACGCCTCGACCAGCTCGAGGATGCGGCAAACCGGCTGGCAAGGTGGATGAAGACTGTCTGAACTCTGACGAAGCCCGAATTGAAAGCCGCGTCAGCTGGCCGTCGGAGTAGAGTTTCAAACGGGCTTCAGCCGCCCGACTTGGGCACCAGCAGTGGAATGATGCGGTCGCTCTTGGTCACTGAGGGCCGTCCCGCCGAACCGTAGGGGATGCCAAGCGCGTCCCAGGTTTCGACCAGCGCGTCCTGCAGTTCGGCGATCAGCGCGTCGGAATGGAACGGCGTCGGCGTGATACGCAGCCGTTCGGTACCGCGTGGCACCGTCGGGTAGTTGATCGGCTGGATGTAGATGCCGTGGACGCCGAGCAGGCGGTCGCTCGCCATCTTGCAGAGTTCAGGATCGCCAACCAGCACCGGCACGATATGTGTCGGCGACTCCATCACCGGCAGACCGGCCGCCGACAGGATCTGCTTGGTTCGGCTCGCCTGCTGCTGCTGGGCGTCGCGCTCGGCCTGCGAGCGCTTCAGGTGACGGATCGAGGTGGTGGCCGCCGCGGCGATCGCCGGCGGCAGCGCCGTGGTGAAGATGAAGCCCGGCGCGTAGGAGCGCACCGCGTCGATGACGGCGCTGGTGCCGGTGATGTAACCGCCCAGCGTGCCGAACGCCTTGGCCAGTGTGCCTTCGATGATGTCGATGCGGTCGGCCAGGCCTTCGCGCTCGGTGATGCCGCCGCCGCGCGGTCCGTACATGCCGACGGCATGGACCTCGTCGATATAGGTCATGGCGTTGTAGCGTTCGGCGAGTTCGACGATCTCCTTGATCGGCGCGATGTCGCCATCCATCGAATAGACGCTTTCGAAGACGATCAGCTTGGCGCGTTCGCGCCCCGCGGTCTGCAGCAGGCTTTCCAGATGCGCGACGTCATTGTGGCGGAAGATCTTTTTCTCGGCGCCCGAGCGCCGCACGCCTTCGATCATCGAGGCATGGTTCAGTTCGTCCGAGATGATCAGGCAATTGGGCAAAAGCCGCGCTATGGTCGAGATCGAGGCCTCGTTGGAGACGAAGCCGGAGGTGAAGACCAAGGCGGCTTCCTTGCCGTGCAGGTCGGCCAGCTCATGCTCGAGCTCGACCAGCGGGTTGGACGTGCCGGAAATGTTGCGGGTGCCGCCGGCGCCCGATCCCATCTTGCCGGCCGCGTTCTGGAATGCGGCGATCACGTCAGGATGCTGGCCCATGCCGAGATAGTCGTTGGAACACCAGACGGTGATTTCCTCGGCGCGGCCGTTGGAACGCCAGACGGCGCGCGGAAACTTGCCCGCGATACGCTCCAGGTCGGCGAAGACGCGGTAGCGACGCTCGGCATGGAGCTGATCGATCGCTTCCTCGAAAAACCGCTGATAGTTCATGTCGACTTCCCAATTTTGCGCGGCATCATAATCATTGGCCTTTTGGCCGTCCACCGGGCCATTTTGGTCAAAATGCCACGCCCCACACCTGTTCCTAACGTTGACGGATCGTGGCCTATTCCACTTCACGACACGCTCAGTGGATCACTTTTGTTTCCGCATGATGCCACATCAAGTGAACGCCGGTTACCTCTCGTTCTAATGGTCATGCGCCGGGCTTTCCAGTAAGGCGGTTGTTGAGACAGTTTCCGATAAATCTTGGGTAAGCGAGGACTTGGGATGACGGTTTTGGTGACAGGCGGCGCCGGCTATATCGGCAGCCATATGGTCTGGGAATTGCTGGATGCAGGCGAAAGCGTGGTCGTTCTCGACCGCCTTTCCACCGGCTTCGAATGGGCAGTGGCGCCGGAGGCAAAGCTGATTGTCGGCGATGTCGCCGATAAGGAATTGGTCGGCGGGATTATCAAGGACAATCATGTCGATGCCATCATCCATTTCGCCGGCTCCATCGTGGTGCCGGAATCGGTAGCCGATCCGCTCGCCTACTACGAGAACAACACCTCGAAGACCCGCACGCTGATCGAAACCGCGGTCCGCGAAGGCGTGCCGAATTTCATCTTCTCCTCGACAGCCGCCGTCTATGGCGGCGCCGGGCTGGAGCCGGTGCGCGAGGATGCCCGCCTGGCGCCGGAATCACCCTATGGCCTGTCCAAGCTGATGAGCGAGTGGATGCTGCGCGACGCGGGCCTTGCGCACGACATCCGCTACACGGCGCTGCGCTATTTCAACGTCGCCGGCGCCGACCCGAAGGGCCGCACCGGCCAGTCCACTCCGGGCGCCACCCATCTGATCAAGGTCGCCTGCGAGACCGCGCTCGGCAAGCGACCCTTCATGCAGGTCTTCGGTACCGACTATCCGACGCCGGACGGCACCTGCATGCGCGACTATATCCACGTCAGCGATCTGGCCGCCGCGCATCGCCTGGCTTTGCAGCGGCTGCGCGCCGGGGGCGCCAGCCTCGTCGCCAATTGCGGCTACAGCCACGGTTATTCGGTGCTCGAGGTGATCGAAAGCGTGCGGCGCGCCTTCGGCCATGATTTCGAGGTCAGGATGGGCGACCGGCGTCCCGGGGATGCCGCGGCGGTGGTTGCGAATTCCGATCTCGCCCGGTCGGAACTGGGCTGGACCCCGCGGCGCGACGATCTCGACCAGATCGTCAACGACGCGCTGTCCTGGGAACGCATCCTGACCAGCAAGAACTCCGCGCGGGGCTGAGCGCGCTTTCCCCAGGGGCTCACAAGCCCAGGGCTCGCAAGGCGCGCGGCGACGCGCTATGCAAGTGTTCGCGACACAGCGTGGAGGCGCGGTGCCGCAATGAGCTTTGGGGGATGGCATGAAGATAACGGTGCTTGGAGCCGGCGTCGTCGGTACGGCGGCAGCCTACTATCTGGCCGCCGACGGTCACGAGGTCACCGTGATCGAGCGTCATGCGGCGCCGGCGCGAGGCACCAGCCAGTCGAATGCCGGGCTGGTGTCTCCAGGTGACGCCACCGCCTGGGCCTCGCCGGCGGCACTCAAGACGTTCCTGCGCGGGCTCTACAATCATGATCTCGGCATCAAGGTGCGGCTGCGCTTCGATCCCTATTTCCTCGCCTGGAGCCTGCGCTTCCTGCGCCAGTGCACGGTGGCCCGCCTGCGGGCCAACAGCCGGGTCAAGCTGCGGCTGGCGCTCTATTCGCGCGACTGCATCAACGCCATATCCGCCGGTACCGGCATCCACTATGACGAGCGCAAGAAGGGCATCCTCTACTTCTTCCGCTCGCAGCACAGTCTCGACACCGGCACCGACAATTACCGCTATCTGGCCGAGCATGGCCTGCCCATCGAGATCGTCGGCCGCGACCGGCTGGTCGAGCTTGAACCAGGTCTTGCCGGGGTGAAGGAAAAGATCGCCGGCGGTGTCTACTCGCCGATCGACCAGACCGGTGATTCCCGGCAGTTCGTGGAAAACCTCGCTGCCTATGCCGCCGAAAAGCTCGGCGTGAGATTCCTTTATGGGACGACGGTCGAGGGCCTCGACATCGAAGGCGACCGGGTGCGCGCCGTGATGACCTCGTCCGGACCGATCGCCGGCGATGCGGTGGTCATATCGATGGGGCCGGAGAGCGGCCTGCTCGGCCGGCGCTACGGCATCGACCTGCCGGTCTATCCGGTGAAGGGCTATACCGCGACGATTCCGCTGGAGGATGAGAGCAAAGGCCCGACCATGGGCGGCGCCGACGAGGATCAGCTGATGGCCTATTCGCGCCTCGGCAATCGATTGCGGTTGGCTTCGACCGCCGAATTCACCGGCTTCGACCGCACCCACAAACCCAGCGACTTCGCCACCATGTTCAGAACCGGCAAGGACCTGTTCCCCGGTGCTTTCGACGAGAGGAAGGCCGAGCTATGGGCAGGTTTGCGGCCGATGATGCCGAACTCGGTGCCGGTCATCGGCCAGGCGAAATACCGCAACCTTTACCTCGACACCGGCCACGGCCATGTCGGCTGGACCATGGCGTGCGGCTCGGGAAAATTTCTCGCCGACCTCATCGCCGGCCGCAAGCCGGAGATCGACCCGCAAGGCCTGGTCTACAGGGGATAGGATGTCGGGACCGCAAGTCGCCATCGACCTTGGCCGCATCGAGCGCAACGCCCGCACCGTTGTGGACCGCTGCGCGCTTTCGGGCATCAAGGTTTTCGGCGTCACCAAGGGCACTTGCGGCATGCCGCAAGTGGCACGCGCCATGCTGCGCGGCGGCGTCTCCGGGATCGCCGAGTCGCGTTTCGAAAACATCCGCCGGCTGCGCGACAGCGGTATCAGCGCGCCGATCATGCTGTTGCGCAGCCCGCCGATGGCGCGCGTCGAGGAGGTGGTGCGCACCGTCGACGTCAGCCTGCAGTCGGAGCTGACGATCATCCGCGAGATCTCGCGCACCGCCGAGCGTATGGGCCGCGTCCACGACATCATGCTGATGATCGATCTCGGCGACCTCCGCGAAGGCATCTGGCCGAACGACCTCATCCACACGGTCGAGCGGATTCTCGACATGAAGGGCGTGCGCATCGCCGGCATCGGCACCAATCTCGGTTGCTTCGGCGCCATCATGCCGACGGAGGAAAATCTCGGCCAGCTCGTCGCTCATGCCTACAAGACCGAACGCCTGTCCGGGAAAAGCCTGGACTTCATCTCCGGCGGCGCGTCGTCGTCGCTGCCGCTGCTGCTCGAAGGCAAATTGCCGGCCGGCATCAACAATTTGCGCATCGGCGAGGCGATCCTGCAGGGCGGTGTCGAGACCTTCCGCGATGTCCCATGGGCGGAACTCGAACCCGATGCCTGCCGGCTGACCAGCGACGTCATCGAGGTCAAGCTCAAGCCGTCGCGGCCGATCGGCACCTCCGGCTACGACGCCTTCGGCAACCAGCCGGTCTTTCCCGACGAAGGCGACAGGCTGCGCGCCATCGCCAATATCGGCCGCGAGGACGTACTGGTCGAGGGACTGACGCCGATCGCCAAGGGGATAAGGGTGCTCGGCGCCTCCAGTGACCATCTGCTGCTCGATGTGCAGGATGCCGACCCGCCGCTCGCCGTTGGTGACCGCGTCGCCTTCCGCATGAGCTACGGCGCCATGCTTCTGGCGATGACCTCGGAATATGTCGAAAAAGCACCGATGCACGATGTCGCGGATTTCTCCGGCCGCAAGATGGTGTCGATCTCGGCCGAAGCGGAAGCGGCTCGCATCCTCGCGCGCGAAGCAACCGGCGCCCGGCTGGAGGCGATGAATTTCGACGTCGTCGAACTGGCCGATGTCGATCGACCGCCCTCGGGCCTGATCCGGTTCGCCGCCGGCGCCGATCGTCGCATCGCGCACAAGGCGCTGACCGCAACGGCCCGCGCGACCCACTCCTTCGGCCTGATCTGGATCGATTCCATCGCCGCGCTGATGCCGGAGGACGAAGATGGCATCGACCTGCCGGAGGCGTCGGTACTGGCGCGCTCGCTTGGCCTCGACCACAAGGCCGGCGCGCTGCAGCCGCAGCTGTCGCCGGAAAACGTCGTCATCATCGGGCTGCGCCATGCCGACCCGGCGGAAGTGCGGGTGCTGAAGGATTCGCGCGTCTCGGCCTTCACGATGACCGATATCGACGCGATGGGCATGCGCGACCTGATGCACGAGGCAATCCGCATCGCCACCTCGGGCACGCAAGGGTTTCATGTCAGCTATTCGCCCACGGCGACCGAATTCGCCGGCTGGGCGGCTGGCTCCGGCGGCCTCACCGTGCGCGAGACGCATCAGGCGATGGAGGCGATAGCGCTTTCCGGCGGGCTGCTGTCGATGGATGTCTCCGGCCTGAGTACCGATCTGGAGCCCAGGATCGGTAGCGACACGGTCAACTTCGTCATGTCGGCCTTCGGTAAGCGAATTCTCTGATCAGCCAATAGCCTCGACGGCTGCTCGCCACGCGCTGATATATTCCGCCCAGGCCGGATCGGCCGGCGGCTCCAGTGTTTGACCTTTGCCATGCGCCGCGCGCTGGTCCGATGCAAGCAGGGCGGCCCCGATGCTGGTGCCGGTAGCGGCTTCCGATGCGATGACGGCGCGGCCAGTGCTCGCGGCGAGCATCCGCGTGAACAATTGATTGCGCGCGAAAGGCCCCTCGACGGTCGTCGGGCCATCGCCGCCGACGAGGTCGAGGCAGGTCGCCGTCATCAGCGCCAGATAGAAGGAGATGGCGGCAAAGCGCTGGCCGGGTGGGATCGCCTCGCCCTTGCGCCAGGCGGCGGTGTGATGCGGAAACGGCCCCGAGCCTTGCTGGATCGAAGGCAAAAGCAACGTCTTGCGCGCCAGCACCGCGGCGACATCGCTGTCGCTCCAGCTCTGCGCCGAGCCCTCGGTCAGCAGCGAGAATTCGCGGCCGCCCATGAACCGCGCAGAGGGCACGGGGTCGCCGAGCGCATTGACATTGACCAGCGTATCCCTTGCCGGATCGAGCGCCACCGTCTTGCCCCCGACCGCCATCGACACCACCCAGGTGCCGGTCGAGACCACGCAGAAGGGCGGCGCATCTGACAGGAGGTGGGGCAGCAGCGAGGCGTTGGAATCGTGCAGGCCGCAAAAGACCGGGGTTTGTGGATCGAGCCCGGTCCGCTCCGCAAGCGCGGGCAGGATCGAGCCAAGCCGGTCCCTGGCCGGCCGCACCGGCGCCATCAGCTCGCGCCAGCCCAGGCGATCGACCAGCGCCGAAAAATCCCCCGTCCAGGGGTTCCACAAATCGGTGTGGCAGCCGAGCGAGGTGACCTCGTTGGCGGCCACGCCGGTCAGGCGCCGCACCCAGTATTGCGGGTACATCAGCATCGCGGCGGCCCTGGCGAACTCCGTCGGGAAACTTTGCTGCTGCCAGAAGAATTGCGCGCCGAGATTGAGGCCGAGCGGCAGGCGCGGCGTGCCGGTCTCGGAGAAGGGCGGGCGGATCGCGTCATAGTCGGACGCCAGTTCATCGGGCCCATCGTATTCATAATCGAGGACAGGCAGCACCAGCTCGCCCGTGGCATCGACCAGCACGCCGGTCGCGCCATGCGTGGTGATCGAAACGGCGTCGATGCGCTGTTCGCGATTGAGGTCGGCAAGGCTGTCGAGGATGAACGCCCACAGCGCGTCGACATCGTGATGCGGGTAGGGCGCTTGTCGCACCGGCGCGTTCGCCACCCGGCGCAGCGTCACCTCGCTCAATGTGGCGAGATCGACCAGCGCCACCTTGGCGTTGGTCTTGCCGATGTCGATGACGGCGATGTGGCGGACCGCGCTCATTCCATATGGAACATCATTTCCAGCGGCACCGCCACCGGCTGGTTATCCGGTTTCGTCTCCATGATGTCGGCCATTTCAGCCCACCAGCGCTGCATCACCGGATGCTTCGGCAGATCGTCCATGCCGTGGCCATTGCGCCGCCACAGCACACCGAACAGGATGTTCGTCTCCTCGTCGAGATGGATGGAGTAGTCGGAGATGCCGGCCTGCTTCAGCAACGCGACCAGCGACGGCCAGATTTCATCGTGGCGCTTATTGTACTCGGCCTTCATGCCGGGTTTGAGCATCATCTTGAATGCGTATTTCTCGGGCATCAGGCCAGGCGTCCCCCGTGCAGCCGCCGCCAGACGATCGGCAGCGCGATGACGATGATCAGCAGCAGGCCGATGAAGATCGACATGACGATGCCGGGCACGTTGAGCAGGCCGAGGCCGAAGGTCACCAGCCCCATGATCAGGGCGGCAAGCACCACGCCGACGATGCTGCCGGCGCCGCCGAGGATGCTGACGCCGCCGAGCACCACCATGGTGATGACCTCCAGCTCATAGCCCTGCGCGATCGACGGACGCGTCGAGCCGAGCCGAGCCGTGATCAGCACCGAAGCGATGCCCGACATCAGGCCGGTCAGGCAAAACAGGATGAATTTTATGCGGCCGACGCGCACGCCGGAAAACTGCGCCGCGACCGGATTGTTGCCGATCGCGAAGACCCGGCGGCCGAAACTCGTGCGGTGCAGCAGGAACCAGTAGACCATCGCGGCGATGAGGAAGAGCACCAGTTCGAACGACACCACCCACCAGACGTAACCCTGGCCGAAGAAGGCGAAGCTTTCGGGATAGCCCTTGTAGGCCTGGTCGCCGAGAGTGATGAAGGCGATGCCGCGAAACAGGCTCATCGTGCCGATGGTGACGACGATGGAAGGCAGGCCGAGGCGCGTGACCAGCAGTCCGTTGAAGGCGCCGCAGCCGAGCCCGACGACGATGCCGATCAGGACAAGCACTGGCGTGCCGGCGCCGGCCTGCACCGCCATGCCCATCATGGTCGAGGCGAGCGCGATGATGGCGGCCACCGACAGGTCGATCTCGCCCGAAATGATCAGCAGCGCCATGGCGAACGCGATCAGGCCCTTCTCTGTGAAATTGAAGGTCAGATCGGACAGCGAATACGGATCGAGAAAATAGGGTGAGGCGAAACTGTTGACGGCAAAGATGGCGATGGCCACCACGACCAGCAGCGCTTCCCAGGAAAAGATCGCCGAAGAGAGCGGCTTGTCGAGCCGGTCGGGAATGTGGCGAGGGGCGGGGACGTCGGTCATGTCACCGCTTCCACTTTCTTGAGGATGATGCGGCCCTGCTGGCGTTCGCCGCGCGCGTTGAGCACGACCGCCAGGATGATGGCGCTGCCCGAAATCGCCATCTGCCAGAAGGGCGAGATGTTGATGACCGGCAAAGCGTTGGAGATGATGCCGAGGAACAGCGCGCCGAGCACGGCGCCGCCGACCGAGCCGATGCCGCCGGCGATCGAGATGCCGCCGATGACGCAGGCGGCGATGATGTTCAACTCGTAGCCGTTGGCGACCTCGACCGAGGCGATCACATAGCGCGAGATCCAGAGATAACCGCAGAGGCCACCGATCATCCCGGAGATGCAGAAGACGATGAATTTGGTCCGCCCGACATCGATGCCGGTGTAGACGGACGCCGTCGGATTGACGCCGATGGCATAGATCGAGCGGCCGAGCGCGGTGCGCGTCATCAGCACGAAGCACAGCGCGATCACCAGGATAGCGATCCAGGACAGAACCGGAATGCCGAGGAAAGCAGCGCGCTGAAAGCCGATGAAATCCGGACTCATCCTGTCGGCGTTGACCCAGGCGCCGCCGGACAGGACGAAAGTGGCGCCGCGATAGATGGTGAGCGTGCCCAGCGTCACCACGATCGATGGGATGTTCAGACGCCACACCAAAAGGCCGTTGATGGCGCCGAGCACCAGCCCGACTGCGAGCGCGATGACGATCAGCAGCGGGATCGGGATCGCCGGGTGCGCGGCGTTCAGCATCGCCACCACCATTCCGGTGAAACAGAGGTTCGACGCCATCGACAGGTCGATCGAGCGCGTCAGGATGACGACCATCTGGCCGAGCGCCAGGATCATCAGGATCGAGGTGTCGTTGAACACCTGGCGCAGATTGCCGGGGTCGGCAAAGGCGGGGAAGCGCGTCGAGATCAGCCCGATCAAGACGACGATGGCCGCGAGCAGCCAGATTTCGCGGTATTTGAGGAAAGCTTTCATGCTGCGATCCCTGCTGCTGTCCTGACCAGCGTCTCGGCATCCAGTCCCTTGTTGTCGTAGACCGCCGCGACAAGGCCCTCGCGCATGACGACGACGCGATCGGACATGCCGAGAATTTCAGGCAGTTCGGACGACACCATGATCACCGACAGGCCCTGCGCCACCAGTTCGGCCATGAAGCCGTGCACGGCGGCCTTGGAGCCGATGTCGATGCCCTTGGTCGGCTCGTCCAGGATGATCACCTTGGGCGACGTCGCCAGCCATTTGGCGATGACCACCTTCTGCTGGTTGCCGCCCGATAGCGTGCCGACATCCTGGCTGAGCGAGGAGGCCCTGAGGTCGAGCCGTTCCGTGTAGGAACGGGCCAGCGAAAACTCCTCCGCCAGCCGCAGCATGCCTGATTTGGAGGTGCGGGCGAGCGATGGCAGCGAAACATTCTGGAAGATCGGCAGGCCGATAACCACGCCCTGCTTGCCGCGTTCTTCCGGGACGTAGACGATGCCGGCCTCGATCGACTCCGCCGCCGATTTCGGCGCGATCGCCTTGCCATCCAGCGTGATCGTGCCGGCGCTTATGCGGGTAATGCCTGAAATCGCCTGCATTACCTCGCTGCGCCCGGCGCCGACCAGGCCATAGAAGCCGAGAATCTCGCCCTTGTGCAGTTCGAACCCGATATCCCTGAACTCGGTCGGATGCGACAGGCCGAAAACGGAAAGCACCGGCGCGCCGATCTCGGCCTTGCGCTGCGGAAAGATGTGGTCGACCGAACGGCCGACCATCATGCGCACGATCTGGCTCTGGCCGGCATCCCTGATCAGGCCTTCGCCGACCATCTCGCCGTCGCGGAACACCGTGTAGCGGTCGGCAATGCGATAGATCTCGTCGAACTTGTGGCTGATGAACAGGATCGCCTTGCCCTGCTCCTTGAGGAATTCGATCAAAAGGAAAAGTTCCTCGATCTCCTTCATCGAAAGGGCTGCGGTCGGCTCGTCCATGATGACGATCTGGGAGTCGATCGACATGGCGCGCGCGACGGCGACGAGATGCTTGTTGGCGATGCCGAGATCCCTGAGCCGCGCATCGGCATCGATATGACCGGCATGCATGGTGTCGAGCACTTCGCGCGCATTCTTGCGCATCGTGCGCCAGTCGATGGTGCCGAAGCGCGTGCGCGGCGCATGGCCGAGGAAGATGTTTTCGGCGACGCTGAGATCGTCGAACAGCACGGTTTCCTGATGGATGGCGGTGACGCCATGGCCGAAGGCGGCGTGCGCGCTGGGCAGCGCGACGGCCTGGCCGTCGATGCTGATCGTGCCGGCATCGGGCTGGTAGATGCCGGTCATGATCTTGACCAGCGTCGACTTGCCGGCGCCGTTCTCGCCGATCAGCGCGGTCACCTGGCCGGGATAGAGCGACAGGCTGACATTGTGCAGGGCACGGACACCGGGGAAGCTCTTGGAGATGCCGGACAGCGCCAGGCGGGGAGCGGAGGCGGGAAGCCGCTCGTCGGTCTCGCTATGTCGGGCCGTCGTGTCCATATCCGTATCAAGCCCTGAAACTAGGTCCGTTTGAAGTCGCGGCGGGACGTGAGTCCCGCCGCGGCAACTTGAAAGCTCCGAGATCAATAGATCTTGGAGAACTTCTCGATGTTGCTCTTGTCGAACTGGAAGGGCGGAGCCATCGCGGCCGAGTTGGTGTCGTCGAGCGTGACCTTGCCGACGCGGCCGATCGACAGCGTCGCACCCGGCTTGGCCTCTTCCTTCTTCACCGCCAGGTCGTGGGCGAGGTAGACGGCGGAGTAGCCGAGGTCGATCGGGTTCCACAACGCAACCGCCTGGCTGGCGCCGTTGTCGATGAACTTCTTGAACTCCGACGGCAGCGCAAGGCCGGTGACATTGACCTTGCCGATCAGGTTCTCGTCGGTGACGACCTGGGCGGCGGCGACGACGCCGACGGTGGTCGGCGCGATGATCGCCTTGAGGTTCGGATAGGACTTCAACAGGCCCTTGGCTTCGTCCGTGCTCTTGGCCGAATCGTCATCGCCATAGACTGTGGCGACGAGCTTGATCTTGGGGAACTTCTCCGGCAGCACCTTCTTGGCAGCTTCGATCCAGGAATTCTGGTTGGTCGCGGTCGAGGAAGCCGACAGGATGGCGACATCGCCGCCTTCCGGCAGATAGTCGGCGGCGAGCTTGATGATGGTCTCGCCGATCAGGCCGGTGTCGGACGGATTGAGGTGAAGCTGGCGGCCTTCCTTGGCGACGCCCGAATCCCAGGAGATGACGGTGATGCCGCGCTCCATCGCCTTCTTCAGCACCGGCACCAGAGCGTCGGCGTCATTGGCGGAAATCGCGATGGCGTTGACCTTCTGCGCGATCAGCGAATTGACCACTTCGATCTGCGCCTCGGCGGTCGCCTTGGTCGGGCCGGTGTAGATGATGTCGACGTCGCCGAGTTCCTTGGCCGCCTCTTGCGCGCCCTTGTTGGCGGCATCGAAGAAGCCGTTGCCGAGGGACTTCACCACCAGCGCGATCTTGACGTTTTCCGCGTAGGCGGCATTCACGAACATGGCGGCCGAGAAGGCCGCCGTCACCATCAATTTCTTCAAGAAGCTCATCGAATTTCCTCCCTTGAGCGTTGCATTCCATCGCCGCTGCGGGCGTGAGGTGTCTCAGGCCTGCAGTGAAGATTCTTCTTTTGTCGACTTGCGGGCGACGATCAACGTCACCCCCGCGGCTTCCAGCATCTTTGCCTCGCGGTCCTCGATGCCGTCGTCGGTGATGACGGTGGCAATGCGCGAAAGACCGCACAGGATCAGGCTGGAGCGTTTGCGGAATTTCGAGGAATCGACCAGCACCACCAACTCGTCGGCCTGGTCGATCAGCTTCTGCTCCGCCTGGATCAGCAGTGGATCGCCTTCCATCAGGCCGAGAGGCCCCAGTCCCTGAGCGCCCATGAACATGCGGCGTGCGTAGAAATTGCGCGTCACGTCATTGTCGAAGGGCGACAGGATGATGTTCTGCTCGCGGTAGATGGTGCCACCCGACAGCATGACCGTGTTCTTGGAGTGCTTGAGCAGGTGCTCGGCGATCGGGAACGAATTGGTGAAGATCGGCATGCGGAGGCCGGTCAGGAAATGCACCATCTGGAAGGTGGTGGTACCGCCATTGATGATGATCGGCTCGCCGTCCTTGCACAGTTCGACCGCTTCACGAGCGATCGCCCGCTTCTGCGCCGCGTTGAGCGTTTCGTTGACGGAGAAGGGCCGGCCAGCCAGCCCGATGAACTGCGGCGGCGATATTGCTTCAGCACCGCCGCGCACACGGCGCAGGCGCTTTTGGACATGGAGAGCCGCGATGTCGCGCCGGATCGTCGCCTCGGACGATTCCGTCAGGTCGACCATTTCCTGCACCGTCACCACAGGTTTTTCCTGGACGGCGGACAGAATGATCCTGTGGCGCTCTTTTTCGTGCATGGTTCCTCCCTGCCTGAGCATCTAGGCACCCAAATCGAGCAGTGTCAATCATTTCCGATCATATAATTTCATTGTGCAGTGCAATATGATTGATATTGATCGTTTGTGATTGACACGCGCGCCTGTTGCGTAGACATTCCCGAGCGAAAAAGGAGCGCATGGTGCGCGCTCCAAAGGGAGGATTACCTATGCTCGACAAGCGCTCCGGCTCGCGCCTCGCCAATCTGTGGGACGATGCGAAGGCGAAGGGGATGAGCGAGCCCGAGCTGCTGGTCTATCGCTCGAACACGCTCGGCTCCGACAAGCGCGTCACCAATTATGGCGGCGGCAACACATCCTCGAAGATATTGCAGAAGGATCCGCTCACCGGCCAGGATGTGGAAGTGCTGTGGGTGAAGGGGTCGGGCGGCGACAGCGCCTCGATCAAGCTTGATGGCTTCGCAACGCTCTACATGGACAAGCTGCGGGCGCTGAAGGGGCTTTATCGCGGCGTCGAGCACGAGGACGAGATGGTGGGCTATCTTCCCCACTGCACCTTCAACCTCAATCCGCGCGCGGCCTCGATCGACACGCCGCTGCACGCCTATGTGCCGAAGCCTTTTGTCGACCACATGCATCCCGATGCCATCATCGCCATCGCCGCCGCCAAGGATTCCAGGGTGCTGACGAAGGAGATATTCGGCGATGCCATTGGCTGGCTGCCCTGGAAGCGGCCGGGCTTCGAACTCGGCCTGTGGCTGGAGAAATTCTGCCTCGAACACCCCACCGCCAGGGGCGTCATCCTCGAAAGCCACGGGCTGTTCACTTGGGGCGATACGCCGAAGGAGTGCTACGAAACGACGATTTCGGTGATCAACCAGGCGATAGAGTGGTTCGAGCGCCGCTCCGAAGGCGTGGCGATCTTCGGTGGGGAGGTGGTGAAGTCGCTCGATGCCGCTGCCCGCCGAGCGATTGCCGCCAAGCTGATGCCCAGGATTCGCGGCCTGATCTCGGAAAAGAGCCACAAGCTTGGCCACTTCGATGACTCGCCCGCCGTGCTCGAATTCGTCAACTCCAGGGATTTGCGCCCACTGGCCGCACTCGGCACCTCGTGCCCGGACCACTTCCTGCGCACCAAGATCCGTCCGCTGGTGATCGAATTCGATCCCGCAAAGCCCGACGTCGATGCCGTCATCGCGCGCCTCGCCGACGACATTGCCGAATATCGTGTCGGCTACCAAGCCTATTACGACAGCTGCAAGCATGCGGATTCGCCTGCTATCCGTGACCCCAACGCGGTGGTGTATCTGATGCCCGGCGTCGGCATGTTCACCTTCGCCGGCGACAAGGCGACAGCGCGCATCTCGGGCGAATTCTACGTCAACGCCATCAACGTCATGCGCGGTGCGTCGACCGTCTCGTCCTATGTCGGCCTGCCGGCGCAGGAGGCCTTTGACATCGAGTATTGGCTGCTCGAGGATTTGAAGCTGCAGCGCATGCCGAAGCCGAAGTCTCTCGCCGGCCAGATCGCACTGGTCACCGGCGGCGCCGGCGGCATCGGCCGCGCCACGGCCAACCGCCTGCTGCGCGAAGGCGCCTGCGTCGTGCTGGCCGATATCGACGAGGCGGCACTCGCCGGCGCCAACGAGGAACTGGCAAAAGCCTATGGCAGGGATTTCGTCCGCCCAGTTCTCATCAACGTCACCTCGGAGGACCAGGTCGTCGCCGGCTTCGCCGAGACGGCCGTCGAGTTCGGCGGCATCGACATTCTGGTCTCGAATGCCGGCTTGGCATCGTCGGCGCCGATCGAGGAGACGACCCTGGCGCTGTGGAACAAGAACATGGACATCCTGTCCACAGGCTATTTCCTGGTCTCCAGAGAAGCATTCCGGCTGTTCCGGGTACAGAAGATCGGCGGCAACGTCGTCTTTGTCGCCTCCAAGAATGGCCTGGCGGCATCGCCCAACGCCGCCGCCTACTGCACCGCCAAGGCCGCCGAAATTCATCTCGCCCGCTGCCTGGCGCTGGAGGGCGCGGAAGCCCAGATCAGGGTCAATGTCGTCAACCCGGATGCGGTGCTGCGCGGCTCGAAGATATGGACCGGCGAGTGGAAGGAACAGCGTGCCGCCGCCTACAAGATGTCGACCGACGATCTGGAAGAGCACTACCGCTCGCGTTCGATGCTGAAGCGCTCCGTCTTCCCGGAAGACATCGCCGAGGCGATCTATTTCCTCGCCTCCGACATGTCGGCCAAGTCGACAGGCAACATCATCAACGTCGACGCCGGCAACGCACAGAGCTTTACGCGGTAGCCGCTCGCCGGCGCTCACGCTGGCCCCTTCTCTCCCGTCGCTATACGGGGAGAAGTTTCCGGCAGGCGGATGAGGGGCGCCGCCGACCGAATGCATTCTGGGAGGAACAGCAGTGTCAGAATCCATCATTTCCGCCGACATCGTCGCCAGCAGTAACGCCGCGCGCAAGATTGACCTCGAGCGTGACTATGCCTCGCTCGGCGAGCGCCTCGACCGACGCGGCATCGCCATCGACTCTATCCGCGACAAGGTGGAAAAGTTCGCGGTCGCGATCCCGTCCTGGGGCGTCGGCACCGGCGGCACCCGCTTCGCCCGCTTTCCCGGCGCCGGTGAGCCGCGCGACATCTTCGACAAGATCGAGGATTGCGCTGTCATCCAGCAGTTGACGCAGGCGACGCCGACCGTGTCGCTGCACATTCCTTGGGACAAGGCCGATCCGAACCGGCTGAAGCAGGCGGCCTCCCGCTTCGGGCTTGGCTTCGATGCGATGAACTCCAACACCTTTTCCGACGCGAAGGACCAGACGCTTTCCTACAAATTCGGTTCGCTGTCGCATGCCGACGCCGACACGCGTCGTCAGGCGGTCGAGCACAATCTCGAATGCATCGAGATCGGCAAGACGCTTGGGTCGAAGGCGCTGACGGTGTGGATCGGCGACGGCTCCAACTTCCCCGGCCAGGTCAATTTCGCCAAGGCGTTCGAGCGCTATCTCGACGCGATGAAGGAGATCTATGCCGGGCTGCCGGACGACTGGAAGCTGTTCACCGAACACAAGATGTATGAACCTGCCTTTTACTCCACCGTCGTGCAGGACTGGGGCACCAACTACATCATATCAAGGGAGCTCGGCGACAAGGCCTTCTGCCTGGTCGACCTCGGCCATCATGCGCCCAACGTCAACATCGAGATGATCGTCTCACGGCTGATTCAGTTCAAAAAACTCGGCGGCTTCCACTTCAACGATTCGAAATATGGCGACGACGACCTCGATGCCGGGTCGATCGACCCCTATCGGCTGTTCCTGGTTTTCAACGAATTGGTCGATGCCGAGCTGTCAGGCCCCGAGGGGTTCGACCCCGCCCATATGCTCGACCAGAGCCACAATGTCACCGATCCGATCGAAAGCCTGATGCTGTCGGCGGTCGAGGTGCAGCGCGCCTATACGCAGGCGCTGCTGGTCGACCGAAAGGCGCTTGAAGGGTTCCAGGACGGCAATGACGCGCTGATGGCGACGCAGACGCTGAAGGCGGCCTACCGAACCGATGTCGAGCCGATCCTTGCCATGGCACGGCTGAAGACAGGTGGCGCCATCGATCCGGTCGCCGCATACCGGGCGGCGGGCTATCGCGCCAAGATCGCGGCGGAGCGGCCAGCCGTCGCAGGTGGTTCCGGCGGGATCGTTTGAGGTAGAGCCGATCTTCCCCTTTGCGGGGGAGATGTCCGGCAGGACAGAGGGGACGCTGTCGCGCCGACGTCCGAAAGTTGGCGATCCTTCACGCCTCCTCTGCCCTGCATCTCCACCACAAGCGAGCAGTCACCAACCCGTGAATGTCTTTATTGAAGATGGACTCGATCGCTCCAAGTAGCTCTTCTAGGCAAGCACCACTTGGAGAACCCGCCATGCATCTCACCCGTAGGACATTGATCGCCCTCGGTCTTTCCATCGCCTTCGCCTTTTCGCCATCGGCTTTCGCCGCGTCGCCGGCACCGGCCAAGGGCGAGAACGGCATGGTCGTCACGGCCCAGCATCTGGCTTCCGAAGTCGGCGTCGAGGTGTTGAAAAAGGGCGGCAATGCCGTCGATGCGGCGGTCGCCGTCGGCTATGCCTTGGCCGTCGTCTATCCCAATGCCGGTAATATCGGTGGCGGTGGCTTCATGACCATCCGCTTCAAGGACGGCAAATCGACCTTCCTCGATTTCCGCGAGCGGGCGCCGCTTGCCGCGACCAAGACCATGTATCTCGACAAGGACGGCAACCCGGTGAAGGGCGCTAGCCTGGACGGCTATCTCGCGGTCGGCGTACCAGGCTCGGTGGCTGGTTTCGAGATGGCGCGCCAGAAATATGGCACCTTGTCCAGGCAGGACCTGATGGCGCCGGCGATCGCCTATGCCAGAGATGGGTTCGTCCTCAACCAGGGCGATGCGGCTTCGTTCGCCGGCAGCGCCGAAAGGTTGGCGAAGGACCCAGCGGCGGCGGCGGCCTTCCTCAAAACCGATGGCAAGCCCTATGGCGTCGGCGAGAAGCTGGTTCAGCCCGACCTTGCCGCGTCGCTCTCGGCCATTTCCGAGAGAGGTCCCGATGCCTTTTACAAGGGCGCCATCGCCGACGTCATCGTCAAGGCGAGCGGCGCCAAGGGCGGTATCCTGGCCAAGGGTGATTTCGAACAATACGCGGTGCGCGAGTTGAAGCCCGTCACCTGCTCCTATCGCGGCTACGAGATCATCTCTTCGCCGCCGCCGAGCTCAGGCGGCGTCATCATCTGCGAAATCCTCAACGTGCTGGAAGGCTATCCGCTGTCCTATCTCGGCGCCGGCTCGGCCGAGACCGTCCACGTCATGGTCGAGGCGATGCGCCACGCCTATGTCGACCGCAACTCCGCGCTCGGCGATCCCGATTTCGTCGACAACCCCGTCTCCAGGCTGCTGGACAAAGCCTATGCCAAGGACATCCGCGACAAGATCGATCCGTTCCGCGCCGGCGTGTCGCAGGATCTGATGCCGAAGGGCTTCGGCGAGTCGAAGGAGACGACGCACTATTCGATCATCGACAAGGACGGCAACGCGGTCGCGGTCACCTACACGCTCAACGGTTCGTTCGGTGCCGGCGTGGTCGCCGACGGCACCGGCATCCTGCTCAACAACGAGATGGACGACTTCACCCAGAAACCCGGCGTGCCCAACCTCTATGGCCTCGTCCAGGGCGAAGCCAATGCCATCCAGCCGAAGAAGACGCCGCTGTCCTCGATGAGCCCGACCGTGGTGGCCAAGGATGGCAAGCCGTTCATGGTCATCGGCAGCCCAGGCGGCTCGCGCATCATCACCATCACGCTGGAAGCCATCGTCAACGTGATCGACCACGGCATGAACATCCAGGAGGCGATCGACGCGCCGCGCATTCATCACCAATGGCTGCCCGATACCGTCTATGTCGAGCCGTTCGGCCTTTCGCCGGATACAGAAAGACTGCTGGCCGGGATGGGCTATCATCTCGATCTCAGTGACCAGAGCTGGGGCCAGGCGGCGGGCATTCTCGTCGGCGGCAAGAGCCTGGCGGAAATCGAGAAGGGCGGCGGCGCGCGCTACAATGGCGCCATCGACAGTCGCGCGGCATCCGGCGAAGCGCTCGGATATTGATAGGCCGCAAGACCGTTGCTTTCCGGATGAGGCCTGATTCCGCCTTTCGGGACCGGCCTCCGCCTCATGGCCCGGGAGCCGTCAGGTCACCAGCGTGATGGTCGACGCGATCAGCATCAAGGCGGCGATGCCGACGAACAGCGCATAGATGCGTGGCCGGTCGAGCAGCAGCGCGTTTCCCGATATCCAGGCCGACGTGGCACCGCCCAGCGCGAACAGGAACCCGTTGCGGTGGCCGAAAGTCATCGACGCGGCCATCAAGCCGCCGATGATCAGGGCGCCGAACACGATGATCACGGCGACCGCGTATTTCTCGAAGTCGTTATTGCCGATCCCTGGTCCGATCGCGTTCAAATTCGGCAGGTCGTCCGGATCGAAGGGGTTCGCCGACCCGTATTCGTCTTGACCCATGGATTCTCGCATCACTTGATCTCCGCTGACCGGCAACAAACCATCAACGCCTGCCGAGCGCAACCCGATCACGCTGTGGCGGATGCGCCCGGCACCGCCTCCGGCCCCTTTTCGGGGATAGTTTGCTGACGGATTTTAGGAGCTGTTGCCGGATCGCGTCACCTGCCTTCTTGGGGTTTGTCGCCGCCGGCCTCGTCTTAAAACTTGACTAAGAATATCCTGTTTAATAGTCAACTCGGATTGGTCGCCGGAGACCAGGGCCCCGGGCAACAGGCAAGCCAAGTTGAATCCAGATCATCAACCCCGGCCAGGAGAGGTCAATCGTCCGCGGGTCCGGATCACGCGTCGCCACGCGCTCGCGCTGTTCACTCTGCCGTTCACCGGCGTGGTGACGCCAGCCGCGGCCAGCCCGCCGCGCATCGTCTGCCTCGATGACGGCTTGGCGGAGACCCTGCTCATGCTCGGCATCACGCCGGTCGCTATCGCCGACCGTGAGGTCTGGGAAAGGTGGGTTGTGGAGCCGCCGCTGCCGCCCCTAGTCGCCGACATCGGCACGATCCTGGAGCCCAATCTCGAATTCCTGCAACAGCTTCGTCCCGACATCATCCTCTCCATCCCTTATCTCGACGGCATCAAGCCGCTGCTCGAGCGCGTGGCACCGGTGACGACGATCGGCATCTATACGCCGGGCGGTCAGCCCTATCAGCGCGCCATCGAGGCGACCCGGCAATTGGCCGGGCTTGTCGGCAAGGAAAGGGAAGGCGAGGCGCTGATAGCGGCGACGGAGGCGCATTTTTCGACCATCAAGCAGCAGCTGGAACCGCTTTCGGCGCGGCCGATCTATGTCGTCAGCTTCCTCGATCCGCGCAATGTGCGCGTCTATGGCGAAAAAAGCCTGTTTCAGGCGGTGTTCGACCGCATCGGCATCCGCAACGCCTGGGCCGGAGAGACCAATTACTGGGGATTTGCAACCGTCGGCATCGACGGGCTGGCAACGTCTGATGATGCGCGCCTTGCCTATCTCGAACCCTTGCCCGAAGGGGCGGGCGGAACGCTGACCGAGAGCCCGGTCTGGAATGCCATGCCGTTCGTGCGCAACGGCTCGATCATGCGCCTGCCTGCGGTGCTGATGTTCGGCACGCTGCCCTCGGCGAGCCGTTTTGCCCGCCTGCTGGCCGCGGCGCTGACGGCGGAGACCGCCCGTGGTTGAGCAGGAAGCGATCTTGCCCGACAATGCCGTCCTCGTCCGCGGTCGCACCCCGTCGCCTCGCATACCAGGCGGATATCCCCTGGGCGCGATCCTGCTTTGCGTCGTGCTTCTCTGCGCGGCCGGCGCCGCGACCCTCTCCAACATGAGCGTGCAATTGCCGCCGGCACTCTGGCTGGGGGCGCTCGCAAGCCCCGATGTCGAGGATATCAGGCAGGTGCTCGTCCACTACGCTTTCCTGCCCCGGCTCGCCGTCAGCCTTCTCTGCGGTGCGGCCCTCGGACTGGCCGGGACGGTGCTGCAGCAGGTTTTGCGCAATCCGCTCGCCTCGCCCGAAACCGTCGGCGTCTCGGCCGGCGCCTATCTGGCGCTGGCGCTGGCGACGCTTCTGGCGCCGTCGCTGCTTGCCTTCGGCCGCGAATGGGTGGCGCTTGCCGGCGCCTTCACTGCCCTTGCGGCGGTCCTGGCGCTCTCCTGGCACAAGGGCCTGTCGCCGCTTTCGGTCGTGTTGGCCGGGCTGGTCGTCAGCCTTTATGCCGGCGCCATCGGTGCTGCGTTTGTGGTGCTTCGGCATGAATGGCTGGCCAGCCTGTTCCTCTGGGGCGCCGGTTCGCTCGGCCAGCAGGACTGGTCGGTGACGCGGTGGCTCTTGCCGCGCCTTGGCGGTGCCGCGCTGGCGATCGGCCTCATGGTGCGGCCGCTGACTCTGCTTGGCCTCGACGACGAAGGCGCGCGCAGCCTCGGCGTCCCGCTCGGTGCCTATCGCTTCGCCGGACTGGCGGCGGCGGTCGCCCTGATCGCTTTCGTCGTTGCCGCCATCGGCGTCATCGGCTTCGTCGGCCTTGCCGCCGCCACGCTCGCGCGCATCGGCGGCGCCCGCCGGCTAGGCCAGCAACTGGTGATGGCGCCGCTGATCGGCGCGGCACTGCTGTGGGCCGCGGACCAGGGAGTGCAGGTCGCGACCGGGCCACAGGGCGACCTGCTGCCGACCGGCGCGATGACGGCGCTTCTCGGCGCGCCTCTGCTTCTTTGGCTTCTGCCGCGCCTCGCGCTTGGCGCGGAAGCACCGGCACTCGCCGCCGAGCGCTTGCCCAGAACGAAAAGGCCCGGCCTTGTGCTGGCGGCGATCGGCGGCCTCCTGCTTTTGCTGCTCGTGCTGGCGCTGCTCTACGGGCCGGGCACCGATGGTTGGACATTCGCGTCCGGCGATCAGCTGCGGCCCTTGCTGGCCTGGCGGCTGCCTCGAGTGTCCGCGGCACTTGCCGCCGGCGCCATGCTGGCGCTGGCCGGGCTGATGATGCAGCGGCTGACCGGCAATCCGATGGCCAGCCCCGAAGTGCTCGGCATCAGCGCCGGCGCTGCGCTCGGCATGATGGTGGCGCTGTTCGCGCTCGCCGATGCCAGCCGCCCGGTACAGACCCTGGCCGCCACGATCGGCGCCTTCGCCGCCCTTCTGGTGACGCTGGCGATCGGCCGCCGTACCGCCTATGCGCCAGAGCGGCTGCTGCTTGCCGGTGTCGCCTTGACGGCCCTGTTCGACGCGCTGATCCTGGTGCTCACCGCCACGGGCGATCCGCGCGCCATGCTTTTGCTCAATTGGCTCACCGGCTCAACCTACGGCGTCGACGCCGGCTCGGCGCTTCTGACCTCGACGTTTGCCTTTTGCCTGTTCCTGCTCGCACCGTTCTTCCTGCGCTGGCTGGACATGCTGCCGCTCGGCTCCGCCGCGGTACAAAGCCTCGGGGTCAACCTCAAGGCAACACGGCTGCTGGTGCTTTTGATGGTGGCAGCGCTCACCGCCGCCTCGACCCTGGTCGTCGGGCCGCTGACCTTCATCGGCCTTATGGCGCCGCACCTGGCGTGGCGCCTTGGCCTGTCGCGTGCGCTGCCGCAAGCGATCGGCGCGATGCTTGCCGGCGCGCTGATCATGGTCTGCGCCGACTGGATCGGCCGCACCGCCATCTTCCCGCGCCAGATTCCGGCCGGCCTCGTCGCGACGCTGATCGGCGGCCCCGTCCTGATGTGGCTCTTGCGCCGCCGCTGAGCCTTGTCCCGTGGAGATATCCAAGCCGATGGCGACGCCAGCCTTGATTGCCGACACCACCGTCCACGACTTCGTTGGCAAAAGCGGAGGCGATCCCTGGCGGGTCTTCATCCATGTGCCGTCGGGGCCAATGCCCGAGGCCGGCTGGCCGGTGCTCTACATGACCGACGGCAACGCCGTTATCGGCACTGCGGTCGACGCGATGCGCGCGCAGGCCTTCTATCCCGCCGGCACCAATGTCGGCTGGGGCGTCATCATCGCCATCGGCTACCCCGTCGAGGGCGCCTATGACCCGCTGCGCCGCTCATGGGATCTGGGGCCACCGCCGGGCAGGACCTATCCGCCCTTCCACGAGGGCACGCCGGAAGTCAGGACCGGCGGGGCGGGGGATTTTCTGGCCTTCATCGAAGCCGAGCTGAAGCCGTGGGTCGCCACCCGGACCAGGATCGACGAGAGCCGCCAGGCACTTTACGGCCACTCTTTCGGTGGCCTGTTCGCGCTCTACGCCCTGTTTACCCGCCCGCTCTCATTCAGCACCTTCATTGCGGCCAGCCCTGCCATCTATTGGGAAGATCGCGTTATCGACCGCTTTCTCGAAAGGTTCGAAGCCGCTGTTCCCGACGGCCTGAAGGCCGACGTAATCCTGTCGGCCGGAGAGTATGAGACCGAAAAGCTGGCGCCGTTCCAGGTCGGCGCGGAAGACGAGGAAAAGCGCCTGGCGCAGAAAAAGCTCATCCTTACCGACGAATTCGCCAGGGCGATGGCGGAACGCCTCGACGCGCTCCCGGGCCTGCGGGCAAGCTTCGAACTCCATGCCGGCGAAAACCACATGTCGATCCTGCCGGTGACGGTCAACCGGGCGGTGCAGGCGGCGTTCGCGGTGCGGTAGAATTTCTATTCAGCGCGCAGGCGGCAGTTCGAACAGCTTTGCGCCGTTTTCCTGGCCGCGCTCGACATAGCCGATAATGCCGAACCACCTGGCGACGTCGGGCCCTTGGAGCCAACTGCGCGAGTGGATTGGAAGGTTGCCGGCAAGCGCCTGGATATGCCTGATATGCCGCTTGCAGAAACGGACGGTCGAGCCGCGGAAGAAATCCTCCCGCGCGGCGAACAGCGTATCGGCGGCGTCGCTGTTTTCATGCCAGGCGATGATCGCCACGGCCTTCTCGCCCTCGACAAGCGCGTGCGCGCGGCCTTCCTTCAAATTCATCATCAGATTGTCGTAGGCGATCTTGCTGTCCTTGCCGGCCGCCGCGTACTCGTCCGACATCCGCTTCGACAGGCCATGGAAGACATCCTCGAGATCCCCAAGCGTTGCTGCGCGTGCTCTCATTTCACCTCCTGCAGCCCCGGCAGGGAGTTTGCCCTAGGGTTGTGGGATCACCAAGCAAATTGAATCTTCCACAAGCCCTGCGAAGGCAAAGTCGTTCCGTCCATCGATCTTTGTGACAGGGCGGGCACCCGCACCAAGCCGACAGAAGGCTTTGGCCTCCCGGTTCTTTAAGACACAAGGGAACAAGAGGCTGTGGTTGCGGTTAACTGGATATGCCAGCCAAGATCCAAGAACCACGGCCGAAGCCCGGCCCGCAGCCACCCGTCCGTCGGCCGGACAAGGAAGCACCGTCAGAGCCTGAGCATGTCGATCCGCCACCGCGAGACGTGCGAGAGGCACCGGCACCAAATCCCGATGGCGACAAGAAAACCTAAGCGACGACACGCGAACGCCCGTGCAACAGGCGCATGCGATGATAGCGATCAGGTGGTCACGCCATAAGCGCTTGGATTTTCAAAATGATGGTGCCCAGAGGCGGAATCCAAGCAGAGAAAATAGCACTTGGTTTCTCAATTGCATAGTTATGAAGCAGCAGCAGCGCTGACCAACAAAAATACCAACAAAATATTTCTGTGGATTGGTTCGGTTCCCGAACATTGCCTTTCGGTCCGACGCCGCCGCACCCTAGATGCAGTCGAGCATCGCAGCGACTTATCACCTATCCATCGACAATCAAGTCACATGTATTTGCCATGCGATGTTTGCAACTTGGACAGAGTGTCCCCTGCGGACAAAATTCCTGAACGACTGCTTCGCCCTCATCGCAGCCATTAAAGTGAGTTTTGGTCACCTGGACGCGGACACTTAGACCAAATTCGGCAATGGAGGGCTCTTACCTGGGATGTCGAAGTGCCTAACGCCTCACTCGAGCCGTACTTTCCCTGACGGTCAACCTGATCGCCAACTCGCATTGCGATGGTGATGTGATCGGCAGCAATTCGGCCCATGTCGCGTGCCGCACTGGACTCTGTTGCTGGGCCACAGACCCGATCGACACTCGGAGTATGACCGTTTTCTGTTCGACTACCATCAAATCACGGGCGAACTGCCAACCGCATGCTCGAACTGTTTGAACGCCACGGTCGCGTGACCAATCGTTTCTCGGTGCTAAGCACGGACGATCATAATCAGATACACGCGGCGTTTTCGCCCGAGGACCTGATGGGGTCGAATTCATCCTGCGGGGCAAGGACGGGCCGATCGCAAAGGCTTTCACCGGGCGCGCACGCGCGCGGAGGAGGGCGTCCGGCAAAGATGCCGCAATCGCCGTGCCGGAGGGCTGTCCCACGACTATCGCCTGTGTTTCTGGCTCTCTGGCAAATATGCGGCAGGGACGTTTACAACTGGTGACGCCGGTAACGAACGCTGGCCTCTCGGGTACCGAATAATGTCTCAACGTGTCTTCAGCACGCCCGACGAGTTCCGGGAGGGTCTCGATGGCATCGTCGACGAATATGCTCGAAAACCCGCCTCCCAACCGGCCAATTCGCTTCCGCGGAGACCTGCAACACGAGGCGGGGGACCACTGCTTCCATCTCCGCTCACGGAACATTCAGCATCGAGTGCTCGACGGGGTGGTTCCGATTTCCATTGTCATCTAATCGCGAGCGGGAACTGTACAGCCTCGGAGCTGATTATGGGGGTCACGGATGCAGCGAGCGTCCTTGCCATCGCCGACCTGCTCGATCAGCTATACGCGGCTGGGGTGATCGAAGAGGATCTCGACGACATTTCGCTTGGCAGAACGGGATGACGGGCGCGGGCCGCAGGCCGCGAGCTTTTTTGTCGCAACGCCACTGCCCTGCGTTCCACTCCGATAAAGCGGGCTATCGCGGCCGGTCCTCGACGAAATCGTGGTGCTCGCCGACGGCTTCGCCAATGACAATGGCGCCAAGCTTACCGGACCCCTCTATGCCGTGGGTTGGCATTGAAGTCATTGGCAAGCCAAGCCGGCGTGGCGTTTCCCCTCGCAGATCATCTGGTCGCACCGTCCGTTGCGCTGTCACGTCATGGTTATCGTGCGCGATGCCGTCCGGCGACAGGGGCAGACTATCTGCCAGGCCTTGCCGCGGGCTTCCAATTGTAGATCGTCGCTTCGGAGATCCCATGCTTGCGAGCCGGTCCAGCATGTCCGATCTATCCACATTACGAATGTAACCCGTTTCGACGTTGACCCTTCAGAACTTTGGATCTTCATTGCAGGACACGCTCCAATCGGCGCATTCGATGTTGAACGAAGGTCCATTTGCCGCTGGCAAAACTTACATCATCTAACTCGGGCTCAGTCAAAGTGGAAACAGCGTTCGGCTAAGCCGGAAACCGTCACATTTGATTCAACAATTCTTCGGTCAAAGGAGCAGCCATGGCTACCGTGAAAGTCGATATCGATAACTTCCAGTCGGAAGTTCTGGAATCCGCAGCACCCGTCGTCGTCGATTTCTGGGCCGAATGGTGCGATCCCTGCAAGATGATTGCTCCGAGCCTCGAGGAAATCTCCGTCGAGATGGAAGGCAAGATCAAGATCGCCAAGCTTAACATCGATGAAAACCCGGAACTCGCCGCCCAATTGGGCGTGCGCTCCATTCCGACGCTTGCGATCTTCAAAGGCGGCGAAGTGGCCGATTTCTCGGTCGGCGCCAAACCGAAGACAGCTCTTTTGAACTGGATTTCGAACGCTGCCTGATCGAGGTCGCTCAAATGAAGAAACCGTAGATCCGCCCCGTGGGTTCATAGTGATTTATTGGCATTTGTACAGGGCTCAGCCCTTTGTGCTTCCGCTTTATGCCGGAACGAACGAGTGGCGAGGAAGCTTTTCACTGGGGCGTTGTCGAGGCAGTTGCCGTTGCGTGAATGCCGCAGCTTTCACGCATGCCGTTGCAGGTTCGCGTGACCGCACTCAACCAATGACGCCCTGTTGTTGACAGGCTTAGGCGATGCGTCTTGCTGGATCGGAGAGGGAATATGGGCAGTACCGGAGAGTTGGTCGGACAAGCAGGGCGTCCTGATAGCGAAGAAGGCCCGCACCGCGTCTCCGACGCAATGTCGGACCAGCAGAAGACGCGCGAAGAGACGCTTGCCAGCGCCGGCGCGGTGGTTGCCCGCGACGGCAATCTCGACGGATTTTCGGATTCAGAGTTGGCCAATTTGGTGAACGGCTT
Organism: Mesorhizobium sp. B2-5-7; assembly: GCF_006440875.1. Lineage (NCBI taxonomy): Bacteria > Pseudomonadati > Pseudomonadota > Alphaproteobacteria > Hyphomicrobiales > Phyllobacteriaceae > Mesorhizobium > Mesorhizobium sp. B2-5-7. The sequence continues at coordinate 124,927 of NZ_VFUO01000007.1, read as the reverse complement.
CAGCAGATGGCCGGACCAGCAGGAGACGCGCGAAGCGACGCTTGCCATCGCAGGCGCGGTGGTTGCCCGCGACGGCAATCTCGACGGATTCTCTGATCCAGAGTTGGCCAATCTGGTGAACGGCTTCAGCAGATGGCCGGACCAGCAGGAGACGCGCGAAGCGACGCTTGCCATCGCCGGCGCGGTGGTTGCCCGCGACGGCAATCTCGACGGATTCTCTGATTCAGAATTGGCCAATCTGGTGAACGGTTTCGGCAAGTGGCCGGAAGAAGAAAAAGCACGCAAGGCGATCGTTGCCATCGCCAGCGAGCTCGGTTCCAAGGGCCGTCGCTTCAGTGCTTTCGGCACGCCCGCACTAGTCAGGATCGCCAATGGCCTGTCGCGGGGTATCGAGGCGGGAGAGACCGCCGGCGAGGTCGCCGAACCGGCCTTGCTGAAGGACCGGCTGCATCAGCTGGCGCACTACCTGCAATATGCCGAGGATCGGCTCCAGCAGGCCGATGTCCATGCCGTCGCGGGTATATTCAAGGCGTTGGGCAAGGCGCAGTTGTTGGATGATCTGGGTATGCTGGCACAGCCGGGGCTGGACAGGCTCGAGGTGTTACGTGCCGCTCCCGGGTTTAAGCTCGACAACAACCTCGAGACGATGGGCAATCTTTGCAGCTCCCTGCTGCCACTAGCTCGCAGCCCGAAGCCGGCGTTGCGCTGGCACCGCAAGTCGACGCTGAACCTGCTCAACGCCATCCAGCCGGTGGTGGAACACAAGATAGATGCCTATCTCGCAGCAGGCCAGGCCGAGCGTACCAGCGGCGCCAATGCAAGCCGCCGCCCGGCGCTTTCGATCCATCAGGTGCTCAAGACCCGGGCGGTGCTGGAGACGCTCTACCGGCGGCCCTATGTCGACGGCGACGAGCTCGCCTTGCGGGCCAGGCAGGAAGAGCTGCATGGCAAGACTAGGCAGATACTGAAGAGCGCCCGCACCCTCATCGACGCCGACCTTTCCTACAAGAGCTGGAACGTGATCGCCTCTATCGAGGCGAAGGAACCGCTCGAAGCGCTCGACACCTTCATGGCGCAGAACGCATCGATGATCCAGGCCCAGCATGCAGCCGCCAGCTTCGATGTTCATCGGGTGCTTCAGGCCATGGACCAAGAGCCGAGACCGCCGCAAGGCGATGCCGGACTAATGCGGCTGCCGGTGGTCGACATGCAAGGCCAGCCGCTGGCCAGCGAAGCCGAGTTGCGCTATTCCATTTTCCATCGCTTGACCTCGGGCGCGGTGAACGTGGTGGCGGTGCAGCTAAAGGGAACTCCGACTGGCGCCATGTTGACACGCACGGTGGCCGTGGAGGGCGTGCCCTACCGCATGGACCTGTTCGGCGGCAGCAAACTGAAGCCGCCGCAAAGGAGCCTTAACCAGCTTGCCTCTGACCTGCCCTTCACGGCCGCAGAGGCCCCAAGCGGCAAGCTTTTGGCGATCCCCTATGCCGAGACGGCTCCGGGTACGGCCTTTGAGCAGCTGTCGCGGGCCTGGGCGCCGTTCAAGGAAGCCTATTACTATACCCAGCGCCGCGGATTTGCCGCGCCGCCGGGCATCCCCGACGTTGGCCCGCATGATTATGCGCTGGAAGGGTGCTTCAAGCTGTCCCTTCTGCCCGACCGCCCCGCAGGCGCGGTGCATCCCTTCCGGTTCGAGGGGCGAGACGGCGAGATCGCCTTGCGGCCGCATGACGGCTGCGGCTTCATCAGGGCGTCGCTGGCCGAGCGCATGCCGTCCGTTGCCCGGGCTCGCCACGACGCTCCCGAGCGGATGCCTGCCTTTGCCGATAAAAGGCAATCGGCGGTACCGCCCACGGCGCTGCAACATTATCCGCGCAGCGTCGAGGTGGCACAGGAGACCCGCGAGAAGGCTCTGGCGTGGCTCGAAACCCATCAAAGCCTCACCACCGAGGAGCTGTTTCGGACGGTCACGGGCGGGCATATCGAGGGTTCGAACGCTATCGCCGTGCCGTCCAGTGACGAATGCCTGTATGTGCCGACGGGCAAGAGCAAGACCTTGACCCGTGACGCTGGCGTACTTGTCGGACGCTCCCCCTATGACAAGCCCAACCTGCGCCCGTTCGCCGCCGACCGGGTCAGGTCGGCGCGCGATGGCGACCGCACCGCGGCGTTCCTGGATCGGTGCGTGGCCTTCCAATACAGCTTCAACGTCGCGCACAGATCGGGGGCTAGGCTTGCCGCCGACGATCCGACCTTCTTTGCCAAAGGCGTCTTGATCGTTGTGCCCGACGAAATGTGGCCGGCGGACTTCGCCGACCGCGGGATGGTGATGTCTGCCGAGGACGTAAAGTGCCATTCGCGCTGGCTGGAGGAAAAGGACCGGGTTAAGACCGACACCGCGCTCGAGTGCGTCGGCATCCTGCAGGCGACGGAGGTGTTCGCGCCCGGCTCTTTGGTTGCGGTTCCGACCGTCCAACAAAAAATGCTCGACGGCGATTTTGATGGCGATGCCGTCATCATCATCGGCGACCAGCCTCGCCTTTACGAGCATGTGCGCCAGTTCGACGCGCAGCTGCAGGCGCGCGGCATCGCCTCGATGAAGCCGCCGAAGTCGCACACGCCGGCCATTGAGAAAGGCGGCTACCAGTTCAGCCGGTCCAAGCAGATCCTGTCGGCCACCGGGCTGGTGCTGGAGACCTACAGCTGCCTGCAGCGCAACGTGCTGGCGCAGCCGCTGGAGGCGCAACGCTGGTTTGCTGAGCGTGCCATCTTCGGCACCTACGAGGGCATTCATCAAGAGCTCAAGGCCGACATCCGTGCATTGTTGCAGGAAGATCGGCCGAATGGCCAGACCCTCCATGAGCTGATCGCCAGGGCGGGGGAAGACAGCAAGACCGCCCGGCATCCGGTGGCCTGCGAACTGGCCGCGTTGCTAGTGGCCGAGCTCCAGGACTGGAACCTGCAGCTCAATAGCGAGCCGGCTCATGAGCAGTCGGACGTCAAGCAGAAGTTTGCGCGATCCGTGGCCTCAACCGGCGCGAAGCCTGCCGTCAGCGCCGAGGCCGCCGCGCTCTTCCCGAAACTCAGCGAATCCTATCCGGCAACCGCTGATGCCAGGAAACGCGTCGACTTCCTGCTCAACCGCTATCAGGCGCGCATTGATCCGCGGCCCGACGGCTACAACCCGGTCGATCTGCATGAAAGCGCGATCAATCTGTTGAGCGTCGGCATCAAGGTCGGCACGGACGCCTACAAGTCCGAAACCGGTGCGCGAGTGTTCATGCAAAAAACCACCGAATTGCAGCGGCTCATAGAGCAGAGGCCGGGCTTCAAGTCGGCGCCCTATGTCAAGTCGCAGGCGGCAAAGCTCCAACAGGGCCGGTTCGACGTCGATGGCAGCCTGGCGGATCTGAAGGACAACCCCACGCTGGCGGCGTCGGTCATGGAGGCCTCGATCAGACTCGCCGTCGAAAACCGAATACTGCCCAGCGCCTTAGCAATTCCGGCCTACGACGACCCCGCCAGCAGGATAGCGCCGAACAGCGAACAGGCCCTGGAGCGCGCCAGGCTCGAAGCCGCCCTCGCCCAAGCGCAAGAAAGCGCGATTACCGAAACTGTGCATGCGGTTGCCGAGCTTTTGCGGCAGGACGGCATCGAGGTGCAGGTGCCGCATCTTGATCAACGGTCGCGTGGGCAGATCGGGACAGCCAACGAGTTGACCGGCCAGGGCGTGAGCGCGGCGCCGGATGCCCAACTGGTCACCAGTGCAGTGCGCCATGTCTTTGAGATCCCGGACGAGGCTTTTACGCGCGCCTTCAGGAAGGCGGCACTGGCCTTCGAGGAGCGTGACTGCAGCGAGGTCGAGACCACCAACTGGTTCATCAGGATGGACACGCAGGGGTTACGCGGCGTTCACACGGCGTTCAGAACCGCACAGAACTATCGCTTCGAGGTCGAGTTCCATACGCCGGCCAGTTACCGGGCCGAGCTCGCGCAGCGCGCGCAGAGCGAATGCGAGCTGGTCCCCATTCCCCGTGGTGCCTGGGACATATTACACTGGGGCTCGTCAGGAGAAAGCAGGTCGAGGGCGGCAGGGACCTCCAGGTCGCCCACCGTCGCAAGACAACAGAGTGCGGTCATTCTCTCGCCGCATGCCGGCAAGATCGTCGCGGCCCTCGGTACGAGGCCGGTCGTGCTCGTCGGCATGCCGGCGAGCGGCAAGTCGAGCATCGGCCCCCGCCTTGCCAGGGAGCTGGGGGTGGAGTTTGTCGACATCGATAAACTTATCATCAAAGGGCACGGCGATATTAAGGATATATTCGAGCGCCGTGGCGAGCCCTACTTCAGGGAGCTGGAGACTAGAGAGCTCGCCGAGCAGTTGAAGAAAGGCCCCATGGTCATCGCAACCGGCGGCGGCGGCTTTGTCAAGCAGCCCAATCGAGACCTGATCCGCGAGAAGGCGGTGTCAATCTGGCTCAACACCGACCTGGATGAGATCGGCAGGCGCCTCCACCTGCAGCAGCGCTCCACGGGCGACACCGGCCGGCCGCTGCTGCAAGGCCCCGACATCAAGCAGCAGCTCGAAAACATGTTAGAAAAGCGCGGGCCAGACTACCAACAGGCCGATATCAAGGTGGTCCCGACCTTTAGAAAAGACAAGAAGAACGCCGGCATTTGCGTGGAGGCGCTCCACGATTTTCTGTGCAGCAGGGAGAGAGAAGCCGCCCTGACGCCCGCTGCCGAGATGTCACATGTCTCCGGTGCTTCCGGCACAGTCGTGGAAACCATCCAGGCGCCGGCGGCACCAATGAGTCAAGGTGAACTGCCGCCTCTCGACACCCTCACCGCCGACCCGCAGCCTTTGCTGGCCGGCAATAACGCACGAGCGGATTTAGCATCTTCCATGAGAAGCAGAGAACGCTCAAGTCGATGACAACAAGCTTTAGGCGACAACGATCAGGTCCTTTCGCAGGTTTGGTGCAGGGGGCGGGTTCGCGCCGAATGCTAACAAAAGTGGGAATCGCATGCATAAAGTCGTCAGAAGCCTCTGGCCGAGTCGATCTGGTCCTAGATGACACAGGAGATTCGTTGACCGCCCAATGGCCCGCCCTTCACAGCAGTGATGCGGCAGCAGGGCTTCGTTCGCGGTCTGGCAAGGTCTCGAGATGACAGGCTGCTTGTGCTTGGGATCGAGGTCATGGCCGAGGGCGTGGAGACAGAGGCAGACCGACAAATTCTGCACAGCTTGGCTGCAGAACCGCTCAGGGCTTCCTGTCCCTATGCCCCAATCACTTGAATTTGCAGTAAAAGAGTACGCGAAAGAGTTGTGACCGGTACCAGCTGTTGCTGACTGCATCAAGAAGAGCGTCAAAGGACGAGATGGGTGCTGGAAATGGACATGAGGTAATAGGCGGTATCAAGCGGCCAGTACGACGATGTAGCTGTGGTTCCGCGAAGTTGTGCAAAAAAAGGGCGGCATCGCTGCCGCCCTTTCCGTATTGCGCAGGTAGCGTGGATTAGAAATCCATGCCGCCCATGCCGCCCATGCCGCCCATGCCGCCGCCGCCCATGCCGCCAGGCATGCCGCCGCCAGCCGACTCCTTCTTGGGAGCCTCCGCGATCATGGCTTCGGTGGTGACCAGCAGGCCGGCGACCGAGGCCGCGTCCTGAAGAGCCGTACGGACAACCTTGACCGGATCGACGATACCCATGGCGATCATGTCGCCATATTCGCCCGTCTGGGCGTTGTAGCCGAAGGTCGCGCCCTTGTTCTCAAGGATCTTGCCGGCAACGATCGAGGCTTCCGCACCGGCGTTGGCCGCGATCTGGCGGGCCGGAGCCTGCAGCGCGCGACGAACGATGTTGATGCCGGCGGCCTGGTCGGAGTTGACGCCGACAGCGTTGATGCTCAGCGAAGCGCGCAGCAGCGCGACGCCACCACCAGCAACGATGCCTTCTTCGACGGCCGCGCGGGTCGCGTTGAGGGCGTCATCGACGCGGTCCTTCTTTTCCTTGACTTCGACTTCCGTCGCACCGCCGACGCGGATCACCGCAACGCCGCCGGCGAGCTTCGCCAGACGTTCCTGCAGCTTCTCCTTGTCGTAGTCCGAAGTGGTCTCTTCGATCTGCTGCTTGATCTGGGCAACGCGGCCCTGGATCTCGGCCTTCTTGCCGGCGCCGTCGACGATGGTGGTGTTCTCCTTGGAGATCGACACCTTCTTGGCGCGGCCGAGCATGTTGAGGCCGACGTTCTCGAGCTTGATGCCGAGGTCTTCCGAGATGACCTGGCCACCGGTGAGGATGGCGATGTCTTCCAGCATGGCCTTGCGGCGATCACCAAAGCCCGGCGCCTTGACGGCAGCGATCTTCAGGCCGCCACGCAGCTTGTTGACGACCAGCGTGGCCAGGGCCTCGCCTTCGACGTCTTCCGAGATGATGAGCAGCGGCTTGGAGGTCTGCACGACGGCTTCGAGAACCGGCAGCATGGCCTGCAGGTTGGAGAGCTTCTTCTCGTGGAGCAGGATGTAGACGTCCTCGAGCTCGGCAACCATCTTGTCGGCGTTGGTGACGAAGTAGGGCGAGAGATAGCCGCGGTCGAACTGCATGCCTTCGACGACTTCGAGTTCGGTCTCGGCGGTCTTGGCTTCTTCAACCGTGATGACGCCTTCGTTGCCGACCTTCTGCATCGCTTCCGCGATCATCTTGCCGACCGACTCGTCGCCATTACCGGCGATCGTGCCGACCTGAGCAACTTCCTCGGAGGTCTTGATCTTCTTGGCGTTCTTGATCAGCGTCGCGACGACTTCGGTCACAGCCAGATCGATGCCGCGCTTCAGGTCCATCGGGTTCATGCCGGCGGCAACGGCCTTGTGGCCTTCCTGGACGATCGACTGCGCCAGAACCGTCGCGGTCGTGGTGCCGTCGCCGGCGATGTCGTTGGTCTTCGAAGCGACTTCGCGGACCATCTGCGCGCCCATGTTCTCGAACTTGTCTTCAAGCTCGATTTCCTTGGCGACGGTGACGCCGTCCTTGGTGATGCGCGGGGCGCCGAACGACTTGTCGATGACGACGTTGCGGCCCTTCGGGCCGAGCGTGACCTTCACCGCGTCGGCGAGGATGTTGACGCCGCGCAGCATGCGTTCGCGGGCATCACGGGAGAATTTGACGAGCTTCACAGCCATTTTTTTGCTCCTGGGCAATTCGGCCTAAATTCAGATTGGATGTGATGAAAGGCGACGGCGGTCAGCCGATGATGCCCATCACGTCGGATTCCTTCATGATCAGAAGGTCTTCGCCATTGAGCTTGACTTCGGTGCCCGACCACTTGCCGAACAGGATGCGGTCGCCAGCCTTGACGTCCAGCGGGACCAGCTTGCCGGTTTCGTCACGAGCACCGGAGCCGACAGCGATGATCTCGCCTTCCTGCGGCTTTTCCTTTGCCGTATCCGGGATGATGATCCCGCCCGCGGTCTTGGATTCGGATTCGACCCGCCGAACGACCACGCGGTCATGAAGCGGGCGGAACTTCGACTTTGCCATTTTTTCTTCCTCGGTGAGAGCGGTGAGAAACACCGTCCGGCCACGCCGGACAAACTGCAAAGCCCGGCTTTGCCGGACCGTTGTTAGCACTCACCGCGAGCGAGTGCTAACAACGGGAGGATTAAGGGGTAAGCCGGAGATAGTCAAGACGAAAGGGCAGGCGCATGAGCAAAATCTTGATCCAAAGCTCTCAGGCAAGGCGACCACTTTGAACACTCCTGCTGACTTCGTCATTTGGCATTCTCGGCAGCGCGTTTCGACAATTTATGTTCGCCTACCATTCCCAGCGGCTTTGGAGTGCTAAGAGCCTGTGAATTTCTTTGAAGATCCGTTGCAACGCCTGCGCGCTGCGGGGAGTGCTGATCAGGCAGCGAGACTTGCGAACTTCTTGTGCCAGGAGGCATTCGGATTGAAGGCCGTATCTCGCTTGTGGTTTGCTCAAACCCAGGACGCAGGGGTTGCTGCCGCTTACTTACATTTTGTCGGCCAGCCCGCTACGGCTGTCGCCGCATCACCGCACCTGCACACGGGTGCGCCTCGCGAGGAAGTTCATTCGGGAACAAACCCACTCGGAGTGCTGGTAGTCGGCAAGTGGTTTTGTTGCTGCCAAGCTCATCAGGTGCGCTCAATCCGCCGCGGCACCCCCCGTCTCACAATGGACTATGGCGCGTTTGATCCACACCAGAGCCGCCCCGGTAGGATCGGCTCCGTCGGTCAGACCAGACGGTGGCTGACTTTTCTAAACTCCAACCAATCAGGGGCGCCTCTAAACTCCAACCAATCAGGGGCGCCAGGAACAGGTCTGGGAGTGGGTCGCGAGTGACATCCGTACGCGAGGCAGCGCGCCTCCTCCAAGGGTGAAGATGCTCGCAGCCGAACTTGATCTGCCACATGCCGGCTTTGAAGTTCGTCGAAGCGAGAATAACCGTTGCTGGCGAAGTGACCCTGCATTACACCTGTGTAGCTTGGCATAGGTTGGGGACAGATTGTCTAAATAGTCCTGCGGGGCCGAGGGCCGACTTCCTCGAACCCGTCCGAGTAGAAATCGACGTGCGTTTCCATTTTGGTTGCGCGGGTGCTCCAACCTCAAGTCGCTTCCAACCACGAGCGCGGCTTTCCCGCACAGCGACCTCGAGCAGACAAGGGGCAATCATTGGAGCGCATCTCGGGTCGAACATACAGCTCCGAAATCTGGCCGGACTTGCCTCCTGCATAGATCGCCGTGCACTCATTCAGTACGACTATGCCGGCCGGCTCGCCACATTCATTTCGTTGGCAAGCACTGTCGCCGCGCTTTGTTTGACGAAGTCGGGCGTGGGCGCTTTCCCGCCAGAGAGTTCATCGAGTAGCGCGTGAATGAAACGGGCGCCCGTTTCTGCGTCCAATAAGTTGGCCCGTCCAGTAGATACGGAAGGCATGGTTTCTCCCCCTCCTAGGGGGCGGCGTCCCGATTCGTGCTGCCAATCGCAAGGTGCGCTGGCAAAAAATGGAACTGCGAATCCGGCTATGATGGAGGGCTGCTCTCCTGTATGCAAGCCATTCTTGGGATTTGCAAAAACCGTCGCCCGCTCGTCCAAGCCAGGGATCTCTACACCATCTGACCGCGCGCGAAGCAAGATTCTGCTTAGCTGCTAGCGAGGACCGAGCTTGCGGACCCCACAGACCCCATGGTCAGCGTCGGGCGATTTCCCCAATCAGCCGAACATATTCGCCTTCTGGTTGCCCATAGATACCAGCTGCTTGGGCAACGAGGCCTTGGCGGTCTCGAATGACGATTTCACCTCGTCGCGAACGGATGAGGCCACGGCCCTCGAGCACTTGGAGCCCAACGGTGACCCCCGGCCGCCTTACGCCGAGCATAACAGACAAAAACTCGTGAGTGATCGTAATGCGTTTGTCGTGCATCCGGTCGTCACACATCAACAGCCATCGCGCCAGACGCTCTTCAAGGCTCGCTCGTGCGTTCATTAGGGCCGTATACGTAGCCTGAATGTGGAGATAGTGGACATAGCGCAAAAGGAAGGGATGCAACGTAGGGCTGTCCACTAGAGCCGCCTTGAATGGCTGAACTCCGATTCGCACTGCATTGCCTGCCAATTGCACGTAACAATCGTGCGCGGCATAGTCGGCACCCATCACCAGCGCGGGACCAGTCATTCCCTCTAAGCCAATGAGGCCAACTTCGGCATCCTTGCCGTCCGGAGTCATCGCGACAACAGAGCCGATGCCTTCCTCAAGGAAGTAAACGGCCTCTATCCTTGAACCGGCAGTCTCCAACGGCATTCTCAGATCAAGGGCACGTCGCTCAAAATGCGGCTCCAAACGCGCGAGGTCATCCGCGCTAAGCCGTCGCAGCAATTCATTTTTGTAGGAAGCATTCACTGGATTGGTCATGGCTCAATCCCACTTGGGGCAAGAGCATTCCAATCTCCTTGCCGTCCGCGCCCGTAAAAACGTGCAGACGATCTCGTGACAATACGCCCCTTGGTACGACAATGACAGCGGAATGCGAATCGATGCACGGCGAGCCCCCGCCGCGTGATTACAAAAGACGCGAAAAGTATGTCAGAGTGGGAAACGTACCAAACTCAGCTTTGTACGAAACCGACATTCTGAGGTCCCAGCTCTTTCCCGTTACCTGTCGTCCTAGCGCGCCGATTCCCTTGAGCTTCGTGAGAATCGCACGAACTCCTGATTTAGAGCCGGCGCGCTTTCAAATCGTAACTGTTCACTGAGAACGACACCTCGCGCTCGGGGATGCCGCTAGATGTAACCGCTCCCCAATGCCGCAGCGCGTCCGGTCGGCCGCGGTGGGGGGCGGAGGATTTTTGTTGTCCTTCGCCGATCGCTCGGATCTACGATTGCTCGGAAAGTTGCGTCGGCGGGACGTCAGCAACACTCAGCGTGTCCGATCGAAATGCCCTAGTGGCGGCTGTCGGATTTATTCTGTACGGGGACACGTTTGAGGATCGACTGATGTCAGCCCGGGGCCGTCTGGTCCAATGTCGCGCGGATAGCGCCGATTCCCAACTCGTCGATGATCATGTTGTGGTGACTGGCCGTCACCACATCCTGCAGGATGGGCGGCCGTTCGGACTTGCCTTTGTTCGAGCTCAGGTTCCGCTGATGACGGAGCATGAGGTACTTTGGCGAATTCTCCCGGCCAATCTACATTCGCGCTGCCGCGAGACTGTTGTGCAGGCTCGGCCTCAATGTGCCGCACCGCACTTCCGTGGTTATCGGGCGTCCGCGACGCATGGGCACGGTCCGAGATCACGAGTGCTGTAGGCACTGGCTAGCATGCCGCGCCCGGCTGTGAACGAGGCGACATGACATTGCCGTGTATACGCAGGTGCGCGCGCCGGGGTCGCTTGCTTTTAGCGAACTTGCATGGCTGTATGGTTTATGAAAATGGCCGGGGGGCTATATGACCATATACCTGTTTCTCAATAGTGTCGCTGCATTCGGCTTGGTTATCCCACTCTATTTTATTCAGCGCGAACCGACCATTCTCGAGACTTTACGGCCAGGCAGGGGGTCGCCTGGGACCGAAAATTAGCTGCGGTGATTCAGGCGGATTTCGGTTGAGGAAAACAGTGCGGCCTGTCGTCGCCGGGTGGAGGGGAGCGTGGCGATGGGCTTAAGCAGATTTGAGAGACCAGTCGTCGTTCAGGTCAACCGTAACAGCTCTGAACGCATCGTGCTTGAGGTGAATGACGCGGCAACTATTTTGATGCGGGATCTTCGTTCTCAGACCAAGAAGCGGAATGCAGCGATGGATGCCTGTCTGCACGTGTTGCGTGGTGAGGCTCATCCGCCAACTGCAAGGCGGGCATTCGTTGCGGCCGCGCTCGAGGCGAAGATTCTACGCGGCGATTAGACCAGCGCGAAGGTCGGCCGGATATCCATTCAGGTTCAATCCTCCTCCCGATCGAAGCATAGAATGGGAAGTCCCTCTGCGTGATCATGGCGCGACCAAGCAGGGTGGCGCGGAGCATGCCTCCGGTGATCTAGGTTTAACAGCTTCCAACGCCCGCAGACTTGGCTCAGCTATTGAACAGAAATGCCGCCTGGAACTCCCGAAGGGCGCCTCGAGCGGTGCAGAGGGTTCATTTGAGGATCACCTGGACGCATGGTGGACACCCTCGCGCCCGACACCGCCTGCTTCATACCACCAACGGAGTTGCTTTGAAGCATTCGCTCGGTGTTGATCCCAACTTCCCTTGTTCCAAAGCTTCCGCCACAGGACAGATACGGTTCTTGGGCGGCAACCCCGTAAATCGTGCAATTTGGCGTGACGCACGACCTGCTCCCCATCCTCGAAGCGAATGACGGGAGCTGAGCGGCCTTGAATTTCTCTTCCTGAGCCACTGTCATGTCACTGGCTATCTGTGGAAGAAAGTACCGTCCCTGCTTAAGCGGCGAACGATAGACGGGCAAGGCGGGTCGCGAACTGATCCAGGGCAGGGTGATCCACCGCCACCCCAGATAAGTAGACGGCCAGACTGCTGCTAGGAAGTCGAACGCTGGACACGCGTGGCCACCGACGGAGCGTCACGCGCCTTCGTGCGCCTTCTTCGGATGGATCCTGATGTCAGCCTGCTGGCGCGGGCCCCGGACGGTCTGATCGCCGTCTTCAACCTCGAAAACGGAGAGCAGTCGTGGCAATCCCTCCTTACACAGCCCCTTCGCGCAATGCCTATGATATCGTGATCATTGGTGGCGCGGTAGTCGGCTCGCCGATGGCGTATTGGCTGAGCCAGGATTTTTCTGAGTACAGTCACAACCAAAGAGGCTCGTGACGGTACTTTTTTGCCCTTTAAGGCACTGGAAAAAGGGATTTCCTGCTGCCGAGCCTTGAAATTGTACTGACGGTACTTTTTCAGGAGACCATTGGGCTGCTGACGGACGCCGCCCTTAAAGCGCTGAAAGCAAAAGAAAAGGGCGCACGTCGTCGGTAGCGGCTGACGCCGGCAGCGCGGCGACGAAGAGTTTCATCTGCGAGACCGCGTTGATCGGATCGGCGTCGGAGAATTGCGTCCCGTCGGTCGAAAAGCTGATGTCCTTGAAGTGCCAGTAGCGATGCATGTTCTTGTCGGCATAGCCGATGTTCTGCCCCGTTGGCGTGTCGTCGTCCTTGGTGTAGCCGTGGGCAGGGTCTTTGATGTCATCAGCCCAAACCGCCGCATGAACGAAAGCATACTGCGCCTTCTTGTCGTCCGGCACGCCGGCGACCCAGCTCTGATAGTCGGGGTTCAGTTTGATCGGGGCACCGGCCTTGGCCTTCGCCTGTGCGCTCAGCTTTGATTAGGCCACGGCGGCGATCTGCATGGGGCCGCCGTCCCACCAGGCCAAGGCGGGAGCCGATGATAGGATCAATGAAAGAACGGAACCAAAGACGAGCGCGCCACGCATGTATTCCTCCCCAGAGCCAACATCGCTGAGACGACACGGCAATGACGACAATGGTGCCTTCACGGAAGGCCGAAACCTCTTCTGGATTCGACAGCAAGAGACAAATAGCGCATGATCCTTCTTGGGTTGGGGAATTCATTCATGCATGTGCACGAATTTTCGTGCGTGTTGTCCGTGGTACTTATCTCGGGCTGCGCAGCCGACTATTTGAACAATTACGATTTCGGTGACGCTCGCCGCTGGCGATGCGTACCACGCCAACATGCTTTTGCAGACGGTCGATCCATTCAATCCCAACAGCAACAACACCCATATCGAGGGCGACGGCGTACGCGCCGCAGCAATCGTCAACAGGTATCGAGGCGTGGCCGCAACTGCCGCAGCTGTGCCATCTGGCGGTGCTGATTTGGACTGCGCAGGCGGCAAGGGAAACAATCCGGTCGCACCCCATGGGGTGAAAATCACCAACGGTGATCCTAACGGACTAGATCGCGATCGCGACGGCATCGGGTGCGAGTGAAAGCGGCCAGGACGGTGGAACGATCTCGCTACGACAATCGGTCCGACAAGTGGCTGAAACGCACCGGAGCCAAGCAATATCGCCCGCGCCGGTGGGCTGGCATGCCTTTGCGAGTGATCTACGTGACGGTAGCCGCGGCTTCGGCTTTGGTGGCGCAGTTCTTCATGCAACACAGCGGCTCATTGCCCGAGGTCACCTACTGAATCTGACCAAGCCGGCTCCAGCGCCGATTGCCGGTGTCGCCTCCATCATCGATGGCGACACGATCGAGATCCATGGGCAGCGTGTCCGCTTCAATGGCATCGACGCGCCCGAGAGCCGGCAATACTGCGACGACGCCAAGGGATTCGAATATCCATGCGGGCGCCGTTCCGCCGAAGCGCTGGACGGCTTCCTAGCAGCCTCGAGGCCGGTCAAGTGTACGTTCGGGACTTGGTCGCTACGGCCGGTTTGTTGGTGACTGCAGGCGCGCCGACGGTCGAGCGTCGCCGCCTGGATGCTCGAGCACGGCCAAGCGCTCGATTGGCCAAAATACAGCGATGGCGCCTATGCAAAACAACAGACCAAAGCGAAGGCGTCGAAGACCGGTCTTTGGGTCGGAACGCTTCTGCCGCCATGGGACTGGCGGGCGCAGCATGGCGACGATGCGCAAGCGCCGCCGGCACCGCTTTTGCGATTGGCAACGGCAACTCCGGCTGCAATATCAAAGGCAACATATCAGCAAACGGCGGCGCATCTATCACGTGCCTGGACAGAAGTACTACAACGTCACCAAAATCACCGAAGCCAAAGGCGAAAGATGGTTCTGTTCAGAAGCGGAGGCCATGACAGCGGGCTGGCGGCGATCGAAGCGCTGATCGGTTTGCGGAAGCATATTCCGTTCGTTTGACTGATTTGGTTGGCGTCTCGACGGAACGGCGGAAACGTCTATGTTGCAGACCTATTTGTGGACTGCACTCGCTGACGCATATGATTGCCGCTTGTTTGATGGGCGGCACCGCTGTCTATGCAAGTTCGCCCTCGCGACCGAATACACTCAATCCGTAAAGCCTTGGTGCATCACCTGTTGATAATTGCTCCAAAAACGAGTCGCTGGAGTGCCTACCGCAAAAAAATGTTACGATGGGACAAATCACGAACAAGGAGATGAAAATGTCTGAATTTGCAGCGGGTGATGTTGTTCAACTGAAATCCGGGGGTCCTCAAATGACTGTTGAGCAAGTAGGCAAGACGAGCATGACGGACGAGGACGGCGTGTGGTGCGTGTGGTTTGAAAAAATCGGAAACAAGCAAGTCGTTCAAAGAGAAACTTTTCCGCCCGTGGCGCTGAAAAAATACGAACGCCCCGCCACCGGATCGATTGCGGTGCACAGAGCCTAACCATGATCCGCGCAGCGTTTATCGGAATCAACAAACATCTTGATCCGCTTGCGCGGGAACTGAGCGGCGCTGTGGGTGATGCTTCGACTATGTGCGCGGTGCTGTCGGATTCTATTGACCGGTTTCAGCCAACGCTTATCACTGACCACGACGCGACTTATGCGAGGGTTTCGGCCATCTTTGACGATGTGCTCGACGGTGCATCAGAAGATGACGTCGTCATCCTGTTTTTTGCCGGCCACGGCACGCAAGACCACCGATTAGTTTTAACGGATACGCGCTCTGACGACGTTCCGGGAACGACAATAGACATGACGGAGATTGCCGCGAAGTTTCGGACTTCGCGAGCGCGCGCTGTCCTGCTTTTGCTAGATTGCTGCTTTAGCGGTGGCGCGCCGGCACGCGTTCTGGATGTCGGATACATTCCGCGCGCAGCGGGGATGCCGCTCGCCGAAGTTGGTGGACAGGGCCGTATTCTTTTCGCTGCATGCAATCCAAACGAGGAGGCCCTCGAAGACCCCCAAACACGCCACGGTCTTTTTACGAAGGCGATTTTGGATTGCATACTGGAGAGTGATGGGCCGGTGAGCGTGGTTGCGATGGTGGACCGCGTTGTGCAAATGGTCCGCGCCAACGCAGCCCGATTCGGTTACGAACAGACTCCGGTGATGTTCGGTCATGTCGAAGGAGAGCTAACCCTGCCGAAAGGTATGCGCGGTAAATGCTACCGCGCGCTCTATCCCGAAAGGGGCACGGTCACTGTTTCAGGTCCAATTGGGGAGCTTTCGGCCTACGGAATTCCTCAGAATGCGCTGAACGCTTGGAGCGATCGTTTCCCCGCCGGTCTGAATTCATTGCAGATCGCCACTGTGAATAGCCATGGCGTGCTCGATGGAAAATCTCTTCTCGTCGTAGCGCCGACAAGTGCCGGCAAAACGTTTGTCGGCGAGATGGCAGCACTGAAAGCAATCGGCGAGGGAAAGAAGGCGGTTTTCCTCCTCCCTTACAAAGCGCTGGTCAATGAAAAATTCGAAGATTTCTCTGCGCTCTATGGCGACCTTTTGAATCTGCGCATCGCCCGATGCAGCGGCGATTGGCAAGATCAGGTTGGCGACGTTCTAAGGGGCAAGTACGACATAGCCTTCTTCACTTATGAGAAGTTTTTGGCTCTGTCAGTTTCCTCTCCGCACATCCTTCACCAAATCGGTCTGGTGGTGATTGACGAAGGACAGTTTATCACAGAGCCGGGTCGTGGGATGGTTGTGGAGCTAATCCTCACCAATCTTTTGAGCGCACGCGAGCGGGGGATTGCACCTCAGTTGGTGACCCTGAGTGCGGTAATCGGCGACACAAACAACTTTGAGCGCTGGCTTGATTGTGAACTTCTCCTTACGACCGAGCGTCCGGTTCCCTTGACAGAAGGTGTCATTGATCGGAGCGGCGTGTGGAAGTTGCAGCGTCCTAATGGTGAGGTGGAGGTCGCGCAGTTGTTCGCACGCTGCGAGATACGGCAGCGCCGGGATAAGCCATCTTCCCAAGACGTTCTCGTACCGCTGGTTCGGCATCTCGCCGGTCAGGGCGAAAAGGTCATCGTCTTTCGTAACGCGAGAGGACCATCCGCCGGTTGCGCGGAATATCTCGCGGCCGAGTTGGGTTTGCCGCCAGCACAAACAATCGCGGACATGCTGCCGGGAATGGATCGTTCGGATATGTCCGAACGCCTTCGCCGCGCGCTCAACGGCGGCGTTGCCTTTCACAACGGTGATCTTAATCGCGAAGAACGCATGATCGTGGAGAGAGGCTTTCGCGACCCAAACGGTGGGATTCAGGTTTTGGTGGCGACAAGCACCGTAGCTGCCGGCGTAAACACGCCGGCTTCGACCGTCATCGTGGCGGAAACGGAATTTCGCGGAGTGGAGCCGCAGCCTTACACTGTCGCTCAGTATAAGAACATGGCGGGCCGTGCAGGTCGCCTGGGCTACGAGACAGAAGGCAAAGCCATAGTTCTCGCCGACACCGGCATGGAGCGAGAGAATCTCTTCCGGCGCTACGTTCAGGGACGTCCCGAACGCATCCAGTCTTCCTTCGACGAAAGAAGCCCGGGCACGTGGGTCGTTAGACTTCTGGCGCAGGTAAAGGATATTCCAAGCAATGCAGTTGTCGATCTGGTGGCAAACACCTATGGAGGATTTCTTGCCTCGCTGAGAGATCCCGCCTGGCGCGGCAGCATGTCAACCCGGCTCCTCAATTTGATGACGAGGATGCAGCACGATGGGTTGATTGATGAGCGCGATGGAAGGCTGAGGCTAACGCCTCTAGGGCGCGCCTGCGGCGAGTCACCCCTCAGCTTGGAATCCAGTATGCAGGCTGTTGAGCTGCTACGCCAATTGCCGCCGGATTCGATAGGACTAGAGACGGTTCTCGTTTTATTGGAAGCGCTGCCCGAACGCGATGAAGACTACACGCCTCAAACAAGACGCGGTGAGCCGCAACGGCAGCAACAAGTTTCGCAACGCTTTGGCCAACATGTGGCGCGTGCCCTATGGCATCGTGCGGAAAGCGATGTGAAATATTACGGTCGCTGCAAACGTGCGCTCATCGTTTCGGACTGGATCGAAGGCGTTACAATCACGGATATTGAGACTGGCTACACCACCAATCCGTTTTCGCCCATTCGTCATGGCGACATAAGGGGTTTTGCTGACGGTACCCGCTTCCTGTTGGACTCGGTGCTCCGAATAGCTGCGATCGTTCTTGGTCGAGCTGATGATCCCGATGAGGTGAGTACTTTGCTTAAACGCCTTGACCTTGGAATACCCGGCGCAGCCTTCTCCTTGACTGAATTACCTATCGTCTTAGCGCGCGGCGAAATCCTCGAGTTGTGGAAAAACGGATATGGAAGTCGAGAGCAAGTCGAACATGCAACCGAAGCCGAACTCGTATCCTTGTTGAACGCGAGAGGGAATATGTTGTACGCCGCATTGCACGAGGAACTTGCTATCACTGGGTCCTGAACAGCCTTCGTATGGCTGCGGTCGATAGGAAGGCAGGGGTTGCGATGGCTTTTTCACGCCCGCTCCAACCTCATTTGGCCAACAGATCGCGATGCGGCAACATGGCATGTAATGATCATCACAAGACCGATGACCGTGCCCAGATTTTGCCCTGAGGAAGAGAACGCGACCACTCCCCTCAGATAGAAATGACCAAGCCCTGCTCGCCTTGGGCAGGAAACACGCAGTGGTAATTGAAGCGGCGCATTGTCTCGGGGTCGTTCCAGATCGTGGTGTTCTCTTGCGCATAATTGAAATAGAGAACCTTTTGACGCACCGGGTCATTCACAAGGATTCTTGCGATAGTTTCGGGATCGGGGTGGTTGTGGCGCGAGCCATCCGTCGAAAAGGCGAATGCCGTGCAATCGAGAATCCTAAGAATCTCTGGCGAGGTATTGGCCTTGCTGCCGTGATGGGAGACTTTGAAGCAAGCGAGGGGATAGGGTTCGGCCTCGCTCGCTCCGAGCTCCCGCAAAGCGCGCTCCATGATGCCCGGATGGGCATCGGCGCCCAAAAGGACGCGGCGACCGCCGAACTCGGCAATGAAGGCGATGCTGCTGCGATTAGGCGCGGCGGTGTCTTCCTTGAAGCGTTTGGAGGCGAGTTGCTCGACGTCCAGCCCGGACAAGGGCTCGCGGCCTGAGCCAGGTTCGCCCATTCCGTGGTCAGGGTCGAATGGGCGGAGTCCATTGGCTTCAAGTTCGTCCATCCAACGCGGGATCAGCGCGGCAAGATCTGCATCGTTGGGCGAGAGTAGGCGAATCGCGAGCCCGGCGAAGCTAATTTCGCCACTTGCCTCCGGGCTCCCACGTGAGGCTATGCGGCTGGCGAAGCGGGAGTTCCATTTCCAATTGAACTTATCGATGCCGGACGAAAGCTTTTCGCCCTGCTCGGCGTTGAGTGGCTCGGTTTCGAGACCCGCTGTAATGCGGTCACGCGCTTCGACAAGCTGATGGTAGGCATTGAACCACACCTCTTTGGGATTGAACGGCGCCGCCGCCTCGCGCACCAAAGGCATGGCTCCTTCGATGTGATCGGCATCGATGTGGCTGATTACGAAGAGTTCGCAGTTGCTCATCTCCTTTAGCGCAGGCCGGGCAGTGCCGTAGTCCTTTGTGCGGCCGAGATCGACCAGGGCGTGATACGAATGGTCCTCATCGCCCCAGGCGAGGACAAGCGCATCGCCCTCAGACGCCGGATTCATGGTGAGTGTGAACATTGAGCTACCTCATGGAGTAAGCTTGACCACTGTGAAGGCCTGTTGCGGATCGACGCGAGCCGCGACCCGCCGGACCAGCCCTCGCTCCTCTGAAGACTCCTCCTGCGACCCAGGAACCGATTCAAGACCGCGGGCCAGCCAGTCGCAGGTGAGCGAGAAAAATGGCACGCCGCGGCTGAACCCTTGTTCGAGCAATTCGGAGATACGATCGAAGTCGGGCGACCTCTCGGTCATCAGGCGACGCGCCAGGATAATAGGCCCGTCGGGGATTTGCGGAAACCGGTTGGTGATGTTCTCGAGCCATTGCCGTGGCACAAGCTCCGATGCTCCGGCTCCCACTGCGATTAGAGCACCCGCCACGGCCGCAAGCGGGTTGGTCATCTTGCTGCGGACGGCCTCGCGGACCTCTCCTTGCATGACCTTGAGAACCTCGGAGCCACGCTCGAAGTCGCGCGAAGCGAGGAACGCCAGCAGGCCGGACCATCGGTATGACTCGACGATGCCCGACGTCGCGGCTCGCCCTTCTGCTGGAGCGGCGGCGACGATTAGGTGAGCGGACCATTCGTTTGGGTCGCTCGGCCGGCCCAACTGCGGCAGAAAGGCCGCTTCGATGCGGGTACCGAATCCAAGGACGGCCCAGAGCGGCCCGCTGCGCTGCGTGTAGGCGTCCTCGAAGACCAGAGGATTGTGCTCGGGCACATCAAAGCGAAGAAAGTCCCGATCGCCCGCTGCCTCCCGCAAGGCGGGTGTTCGCGGGCCTGCCGCACCTAGGCGGGCTGCGTCGCGCGGCTTGGCCATTACCCCGACGAGTTCGGAGAACGAGGGGGCCGGCATTGAACGGGCGACACTGGTGACCGTCGGTCCCCTAGGGTTGAGAGGCTGCTGTGGAAATCGAGGTGCGCTGACCGCGTCTGGCCCCTGGGATATTGAGGTGCTGGCAAGAAGCGCGCCGGCTAAGGTCGCATACCCCAGCCATTCATGCAGGGAAGGGCCGCTGACAATCAGGCTATGGACACTCGCGCCTTGCTCGGCTTGGAGTTCCCTGCTGACGCTCGTCCCGTCGGGAAGCGTAATGACGGCGCTGTAGGCACCCGGCTCGACGTCAAGGCGCAGCTTTTCGCGAGTGCCGCCGACTACTGGTTTCAGTGGACCGGGGTTGTTGCCGTCGCGCCGCGACAATGCGACGACGAAGCCGGCCCCTACCTCCGCTGCGGCAGTAAACTCAAAAACCAATTCGGCGCCGGGGCCGCGACGCGGGACTGGCGAGGCGGTTTCGACGGTCGGTACCGCTCCGATTTCGACGAATGCCACGGGAGCGCGAGGGGTAAGTATCTCTGACCCAAGAGCCTTGCCGTCCCGATCAATTGAAATCGTCACTGTCTTCAGTTCTTCGAGGTCAAACTCCGCGAAGAAGGGCGCGGCCTCGCCCGCAGTTTTCGTAGACACGACCTCCCGATGGTCTGAGATGACGGTGCGACAGCGTGGCCATCGGGCTCGATCGGAAAGACTGACATAGGTTTTCACCCGATCAAGGCCGCCAGGATAGGTGATCGCAAAGCTTCCAGCGGCTCGGCCCGCCGGCGTCTGCAACGACCCGTCTGGTCGAGCAAAGAGCCTTAGAAACTGAGTGAGCCGGTCAACGAGAATGCCGGGTCGAACCGGCCAGCGTGCCCCCGACACGTCGGCCGCGGCACCGTTGAGCGCTCGGAGCAAACTGTCGGTGAAGACAGTTGTCTTATCGCGCCGACCGTCGGCCTCCTCATAGAGGCTAGTTGAGCAGAGCGCCCATTGGTGGCGCGTTCCACCGTGGTCGTCCCGCGCTCGTGAAAGCGAGATCAGCTTGGTGCCGAACTCCTCTTCGGCAGGCAGCCCCAACGAGGTCTTCAAACGGCAGCAATCGAACAATAACAGCTGCGACGTCGGCACAGCGTTCTCGAGCGCTGTAATGAACTGCTCGATCTCGGTCATTCCGGCGGTCTGCTCAAGCGGGTCTGTGTCGTAGTCTTCAAGTAAGAAGGCTGTCCTCCGACCGAAGCTCTCGCCGTGGCTTGAAAGGAACAGCACCATCACGTTGTCCTTGTGCGTATTGGCCCGCTTGACCCAGTCCTTCACTGCAGCCTTCACCTCGGCAAACGTCGCTCGTGGCACGGTTACGCTTGCATATTGGGCGCCAGCCTGCCCAGGGGGCGTTTCAGAGAGGGCCAGTGCAAGGCTCCCGAGCGGCCGCTCCGGGTTGGTGAATCCGGCCTTCTGATCGAGAAACCAGTCGGCGATAGCGCGTGCCGAGATCGGCGGTGAAGTAACCGGCTTCAGCTTCTTGCTCTGAAACGCGCCGACGCCAATGATCATCACATGGGTCGCGGGCCGTCGGTCGAAAGCGGTATCCACAAAGACGAGACCCTTGTCGCGTTCAGCGTTGTCGTCGCTACTCATCAGTCCCCCAGTTCCATTTTGGTCCGGACGCGCCGGCACGAACTATCAGTCTCAGGCGGCTGGCGTTTGCCCCTTCACCAACACAACCTGATCAAGGTCTATCCCCGATCGTGACAACGACTCGAGCAAGGAGGCGTCGTCCAGCAGCAAGGCGTCCTTGAGGCCAAGTCTGGCCTGCTGCAAAGCCATCCCCGCCGGCTGTCCCTCAGCGATCGCTGCATAAAAACGCACTGCGAATACCCTGGCGCCAATATCCCCGACTTCACCACGCATTCCGATAATAACAGGGACCGTTTCGAGCAGCGCTTCGGCGCCGACGAGACTGTCGCACGCATTGAGGACAACGAGAATCGGTGGCGTTGTCGTTGCCGCCAGCAGATCGGCAATCCACTGCAGCGGTATCGGTCGTGCTTGAGTACTGTGGACAAGCCCGTCGTCAAATAGCAAGGCGCCCTCGGCGGCATGACCCGAAAAATGGATAACATGCGGACGTCGTTCGTTTGTCCCATCGATCAGATCGGCGAACGTCGCTGCCGGAAGATGCTCGAGATCGATGAGATCGCGATGCAGCGCACTCTTGAGTGCCTTGAGAACGTCCCGCACCTCACGGTCGGTCTGGAGCCAGCGGCCCTCCTCGACGACTGACCCGTCGTCGCGCTGGTAGATGCGTTCGGTCGCTTCGGGATTGGCTGTGACGTAGAGGACTCGGAGCCGTTCGGGTTTGGGCTCGGGGATACGCGCGAGATGCGGGGCCGACTGCAGGAGCCCGTGAACCTGACGCGCGTGAGTGAGTTCCTCACGTCGGCGCTTCTTGTCGGCGCGCTCGCGTTCCTTGCGCAGGTCTTCTTCCGCGCTAGCGATCGCTGCCTGCTTCCTCGCTTGGTCCTTGGCGTTGCGACCGATTTTCTCGGCGACCGCGGCAGCCTTCTTACCGGTTTCGGTGGCCTTGTGGTCGAGTGACACAGCCGAGCGGAGATAGGAATTGATCGACGACGCATTGCGGGACCGCGCCGCCGACTGACGCTTCGAACCGGCATCTTTCCGCGCCAAAGCAACTGTTGCCTCGTGCCCGGCGAGTTCCTTCCGAAGCCGCCCTTCCGATTGCTTAAGCCGAGCGAGTTCGCTGCGCAGGCTATCGATGCGCGACATTGTCTACTCCGAAATCAGAATGGGTGCGGTCGAGCCAAGAGCAAGGGCTGGCCGGGGGCAATCAAACCGTGGCGCCTGAAACATCGGACCTAGGCCTCCTCGCTTCCCTGGCTCGCGTTTCTGAGGACAAAGTTCAAGTAATTCCGCTCAGAAGGCGGCAGAGTTGGCTGGTTCATGCAATTCTCCATCACTGCTCTTGAACTGGAAGCTAAACCGTATGAACTTGCCTACCAATTGTCGACCCACGAGGCGACGTATGGTCGATCAAGGCGACGGGGTATTCTGCTGAAAGTTCGTGGCGACCGAACAGCGTTCGAGCGGGCCGCGGCATTGGCGCTAGGAAGCGCAGCTCCGCCGAGAAGATCCCAGCGATCCCATCGGCAGGTGGTGGCGGCAGCGGATCGCAAGAGACGTCGGCTCGAATCGGTTCAGGCGAACACAGCTCGCTTTAAGGTTAAGCTCGCGCCTCACGACGGGTACATTGCTCGGCATGCGCTGCATTGGGGATTAGCGTGGCTAAGACGGAAATCGACGCGAACGGAAGTGGGCTAAAAAGCCTTATTGGCTCGCTCAAGGCCAGGGCGAAGCGTACCGCTGGACACTACCGTAAGGAAGACACGGGTATCACGCCCGAAGAATGGCCCAGGGACGCGGAGGTCGAGCTGATTGAAAGCCTTGTGCGGGAGAAGGCCAGACGGGTGACCGGAGGGGATTCCAGCCAGCAGTGGAAGGGGTGCCGTGAGTTCGCGCAGGCGATCAGAGATTCGCGCAACCCAACTGTCTCGCGTGAACATTTCGGGACGGAGGAAGCGCAGCGTCGCTACGAACGCGCAGAAGCCGATTTCTTCGATGGTATCGCGCTCTGGGCCGACAGTACAATGGACTATGTGACCTATCTGAGCGCACTAGCTGTCGAGACGGCTACGAAGCTCCGGATACTCTTTCTAGCGGCCAATCCCTCGGACAGAACTCGGTTGCGGCTCGACAGGGAATTGCGGGACATTCGAGAAGAGCTGGCAACGGCAGGATACCGCGAGCGGTTTGACCTCCAAGCACGCGGAGCAGTCCGTGCCAAGGACATGGTGCGGGCACTGCTTGAGCTCGAACCGGCCTATGTGCACTTCTCCGGCCACGGTACTGCTGATGGTGCAATCTGTGTGGAAGCATCCGATGGCACGAGCCACGAAATCGACCCCGACGCGTTGGCCGCGCTGTTCGCGGCGGCGGGCGAGAAAGTCCGGTGTGTCCTGCTCAACGCTTGCTTTTCTGAAAACCAGGCTCTTGCGATTGCCCGGCATGTCCCCTTCGTCATCGGCATGCGCACGACAATCAGTGACGAGGCGGCGATCGCGTTCGCCACCGGTTTCTACCGAGCACTTGGTGCCGGAAAGGGCGTCCCGGTCGCATTCGAATTGGGGATTGTCGAATTGAAACTGTTTGGCATCGCGGAGCACGAAACGCCTGTTATCGTGCAGTGTCCTTAGCCGGGTGTTCGCTTCTACAAGCCGCTTGAGCTCCCACTTGCGCAACACGATTTGAATGACCTCCGACCGCCCACTTTCATCTCTGCAGCAATGCTGATGAGCGCATCCTCAGTTGCGAGGCGCTTTCTAGCTCTTCAGCAAAGGATTTGCGCGTCACTGTCGGGTTTGGAGCCGTTCTCTGCGCAGTTTTGCTCTCTCCAACTCAGCGGCGATGAAGGGTGTAGCGTGTCTATCGCGCGCCTAGTGTTCTCACGCATCTCGAGGACGGTCGCGGCGCAGCGACAGTCAATGGCGGCTTTCAGTCAACCGCAGCGGCGGGCTTTTGGCCCAACCGAACTGTTGCCAGCGCAAAGCAATACGCGAAAGTCGCATCCTGTCAGGATTGCGGAAACCAAGAGGAAGCGCAAGCTTCGGGATATCGAACCTCGTTCATCCGTCCAACGTTGCTAAAGTGGCTTACGTCGGCCTTCGGCGCATCGGGAGGCGTCGGATGCTCACCCCTGAGGTATGGCGGGCAACGAACCTGACCGGTCAGTTCTTCCATTGAACGTTATTGATGCATCCGCGGCGGGTTTCAGACACTGGACCTGTCGCCATTTTCCTACGAGCGATTTCGTGCAACGAACCGTTCCTCGATGAGGCTGTGATCTAGACCATTCAGGCCGCCGGATACTCTTGCGATGACGCCAACTACGACGTTGAAATGATCGGTCGCATGTCACCCCGGCGGCTCAGGAAGGAGACGGCACGCTAGCCTGTGTGCCCACGTGACCTTATGTGGTGATCGACGCCAGCCAAGGAACAGCTCCATGGATGTGCGACCCGATGATTGTCGCAGCCGCGCTCAACGCCGGCGATGCAGGAACCTTGGCTGCGGCTCGGTCAGCCCTCGAATTGACTTGTCTTGGTCAAAAGCAACCCATCGCACCAAACGTGGTCTACGCAGCCCCACTCACAGGCGGCAGCAGCATCCGGAAAAAAACCACGTCCATTGAGATTTGCACTCGTGTTGCAGAGCAGCGAAATGCCCGTGAGTTTCTCGTACTCTATGAGAAGTTCTGCAAATTGGGTGTTCGGAAGCTCTTGAAACCGTCTGAAGTCGCGCAGTTCCGTCGAGATGGACGACCGCCGGGATTATTTCTTTCCACTCTGAACGGGTTCGGTGGTCGAACAGCATGTAAGGATCCGGCGTGCCGGGGTCAAACATGTCAGGTGCACGATCCTCCAAGCATATTGGCGCTACCGGCCGGAAGTGCTCTCGCACTTTGATCTTGTTGAGATGGTCCTTCATTTCCGGCGAAGTCGCAGCCGCCAGAATGCTTCTGCCTCCCAAGGCACGCGGACCAAGCTCTGCGCGGCCTGCAAGGAACACCACAGGCTTGTTGTCGGCGAGCAAACGGGCAAGATCTTTCAGACTGAAAGCAGCAGATTGCCAACCGGGGGGAATCTTGCCACGGCCCACATTCGGCCCGCTGTAGACTGACCAGTCTGACATCGAGAATTACGGCTTGGGGGGTACTGCCGCGCGATGTCGGCAATGCCCCCCCCCGTGTCCGCCGTTAGCACACGAAACCCGTAACCCGTCAGATATTCCGCGAGCATGGCGGACAGCCGCCTGTCTTCATCGACGATGAGGACCTGGTCCGCCATGCTCGTTTGTCCGCTCCGTTCGAACCTGTGCTCGTACAGAGCTTATCCGCGATCTTCGAGATCCCCGAAATCGTCGAGCAACTGCTCAAGCTGCTCGGCCGTCAACACCTCGGTGGCATCCAGCAGATCGGTCGTCAGCGCGCGCAAAGCCTCGCCGGCCCACTCGACAATCTCGGCGCGCACCTCCTCCACTGCGTCGGGATCGAGGGTTGACGCGCTGAGCAGCTCGGCGAGATCATTGTGCGCCTGGATTAAGCCCTGCTTGATGAGGCGAATATGGTTATGGACCTGGTCGGTGATCGCCGCCAACTCTTCTTCCTGCTCGGGCGTGATGTCAAGATCAACGAGCTTGGACCCTAAGTCATGCGCGCAGTAGCCCGTCCCATGGCGGAGGCCGGTCTGCATGTGCATGTCGGGTCCGCCGTGGC
The DNA here is from genome assembly GCF_006440875.1 of Mesorhizobium sp. B2-5-7. Taxonomy (NCBI): domain Bacteria; kingdom Pseudomonadati; phylum Pseudomonadota; class Alphaproteobacteria; order Hyphomicrobiales; family Phyllobacteriaceae; genus Mesorhizobium; species Mesorhizobium sp. B2-5-7. The sequence continues at coordinate 98,657 of NZ_VFUO01000007.1, read as the reverse complement.
CGCCGCCGACGTCGAAGCGCTGCACGCCTCCGTAACCCTGGCTGAGCGCGCCAGAGACGCCGACGCTGGCAAGCGTGACGACCGCAATGCCGCCGATTGCGATGCGCTTGCCCCAGTTCTTCGACTTCGGAGTGCGGGAGAAATGTTGACGAAGTTTCTGCCACGCAGAGGGTTCAGTTTGGGGCATGAACATATTCCTTTGAATGTTGGTCGAGTGGAATGCCTGGATCAGTAGAACCGGCATTTGCAGCAGATAGGTTTGTGCCAGTTAGAAGGCAAGAGAATATAAGTATATTTCTAAATATATCCGACTATTTTTGCGCGAAACGATGCAATCGGGCATGTCGCCTACAGTTGAAGAGGCATAAGAGCCTATTGATAAGATAGTCTGACTTATTGTTCAACTTCTGGATTGATGTGATAGCGTCAGGAGCCGCGGCGACTCCACGTACCCCTTATGACTGCTGGGCCTGAGGGTGGCCCGTCATCCGATAAGCAACGGCCGAGGGTTAAGCCAGCTGGCCGGCGCAGTGCCTCATGCACAAGAGGCGGGCCATATGTGGATATTCACAAGGAGCGGATTTCGATCGCGGTGGCAGCGAGCTGACGCGGCGGATCGCTGGAATATTTCGGCGAGATTCCCAATGACACTGATGCCATCAAAAAGCTCTGCAACCGTCTGGGCATTCCGGCAAGCCGCTAGCGTTTGGCTAGGAGACCGGCGCGTGCGGTTATGGCCGTTATCGCCAACTCACAAGCCTGAGTCATCGCTGCGACGTGGTGGCGTCATCGCTGATTCCGAGGCGGCCGGCGATCGGGTGAAGATAAACCGTCGGGATGCCACCATGCTCGCCCGCCGCAATCGGGCCGGAGAGTTGACCCCCGTCTGGGTGCCCATAACGATCACGAAGCCATTCGCGACCTGATCGCCTGTGTAGCCCCGTCGTGCGACAGATATTGACGCGAGCGCATGAACGTCTTCGCGATTTCTGCTGCGTCACGGGCATAAGCAAGAGCGTGGGGCGGCCTGGCGAATGGCTTGCTGCCGATTGCTTTTGACATTGGCCTTCGAACATCCCGCTCAGCAGGTCGGATTCAGGACTACGTCGATGCCGTCATGATGCGGAACGGCGCCTGCAGCAGGTCCAGTAACAGATACTCAGCCGATCCCGGAATGAACCGGCGCTCGGTGGGTGATGCCTGCAGGCAATACGCGGTATCGCGTCAGCCAATGCCGTGGTGCTGGTTGCGGAAGTCGGCGACTTCACCCGCTTCTTCAATCCACGCCGGCTCATGGCCTACTTCGGCCTGGTCCCGGCGAGCAATCGAGTGGCGAGACCGTCTGGCGCGGGCCGCATCGCAACGGCCGGCAACACCCATGCCCGGCGCGCGCTGGTCGAGGGCGCCTGAGCTTACAGGATCAGACCGCATCGGCCGGCGCAAGGTCGACCCGATCGAAGCGCTGCCACACGTCGTTCGCGATCGGGTCGTTCCAGACGCGCCGGCGCGTCCAGGCAAAAATGCGGCCCGTCAGGGCGTCAAGTCCGCCTCTTGCACCTGATATCCGCAGTCCAAGTGCCTCGATCGCCGATCGAGTGGCGGGCCAATTTCTACGCCAAAGGCCGTTGTCAGCAATCATGACGGTGGAAGGAATCTAGCGCTTGGTGCCCGCGTCTGGTGTCGACGATGATTTTGATCGCGCACTCGATCTTCTTTAGGACTAATTTGCGCATGTACATGAAGCCAGTTCCCGCTGCGGCGAAGGTCGTGGCGCATGCTGCGCGAATGCCTCGCCGGCATGGCATCGTTCGTCCCGGCCGAAGACGAGCCCACGTCGACCCCGGAGCGGATCGCCGAGGAAATCGTGCGGCGCGTGTTTGCGGAAATGTCAGCGCTGCCCAGAATTGCCTTGGCTATCGGACGTGCAATAATGACGAGTGGAGCGTAGAGGATTACCCGCAATCGCGCGCCCCATGAACACCTCGGCTGGCCACTTGGATCAGATTCTCCACAATGGAAGGGCGGAAGGTGACGGGGGCAGGCACTGCAGGCAGCGAACGACGTGATGCTAAGTACGCGGACATTTGTTCACTAATATACCATGGGAAGTGAATAGAGGCGGCGCTCTGGCAAAGTGAGGCTGCGACACGCACTGACTTCATAGGAGACGCAGCGGCTTTGCTTTCGCACTGGAGCGCTGCGGTGAGCGAGCCTGTCGAGAATGGCGGCGGCCCCTGATATTTAGCTCGGCGATGATGCCATCTGGCAACAGGCGGTGATCAGGGTGGTTTGCGTCGATAGCGTTTCTCGACGATTTCGAACAGATGGAAGTGCTGCTCCTCAATGAGGGAGTGCGTTCCGAAGTCGTCGAGGATGAGGAGCCGCACGCGCGTGAGCTTGTAGATGAGGCGGCGGCAGCGGCCATCAATGCGGGCGAACGCAAATCCCTCGGAGAGCCGTAAAACGCGCAGGTAGAGCACGGAATGATCGAGCCGTGCCGCCTGACGGTCGAAGGCGCAGGCCAGCCATGACTTTCGATCCCGGTCTGGCCGGCGACGACCAGGTTCTGGTGCGCCTTAAGCGAAACTTAACGAAACAAGAACGATACCGATGGCATGGCGAAGCTCGCTGAGGCCAGCTTCAAAGCGGCCGCTTTGGCTCACCGTTTGATGTGGCGGCGAGGTTCAAATGTCCCCGTGGGGCAAAAATGTCACTTGCGCGCACGAGGATCAGCCCCATCTAACCGGCTCCCCCGGGTTGTAAGGGCAGATCGGGCGGGCGAGGGACACCAGGAGTGGGGCTGCAGCCCAAGCTTCTTTGAATAGCAGAAACCATTCTCCCAGGAGAAGGCATGTATAGGCAGCACGAAGATACACCAGGATGGGATCGGTCCAAGGCCAATCGACTCTATAAAGCATTGAAGAAACTTATCGTCGATTTTAAGGTGCCCCCCGATACGCGACTCGACCCACGTCTAATCAGCGTTACCCTGAAAACGAGCGTTACCCCGTTACGCGAGGCATTGATTCAGATCGAAACCGAAAAGTACATCGTCGGATCTCCTCGCAATGGCTACTACACAAGAAAGCTGGATACAAAGCAATTATCAGATGAGTATGGTGTTGCCAACGCAATACTTCAGGGTGTTTTCAGGGAAGGCCCAGATGAGCATTCCAAGCCGTGGTCGACGCTTCCTACGATCCCCAGCTCTAACGACTGTATTTTGTTTGGGGAGTTCCTCGAGGTATTTTATGAGAAGATCGCAGAGGGTGGAAACAATGGAAAAATGCTGGATCTCGTTCATGAGTTCAACATCCGAACGAGATATGTACGTCTTTTGGATTTGCAACGGCCGGAGCGTCTATCATGTATTATAACTGATATGAGACAGCTTGTAGAGCTTCTTGACAAGCAAGACAAAAATGGGGCGATCGCAAATATTGGTCGGCAATTCAGTGCGACAATTGAAACCGTCCCCGAGCTTGTGCTGGAGGGTAATCTTCGTGCCGGGGATACGAAAGAGAGCTGGTTGAAGACATTGCAGTCGAATTTCGACGAGAGCTGACCGGCGGTTTCCACTGAGATGTGGCTCTGGCTCACTTTTGCTGCTGTTGCTGCCGGCGCTTTTGCGGATTCCCCGGAGGATTAACTAATGCAACATCGACTTGCCCGCGCGAGCCTCGCGCCTGACGGATTGGCGCGGTGATTGATGTGAAGGTTATAGCGAACACCGCTCAAAAGCTTCGATCGCGCCAATTTTCGGGAATTTTTCCAGACGGGGGCCAGCCGGAGCGTTCAAAGTAGATATGTGCGTCGGCCCGCTGGCCCGCTCCTCGTCGTACGGACGAGCACACGCTGGTGCTGCTGCGGGGGCTTGCACCGCATACCCGACGCCGTCATCGCCGGCATTCTCAACAAACAAGGCCGCCGAACGGCGTACGGCACCGCTTCGGCGCGCCACGCCGAGGCTCGCCGGCGCACGCCCCCTCGTCTGGCGACAGACGTCACGGTCTCGCCCGAAAGGAAACTCTCCTCAGCGCTTCGGACAGGACCTTGGCCCAATCGACCGCGTGGTCCCCGGCCATGGGGTTCGCTACCTGCCCGGCATCGTGGATGCGCGCCCCAGGCCTTCATGGCTATTACCCATCCGGTTATGCCTGGGGAGCAGGGAGGATTTGCTCCACAGGTCAATAGCTAGGGCGATCGTCTCAGAAGCGACGCACATCCGGAAATGGTAGCACCTCCGCCTGTTGGCGGGGCTGTTTGAATTCTTCGAAGGCGACCGCCTCAATTATAGCGTCCAAGGCTTCACGCCCCGTCTGGCTCATCGGGTCATCACCACCAAGATAGTGGTACGCCCGATCTAAATGCACCCGGGCCGCGGAAAAATCGCTCTTCATTTAACCTCTCAGTAGCCGCCGCGTCAGCCCTCTACGAGGTCAGTGTCGCGCAACGGTGAACATACATAGGACAATTTGATTTAAACTTGACACAATCAGGAGGAGTAGCATGCTCGGACGATGACATTTTGCCAGAACTGTGCCGCAGTGAGAGCTGGCCTCGCAAGCCGCTGAGCAAGGATGTGGTCCCGAGGGACGGGAGGTGCTGCGCTCCCTCGGCACACACGGTGAGCTCGCTGGGTAGGGGTCGAGAGCTGTAATCCGTCGGTGGTCAGCACACCACTCGAAAGCGGGGCTTACGATTGGGGCACCTGATCCTAAACGGGCCGGGACTTCGGCGACCTGGTACTTCGCGGCAGCGGAAACCGGCTTGATTGGCCGTGGGGGCTGGGCGGAACAGATTTCGAGGAGCTCTGCGATAGCGTAGACAATGCGAAGGCTCGAGAACGTTTTAAAAAGCTCCCACACCGGGCCAGCGTAGCGTCTAACCCGTGTACTTCTGTGTGGTCGCCGTGCCGAGCCGCTCTGACGATCCCCAGGCAGGGCTCCGGCAAGATGCCACCGAGGACGCTGTACCATGCATCGGCGCCCGCGATCAGGGCCGCCGTGACGTTCCAGTCGCCGCTGTAGCCGATTGAGAATTCTTTCGGCAATATTTCTTTCTGGTACGCAAGTTGGCCTTCGATAGCATCGCCCCGGTCCGCTGAGTTTTTCATAGCGAGGATCTCAGGCAGCTGTCCCAGACGCGGATGAGTGCTGGCGTGAAGCGAAAATGCGTGTTTGCAGGATCGTCGTAGATCACGATCGGAAGGCCACTTTCGCGCGCCACTGTCGTAAAAATGCTCGAAAACCTCGTCCTCAGTGAGCGGACTGTAGGACAAAGCGGCGAAAATCCCGCGGCTGCGCCGAGGGCCTTCGCATCACTTGCATATTTTACCGCTTCATCGGTGCGCAAAGCGCCCACGTTCGCCTGCTTGAGATCGGTGATCAAATCGGCGCCCTGTGCAGCAAAGGTGGATTCCATCGGCCTGCTCGGCAGCACCGGCACTTACATGTATCTGTCACGCGAGGAACGCCGTCGGGCTTTTCCGAGGCGCTGGACGAAACGGGTGGACGAGTCCCGCTCGCGGTTTACGCCAAGCGATAGTGACGGCAGCGACGGCGTCTTCAAGTCCTACCCACAGGCGCATGAGGTCGTCGCCGACTGCTTCAGGCAAATGCGCGTCCTTGCAGATTAACTTGCGCGAGCGGGTCAGGCTTGCCGGATGATAAATGAGACGGTCAGCATCGCCAAGGCTGACTGCCCTGGTGATCAACGTGAGACCGTCCATCATACGGCGCGCGCCCTCGAACCCCGTTTGGAGAGCCAACATGCCTGAGCCGTTCGACATCTGTCTGCGCGCGATCTCATGGTCGGGATGAGAGCGGAGAAACGGATAGCTAACCCAAGCCACAGCCCGGTGCGTCGAGCGCCTGGGCGACCGCGAGCCCAGAGGCACTGTGACGCTCCATACGCAGCGTGAGTGTCTTCAGCCCGCGCAAGATCAGGAACGCGGACATGGGCGAGAGCGCTGCCCGGGTCGGATAGCGCAGGCCAGTTTCGCGCAACAGGTGCAATGTCTTCGCATCGCCGAGTATGACACCGCCCCGCGCATCGCCATGTCCGTTGATGTACTTGGTCAGCGAATGGATCACGATGTCAGCTCCGAGTTCCAGCGGACGCTGGAGGGCGGGCGAGGCGAAGGTGCTGTCGACCGCGACCTTCACGCCGCGAGAGTGGGCGTGTTTGGCAATGGCAGCGATGTCGAGGATACGGCTCAACGGGTTGATCGGCGTCTCGAAGAAAACGAGCCGAGTCCTTTTCGGTGATGGCCCCCTTGAGATTACTGGGATTTGACAGGTCGAGGGCAACGACCTTAGTCAAAATGCGGCAGGCCCTGTTCGACCATGGCGAGTGCATTGGCATAAACGGTGTTGTGGACGATGAGTTCGTCACCTTGCGAAAGCAGCGAAAGGATCAGCGTGCCGAAGGCCGCCATCCCCGAGGCGAGTACCAGCCCAGCATCGGCTCCTTCGAGATTGGCGAGCCGCTTTTCGAGGACCCCAGTCGTCGGGTTGTATTCGCGTGCGTAGAAGTCTTCCGCCAAGGGCTGCGGCGGCTTCGTTTGCTGCCACGCCTTCAAATCTAGGTCGATGTAAGAAACACAGGCGTCTGAACGGAATTGGAAAAGCCGGCCGGATCGTAGCCGTGATGGATGACCCGGGTGGCAAATGCGAGGTCGACCTCGTTCCGGAATGGCATTGATATTGCCTCGTTTTCAAGCGGATCTTCGGCGCTGGCCATCGGCTTTAGCCCTCTTGATTTCGGGGACAATGCCGTCACACTAACTCAGATGGAACGTTCAGTTGGCGATGAAAGAAATGGTCCAGCCTTCTCCTGCCGCTTCGACAGCTCGCCCTCAAGGTCTGGGCGCGCGCCAGATCTGCGAAGCTCTTCGCGAGCAGATCCTGGGCGGCATCTATGAAACGGGCAGCCAACTGCCGTCGTCCCGGGGCCTCGCAAATGAACTCGGTGTGTCGCGAACCACGGTGACGGTGGCATATGACCAGCTGGTCGCCGAGGGTTTCATTGAGGTCATCCAAGGCGCAAGACCTCGCGTTGCAGCTTCGCTAGTCGGGAGTAAAGCGACCAGCGCGGTGCCGAAACGGACTGGCCCGATTCACCTTTCCAGTTACGGCGAGCGACTGCGCGCCAGTCCGCCACGGTCCGACTACCTCCCCAACCGTCTCAAGGTCGATTTCCGCTACGGCGACCTCGCACCATCTGATTTCCCTGCACTGACGTGGAAGCGCGCGATGAACGCGGCGATGTCACAAAGTACCGGAAGGCTGGCCTATCACGATCCACGCGGCTCGCATCGCTTGCGCCAGGCGTTGCAGGGATATTTGTGGCGCGCCCGAACGCTTAGCTGCCGGGTCGAGCAGATCCTCGTCGTGAGTGGATCACAACAGTGCCTGGACCTTTGCGCGCGTCTGCTGCTGGATCCTGCTGACAGCTTCGTGATCGAGGATCCCTGCTATAGAATGGCGCGCCTGGTCTTTGCCAGCACAGGAGCCACTCCAGTGGCCGTCGCCGTCGATAGCGAGGGCATGAAGACGGAGCTGCTGCAGGAAATTCCGGCGCGGCTGGCCTATGTCACCCCGTCGCACCAGTTCCCGCTCGGCGGCGTCTTGTCGATTTCGCGGCGCTATCAGCTTCTCGAATGGGCTCGGCGCAACGACGCCTATATCATCGAGGACGATTACGATGGCGAGTACCGGTACGACATTCGTCCGGTGCCCCCGTTGCACAAGCTGGAAGACCGCAGTTCCGTGATCTATGTTGGGACGATCTCCAAGACACTGTCGCCGATGCTGCGCATCGGCTACCTGGTGGTTCCGGCCGAGTTGCAAGATGTCTTTGCGACGGCCAAGCAGCTTCTCGACAGGCATTCTCCGGTTGCCGAACAGGAGGCCCTGGCCTCACTTATCGAGAGCGGTGGTTATGAAAGCCATGTGCGACGCGTCCGCCGTCTCAACGGCGAGCGTCGAGAGGCGCTGCTTGCCGTCCTTCAACGCGCGTTCGCAGACAGTATTGTCATCGAGGGTGCTGATGCAGGGCTGCATGTCGTCGTCTGGTTCAAGGATCTTTCTCGCTCGCTGGAGGACATCCTGGTTGAAGAGGCGCGGCGGGTCGGGGTGGGCATCCATCCGATTTCATCACTATACATTCGAGATGAAGGCCGTGCTGACCGGATTGGACTGGTGATGGGCTATTCCGCCCTGACCATTCGGCAGATCGAGAATGGCGTTCGGCTCCTTACTGGCGCTGTTCAACGGGTAAAAAGCCTTGCGAGCACTCGGCAACATCCTCAATAACCGGCCTGACGGTGCACAGGCCTGGCTCGTGACCCCAGAGTCACGCCGGCAGCGATCGCAGACTGGATCAGCAAGACTTGCCATGACTGGCCCTGTCGCCCAGTCAGGGTCCAGGGCAGTACTCTGACCCTGCGACCTGGCGAAGAGAGTTCTCGACGAGACTCCTACATCCAGTGGAAGCAAGGCGCCGTGCGGCCGGCTTAAAGGAGAAAGCGTTGATGGATTTTCCGCTGATCGACGAGGAAATGGCAGAGATCGCACCTGACTTTCGCGCTATCAGCATTCTTGTTGATGCACAGGACAGTGCGCGAGGCGTCATGGCTCGAGACGTGTTGGGAGAGGCTTGCGATTTCGTCCGAGCGGGAGGACCCGCCTGGGGAGAAGCGCACTTAGCCAATTGGGCGGAGGCATACGTCCGATTCGGAGCAAAACCAAACCGGACGCCGTGCTCGGCGCACGCATTGAAAAAACGGGTGGAGAGGGACGGCCGCATCCCATCGATAAATCCTGTCGTTGACCTCTACAATGCAGTGAGCCTGCGTTTCGCAATACCCGTCGGCGGCGAAAATTTCGATGCATACGTCGGTAAACCACGGCTGACAATTGCGGAAGGAACGGAGTGCTTCCACACTGTTTTGAATGGCGAAGCGGTCGTCGAACAGCCTTCCAAGGGGGAGGTCATCTGGCGCGACGATCTGGCAGTTACATGTCGCCGCTGGAACTGGCGGCAGGGCACGCGCACCCGGTTGGAGACGGTGGGCGGCCGCATGTGGTTTATTTTGGAAAGCTTAGCAGCGATGCCGGAGGGAGCGCTCGAGGACGCAGCTAAGATGCTCGTGAGCGGTCTGAGAGAGCTTGCACCAGGGTGTAAGGTTTACGAACAGGAAATCACCACCGCAAAAGCCTCGGTCGCCAGTTCCGCCAGGCGGGTCGGTTGAGGAACGTGCCATCCCTGTCATCGCGGCTGAGCTGGCCTGCATGCGCGGCCTGATAGGCAGGCCGGCAGCACGGAAGCCTATCAGAGATGTCGATCGAGAGGCGTATGCTCACCCGTCGGGGGAGCTCTCCGCCTCCTTCGAAGGCTAACTTCCCGAGCAGATCGGTACGCAGCCATATCTGCGGGTCGCGAGCTTGCCGCCGACACCGCCAGCGGCTCGGCGGCACATGCTGTGTCCTAATTAATTTTGCCAACCCGGGAGGACGGCGCCAGCTCGGCGTCACACAGGTCCTGCTGGGCTACGCAAGCTGGACACACGGCCCTCTACGACTGTTGGGCCACTAAGATAGTTGGCCCGATGATCTGGGCTCGCCAGGTCACTTCACCAACTGGACGACTTCATTTGTAATTAACTGGCTGTTTCCTGAGGGTCAGATTGCCGGTATCCCGACCTGCAGCGCACACACGGAGTTCCCCCGATGTACACCCCTCCCGCCTTCCGCGATGATGATATGGATTTCCTGCGGGCGAGCGTCCGCGCATCTCCTCTGGCGAACTTCGTCACCGCGACGGCCGAGGGACTCTTCGCCTCGCCGCTGCCCCTCTTGCTTGATGAAAGCGAGGGCGAGCACGGCGTGATCTACGGCCATCTCGCCAAGGCCAATCCACAGTGCCGTGTTCCCCCGCTGGGCGACGGTCTGGCCATCTTCATGGGGCCGGAAGCTTACGTGACCCCGGCGTGGTATGCGACCAAACAGGAAACCGGGAAGGTTGTGCCTACCTGGAATTACGTCACCGTCCACGCCTATGGCCCGGTCGAGTTCTTCGAGGACACCGGGAGGCTGCTGGAGGCCGTGAATCGCCTGACCGACCACCAAGAGGGTGAGCGCGTCTCGCCCTGGGCGGTGTCGGATGCGCCGTCGGATTTCGTGCAGGCCCAACTCCGCGGAATTGTGGGTCTGCGCATGTCGATCACGAGGATCGAGGGCAAGCGCAAGATGAGCCAGAATCGGAACGCGGCCGACCGTGCCGGAGTGGCTGCGGGCCTCGCAGCGAGCGAGCGGGCATCTGACCGTGAGGTCGCCTCCTTCATCCCTTAGCAACATAAACTTCGTTGGTATCGACCACCATGACAAATTTGACGCAACTCGCCCCACGCCTTGCCGCGGCTTTTGTGCTGGCGATAACGCCTGGTGCTCGGCGACTCTATGTTGTCGCCCGCAGTCTCGCCGGCGGTCGCCCCGATTGCGTTCAATACGCTCGCCGACGCGTTGGCCTTGTGCCCAGAGCCATTAAAGGCCGCACAGCAGCGCGTCCTGGATTGAATCAGAGCCTGAGGGAGAGGTCGGGGAGGCCCTATGATTGCACTGGCCGTCCACCTCGCTACGGCGGAGCAGCCGGCCACATCAGTTTGGCTCCGGAGCGGTTCAGCATCCTTGCGGCCTGGTACTCACTCTGCAGAAGCGGCTGGGTAGGCTGGATCCATCTTCGGTCATTTCGCTTAGCAGATGAATGTCTCAAGAGGCGCGGTGGTACCCGTTGCGTGAAAGTCGGCTCACAATGATAGACAATCCTATGAATAGAGAGCGGGTGACTTCGACCGGCTCGCCTCCCTATGCCGAACATTTCGGCCTTGAAAATCGAGAAACGGCCAGTGAGCCGCGAATGGCGGCCGCCTTGATGAAAGAACGCCACTCCGTGCGCCTGGCGCCGCTTCGGTTTGCGCTCGACCATATGGCGACACCTGGGCTTGACGTCATGACGTTCCTCGCACTCGCCCGCGATCTCGGTCTGACCGACGTGCAAGTCCGGACTAATCCTTGCAGCAAGGCTGTTGTGCGCGGCAAGCCGTCGGCGGATATCCGGGCTGCCGCTGCCGAAGCGGGAGTCACGATTATCTCAGTCAACGCCTTGCAGCGATTCGACGAGTGGACTCCCGCCCGCAAAGCCGAGGCCAGCAAGCTCGCCGATTATGCGGCCGCCTGCGGCGCCCAGGCGCTCATGCTGGTGCCGGTGAACGACGGTTCGCGGTCCGCCAATGCCGAGCGCCAAGGCAATCTCCGCGTCGCCTTAAAGGCGCTAAAGCCAATACTTCAGTCGCGGGGTCTCGTTGGGTATATCGAGCCGCTTGGGTTCCAGACCTCCTCACTTCGGTCGAAAAAAGAAGCGGCTAGCGCCATTGCCTCGGTTGATGGCCAGTCCGCCTTCCGGCTTGTCCACGATACATTCCACCACACGCTTGCCAGCGAGACGTCCTTCTTCTGCGACTTGACCGGTCTCGTGCACATTTCGAGCATAAACGATCCAACCTTCTGGATTCGCCCGGATCGCATCCTGGGCGGCTCGGACAATTGCAGCCAAATCCGGACGCTACTCGATGGCGGCTATTCGGGCCCCTTCTCCTTTGAGCTTGTGGAGGAGGTCCATGCGTTAAATGACTTTGCAGGCGCATTTGCCGCCAGCATCGATCTCATCCGACGCGGGCTTCTCAGGCGAGTTCCGGTTTGAGGCGCGGAGGCAATTGAGCGGAGAAGTCATTGGAGATCGCTCCTGTGCCCTGATCATGCAGGTGCTTTGCGGGTCGCCATTGTTTCAAGACTGGCCATGGACCGCCTTGGGCGGCCCTGCCAAGTAGATGGGTCGGCAAGGCGAAACCTTGGATCTGGTGCTGAGGGGGCGGGCTATCGAAACTTTTGTGTTAGACCATGTCTGATTGAGGGGCGAACATTAGCGTAGCCCGATCTAAGTCAAGCGAGCTTGCGCCCAGCCGATTTGGGGTTTCTTCAGCACTGCCTCGCAACGTCCGGGGTTCAGCTCAAAGACATCGATCGTGTGTCGTTCCACGCTGCCGAAGCGAATGTAACCCCCGCTCGATAAAGGCCTCGAGCCCGACGCTTCAATCCCTTTCACGCCAACCCCCCCCTACGCCGCTCGCTCACTGCCGCGCTGTTGAGCGCGCGCTCGCGAGCGGCTTCTCCCGTCGAGTTACACCGTCCCGGCACGTGACCCGCAGAACTGACAGACAGATTGGATCGGCTCTTGAGCAGTTCCTTTCAGTTCGTACCCCTGCCGTCGATGCACAATCAAAGACACGATAGATAGTTTTTGCATGCTGCGGACTCCGCCACCTGGTCGATATCGAGAGATGGCATAGTGCCTACTTGCTTCTAGGTACTCGCAGGAATCGTTATGGTCCGCGGTGTACGTCACCAACAGGTCTTGCTCGGGCGGTCGGATGCATATAGCTCGACTGCAGAAGAATCGGCCGGACCTTCACCCGTCGCCTGCCGCGACTTCCAGCGCAATTCGTTTTCAACAAGGAACTACCTATGAGGCGGCAGCCCCCGGCATTCACGGTCGAGATAAGACAGAAGCGCAGTTCTCAAAAGCGAAGTGGTTCCATCTGGAGCGGTGTCGATCTTACCGCAGCAACGGCCGAGACAAGAAGAGAACTCGAGGAGATGGATCTGCCAAATCATCGACTTGTTGACTCAAGCGTCGTAGCGCTTGATGCTGAACACAGGCACAAACCGCGAGCGGAGCATCTCATGGCAAATTCCCTGGACGCTGAACCAGTAACAACTACAACCCAACCGGCAGCCAAAGTGGAGATGCCTGAAAAGAAGAAGGCCAAACGGTCGCCGAAGGCGAAGGCTGAGCCTAGGCCAGCTGCTCGGAAGAATGCCAGCGCGGCGTCTAAGGCGGAGGAAGCACCAGCAGCGACGACCGGACGTAAGACCTACTCTGAAAAGGAGCGCGCCGAGATGCTCGCCCTCATACAAAAGTCTATCAGTGGCGGCGCCACCCACAAGAGCGCCGTAAAGCAGGCCGGCATCTCGGAACAGACCTACTATCAATGGAAGAAAGCTACGCCGCCGGCGCCGGTTGGTGACGATCTGAAGGACCTCGTCGCGCTTGAGGAAGAAAACAAGCGACTGAAGAGCCTGCTCGCGGAACGCCTGCGCAAGGAGAACGCGGAACTGAAGAGGAAGCTCGGGCTTTAGTAATCCTGAATCGCGGATCGGAGCGCCAGAATTCTTGTCCGACGCCCGCTATCCGAGAGGTCGTAGTTTACGCGTCTGCGCTTCCCAAGGACCTGAACGCAAGTCGAAGAGCATTTGCGTCAGGCACTGCCCACCGTATTGCGGGGCAAACAAGCAAAAGGCCGCCCGTTGTTCCGGGCGGCCTTTGCCATTCAAATCATGCAGCGTGCCTATTCGGCGGCTTTCGGGAAGGCGATCGCTGGTTCCGGACCGGCATCCGCTTTTTGCGCATCCGACGAGATCTCACCCTTGCCGCGCCGGTACAGCCGGCTGAACAAGCCGCGCCGTGCGCCCGGCTTGATCTTGGCGCGGGTGAACACCATCAGCATCGAGGGTGTCACCACCAGCGTCAGCACCGTCGCGAAGGACAGGCCGAAGACGATCGCCGAGGACAGCGAAATCCACCATTGCGTCGACGGCGCGTTGATCGTCGTCTCGTGGTGGAAGATTTCCAGCCCAAGGCCAAAGGCGATCGGCAGCACGCCGAGAATGGCCGATACCGCCGTCAGCACCACCGGGCGCGCGCGCTCGCGGCAGGTCTGCAGCACGGCCTCCATCTTGTCCCAGCCCTCTTCGCGCAGCCGGTCATAGGTGTCGATCAGCACGATGTTGTTGTTCACCACCACGCCGGCCAGAGCGATGACGCCGATGCCCGACATGACGATGCCGAACGTCTCGCCTGTTATCAGCAGTCCGAGGAACACGCCGATCGTCGCCATGACCACGCAGGACAGCACCAGCCAGACGCTGGTGAATTTGTTGAACTGCATCAGCAGCACCAGGAAGATCAGGAAGATCGCCGCCCCGAAGGCCTTGCCAAGGAAGGCGCTGGCCTCGGCGCTGTCTTCGTTCGAGCCGGCCAGCTTCCAACGTATGCCGCTGCCGAGATCCATCCCGGAGACGGCCTTGGTGACCTCCGCCTGCACGGCCGCGACCTGGGCGCCTGCGGCAACGTTTGCCTGGACGACCACCGTGCGCGCGCCGTCGATACGGTTGAGGATACCGACCGTCGGCTCCGGCTTGCGCACGACGAAATTCGAGATCGGCACCGAGCCTTGCGAGGTCTGCACCCTGAGCTCGTCGAGCGTCGACAGCGTGCGCCGGTCTTCCGGCAGACGCAGCCTGATGTCGACGGCGTCGTCGGCGCCGGCAGGCCGGTATTCCGAAAGCTTCAGCCCGTTGGTCACCAGTTGCACCACTGTGCCGACAGCGGTTGGGCTGATGCCATATTGCGCTGCCTTGGCACGGTCGACCTCGAGCGCCCAGTCGACGCCGGGCGGCGGGAGGCCGTCGGAAATGTCGATGACGCCAGGCACCTTGCCGATGCGTGCCGCAACCGCGCGCGCTTTGTCGTCGAGCCCCTTGGGGTCGACGGCCGAAAGCCTGATCTGGATCGGCTTGCCCGTCTGCGGGCCGGCTTCCGGAACGCGAACCTCGACGTCGACGCCTGGAATGCCGGCCATGACGCCACGCAAATCGTTCAGGATATCGTTGGCCGATTTGCGCTCGCGCCAGTCGATGAATTCATACTGGATGACGCCGACGACGTCCTCGGACACATCCTGGCCGCCGCCCTGCGTCTTGCCGACACGGGTATAGACAGACTTCACGCCCGGCCAGCCGAGCAGCCGGTTTTCCGCCGTCTTGGTGGCCGCGTCCATTTCGGCAAGCGAAAGATTGCCGCGGGCGTGGACATAGAGCAGGCCGTAGTCAGGCTCGACATTCGGGAAGAATTCGACGCCGGCGCCGAATTTCGAATAGGCGTAGCCCACGCCAAACAACAGCGCCACGGTGAGGACAAGCACGGTGATGGGATAATGCACCGCCTGCTTGACCACGGCCATGTACCAGCCGTCGCGATTGTCGTCGGGGTGATGGGCGGGCGCCTTGGCGAATATGGCGCCCAGCGTCGGTGCGAAGACCAGCGCATAGAGCATCGAGGCCGAGAGCGTCACGATCAGCGTGATCGGCATATATTTCATGAAGTCGCCGATGATGCCCGGCCAGAACAACAGCGGTGAGAAGGCGGCAATGCGCGTCATCGTCGCCGCGATGACCGGGCCAGCCATGCGCTTGGCGGCAAGCGCGAACGCTTGCTCCTTCGGCATGCCCTCGCTCATGCGTCGCTCGGCGAACTCGGTGACGATGATGGCATCGTCGACCAGCATGCCGACAGCCAGGATGAGGCTGAACAGCACGATCATGTTGATCGTGTAGCCCATCATCGCCAGCAACAGGATGCCGATCAGGAAGGATGAGGGGATGGCCAATCCGATCAGCAGCGAGGCACGACCCGACAGCGCGTAGAGGATGACGATGAACACCAGGATGACGGCGATCATGACGTGGTTCTGCAGATCGCCGAGCAACTGGTTGACGAAGACCGACTTGTCCTGCGTGTAGGTGACGTTCATGCCTTGCGGCATCGTCTTGACGTAGGCGTCGGACACCTCCCTGACCTTGGCGAGCGTGTCGATCAGATTGGCGCCGATGCGCTTCTTGACTTCGATGGCGATGGCCGGCTTGCCATTGAGGCGCGTGATCGTCGTGGCATCGGCGAAGGTCGAGCGGATCGTCGCGATGTCCTTGGCCTGCACCACGGCATTGGGGCCGGCGACCACGGGCAAGGCCGCCACGTCCTCGGGCGTCTCGATCAGTGACGGCACCTTGACGGCGTATTTGCCTTCCGAGCCTTCGATATTGCCGGCGGCGACCAGACTGTTGGAGGCACCGACAGCGCCGATCAGCTGATCGAGTTGCAACCCGTAGGACGACAGTTTCATCGGATCGATGACGACTTCGACAAGATCGTCGCGCGAACCCTGCAACGAGCCCTCCAGGACGCCTGGCACTTCCTCGATGCGGTCGCGCAACTCGCGCGCCGCGGCGGCTAGCACGCGTTCGGGCAATTCGCCCGACAGGGTGACGACGAGGACGGGGAATTCGGAGATGTTGACTTCGGTAACGACCGGCTCTTCGGCCGCCTGCGGCAGGTCGGCCTTGCCGTCCTGGACCTTGGAGCGCGTGTCCTGCAAGGCCGTCGCCAGATTTGTCTGCGGCTGGAACTCGACCAGCACATAGCCGCCGCCCTGGAAGGCGGCCGAGCGCATTTCCTTGAGGCCTTTCAGGCTCTTCAGCTTGCTTTCCATCGGCCGCAGCAGAAGGCGCTCCGAATCCTCCGGCGAAATGCCCTGATAGATCAGGCTGATATACATCATCGGAATCGGAACGTCGGGCTCGGCTTCCTTCGGCGTCGACTGATAGGCGACCCAGCCGGCGAGCAGAAGGAAGACGAGGACCGAAATGGTCAGGCGGGCATTGTTGATTGCGAGTCTGACGATATCCATGGCTAACGCCTGTTCTTGAATTTCACGAGCTGCGTCGCAGCCAAGTGTCCCCGCCCGGGGTCTGTCCGCCGTACCCCATGCTACTGCGTGCCGGCGGTCGCTTCGCCCAGCAGTTTCTGGATGGTTGCCTGGTCGGCTTCGACCGGCTTGACCTCATCGCCTTCCTTCACCAGTTCCTGGCCGGCAACGATGATGCGCGCATCGGCAGGGATGCCGCCAAGCACCAAGCCGGTCGGCGTGTCGTCGACGAGGTCGATGGGGAAGAACGCAACCTTGTTGTCCTTGCCGACGGCACGGATGCCGAGGTCGCCCTTGTCGCCGAGCGTCACCACCGAGCGCGGCAGCAGCACCGCATCGGTCGGCAGCGCGCTGAGTGCGATTTCCGCCGTCATGCCGGCCGGCACGGAGCCGTCGGCATTGGGGACGGCAACCTCGACGCGGAAGGTGCGGGTCGCCGAAGAGGCGTCGCGGCTGATGTAGCGCACGGTGCCTTCGACGGTCTGGCCGCTGACCAGCCGTATGGTGGCCTTGTCCCCGAGTTTCAGGTAGCCGAGATCGCGCTCGCTGACTTCGCCGCGGGCAATCACCGGATCGAGCTTGAGGATGGTTGCCACCTCGCCGCCCTGCATGATGGAACTGCCAAGTTCCACCGGCACCCGGTCGATAACGCCGTCGAAGGGCGCCTTCACCTCGTTGCGGTCAAGTTCGGCCTGTGCCGTTTCCAGTTGCGACTGCGCCGAGGTCAGGTTCGAGCGCGCGGTGTCGAGCTGCAGCTTCGGCAGATTGCCGGTCTTCATCAGCCGCAAGGCTGCGTCCAACTCGGCCTGGCGCTGCACCACCAACTGCTTTGCATTGTCGACCATCGAGATCTTTTCTTCCGCCGCAAGCATCAGCACCAGATCCCCCGTCTTGACGTGATCGCCTTGCTTGACAGGCAGCTTGTCGATGACACCGGCGACGCGCGTCGCCAGCACCGCCCGCTTGTCGGCTTCGGTCAGCCCGGAAATGCGGATGGCGCGTGCATAGGTCTTGCGTGGCGGCGTCACCACCGCAACGGTGCGCAGCGGTGCCTTCGGCTCGGCTTCAGCCGTCTTCGGCTTGGCCGCGTCCGGCGCCTTGGCCTGTTCGGCTTCGGCTGCCTTGGCTTTGTTGGCGGCTACGCTGCCGACCGACGAAAACTCGCCTGTCGCCATCCACGCCGCGAAACCAATGAGCACAACAATGGCTGCAAGCTTGTGAAACCTGATGTTGGGCATCGTCATTTTTCCACCGCGGGTTCACCTCTGTATGAGGCAAGCGGTCCTCGTTGATGCCGGAGAAGCCAACCCAGGGAAGCGACCACGATCAGATGGCACAGAAGCTAGGCTGCGACCGTGAACCGAGAACGGCGCCAGTCAGAGAGTCCCCGCTTCAAAGAACCGGGCGTAAGGTCCATCCGCGAAGTGGAGCTGCAACTCATCAAAATTCTGCACGGTCTGGTCTAGCGCTCGCGTTTCCTGGCGCTGAAGGTTGGCTGGATCAGATAGCTCGATGGTCGGCGCGCCCAGGAAATCCCAAACCTTTCCTAAGCAAGCAGCGGGCTCGTGAAGGAGGCTCTCGTATTCCACTACGAGCAGCTGGCTCGACGTGAAGGAGTGCTCAATGCGCGCGTGGAAATCGTCCGCGGCTTTGAAGTAAGCCTCACAGTCAGCGATTGACAATCGGACGCGCGGTGGCCGAGCGGCGTCCGAACTGAATTTCAGCCATTGCCCGCTTTGTCTTGCCTGTGCAAAGGACCGTAGCGATTCTAATATATTTCGAGTTACGAGAATGACTTTGAGGGCTGGCCAACGAGTCAGTTCGGCAAAAAAAGCTGGGCGTTCGCGAAATTGGGGTTCATTGATCTTGCAGCCGACATGCGTCACTTTCTTGTAGTCTGGCGTGGGATAGCGCAAGTAGGCTTGTTCGAGGAGCTCACGATCGGTGCGTAGCAGGCGATCCTTCCCGGGCCAATTGGCATCATACTCATTGAGCAGCTCACCGTTGCTTAGTACCGTCGGATGCTCGTTTAGCAATTCCTCGAGATAGTGTGTGCCAGTCCTTGGCATCGCAAGGATCACAAAAGGCTGAGGCGTAGGCGTGGGGTGAGTCATTGCTATGTGTTTCCAGCTAGTAGCGGTCGCGAGGGTTTAGGGCAGACCAGGGCACAACAAGCTCGGCTGCTATGTCTTGAACTGGACTCAATCCTCTCGTGCCGGTCGCAGCAGCATCAACGCATCAGACGTCGACGAAACAGCGCAGCAGAGAGGAAAAACGGCAATACGGCGTACATACAAAGTGCGCCGATATGCAGCCCGACGTTGTCTGCCAAATGGCCGAGCATTACCGGACGGATCAGGTCGATAGAGTTCGCCAGCGGGGAGAAGGCCGCGACGCGCTGAAAGGCGCCTGGCAGTTGGCCGACTGGAAAGACCGCACCAGACAGGAACAGCATGGGTGTGATGACGAGCGTCTGATAGAATATAAAATAGTGGTAGCTGGGCGCGAGCGCGATGACGACCATTGCGAGGCTGGCAAAGGCAAAGCCGGTGAGAGCGACCACCGGCAGCACATAGGGCACGGACGTCCACGCCGCATAGCCCAGCGTAGCAGCAACAATGGTAATTGCCGTGCCTGCGAGAAAGGCCTTGGTGGCTGCCCACGCCAATTCACCGAGAACGATGTCGCCCAGCGTGAGTTGTGTATGCAGGATTGCTTCCCAGGTGCCCAGGTCGCGCATGCGACTGAAAACCGCGTATATTGTTTCGAAGGTCGATGCGGTCATCGCGCCTGTCGCGACCATCCCGGCTGCCAAGAAGGCAATATACGAGGCGCCTTCAACCTGACCCACCATTAGGCCAAGACCAGTACCGAGCCCGAAAAGGTAAATTAAAGGATCGGCGAGAGTACCGAGAAGAGACGCAAATGCGACCTTCTTCCACGCCAGATAGTTGCGGCGCCACACCGCAATCCAGTTCCACGCGTTGGCGGGCAGTGCCGCCGCAAGATCTTCACGCATCATTCACTTCTCCATCTCGCGTCCGGTTAGCCGCAAGAAGACGTCCTCCAGACTTGGTGGGCGCTCCAGAATCCGCAGACCTGCGCGCCCGCGAAGCTGGCCACGCACCTGCTCTGGATCGGGCGCATAGCAAAAGAGTGTCTCGCCGCTTACCTCAATGCGCTGAACGTACGGCTTGATTAGCGAAGTCAGCTCCTGCGGATTGCCGCCAAAGATCTCGATCACATTGCATCCAATATGTTCGTCTATCAACGCATGAGGGCTGCCCTCGGCAATCTTGCGTCCCCGCTCCAGTACACACAGCCGATCGCATAGCCGCTCAGCCTCTTCCATGAAGTGGGTGGTCAAAATGATTGTCTTTCCGCTCGCCAGCAGAAAACGGAGCCGCTCCCAGATCAGGTGGCGGGCGTGCGGGTCGAGGCCGGTAGTTGGCTCGTCCATTATAAGAAGTTGTGGGTCGTTGATCAGCGCGCGTGCCAACGTTAGACGCCGCTTCATGCCGCCTGACAGCTGGCCGACACGTGAGTCCGCCTTGCTCTCAAGGCGGGCAAACTCGAGGAGAGATGGAACGACCTCTTGAATCTTCCGTGTGCTCATGCCGAAGTATCGCCCGAACACCACCAGGTTCTCGCGGACCGTGAATTCCAGGTCCAGGTTGTCGAACTGCGGAACGACACCTATGCCCTTGCGGGCCAAGCGACTTCGAGCCGGCACCGGCACCCCGAGCACCGTGATCTTACCGGAGTCAGGCCGGGTCATGCCGAGGAGCATGCGGGCAATGGTGCTCTTGCCTGCACCGTTCGGCCCCAGCAGGCCGAAGCACTCTCCCGTCCCCACAGTGAAGGACAACCCTTTCACAACGAGTTTGCTGCCAAATGACTTGGTTACCTGGTCAAGGTCGATTGCTACATTGGACATACGTCTATCTCAGGCTGAAAACAGGCCAATCGGCCGGCCGGCAGCTTACTTTCGAGGTTCTGGTCCAGAGCAGCTGGTACCTGTGCTGGTCCTTGAGGAATGAGAGAAAGCGATTGTAGCAGCCGCGCAAAAAAGGGTCGAAGGCTACAGTCGCTTTCGGCTGGTTCTCGGTCTGATCGTTGATGTATGCCTAAGCTCACGACGTATTCTCTACCCAAGTGCTCAGTCGGAGCTGTGAAGAACGCCAGGCTCAACCAGCTGTGCAGAATCGCGCGAACGATCAGTACGATTCGAGCCGGCAATTCCCGGACTGCCTGTACCATTTGCCCTGGTGATCGGGTTTGCGACGATGATCGGCTTCTTGCTCCCATGGGGCTGGATGGCATTTTTGCGCGACAGCCAATCACTGTTGCTCAAGGTGCACAACGCATAAGCTTTCAAGGGAAGTAGGAGAAAGATGTTGATGAACGTGTGCAGAGAAAAGCCGAAGAACCGGACTTGGCGTGCACGCAAAGCTATCACGGTGCATCGAATGATCGTCATGCCGGCAATGATGATTGCCGTTGGCCAAGGCACCGTATTTGCCAATGCGAGCTCTGCGAGCCCGGCGAGTACAGCGACCGCGAGCAACAATGGACCGAGATTCTGTCCAATCACGTCCAACGTGAGGTAGCGATCGAGGCCCGGCAACAGGCGCAGTGCCAGCAGCGTGTCGCGGAAAGTGCTTCGTGCCCAGCGTAGTTGTTGGCGCAGATAGGGTCCCATCTTGTCCGGAACGACTGTCGCCGCGATGGCGTCCGGAACGTACTCGGTCCGAAAGCCTGCTTTCAGCATCAGGATGGTAAGATGGCGGTCCTCGCCGAAGTCGCTAGGTTTGCCCCTAAACAGCTGAGTTTCGTATTGATCCAGCAGCGACATCAGACAAGAGCGGCGGTACATTGCACAGGGGCCGCAACAGCACATGACCGCACCAAAGCGGGCCTGCGCTGCCCGTTCCTCGTTGCAAGCGAGCCAGTACTCCATGTCAATTAACCGGGTCAACCAAGTGTCGCTCCGGTTGGATGCCGTCAGCTGGCCCATGGCGGCGCCGATCGCTGGATCCCGCATCCTTGCGGTAAGTTTCGCGATCACGTCGGGCTCGAGAGTCGTGTCAGAGTCGACGCTGAGCACGAAATCTCCAGACGAACCACGGATCGCGGCGATCTGTGCTTTACGTTTGCCGACGTTGTGGGGGAGCTGAATAAAGGTGAATCTGGGGTCGTCTACGTAGGCGTGATGCACCGGCATGAGGGCGTTGCGATTTCCAGAACCGTCATCAACCACATAGACGTGCAGCTTTCCGGCGTATTCCTGGTTTGCAACCGAAGCCAGACAGGCCGAAAGTGTGCGCGGCTCCTCGTTGTAGCAGGGGATAATGACATCCACGCTCGGCCAAAGGTCGAAGGCGAGCAAGTCGTCCGAGCTTGAGGCAACGTGTCCCGGCTGCGCATAAACCGCTTGCATGCCTTTATAAACGGTCGAGAGCAGCGCGTAACACGAAACGGCGACGGTACTGGCTGTGGTAAGCGGGTCCATAGGATCTCGTTTGTTCAATGATGTTGAGGAAGGGGTCGGACTGTGAATCCGCGGTCGTGCAGCGCTGGGATCAGGCGGGACAGCGCCATAACGGTCTGGTCGCGTGGATTCCTTCGAGAGCAGTCACACCCGTCGTGAAGGAGCACAATCGCGCCCGGGCGGACCCCGGCGAGAACTGCATCGACAATCAAGTCCGCGCCGGGGCGAGACCAGTCTCGCGGATCGACTGACCAATGCAGGGGTGCCAATCCAGTGCTCGCCGAGACTTTGAGAGCTTCTTCGGTCCAGCTCCCATAGGGCGCACGAAAGTACCGCAGCGCAGCTTGGGGGCACGCCATCCTGATGGCGCTGTTCGCCTCAACTATTTCACGTTCAACTTCGCCGGGTTCGCATCTGGACAGGTCGCGATGAGTCATCGTGTGATTGGCCACTTCATGCCCATCCGCAATAATTCGCCGGACAAGCTCCGGCCGGTCTACAGCCGCGTCACCGATCAGGAAGAATGTCGCCGGTGTCCGGTGTTGCGCCAGCACGTCGAGGACCTCCGGTGTCCAAACGGGATCGGGACCGTCGTCAAACGTGAGATAGACGCTGCGCTCTTGGGTGCCGTCTGCGCAGTGACTGGACATTTCACATATGCGGTCCAGATGTTTCATAGCTCCGGACCGTTCCGCTCGATGAAGGTGCCGGACGGCCACTCGTCAATCGACCGCCCAATCGGCGAGACAAAGAGGAGATCGTCCTCCAAGCGCGTGGGCGGCAGGTCGGGATGCATGTCTGCCAGGGTCGAGCGGATGCGAACGTCCGGCACAATCTTCCCAAGCCCCACCTTGCAGAGCCTCTGGATGTGATTTCGCATTTCGTGCCGAACCTGGCCGAAAGCGAATGGAACGCCCATCTGCTGCAGCGCCGGATACAGACTGCGCAGGGACAAGCTGATGCCGAGGCCCTCAAGATCCCTACGCACCCCGTACAATCCGAGTTCGGCCACCAGCACGTCGATTTCGCCAACTTTGATGAACCGGCGCAGTAGACCGAGATGTGCCGCTACACCGTGCGTGTCCCTACCAATTGCGCGGAACTCTGGCCTCGCGCCGAACCAACTGCGGCCGCCTTCGAATCGCATTGCGGAGAAGGTGCCAGTCCCTCCATAGGTTTTGTGCAAGAAGTCTGACAGCTCGACATGCTCATGCAGTTGCAACTCGTTTTCCCAACACAACCTCCACTGCACTTCAGAGCGCATGGAAAGACCTCTGTCCGTTCCTGTTTTCCTGAGGTAAGCGCCTAATGACGGGGAGCTTGTCGCGTCGAGCCGGCGCGATATGGCTTTCGCAGGTCACCGGTGAACTTTAGCCGCACTGGACATGCGATCCGGTCGACACCGGAAGGCGTACGCCAGAAATGCTGTCCGGCACCCACGCAAGCATCAAGTTCCTTTAGGGCTTGCTTACATCTCTTGTGAGGTCCCTATGCGACGTTCAGCAAAACTGGTAAAATCGTTTGTTTCGATGAAAGGTATCCACTCTATGGATAGCCGCACGCATGCGTTTCAAGGGGCTTGATCTCAACCTTCTCGTTGTGCTGGACGCATTGCTGGCCGAGCGCACTCTCTCGGCGGCGGCACGCCGCATAAACCTAAGCCAGCCGGCCATGAGTGCGGCTGTCGCCCGGCTGCGCGACTTTTTCGGTGATGAACTGTTCAGTATGAACGGTCGAGAGCGCATCCTGACCGCACGAGCGATTGCACTTGCCCCCGCAGTCCGCGACGCTCTCCTGCGTATCCAGTCCTCGATTATTTCTTCGGATCCGTTTGACCCGGCTCGATCCGATCGACGCTTTAGGATCATTATTTCCGATTTCGCCACGCTCGTTTTTTTTGAAAAAGTCGTGGAGCGTGTCGCTCGTGAAGCCCCCGCCGTCACGTTCGAATTGCTGCCACTCGATGACTACCCAGACGAGCTCCTCCGGCGCGGCGACATCGACTTTGTAATTCTTCCGAATATGTTCATGTCGGGCGCGTTTCCAAGCGTGGCGCTTTTCGATGAGAAGCTGGTATGCGTGGGCTGTGCCGCCAACAAGCAGCTGCCACGGCAGCTTACATTTGAGAGATACCTGTCGATGAGGCACGTCTGCGTCAGGTTCGGACGTTGGCGCAAGCCCTCTATCGAGGAACTGTTCTTGCTCGAGCACGGCCTAAAAAGACGTGTCGAAGTCGAGGTGCAGGGCTTCAGCATGGTGCCGCCAATGGTGTCCGGCACAGCTCGTATTTCGTCCGTGCCCTTCCGGCTGGTTAAGCACTTCGAAAGAACGTTCCCCCTTAAGGTCGTCGAACTTCCACTGCCGCTTCCCGTTTTCACCGAAGCCGTCCAATGGCTGGCCAACCACAACGGTGATCCAGCCAGCATCTGGATGCGGGAGATAATGGTGCAGGAAGCATCCCGACTTGCTACTCCTGCGAATCCACGCGAGGCCCCCAGCGCTCCTGGATTTGTGTCGGCCGTTACCGCCCACACTCATGTTGCCTGAGGCGACAGATCGTCAGCTGATCGGCAGGTGTTGCGCTTGCAGACTGTGAGACGCCCGGAGCGAGGAGCGGAGCTCGAAGTGCATGTCTCTGGTCGGTACCTCATCCGGTTCGCATCTTGGCTGGCCTTGGTCTGAGGCCCATCGTGGGTTATGCCAGGGTTGCGGTCGATGCTCGCTTCGAAGCTCTGGTTGGAGTTGTCCTGCCATACGCTTGGGTGCAGAAGAAGTTCTCGATCAGATGACGCTTCCAGATCGAGAGGCGGCGGCAAGGCGCGCCTCGGATCGTGCTGGATTGCGATCCTGGCGCCGCGCTCGTTCAGATCGGCAATGATGGTGTTGATGTTGAACCCCGTGTCGGCGATCGGATCGCCGAAGGCGACGCCCTCGATGCGCGGGCGAAACCCCGTATCGAAGCGGCCTCCTGACGGGGGACGAAGCACACAAGTGCCGAGCGGATCGGTGAGCGCAAGGATCTTGGTCGCCATGACGACCCTGGAAAGGCCTGCGCCTGGCTTTGAGACCCCTGTTGCGCTTCCGCGGCACGCGTATCAAACTCATCGCACGGCCATGGGTGCAGCCGTGGCCGGGCTGCGGGATGAACCGTTTACGACAAGCGCCGCGGACGTTTGATCCGCATGCAGCAGCACATGCCCTGCAAACCCCGGCGGTGAGACCTGTCGCGCGATGCCTACGACAAGGTAGGCTCCGGTTACCCGTGCTCAGATCATGGCCATGCCGCCATTGACGTGGACGGTCTGGCCGCTGACGTAGGCTGCTTCATCGGAGGCGAGGTAGGCAACCGCGGACGCGACTTCAGCGCTGGTGCCCATCCGCCGGGTCGGGATCGCCGCCATAATCGCCTCTTTCTGCTTGTCGTTGAGCTTGTCGGTCATGGCCGATTCGATGAAGCCCGGGGCGACGCAGTTGACGGTGATGTTGCGGGTGGCGATCTCCTGCGCCAGAGACTTGGAGAAACCGATCATGCCGGCCTTGGAAGCTGAGTAGTTGGTCTGGCCCGAATTACCGGTGATACCCGAAACTGAAGTGATGTTGATGATGCGGCCGTGGCGGCGGCGCATCATCGGGTGGGTCAGTTCCCGGGTCAGCCGGAAAACGGCGGTCAGGTTGACCTCGAGCACTGAGTCCCAATCGGCGTCCGACATGCGCACGAACAGGCCGTCCTTGGTGATGCCGGCATTGTTGACCAGGATGTCAACCCCTTCGAGATCGGCCTCCGTCTTCTGGCCAAGCGCCTTGACCTCGTCGCGGTTCGACAGGTTGGCCGGAAACAGCTTGACCCGGTCGCCCAGTTCGTTGGCCAGCGTCTCCAGCTTTTCGATGCGCGTACCATGCAGGCCGACAATGGCGCCCTGCGCATGCAGTATCCTGGCTATCGCCTCGCCGATGCCTCCCGATGCCCCGGTGACGAGCGCCTTGCGGCCCTTCAATTCGAACATATCTTGTCCTCTTCTCTTCAGGCCGGCGAATTCGGTTTCGCCTGCCGGAAGTCTCGGCTCGATGGATGGCTTCCTGGGCGCTCCCGATCCGCGGCGACGTAATATTTTATCCAGCCAAACGGCCTTGGTGAGTTCACGCACCAATTGGGTTGCGGCGGCATCGGCCGCACGACCAGACGCGGCTCGACCGATCTGACCACCTGGAGCTGACTGGTGGACACTGGGAGAGCGTTCAGACTGTCTAGCAAGGCTCGCGGAAGGACTTTGCGGCGACATGGACGCTCACTATACGTGCTTGAACGCTAGAACTGCGTTCGTGCCCCCCATGGCAAACGCGTTGCTCATGGCCACACGCACCTTACGCTCGCGCGGCACGTTGGGCGTGACATCGAGATCGCAATCGGGGTCTGGCTCGCGATAGTTGGCGGTCGGAGGTACCACGCCCTCCTGAATCGCCATCACACAGGCGATCATTTCAATCGCGCTGGCTGCACCTAGGCAGTGACCGTGGGTGGATTTGGTGGAAGAGACGGACATCGAATGAGCATGCTCACCGAAGACTCGCTTGATCGCCGCCGTTTCGATTTGATCGTTGGCCTTGGTGCCGGTGCCGTGCGCGTTCAGGTACTCGACGTCCTCTGGATTCAGTTTCGCATCGGCAAGGCAGGCGCGCATCGCGCCTTCCGGCCCGTGAACTGCCGGCGCGGCGATGTGGGAGGCATCGGCAGACAGACCGATGCCCGCGACCTCGGCAAGAATCTTTGCACCCCGGGCGGTAGCATGCTCATAGCTTTCCAGTACGGCCATGCCCGCACCTTCGCCCAGCACCACTCCCTTCCGGTCCGCGGAGAAGGGCCGGCAAGTGTCCGGAGCGAGCACGCGCATGGCTTCCCATGCCTTCATCATCATGTACACGAACGCCGCGTCGCTGCCTCCCGCAAGCATCACGTCGGCCCGGCCATACTTGATCTGGTCTACGGCCGAGGCAATCGCATGATTGCCCGATGCACAGGCGGTGGTGACGGCGAAGACCGGCCCGCGAAGGCCGAGGCTCATGCTGACCTGGCACGCAGCCGCGCTCGGCATCGCCTTTACTCCCGAGAACAGTTCAACGCGGGACGCTCCCCCCAAAAGGACGTCGCGGTAGCCTTTCTCGGTCGCATCGAAGCCGCCGAAGCCGGCACCCACTATTGCGCCAAAGCGATGGGCATTGCCTTCATCGCAGGAGAGTCCGGACTGTCGCATGGCTTCGCGTGCTGCAAGCACGGCAAGCAGGCTGAAACGTCCCATGGAGAGCAGCTGCCGAGGCTCAATGTCGTGCTCAGGCAGCGTCTTGATCTCGGCGCCGATCGCGCCCTCCAGTCCGTGAAGCTGTGCATTGACAATGGGACCGATGGCCGATCGGCCCTCGCGCATGCCTTTCCAGATGGACCCGA
Organism: Mesorhizobium sp. B2-5-7; assembly: GCF_006440875.1. Lineage (NCBI taxonomy): Bacteria > Pseudomonadati > Pseudomonadota > Alphaproteobacteria > Hyphomicrobiales > Phyllobacteriaceae > Mesorhizobium > Mesorhizobium sp. B2-5-7. Next base: position 71,063 of record NZ_VFUO01000007.1, on the reverse strand, counting down.
CATCGGTGCCCAGCCCGCACAGCCCGCCCAGTCCAGTGATGACGACCCGGCGATCCATTCAAGCCGCCTTGTTGAGCAAGCCGCGGATGGCTTCCACCATGTCCCCGACAGTTTGGAGATCAGACCACGCATCGGCCGAGTTCATCTCGATCTTGATGCCGTACGCCTGCTCGAGATCCCAGAGCACGTCCGCCAACCCCAGTGAATCGATCCCGAGCGCAGTCACTTCGTTCGCAGTGGTTATTTCGCCGACGGATGCTGCAGTCGTTCCCTCGGCGTTCTCCGATTCGATGCGCTTCCTGATTATCTCAATGACTTCCGTTATAAGTTGATCAGACATTTGTCTCTTTCCATTTCAGCTTGTTTTTACGTGGCGCGACATAACTCCTTGAGCCGCGCGCATCGGGGAACCAGCCATCAAACTTCTGCAACTGAAGAAGCTTAACGCCCATGGAGCCGGATAAGTCCGGCTGGCCTGCGGCGCAGGCCGCGATGGCGAAGAATCTTGCTGGGAGGCCGTAGCCACTCGGGACGGATATGCAGCCCCGAAGCTTCACAGCTCCGGACCGTTGCGGTCGATCAGCGTGCCGGAGGGCCATTCGTCCATGGAGCGTCCAATTGGCGATACCAACACGAGTACGTCATCCAGGCGCGTGGACGGCAGGTCGTGATGCACATTTGCGCGGCTCGAACGGACCCGGACGCCTGGCACAATGGTGGCTATGCCCTCTCTGCAGTACCTCTCAACATGGTTACGCATGGCGTGCCGAACCGTGCCGAAAGCGAAGGGAACCCCCATCTGCTGCAGGACGGGATATACGGCGCGCATAGAAAAGCTGATTCCGAGCTTCTCAAGATCCTGACGAACGCCATACAGGCCCAACTCAGCCACAAGAACATCGACGTCGCCAACCTTGATGAAGCGGCGCAGTATTCCGATGTGTGCCGCTACGCCCTCAGGGTCGCTGGCAATAAGGCGGAGTTCGGGTCTTGCGCCGGCCCAACTGCGGCCACCTTCGAATGGCTTTGCGCCGAAGACCCCGTTTCGTCCATAGATCTTTCGGAAGAAATCGGAGAGCTCGACATGGTCGGCCACTTGCAAGCTATTTTCCCAGCATAACCTCCACTGCACGGCAGAGCGCATGGAAGAATTTCTCCTTTCGGGTTGTCCTTAAGACGCTCATCACGGCATAGAGGCAGCGGTGATCGGTGCGTCAGGTGTTTGTCCATGCGAGATTTCAGCACAATGATAAAATCCTTTGTTTCGATGGAAGGTATCCACTCTATGGATAGCCGCAGAAATGCGTTTCAGGGGGCTTGATCTCAATCTTCTCGTCGTGCTGGACGCATTGCTGGCCGAGCGCAATCTCTCGGCGGCGGCACGCCGGATCAATCTCAGTCAGCCGGCGATGAGTGCGGCCGTCGCCCGACTGCGCGATTTTTTCGGCGATGAACTGTTCAGCATGAACGGCCGCGAACGTATTCTGACGTCACGTGCGGCAGCACTTGGCCCCGCAGTTCGCGACGCTCTGCTGCACATCCAGCGTACGATTATTTCTTCCGATCCGTTTGACCCGGCTCGATCCGATCGTCGCTTCAGGATCACTATTTCCGATTTCGCCACGCTCGTTTTTTTTGAGAAAGTCGTGGAGCGTGTTGCCCGGGAAGCCCCCGCCGTCAGTTTCGAATTGCTGCCTGTCAACGATAGCCCCGATGAGCTCCTCGGGCGCGGCGACGTCGATTTTGTAGTTCTTCCAGATTTGTTCACGTCGAGCGCGCATTCGAGCGTGGCCTTGTTCGACGAGAGGCTCGTATGCGTCGGCTGTCCCACGAACAGGCAGCTGAGACGGCAACTTACATTCGAGAGATACCTGTCGATGAGGCACGTCTCGGTCAGGTTCGGACGTTCGCTGATGCCGTCCGTCGAGGAATGGTTCTTACTCGAGCATGGTCTTAAAAGACGTGTCGAGGTGGCCGTGCAGGGCTTCAGCATGATCCCACCCATGGTGTCCGGCACGGCTCGTATTGCGACCATGCCCTTCCGGCTGGTTAAGCACTTCGAAAAAACCTTCCCCCTTCAGATTGTGGAACTTCCGCTGCCGCTTCCTGCTTTCACCGAAGCGGTCCAATGGCCAGCACTCCATAATACCGATCCGGCAAGCGTCTGGATGCGCGAGGTAATGATGCAGGAGGCAGCTCGCATGGCTGTTCCGCTGTGACAACACGCGAGGCTTTACACGTCCATTTCGCTTTCTACCTCTTCGACCAACTGCTTTCGCGTCGACAGCACGCGCTGGATGAAATCAATACTGGCGGCAAGCGCGCCAGCGAGCTCGTCAATCGTGCACACTTCCTCTACCAGTTCGAACGAGAAGGGTCCCGCATAGCCATGGTCAAGCAGCGCCTGGATCTGACTGGCATTGTCAGAACCTCCAAGAAGGCGATCCGGGCAAATCCAGAACATCGGGTCGTTCACGCCTGAAATGTGCGCCAGTCCGGTAAGCTCGCCAAACAAGGAGGCCTCGCCGGCGAGCGTGTGGTGGAACGTATCGTGCATCAGGCGAAACACGGTCTGGCCGTCAACCGCGGCAATCGCCTCGACCGCTTCCTTCTTTGATCGGAGCGAGCAGGTTCGAAAGCCCAGCGGCTCAATCAGGCCGACAAGGCCGCGCGATTGGAGGACCGGCTTGAGCGCGTTTAGAGCGAGGCGGAGACAGTCATGGCGCTCGCCAGCGCTGGCGCGCGAGCCGTGGTTGACTGGCACCAGCACGACCGTCTTGGCCCCGCACGCCGCAGCGTAGTCGGCCAGCTTGCTCGCCTCCGCCCGGCGGATGGCAGTCCAGTCGTCGAAGCGCTGCAAAGCGTTCATCGAAATTATCGTGACGCCGGCTTCGGTAGCGGCCGAGCGGACCTCAGCAGCCGGAATGGCGCGTGCAACAGGATTGCTGAAACGATGGTCACGGATTTGAACATCGGTCAGGCCCTGATCACGCGCAATTGCGAAAATTGCACTGACGTCGACAGAAGGCGCCGCCATGTCTTCCAGCGCAAAGCGGGGAGATACCTGGCGCATGGGCTTGGCTTTTCCTTCAAAAAGTGCGGCGCCAGTCTTGTCTGGCTTCTCCGCGCGCCCCACCGCAGGCGGATGCACAAAGCTGATTGGAGCAGGCTAGTCAATCGAGCGATTCTTGCATTTATGATAGAAAATTGGCACGCACTGATAGAATCACATCATTCAGATATTCTCCGGCACATAGATATCGAACGGCAGAAATGTCTGGCCCGATGTCTCCGCCGTGCCGTTCTTGAGGGCGCGGTCCATCAGCAGCATCAGCTCCTGGCAAAGTCGGCGCAGTGGCGTGGCGAGCGCCATCGTGACGATGTCATCCGCGAGAGCCGCCCGTGACTCCGGCGTGATTTCATTCACGATCACGACGAGATCCTGACCGTTGCACTCGTCCCGGAGCGCGGAGATGGCACCCTCCATGCCACCGCCGGCCACGTAGAACCCGACGAGCTCAGGTTCCCGCTGCATAAGATGCAGTAGCGCCTCGTAAGTGATCTGTCGTTTCTCAAAGTTCAAGAGCGTATCGAGCACCTCGAATGCTGGCTCGTTCTCACGGAAATAGGAGCGGAAGCCGCTTTCCCGCAGCTCATGACTCTGGAAACGGTGGCTGCCGACAAACACCGCCACTTTGCCAGGCCGTTTAGCGGCTTTGGAGAACATCCAAGCTGCCGTGCGCCCGACCCTGTGGTTGTTGAGACCTACGTAGCCCTCGCGCGCGCCAGCGGCGAAGTCAGAAAGCAGCGAGAAAACCGGGATGCCTTTTGCCTTGAGCTCCTCGACTGCCGCCGTGATCTTAGGGTGGTCTGGCGCCACCATGCCGATCGCGTGACAGCGCCTACCAAGATTCCTGAGGCTAGCCGCCAGCTCCCCGGGCGAATGCGAAGGCGCGAATTCGATAACCGGAGTGCCATGGAAGGTCTCGGCCGAAGTAACCGCTGCTTCGACCTCGCGCGCGAAATCTTGGTAGAAATGCTGGGCCGGCTTTCTCAGGATGAAGCCTAGCCGGTACTGCGGCAGGTCCCGTTGCAAGCGCTGTTTGATGAGACCCGCCGCATGATAGCCGATCGCGTGGGCGGCTTCATTGACCAGCCGCGCGGTCCGCTCCCGCACCGGAAGACGATCGTTCAGGACGCGATCGACCGTTGCTACGCTCACTCCGGCTTCGCGGGCGAGATCGGCAATTGTGGGGCGCTTGGCCGTCGCGCCAATTCTGATCGGCTGTCCCTGTGTCATCGGCCCGGTCCCGGCGACGGTTCCGGGCGGCAACGTGAAGATTTCGACATGCTCCACGATCGGCAACCTATCCAATGAACAGCGCTCAAGGAGCAACCGAGCATTCGTCGCTCTCGGTTTCGTTTGCGTAAGGCATCCATGTTTCTTGATTCACCGCATTGGCGCTTCTGATCTTGTGTCTCGCGACGCGCTGTTTAGAGCCGCGAGCCGATTGTTTCGTGCTGATGACAGCGCGGCGACTTGATTGGTCGCGCTGCAGCAATCTTGCTGGGGCGGGGTGGCCGGTTTAGTCTCTCGGCAAGCTCCCGCAGAAGGCGGCTTTCATGCGCGCTTCGTCCAATTCGCCTTCCCAGCGGGCGACGACGAGCGCAGCCACCGCGTTACCCACTACATTCGTCAGCGCTCGGCATTCGGACATGAAGCGGTCCACACCAAGGATCAGAGCCATCCCAGCAACGGGAACAGTTGGTATTACGGAAAGCGTGGCGGCCAACGTGACGAAGCCAGCCCCCGTAATACCTGCGGCACCCTTCGAGGAAAGCATCGCGACGACCAACAGGAGAATCTGATCGGCAACCGACAAATGCGTGTTCGTTGCCTGGGCGATGAAGAGGGCGGCAAGCGTCATATAGATATTGGTACCGTCCAGATTGAAGGAATATCCCGTCGGGATGACGAGACCCACGACGGAACGCTTGGCGCCTGCCTTCTCCATTTTCTCCATGAGCGAGGGCAGCGCAGCCTCCGAGGAGGACGTTGCCAGGACCAGCAGCAGCTCTTCCTTGATGTATCGCACGAGAGAAAAGATTGAGAAACCGTTGTATCGGCACACCGCGCCAAGAATCCCGAACACGAAGACGAATGCGGTGAAATAGAACGTCGCGACCAGCATGGCGAGGTTGGCCACTGAACCGATGCCATATTTGCCGATTGTGAAGGCCATGGCGCCGAAAGCGCCGACGGGCGCGGCCTGCATCAGGATGCCGACCAGCTTGAACACCGGCGCGAGTAGCGCTTGAAGCAAGGAAAGCACAGGCTTGCCGGTGTCTCCGGCCATCGCCAGAGCGCTGCCGAACAGAATCGAGAAGAACAGGACCTGCAGGATGTTGCCTTCGGCGAAGGCACCAACGATAGTTGACGGGATGATGTTCATGAGGAAGCCGGTCACCGACTGATCGTGGACCTTGGCCACATAGCCCTGCACGGCCTGGCCATCGAGCGAGGCCGGATCGATATCGAGGCCAGAGCCGGGTTGAACGACATTGGCGACAATGAGACCGACGATCAATGCGAGGCTCGAGAAGGTGAGGAAATAGATCATCGCCTTGCCGGCGACCCGGCCGACCTTCTTGAGATCGTTCATGCCCGCAATGCCGGTCGTTACGGTTAGAAAGATCACAGGTGCGATAATCATCTTCACGAGCTTGATGAAAGCATCGCCCAGCGGCTTCAGAGCCTCTCCGGTGCCCGGATACAAATAGCCGACTGCGACACCGAGGGCGATGGCGGTAAGCACCTGCACGTACAGTTGGGCGTAGAAGGCCTTGCGGGCTGGGGGACCGGCGCTTCGAATCGGTGGAGCCAACAGCTTTTCTCTCCCTGACCGGATCGGGGTGGGCCTCCTCCCTTCCCGCGCTTCTCCATCGCGGCGCTCCGGTCGAGCGCTGCTGTCGTTTCGGCTGCAAGCGTCGTGCCAAGTGGAAATCCCGCGCCCAATCGTGCATGTTCAGACGCTCGGTCACCCGGTGTCCCCGAGGTTTGTGCGGGTTTCCGCACTGGCTGCCTGATCCTGGGCGAAATCCCGCACTTAGGCTCGGCATTGTGCCGCGTCGAAGCAATACGGTCCGGTAGAAGAAAGAGGATTGACAGGGCGCCGTGCAGTAATTGCTTTGCCTGGCAGAGCGGCCGCCGGTTGTGTCTCTGGCGCCCCGATGTCCCCGCTTCCTTGTCGTATTTGCGACCGACCGCCACCGGAGTGGAGGATCACCTACACGAGCGTGCTCTGGCCGCGCTCCCGCCGAAGCAGAGCGTCTCGAAGGGGCCGTCGACAGACCGATTGATCCCGCGGGTCCTGGCGCAACCGTGTGATTGAGGAGATGCTTTGCAGCACGAACACTGAAGCCCGCACGACGACAACTTCGCGCCATGGCACGCGCCAGCCTGCTCTCGTGGGAATGGCATCAAATAGCGAGGAATGAACGATTGTCGCGGTCACTCAGCGAGCCGGAACCAGGAGGACGTCGGCAGCGATTGCCGGCGATAGAAGCGCGCAAATGCGTCGGCTCGCTCAGCGCGCCAGGCACCCTCGAGACGCCGGGGCAAACATCTTTGCCGTTCCCATCGATCTCCTAGAATCTGAATGATGGATTCTATCATAGCCTCTCTCATCCTTTCAGAAATGCAAGGAAGTTCGGTTGATTGGCCACATCGTTCCGAGCAGCTGTTGACTGCCCATCTCGTTCCGAGCAGCAGTGGTGGCCACCGGAAGAGCCTGTAGAGCGCCCCGATTCACTAAGGATAGTCCAGCTATGCATCGAGCATCGCCTCCCGCATTTTTCGTGCCTGCCTTTCATCGGACCCTGACCGAAGCCAAAAACCGAGACCTACTTTTCGTCTTATGCCTCCTGCGGAACTCCGGCGTGCTGCCGCCAACCCCGCGTCACGATTGTTTCTATCGACGTCCCAAGCACTCGTGGCTCCGACGCGCGAGCAAGTGCGCCAATCTGCGGCGGCCTACGGGGCGAAGAAACTCATGCCGGTCCCGGCCAACGGTGGCTGGGGCGCCGATGCCATTTGACCAGGGCCTCTACGCCCGGCGACGTCGCAGGCCCACATGGCGCGGCGTTGCTGTCGCGGCCCGGAATGGAGGATGACATGCTAAATCATGACAACAATCGCCAATCTGAAGAAAGTGCTGAGCAGACGCCGTCATGCTGCCCATCGCTTCACGACGCCAAAATGGAATCCGCTACTCTGCCGTCACGTGAGAGCGAGCTTGCCGGCGTAGTGGAAATATTTACTACAGCACTTGCCGCCCCCTCCGCGCTCGATGTCACGTTGACAAAGGTCGTAGATATTCTGCGATCGTTTCTGCCGATGCGGCACGGCATCATCTCTCTCTTAAACAGTCATGGCGAACTGGAAATCTTCGGCGCCGGCTCGAGCGAGAGCCGCCGTGTGCCGCGGAACGCGATCGACCACATTATGAGGGCGGGCACGCCCCTGGTCACCGAGAACATCGCCTTTCATTCGGCTTTCACCGCCGCCGACACGGACGTGCTCGGGGTCTCCAACAACGCAGCAGTGTCCTTCATCGGCGTTCCCATTCGCGTCGATGCGGATGTCGTGGGCACACTGACCATCGACCACGTACTGGGCGAAGACCCAAGAGCTTGGCTCGATCACAACCTCTATCTGCTCAACCAAATCGCTAATTTGGTAGGTCAGACAGTCAAGTTTCGTCGCTCCCTAGGGGGCGGTCGCCAGCAACCCATGGCCCAGCACGACTTGCAGCCAAAGCAGAACCAACCGGCGCGGCAGCGTAACAAGATTCACATCGAGGGGATGATTGGCGACAGTTTGCCGTTTCGCGATCTGATTGAGAATATCCAGGTCGTAGCCAAGCTCAAGATTGCGGTTCTGTTGCGAGGCGAGTCGGGTACCGGGAAGGAGAAGGTCGCCAAGGCCCTCCATGATTTGTCGCCGCGCGCCAAACGCCCCTTCATCAAGGTCAATTGCGCTGCGCTATCCGAGACAGTCCTGGAATCCGAATTGTTCGGTCACGAGAAGGGCGCATTCACAAGCGCGTTCAACTCGCGCAAGGGGCGCTTTGAGCTCGCCGACAAAGGGACGCTGTTCCTGGACGAGATCGGCGAGATCTCGCCATCGTTCCAGGCAAAGCTCTTGCGTGTGCTGCAGGAGCAGGAGTTCGAGCGCGTCGGCGGCAACCAGACCGTCAAAGTCGATGTTCGGATCATCGCTGCCACGAACAAGAACCTGGAAGAGGCAGTTGCCAGAAATGAGTTCCGGGAGGACCTCTATTACCGCATCAATGTGTTTACGGTGCGGGTGCCGGCGCTGCGCGAAAGGCGCAGTGATATTCCGCTCCTCGCAGCCGAGTTTCTCAAAAATTTCAATGATGAGAACGGCGTTACGATGACCCTCGATCCCGGTGCGGTTGAAGTGCTGATGAACTGTGATTTTCCCGGCAACATTCGCGAGCTCCAGAACTGCGTGTATCGGACAGCCGTTCTGGCGATGGGGGCATCGATAGGGAGAGGCGACTTTGCATGCTGCCAAGGCCAATGCTTCGCAGCGGCGCTGCATAAGGTCAGATCCGTCAGCCTGGCGCTGCAATCGCGTCCGATGTTGCCGGCGCCAGGGGGTGCGGCCATAACGCCGGCTGCTGCCGGTACGTCTCCCTCCGTCGCAGTCCCGCCTGAGACTACAGGGGAGCCGCCACTCAGCAGGATAGCTCACTTGAACGGTACGAGAACGACCGGTGCTGAAGCTGTCATCGCGGCCATGGAAAGATGTGGCTGGGTCCAGGCAAAGGCGGCACGCCTGCTTGGACTGACGCCGCGCCAGATTGGCTACACGCTGAGGAAATACGGCATTGAGATCAAACGTCTGTGAAGAATCAACCGAACCAGATGAAGCCTTGGTGCTTTGGCGCCTTGAGACGAGCGATGTGGGGTCCCCGCGTCGCCATTTCGATTCGATCGACCCAGGCAAGAACATGGGGCCATGACGCTTTGCTACCTAGCAATGAGATTGGCGGGCAGGAGGCCAATTTCAAGCTGTTTCGACCTGGTTGGCCCCAACGACAGGTGGCCGTTATGTAAAGCAAAATAGAACGAGGAACCGGTGACCGGTGCTACCACCCGATATGAGCTCTGTGCGCTCGCTATCCTTTTTGGTGTAGAACACGTCCATGCTAAAGACTCCTGTAAATTGCGGGCCCGCCTTTAAATTGCGGGCCCGCCTTTTCGCAGGAGCCCACGATGTCTTTTGAAAGGAAAATCTGGAAGGGCGTGCCGACCAAGATCGAAGAGAACCCTTGGCAGGCCGCACACCTTATTGACGAGGACTTGTACGATGGATCGGTGATCGCAGAGCAATGGATCGTTGCAGCGGCCGACTGGCGGTTTGGGCCTGAACAGGTTCGGTGCGTCGGAGCCGGGTCCCAGGCGCCCGGTAGCGGGAGCATCCCGGCGAAGTAGTTCATCTCGACATCAAGAGCTGGGCCGGCCTTGGCCTCGTCGGACATCGCATCACCGGCGGCAAACGGGCGTAGTCAATCGCCTCCTCGGCATCGGCGGGATTCGTCCATGTCTGGATCGACAATGCTCCGTGTGTGTCCGCTTTCGTCCAGGTCATGTCCGACAAGCGCAAGGTGTCCGCGGTCCTCAGAAGCCGCTGGTGTGGTTTGCCCGCTCTTGCTGATTCACGCCTGATGTTGGTCATTCATCTGACGACGTTGCTTGCGCCGGCAAGGGAAAGGTCTCGTCAATGCCAAACACAGGGTACGCACGAAGGGTGACCCTCACAGCTGCGATGTCCGACGAGTCACGCGAACTCCTGATCCAGGCGAAGACCCGACCACTGTCTACAGAGTGATTGAAGCAACGCCTCGGGGCCTTAACTGAAAGATTCCTCCAGCTGGCGGCGCAAGAACAATAGCGCCACGACTGAGACCGGTACGCCGGCGAACTGGATGGCCGACGTCGCCAGCAGCGCGATCGCTACTAGCGGCGCCGGCGCTGGGCCGCCGAACCCGTTGATGATCAAGCGGATCAGGGCTGCCTCGCGCGGCTTGTGCCGCGTTGGTTTGTACCCCATCAGACTCCCTTCATCCTATTGTCACGGCCGGCAGCTGCGACGATAACTAGCCCGAAATCTTGAACCTCCTGCCGACCCACGACAGCCACTTGGCCCGCCTGGGGTGGCGCGGGGAAGGGCAGGGCGCTCCGTGCATCAGGGACACGACCGGGAGCCCGGAGTGCGAATCGAACTTGCAGGCGATCTCTACAGCCTGCTGTGAGGTCCCGCCGGATTCGAGAATGGCCTCCGCGTAATGGGAGCCGCTGCCGACAACAAAATAGGGGCTTTCGAGCATGCCGGTCAGTGTCCAGGCGCCAGACGCCACTTGAGCGCGCCCGTCGGGATGAACGACCAGCAGACCGACGTTGGAGCCTTTTACACCCTCTGGCGTGTTGTGAACGTCAGCGCCAGCGGCGTACCAGTCCAGAATGGCCTCACCGGCGCCAACCTGGGGAGTCGTTGCGCCAATCAGGCGTCCATCCGGAAGACGGCGGATTTTGAGCTTGGAGCCGATTGACCCCAGGCCGGCGCCGTAGGCACGGCTGTCGGCGGCCATTACGCCGTGTTTGTAGGCGATCGTCGTCACAGCCACGTCCCCTCGTCAACCTTGCTCATGGCCGCGTCGGCCGAGCGTACGATCTCGACAGTGTCGACGCCGGCAGCGACCGTTTTCGCGGTTAGTTCCTGGGGCTGGAGCCCTCGATTCTTGACGACTGCCCTGGCCTCGGTCACGCATTGGTTGGCGATCTTGTGGATCTCCCGGTCCAATTGTGCGGTATCCATCTTTACTCCTGCTAACGGTTTCGAATTCCTTGCTATTTCGGTAACGGTCACGCAATCCTCGTGCCAAGGAGAGCGCCGACAACAGCAAAATGCCGGGCGTGCAGGTCACTTGTCGATTGCGCAGTCGTCGCCGGCTGGCGCGTGTGCAGGTTCACGTGGTTTTCGTCTCTGGGGTGCTATCTGAGTTGGCCCTTGCTGGCGGAGGCCAGAGCGCCGTGGCCACGTTGCGCGAGGGGATGTGCCGTGCCCCGAAGGTCTCGTATTCGTAGCGCTGAGGTATCATCGAGCTCACAGCGGTTTCCGGTGAGATAGGCGTCGGGATCGGCCAGAAAAGCGAGCGCCTGCTTGCGCGAGATCGTCAGCTCGCGCCCAGCATTTAGATGGAGACGCCGGCGAGACGGAGCGATCGCATCTGCGGCACTCGAGAGGAAAAAGGCGAGCGGATAGCGCAATTGGTGCTCCTGCCATGGTCGGGAACGCCCCGCCCTTAACGAAAGGCCGGTAGTCGGACCGCATTCGCCGATGCTGCACAACACGTGCCGTCTGCTGGATTGACGCGATCTTGCGAAGGAGTGCTCGAACTATGCCCGAAAATGAGTTCTCACGCTGACGCCCGCAGACTTGCCGGCCTCATCCCGGTGAGACGTAGCCTGCCGTCGCCGAACTTGGAAAAGGCGGGCTGGCCTCGATATTGGCTGACGGCTGTGTCGAGTGTCCAGCAGGCAGAACCTAGAAACTGGCGATGAACACGGCGAAGACGGCCAGCTTCGGCAATGATGGTTGAGCGACGCGGCTACTGGAACGCGACTGGGGCGAACGTAGACTGGTCGCGGGTTCGTCGATTACGCTCCCACAAACAGCGGGGAGGTGCCTTGCACCAGACGGCTGGGCGCCGGGTCCGCGGGATCAATGGCTGCCGAACCGACTCTAGGCCGAATGGCCTCCAGCGGTCTCGTGCTCAATCGCGTCCCACTCGCTGCCCCACTTTTCCGGTATCCGAGTACGATAGCGGTCTATGATCGCCATCCGACACGGAGTGTCGGATTGTCGGGTCCGCGACAAACCTCTTCGTTCAGGCACTTTCTTGTCTAGGGCTTAGGCTAACCGCTGGAAACGAATGTCGGGTCGATGGGTGAGTTGATACGATTTTTGCGAGCCTTGGTGTGGAGCAGGAAGAGGTGGGATCTTGGAAGCGTGGACCGTCGATGCCACACGCTCGGCGCGCGGCAGCCGGTTTGCCTCGACCAGAGCCACACGCTGTTGCGGGACAGTATGCTACCGAGGAAAAACCTGAAGTGACCGCAGATCAAACATCATCCGCTGGACAGTTGCCCACCCGTCGGGGCTTATGGCCCTGCGTCAGGTCTACAGCGTTTCTTCAACGCTTGGAGGCAGATGGTTGCCGCCGTTTTCTGGATCGGTCTCGTTCGCACGGCTTCTTGTCCAGGGCTTGCTGGAGGCGAGGCAGCGTTCGTCTGATTGGAAACGGATTAGGGTTATCCCGCTCATCATACGGCCGTCACGCGGTTGGCTTCCTTGAGTGCGAGTGGTTTTCTCTGCCCGCTTCATCCGCGGCGTTCGCCGACGCGCCTAAAGCGGATACTGCCGGCGATGCTTGCATCAGGTACGAGAGGCGGCTTTTACGGTCGCATCAGCTTCCTCTTTGGGAATGTCGTCGAAGGATGAGTAGTTCAGATCGTACAGTTTGGAATAGAGCCCGCCCATAGCCATCAGTTTGTCGTGGTTGCCGGTCTCGATAACCTGGCCGTTCTGAAGTACGATGATCCGATCGGCATAGCGGATTGTGGCGAGCCGGTGAGCGATGACGAGGCCAGTGCGGCCTTCCAGGAGTTTTCTCAGAGCCTTCTGGATCAACATTTCCGTGTAGCTGTCTATGTTGGCGGTGGCCTCGTCAAGAACCAGGATCTTGGCGTCGGCAACAAGAGCGCGGGCGAAACTGACAAGCTGACGCTGGCCGAGAGAAAGGTTGCCGCCGCGTTCGCCGAGCTGGGTTTCATACCCGTTGGGAAGGCTCGTGATGAAGTCGTGGGCTCCGACCACCTTAGCGGCCTCGATCACCCTGTCGCGCGTGGCCTCGGTCTTGTGATAGCGGATGTTCTCGAAGACTGTCCCGGTGAACAGGAACGGTTCCTGCAGTACCATGGCGATCTGGAGGCCGAGGGATTCCTGGGTGAGGTCGCGCACATCGCGTCCGCCGACCAGCACCTGGCCTTGCTGAACATCATAGAAGCGGTGGACGAGGGCCATTGCGCTCGATTTACCAGAGCCGGTCGGCCCGACCAAGGCGACGGTCTCGCCGGGATTGACCTCGAAAGATACGTTGCTCAGCACCGGATGGTTGGGATCGTAGCCGAACGTAACGTTCCTGAACTCAACCGAGCAGTCCATTTCCGCCGAAAGTACCCGCGCGTCGCGTTTGTCCTGCACCTCGATCTGGACGTCCAGCACCTCGGTCAGGCGCTTGCCGGAGGCCATCGCTCTCTGCATGACCGAATATTGCAGGGTAAGTGAACGAATTGGGTCAAAGAAGCGTTGGATATAGAATATGTAGGCAACCAACGCTCCTACTTCGATGGGACCATTCATGGAGCCGCCGACCACAATTACGACAGCCATGGCGAGGCCTGTGAGGCCATCCACGATCGGCACCATTATCTGTGTATACCTGGCAGCGATCAGGTGGGTTGTGAGGTCAGCATGTGCCTTGTCGTCATACAATGCGAAGTTTACCTGCTGGCGGTCCATGGACTGAACGGTGCGCACGCCGTGAATGGCTTCGGCCAACGCGCCGTTAACAACTGAATTGGTGTCTTGTGCAGCAGTGAAGGCGTCGCGAGCACGCGGCAGCCAGACGATGCGGATAACCAACAGGACCGGCAAGACAGAGAGCGTCAGAAGGCCGAGCCTGAAGTTGACGCACAGCATAACGACAATGATGCCGAAGAGAAGCGTTATGTCGCCTACAGAGTAGATTGAGCTTTCGAGGAATTCCTGGATAGAGTTGACGTCGCCTTGGAGGCGGGACATCAGGCGTCCGATCTCGGTCTTGTCCATGAAGGAGAGCGATACCATCTGCAGATGCGCAAACATGGCGCGGCGGATGTCGAAGAGGACGTTTCCGGCCATTTTCCCGATCACGGCTTCCTGTGCGTAAGCGGCGCCGAAATTAACCAGAATGGCGAGCGCAAACGCGCCGGCGGCCTCAAGCAGTGCGGAGCGATCAACGCCTGCCGGGGTTATGGCCTCGTTGATCGCGTAGCGGATGATCAGCGGGATGAGAAGCTGCGTGCCAGTGAAAATCAGTAATGCGGCGACGGAGACGGCTGCCGTGGCCTGGTAGGGACGAACGAAGGCCCAGATGCGCCGAACGATCTTTTGGTCAAAGGCCCGGCCGAACATCTCCTCCTCGGCGCGATGGGAACCGACGACCGCGCGCGGGGGACGTCTGCCGCCGTCATTGGGTTCGATTTCGATTTCGCTGGCGTGCTCCTGGGCCATCAGGGCGCGCCCCTATACTTCGTCACAATGTCATCTCCCGGGCGCAACTGCAGATCATGAAGGGCCTTGTAGCGTCCTTGCTTGGCCAAAAGCTCTTGATGGGTACCACGTTCCACGATCTTGCCGTTGTCGACAAACAGGATCCGGTCGGCGTGCTTGAGCGAACTTAGCCGGTGGGCGATGATGATCGTCACCCTATCCTTGGCGAAACGCCGTATCGCCACGCGAATGCGCTGTTCGGTGGCGGCGTCGATCGCGGCCGTTGAGTCGTCGAAAATGACGACTGATGGACGCAACATCATGGTGCGAGCTATGGTGAGGCGCTGCCGCTGACCCCCTGACAGAGAAGTGCCCCGTTCGCCGACGACCGTCTTGTAACCTGCGGGGAGGCCCAGGATGTAGTTGTGCAACTGGGCGGATTCGCTAGCGCGCTCGATCCGCTGTTCCTTTGCCCAAGGGTCGCCATAAGCGATGTTGTTCTCGATCGTGGTAGTGAACAGGAATGCATCCTGCTGTACGACAGCGACCGCCTTGCGAAGCGTGGCGAGGGTGACCCCACGGATGTCCTGCCCGTCAAGCATGATGGCGCCCCCAGTGACGTCGTAAAAGCGGGGGATCAGGTGAGCGATTGTCGATTTGCCCGAACCCGGCGGACCCACGATCGCGATCGTCTCGCCCCTACGGGCACAAAAAGTGACATTCTCAAGAACGGCCCGGTTTCCGGTGCCGGGATATGCAAACGAGACATTGTCGAAGCGCAGAGTGCCTTCACCGATCTCAAGTGGTCGGGCGGTGGGAACATCCCTGATCGTATTGTCCTGATCGAGCAGACCGAAGAGGCGCGAACCGCAAGTATAAGCGCGGGCGAAGCCGTTGACCATCAGGCCAATCTGCCGGACGGGCATTTGCAGGATCGTCATGAAGGCCAGGAACATGGTGAGCGTCCCAACGCTGATCTGGCCGACGATGACCTTGTTGCAACCGATCCAGAGGACCAACCCCATGGCGAGAAAGAAGGCCAGGGTCATCGCCGACGTATTTGGCACGTACACGTCAACCTGCTGGTGAGCGACTTCGAGCGCGTTTTTCGACGCGCGGTCGAACTTTGCCATCTCGTAGGCCTGTGCCGAAAAGGCCCGGACAACGCGGATACCCGCCAGATTTTCCTCCATCACACGGCCGAGGACGGAAAGCCGCTCCTGCAGGTTGAGCCAGATGGCGCGTAGCTTGACCTGCGTGATCGACGATCGCCAGGCTACGAAAGGCACGAAGCTCAGCGCGATGAAACCGAGCAGCGTGTCGGTTGAGATCATCCTGTAGCCGCCGATCCCGATCAGCATGGTGAGCAGAAGCAAGCGAACCAGGGCGGTGGAAAAATACATCCGCACACCATCGAGATCGAGGATGCCGAGGGTGATCAGGTCGCCTGAATGCACCCGGTCGTGAAAGGAAAAGCTGAGGCGCTGGACCTTGTCGTAAAAAGCCAGCCGCAGTTCGTACGCGACGTGATGTCCGACGGCCTCGGCAAAATAGTTTTGCGCCATCGTGAAAAGGCCGCGTAGCGTACTCGCGGCGAGCAGCAGGAGAGCCGGAACCCACAGCGCTTGTTCTGCAGCCGCCCCCGTGGCACCGCCCCCGAGGACTACCTTGGTCTGGTCGATAGCGTCGCCGAGAAGCTGGGGAATGAGCACCTGCAGGATTACGGCTGCGATAGTCGACCCGATCGCAAGCGCGGCTTGGCCCGGATGCCTCAGATTCATGCGCGTGATGCGCAGCAGCGTGCTCAAGCCCCGGCCCCACCCGGCCGCTTTCACATGCGCGGACGATTTGAGAGAGGTCGTGCCAACAGCATCACTGCTCACGGTGTGTCCCTAACTTAACTTAGCGCCTTCAAAAACAAGCCATCGACTCACACCAACGAAGTCCTCAAGTTGACCAGGGCATTGGCTCAAGTCGTTGACCCGGCGAGTTGCGCCACGGCATCGCTGTCTGGCATGTCAATCACCGTGATCCCGCTTGCCCCAAGGAAACGCGCTTCGTTTCTGGTCAGCGTTTTCCCGTCCATTATCGCGTAACGTGGGCCTTCTGAGCGCTTCATGATCTGCCTGGCGTAAGTGCGCAGCATCTGATCGTTGAAGCGGCAGCCGAGGAATAAAAAGCCCCGGTCGGTGCGCCGTTCCTTGACCACGTCAGGGATAGGGGTCTGGATGTCGATCTCGGTCAGGGCTTCGACATAGTCGGAATCGGCTATGAGGAAATTTGCGGCCGGCCTGATACTGCCATGAGGCGCGTAGAGAACCGTCCTTGTCGCTGCTCCGGGCTCGAGCTCCGTCCCGAACAAGTCGTAGGTTCTGGTCCAAATGTCGCGAGTTTCGTTCGCCCGGGTGACGCCTTGTATCTCGGCGACGTCGGTTCGGCCGGCCTCAGCCAGCGCCGCCCTCATGGCGCCTTCGTACCAGCTGTCGACGATGAGGGAGAGCGGGAGCTTTGCGAGCCAGTTGTGGAGGAGCGTCGGCGCCGTCGGCCCCGCGAATATATCTGCCATCCAGGCTTGAAGTGTGCGGCGATGCCGGCGCTGCTCGATGAATTGCGCGACCGACCACATGTTGGTGCGGATCTTCGAGGGAGCTGTGGCCCGGGTGTTGAGTGCGGCGGCGACGGCCTCCGGGGTGCACGGTACAGGCGGCTCCGCTGAGCTTAGCCGCAGCAGACCCGGACCGAGATACGGGATCACGTGATCGGAAATGAGCGCTTGTCTGGCCAGCTCAAGCAGCTTTCGGGCAAAACTGTCGCGGACGACGAAGAGGTGGCCCGAGGTCGGGATCGTGTTCATGCTCGTTTCCTCTCCACGCCTCCTGATTGAGGCGAAACGTCAGTCGTCGTCCGAAAGCTTTCTTGCCTCGACGGTGATCGGCAGACGCGTATTCGGGGGAAGATCGGGTAGGAGAAGGCGCCAGCCGTTCCTGAGCGTTACGACCCCACCCCACAAATCTTGGTTCTCGAACTTGATAATCGCCTCTTCGAGATCTTTTTTGGGGACGTACGCGGACAATCCGGCATCGGTCCTGCGGATCATAACTTTCATCAGGCCGTCCCTTGCTTCGCGTTTTCTTCGGCCCTACCGGCAAGGTCGGCCCTGTCGAGGCTCATCAATTCGCGCGCTCGCATGCCAACGACCGTGCCACGGTCGATCCATTCGACGGCATAGATGAAGAACTGCTGTAGAAAGGTGCCGATGTCGCGCACATAACCCTCTTCACCCTTGCGCACGAGATTTTCGCCGATCTCCCTGCCAGGATAGGTGCCGTCATTCTTTATGTGACGAGTGGCGCGGACCCGCTCTCCCGGCCTGAATTGGGGAGGCCTGCGGATTTCGACCTCCTGTTCGCGTGCGAGCCGCATGGCGGTTCCTTGTTTGTTTGAGGCCAGAGTTGTTGATGGGGCGCGCAGGCTTTCCCGGAAGCAGCCCTATGCCGGGTCAGGCGGGAACGCAGGTCTTCGGCACCGGGCATACCGAGGCACATTGTTGCGTGTCGAATTCTCCCTGGCATTCTGTGCACTTCTGCGGCTCGACCACGTAGCTCTCGCCTTTGAACTTGATCGCACCGGACGGGCATTCGAATTCGCAGGCGCCGCATTGCGTGCATTGGGATGCGATGATCTTGAAAGCCATTTTGACTCCTGTTCGAGTGGAATGAGACGGCTCAGGCGTTCGCCGCGAGTGCCGGGACGCCGGACTCGGCGGCGTAAATCGCGCCGATTGCCGTTTCGATATAGTCATGGCCATAAGCGTCGGTTGCTCGGATACCGGCGTCCGCCAACTTATCCTTGGGGCAGTTTCCAATCTTGGCGCAAAGCACGATGTCTACGCCTTCCAGCGCGGCGATGACGCACTCGAGAGTGTCGTTCTCGCCCCACCCGCCGAGGCAATACTGCTCAACCTTGCGGTGCCCGACAAAGTTGATACCTATCGGCGAGGCTTCATACACCTGGAATTCCTTGGCATGGCCGAAGTGTTCGTTGACGCGGCCGCCGCCCCTAGTCGCCACCGCGACGACCAGGGACTTGCCGGAGCCGGCTGCCTTGACCATTCCAATCGCTTCGCTCCTGGCCGCCAGGTGATCACGGCGCTCGTCCGCGACCAGCTCCCGATAGGCTTCGCGCTTGCCGGCATCATAGGTGAGCTCGCCAGGAATCTGGTCGATCGTGAATTCCTGGCCACGATCCTCGCCGAGCAGGCCGACGGCATCTGCCCGGCACTGCCGGCAGTGGCGCATCAGCTTGGCGCCGCCTTGAAGAAGATCCTGAAGAGCCGTCATCTCCATTGCATTTGGGCCGCGCTGCCCGGTCAGTCCGTAGTACGTGCCGTGAGCCGGGTCTGAAATCAGGGGCATGACGTTGTGCAGGAACGCGCCGCGCTGCTTGACCTGCTTGTTCACCTCAACCAGGTGCTGGTCGTTCACCCCGGGGATCATCACTGAATTGATTTTGGTGAGGATGCCGCGCGCGCTCAGCATCTCCAAGCTCAGCATCTGTCGCTCGTGCAGGATCCTGGCGGCTTCGATGCCGACGTAGCGGCGGTGGTCGTAAAAGATCCAGGGATAGATCTTTGCTCCGACTTCCGGATCGACCATGTTGATGGTGATCGTCACGTGATCGACATTCATGTCGGCAAGCTCGGCGACATGGTCCGGCAGCGCGAGCCCATTGGTAGAGATGCAAAGCTTGATGTCGGGGATTTCCCTGACGACGCGTTCGAACGTCGCCTTTGTCTTCTCCCAGTCGTAGCAGGCATCGCCCGGTCCGGCGATGCCCAGCACGGAAAGCTGCGGCACTTCGTTGGCGACCGCGATAACCTTGCGTACCGCCTGGTCGGGCGTCAGCTTTTCCGAGACAACCCCAGGCCGGCTTTCGTTGGAGCAGTCATATTTGCGATTGCAATAGTTGCATTGGACATTGCACGCAGGCGCGACAGCGACGTGCATGCGCGCGAAATAGTGATGCGCCTCTTCAGAAAAGCACGGATGATCCTTGATCTTGTCCCAGACAGCCGGATCCAGATCGTCCGGTCTTGTCGACGACCCGCAGGAGGTAGATACGCAGCCACCCGAATTCGCGCTCGCCAGCAACTGGTCGGAGAGCTTCGTCTCGGTCAGGCTCTCAACCGAAATTGCCGGTGCGGACATCGAACGGCTCCGTTGCGGGTTAACGTCGCAGTTCAAAGCGCAAGCGCAATGCCAACTCAAAAGGCGGCACTATGATCGGCAATTGGCTTTCGCGTCGGATATCATGAGGCTGCTCCGACATAAATTTGTCGGACCTCGGACAGCGGCAGCCGCATAAGGTGAGGAAGGCGACTACGGCCGGACATCATTGAGAGACAGAAATCGCGTGTCGATCCCTTCACCCGTGAGCGCCTCGGCACAACGTTCTCGACCGGTCTCCGGCGAAGATGTCGATCTCGGCGACTGTGAACTCATCGGCGGTGAAGGTGTCGCCGCATACTGTGTCGGCATGGTTCCAGCTGGGAGATGCGTGCCTCCCCTTTACTCTCGTCCAGACGCCCGCCTGGGCTCCTCATGATCGCGATCAAAAGCGTGATCATCGTCAGAGACCCGAGCAGCTTGGCCTTGGCACGGACAGTTCCCGCGCACCTGGCGCAGGGGTATGGTCTTGTTCTCGACATCGTGAGAACGCTGGAATTTCTTCATCTCGATGTCATGTCGGCGCAAAGCGTATCTGACCTGCCGCGTTCGTTAACCCGGTCCGGCGGTATGTGAGCCCTGGAAACACTCAGGAGTTGTGGTCCAATGCTCCTCCCAAGTAGCATTCATTCAATTCTGGAAGCACACTGTTCACCCGCCCCCTTTGCGAGGATGGCGCCAGAAGCGGTTGGCGCTTGTGGTAACTTCAGGAGTACACACGTGCCCTATGCAAACGCGGATCATCCGAACTTGAAGAGGACACCGAAGCCACCGCGCGGATAGTTCCATTCGATCTCGCCGCTGGCCTCGCACAAGATGCGGCAGGTGCCGCACTCCATGCAGCCATCAGCGGTGATTTCAACCTGACCTTTGTCGTTCGACTCATAGCATTTCGCTGGACAGACGTGGGTCAGCGCGACCAGATTCGCGCTTGGTTGCTCGTGCGGTCGCACCTTTATATGCGGACGGCCGGAGTCCACCAGATAGCGGTTCTGGTAAAGCTTGTCCTCTACACGCAAGTTCGTCACTGGGTTTGTCATGTGGTCAGTGCCTCACCGCCACGCCAATGCCAGGCGGATAGCGTCCCTGACCAGACCCAACCGCGATCGCGCCTTGATGAAGGCTGCGGTAGTAGCCCTTTCCTTCTCGATCTTTGGCGTGCCGTCGACCCGCATGAAGTTCTGCGCGGCTTTCGACATTAGCCGCGGGTAGGTCGTGAAGAAATTAGCGGCGTTATTATGGAGTAAGGCTGGCATGTCTTTGTATTTCCGCAGGTCCTTCACCACGAAGGATTCGTCCAGCATCGTCTTGTAAAGGGCGAGGTTCCGTTTGGTCATAGGATCGTTGCGTCTCTTGACTTGGATGATAGCTTCAGCCGCAATGCGACCGGAGGTCATGGCGAGGTTCGAACCCTCGCGGTGAATGGCGTTGTTCAATTGCGCAGCATCGCCAACAACGACCCAACCGTCGCCAAAGAGCTGCGGAATTGCCTTGTAGCCACCTTCAGGAATGAGATGCGCCGCGTATTCCTTCACCTCCGAGCCGGCGATCAGCGGCCGGATCGAAGGATGGTTTTTTAGCGCCTCCAGGAGGGCGTAAGGGCTCTCCATCTTCGCGGTGAAATCCGAGACGAGGCAGCCGATGCCCAGTGAGATCGATTCCTTGTTGGTGTAGAGGAACCCGAGCCCGGCCATGTCGTGGGATATCGTGCCGACTGCCTCGATCACGCAGCCTTCACTCCCTTTGACGCCGAACCGCTGCTCAATGACCTCTTCGGGCAAGAAATGCATTTCCTTGACGGCCAGCGCCACGGCTTCGGGCGTCAGCATCTTGCGCAGGCCGCCTCGCGTGCCAAGCAGCCCGCAGACACCTTCTGCAAGAACAACGACGTCCGCGTAGATCGCTCCGCCAGCCCGATCTGTCCGCACCCCGATCACCTTGCCCTTGTTGTCACGCACGAGTTCCGTCACGGTCGTCTCGCACAGAAGCGTCGCGCCGGCCTGGCGCACCCTGCGCGAAAACCACTTGTCGAACTGGGCACGGATGATGGTATAGCGATTGGGGCTCACCTCGTTGAAGTCCTCCGACCGATAGTGAATCCCGGTGTGGGAGGTCTCGTCCATGACCCATAGCCGCTGTTCGACCAGATGCCGCTCCAGAGGTGCATCATCGCGGAAATCCGGGATGATCTTCTCCAGCATGTTCGCGTACATGATGGCGCCCTGAACATTCTTGGAGCCCGGATATTCACCTCGCTCCAACTGGAGTACCTTCAAGCCGTCGCTTGCCATCGTGTAAGCAGCTGCGTTCCCGGACATGCCGGCTCCGATGACAATCGCGTCGAATTCTTCGTTGATCATCTCGATCTCCCTTAGCTCGCAAGCTTGTCGCGGCTGTGCGGTGACAGCCGCCGGGTGAAGGCCTCGGTGAGCGCGGGGAGGAAGCGGACCGCATCGGTGACGATCCCGAGGTGAGCGAAATCGAAAATCGGAGCGTTCGGGTCGGTGTTGATGGCCACGATGAGATCGGCTGCCTCAACCCCAACGCGGTGCTGGATCGCGCCAGAAATACCAGCCGCTATGTAAAGCTTCGGCCGGATTGTCTTGCCAGTCTGGCCGATCTGCCGATCCGCCGGCATCCAGCCCTTTTGGACCAGCGGCCGCGAACAGCCAAATTCGGCGCCAATCGCTCGCGCGAGACTCTTCACAAGCTGCAGGTTCTCCGCCCCGCCGAGGCCGAGCCCTCCCGCAACCACCACATCGGCATAGGCGAGATTGGCTGTGCCTGACTGGCTATCCGGCAGGAAGCCGAGGATTTTGGTGACGATCTCATCCTCGGCCAGTGAAAGCTTGTGCGCGATGACGCGCCCGATCGCTCTGTCCGCCCGCTGCGGCATGGGCATGACCCTCGGTCGCACCGTCGCCATCTGCGGCCTGTAGTTCAGCGTGTATATCGTGCATAGCAACGAACCCCCGAAAGTCGGACGGGTCGCGGCAAGCGAACCGTCGGCATCCACATCGAGTTCGGTGCAGTCGGCCGTGAGCCCTGTTAGCAAGGTCGTCGCGACGGACCCGGCGAGATCCCTGCCGAGCGTGGTCGCTCCGAGAAGCAGAATCTCGGGTTTGTAAGTATCAACCAGATCGGTCATCGCCTTGGTGAAAGGCTCATTCCGATAGTCGGCGAGCAGCGGCGACTCGACGAAGTAGACAAGGTCGGCGCCATAGGCGAAGGCTTCGGCGACCGCGTTCTGGGTGGCTTCTTCCGGCGGTCCGAGCACAACGCCACAGAGCTGGACGCCAAGTTTGTCTGCCAGCTTGCGGCCCTCACCAAGCAATTCGAAGGACACGGAGTGGACCTGGCCGCGTTCAAGCTCGATGAAAACCCAAACGTGCCGATAGGCCCTGAAACGCTCGGGCAGTTCCTTCGTCATCCCGGCACGGCCGGCGGGCGGGCGGGGAGTGTCTGGGTTCGCGCTCGACATATGGTCTGCTCCTTGCCGTCAGGCGCCGTCGAAGGCGAGTTCCGGTTCCAGTGCCGGCTGGCGGGTGAAAATTGCAACAATCAGTTCGTCGGCGAGGTCGCGCAGCGTCTTCTCGGCCGTGTCAATTTGCGCTGCCTTTTCCGACCGCGCCGTAGGGGCGAAAACGCGTCTGACGACCGTCGGCGAGCCACGCAAGCCGCACTTGGTGAGGTCCTCAATGCCCGCCTCGGCCGCACTCCATTTCACAACCTGCCTCCGCGCAGCGCTCAATGCGTCTTCGATCGAGCCCCGACGCATCTCGTTGGTGCCTTCCAGCATGGTGATGAGGCAAGGCAGCTTGCTCTTCAGCGTCTGCGTCCCGCCCTCGCAACGACGCTCCACCGTGATCTCGCGCGCAGCAAGATCGATGGTAGCGATTCTCGCGACATAGGTGAGTTGGCTGAGATCGAGACGCTTGGCGATGCCGGGCCCGACTTGCGCGGTGTCGCCGTCGATCGTCTGCTTGCCCGTGAAGACCACGTCCGGCGTGCCGAAGGTTTCGCCGATCTTCGCGATTGCCTGGGAGAGAGCAAGTGATGTCGCCAGTGTGTCGGAACCGGCAAAATAGCGGTCGGTCAAAAGCACCGCGCGATCGGCGCCGTAGCCAAGCGCTTTGCGCAGGGAGTCCTCTGCCATGGGCGGACCCATGGTGAGCACGGTGACCTCGCCGCCATAAGCGTCGCGTAGCCTGAGAGCTTCTTCGAGGGCGAATAGGTCATAGGGGTTGATGATGGTCGGCACACCCTGGCGCATGATGGTGTTCGTCACCGGATGGACCCGTATCTGTGCCGAGTCCGGCACCTGCTTAATGCTGACGACGATGTGCATTGGCGTTTCTCTACGCTGTTATCCGGCGGGCTGGCGGTGCGAGTTCTTGGCTGCATCATTCGTGCCAAGTGCTTTGCGGCCCTGTTCCCCTTCGGGCTGCTCACTACGGATGGCGCCGTTGCGATCCCGAACTTGTCGACTTCTTGACATTGTCGCGTCGCGTCTATGTCGCGATCATTCCCTGCCGAACGGCTTCAGGACGGGATCGAAAGGAACGAAGGCGCGGCGTGTCGTGCAAGCTTTATCCGGATCGTGATCTTTGAGCACCTTGAAGACCCGGTGCGTGAGCGGCGAGGAAACCGCGAAGTCCCCGTAAGCCCGTTCCAGCAGGGCGCGCACGCGCGCGGCGATCACCTGGTCGGGCAGACCGGAGAAATCTTCCTCAGCAAGATATTGTCCCACACGCTTCATGATATGGAGCCGTGAAACGTCGAGCACCTTCGGATCATAGGAGACGCCAAGGACAGAGAAGAACTCCTCCGCGGCCGACACTCCTTTCAGTCGCGTAACGATATCGGTGACATCGATGGGACGGCCGTCAGCGGAACAGGTCATTACATTCTCCCTTGTCGGAAAACTGTTGGGTCAAATACGAAAAACTCTGATCTACAGCCGCGAAAATCCGCAGTTTGATGCACGAGGTGGGCTGAGCCAGCGAGGCAATCGGTTGGTCGCAAGGCTGGGCACCCCGGTGCCCGGGCGTGGCGAACAGGCGCCATGCGCAGCGCCGAGCAGTGCGAGATGGGCTCGATTATTGCCGCATTGGCTCTCGATCTGCCCGGGCTCCGACCTGAATGGGACCGAGGTCTTGTTGCTGGCATCTATGAGGAGATCGGCCAGACGCGGCCGGATCATGCGCCTTGATCTCCGGAGGGTTTTGGAGGTCACAGCCCCGACGATCGGCTTGGTGGCGGCTGTCGGTCGGCGTGACGCCTGCGCGACCTTGGCTGCCAGGGCAGGCAATGCGGTCAGGTCGATGCCAGCATCTGCGTGCTGGAGGACAGCTAACGCGGCGGCCACCTCTTCCAGCGCGGCATTGCCCGCGCGCTCGCTGAGTCCAAGGACGGTGGCCGAGGCATGGCGCGCGCCGGCGCGGATCGCCGCCAGCTGGGCGACAAGCTCGAAGGTCGAAAAGGGGTCGAGAACGCCGGCTGTGCCAGCCAGCCTCACGCGCCTTGCGCCGGCGCGCGCCGCCATCATGATAACGCGCCCGAGATGATCCCGGTCGGCCCGTGAAGCATCCTCGCAGCCAACGGCGACGGAGGAGCCGCTGGCGGCTGCGCGCCCGACCATATGCTCGATAAGCTGGAGCGCTCCCGCCTGATCGAGGCCGAGCTTGGTGGCAAGTTGGATGTTCGATGCAGGAAACGACAGATTGACGGCCCGGACCGCGCCCTCGATCGCTGCTTCGAGATCCGGTGAGGTCATCCGGCACCAGGCCGTGAGCCGCACCGAGAGGCTCCGCGCGACCACGGCGCGAATTGCGTCGATCTCGTCGGCGCCCATTGCCGGCGTGCCGATCTTGATCTCAGCGACGCCGGCTGCTGCAAGCGACTCAGCGATCTCAAGTTTTTCCGCCACGGTGAAGGCAACGCCGGGTGCCTGCTCGCCCTCGCGCAGAGTCGTCTCCTTGAGAAAGACCTGACTTCTCATGAATGGTCGCCCGAGCTTCCGGCGCTGAGACAGGGACCGCATTGAAGGTCTTCGGCACTCCGCCCTTCCGGCGCAGAACTGAGGGACTCGCGCAGCTTCTCCACGATGGCAGGCAAGACCTCGAGCACCCGGTCCACGTCGTCTTGGTCGTTGTCACGCGAGAACGAGAAACGGACCGCCCCATGTGGGATGTTCATCGCCCTCAGCACATGGCTCGGCTGTGCACAGCCAGAGGTGCAGGCGGAGCCTGAGGAACAGGCGATACCCACGCGGTTGAGGAGATGCAGGATTCCATCACCTTCGATACGTTCGAAGGCGATGTTTGCGGTGTTCGGCAAGCGCTCGAAGGGATCGCCGTTGACGAAGGTGTTTGGTACACGCTGAAGAATCCCGTTCTCCAGCCGGTCGCGTAGCCACTTTATCCGTGTGGTCTCATCATCCATGAATTTCAGGGCGAGTTCGGCTGCCATGCCGAGCCCAACTATGCCGGGCGTGTTTTCGGTTCCCGCACGCCGGTCTCTCTCTTGGTGACCGCCTTTGATCAGCGAGTGGAAGCGCACACCGCGCTTGAGGAAAAGTGCGCCGACGCCTTTCGGTCCATGCAATTTATGGCTGGAGAGCGATAGCATGTCGATAGCGGTCGATTTCAGGTCCATGGGGAGCTTGCCGACCGCCTGCACGGCATCGGTGTGGAAAAGGGCGCCGACTTCCTTCGCCAATTCGGCGAGCTTTGCGACGGGGAAGATCGTACCAGTTTCGTTGTTGGCCCACATGATCGAGACGATTGCCACGTTTGAGCTGAGGGCTGCCCGGTAAGCGTCAATGTCGAGCCGGCCATGGTGATCCACCGGGATCCTGTGCACCTTGACCCGGCGCGTCTGCTCAAGATGTGCGCAGAGCGCCAGCACTGCGGGATGTTCAACGGCGGACGTCACGATCTCTGTCCGGTCAGGCATCACCTCGAGCGCCGAAAGAATGGCCGCGTTGTCGCTTTCCGTCCCACCCGAGGTGAAGGTGATCTCGTCATCAAACGCCGCGCCGATCAGCGCCTGCAGCTGCCGCCGCGCGTTTCTCAACGCGGCGCCGGCAAGGGTGCCAAGACCGTGCGCCGACGAAGGGTTGCCGAATTGATCCGTAAGGAAGGGCAACATCGCTTGAACGACCTCGGGATCGACCCGTGTCGTTGCGTTGTTGTCGAGATAGAGAACTGTCATGGGTGTGGTCTCCAATCGAGCGGAATGACGTTAAGCGCAAGGATTCATCGCGCTTGCACCCGCCGTTGATAGCCGAGACGATCCAGAGCCGGTGCAGCACCCACAAATTGATTTAGACAGGCGCCGCCGTCGCGATCGACGAGCTCACCTCCCGGGCCCTCTCTCCTGCTTCGACGATCAGCTGAAGGACTTGCCGCATGAGCACTTCGCTCGCGCGTTTGGGTTATCGAAGACAAAGCCGGAGGATTCGAGCCCCGTGACGAAGTCGACGGTCATGCCGGCGACATGCGGTTGGGAGCCGGCGTCTAAGAACACCTTGATCCCATCTGTCTCGAGGATCGCGTCGCCCTCGCGCGGGACGCTCTCCAAGCCGATTGAGTATTTGAAGCCGGAGCAGCCGCCGGGCTGAACCATGATGCGAAAGCCTTCCGCGGGGTCAGTAGCGGCGGAAAGAGCGGTCTTGACCGCGGCAACGGCCTTGTCGGTGAGCGTAATCATGGCTCGCTTATCCTCGTGCGTGACGATTTTGCGGATCACCATGCATGGTCCGTGCCAATGGGAAAAGCGGCGCTGGAACAGTGCGACATCGCTAACACTGCCGCGATTCCGGTTCGGAATTGCTGCGAAGGCGTCCGGCAATCGACACGTATTGTCGGATTTGTCGCGTCCGCCACAGGGGCTGGGCCCGAGTTCCCGCTGAGCTGGCACGTAAGCCAGTTTCCGAGATGCTTCGGCAAATTGGCACGAGTTTTGAGGCTCCCTTTTGGCGAGGACTAACGCTCCTGACCGACAGTATGGGCAAGCAGAGGTAAGACATGCACCAGCGCGAGAAACCTTCGCCAGAGAGAATCCGGCGGGCACGCGAAGACAGCCCCAAAATCCGCGACCGCGATCTCGCTGGCCAATTGGGCATCTCGGAAGCGGAGCTCTCCGCGGCACATTGCGGTTTTGGCACGGTGCGCATCGAGCCACGCGTCAATGTTGTTCTAACCGCTCTCAAGGCGGTCGGCGAGGTAATGGCGCTGACCAGCAATGATAGTGCCGTGCATGAGAAGATAGGCATCTACGACAAGGTGCTCACCGGCAGCCATCACGCCATGGTGCTCGGCAATGACATTGATCTGCGCATCTTCCCGAAGGTGTGGGCGCATGGCTTTGCCGTCGAGACACGCGAAGGCGGGGAGATCCGCCGCAGCCTGCAATTTTTCGACGCCGCAGGCGAGGCAGTGCACAAGGTGCATCTGAGGCCGTCCTCAAACCTCTATGCCTATCAAAGACTGACAGACGAACTCCAATCCTCGAACCAGGAGCCGATTGTATCGGTTAAGACGAGGTCAGCCGAAAACGAGGCAAACATTCCGGACCAAGCCGCTACCATCGACGACCTGCGGGAGCACTGGAGCCAGCTGACCGACGTACACCAGTTCTTCGGCATGCTGAAGACGCTGAACCTCAGGCGCCGCCGGGCGGTCCGCATGGTCGGCCAGGACTACGCCTGGCTGCTTGACAATGCTGCCATTGGCGGCATGTTCCATCGTGTCGCCGAGGACGAGATGCCGATCATGTGCTTTGTCGGCAATCCTGGCTGCATCCAGATCCATTCCGGCCCGATCAAGTTGGTCAGGCAGATCGGGCCTTGCATCAACGTTCTCGACGCCACTTTCCACCTGCATCTCAGGACCCAGCACATCCGCGAGGTTTGGGCCGTGCGCAAGCCGACCAGGGACGGCCACGTCACGTCACTCGAAGCCTATGGCGCCGACGGCAATATGATCATCCAGTTTTTCGGGACGCGCAGGGAAGGCGAACCCGAGCGCGACGACTGGCGGTTACTGACCGAGAACCTGCCGCGCTTTCCCAATTCAACCGCCGCTTGAGGTAGGACCGACGCATATTGATTTCCGTTTTCGCTCGGCGTCCGCGCCGCTACTCTGGATTCTGCTGACCACCTCTGCGCCTGCCGAGGCCAACGAGAGCACAGCTGTCTTTTGCGACCCGTCGCGGATCGCCTTGACCGTAGTCTCCAGCCCCAGGGCGCTACACCCGTGGCGAGCCAGCCATCGATGGTTCCGTTGCGATGTCCCAGAACCGGAAGCTGCCCCTGGTCTAATGCGTCAGCTGTACGTCGATCGAACGTCCAACATCCCGGCCCTGTACGGCGCCGGGTGGCATCAAGTGGTCGAGGTGAAATCGATCGGTCCCTTCGTCCAGTTTCCAGAGGGATGGGTCCACAAAGGCGTGCTCGAATGATCCATAAGGTCGGCAAGGCCCGTCGGCGTCCAATGCCAAGTCCGCAAGGGTAGCGTGCGAGATGGATGCAAAGCTGAACGCCGCCCGAAGCAGACCGTATCATCAAAGAACGCCAGCGCATCCTGTTCGTGCTATCGGAGCAGGGCGGTTAGATTCTCGGCCCGGGGCGGCGACGCAGCAGTCGAAGGCCTGGTTGCCGGTACGACGAGTGCGGTCGAGGATTTCTCCGGCGGGCAGCAGCTGTCCGACGAGGCGATCGTCACCGCCAGGCGAGGTGATCCTGACGCAGAAGAATGTCGGGGCGGAATCTTCAGAGCTAATTTGCGGCCTCGCGATAGCCTCGGCGGACGTAGGCCTTCTTTTCGCCGTTGGCGGCGTCGGCGGCCCCAAGCTCCAGCTCCGCCGCTCGGCGGCAAACCAGCAAGGGATCGGGGCCGGAGCCTTCTTCACGAGCGCGCAGGCTCATCATGGTCAGTGATCGTTCCTGCGAACCAATCGCTGTCAGCAAATCCACCTTGCCTGCGAACCGTCGATTACCACCGCAAAGCCGCTCGCTCCCTACAGCGCTTGTGGAGAGCGCGCTCGCGAGCGGCTTCGCTACCGCCGAGCGACACCCGGTCTGGGAGGGACCTCGTTCGATCCTTAGGCAGCTTCCACCAGGCTCCTCGTTAGCTTCTATGCGCACCGTTGTGATGTCTGGAACGGACAAGAATGTCGAAAGCCCTACCAGGCGTAGCCCCATACCGGGTCGCCACGACGATATATGAGCGGGTGCCAACGGTGCCCCTATTCGGCACGCGATTTGCTCAATGTCATCTGAGGCGATGTCGGCAGTGCGTCACGCAGTTCAGCGGCGTAAACGCCTGAACGCAGGAGGACCAAATGGTAGCCAACCCGGTTCCAGATCATGTCCCCCCGGAAATGGTGGGCGACTTCAGTCTTTTTACCTCGCCAGGCATGTCCCCGACGCCCAACGGCGATCCGCACGCAGCAGTCGCTTGCGTGCATGCCGGGCCGCCGATCTTTTATTCGCCTTGGAACACGCGGGCCGGACAGGGTACTTGGGTCATCACTCGGGCGGCAGATCAGCGCCGGGTGCTGCAGGAGACCGAAGTCTTTTCCAGTCATCGCAGCATCTTCGCATCTGCATTGGGCGAAGACTGGCCGATGATCCCGCTCGAACTCGATCCACCGTACCATGGAGTCTTTCGCTCACTGCTCAATCCGCTGCTTTCGCCACAGCGCGTAGCGGAATTTGAACCAACTATCCGCGAGCGAGCGATAACGCTCATCGACAGCATCGCCTCGCGGGGCACGAGCTGCGACGTGATGAAGGATTTCGCCTTTCCCTTCGCCGTCAACATCTTCCTTCGCTTTCTCGGACTGCCGGATCACCGTCTCGATACATTTGTCGGCTGGGCGAAAGATCTGCTCCACGGCGACGATGTGAGACGGCCGGCGGCTGCTCGGACTATTGTGGCGTTCATCGACGAACTAGCGGCGATGCGCCGCAAAGAGCCCGTCGACGATTTCATGAGCTTCATCGTGCATGCACAGGTCGAGGGTCGCGGGTTGACGGACCAGGAGGTCCGTGGCATTGGCGTGCTTACCTTCGTTGCGGGACTCGACACCGTCGCTGCAGCCATTGGCTTCGACTTGGCCTATCTCGCGCGCAACCTCGAAGATCAGGAATTGCTGCGGAACGAACCGGACCGGATTGTGCTCGCAGCCGAAGAGTTGCTGCGCGCCTATCCGAGCGTTCAGATGATCCGCGTGGCACGGAAAGATATCGATTTCAAAGGCGCGCCGATCCGCAAGGGAGACTTTGTTTCCTGCGCCACGATGATTGCAAATCGTGACCCTGCGGAATTCGAGGCCCCCAACACGGTCGATCTGACGCGAGAGGGCAACCGCCACGCCGCCTTTGGCTATGGTCCCCACCGTTGCCTTGGCTCTCATCTCGCCCGGCGGGAAATTGTCATTGGGCTGGAGGAGTGGATGGCGCGCATACCGCCCTTTCGGATCAAGGAGGCAACAGCACCCATCACCCATGGCGGCCATGTGTTCGGGATCGAAAATCTGATTCTGGATTGGGCTTGACCAAGGCCGCCCGGAACTGGGCACAGACGTGGGAAGTAGCCGTGCGCATTATCGTTCACAAAGCCAGGTGCCAGGGTCATGCGCAATGCTCGGCGCGAGCGCCGGCAGTCTTCAAGCTGGATGAGGCGGGCTACATCCTACCTGGTGACATTGATGTTGCGGATGGGGAGCAACTGCTTGCGGCAGATGGGGTGCGATCCTGCCCCGAACTAGCGCTGGAAATAGACGATCCGCCTGCTGCGCGCATAGTAGCCCAGGCCACGCGCAAACGGAACAATGCGCTCCCGGAACACCTCAGAACGACGGAATTTTCGACTATGGACCCCGCAAAAACTACCGAACTACTCGACCGTGAGGCGATCCGCGACTGCCTCTATCGGTACTGCCGCGGGATAGACCGCGCCGATGAGGCAGCGCTGCGTAGCGCCTACTGGCCTGATGCACATGACAATCATGGGGCCTATCGCGGCTCGGCCGAGGGCTTCATCCGGTTTGCGCTCGGTGTCTTCAAGACCGGACCGCGCAACATCCATCAGATCACGAACGTCCTTGTCGAATTCATCAAACCGGCTCAGGCCGCAGTCGAGAGCTATTTCACCGCGCTGCAACGCGGACCGGACAAAGACGGAGAAATGCGCCAGATGCTGCTAAGCGGGCGCTACTGCGATCTGTTTCAAAAGAGGGCAGGCGAGTGGCGGATTGCCGATCGGACCGTCGTCTACGATTGGCTCGAGGAGCAGGTCCCAGCTGCGGTGCTTGAGACAGAACGGTTCGGCCTGCGACAGCCGATTGGAGCACCGTATCCGAACGATCCGGTCTACGCGATCGGAAAGCATCGCGTTGCTTCTCGCGATAATGCGTCCCCAGCTCCGAACGGGAAAACCACATCGGTGGGACGATAATTTATGACAACTCTGCTACGCCACAGCAAGCTTAGCGATACCCTGCACGCTAAAGATGCGGCCGCCAGGGTAGCCTTTCTGCCCCGCGACAGCGTGACCGCGACAGCGCTCTGGTCTGAGGCCACGAGCGCGCCGAGGCCGGTCTACATCGATTTGCTGGACTTGGCAGAGCCGCTCATCGAGGCAAGCCCCTGTGCTTGAGGCGTCGGACACACATTCGACTATCCGACCGAGAGTTGGATCGCAGCCAATGCGGACGACGCCTGTCTGGGAACGCACGCGACCGGCGCCAGCACAGGGTGCTCTACGGGGGCGCACCATTCCGCCGCACCACGTCGAGGGCAGAGATTTCAGAGACTCCTGGAGAAAGTTCCCATGAAGCATGCAGGACGGGTCGTAATCATAACAGGCGCCGTGGGCGGAATCGGCCGTGCCCTGGTCGATGTTCTTGCGGCAGATCAAGACACTATTGTTGCGGTGGACCTTCCTGGGACCGGCGTGTTTGAACTGGCCCGCGATCTCGGCGAGCAGCACCTTGGCCTCGAGTGCGATGTCTCGCGAGAGGGAGATATCCTCGCGCTCTATGGCCGGGTCGAAGCACAGTTCGGGCAGATCGACGTCCTCATCAACAACGCCGCGGTGGGACCCAATGTGGCTGCCACTGTCGACACCGATGTCGACGCCTTCCGACGCCGCCTGGCAGTAAACCTGATTGGGCCGTTCGTCATGGCGCGCGAGGCGGCGAGGCGCATGAGGCCGGGAGGTGCCATCGTCAACGTCGCTTCGATGTCGGGCGTGGCCAGCAATCCCAGACGCCATGCCTACGCAGCCTCGAAAGCAGGCCTGATCTCGTTGACAAAGTCGCTTGCATGCGAATGGGCTTATCGCGGCATCCGCGTGACGGCGGTAGCGCCGGGCTGCGTGCGCACGCCTATGACTGCAGAGCTGGAACGAGCAGGCAAAATGGACCTCTCGGCGATGCGCCGTCGCGTGCCAATGGGGCGCATGGCTCGGCCCGACGAGATCGCCCGGGCTGTGCGTTTTCTGGCAAGCGCACAGGCGCACTACGTCACGGGATCCGTGCTGGCGGTCGACGGCGGCTGGATGTCATTCAACCAACCTGGGGATGCCTGCCCTGAGGTGGAAGGCGTTCCCCTAAGCGAACTCTCCTGTCCGGCCCAACGCGCCGACGCGCGAGTGGTGCTCGTCACGGGTGGTGCGAACGGTATAGGCGCCGCCGTTGCTCGCCGTTTTGCCGCGAATGGTGATACCGTAGTGATCGCCGATAAAGACCGCACCGCGGCAACTCTCCTGGCTGCATTGCTCGGCGGAAAGAACATCGCGAAATCGGTAGATGTGGCCGTCGAGGCCGAGGTGGTGGCGGTGTTTGAGGAACTGAGGGAGCGCTTCGGGGGCGTCGATATCCTCGTCAACGGTGCTTCTGTCGTCGACACTTTTGTGGCTGGGATCGAACAAATGCCTGCAGACATCGAACGTGTCCTGCATGTCAATCTCACTGGCGCCTTCGTTTGCGCGCGTGAAGCGATCAAAGCAATGCGCCCGGGCGGCGTGATCCTCAACCTCGGATCGATCAACAGTTTTCTGCCCTTCGCGCCGCGTCACGCCTACGGTGCCTCGAAGGCGGCGATGGACATGCTGACCCGATGCATGGCGGCCGAACTGGGGCCCGCCGGCATTCGCACAGCCACCGTCGCTCCTGGCTATATCCGCACTCCCGCCATTAGCGAGTTGGCGAAAACCGGCCACATCGACTTGGCAACGATCGGCCGACGGATCCCTTTGGGCAGGATGGGAAGGCCGGAAGACGTTGCAGATGCAGCGTTTTTCCTGGCTTCCTCCGACGCCTCATACATCAACGGCTCGATCCTCTATGTGGACGGCGGCTGGACCGCGTTCGGTGACGCAGGAAACGCCAGCGAACTCTACGACGAATGCTTTGCGGAGGCGGGTGTTTGAACGTCGACCATCGCTACGCTACCGGGCGCCGTCCATGAAAGCGGAGACCTGGCTTGGAACGCGCCCGCGGCGCGGCCCCGATCCAAGATGTCGGCGGGGCAACGTCCCTCGGCATGGGGACAAGCTCTCGCGCGTGCCGGCAACCATGGATCCGGACTGCTTATCGTACCACTATGCCCCTGCCAGGCGCCCGATCCGAGGCAATCGCGTGTCTCGGATGAGCGCAGTTCCAAATCCGCCAACCATCAGCAAACAAGGAAACATAGTGGAATTCGCCACCTTCATCCTGGCCGCCCAACGTGGGTATCATCAATCCCCCGAGATCGTTATCCGAAACTCGATCGAACAGGCCATCGCTTCGGAACAGGCCGGCTTCGGCACAGCCTGGTTCGCAGAACACCACTTCAACAACTACAGCCTGATCCCTTCGCCATTGATGATGGTGGCCCACTGCGCCGGAGTGACGAGCACCATTCGCCTCGGCACTGCCGTCTGCGTGCTGCCGCTCTACAAACCGCAGCGCCTGCTCTCCGAGATCGGCTTCGCCGATATCCTTGCGAACGGTCGCCTGGAACTCGGCGTCGGCTCTGGATACCAACAGTTCGAGTTCGAGCGCTTCGGCGTCAGTATCGATGAGGCGCCGGCGATCTTTTCGGAACATCTCGATATCCTTTTGAAGGGTCTCAACCAGAACATCTTCGAGCACGATGGCCACTATGAGAAAATACCCCCGACGGCGATTTCAGTATGCACCGTCCAAAGGCCGGCACCGCCCATCTGGATGGCCGGCGGGCCGGCCCGCATGAAACGGGCCTACCGAGAGGGTCACAATTTCTTTGTCACCGCATTCCACGACGGCCTGGCGAGCTTGAGCACGTTGCGCGGAGCAATCAAGGAGGCGGCGGCTTCCGAGGACAGGAATGTGACGGACGCCAGGATATCGCTGTTGCGTTGCTGCTACGCCAGCGATGACGAGGAGGAGATCAACAGCTATCTCGACAACGCCCGTTTCCAGCGCCGCCTGTCCGAGGCGCTGCATCAGCGCCGGCAGCAGAGCCACGACGGCTATCTGCTGCAGGAAACGCCCACCCAGCAGGATCTGTCCTTCGGGGCAATGCGCAACAACCTGCCGATCGGCAGTGTGAATCGCGTGATTGATCGCTTGCTGCAAGAGATCGACATTCTGAAGCCGGATCAGATCGCAATCCAGACCCAGTTGGGGGATTTCGACCAAAAGCTAATGCTGCGCCAGATCGAACTCTGGGGAGACAAGATCATTCCCGCAATCAACAAGGCGCTGGGTTATGCGCGCGTTTGAAATCATAAGGGGGCCAACTTCGTGGCCGCAGCTTCTTTTTCGTTCCACTCGGCATAAACGGATTCAAATGGCACGTTCATGAACGGAACTTGGCGTGGGTTTCGATGAGTGGCGCTGCCGTCACCTGGACGGCCCCAGATGGGGTTCCCCACTATCTCGCCTGCCGACGGGCGAGCCTTCACGGCTAACCGTCGCTTCAGGACCTGCTCGCGCCGTCAGCCAAATTCACGGCGTCGTGTCCTGGGTGAAATTCTCGCCTGCCCGACAGGCTGCAGGACGCGTTTCAAGGCGAGGCTCAATTGCATGATCAAGGCGGTCGATTTCCCCGACCGCTCATTGGGCACGAGCCTGCGCACACGTGTGCCCGAAAGACTGACTGACCCGCGTTGCGCTCGGCAGAGTGCTGCGTGAAGGCACAGACCAGGAGAACGGAACCATGTCCGGTCAAAACGATGCGCATATCGGCACCGGCCAATGGCCGACGATCCAGCCGGAGAAGGAGTTCGACGAACATGTGCTTGCCTGCGTCTTCTCCTGTGCGCTCAAGGAGGTCGAGGCTGGCACGACAGTGGCGGAGTCAACAGGCCTTTCGCTTGCCGAGCTGCGCGAGGTCTTGCCCCGCGGTTTCCCTGGTACCGCGATGGCAGCATTCGCCTCGGCAAACGTCAGCGATGCTGAGCCGGGTGTAGAGGAAGAACTTCTGCGCGGCCTGCTACTGGCACATGCCCGGGCGAGTCATCCGGCGAGCGCCCGCTTCGCTAAGATCCTCGCCCGGCGCGCCATGCATGATGGCCATCTGTGGCAGGACCTTGGGCTTCCCGACCGGACCGAGCTCAACCGCCTTCTGGCCACACACTTTCCGACGCTGGCGGCCGGCAACACCCAAAATATGAAATGGAAGAAGTACTTTTACCGCAAACTCTGCGAGGCCGAAGGGTTTTCGCTGTGCACTGCGCCCAATTGTCGGGAATGCAGTGATTTCGAAAATTGCTTCGGCCCCGAGAAAGGCGAATGTGAAGAACGCGTCACACCGGTTTAAACGCCGCTTTTCGTCACGAGGCCCTGAGGCCTTGATTACCGTTGTGCCACAAGCGTTTTTCCCGGCGCCGCTGTACGGAGGAGGGGACATTCATCGCCTCGCGATATTTTGCGACGGTGCGGCGAGCGAGATCGATACCGTCTTCCTTGAGCCGGTCAGCGATTTCATCGTCCGAAAGCACGTTCTCAAACGATTCTTCGGCGACCATTGCTTTGATCCTATGGCGGACAGCTTCGGCGGAGTGCGCGTCACCGCCTTCGCAAGAAGCGATCGCGACAGTGAAAAAGTACTTGAGCTCGAACACTCCACGTGGGGTGTGCATGTACTTGTTCGACGTTACCCGGCTTACAGTCGACTCGTGCATGTTGATCACGTCAGCGACCGCCTTGAGATTGAGGGGTCGTAGGTGGGCGACGCCATAGTCCAGAAAGGCATGCTGCTGGCGCACGATTTCGTTCGAAACTTTGACGATCGTCTTGACGCGCTGATCGAGACTGCTGATTAACCAGAGCGCATTCTGTAGGCATTCGTTGAGAAATGTCATCTCTTTCGATTTTTTGGCGACTCGGCGTGAAACTTCCTTGAGATAAGTGTGTTTGATCATCAACTTGGGCTGCGTGTTCGGATCAGGCTCGATCTGCCATCCACCTCCGGGCGAGGGAGTGGCCCAGACATCCGGCACGATGCATTCCGGCGCGCCCGAGTGGAATGCGTTTCCGGGCTTGGGGTCGAGCGCACGGATTTCCTGCAGCATGTCGAAAAGATCTTCGTCGTCGACGCCGCAACGCACCTTCAAAGTCCGATAATCGCACCGCGCAAGCACGTCAAGGTTGGCAATCAAAGCCGCCATGGCCGGGTCGAACCGGTCTCGCTGGCGCAACTGTATCTCAAGACATTCGCCGAGAGATCGTGCGAAAATCCCCGGCGGATCGAGGTGCTGCAAGATACCCAAAACTCGTTCCACATCGGCCAGCGGGATGTTTAGCTTCCCAGCCAGCTCCGAAGCACTTGCCCCAAGCAAACCAGTGTCATCCAGATGTCCCGCAAGCACATTAGCAATCAGCCGCTCGTGCGGCGTGAAGGCGGTGAAGGAAATCTGAGAAGCGACATGGTCGTGCAGCGTTTCTGGTAAGGCGACAAACTCCTCGAAGGCACGATGATCGCCAGGCGCGGTGCTCGATTTCCCTTGCCTGGGCAGATCCCGGGACATCTTCGCATACTCCAGAAGGGGATTTCTCTCGAGCTCCTGGGCCACGAACTGATTCAGTTCGGGAATGTTCATTTGAAGCAGGCGAATCGACTGGATGAGTTGAGGCGATAATCCCAGAGACTGTTTCTGAAGTAGGCTCAATGACGGTTGCATGGTCACTTATTCCTGTCTAGAAGCTCTTGACTGCGGCTGGTTTCGATCTCTCACAGGGTCGACGCCTCTCATGCGCGTCACCTTTGAATGACCTTCCCGGACGCGCCGCTTTAGAGCTTTGCCCTTGTGCAAGTGGCGTCCAAACGCAGCTGCACATCCTCGGCACCAGGTCATGCAGCGTCCTTCAATGTTTGAAGGACGTTCTGCGGGGATGAGACGCCATAAGGGTCGGTCCCGCAGTTGTCGGAGAAACCTTCCTCCTCAAACCACTGCTCCACCACGCCATTATTGACCAGAGCCGCGTAGCGCCAGGAGCGCATACCGAAGCCGAGATTGTCCTTGGCAACCAGCATGCCCATTTTGCGGGTGAACTCGCCTGAACCGTCGGGGATCAGCTCGACTTTCTGCAACCCCAAGGACTTCCCCCATGCATTCATGACAAAGGCATCGTTGACGGAGAGGCAGTAGATCGCGTCAACTCCTTCCTTCTTGAATTCCGCATAGAGATCTTCGAAATTCGGCAGTTGGTAAGTCGAACAGGTCGGTGTGAAAGCACCGGGCAGCGAAAACAGGATGACCCGTTTGCCGGCAAAGTAGTCGTCGGATGTTCTTTTTTCCCAGCGGTAGGGATTTGGCCCCTGGACTGAATCATCGCGGACACGCGTAAGAAACGTGACGAAGGGAACCTTCTTTTTACCGGTCATCAATTTTCTCCTTGAAGGGAGGTGGCACTGGATTCTTGCAGGGGCTGGCGCAATACCGAGCTGCGGGTCTCGTGCATGGCATGATGCCGACGGCGCTCCCGATGCTTTCTCCATTCGGGTGTATGGGAACGGCCCGGCTCCAGGTGTTCTTCACCCGAACCGCATCGACGTGGGCGATTGGGGGACGCGGCTCCGGATTCGTGGCAACGGCCCGGCTCCAGACCTTTCTCACCCGAAAGCCATCGATATGAGGGATGAGGGCACCTTCTAGCGCCGCGATTGGTCTGGCCGCGACTAGGGCGCCGGAGCCGGCATGGATCACCCACTCCTCATACCCGGGGTCAAAATGCTGGCAACCGGACATGACCAGGAGCGGGATGAGCATATGCGTCGCAAAAGTGATTCTCCGCGCCGCAGAGCGGCGTGGCTGAACTGGTTCAGCGTATTGGCTGGACTTGCCTGTTTCCGGCCGACGTGGGCTCGGCCGAAATTTTGAGAAGCCTCTTGGCCACTGACATGCTGATGCAAACCGATTTCCGGCAAATGCGCGAGCATCATCTGGCGTCTCGGCATCGGACCCCAGTTGCAAAGCCGCTTCGGAGGACGGATCTCCGAACCGGACGACGTCCCGATCTTCAGCGAAGACGGCCACCGTCGCCTTTGTCCATCGTTTGGAGCTTGGGGCGTCAGCCATGGTAGTCACCTTCTTCCTGGTTTGATGGGCTCTAAGCACAAGGCTGCAAGCGGCATGCCATTTCCAATGAAGCTGCTCCTGCACCAGCGCTATCGCTTCGGTACGACGTCTTCGCCAACCGGAGGTGCGCGCCAGAGCCGTCACGTCATCACACCGAACAAAAGTCCTGTGTAGAGAGGGTATTCACCCGTCCGGCGCCGGCTGGCAAAGGACGGGCCAGACAGGGCAAGCCCAGGCAATACCCCGCATCGGCCGGCACAGCGATTGCACAGTGTGTTTGCCCTGGCGTGTTTTTACGTGCGACTAACGTGAACGCAGGCCGGCAGCGCCACGATCCGGATTCGATAAGGATCGCTTTCGACTCGGCTACGATCTTTACACGCATGGTGTTCCTCTCGCCGAGCGTCCCTATCGAAATCCATTGTGTCGGAAACTGGACTAGAATTGTCGCAAAGCCGACCCAAAGGTCGCCAAGAAGCGTCCGCTGTTTGCGGGAACCGGCAGAACGCAACGGAGCGCCAACCGGGCACGCAAATAGCCAACAATCTTGTCAGTGGGACGTCTGCAAATTTCGAGGAGAGCCTCGGCTGCCCCTAGCGAGGCTTGATGCAGGAGCGCATTGATCTTCCGCTCCAACTCAACTGAAAGGATTTCTGTGATCCATTCGATCGCTATGCCTGGCAGGCACTAAATCGGCATTTCAAAACCGATGATTTGACGGGTCTCGCTAGCTCGCGCCGAAAAAGTTTGCTG
Organism: Mesorhizobium sp. B2-5-7; assembly: GCF_006440875.1. NCBI lineage: Bacteria > Pseudomonadati > Pseudomonadota > Alphaproteobacteria > Hyphomicrobiales > Phyllobacteriaceae > Mesorhizobium > Mesorhizobium sp. B2-5-7. Next base: position 31,119 of record NZ_VFUO01000007.1, on the reverse strand, counting down.
CCCATTTGTGCCCGACGTTCAAACGGTTGAAGAGCAGATTGCGCCCTTATCTCCCAAGCTCGTCGGCGTCCACCAGCGGGACGAGGTCGTTGCCATGAAGTTGTCGGACATAGTCATTCGAGAGGTGAGACCGTCGTTGCGCTGACACCCTTGCAATATCAGGACATCGATGTCGGCGAAGATGGGCTGCGCAACCTGACCAAGTCCGCCCGGCCGAGCGCTGATCGCTCGCTGTAGTCTCGGTGCAGGCCGGCAAGGCACCGGCGCTGGTCCATGCCCGTTGAAGAGCCGACGTGGAAGAGGCAGTACCGCGATCCAGGCGGCCATCCTAGGCGAGACGAAGGCCTGGATCGAAAAAGTATCGTGCGCAGACCGCGTCGCGCGGCTGGTGCGAGTCCACCTCGACGGCGAGCTTCTCTCCCACCAGGCGGTTAGGTTGCGTGTTTCGGGTCGAATACGAACACTGTGAGTGCCGCGAGCAATGTGGCAATTGCGGTGTAGGCAAAGACACCCGTGACGTGGTCGGGATCCTTCAGCAGCAGTCCGCCGAAAATCGCGCCGGCTGCGATGGCTACCTGGAACGTTGAGGTCATCAGCACGGCGGCGCTTTCGGCCTGCTCGGGAACCGCACGCAGCAGTATCCAAGTCTGCAACCCCACCGGCACCGCGCCGAAGGCAAAGCCCCATACGGAAACCGCAATCGCCGAGGCAAAGGTCGATGCTCCAAACTTCAGCAACGAGACAGCGGCTATCGCCATAAGGAAGGATGGCAGGGCCGCGACTGCCTTGAGACTGTGTTTGGCCAGGAATGCTCCGGCAAAACTGCCGAAGAAGCCGCTTATGCCAGAAAGGAGCAACAATATCCAGATCCCGTTGGTACCGAGCTTGGGAGTCGTCTCGAGGAAGACCCGAATATAGCTGAAGCTGGTGAAGTGCCCAGAAGCGACCAGCAGTACGACCAAAAGTGCGACCTTTATGGTCGGATCTTTGGCCGCATCCAGCAGACTGCGGAATCCAGCCATTTCAACCGGAGGCAGCGTCGGCATCGTTAAAAGCAGCACCAGCAGCGTAACAGCATTAAGCACTGCGGTGAGCGTGAAGGCCACTCGCCATCCCAAGCTGCCGCCGACGACGGCGCCGAATGCAGGCACGCATACGAGAGCGACCGAAACGCCGGCGAGGATGATTGACATGGCGCGCGGCAGAAGATGATTTGGAACGAGCCGTATCGCCAGCGATGCCGAAATCGACCAGAAGCCTCCGAGCGCAATGCCGAGCATAACGCGTGCTGCCAGCAAAACCGGCAGCGACGACCCGACTGCCACCAGAAGGTTGGACAGGATCTGAAGCAGCATCATTGCCCACAGGACGGTCCTGCGGTCCAGGCGCTTTGCAATAATGGCCATCGTCGGCGCTGAGATCGCCGCAGCAATGCCCGTCGCTGTGATCGCATATCCAGCCGCATCCACTGAGATGCCGAGATCGCGCGCTATCAGCGTCAGCACGCTGGCTGGCAGACACTCTGCCGCCACCAGCCCGAAGGTGCCCAAAGCAAGCGAAATGACCGCACCCCATGCGGGAGGAGATAGTCGATCCGGCGTTTCTGGGCCGTGCAGAACAGTCTCGATAAGACCCGTCGCCGATTCGGTCATGAACATCCTCGCCCAACATGGGTTGGCTGCGATGACCCGAACTAAAGGCAGAAGCGCGCCATCGCTGCCCGACATCTTGTGACAGTAGGGCGTGCAATTTCGGTGCCGGTTCTCCGTGCCCGACGGGGGTGTCATCGTCGGCAGACGTCTCATCAGGCTGTTCTATGCCGACCTCGGCGTCCGTCTCGAACCAGCCATGCGCGCCAGCAGTTCCGAGCCCGGATGTCTGATGTTCCGTGACGGGACGACGCGAGCCGGTCGCTATGACCGCCGCCTTTAAGCAGCCAAAAACCGGCTCTGACTGAAAGGACCATTTCCGGTGGCTCGAACCTGACGTTTTGTGTCGGGCATTGTCGGGTCCGCTACACGGCTTGTTCCAACAATAATCTATCTGCCAGCGAGCACTTGTTAGCGCACAAGCTAACTAGCTAGAGCCAAAAGGAAAAATCCCGCTTTGGCTGTCCTTCGAAAAAGTTGGCACGAAACTTGAGACCTCGTTGTGAGGCGGCAAGAGCTGCCCATCGGCATTTGTGTCCCGGGCAGCCGCGACGGATGAAACCAAGGAAGGAAACCTATTAATGTCACGTCTGCGTCAGATCGCCTTTTACGGCAAGGGCGGCATCGGCAAGTCCACCACCTCCCAAAATACGCTCGCCGCTCTCGTCGACCTCGGGCAGCGAATCCTCATCGTCGGCTGCGACCCCAAAGCGGATTCCACCCGCCTGATCCTGAACTCGAAGGCTCAGGATACTGTCCTGCATCTCGCGGCACAGGAAGGTTCGGTGGAAGACCTCGAGCTTCAGGACGTGCTCAAGGTAGGCTACAGAGGCATCAAGTGCGTGGAGTCCGGCGGCCCGGAGCCGGGTGTAGGCTGCGCCGGCCGCGGCGTCATCACCTCAATCAATTTCCTTGAGGAGAACGGCGCCTACGACGATGTCGACTATGTCTCCTACGACGTGCTCGGGGACGTGGTTTGCGGCGGTTTCGCGATGCCGATCCGCGAGGGCAAGGCGCAGGAAATCTATATCGTCATGTCCGGGGAGATGATGGCGCTCTATGCCGCCAATAATATCGCCAAGGGCATCCTGAAATATGCACATTCGGGCGGTGTTCGGCTCGGCGGACTGATCTGTAACGAGCGTCAGACCGACCGTGAGCTTGACCTGGCCGAAGCACTGGCTTCCAGGCTCAACTCCAAGCTCATCCACTTCGTGCCGCGCGACAACATCGTCCAGCACGCCGAGCTCAGAAAGATGTCAGTGATCCAATATGCGCCCGACTCCAAGCAGGCCGGAGAATACCGCGCGCTTGCTGAGAAGATCCATGCGAATTCTGGCCAGGGTACCATCCCGACCCCGATTACCATGGAGGAGCTCGAGGACATGCTGCTCGATTTCGGCATCATGAAAACCGACGAGCAGATGCTTGCCGAGCTTCAGGCCAAGGAAGCGGCAAAGGCGGCAGCCCAGTAACCGATATTGGGCGCCCTCCTTGAGGTGGCACGCCTTGCAAAGAACGGCGCCTCGTCGGTGAGGCGTCACCAGACACCTTGAAAGGGGTCCCATGAGCCTGGAATACGAGAATGATGGTGCTCTCCATGCGAAGCTTATTGAGGAGGTGCTATCGCAATATCCGGACAAAGCGGCGAAGCGCCGCAAAAAGCATCTCAGCGTCGCAAAGAGCGGGGACCAGGCCGGCGGGGAAAACGAGATCCTTTCCGAATGCGACGTCAAATCGAACATCAAGTCCATTCCGGGAGTGATGACCATACGCGGCTGCGCCTATGCCGGCTCAAAGGGCGTGGTCTGGGGTCCGGTCAAGGATATGGTCCATATCTCGCACGGCCCCGTCGGTTGCGGCCAATATTCCTGGTCACAGCGCCGCAACTACTACGTCGGAACAACGGGCATCGACACGTTCGGGACAATGCAGTTCACATCCGATTTCCAGGAGAAAGACATTGTCTTCGGCGGTGACAAGAAACTGGAACAGATCATCGATGAGATCGAGCTACTGTTCCCGCTGAATAACGGCATCACGGTGCAATCCGAATGCCCGATCGGTCTCATTGGCGATGACACCGAGGCAGTTTCTCGCAAGAAGGCCAAGGAGTACGAAAAGACTATCGTGCCGGTGCGCTGCGAGGGCTTCCGCGGCGTCTCGCAATCACTCGGCCACCATATCGCCAATGACTCCATCCGCGACTGGGTCTTCGACAAGAAGGACGTCGATTTCGAGGCCGGTGCTTACGACGTCAACGTGATCGGCGACTACAATATTGGCGGCGACGCGTGGGCCTCGCGCATCCTGCTTGAGGAGATAGGATTGCGCGTGGTCGGCAACTGGTCCGGTGACGCGACACTCGCCGAGATCGAGCGCGCCCCGAAGGCCAAGCTCAATCTCATCCACTGCTACCGGTCTATGAACTACATCTGCCGGCATATGGAGGAAAAGTATGGCGTCGCCTGGATGGAGTACAATTTCTTCGGACCGTCCCAGATCGAGACCTCCCTGCGTAAAATAGCCAAGCATTTCGGCCCCGAAATCGAGGAGAAAGTCGAGAAGGTCATCGCCAAGTACAGACCGCTTGTCGACGCGGTCATCTCAAAGTACCGGCCACGCCTCGAAGGCAATACCGTCATGCTCTACGTCGGCGGCCTGCGCCCCCGCCACGTCATCACAGCTTACGAAGACCTCGGCATGATCATCGTTGGCACCGGCTACGAGTTCGCTCACAACGATGACTATCAACGCACGGGCCATTACGCAAAGAATGGCACGCTGATCTATGACGACGTTACCGGCTACGAGTTGGAGAAGTTCATCGAGGGAGTTCGCCCCAACCTGGTTGGCTCTGGCATCAAGGAAAAATACCCCGTGCAGAAGATGGGTATCCCGTTCCGTCAAATGCACTCCTGGGACTATTCGGGACCTTATCACGGCTATGACGGCTTCGCCATTTTCGCGCGCGACGTGGATCTTGCGATCAACAATCCGGTCTGGGGCCTCTACCAGGCACCTTGGAAACAAAGCCCGTCCCGTGGGCAGGCGATGGCTGCCGAATAGATGCCCTGTCCCAGGCCTAGTCTCCCCAGAGAGACGATGAACCCTCGCGGCTTGTGAGCCTCGGGAAACCGCAAACGTCTCCACGTACCTGAGCTGCCGTATGGCGCGGCCAGATGGAAAGAGGTAATACCAATGCCGCAGTCGGCCGAAAAGATTCTCGACCACGCTCCGCTGTTCCGCGAGCCGGAATACAGGCAGATGCTCGCCGGGAAGAAGCTGAATTTCGAATGTCCGCACCCGGATCAGATCGTTGCCGATCAGGGTGAATTCACCAAGACCTGGGCATACCGCGAAAAGAACCTCGCCCGACAAGCGCTTGTGATCAATCCCGCCAAGGCCTGCCAGCCGCTCGGCGCTGTGTTCGCGGCCGCGGGCTTCGAGCGGACCATGTCCTTCGTCCACGGTAGCCAGGGCTGCGTGGCCTACTACCGCTCTCATCTATCGCGCCATTTCAAGGAGCCTGCTTCGGCGGTTTCCTCCTCGATGACCGAGGATGCGGCAGTATTCGGGGGCCTGAAGAACCTGGTCGATGGGCTCGCCAACACCTACCAGCTTTACGACCCGAAGATGATCGCAGTCTCGACGACTTGTATGGCGGAGGTCATTGGCGACGACCTGCACAGCTTCATCGAGAACGCCAAAGACGAAAAGTCGGTGCCGCGCGACTTTGACGTGCCCTTCGCCCACACGCCGGCCTTCGTCGGTAGCCATGTCGACGGCTATGACGGCATGCTGAAGGGCATTCTAGAGCACTTCTGGAAAGGCCAGGAGCGCACGGAAACCAAGGGAACCATCAACCTCATTCCGGGCTTCGACGGCTTCTGCGTCGGCAACAACCGGGAACTCAAACGCCTGCTCGATATGATGGGTGTGTCCTACACCTTCATCCAGGACGCCTCTGACCAGTTCGACACGCCATCGGACGGGGAATACCGCATGTATGACGGCGGCACCAAGATCGAAGAGGTGAGGGGGGCACTTGACGCCGAGGCAACGCTTTCGCTCCAGCACTACAACACGCGAAAAACGCTGGATTATTGCGGGCAAGTTGGGCAGGCCACGGCTTCCTTCCATTATCCGCTGGGCGTCCAGGCGACCGACGAATTGCTGATGAAGGTGTCGGCGCTTTCCGGCAAGGAAATCCCCGAGGCAATCCGACTGGAGCGCGGCCGACTGGTTGATGCCATGGCCGACAGCCAATCCTGGCTGCACGGCAAGAAATACGCGATCTACGGCGACCCGGACTTCGTGTACGCCATGGCCCGCTTCGTCATGGAGACCGGCGGCGAGCCGACACATTGCCTGGCAACCAACGGCTCCTCGGCCTGGCAAGCCGAGTTGCAGGAACTGCTTGACGCCTCGCCCTTCGGCATGGACGCTCAGGTCTGGGCGGGTAAGGACCTTTGGGCGCTGCGATCGCTTCTCTTCACCGAGCCGGTGGACCTGCTGATCGGCAATTCCTATGGCAAGTATCTGGAGCGCGACACCGGCACGCCGCTGATCCGCCTGACGTTTCCAATCTTCGACCGGCACCATCACCATCGCTTTGCGCTCATGGGCTACCAGGGCGGGTTACGCGTGCTGACCACGATCCTCGACAAGATCTTCGACAAGCTCGATCGCGAGACGAGCCAGACGGGCGTGACGGACTATTCCTATGACCTCACCCGCTAAAGCACACGGCCAGCTTTTCGCCCAGGCTGTTCATTGCCCGAATGGACTTTGGAGACTGACGCAATGACCTCGCTCAGTGCCAAGATCCAGGACGTTTTCGACGAGCCTGCATGCGACAAGAACCGTGGCAAGGACGTCAGGGCGCGCAAGGAAGGCTGCGCACGGCCGCTGACGCCGGGAGCGGCAGCGGGCGGCTGCGCGTTTGACGGGGCCAAGATCGTCCTGCAGCCGATCACTGACGTTGCCCACCTGGTGCATGCGCCGCTCGCCTGCGAGGGAAATTCCTGGGACAACCGCGGTGCAGCTTCGTCCGGGCCAACCTTGTGGCGCACAAGCTTCACGACCGATCTTACCGAACTCGATGTGGTGATGGGGCGGGGCGAGCGGAAGCTCTTCAAGGCGATCCGCGAAATCAAGGAAGCCTATGCGCCCGCAGCAGTCTTTGTCTATTCGACCTGCGTGACGGCGCTCATCGGCGACGATATCGAGGCCGTCTGCAAACGCGCCGCCGAAAAGTTCGGCCTGGCCGTGGTTCCCGTCAACGCGCCGGGCCTGGCTGGCTCCAAGAACCTGGGCAACAAGCTTGCCGCGGAGGCGTTGCTCGACCATGTCATCGGCACGGTGGAACCCGACGACGCCGGCCCGTATGACATCAACGTCCTTGGTGAATTCAACCTTTCCGGCGAATTCTGGCTGGTCAAGCCGCTCCTGGATCGGCTCGGGATCCGGGTTCGCGCCTGCATTCCGGGCGACGCGCGCTATCGCGACGTAGCTTCCGCGCACAGCGCCCGGGCGGCCATGGTGGTGTGCTCGACGGCCCTCATCACTCTAGCCCGCAAGATGGACGAGCGCTGGGACATCCCGTTCTTCGAGGGCTCTTTCTATGGCATCTCGGATACGTCGGAAGCACTCCGCAACATTGCTGAGCTCCTGGTGAGGAAGGGGGCCGATCCGGAGATCCTGGACCGCACGGAGAGGCTGATCGCCCAGCAGGAGGCGATTGCATGGAAGAAGCTCGAAGCCTACCGGCCGCGGCTCCAAGGCAAGCGCGTGCTGCTCAACACCGGTGGTGTGAAGTCCTGGTCGCTCGTCCATGCGCTGGTGGAGATCGGCATGGAGATCGTGGGCACCTCGGTCAAGAAATCCACGCTCGAAGACAAGGTGCGCATCAAACAGATGCTCAAGGACGACAACGATACGTTCGAGCAGATGTCAGCGCGCGACCTTTACGCCATCCTCTCTGGAGGCAAGGCCGATATCATGCTCTCGGGTGGGCGCACGCAATTCGTCGCGCTGAAGGCCAAGATGCCCTGGCTCGACATCAACCAGGAGCGCCAGCACCCTTACGCCGGTTATGACGGCATGGTGGAACTCGTACGCCAGATCGACCTCGCCATTCACAACCCGATCTGGCGCCAGGTGCGCGAGCGACCCCCGTGGGATGGTCCGATCCATGGGTACGACGCACTGCCGGGCCCAAGCGACGACGCCGAGAACCTGCACGCTGTCCAGGAAACCGCCGGCAAGGCGCCGACGATTTGCGTGAGTGCTGAGGAGATCCGATGACGCGTATCCTTCCCCAGACAAAATCAGCCGCGATCAACCCGCTGAAATCGTCACAGCCGCTTGGTGCCGCCTTGGCGTTTCTCGGCATTGACGGCGCAGTGCCGCTGTTCCACGGCGCCCAGGGCTGCACCAGCTTTGCCCTCGTGCTGTTCGTGCGGCATTTCAAGGAAACGATTCCCCTACAGACGACCGCGATGGATGAAATAACAATCATCCTCGGCGGGTCGGACAATCTGGAAGAGGCGATCTTCAACCTCAAGACCCGCACGACGCCAAAGCTGATTGGGGTCTGCACCACGGCCCTGGTGGAAACCCGTGGCGAGGATTGCGCAGGCGACATTTCGGACATCAGGCTGAGACGGGCGGAAGAACTCGCGGGTACCGAGATCGTGCTGGCCAACACGCCGGATTTCGCCGGCGCCCTTGAAGAGGGCTGGGCCAAGGCTGTCACCGCCATGATCGAAGGCATTACAAAGCCTGGGGAGCGGGCGCGGCAGTCAAAGAAGATCGCGATCCTTCCTGGCTGGAACCTCACCGTGGCTGACCTCGAGCATTTGCGCGAGATGGTCGAAAGCTTTGGCCTGCAATCGGTGATCTTGCCAGACCTTTCAGGCTCGCTCGACGGTACCGTGCCAGACCACTGGGTCCCCACCACCTATGGCGGAACGAGCATCGAGGATATCCGCGAGCTCGGCACGGCCGAGCACTGCATCGCGATCGGCGAGCATATGCGCCGCCCGGCCGAGGTTCTCTACAAGGCGACCGGCGTGCCTTACGTGCTGTTTCAGTCGCTGACCGGATTGAAGGGCGCCGATCAGTTCGTTTCGCTGCTGTCGGCTATTTCTGGCCAGCCTGTGCCGGCAAGCGTCCGCCGTCGGCGGGCGCAACTGCAAGATGCGTTGCTCGACGGACATTTCCACTTCGGAGGCAAGAAAATTGCGATCGCTGCTGAACCAGACCAACTCTATCAATTCGGAGCGTTCTTCGTCGACATGGGCTGCGCAATCACGGCGGCCGTCACGACGACCGGTATGTCGAAAATTCTGGAAAAGGTACCGGCGGAGTCGATTCAGGTCGGCGATCTCGGCGATCTGGAATCACTTGCAAGCGGCGCTGATCTTCTGGTCACCCATTCACATGGACGCCAGGCCTCGAAACGCCTTGGCATTCCGCTTATGCGCATCGGCTTCCCCGTCTTCGACCGGCTTGGCAGCCAGCACAGGCTCTCGATCCTCTATCAAGGGACCCGTGACCTGGTCTTCGAGGTTGCCAACCTGTTCCAGGCCGGCCGGCGTGCGCCGACGCCTGATGAGCTCGATCCATTCCGCAAACGCCAAACGCCAGGTGAGCCCGATGCGTCGCTTCTCACTCGTCACTGACGAGGTTCACCGTCCGATGCGTGAACGACAAGCAGGCGCTTTGCGGGTGGCAATCGCTACCCAGGACGTCAAGCAACTCAACGCCCATTTCGGGTCGGCCAAGCGCTTTGTCATCTACGATATGACGCGCGAGGAGTGGGAGCTTGTGGAAGTCATCGAGTTCGACGACGTCTCCGACGAAAGTGGGAAACATCACTCCGAGAGGGATGACCGCATCACACCGAAGATAAAAGCGCTGAAGGGCTGCCACCTCCTGTTTTGCCTGGCGATCGGTGGACCTTCGGCAGCCAAGCTTGTTTCGGCAAAAATCCATCCGATCAAGGTGCGGCATACTCAGAGCATCCAAGAGGTGCTGGTTCGCACGCAGCTGATGCTCAGGACCTGCCCTCCACCTTGGCTGCGCAAGGTCCTGGCTGAGGCAGGCGTCGCGAAACAGAAGCCGTCCTTTGAAGACGAGGACTGAAATGAGGAGGCGAAATGTTCGACCCTGCCCTTAGCCTTGCTGTCGATGAGGACGAGGTGGCGCTTGCCAGCCCGTTTCTCAAATGCCTCGTGCGGCTAATACGTGCTCAGGACTCCTACGGCGCGTGGGAAGGCAAAGCGGACCGCGAACTGCTGGCCGCCTTCATCATCACCAAGCAACAGCGCCGTGCGATCCCGATCATAGGCGATCCCGACCCGGACGTCCTGTGGAGGCTAGATATGTTCTACACCGCCATTGGGCTTGCGATCGAGGAGCGCTGCGGCCTGATGGCATCGCCGATCATGGAGCTGAGCCGTGAAGGCTTTGGGCGCGTGCTTTTCACGACTGGGCGGCTGGTCGCTCTGTCGAAGACGCTGCGCGACGTCCACCGGTTCGGCTTCGAGACGTTGCGGAAGCTCGCCGGGGCCGGCACGAAGCTGGTCAGCGACGCAATCGCAGCCATCGAAACCTATCCCGAGGTGGCGCGTGCGTGATGAAGCAGGTTTCGAGCCCAGGGGCCATGACAATCTTCAGCAGCCGCGATGGCCAACCGTCGCAGCCGACGCCGTCCAGGCGGATCAAGCTCCTGAAGTAACACCGATGAAGCCACTCATCCTGATCTGTTCGCAAGATGCCGAGCTTTATCTGTTGCTCAGCCACATACTGGAGGTGGACGGCTTCGCCACTGAGCCGGTAAGGAGCGCCAAGGAAGTGCTTGCATTGGCCGACGAACGCGAATTCCAGGCCGTCGTGCTGGACTGCGGTCCGGCGAGCATAACCGGGGCCCCAATCTGCGCCCGGCTCAAGGGGGAGCCCCGGACCGCCGACCTTACCGTTATTGCCCTGATCGCGCCGGGTGCCGAGGACCAGCACCTCGATCTCCTCAAGGCTCGCATTGACGAGAGATTTGTGCGGCCGATCGTCCCGGCCAACCTGCTCGACTTTCTACGGGCGAGGCTGGCGCTGCCGAAGCGGGGCGCACATGGCGTTGAAAACGGCGGCTGGCTCACCTTTGGTGACCTCGAGATGAAGGTGGATGCCCGCCGGATTCGCGGCAATGGCCACGACATTCACCTCGGAGTCATCGAGTTCAACGTGCTGCTGCTTATGATGGAGGCTCCCGGCAAGGTCTTCAGCCGGAAGGAGCTTATCGGCACGGCTTGGGAGAAAAACATCCATGTCGAACCACGCACCGTCGATGTCCATGTCAGCCGGATCAGAACAGCCCTCAAGAAGGCTTGGCCCGGCGGCGGCATTCTCACTGTCAGGTCGGCCGGCTACTCGCTCCAGATGCCGGACGGCTGAATCAGTTGAGGTGTAGTGCCACTCCCTTTCCCTCGCGCTGTGAGTCGGTGTTGCGGCCTGCCGCTAGACTAAACGAGATACTCAGGAAGAAGCAGGCAAATGGGTTTTAAAAGCGTACTCTGTGTGACGGACGCAGACCATTCCGATCATGACGTCGAAACTGCTGCCGGCTTGTGTGCTGAAGTCGGTGCGCATCTTTCCGTACGGATAATACCGGCTCTGATGCTCGTTTTGTCATATCGGCCGATGAGAGATGGTGTCCCCGAGTGGCCCACGGGGCGTGGACAGGCAATGGCCACATTGAACAATCAGTTTCGGCAAGACAGATTTACACTGGACGTGCCCAGACTGGAAAGACGCTCCGAGAAGATCCAGGAACTGCTGAGGGCAATGTGCCTTTCCTATGATGTCGATACGGATTATTGCAATTTGACTGGCGTGGGGGAGGTGGTGCGACAGCGGGCACTCTGCGCCGACCTGACCATTGTCGGCCCCGCACTTCTCAACGACAGTGTTGTCGGACCTGTCGTCATCAACGGCAGCTTATTTGATACGGGAAAACCGGTGCTTATTGTGCCCAAGCGCGCTGAGGCGACCCTGTGGCCAAGGCGCGTCCTGGTCGGTTGGGATTCGCGACTCGAGGCATCCCGTGCCGTTCGGGAAGCGCTGGGTCTCCTATGCGCTGCTGAGGAAGTTCGTGTTGTCCTGGTGGGTCCGAAGGCGAACCACAAAGGGTACGGCGCGAAACCTGGAGCCGATATTGCTGCCTATCTCACGCGCCACGGTGCTCGGGTGTCGGTTGACCTGTTGCCAAGTGCTGGCAAATCGGCGGCCAAGGTGCTTGCGCAGCACGCAATCGATACATCTGCCGACATGATAGTCATGGGCGCTTATGGCAGCCGTCGCCTGCGTGAGCGGCTCTTCGGCGGCGCAACGAAATGGATTGTTGACAAGCCGACATTGCCGCTGTTTTTGGCGCGCTGACCGGCTCGGGAGTTGCACCGATGCCGCTCGAAGCTTTAGTTCACTTGGGCGAACTATTCAGATATCGGGAAAAAGATCGCGGCGGCGCGAAGCTCCTCGAGGCAGTGCACGAGGCCTGACCGAACAAAATGCTCCGGTCTTGAGTTGCTTGTCGAACTCTCGCCCGAGACGGCCCCAAAGGCCGTGCAGCGGCGCTGCTCGAGCTCATCGAAGCACGGCCGCGGCAGATTGGCCCAAGACGAGAAAGGTAGCTTGGCTTAATTCAGTTGAGAAAGACAGTCGTTAGCTTGGTAGACGAGTTAGGACCTATTGCTGCGGCCAGCACAGCCGTTCGCTCAAGGCAATGCTCTTTGCAGCGCCAGGCATAGGCTGCCATTGTTCCCGGCTGCCCCATGTCGAGGGCAATTGCAGCTTCATATAACTCAAGACGAGTGCCCTCAGGCAACTTAAGGTAGGGCTTTCGCCGCAGCTCGTGATGACCTTTAGCTGGCGCCGGACGGAAGCAGTGTGCGATCCTCACTGCCCCGGAAAGCCTGCCTTAGCCGAATTCATGGCTGACGAAGAGATGAGCTTGGCGAAAATAGGGGCAAGGATATGCCGGCTCGCCGGCGAAAGGTGGATCGCGTCAAGGTAGAAGACGTCTTCACCTGATCTCAGCGGGCAGTTTTGCTGCCCACACAGAGCTGGGACTATGGGAATGAACTGTACGGTTCGCGGCAGCAGATCCGCGAGCATTCGATTGTTCTGCCAGGACATCTCGGCCGGCATGGTAGAGCACGGCGCGTCGCCCTTCATGAAGTCGGCACGGACGAGGCAAGTCAGCACATCGATGGATGGTTCCGGCGTGGGTCCAACCACGGCGGTCTTGATGCCATGGGCCGCCAGTGAGGCAGCGGTCTGTTCTATCGCGGACGTGAAGTTGGCATTGGAAGTCTCCTGCGAAGGCCAGCTTCCGTCTGTCGAGAGGAAGCTGCCTCCACGCCCCGAGTAGGCGTTCCAGCGGCCTGCCAGGATCACGAGTGTGATGTTGGGATCGGCAAGCACCGATTGGAGCGCGGACGCATTGAAGGCCGGGCAATCCGCTCTCAAGGGACTGGCGGGAAGCATCGTCATGTCGGGAAAAGGAGCGCACCCCGCCTTTGTGATCTGTCTGACGCGCACGCCTGTCGTCCGGGCCGCCTCGTCTAAAGCAGAGGCAAGATGGGCAGCCTGAGAATCGCCCCACAAAACGACCCTCGGAGCGATATTGCCGAAGCCGAGGATGCATTCGCCCGTCTTGGGAATGAGCCCGCCACGCTGGAGGCAGGAAGAGGATTCGAACTTGGCTCTTTCCGCTCTGAGCGCTTGAACAGAAGGACCGTCGTCAGGACCCCGGCTTGGGAAGCCGGAGCTGTAGATGATAGCCAGGGATAGACAGCAGACGCCGGCCATTGTGCCGGCGGTCGGTACCATCCACTTCCAGCCTGTGGCCCTCCGGCGAAACGGGCGCTCGACAAAGCGCCAGGAGAGTGCTGACGCGAGCAGTGCGGCGAGTACGACCGCGACACGTTCAGAGACGAACAATTCGCGATTCCGATAGATGCCTGCAAAGACCAGCAACGGCCAGTGCCAGAGGTAAAGCGAGTAGGATGTGAGCCCGATGAAGGCGGCAGGCTTGATCGACAGCGCTTTCGAAACCATCGTGTCGCGGTGAAAGCCGGCCGCGATGATGAGCGCCGCTCCAATGCAAGGAGCAAGCGCGTATAGGCCGGGAAATGGCGTATCCTGATTGAGCAGGAAGAGTGAAGCGGTGATGAGCGCCAGACCTGAGGCAGCGAGGAGTTCCGCAATCGTTCGGGTTGGCCTCATTGCCTTAGCAGCAGGCAGCGCGATCAGCCCGCCCGTGAGCAGTTCCCAAGCGCGTGTCGGAAGCATGTAGAATACAAAGGGCGGATCGCTCTGAAGCCAGTGCTGAGCGGCGGTGATGGAGATGATGCCCAGCGCCGCGACGATGACTGCCGCCCACGGTCTCAGCCATCGCATCATGAGTATGACCACCAGAGGCCAAAGGAAATAAAACTGCTCCTCGACGGCCAGCGACCATGTGTGCAGGAGAGGGAGCGAGGTCGCGGCTTCAGTGAAATAGTTGGTGTTGACGTAAAAAAAGAAGTTGCTGGCGGAAATCGCAGCGGCAATGGCGCTGTTGCCGAAGCCGATGAACTCACCCGGCGGCAGCACAAACCACCCCATCGCAAAACATGCGGCCAGCATCGCGAACAGGGCAGGAAAAATCCGTCGGACCCGGCGGTGATAGAAGTCCAGCAGCGAGAATTCGCCCCTGTCGGTGCGCTCGATGATGTCAGACGTTATCAGGAAGCCGGAGATCACAAAGAAGACGTCGACCCCAACGAACCCGCCGCTGACCGCTGAAAAACCAGCGTGATACAGGACAACCGGAACAACGGCGACGGCCCGCAGACCGCTGATATCCGCTCGGTACTTCATGCAGCTGATCGTCCTCAGAAGGTTCCGAGCAGCGTTTTTCATGGTCGTTACGCATCGTAAAATCGATAGTTTCGATGAAGTGCATCTACCGTATGAATGCGGGCCATCGCGTGCGACTAAGAACCGAACCAGACCGGACACAAATCGCGCAACGCAGAATCCCGCTCGATCAAAGTGAAAGACGGTTTTTCACTAGAAGGCGAACCCGTCCGGTCACCGGCCACTCCGGCTTGTCAGCGTGCGCAGTGGTGCGCCGATGGTACGGGCGCCGAGGCAAAGACCGCCACTCCAGCGCGCTACATGAGCTTGAGATCGTCAGTCGGATCGATCAGCTGCTGCCTTGCGTCAGCTCGACTTGAATTGGTGTGGCTCTTGTTCATCTCTTCCGCGGTCCTTGTGCCCACCTAGCGCATGTGCGCAGTATCCACCTTCACCGCGCCCGTGATGTCGATCGGCGATTGCCGCGCGGCCGTTGAACAGACGAAACCTATAAGCGCGGCTGGACGGCCAGTCAGAAACAGCACGCTGCCGGATTGGCCACCTACCGCAGCTGCAAAGCAGGCCAGTCATCTCTCAATCGACTGGCTCGCCCGTGCCACGTGGGGCAGTTCCGATTGGGATGATCGGCATCGCCGATCGTACGGTTTCTCATAAGTAGATCGGGCGTCGAGTTTGCAGGCGAGTTGCGCAGGCATTCGTTATGGAGCTCTGGGGTTCGGTTGTTGATCGCATGCGAGGCGCACGCATTCACATCGTAGATGGGCTCCATCGAAACAATCTATTTTACGGAGAGTAACGGACATGAAAAAGCGTTGCTCGGGAGGCGACGCCCACCGGAAATCTCTCCAGGTCATGCGCAAGGCGGAAGGTGGAGCGGCGTCCTCCTTCTGATGCCTAGGGTTCATCACTCAATTTCGTCGCTCGCTTCCTGGATCCATCCCGCAGCGTCACGAGCCTGATCATTTGTGCTCGCGACCGGCGGACCCGTTCGGCGCGACCGGCAGACGATCTGCATTCCTCCAAATCCGATGCCGTGCGCGAGCTTCTCAACACTCCGGACGGATTTTCGGCGAAGGTGAGCTATCTCAAACGGTATGCCGCCACGCTTCGCTGCGGACTTAAGGGCGCAATGGATGTCGCCGAAGCCGGATCGTGGGTTGGACCCGAGGGTGCAAAGCGGTCTTGGCGTATGAGATGCATGAACGAACTGCAGCCGCTATCTCGATGACGATACCTTACTGAACCAATCGCGCGACGAGGATTGTCTGGCCAGGAACAACGTTCCGACCTGGTGGCCGCGCGCTCCTTGCCGCGATTTGGCGTGTGCTGGCGTCTTCAACGCAATCGCTGCTGATCGCCTCGAGCCGCTGTCGGCTTCCACCGTAATCGACGGCGGCTGCGCCGGCGGAGATGTAAGCTCGAGCGCAGCGGTCGGACGAATGGCCCACGTCATCGGCATTGACCTCGACGAAGGGAGCTTGTGCTGGCGCGCGAAGAAGCTGCCGCGCGCACCTTAGTCGAGTGCTAATGGGAGCGTCATGCGACGTAAGAATGCTATGCCTATCAGATCATCATGGGAGAGATCCACGTCGCATGACACATGAGACATTACCGGATTCCCCGGACGGCGCCCATCTGAAAAAAACGCTAGAGTTGGTCAAGCTGGTGCTGTTCCGAAGGGCGACAAAGTGCAAACCTTCAAGGCCTGCCGTTCAACGTCGGATACTCGACACGATCACAAACCCGCTGTCAGTTGGTTCCATCAAAGTTTCCTCCTGGCACGTCGATTGAGGGAACATTCCGAACACATCAGCGCACGTCCTGCCATGATCAGGCTAAGCGAACATTTATTCGGGATCGGAGCTACCCTGTTAGCTTACCGGTAAGAGCACCGGGACAAATCTGCCGCCGGTGCAAGGTTTCCCACCTCAACGTCGGATAGCCGACACGATCACAAACCTGCTGCCAGTTGTTTTGATCAATTTTCCTTCTGGCACGTTCGATGCAGGGAATCTTCTGAACACATCAGAAGGATGTCCTCCTATGGTCAGGGTCACTGAAGAATGCTGTTGCCGCACTGGGACCGCGCTTCGGCTGATCCACAACCGGTCAGAAGTGGGCGCATCACCTTGGAGGCGAGCGACTGCGCCCGCTTCACACGCCGAATAAGGTCGGTAAGCATCCGCTGAGCGAGACGCTATCATCGAAGCGGGTGGAAACGTCGATCCCGCGCACGGCCCCCACGTCCCGACATGAGTGTCGATCTCATCACTTGGCTGGATCCCTGGGCCTCACACAGCCGACCACACGAACGCGGGGACAAACGCTAGCGAATCCAGCCGCACCGGCGTCGAGAATGGCCGCGTAGTGCGGAAGCCGAATGACCATGGCCGATGTTCGCCGCGAGCATCGCGTGTTTGGGAAACATCTATAGGAGCAGGACAAGTGGACATCTCTTGCATTGGGGTGGGTGCTGGACCGCCTAATCTCAGCCTTGCGTGTCAGATACACGAGCAGATCGGTCGAGGGGCACTGTTCTTGGATCGGCAGGTCGACTTCCGGTGGCACCCCGGCAGCGCATTGGATTCGCCGGAACCCCAGGTCAACCACCTCAAGGATCTGGTCACGCTGGTGAACCCGCGATCAGCCTACACTTTCGCAAACTATCTATACGAGAACGGGCGTCTATTCCACTTCCTGAACGCACAGTTCGAGGCCGTGCTCAGAGCTGAGTTTGAGCAATACCTGAACTGGGCCTTCCACCGGAACCCGCTTGTCTGCGGCGGCGAGACTGTGCGCGAAATCCGCTTCGAGGGCGAATTTCGGGTGTGGACGGACGACGCAGTTCGTGGCGCCAGAGACCTCGTGATCGGCATCGGCAAGCAGCCGCGGATTCCGTCTCAGTTTCAGGGCTGGACCGGGCGCAACCTGTTCCACTTATCGGATTTACCGCGCATCCATCCTGAGGATTGGAAAAAGGACGTTTGCGTGGTTGGTGGAGGCCAGTTGGGAGCGGAGGTGCTATTACACCTCGTCGGCCTGCCAAAAGAGCGGCGGCCTCGATCGATCACTTGGGTCTCGGAGGGCGAAAACTATCAGCCCATCGACAACAGCCCGTTTACAAACGAGTTGTTCATAGCGTGCTCTTCGGATCGCTTGGCGGCAATGAGCGAGTCGCAGCGCAAACTGTACCTGAGGCGTTTCGTGCTTGCTTCCGACGGCATTTCGGAAGAGACGTTGAGCGCGATTTATCAAGCGCTATACCGGCACGCGTTTTTGGAGCCAAGCCACTGCGAAATCACACTGCGGCCGGGCTGCACCGTCTCGCACTGCGTCAACGCCGGCGCGGGTCACAGGCTGACCCTGCGCCGCGGCAGGAGTGAGCTCGAAGAAGTCACGGCCGACATCGTCATCCTGGCCACCGGTTACGAGAACGCGTTGCCAGACTTCTTGGAGCCGATGGCCTGCCGGCTGGAAAAGAGCGACAACGAATTGGCTATCCGCGAAGATTTTTCCGTGTGCTGGGACGGACCGCCTGAAAGGCGCATCTTCGTACAGAGCGCGACCCTCGGGCAGCGCGGGCTGGCTGATCCAAATCTAGGCCTGCTGGCCTGGCGAGCGCGTCGCATCCTCGACAGCCTTCTGGGACGCGTGCCGCAGGCGAACCGCGAGCATGCCGGCTTCATCAGACCTGCCCCCGTCGACAACTGGCCGCACCCCGTGGCGGAAGAAATGGGCAGCGGGATATGACCTACGGCTACTGATCACCAGCGGGAGGGGCCGAGGAATGCTGTCCGCCTTCGCTGCAGCGAAGAGCGGGGTGGATGCGGCATCCGTGTCCCCGCGAAGCAGCATTCGCGCTGTCCGTCGGCAGCTCGCACTCGACGCTGGGCCTCATCGACAACGGCTTTAGCAGAAAAGCTCAACCGTAACCGGGCGGCACTCAGTCGTTGCACGCGGGAGCCAGTCGCGGAGCTAGCCCCGCCCTTTCGAACGGCGCCGAAATGCTGCTGCTGGAGGAGCCGAGCCATTTGACCGCAGAAGAGAGCCAAGCTGTTCGGTTTCTTACGCAGGAGTGGTTGCGGTGTCCAAAAACTTACAGCCGGCAGAAACTTGTCGGGTCGAAGACAGCTGGCCAACTGGGCCTATGAGGTTTCAAAGGGGTAACCATGGAGTTAACGGGCACTAAGCGTGCTGGCACGGCCTTTGCGGCAATACTCGTGAGGGCTGACCGCATGAGAACACGCAAGCCGGATTGGTTGCCTGCCAACTCGTGTGTTCCGCTCTTGAGAGAGAGAACGACCAGCTAACCCATAAGCGCCAGGAAAGGTGTGGGAATTTGGAGAACGAAACGGTGTTGCGTATTGAGTCCCCCGCTCCGCCAATCAAAGTGGACACTTGGCTGCGTGGCGAACCCATCACGAACTTTCAGCCCGGCAAGGTCTGTCTGGTCGAATTTTGGGCGACTTGGTGCGGACCTTGTGTGGCGGCTATACCCAATCTGATGCAGCTGCAAGAGGAATATCAAGACAGTGGATTCGAGGTCGTCGGAATCGCAACTAGCGAACAGGCTCCAACCGCAGACGAGGCGCGGACCAAGTTGGATGCGTGGCTGACCGAGAGGTTCCTGAATCTGAATTACCGGATTGCGTTCGATTTTACCGGTGAAATGAACAGACTATGGATGCAGGCGAGTTCTTCTCCCGGAATCCCTGAGTCGTTCCTGGTTGATGGCAACGGCCGCATCGCTTTCATCGGACACCCGGCGGAACTCGATGAGGTTTTACCCAAAGTTCTGAACGGCAGCTGGCGCAGCAGCAATGAAGCGAGGGCCGCCGACATAAGGCGGTTCGCTACTAGCCAACGCACAGCGCGCGAACGGGCCCGGACCAAACCGATATACGCCAAACTTAAGCCCGCCACACAGGCCGAGGATTGGCCGGCCGCACTCTCGGCAGTTGAAGAAGGCCTGGCATTGATGCCGGACTATATCGGGTTTCGGCAAACTCAAGCGAATCTTCTGCTTCACAAGCTGCGGGACATGCAGAGCGGCTTGCCAGTCATGCGCCAGTTAGTCGAGGACGCGATCAACAAAAAAAACGAGGCCGTGTCTTGGATGGTCATGGCCCTGAATCAGCTCTTCGATCCCGCGATAGACAACTCCCATCTTCCCCGTGCTGAGCGCTTTGCGATAGGCAACACGCTCTCGGAACAAATCCTGACACTGAATCCCCCGGATGGCGACGGGCGCCTTAAATTCCGTTGCTACCTCCCGGTAGCTCAGTATTACCACGAGAGCGGCAACAACGCTCGCGCGATCGAGTTGATCGAAGCGGCACTGAAATCGCTGGATATTCCGGAGCCAATGCCTGATCACATCAAACAGACACACCATAGCCCCTTGCTTCAAGCCCTGGCCGACTACACGGGTGAGAACGTCTGTTGCGGGGACTTCTGTGTGGCACCGCAATCAAGGCTCCTGAACACTAAAGCGGAGTGGCCTCATGAGCAGAGATTGCAAAAGGCATGACAAGTGGAATCGAACCCTGGTCAATTCGCCCAATGCATGCAGCCCGCTCGCAGCAAGTATGCCCATGCAGCACCGAGGGGATCGTTGCTGTAGGTCAAGGCTGGGGCGTCAACGACCTCCAGAGACGGTTCGCCGCGGACGCGATGTTCGACGAGAATTTAAGCTATCGCGGAGGACGTCACAGTCCAGGACATGTTCAAGGTCGGCCCAAGCACAGCATTACCTGGAACCCGGCCCGGCCAAGCCGGGGGGCGGCCGCGTAAGCGGGCCCGAAGTTGGCGCAGCCGAACGCAGAGCTCGCCCTCTGAGACGACACTGAATTGAGGAAACGATATGTCTCACACCGCGCTTGATCCTGCCCGTCGACCATCGAACGGCTCCTGGCGCTGATCCGAGCTCAGGACAGGCGATGCCAGGGCAAATGACCGAGCTGCTGGTCGGCTTCATCATCACGAAAAACTGCGTCCTTCAGATCCCGATCATTGGCGATTCTGCTGTGTAGGCTCGACATATTTCACACAGCAGCGGGGATTGTGATCGAGGAGCGCTCTTGCGTGACCACATCGCCAACAATGATGAAATCGATCGGGGTTTCGGGGTTTTCACGGGCGGGCAGTTAATCGTTTGAGACGTCCACCGCGTCGTCTTCGAGACTTTCCGGAAACTTGCCCGCACCGGTACGAAACTGGGCGACGATGCGACTGCGGTCATTGCCTGTCCGACGTTGCGAGGATGAAACCGAATTTTCGAGGAAGGCTCATGTCAAATCTGGATGAGATGTTGAAGAAAGTCCGAAAGCTGCAACTGCGCGCGGCGATTGCCAAGACGAACTTGCGCGACCTTGCCGAGGGCCTCCCGAACAAATGGACTGAGATAGCGGAAGTCGCCGAGACAGCGCACGCTGTTTATGCCGAGTTGAATAGTGCCCGGAGAGAGCTCGCCAAAATGAGGACCTTACGATGACGAGCATCACCCGCGACGGCTCCAAATGGGTGCCGGAATATCTGGCCGCTATAGACGAGAAAATCTGTATCGGCTGCGGTCGCTGTTTCAAGGTCTGCTCGCGCGAGGTCATGCATCTTCACGGCGTGGATGACGCGGGTGAAATCCTCGGCATCTGCGACGGGGAAGACGACGACTTCGACGGTGAGCTCAATCGTATGGTCATGGTAGTGGACCATGCCGGCCGCTGCATTGGCTGCGGAGCCTGTGGCCGTGTCTGCCCAAAGAACTGCCAGACGCATGTCGCGGCCGACCAGATTGCAGCATGAGCAGCATCAATGACGGGATAGGAGAACGACTTTGGACCTCATCATCTTTAGTCGACTCGCGGCGGTGGTTGGAGCGGCAACGCTGTGTCCGTTCTCTTCGCTTAGCACGCGATCCGTCTAGCCGTCGTCGCTACGCTGGCCTGTTCGCTACTGCTCCAGAGGGATTATTTCGGCAGCGTGCTCTTTCTGCTCTGGCGGTCCAGTGTGCTTGTCGAGCAGAGGTAAGGGTAGGCCAACGCAGTTCGAACCAGCCGCCACAAGATGACGAGTTGAGGAATGAATGTTCAGATGTATCTCAGCTCGTTCTGACTGCGCTGTGTGTTGACGCTGTGTTGAGGCGTAGTGACAGAGCGGAACTCACGTTCACGCCCAACAAGAGACATCGAATTGATAGGACAAGAATACAGGTGGGCCGGAACTGGCCAGGGGTGGCAACATGCTCGGTGAAGCTGTTTGCGTTCGCCACGCACATAGGAGGCTCGCAGCACGCCGGCACCGGTCGATCGAACGGAGACGCCGGCGATGATGTGAGTCACTTCTACAACGTTCCAGAACATAGCTGGCTCAGCACGAACGCCCATGACCTAGGCTGGAGATAGTTCAGCTTGAATACCTCTGCTGGAGAAAACATGCTGAAAAAGTTCCCACGCTATCCGCTCACCTTTGGCCCAACGCCGATCGAGAAGCTCGACCGCCTCGGCAAACATCTGGGCGGCAAGGTAGAGATCTACGCCAAACGCGAGGACTGCAACTCAGGTCTCGCGTTCGGTGGAAGCAAGCTGCGCAAGCTCGAATACATCGTTCCCGATGCGATCGCGTCAGATGCTGATACGCTGGTCACCGTCGGGGGCGTGCAGTCCAACCACACCCGGATGGTCGCAGCGGTCGCGGCCAAGATCGGCATGAAATGTCTTCTGGTTCAGGAGAGCTGGGTTCCACATGACGATGTCGTCTACGACCGGGTCGGCAACATTCTTTTGAGCCGCATCTTGGGCGCAGAGGTGCGCCTGGTCGACGAGGGCTTTGACATAGGTATCCGCTACAGTTGGGAAGAAGCGCTCCATGATGTCAAGGCAAGGGGCGGCAGACCTTATGCGATACCGGCCGGGGCCTCTGTCCACAAATACGGTGGCCTTGGCTATGTGGGGTTCGCTTACGAGGTGCGCGACCAGGAGAAACAGCTTGGTTTTGCCTTCGACTACATTGTGGTCAGCACTGTCACAGGTTCAACGCATGCCGGCATGATCGTCGGGTTCGCGAAGGACGGTCGACAGCGCAACGTGATCGGTATCGATGCATCCGCCACTCCAGCAAAGAGCAAGGCGCAGGTGCTTAGCATTGCCAAACGTACAGCGATGCTCGTCGAGCTCGAAACGGAACTTGTCGAGGCTGACGTGGTGTTGCTCCAGGACTACGCGTACCCGCGCTATGGCGTTCCGTCCGAGGAAACGAAGGAGGCGATCCGTCTGTGCGCGCGGCTCGAGGGTATGATCACCGATCCGGTCTATGAGGGCAAATCGATGCAAGGGATGATCGACCTCGTCCAGAAAGGTTTCTTTCCAGAGGGGTCGAGGGTCCTTTACGCCCATCTGGGTGGCGCGCCCGCAATCAATGGTTACGGCTACACCTTCCGTAACGGCTGACGGGCGACAGCTCGCGTATGCCGCCCTGCCGTGCCGGACGTGTCCACGACAGTGCCGAACCGGAAAGGCCGGAGCCAATTCCGCGGACGGTCGATGATCTGGTAAATAATTCAGAGCGTTACGCGCAGAGGCTCGCGACCAAATTCCTCCCTGGGCGGTTGGCCGTCGAGAGACACGAGGCCGTTGAGTTCGTGCTCCGCTGCCATTCTGCGACCCAACGACTGTTCACTCCGCGACAAAGTGCGTTCGGTTCATCTCCTGGGTACCTTACCCAGCCCATTGCAATCTGAAGAAAAGCTTTGCGCCCAAGTTGGCACGACTCTTGAAGCTCTGTCGACAGGGGAGGAGCCAGGACTCAGATTCCACCACGCAATTGGGATGCTGGGCTGGAGCAGCTCGCACCAATGAGAACGCAACTGAAGGAGAGATCATGGAATTCTCGCGGATTGCGGCCGAGTTAAGCCTATTCCTCGACACGACTAATGATGTCGCTGAATCCGAACAGTTGTTCGAATTGTTGTCCGCGTTTGCGCTGAATTTCGATTGCCCGTGGATAGCCTATGGCCCCCTTGCACCAGAACAAAAGGTTTTGAAGCCGACCCGACCGGACTCTGCGATGATGTGGAATTACCCTGATGAATGGCAGGAGCGCTACTTAAAGATGGGTTATGCCAAAATAGACCCGCTCATCAAGAAAGGTCGAAAGGGGGTAGGGCCCTTCCGGTGGAGTGAGGTTTATACCCACGAAAGCACGACTGAAAATGAACGCCGCGTCCTGGACGAGGCGGGGACGTTCGGCTTGAAGTCAGGCGTTACCGTTCCATTACATGGTCCCGCTGGCAGCTTTAAGCTTATGTGTTTTGCTAAATCCTCGGACGGCGAATTGGAAAATAGAGCGATCACCTATCTGCAAATTGCCGCAGTACAGTTTCATCTGAGGGTTGCGAAGCTCGGAACGCAGAGGTCATCGGAGCACGCCTATAAGATCTCTGATAGGGAAAGAGAGTGCATTCATTGGATATCGAAAGGAAAAACGTCAGGGGAAATAGGGACGATATTAGGACGGTCCCAAAACACGGTTGATTTCCATGTGAAAAACGTGATGCGGAAGTTGGACACGACCCGCAGAACGGCACTTGCTGCGAAAGCTGTGGAACTTGGGATTATCGAACCATAGAAAGGAAGATTCGGCGAGCTCGGTGCGCGGCCTGTCGTGGAGCTCGAGCCTCGTCATACGCGGCGCCGATGGCTGCCGCAACCTCCAAATCCATCACTCGCTCGCCGAGAAGGCCTATCATGTCGCGCAAGAGACCGGCCAAGAGCGCACGCAGGTTCCTCATGCCATCGGTCGTCGATGATTCCTTTAAGACCCGCAACCGAGCTTTGCCGGGGAACATCGATGACCGGATGACCGCCGCAATGCCGCTCGCTGCGGCACTGTTGAGGGCGCTCGCGAGCGGCTTCGCGATCGCCGCGCTCCACAGCCTGTGGTGACGTGCTCCAGCGGTCGGACGACTCCTATGATTTGGTCGGCCGAATTCTCGCAGGGGCGATGGGGCTGATCCGTCAACTACCCGATGCCGTAGTATCGGTGCTTGTCCGGAAAATCTATATGTTGTCCACCGCATTCACCCTAGGTATCAGCTCTGGAGCAACGCAATAATGGGGTATTTTTAAGAGAGATAGCCACACCAATTAGAATTCCCGCGAAGTACCGGCCCAAAAAAGTCAATCCGACGATTCTGGTGTCAATGTGACATGAAGAACATTCACCACGAGCAGAAAGTTTTATCACTCTCCCCGTGAATGATCTCCGTGCAGAGGACCTAAAGATGAACATCAACGCGTTCACGGCTCATGAATCCAATGTTCGCCGATATTGCCGGGCCTTTCCCACAGTCTTTACGAAGGCACTGGGGGCGACGATCTGGGACGAGACCGGCAAGCCTCACATCGATTTCCTTGTGGGTTCCGGCGCGCTCAACTACGGACACAACAACCCGAATATTATGGCACCAGCAATCGAATATCTTATCGGTGAGAACATTGTGCTGTCGCTTGATATGCATACGGTGGCTAAGCGTGACTTCATTGAAGCCTTTGTGGATTCGATCCTGAAACCCAGGGGGCTTTCCTACAAGATACAGTTTCCTGGGCCGACGGGCACAAACGCCAACGAAGCGGCGCTGGCCCTTGCGCGAAAGTATACCGGCCGCTCGAGCGTCATGGCATTCACAAATGCGTTCCACGGTATGTCGCTCGGCTCGCTAGCGATCTCGGGGTCGGCGTCCACCAGAGAGCTGGGAGGCGTTGCGCGCCACGATGTGATCCGTATCCCATTTGACGGCTATCCGAGCCAAGCGTTCGATTCCGCCAATTACATTGATTGCGTTTTGAGCGACCCAGGGAGCGGCATAGAAAAGCCAGCCGCAATCATTCTGGAGACCATCCAGGCAGAAGGGGGCATGAACGCCGCATCCGCGGCTTGGCTCATAGAAATTCAGCGCATTTGCCGCAAGCATGGCATTGTTTTTATCGTCGACGATATCCAGGCGGGTGCGGGCCGAACAGGCGATTTCTTCTCCTTCGAGTTCGCCAAAATCGAACCCGACATCGTGTGCCTTTCCAAGTCACTGAGCGGTTCAGGGAGTCCGTTCTCCATTGTCCTTATTCGCCCCGACATGGACATATGGAAACCCGGAGAACATAGCGGGACCTTCAGAGGCAATAATTTCGCCTTCGTGACGGCAGGGGCCATGTCCAAAATGTGGTCGGACAGCCGGTTTACTGCAGGCGTGGAACAGACAGCGGCCAAACTGCAGGGGCACCTTGACCGCCTCGTCGCGAAATTTCCCAGATACATTGAACAAAAACGGGGCCGCGGTCTGATGGCTGGCCTCAAGTTCCGTTCACCGGCCCTGGTCGGCAGCGTGCACGATGTCGCGTTCGAGAATGGCCTGCTTATCGAATCCTCAGGGCCAAATCGCGACGTGATCAAAGTCCTCCCGCCGATAACCATCACCGATGTCGAACTTGATAACGGCGTCGCCATTCTTGACCACGCACTACAGGAGCAAGACAATGCGTAATCAGATTCCTCAACCGCCCGCCATCTCTCCTGTTTCGATCAGACACCGGACCGGCTCGATCAGCACTGCTGACATCATCTCGGTCCTGAAAGGCGAGACGACCGCTCTGCACATCAAGCAGGCTTTCAGCACTGAAGTAGCCGAGGAGATCAGCGCGAACTTCAGTGCCAGTACCGGTCTCAAGCAGCGAAAGGATGGAGTGCCAGGACAGTATGTTGGCGCATCCCACTACAGGAAGGATGCAGCCACCTATTTCGCAGAGGCCGAAAATGCGCGGCCGCACGTCGAGGCCCTGTTTAAGAATTTGGTTGACCCGGTCCGAGCAATATTCAGCGCATTGAAGCGCGAGCTTCACAACCAGGGCATCGAACTGCGACTGGCCCGTTCAGAACACGGTCAGGCCAATGTTTGTCGTGCCATCAACTGGTCTGGCAGCGGCGCATTTTCATTGGACCCCCACGACGACGTCGCTCAAGTCTTATGTGCTGGCAATGGTTATGAGCTTTCTTCCGTGGCGCACAACACTGTCGCAGCATTTAACTTCTATCCGAGCATGCCCGAGGAAGGCGGCAATCTGAGGCTCTGGAGCCATAAGCCGACAGTTGCCGACCGAAAGTCGCAGGGCGTGGAAACCACCGGCTATCCCTACTCGGCAGCCTATCTCGAGGCCGTTCCTTGCCGCGAGATCCAGCTCAAGGCCGGGGATATCGCTTTGATCGATGGCGGCTTCGTTCACGGGGTTACCGGTCAACCAGGCAACGGAAAGCGTCGCTTGTTGCTGAACAGCTTTTTCGGGTTTGCGCGGCCGGATCTTGTTCTCTGGTGGACCTGACTTTGGAGGACCGACCTTTAATGCGGATGGATTGCGCATCTATCAGCGTCGATGCGCAGTCGACTGCTGCTGACCTTCGACTTACGCCCGCCCGCCACCGGATCGCCCGCAACGGATGATTGCGCCGCACCCGCGCCTCAAGGTCAACATAGCTAAACAGTTCGCCAGCTCGATCGTCGCCGCCGCGCACGTCACTTCCGAATCCCTTCGGAACCAGTGAATTACCGCTGCGATCCGGTGGCGAGTGCCTTTTCAACAGCTTGCTAGAGAAATACCCAAACATCGGGGTTGCAGTCATGCTGGAAAACCGGTGCGGTTATGTCAGTCGCCCATGCCAACAACGCCGCCGATAGCGCTGCCGCAAAGGCGGGTACTGACTGTCAAGGTATCGCTATCCCAAGCGTTGCAACAGATTCGTCAAACAAGTTTACAGACTCTTTGCGAATGCAAGTCGCTGACCATGGTAAGTTCGCTTTAAGTCCGAGATTGGCCGTAGCTAATCGTCAACTCAATGGTTTGGAATGCGTGAACATAGAACCTGCAGCTTTGATCGCAAGACGCACCAGAGAGGCCCTTTAATTGATATCGACATTTTCGAAGCTCATGAGTCTAACGTTCGTCGCTATTGCCGGTCGTTTCCAACCGTCTTTACGAAGGCCCTCGGAGCGACAATCTGGGACGAGGCCGGTAAGCCATTTCTCGATTTCCTTGTAGGGTCCGGCGCACTCAACTAGGGACCCAACTATCCTTGCGCCAGCAATTGAATATCTCGTCGGTGAAAACATTCCTCTCTCGCTTGATATGTATACTGCGGCAAACGTATCCGGGCAAAGACAACGAGGACGCGCTACCGTGCAGCAAGAAGGGGTGGGTAACTACCGAACAGGCGCATATCCCTATTTCACATTCATCAAAATCGCGTTGCAAAAGGTATGCATGATTGCTGTAAGCTATAATGTTTACTCAGAATATGTGACGTATAATTGTGTAAGAGACTGTCGAGAGTTCGAGTTCAGGAAAATTCTATGTCATTTGATTTAGACAACTTTTTCTGGTTCGATGCGGGGACTTTGGCCGGAAAGGGTTCGGCCACGCTCGTTCGCCTCCGCTCGTGGAGCAGTGCTGCTATATCACGGAGGCGGTCTGCAAAGTAAATCATTCCACCCTTCATCGCTGAGATCCGGCAGGGAACTG
The DNA here is from genome assembly GCF_006440875.1 of Mesorhizobium sp. B2-5-7. Lineage (NCBI taxonomy): Bacteria > Pseudomonadati > Pseudomonadota > Alphaproteobacteria > Hyphomicrobiales > Phyllobacteriaceae > Mesorhizobium > Mesorhizobium sp. B2-5-7. Next base: position 2,987 of record NZ_VFUO01000007.1, on the reverse strand, counting down.
TCGATCTGTTCGCTGGCAAACAATCACCAGGGAGAACTACAATGTTTCGCAATAATTTGAATTCGGACCTCGTCCAGTTGCAAAAGATCGACCCGCTGGCCTTCAAGGCGATCGAGCCCGGAATAGCTAGAGAGTCATCCGCCTGCCTTACAAATCTGGCGAATCTCTCGCGCAATGAGTTCACCTCGGAAGGGCGTGGGGCGGATTACCTCGATAGCATCCAACTGTCGCTGCTGGCACGATCGGAGGGTGTGATGGATCTTCTGGGCAAGATGCACCCCAATGGTTGCGACGGACTTTGTTCATCAATGATCATCTGCGATCTTCTCGCCGGTGACGGCTACGTGAACAAGGTAGCCCATCAGATCTTGGGTGCGGCGCGCTGCCCGACGTTCATCAACTCTGACATCTCTCAGTTCATGGTGGACCGTTGCATCCGCGACGGCCTTTTCGCAATCTGGCAAAGCGCGACCGATCCGTTCTGGATTAAAGACGGGTCGGTGGACGGTGTGCTGATGGCTTACGGCACGCACCACATCCCGCACGCTCAACGCACCACCGCTGTCCAAGCGGCTGCGCGAATTCTTCGGCCCGGTGGCGTCTTCGTTCTTCATGACTTCGAAGAGGGTTCAGCCACCGCCCGCTGGTTCGCTGACGTAGTGTCAACTCATTCGGTGACGCCACACGACTATCCTCATTTCACCGCGGGCGAGGTTCTTGATCTGTTCGCTGCTGCGCAGTTCGATGAGGTGACTGTGCAGCGAATTACAGACCCATTCGTCTTCCAGGCAGAAGACGAGGAGAGCGTTCTCCAATCGCTGGCCAAATACGTCGTGAAGATGTACGGGCTAGAGAAGCTCCGCAACGATACGCAGCGTGTGCTCGCGCTTCTTGATGAGTATTTCGGGCTCGCCGTGACGGGAACCTCTCGCGGTGGCTTCGAAGCGCGCATAGCGCGCAACGCTTTGGTCGGCAGTGGGCGACGGGTGTGAAATTATCACTGGGTCGACCAAGGTCGATTTCTGCTTCACCCTGCCGTGTGTCATCTGCTTTGAATTCTCGAATTGCTACCGCTCAATTAGAGTTGTCTAGCCCAACAGTATGAAACGTATCAACATCGGACACAGCGAGATATCTGAACAGGCGATTGGCTTTCACTCAGTCCGATCGATAGACGAGGTTTCTGGCGAGGCGCCGGAACTTGCATGTCGTGCCATGGTATCTAAGAGAGGGCTCGTCAATCGCCTTGATCATAGCCGCGCATCTTGATCGCCTGCCGATCTTAGAGTCGATTGGTGCCCTCGCAACCGATCTGCCCTCGCAACTGAGAAGCCAATGCCACGGCACCTACTCCAAGCACCTATCGAACTAGAGGATGTACCCGGATACCGTTGGAAGGATGGGCTTCTTGGGCCGGATGAGCCTAACCCGGTTGGGCATGTTTGCCCGACAGGATCATCGCCGTTTCTTCTGCTCTGCGATCATGCTGGTCGGCTGATCCCTAAGTCGCTCGGGTCTCTTGGCGTCTCTCCAGCCGATCTCATACGTCATATTGCTTACGACATCGGTGCTCTCGGCGTCAGTAGACGGGTGTCCGAACGACTCGACGCCGAGTTGATCTACCAGCGCTACTCCCGGCTTATCGTTGACTGCAATCGTCCACCCCACAACCCGACAGCATTTGTCACGATGACCGACGGAACGACTATCGCGGGGAATCTGGATCTAACTGTACCGGCTGCTGCCATGCGCCTGTCTGAGATCTTTCATCCCTACCAAGCGAGGATCGAGCATGTGGTTCGGACCCGTCTTGCCGCGAAACGTCCAACGGTGATCTTGACCGTCCACAGTTTCACCCCTTGGCACACCGACTACCCGACGCCGCGCCCTTGGCACCTAGGCCTTCTTTTCAACGAAGATCGCCGCCTGGCAGACGCGCTGGCCGAAGAATTCAAGATGGCGGGCGATCTCGACATTGGCTTCAATCAGCCTTACGCGCTGGAAAATGAGTCGGATTATGCAGTCCCCGTCTACGCGGAACATCGAGGTCTGCTCGGAATCGAGTTGGAAATTAGGCAGGATATGATCACGGAACCGGCCGATCAGATCAAATGGGGTGATCGGTTAGCGGAAGCACTGAGAGCTGCGCTTAGACGCATCGCTCCTGAATTTGTCTGAAAGGAACGCACGGCCCGAGCCAGCACTCTCGGAATGAAAATCCCCGCGTGGTGATGATTGGCAATCAGGGCTTGTCGGTTGTAATAAAATGCGCGGACGCTCGTTTCCGGTGGAACGCGTAGCGGCCTATTCGGCAGATTTGCAACCTGAGCGGGCCCGTTACCTTAACCACTGTGCGGAATTCGGGCCGACTCCCGCTTCGCTGACGATAAGGCGCATCGAGCTTGAACACAGTAAGGGGTGGTGATCAACGGTGCCGGCGGTCGGCGTCACTGGTCGGTGGATGACAAGGCGCGGATCATCGCGGAGACGCTGGAGCCGAACGCAATCATTTCCTAGGCCGCCCGTCGGTATCGCCTTAGGCCGCAGCAGGTCTTCGCCTGGCGCCGCGAAGCGCGCAAAAAGGCCACTTCGGTGCAGCAAGATTCTCCTGCCTTTGTGCCGACGGTGTTGGCGGCGGCGGAACCTGTAGTCAGCCGTTCACCGAAGCAGCGGAAACGGCAAGCCACCCGAGATGCCGGTATGATCGAGCTTGAGATCGACGGCATCGTCATGCGCGTCGGCCGGGGCGCCGATATCAAGACGGTGGCCGCAGTAATCCGCGCGCTGAAGGCGGACCTCGTGATCGGGCCGACGGGGGCGGTCAAGGTGATGGTCGCGACGAAGCCAGTGGACTTCCGCAAGGGCGCCGAGGGTTTGGCCGCGCTGGTGCGCGAGACGATGGGCGCCGATCCGTTCTTATGCATCGGGTGAGATTTTGTGGCGGAGCCGTCCTGGCGCCAGCCGAGGTCTGCCAAATCTGGAATCCT
>NZ_VFUO01000006.1:0-469546 GCF_006440875.1 Mesorhizobium sp. B2-5-7 | reverse complement strand
GCGACAACGACCAGGCGACCTCGACGGTGAGCGCCGACCTGGGCGGCAATCTCGGCTTCGACGATGCCTTGCCGACGCTGTCGGTTGCGGCGATCGGCGATGCGATCAAGGTTGTGACGCAGGACGCCGATACGATCGGCAACAATACCGACACGGCGAGCGCAAGCTTCGCGGCCGCCTTCCTTGGGGCGGTGACGCCGAGCTATGGCGCGGATGGCGCCGGTTCGACGGTGATCAGCGGCTACACGCTGTCGGTGACAGCTCCCGGCGAGAATTCGGGCCTGACCAGCCAGGGTGAGGCAATCACGCTGTCCAAGGTGGGCAACGACATCGTCGGCACGACGGCCACGCATGGCGATGTCTTCATGATCTCCGTCAATGCGGCCGGCACGGTGACGCTGACGCAGTATCAGCAGATCGACCACCTGCCCGAGAGCCTCGACACCACCAACAACAACGCCCACATCGACCTTGCCAATGGCCTGGTGACGCTGTCGGCGACGGCGACGGTGACGGATGGCGACAACGACCAGGCGACCTCGACGGTGAGCGCCGACCTGGGCGGCAATCTCGGCTTCGACGATGCCTTGCCGACGGCAATATCTCCGGCCTCCGCAGTTGTGGCAAACGGAGCAGGAGCGGCCGTCTCGTTCGACCTCGATATCGACGGGATACTTACCAACAACTACGGCGCTGATGGCGGAACAGTCATCTTCCCGACGTCGCTCGAAGGCACGGCAAGCGGACTGACCTCAAACGGCGTTTCGATCGTGTACGACGTCTCAGCCGACGGCCACACGCTCACGGGTCTGGCCGGCGCCACATCCGTGTTTGTCATTACGCTCAACCCGGCGACCGCTTCCTACTCCGTCGAGATGAACGGAACTGTGGACAGCATAACCACTGTGGATTTCAACGGAGGTGGCTATGATTTCGTTGGCGGCAACGGGGCTTGGGCAGGCTTCAATACGGCGGCCAATGACGACAGCAAGGATCTGCTGCTTACGCCCATAGAAAGCGGAGTCAGCTCTGGAACTTTGAACACTAACGCCAATGAGGGCGGCGTCAGCGGTGGCAATTCGGTTGGGTCAGGTGAGAAAATGCGCCTTGACTTCGTCGTAGATTTGACCGGCAACCCTCCGAACGGCAGCTACTCGTCGCCCTCGACCCATCTCTTCGAAGGACATTATACTACGAACGGCGCGTCGGCGAAGTTCACCGGTATCTCATCTCAGTCCGCGGCTCGCTTCGCCGCCTTCGACGATCCGGATGGGAACGTAAAGGTTGGCGACGGCGTCCAGGATTCTGTTACCGCGGTCGCATTGAGCTACAACGGCGAGACCAAGCTGGTGACGTTCGCCGAGATCAGCACCACAACGACGAACGTCACGGTTGGCGGTCACGTATTTACAGTGCATTTCGTCGACGGTGCCGCTCCTGGAACTCAATACGAGGCCGTGATCGGATCCATACTGCAGAACACCTCAATAGCCACCTACACGGCCAATGGGTATAACAGTCTCGAGATTGGTTACGAGTCGGGTGACACGTTCAAACTCGGAGATTTTGGCGCGGCAGCTTCGACAAACAGTCCGGTGAGCTTCGATCTTCCCGTCAGTGTTGTCGATGGCGATAACGACACAGCTGCGGGCACCATCGGTATCACTTTGAGCCCGACGGGACAAACCATCCAGAATCACTCGTCAGATCTGGCCGGTGACTCCCATTTGTATACTTCGACGCTGGCGGCGCCTCATATCATCGGGTCGGACTTCAACGACACGCTGAATGGCGACAGCGGCAACAACGTGCTCTATGGCGGCGCCGGCAACGATACGATCAACGGCAACGCCGGCAACGACCTTCTCATCGGCGGCGCCGGCCAGGACACCATGACCGGCGGCACGGGCGCCGACACATTCAAGCTCGACGGGTTGGACATCAAGGACCTCATCGCCGACTACAGTGGTGCACAAGGCGACAAGATCGACCTGTCATCCCTGTTTGAAACAGGTCCAGGGGCAAATATCGGGGACTTCGTGAAATACGACTCGGCATCACACACGCTCAGCGTCGACGCCAATGGTACAACCGGTGGCGCCAATTTCGTCGACGTCGCCGTCTTGCAGAACGCACCTGTCGCCGGCACCATCAGTCTGATTTACGACGACACGGCTCACACACAGCACACGGCCACGATTTAGCACTTATGCGCGGCCGTTCTCTCATGCTACATATTAGCGAAACATAATACCGCAGTTTGGAGAGGGACTTAAATGAAGCGTTGTTCAAAATTACTGATTTCGGCCACGGCGCTGCTGTTGGCGGGATCGACCGGCTTTGCCGCCGACATCATCGAGGGACCCGTGGCCGACTATTGCCGCACCGTTGGAACCTCCAACCTCGTGCTGACCGACAACACGGTCGACCTCACGAAACAGGTCGTCAAGCTGATGGACGAGTCGGTTGCCGTCGCCAACAGCCCGGAATGGATCCATTCATCCCGGCCGGTCTTCGTCTGGGCATCGGAAGCCAAGGTCGCCTGCGGCATGGCTTACGGCTACCTGAAGACGAATTACAAGGACGAAGACACGCTCAATAAATGCGAGTGTTTTCACGACCGCATGGTCGAGTACATGAACTGACCGCAAGAGCGAAAGCGCTGGCAGAAAATGGAATCTGACCGGCAGGTTCACCGCCTGCGGACATGGGTGGTCGCTTGCGCGCTGGCGCTATCGCTGCTCGGCTGCCAATCCAAAGGCTCGGTGTCGGACGCGCTCGACCCCGCTGCCATCCAGGTCGCCAATCAGCCGGCTGCTGTTGTTGCTGTGGCAAACGCAAGCCAGGCGACGCAGTCCCTCGGCACGGGACCCACGAAAGTCGCCATGCTGCTGCCGCTGTCCGCTTCCGGATCAGCGGGCGAAAACGGCAAAAAGATGCTCGACGCCGCCAAGCTCGCCATGACGGACCTCGGTAATCCCCTGCTGACGCTTACCGTCGAGGACACAAGGGGAGACGCGGCTTACTCCCAGCAACTGGCGGTAAAGGCCATAACTTCGGGAGCGAAAGTGGTCATCGGTCCGACCGAACTGCCGGCGGCGCAGCATGTCGCCAAACTGTCGGGCTCGAACCGGCCGGTGGTTCTGGCTCTCGCGGACAATTTTGCCGGCGGCCCGGGCGTCTATGCGGTATGCCTTGGCGAGGCGGACAGCGCCGCGGCAGGCGCCGGCGCAATCGCGGCCAAGGGCGGCAAGAAATTCGTCCTGCTGGTGCCAGCGGGCGCGGGTGCCGATATTGCCGAAAAACGGGTCGCCAACAGCCTCAGCGTGTACGGCGCCGCACTTGCGATCACCATCCCCTACACGAGCGCCGACAGCGCGGCAAAGGCGGTCGCGGACATGGGCTCGCTGGTTGACGCCCCCGACGCCGTGATCGTCGCCAGCGGCGACAGCAATCCATCGCCAATCCTGATCGCCCTGAAGGCAAAAGGCATCCCTGGAAAATCAACCTCCGTGGTTGGCACGAACCGCTGGCTGGAGCACCCGACCAGTCCGCTTTTCGAAGGCGCCTATATCGCGACGCTCGACCAACATGAAACAGGCCCCATTTCGGATCGTTTCAAGGCAAGCTTCAATTACCAGGCCGACGTCAATGTCGCTTATGCCTATGATATGGTCGCGCTGACCGCGGGCATCGCAAGCGCTGCCGGACCCAATGGTTTCAACAGGCAGGTTTTCGAGAACCCGAATGGCTTTCGCGGATCGACCGGCTTGTTCAGGTTCCGCGCGGATGGATCCAGCGAACGCTCAATGCCGTTTTACCGGATTGAAAAAGGTGCGCTCAAACTGGTTGCCAAATCGACGTCCAGCTTCTAGCGAACTGGGCGCGGGCGGCCCGGTGGGTCATCGGGGGCGCGTTCGCATGATGATCGCGCTCGCAGGCATCGAGCTTCTCATCGGTATCCTGCTGCTGGTCAAGGCAGCGACCCTGTTCCCCGTCGAACGAAGCCTCACCGACCCAGCCCCTGACGTCGGCGATGACGTCGCGCGACATCCGGCTCGATCGATCGTCAACTCAGCCCGCAAGATTGCCGAGGATCTCATCGCACCGCCGCAGATCGAGGGATCGGAGATGGAGCGGGTGGAACCTCGTTTGCCGCTTGGCGACCTCGGCCTCGCATCACGCCCCAAGTCATGGATGCCCAGGGATTGGCGGGAAACATTGCTTTACGATCCAGTGGCCACGTCGTCGGCTGGTTTCGACTCCATGGGGCGGAAACTGTTCATCAGTGGAACCCAGGGCGTCCAGACCGACAGGGTCTGCCTGTTTCACGAGAGCGCGTGGCCATGCGGACAGCGGGCCTACGCGGCTTTCAACAACTGGATGCGCGGGCGAGCGCTGAACTGCTTCGTGCCTCCGGTGGTCGACCGCTTCCCTGTCGCGGTGACATGCAGGCTGGGCAAACAGGATGTCGGTGCCTGGCTGGTATCGAATGGCTGGGCGCTGGCCTTGCCGAGCGGCATCTATGGCAAGGCCGAAGCAACAGCCAGGGCGGCGGAGATGGGAATCTTCGGCCCGCCATAGGCGACAGCACCGGATTCGCCACAAAGGGCAGCATCCTCCGTTCAGAAGCTTGGCGATCTAACCAACGTGTCAAATTGTATTGTTCTTCGAAACCGAAATCGTAACTTGCCGGTCTTATGCTTGGCGATCGAACGGAGATCGACGATGAGCAATGCAGCAGCTGATGTCCCGGTGCATCATGAATGGAAGACCATTGCCTGGCTGGCATTTCTTGGAACCGTCGGCAGCCTGTGCGTGTCCCTCGTCCTGAATTATCTGCTGTTGTTCAGCGAGGCGCTGACGCCTTTCGGGCGCGGCATGATCACGGCAACACTTTTGCCTGTGGTGATCTGCCTGCCGCTGTTTGTGTTCATAGGCCTGAAACTGGCCGAGATCCGTCGCTATCGGCGGGAACTCAACCGGGCCGCGACCTTCGATACGCTGACCGGTTGCCTGAACGGGAGGGTCTTCACGTCGCTGATCGAGAGACGGGCGATCAGGTCTTCCCCACAAGGCGAGCGATCGGGCGCGTTCCTGGTCATTCATCCTGAACACCTGAACGCCATCAACTTGCGCTTCGGCCTGAACTGGGGCGACGAGGCCTTGCGCCTGATCGCTTCAACCATCCGGTCTTGCGTGCGCTCGCAAGACGTCGTCGGCCGCATAGGTGCCTCCATGTTCGGTGTGTTCCTTCCCGGAACGAGCGAGGCCGAAGCCAGGACGGTTGGCGAGCGTATCCGTGGCACTGTCTCGCAGGTCTATTTCGCCCCTCAGGGAGCCGAGGAGATCCTGGCCGTGTCCGTCGGGGGCGTGGTTTTCGAGCAGGACCTGGACTTCGAGGACATGTTCCGGCCTGCCGAAGAGAGCTTGTCGGGCAAAAGCGGTTTTGGACTGTCGCGTATTCAACGCGCTTCAATCTGACGAGCCGTCACCATTCTATCGCCAATAAGCGGAAGGCGTGCCGGCAAATGGGCGGGCACGCCTTGGGATCCCCTCGTGATCGCGAGACGGGCTCGTTGCTTTTCGAAGCCGGCTTATGCAATCGTGGCCATGGACGCCAGCCTGCCGCTTACACCGGCATGCCACCTGACCAAGATCTCCGGACCCGACCTCGATGGCTGGTGTATCGACGGAACAGAATGAAATTTTACTCAGCCGCCGAGCGGATTGCCTTTATCGCCACGCTCATTGCGGTCTTGGTGCTCGCGTTGCTGCCGATATCTCGCCTCGACGAATTCGGCATCGATATCGGCTTCCACTACGACAAGGCCAACCATGCGAGCGCCTTCGCGATCCTGGCGTTTCTGGGAAGTCTGGGCTGGCCGGGCCGCAAGAGGAGGCTGATCATCTTCCTCGCCCTGGTTGGAGCCGCGATCGAAATCCTCCAGGGCACGTCGCTGATAGAGCGTGATCTGGACGTGTTCGACTGGATCGCCGATTGCGTCGGCATGGCTTGCGGACTTCTGGCGGCAATCTGCGCGAACTGGATTTCGCGACGCGTGAATTGAGATAGCCAAATCAGCAAGTTGGCGCTGAAGGTGAAGGTCTACCGCGAACTGCGCGATCGCGAGCGGGATCGTTGTGTGCCTGTCCTGAAAATGGGCCCGCTCTATTTCCTCTGGGCCTCGGCCAAACACCGGTCCCACCGACACGATCAGAAAACCTAAACGGTCCGCCGATGGCGGCCGGACGCGTCAACTCGCCTCGCGCATCGCCTCTGCCGCCTGCAAATCGACAGAGACAAGCTGGCTGACGCCCTGCTCGGCCATGGTCACGCCGAACAGCCGGTCCATGCGGGCCATGGTGATGGGATTGTGGGTGATGATGACGAAACGCGTCTCGGTGGTCTTGGCCATCTCGTCCATGAGATTGCAGAAGCGCTCGACATTGTGATCGTCGAGCGGCGCATCGACTTCGTCGAGCACGCAGATCGGTGCCGGGTTGGTCAGGAAGACAGCGAAGATCAGCGACATCGCCGTCAGCGCCTGCTCGCCGCCCGACAGCAGCGTCATGGTCTGCGGCTTCTTGCCGGGCGGTCGGGCAAGAATCTCCAGGCCCGCCTCCAGCGGATCCTCGGATTCGATCAACTGCAATTCCGCCGTGCCGCCACCGAACAGATGCGAGAACAGTCGCTGAAAGTGGCTGTTGACGACATCGAAGGCGGCCAGCAGCCGTTCGCGGCCTTCACGATTGAGGCTCTGGATCGCTTGCCTGAGCTTGCGGATCGCTTCGATAATGTCCTCGCGCTCGGAAACGATCGCCTCCAGGCGCTCGGAAAGCTCCCTCTGCTCTTCCTCGGCACGCAGATTGACGGCGCCGAGCCGCTCGCGCTCGACCTTCAGCCGATCCAACTGGCGTTCGATCTCGGGCATTTCGGGCATCGGATCGTCGGCTTCCAGCCCGGTGTGGCGGATGACCAGATGCGGCGGCGTGTTCAACGTCTCCTGGATGCGCGCCTCGACCTCCAGCCGGCGTTCGTCGGCCGCCGTCAGCCGTTCCTCGGCGCGGGCGCGGGTTTCGCGCGCTTCGGCCAGCGACTGGATGGCGGATGTGGCCGCCTTGTCCAGTTCGGCCTGCCTGTTCTCCGCTTCCTGAAGACGGTCGGCTGCCGCCTTGCGCAAGGTCTCGGCCTCGGTGAGCTGCGACAGCAGCGCACGCCGCTTGGCGTCGATCTCGTCGGGCGCATCGGCCAGCCGTTCGCGCTCGGCTTCGGCCTCTGCCTTGCGTTCGGCAAGCGACGCGATCTGCGTCGAGGCGTTTTCGGCGCGCACCAGCCAATTGCTGCGTTCGGCACCGATGGCATCAAGCCGGCGTGTGCGTGCCTCGGCTTCTCGCCGCAAGCCCTCGTGGACGGCGCGCGCGTCTGCAAGCGCGGCGCGGTCGCGCGAGACATTGGCCGAGGACTGTTCGAGCTGCAATTGCAGGTCGCCGAGGTCGGGCGCATCCTGCAGCAGCATCTCGGCCTCGACGAAAGCCGCTGACGTCTCCTCATGGCTGTCGACGATGCGGGCGCGCGCCTCGTCCAGCGCGGCACGCCGGCTCGATAGTTCACCGCCGGCCTTTTCCGCCTCGGCCAGCGCATTGCGGGCGGCGTCCAGCCGGTGCTGGGCCTCACGTCCCGCCTGGCGCGTGTTGCGTTCGGCTTCGCTTGCCTGGCGGAGCGCCTGCTCGGCCTGCGCTAGCGCTTCCTCGGCCTGGCGCAGCACAAGCGTCGCTTGCACCGCTTCGGCATCGAGTTCCGCAAGCCGGTTCTTCTGTGCCAGCCTTTGTGCCGCGGCGGTCGGCGCATCGGCGCTGGCGGTCAGGCCGTCCCAGCGCCACAGCGCACCCTGGCGGCTGACCAGGCGCTGGCCTGGAGCCAGAAGCCCCTGCAACCGGCGGCCGTCAGCGGCCTCGACGATGCCGATCTGCGCAAGACGTCGGGCTAGTTGCGCCGGCGCGCGAACCACGCTGGCAAGGCTCTTGATCCCTTCCGGAAGCGCGGCATCGCCGGGCTGGATTTCGCTTTCGCCCCAATGCGCCGGTGCACTGCGGTCGAGCGGCACGTCGAGGTCTTCGCCAAGGGCGGCCCCCAGCGCCGTCTCGAAGCCGCGCTCGACGCTGATCTGCTCCAGCACCGAAGGGAAGAGATCGCCGCTGGCCGCGTTCAGGATCTTGGCCAGCGTGCGCGCTTCGGTTTCGATCCGCGCCAGCTCCGCCTTGGCGTCCTGAAGCGGCGGGCGGGCAGCGCTTTCAGCGCCACGGCCGTCGATGACCGACTGTTCAGCCTGCTCCACCGCTGCCTCGGACTCCTCCAGCAATGCCATCGCCTGCTCGACCAGTACCTGCTTCTCGGCCGGATCCGGCAAGCCGGCGACCTTGGAGAGGATGTCCGACAATTCGCGGTCGACGTCGGCGAGTTGGCGGGCGAAGCGGTCGCGACGCTCCGCGGTTTCGCGCAAAGTCCGTTCGATCTGGTGGCGCGAGGCGGCGGCCTCGGCGCGCTCGGCGGTCAGCGCGGCAAGTTTGGCTTCGCTTTGCGCAAGCGTCGAGGCGGCCTGTTCGAATACAGCGCGGGTGGTGGCCTCACGCTCGGCGGCACCGGCGTTTTCGGAGTTCAGCGCGGCCTCTTCCGCACGCAGGCGCTCGAGAACGTCGGCATTGTCGCGCACCATCCGCTCTTCGCGGGCAATGTCGCCGTCGAGCTGCTGCAGCCGGCGTTCGAGTTCGGCCTGCCGGTTGTGGATACGGCCAGCTTCTTCCTCGATCTGCGACCTGGCGATCGACAGGCGCTGGAAAGCCGCGGCAGCCGCGGCTTCCGCGTCGCGCAGGTCAGGCAGGCGATGGGCGGAGATGCCTTGCTCCTTGGCCGCGTTCATCTGCGTGGCGGCGCGGTCGCCGACGAGCGCCGTTGCCGTGGCCAGCGCCGAACGCGCCTCGCCTTCCTGTGTCTTGGCCAGCGTCCAGCGCAGGTGCAAGAGCGTTGCTTCGGCCTTGCGGATGTCGGCCGACAGGTTCTTGAAGCGGGAAGCCTGGCGCGCCTGGCGCTTGAGGCTTTCGATCTGGCTTTCCAGTTCGCCCACGACATCGTCCAGGCGTTCGAGGTTCTGCTCGGCCGCCTTAAGCCGCAATTCCGCCTCGTGGCGACGGGTGTGCAGGCCGGAAATGCCGGCCGCTTCTTCGAGCAGGGCGCGACGGGCCTGCGGCTTGGCCTGGATCAGTTCGCCGATACGGCCTTGCCCGACCATCGAGGGCGAGCGCGCGCCGGTCGACTGGTCGGCGAACAGAAGCTGCACGTCCTTGGCGCGCGCTTCCTTGCCGTTGATGCGGTAGAGCGAGCCGGCCTCGCGCTCGATGCGGCGCGACACCTGCAGTTCGTCGGCATCGTTGAAGGCGGATGGAGCCGAGCGGTCGCTGTTGTCCAGGAAAAGCGTGACTTCGGCGGTGTTGCGGGCGGGGCGGGTTCCCGAGCCGGAAAAGATGACGTCGTCCATGCCGGACGCGCGCATGTTCTTGTAGGAGCTTTCGCCCATCACCCAGCGCAGCGCCTCGACCAGGTTCGACTTGCCGCAGCCGTTCGGCCCGACAATGCCGGTCAGGCCGCGTTCGATGACGAACTCGCCGGGTTCGACGAAGGACTTGAAACCAAGGAGGCGGAGGCGCGAAAACTTCATTCGCGCGCCTCATACACCGGTTCTGGAAGAGTGTACCGAGGTTTTGCGATAGGACGCAGAGCGCGCGAACGGATAGAGAGGCAAGCAGCGCCGAAGCGCTGCCGCTTCAGCACTGAGCCGATGTCAGAGCAGAGGGTCGATGATGGCCGACATTTCCTCAATCGACATCGCCCCTTTGTAGGTCTTACCGTTGATGAAGAAGGTCGGCGTCGAGTCGACCTTGAATTCATTGGCGCCACGCTTCTGAACCGATCTCACATCGTCCAGAAGTTTCTGGTCCGTCAAGCAGGCCTCGAAGGACTCCTGTGTAAAACCGGCAAGCTTGGAAATTTGCAGCAGCGCTTCCTTGGTGTTCGACACGCCGACCCAGTTCGCCTGCTGCCTGAACAGCACGTCGACCATCGGAAAATAGTTATCCTTGGCGCAACGCGCCAGCATGAAACCGGCTTCGGCGCTCGGATCGAATGGGAATTCGCGCAGGATGTAGCGCGCCTTGCCGGTATCGATGTACTTGGTCTTCAAATCCGGAAAGGTGGTCTCGGCGAAATGCGCGCAGTGCGGGCAGGTCATCGAGGCGTATTCGACGATGGTGACCTTGGCGTCATCCTTGCCGAGCTGCTTGTCGGGCAGCGCGCCCGGCTTCATCAGTTCGGTCATGTCGACGGTGCCCTGCGCTTCCGGTACCTGGACCGCGGCGGGCGTGGCCGGCTTTGCGGGCGTTGCCGGATTCGCGGGTTTGACATCCGCGGCCTTCGCCTCTTCGCCGGAATCACTGCAGGCGGCGAGCAGGGCCACCGCCGGGATGGCGGCCAGCGATGTCAGGACGTTTCTGCGAGAGAAGCTTTGGCCAAACGGGGGACGGCTCATACGAATCACCTGATAAGAGTTGGATTTTGCAATGCAAAGGCACGAAAAGGCGAGAGTTGGCGCGAATTAAGGCATCCCTGTCCCCAATCCAATCGTGAAACCTGACAAGGGCGATCACGAATGCGCGAGATTAACGACAAACCTATGACCGTTTCCAATCAGAACCAAGGGGATCGTCTCCGTTTGGGCCGACCGGGCCGACTGTAACCGTTCCACTTCGCCCTTGGCCAGACGGCCTCGGGATAGTCCCTGGGTCATTGCAGCCGTCTAGGCTTTCCTTGCGCCCAGAATGGTCGCCCCCAGCCGTTCCAGCGAGGCGCGCAGCCCGTCATCCTCTATAAGCCCGACAGTATCGGACAATTTCGCCTTTTCGGCCGCGCTCAACGCCCTGAGGGTGGGTTTGGGCCGGGCTCTTCCCGAGCTTATCGGCTTCTGCACGATCCTGATGCGGCCTATCGCCCTGAAACCCAGGAAGGCGTTCACCCGGTTGATGATCTCGCCGGTCTCATGCTGCAGATGAAGCGCGGCCATGCCTTCGCAGGCGATGACCAGTACGGCCGGCTCGAACGGATCATCCTCGTGCAGGCGGCGCGGCCACTGGATCTTTTCGGGCCGCGAGTGGATGGCCAGGCGCGGTCCGGCAATCTCTTCCCACGACTGGACCAGACCGATCGAGATGCCTGCCCGCTTGCGCAGCACCGGGTCGAGGATGTCGGTGGCGAGATCGCTCACCGGAACGGGATTGCCGAAGCGCCTTTTCCCTGCCATGTGCGTTCTCCAGCCACGACCCAGCAGATACCGGCCAGGCCAACGCAAGATCAATGGCACCAGCAGACCAGACCCGCAAGGCCCAGACCAGCAAGGCCATCTCGGATGATACGGCGTCGCGCCTGCTCGCCTGGTATGACGCGCATCATCGCGAATTGCCGTGGCGCGTGACGCCGCGCGAGCATGCACGCGGTGTGCGGCCCGATCCCTACCGTATCTGGCTGTCGGAGGTGATGCTGCAGCAGACCACCGTCGAAGCGGTGAAATCGTATTTCCTCGCCTTTGTCGAGAAATGGCCCGATGTCGAAGCGCTGGCCGCGGCGCCGACGGAGGATGTGATGAAAGCCTGGGCGGGGCTCGGCTACTACTCCCGCGCCCGCAACCTCAAGGCCTGCGCCGATCTGGTGGCGGCACGCGGCGGGCGGTTTCCGGACACCGAGATCGGACTTCGAGAATTGCCGGGGATCGGCGCCTATACATCGGCGGCAATAACGGCCATCGCCTTCGACCGCCACGCCGCCGTCGTCGACGGCAATGTCGAACGCGTCATCTCACGGCTGTTTTCGATCACGACGCCGCTCAGCGAAGCCAAGGCCGAGATACGGGTCCATGTCGAGCGCATGATGCCGGCGACAAGGCCCGGCGACTTTGCCCAGGCGATGATGGATCTCGGCGCCACGATATGCACTCCACGCCGGCCGCGCTGCATGCTGTGCCCGCTGCGCGAGGACTGCAGCGCCGTTGTTTCAGGAGATCCCGAAAATTTCCCGGTGCGGCTGCCGAAGGCCGACAAGCCGCTGCGGCGGGGGGCTGCTTTCGTTGCCATGCGCGACGACGGTGCCATTCTTTTGCGCAAGCGGCCTGAGAAAGGGCTGCTCGGCGGCATGACGGAAGTGCCGACCACCGCCTGGACGGCGCGGGTGGACGGAGCCACCACAGAGGCGGCAGCGCCCTTTACCGGCGACTGGCGGCGCGCCGGGACAATCACGCATGTGTTCACCCATTTCGCGCTCGAACTCGAAGTCTTTCGTGCCCACATCAAAGGTGATGCCCTGGCAGGGTATTTCTGGTCGCCCGCCCATGAGATTTCAGGCGAGGCGCTGCCCACCGTCATGAAAAAGGCAATCGAGGCTGCGATACCCGGCGCGACGAAAAAACCGTCGCCATTGAGTGCAAAGAGGCCCCATGACTGAAATCCGCCACATCGTTTTCGACATCGGCAAGGTGCTGATCCATTACGATCCGAACATTCCCTTCAGCCGCCTCATTCCCGACGACGAAGAGAGAAGGTGGTTCTTCGACAATATCTGCACGCATGACTGGAACATAGAGCAGGATCGCGGCCGGACGTGGGAAGAGGCCGAAGCGCTGCTGATCGCCGAGCACCCCGAGCACGCCGAAAACATCCGCAATTTCCGTCGCCACTGGCACGAGATGGTGCCGCATGCCTATGATGACAGTGTCGCCATCATGCTCGGCCTGATCGACAGCGGCCACGATGTGACGATGCTGACCAACTTTGCTTCCGACACGCTGGCCGAAGCGCGCGAACGCTTCGATTTCCTCGATCGTCCGCGCGGCGTCACCATCTCGGGCGAGATCGGCAAGATCAAGCCGGATCGTGGCATCTACGACCATCACGTGGCCGCGTTCGGCCTCGAGCCGTCGGCGACCCTGTTCATCGACGACAGCCAGAAAAATGTCGACGGCGCCAAGGCCGCCGGCTGGCAAGCGGTGCTGTTCACCGATGCCAGCACGCTTAAAGCAGACCTTGAGCGATTGGGGATCAGGACGTGATCTCCATCGCTTGCGACGATCCGTTGAGCATTTGAATCAATAAATATGAGGCAGGCGGCAGAGCTCAGCCCCCTGCCCGTTCCATGCCAAGCCGGGCGATGCGGCGCAGTTCGTCGATGGGGGTAAGCCCGCCGCTGCGCTCATAATGCCAGAAGGTCCAGCCGTTGCAGGCGTCCAATCCCTGCACCTCGGCGCCGATCTTGTGGATCGAGCCGGCGCTGTCGCCGATCGCGACGGTCCCATCGGCGCGAACCTTGGCGGCCCAGCGCTTCTTGGCGTCATAGAGCGTGGCGCCGGGCGTCATCAGCCCGGTGTCGATCAGGCTGACGAAGGCGACGCGCGGCTCCGCGCGCTTGCCGGTGAGCACGGTGAGATCCGCCTCGTCGAGTGGCCGCACCGCGTCGATGCGCTCATTGGCGGCGTCGATATAGGCCTGCTCGCGCTCGATGCCGACGAAGTGACGGCCGAGGCGCTTGGCAACCGCGCCTGTCGTACCGGAGCCGAAGAACGGGTCGAGCACGACGTCACCCGGCTTGGTCGAGGCCATCATGATACGGGCAAGCAGCGCCTCGGGCTTTTGAGTCGGATGCAGTTTGTCGCCATTCTCATTCTTCAGGCGCTCGCCGCCGGTGCAGATCGGGAACAGCCAGTCGGAGCGCATCTGGATATCGTCGTTCGACGCCTTCAGCGCTTCGTAGTTGAAGGTATAGCCCTTGCCCTTCTGGTCACGCGAAGCCCAGATCATCGTCTCATGCGCGTTCTGGAAGCGGCGGCCGCGAAAATTCGGCATCGGATTGGTCTTGCGCCAGACCACGTCGTTGAGAATCCAGAAGCCGAGATCCTGCATCTTGGCCCCGACGCGGAAGATGTTGTGATAGGAGCCAATGACCCAGATGGTGCCGTTGGGCTTCAGCACGCGGCGTGCCGCCAGCAGCCAGGCGCGGGTGAAAGCGTCATAGGCTTCGAAGCTCTCGAACTGGTCCCAGTCGTCGTCGACCGCATCGACCTTGGACTGGTCGGGACGGTGCAGGTCGCCGTCGAGCTGCAGATTGTAGGGCGGATCGGCAAAGATGACGTCGATCGACTTTTCCGGCAGGCGGTCGAGCGCCGCGACGCAGTCGCCTTTCAGGATCGTGTCCAGCCATTCGGATTGCTGGGGAGCGTGGGAGAGCTCGTCGAGAAGACGCACGGCTGACATTTTTACACCCAAGGCACGCGTTACTGTTTACTGCCCGTTATGGTTACCGATCAGCGTAAATATTCGGTGAAGCTTTATCGATGCCGTGGAGGAGTTTGCGAAGCCGTGTCCATTGGTGTATGCCGCGCCGCTTGAGCCCTGAGCGGCCATTCCTCCACCCTCCATCGTTCGGATCACCATGCCCCAGCCAGATCTTGTCATCTTCGATTGCGACGGCGTGCTCGTCGATTCCGAAATCATCGCCGCGCGGGTCGAAGCTGAACTGATAACCCTGGCCGGATACGAAATCTCGGCGGAGGAGATTGCCGAGACCTATGCCGGCCTGACCTTCAAGGACATACTGATACGAATCGAGGAGAAGTCCAAAATCCCGTTCCAGGTGTCGCTGATCGACCGCGCCGAGGAACTGGTCGACCGCAAACTGCGCAGCGACGTGCGCGCCATCGAAGGCGTGCGCGAAGCGGTCGCCTCGGTCACGTCGCAACGCTGCGTCTGCTCCAACTCACGTTCGGAGCGGATCGAGTTCATGCTGGAGAAGGTGCATCTGTTGCCGTTCTTCGCCGGGCGCATCTTCTCGGCGATGGAAACGCCGACCGGAAAGACCAAGCCGGCTCCAGACGTGTTCCTGCATGCCGCCGAAAAGCTCGGCGTCAACCCGGCGAACACCTTCGTCATCGAGGATTCCGTGCACGGCGTCACCGGCGCCAAGGCCGCCGGCATGCGCGTGATCGGCTTTACGGGCGCCAGCCACAGCTATCCCGGCCATGCCGACGCCTTGACAGAGGCCGGTGCCGAGACGGTGATCCGCCGCTGGGCGGAACTGAAGAGTGTCATTGCCGCTCTGTCGGAGTGGTCGGCGGATGCCTGAGATGCGTGCGTCCGGCTGGAGGCACGCCAGGCCGACAGCCGCCTAGTTCGTCGCGGCCGTCTTCTTCCTGTGGGTCTTCTTCCTCGGCTTGTCGGTCGTCGCCTTCGGCGCGGTTTCGTCGTAACCGGCATAGGCTTGATAGTCCTGCGCCGTCGGCGCCGGTACGACCACATTGGAATCGGTGAAGACAAACTGGGTCGCGACCGAGGGATCGGTCACCTGAACCTGATACTGGTGGATCTGCGAATAAAGCACGTCAGTGCCATGCATGACCGCGGTGCGGATCGGCATGGTGATGGTGCCGGGCGTGAATTTCGGTCCTGGCACGATCTTGCCGGCAACCGCGATCTTCATCGTCAGTTGTCCGTCGGCACGGCTGCAATCGCGGGTCACGTCGCTGATCGACGCCTGATAAATAATCCTCGCCGAATCGTCGGGCGGCGTAGCAGCAGCGGCGTCAGCGGCGGCCTGGGCCGCGGCATCCGCAGCGGCATCGCCGGTCTTTTTGAGCTTCGGCTTGGGCTTCTGCACCTCGTTGACATAGGTATTGAAGAAGGCCGTGCCGTCGCGCACCGTCACCCTTGGGCAATAGGCGTTCAGCTGGCTGGCCAGCACCTTGGGGTCCTGCGGCGGGGGTGGCGCCGTCGGATCCTTCTTGCCGAAACCGAGGTTCAGGATGCCATTGTCGCCTGATTGGCAGCCCGCGGCGGCAAGCATAAAGCCGGTGAGCGCAAGACCCGCCAAAAAGCGACCACTTGATATACGAAACGCCATGAAACTGCACTTCCCTCTCGCAAAGCTGGTGACGTATATCAACCGCGCGGCAAAAATGCGACTAGAGCCGGTGCAGAAATTAACCACCTTGTGGTGAACGGAAAAACAGGCGGCAAACGGATCTGTGACATGCATTATGTGAGCACCCGCGGTGAAGCGCCCGCGCTTGGATTTTCCGACGCCATCCTGGCGGGCCTGGCGCGCGATGGCGGCCTCTACGTGCCGCGCGAATGGCCGCATTTCTCGCCATCCGAGATCCGAGCCATGCGCGGCCTCGCCTATCCCGACCTGGCCATACGCGTGCTGATGCCGTTCCTGGGCGGCGAGATCGCCGCGCCGGTCTTCGAGCGCCTGGTCCGCGAAGCCTATGCCGCCTTCCGCCATGAGGCCGTCTGCCCGCTGGTGCAGACCGGCGCCAACACTTTTGTCCTCGAACTCTTTCATGGGCCGACACTGGCGTTCAAGGACGTGGCGATGCAGTTGCTTGCCCGGCTGATGGACCATGTGCTTGCCGAACGCGACCAGCACGCCACCATCGTCGGCGCCACGTCGGGCGATACCGGTGGCGCGGCCATAGACGCCTTTGCCGGGCGCAGCCGCACCGACATCTTCATCCTTTTTCCGCATGGCCGCGTCTCGCCGGTGCAGCAGCGGCAGATGACGACGTCGAAGGCTGAAAATGTCCATGCGCTGGCGATCGAGGGCAATTTCGACGACTGTCAGGGCCTGCTGAAGGACATGTTCAACGATCACGGCTTCCGCGACCAGGTGTCGCTGTCGGGGGTCAATTCGATCAACTGGGCACGCATCATGGCCCAGATCGTCTATTATTTCTCCTCGGCATTGTCGCTCGGCGCGCCGGACAGGCCGGTCTCCTTCACCGTGCCGACCGGGAATTTCGGCGATATCTTCGCCGGCTACGCCGCCAAGAAGATGGGCCTGCCGATCGACCGGCTGGTCATCGCCACCAACGACAACGACATATTGGCACGCACCTTCGCGACCGGCGAATACCGGACCAAAGGGGTCTTTGCGACCACCTCGCCGTCGATGGACATCCAGGTTTCGTCGAACTTCGAACGCCTGCTTTTCGAGGCGTCAAACCGCGACGCCGCAACGGTGCGGCGCTACATGGCCGGCCTCAAACAATCGGGCGCCTTCACCATCGAAGCCGCGGAAATCGCCGGTATGCGAACCGAATTCGACGCCGGCCGCGCAGATATGGACGAGGTTGCCGCCACCATCCGCTCGACGCTGGCAAACAGCAACTACCTGCTCGATCCACATACGGCGGCAGCCATGCATGTGGCGGCGGCCAGGGCTGCGGGCGCCGTGCCGATGGTGGTGCTCGGCACCGCCCATCCGGCGAAATTCCCGGCCGCCGTCGAAGCCGCCAGCGGTGTCTCGCCCGCCCTGCCCGCATGGCTAGGGGGATTGATGACATTCGAGGAAAAATACACGGTACTTCCATCCGACCTCAAAATGGTGGAAGATTACGTCAGTCGCCGCGCGCGGGCGGCGCGTTAGGGAGTACGAGCCATATGGGTGTTGAGGTAAGCCGTCTGTCGAACGGCCTGACAGTCGCCACCGAAACCCTTCCAAGTATCGAATCGGTTGCCTTGGGTGCCTGGGTCAAGTCGGGTGCCCGCAATGAACGCGAAGACGAGCACGGCATGGCCCATCTGCTCGAGCACATGGCGTTCAAGGGGACGAAGCGGCGAAGCGCCTTCGAGATCGCCTCGGAAATCGAGGACGTCGGCGGCGAGATCAATGCGGCCACCAGCGTCGAGACCACGTCCTACTACGCCAGGGTGCTCTCCGACGATGTGCCGCTGGCCGTCGACATCCTGTCCGACATCCTGCAGGAGTCCGAATTCGACCCGCAGGAACTTGAGCGCGAACAGCATGTCATCCTGCAGGAGATCGGCGCCGCGCACGACACGCCCGACGACATCGTCTTCGACCGTTTCACCGAGACGGCCTTTCGCCACCAGACCATCGGCCGCTCGATCCTGGGTACGCCCGAAACGGTAAAATCCTTCACCTCCAAGCAGTTGCACGATTTCATAGAACGCCAGTATGGCGCCGAGCGGATGGTGATCGTGGCCGCAGGCGACATCAAGCACGACAAGTTCGTGCGCGAGGTCGAAAACCGGCTCGGCGGTTTCCGCAGCAAGGCCGACAGCACCATCCCGCAATACGCGCAATATGTCGGCGGCGACTTCCGCGAGGACCGCGACCTGATGGACGCGCAGATCGTGCTGGGCTTCGAGGGCCGCGCCTACCATGTGCGGGATTTCTACGCCTCGCAGGTGCTGTCGATGATCCTCGGCGGCGGCATGTCATCGCGCCTGTTCCAGGAGGTCCGCGAAAAACGCGGCCTCTGTTACTCGGTCTACGCCTTCCACTGGGGCTTTTCCGATACGGGCATATTCGGCGTTCACGCCGCGACGGGCCAAAGCGACATCGCCAAGCTGGTGCCTGTCATCATCGACGAGTTGCAGAAGGCCGGCGAGAGCATCCTGCAGGAAGAACTCGACCGTGCGCGCGCCCAATATCGCGCCGGGCTGATCATGTCGGCCGAGAGCCCGGCCAGCCGCGCCTCGCAGATCGCGCGGCAACTACTCCTTTTCGGCAGGCCGATCGCGAAGGAAGAGCTGATGGAGCGCCTGGCGGCGCTGACGATCGAGCGCCTGACCGACCTGTCGTCGCGGATGTTCTCGACCAAGCCGACGCTTACCGCTGTCGGGCCCGTGGGTACGCTGGCACCATATGAAGCGATCCTCGATTCGCTTCCGGGCACGCAGACCACGGCCCGCAGGCTCGCCGTCTAAGTTCCAAGCGCCGTGTTCGCGCTCCCTTTCTTTCGCCGTGACCTGCCGGCACTGAAGGGCAACCTCGTCACGCTGCGCGTGCCGTTCACCAACGACTACCGCGAGTGGTCGGCGGTGCGCGGCGAAAGCCGGGCGTTCCTGGAGCCATGGGAGCCGCGCTGGACCCCGGACGAACTCGACCGCACGGCATGGCGCCTGCGCATCAGCCGCTATCGCGAGGACTACGCACAGGGAACCGCGATCGCCTTCTTCATCTTCGAGAAGGCGAGCGGCAAGCTCGCGGGCGGCATTACGCTCGGCAACATACGCCACGGCGTCTCGCAAAGCGGCCATGTCGGCTACTGGATCGGCGAGCGCTTCGGCGGCCGCGGGCTGATGACAGACGCGGTCAAGGTGGTGGCCCGCTTCGCCTTCGATACGCTGAGGTTGCACCGGATCGAAGCCGCCTGTATTCCCGACAATATCAGGTCGATCCGCGTGCTTGAAAAAGCCGGATTCCGGCGCGAAGGACTTCTGCGATCCTATCTCAGGATCAACGGCATCTGGCAGGATCACTACCTCTACGCCCGGATCGCCGACGATCCGCCGGGCGCTGGAACGAAGGACTGATTTTTGACGAATTCCCTGCGAAACGGGCCGCTGTTCGCCTTTCTTCTGGCGACGATGCTGACGCTGTGCGCGGCTTCGTCGGCCTTTGCCGTAGAACCGATCAAGATCGCCCGCGACGATGTCGCGCTCGATCTTTCGCGCGCCGTCGAAATCTACCGCAACCAGGGTGAGAACTTCCAGGTGTCGACCGCGCCCGGGCCGGACGGCATCGTGCGGCGGATCGAGGTCGAAGCCAACGATGCCCGCTCGACCGGCGACTGGGCTGTCTTCGCGCTCGCCAACACCACCGACCAGCAACTCGATCGGCTGATCGTGGCGCCGCACTTCCGGCTGGTCAATTCCGGCATCTTCTGGCCGGATCTGGGTTCTACGCGCATCGCCGCCATCACGCCCAGCGAAGGCTTCGCGCTCGACCGCCAGACCAGCCCCGACGCCGACGTGTTCCGGGTGACGCTGAACCCCGGCACGGTGATCACCTTCATCGCCGAACTCGCCTCGCCGAAGCTGCCGCAGGTCTACCTCTGGGATCCGGAATCCTACAAGGATTCGGTTAATTCCTACACGCTGTTTCGCGGCATCGTCATCGGTATCGCCGGCCTTCTGGCGCTGTTCCTGACCATCCTGTTCGTGGTCAAGGGGACGTCGATGTTCCCGGCGACGGCGGCCCTCGCCTGGGCGGTGCTTGCCTATATCTGTGTCGATTTCGGCTTCCTCAACAAGGTCATCGAGATCTCGCCCGGCAACGAGCAGATGTGGCGGGCCGGCACCGAGGTGGCGCTGGCAGCGACCTTCGTGGTGTTCCTGTTTGCCTATCTCAACCTCAACCGATGGCACGGCCATTTCAGCTACGGCGCCCTGGTCTGGATTCTGGGGCTGCTGCTGATCGCCGGCGTCGCAATCGTCGATCCGGCGGTCGCCGCCGGCATCGCCCGCATCTCGTTTGCCGCGACCGCACTGACCGGGCTCGGCTTGATCATTTTCCTCGGAATTCGTGGTTATGACCGAGCGATCATGCTGGTGCCCAGCTGGGTCATGGTGCTGTTGTGGTTATGCGGATCGTGGATGGCGATCACCGGCATGCTCGACAACGATATCGCCCAGCCGGCACTTGGCGGCGGCTTGATCCTGATCATCCTGCTGATCGGCTTCACCGTCATGCAGCACGCCTTTGCTGGCGGTGCGCTGCATCAGGGGCTGTTCTCCGACCTCGAGCGGCAGGCTCTGGCGGTCGCGGGATCGGGCGATACGGTGTGGGATTGGGACGTGCTGCGCGACCGCGTGGTGACCAAGCCCGACGTCAGCATCCAGCTCGGCCTTGCGCCCAACAGCCTGGGTGGTGCCGCCCGCAACTGGCTGCCGGTGTTGCATGCCGACGACCGCGACACGTTCCGCACCACGCTCGACGTGGTGCTGGAACATCGCCGCGGCCGGGTGTCGCAGAATTTCCGCCTGCGTGGCGCCGATGGGCACTATCACTGGTTTGCCCTGCGCGCGCGACCCGTCATCGGATCGGACGGCGAGGTCATCCGCTGCGTCGGTACCATGGTCGACGTCACCGAACAGAAGAAATCCGAGGAACGGCTGCTGCACGACGCCGTGCACGACAATCTGACCGGCCTGCCGAACCGCGAATTGTTCATGAACCGGCTGGAGGCGATCATTTCGATCGCCCGCACCGAAGAGAAGGTGCGGCCGACCGTCTTCGTCATCGATATCGACCGCTTCAAGCAGGTCAATGACGGGCTCGGCATCTCGGCCGGCGACACCATCCTGCTCACCATAGCGCGCCGTCTGCACCGGCTGTTGAAGCCGAAAGATTCGCTGTCGCGCTTCGCCGGAGACCAGTTCGCCCTGATGCTTTTATCCGAGCAGGACCCTGCCCGCATCGCCGGCGTGGCCGATGCGATCAAGCATGCGATCAACAATCCGATCACCTTTGCCAAGCGCGAAATCGTGCTGACCGCCTCGATCGGCCTGATTACCTGGACCTCGGCACAAACCTCGGCCGAAGACATGGTCAAGGACGCCGAGCTCGCCATGCACCAGGCCAAGCGCTTCGGCGGCGACAGGATCGAGCCGTTCCGCCCGGCGTTCCGCACCGTCGGCACCGATCGCCTGCAGTTCGAATCCGATCTGCGGCGCGCCATCGAGCGGCGCGAATTCACGCTGGCCTACCAGCCGATCGTGCGGCTCGAGGATGGCAGCGTCGCCGGCTTCGAGGCCCTGCTGCGCTGGGACCATCCGCGCCGCGGCATGATCCCGCCGGCCGATTTCATCCCGGTCGCGGAAAGCTGCGGGCTGATCGTGCAGCTTGGGCTGTTTGCCATGCAGCAGGCGGCCGAGGATCTGGCAGGATGGCAAAAGCAGATCGGCGACGCGCCGCTGTCGGTGTCGGTCAACTTGTCAAGCCGCCAGCTCATCCGCCGCGACCTGGTCAGCGACGTGCGTTCCGTGATCGCGCGCGCCAATCTGAAGCCGCGCTGCTTCCGGCTCGAACTGACCGAGTCGCTGGTCATGGACAACCCCGAGCAGACGGCCCATGTGCTGACCAAGCTCAAGCAGCTCGGCATCGGCCTGTCGCTGGACGATTTCGGCACCGGCTATTCATCGCTCGCCTATCTGACGCGGTTCCCGTTCGACACCATCAAGATCGACAAGAGCTTCGTCGACGACAGCACGCCAAAACGCGCGGTGTTGCTCAAATCCATGGTCAACATGGCGCATGAGCTCGGCCTTTCGGTAGTCGCTGAGGGCATATCGGACGAGCGCGATGCGCTGGAGCTGCGCCAGATGGGCTGCGAATATGTCCAGAGCTTCATGTTCGGCGCGCCGATGCCGGGCGACCAGGTGCTGAAGACGCTGAAGGAGCAGTATCCGCTCACGCAGGCCTAATGCCTGTCACCCGGAAGTGTCCTCGGTTCCGGAACAACGACATGCATCACTATTGTTGCGAGAGTCGCAGCGCATTGACCAATGCTGACAGCGCCGCTGGCTGAAGCTGACGACTGGGATAATACAGGAAAAAGCCTGCGATTGGCGGCGTCCATTCCTCCAGGACGCGGACAAGCCGTCGCTCCGCGATATACTCCGCGACTTGCTCTTCATAGGCGAGACCGAGACCAACGCCGGCGAGCGCCGCCTGAATCACCAGGTGAGTATCGTCGATTATGAGCGAGCCGCTGGCGTTGATCGTGACCGACTTTCTCGCCCGCTCGAACTCCCACCGAGATGGACCGCCTGGAAGACGCAGGGCTATGCATTGATGATCCTTGAGATCCCTCGGCTTTTGCGGGATTCTTCGTGATGAGAAATAACCAGGCGATCCCACCACAGCCAGCCGCAACTCCGGCGTGACGCGTACCGCGATCATGTCTTTCTGAATATACTCGCCGAGCTGGATACCGGCATCGAACTCGCCGGCAACGAGGTCTACAGGGCCTGTCGTGGTGACAACGTCGAGAACGATATCGGGGTAGGCCTGGGCGAATGCCGCGAGCCGTGGCAGCAGCACCATTACGGCGGCCGAGCGTGACATCACAATTCGAAGGCGCCCCGCAGGGCGCCGCCTGAGGCTTCGCGCTCCGTCAAGGGCAGCAGCGATTTGCTCAAGCGCCGGAGACAGGTCTTTCAAGAGAGCGGCCCCTGCGGCTGTTGGCGCGACGCTCTTCGTCGTTCGAGCCAAAAGCCGCAGCTCGAGCCGCTGCTCGAGCCCACGGATAGTGTGACTCAGCGCAGATTGAGACACGCCTAGTTTTGCCGCGGCTCGTGTAAAGCTTCGTTCCCGGGCGACCATCGCGAACGCGGCGAGTTCGTTCAGTTCGCTTCTCATCATTCATGAGTATCACTCATGAGGCCTTGCTGTGCAACAGGCCTATCCTCATAGGTGACTCTGTCCTAGCTTTGATCGGCAACGGCAGATTGAGGTACTCTATGATCGTAACGTTCCGCAGCGATAACGTCCTCGGCTGCACCACCGGCGCCTGGCGGGTCTGGTCGCTCTCGGACGGCTATATCGAGATGCCGGCGGACCTTCTGCACGGCCCGCGCAACAAACCGGTGCCGCAAGTCGCGCAGGCAGGGGCGCTCCGCCTTTCCGTCAATTGCTTTGCCCTCGCAGGTCCAGGCGTTGACGGCATTCTGATCGACAGTGGAGGAGGCGGCTGGGCCTCAACAACAGGACGCCTCGAGCGGACGCTAGCCGAAGCCAGCATCGATCCTGCCTCGATCACGGTCTTGGCTCTCACCCATGCCCACCAGGATCATGTGTACGGGCTTTTGACCCGGGACGACCGGGTGCTCTTTCCGAATTTGAAAGCGATCGTAATCGCCGAGGAAGCTGTGGAGAGCTTTCTCGCCGAAACAGACCTTGCGCGGTTCAGATCCATTTTGAAGCCCGTGCGGAATGGCGACCAGGTGGCCAAGCGACTGCGAGCAGTTGCCCTGCCGGGTCATGCTCCCGGTCACATCGGCTACGCTTTCGACACGAACGAGGCCCGCTTCCTGTTCTTCGGGGACATCGTTCATGTGCCGGCCTTGCAGTTTGGCAATCCCGCGTTGAGTTGGGGCTATGACGACGACCAAGCGATCGCACGCGCAACGCGCCAGAAGGTTTTCCGCGACGCGGCCGAGGCTGGAACATGGATCGCCGGAGCGCACCTTGGCTGGCCGGGCATCGGCCGCGTGATGC
The DNA here is from genome assembly GCF_006440875.1 of Mesorhizobium sp. B2-5-7. Classification (NCBI taxonomy): domain Bacteria; kingdom Pseudomonadati; phylum Pseudomonadota; class Alphaproteobacteria; order Hyphomicrobiales; family Phyllobacteriaceae; genus Mesorhizobium; species Mesorhizobium sp. B2-5-7. The sequence goes on along the minus strand of NZ_VFUO01000006.1, from coordinate 445,428 downwards.
GTGAGGACGGAGCGTACGGCTATGAGCCGGCATAGCGGATAACAAGCCGGACACGCGGTTTCGCCTGTTTACGCAATTCCAAGCCTGAACAGCTCTCGCGCATCGCCATGGGATGAGATTGCGCTAACGGCGCAGCGTTCCGGCTGCGCCTTACCTGGCGAAGGGACCCTGGCCGGCAAAGACGAGGCTCAAGCGTGCCCGGCGGCCAGGCTGAGATGGGCGAGATCGATGCCGATGGAGGCGAGAATCCGGTCGTATTTGCGTTCGATGTCGGCATCGAACAGCAATTCCGGCGTCGCCGGGCAGGTCAACCAGCCGTTCTCAGCGATCTCGGTTTCCAACTGGCCGGCGCCCCAGCCGGAATAACCGAGCGCCATGAGCGCGCGGCGCGGCCCGCGCCCTGACGATATCGCCCGCAGTATGTCGACGGTCGCGGTCAGGCAGATGTCGTCGGAAACGGTGAGCGAGGAATCCACACGGTAGTCGCCCGAATGCAGGACGAAGCCCCGGCTGCGGTCGACAGGCCCGCCATTGCGCACGACGAAATCGCGCGCCTGTGCCGGCAGGCGGATCGCCTCCTGCTCGTTCATGATGCCAAGCTGTACCAGAAGGTCCGGGAACAGCATCTGCTGCGTCTGGTTGATGATCAGGCCCATCGCGCCTTCATCGCTATGGGCGCAGATGTAGATGACCGAGCGCGTGAAACGGTCGTCCTTCATACCAGGCATGGCAATCAGGAACTGATCGTCGAGAAAGCCGCGGCCGGCGGCTGTCTTTTTGTGGCGCAACAAATCCATGCCAGGGAAGGTAACGCGTTTCCCCGGCGCCGAAAAGATGCGCCGTAGCGGATTCGACCAAAGCTCATATTGCGAGTCCGGCCTTGGCTTGCCCGCGAAGGTCACGCAAATATGATATCAGCACGGCCATGAAATCATTGCGCGGCCACGAAGGGACGATCAAATCACCGTCATGCAAAGCTCGAAAATCCTGTTGCTCGGCGCCGCCATTGGATTGGCGTCCGCCCTCCCCGCCAGCGCCTCCTCATCCGCCTGGTACAACAGCGAAGGCGGCAAGGTGCGGCTGGTGACATCAGGCAAGCCGGACGACGCAGGCCGCATATACGGTGTTCTCGATATCGCGCTCAAACCCGGCTGGAAGACTTATTGGCGCGACCCGGGCGATGCAGGTGTGCCGCCGCAGCTCGACGTTTCGGCCAGCACCAATATAGCCGATGCGACACTGTCTTTTCCCGCGCCGCAGCGCCACGATGATGGCTATGGCAAATGGGCCGGTTACAATTATCCGGTTTCCTTGCCCGTGACGTTCACGCTGGCGGCGCCGAACCAGCCGGCGGTCATCGATGCCGACGTCTTTCTCGGCATTTGCGAATCCATCTGCATCCCCGTGCAGACACGGCTGAGCGTCGACCCCGCTTCCGATCCCGATAATGCCGACGACGCGGCGTTGGTGAAGGCGAGTTTCACCGCACTGCCGGCGGCGGCAAAGCCTGACTTCGGCATCAAGGTGCTGCCCGGCGATCACGAGACGCTGGTTGTCGAGGCAAGTTTTCCTGGCGATCCGCAGGCAGCGGATTTCTTCGTTGCCGGCGAGCGCGACTATATGTTCGGCACACCTTCCCGCTCGGAAAAGGACGGCAAGCTGATCTTCACCGTGCCGATCCTCGATCGCCCTTCGACGACGCCGACCGACGGCGGGCTTCACTACACGTTGACGAGTTCGGCGGGCGCGGTCGAAGGGTTGCTGCCTTTCCCTTGAAGACGCCGCGATGGTTGCAGGAAGCCGCCGAGTTCGCTACGCAAGCACGCGTCCTTCCCATCCCAAGCGAGGAATTCATGACCATCTCCGTTGGCGACAAGCTGCCCGAGGCGACCTTCAAGACCATGACCGCGGACGGCGCCAAGCCGATCACATCGGCCGAGATTTTTCCGGGCAAGAAAGTGGTGCTGTTCGGCGTTCCCGGCGCCTTCACGCCGACCTGCAGCAACAACCACCTGCCCGGCTATCTCGAGAACCATGACGCGATCCTGGCGCGCGGCGTCGACACCATCGCCGTCGTTTCGGTCAATGACGTCCACGTCATGGGCGCCTGGGCGCGCTTCACCGGCGGCGAAGGCAAGATCCTGTTCCTCGCCGACGGCAATGGCGATTTCGCCAAGGCGGTCGGCCTCGACGCCGACTATTCCGGTGGCGGCATGGGCCTGCGCTCGAAGCGGTTTTCGATGATTATCGACGACGGCAAGGTTACCGCGCTCAATGTCGAGACCAAACCCGGCGTCGACGAGTCCGGCGCGGCTCATATTCTGGGCCAGCTCTGAACTTCGACGGCCAATCACGCGAGGCCGCAATGGCCGGCCTCGCGTGACAAGCAGCCGCGCTCCAGAATTGCCGGTTTTCGGGGGGATCCTACGATGTTTGACATCTTCTGGCGCGCTGTCGCGATCGGCGTCGGCGCGACCGTCCTGATGGATCTCTGGGCCTTCTTCCTGCACAAGGCGTTCGGCCAGCCACGCCCGAACTGGGGGCCGGTCGGGCGCTGGGTCTGGCACCTCCGCGACAAGGTGTTTCACGACGATATCGGCGATGCGGCGCCCTACGCGTATGAACAGGCGCTGGGCTGGGCCTTCCATTACTTCGTCGGCATCGCCTACGGCATAATCCTGGTGATGCTGGCGGGCGCGGGCTGGCTGGCCGCGCCGACCTTCCTGCCGGCCTTCATCCTCGGCATCGTTACCGTCGGCGCCGGCTGGTTCCTGCTGGCGCCAGGCATGGGCGCCGGCTGGGCGGCCTCGAAGCGGCCGAATCCGATGCGGGTCCGCGCCCTCAATCTGGTCTCGCACACGGTGTTCGCGGTCGGGCTCTACGGTACGGCGCTGCTGATCCGGTAGACAGCTAGAACAGACTGTTCAGATCCCGCCGCCCGTCGACCACACGGACGATTTCAACCCACTCCACTGGGCCATCGTCCGTGTTTGGAATCGTTTCGTAGAGCAGTACAAAAGGCGCCTCCACCAGCATTCGTGCGGAAGGCCTGATATCCGGTCGCCTGACACCCATGCGCGGCTGGTCTGCCAGCTGCATGGCCCGCGCTTCTAACTGATCGTAGTAACGATCGGCCGCCCGTATGTTTTCGCTGCCTATCGTCACGTAGATGTCGATGAGGTCAGCCTTGGCCGCGGGTGACCAGACTAGCCTAACGGCCATTCCGCGAGGTTTCCGTCAGCTCTCGCCGAGCTTCCTTTCGCAACACGTCGAAATCCACAGGCTCCGGTCTCCCGCTTGCCTTGCCTTCATCCCACAACCGTCTCAGCCGGCGAACATCGTCATGCCGCAGTTCGCGCTTGGCCAGCCAATCCCGCATCGCTTCACGCACGATCTCGCTTGCAGTGGCATACTCGCCCGCCTCCACGGCCTCGCGCATCAGGGCTGCCTGTTGTGGGGTCACAGCCACGCTCATTTTTTCAACGTTCGCCACGCTGCGTCCTCTCTTGCATTGCTCGATAGTGGGAAATATTACTCCCATCCACATCCTCGAGCAACTGCGATGTCGCGAGAAGAGCCTGTCCTTGCGCTACGAGTACGGCTGCGGTACGCCGATCAGGACAGCCTGTCGATCGGTCGCCATCCATGAATAATTTGGCGCGTGTGGGTATCGAAGGCGAAATAGTTGCCGCCGCCCGCCAGCTGATCGGCTTCGCGGCTGATTTGCCTGCCGCTGAGCGACAGTAGCAGGAGCGTACCGACACCGCCATGTCCGACAAGGGCGATGTTGCTGCCGCCGGCACCGAGGACGGCCTCGACCTCGCTCACGATGCGCTGCTGTGCGTCGATGGCCCGCTCCCAGCCACGAATGCTTTCGTGCGGATTGGCGAAGAACCGGTCGGCGACCGCCTCGAACTCCGGAGGCGGCAGGAAACCCGTCGCCGACCGGTCGTTCTCATGCATCCGTTCCCTCACCTGCACCGCAAGGTCGAGGTGCCGCCCGAGCACCTCGGCGGTTTCAACGGCCTTGCGTTCGCCCGACGACACCACACGCCCGATCGATGCGATCCACGGCTGGTTCAGCATTGCATGCGCCCTGGCACGACCGATGTCGGATAGACCCCAATCCGGCACGGGCACGCTGGCGTCGATCTGAACCTGAGGATGGGTGATGTAATAGGCGATCGGCATAACAGAAATTCTCCTGTCGGCCGGGCGCAGCGAGTGCCAGAAGCTCAATAGCTCTGGGTCGAACGACGCGCCTTCGGGGCCAGCGGCTGCTTTGCCTGGACATCCGGCTTTGGCGCCGACACTACCGGCCTGAAAGGCCCTTTCTTGAACGGCGCCATGCCTTCCCTTGCCAGTTCGTCGGCGCGCTCGTTCTCGATGTGGCCGGCATGGCCCTTCACCCAGTTCCAGGTGACCTTGTGGCGCCGGTTGGCCTCGTCCAGCGCCTGCCAGAGTTCGCCGTTCTTGACCGGCTTCTTGTCGGCGGTCTTCCAGCCATTCTTCTTCCAGCCATGGATCCATTTGGAAATTCCGTCCATGACGTATTTGCTGTCGGTATGAAGCTCGACCGTGCAAGGCTCCTTCAACGCATTCAGCGCCGAAATGGCCGCCAGCAATTCCATGCGGTTGTTGGTGGTTTCGGCCTCGCCGCCGAAGAGTTCCTTGGTGGTGCCGTTGAAGCGCAGGATGGCGCCCCAGCCGCCGGGGCCGGGATTGCCCGAACAGGCGCCATCGGTAAAGATTTCAACCTGCTTGCTCATGACACCCCGTTTTCGGCCAATCCATATTCCGAAGGAAATCTGATCGCCCGGTGGAACCGCATCCTTCGGATATATTCGGACGGGTCGCGTTTCATCACCAGTCCGCCATCGGGGACGGTCAGCCAGTCGTAAAGCCGGGTCAGCATGAAGCGTAGCGCCGAACCGCGCGCCAGCATCGGTAGCGCCGCTTTCTCGTCATCGCTCAGGGGGCGCACGCTTTGATAACCGGCAAGCAGTGCCTTGCCCTTGGTAAGGTTGAAGGAAAAATCCTTCTCGAAACACCAGGCGTTGAGACAGGTGGCGACATCATAGGCATAGAGATCGTCACAGGCGAAATAGAAATCGATCAGCCCCGAAAGCTTCTCGCCCAGGAAAAAGACATTGTCCGGGAACAGATCGGCATGAATGATTCCCTCGGGGAGGCCCTTGGGCCAGTTCCGCTCGAAATCGGCAAAGTCGGCATCGACCTCGGCCGCAAGGCCCGGCTCGACCTCGTCGGCGCGGCCGCGAGACGCATCCCAAAGGTTGCGCCAGCCGTCGAGGGCGAGCGCGTTCGGACGCGTCATCGGAAAGTCGGCGCCGGCCAGGTGCAGCGCCGCCAGCGCCTTGCCGACCTCGGCGCAATGCGTTGCGGCCGGTCGCCGCAGCGAAAGTCCTTCGAGAAAGGTGATGATCACGGCCGGCCGGCCGGCCAGCGTGCCGATGACGCTGCCGTCATGCGCGGTCACCGGCAGCGGGCAGGACACCCCCTTGCTGGCGAGATGGCCCATTAGCCCGAGGAAAAACGGTAAATCCGCCTTTTCGACCCGCTTTTCATAGAGCGTCAGGATGTAGGAGCCGCTCGAGGTGTGCAGCAGGAAGTTCGAGTTCTCGGTGCCTTCGGCGATGCCCTTGTAGGATAGGAGATCGCCGACCGGGTAGTGCTTCAGGAAAGCGCCGAGTTCGCCCTCCGCAACGTCGGTATAGACCGCCATGGCCGTTCACGCGGTCCCATTGACGAAGGCCATGTCGGCCGGCGTCAGTTCGACATCGCGCAGTACCCGCATGACCGGAAAATCCTCTGTTTCGGTGGCCGTGACAGCCAGGTCGATGGTGACGTCGAAACGCTGGCGGAACGCGTCGATGATCTCGTCGACGATGATCTCCGGCGCCGATGCTCCCGCCGACAGGCCGAGCGTCGAAATGGTGCCGATATCATTCCACGGAATTTCAGCGGCGCGCTGCACGAGAAGCGACATCGAGGCACCTGCCCGTTCCGCAACTTCGACAAGGCGGCGCGAATTCGAGGAATTGGGGGCGCCGACGATCAGATAGAGATCAGCACCCGGGGCGGTGTCCTTGACCGCTTCCTGGCGGTTGGTGGTGGCGTAGCAGATCGATTCCGCCGCCGGCGCCTGCAGGTCCGGAAAGCGCTCCTGCAACGCGCGAATGATGCCGGCGGTATCCTCGACCGAGAGCGTGGTCTGGGTGACGAAACCAAGTGCTTTTGGATCGGCCGGTACAAGCCGGGCTGCGTCGGCTTCGGTCTCGATCAGCGTTACCGCGCCTTCCGGCAACTGCCCCATTGTGCCGATCACCTCGGGGTGCCCAGCATGACCGATCAACAGCACATGGCGGCCAAGCCGCTGGTGACGCATCGCCTGCTTGTGGACCTTGGAGACCAGCGGACAGGTTGCGTCGAGATAGAACAGGTTGCGCGCCTGCGCATCCGCCGGCACGGACTTGGGCACACCGTGCGCGGAGAAGACGACCGGCGACTGCCGATGTTCGGCCGGGATTTCGGAAAGTTCCTCTATGAAGACGGCCCCAAGGCTCTGCAGCCCCTCGACGACATAGCGGTTGTGGACGATTTCGTGGCGGACATAGACCGGGGCGCCATATTTTTTCAGCGCCAGCACGACGATCTGGATGGCACGGTCGACGCCCGCGCAAAAACCGCGCGGCTGGCAGAGCCGGATCGTCAGAGGAGGCTTGGCGATTGTGTGAAGCATCAAATCCTGCCGGTTGGTCAGCGCCGAAATGAGGTGCCTACCCCTGCCCTGTCAAGGGTATCGGTGGAAAGAGAGGCGTCGCTTGCGTTCATTCCTCTTTCGCGGGCCGGCGAAGCCGGAGGACAAGCACCGCGGCGAGTGCCGCGGCAAGCCCGTACCAGGTGACGGCATATTGCAGATGGCTGTTCGGCAGGTCGATGATGGTGACACCCCCGACCGGAAGGCCGCCGGGATTTGGCGTCTTGTCGGCATCGATGAAGATCGGCACCAAGGTGAACCCAGCCGGCAGGCCGGCGCTCGCAGCCATGACGTCGCGGTCCTTCCAGTAGAAGATGTTCTTCCCCGCATCATTGTCGGGAAGCATCATGGAGGGCTTTGCCGGCAGCGGGTTGCGGGCAAGGCCGGTGACAGTGACCCTGCCCGTTACCTGTCCCTTGGCGCGCTTCGCCGCATCCTTGAGGTCGTAGGGAACAAAGCCGCGGTTGATCAGGACGAAACGGCCGTCGTCTAGGGCCAGCGGCGTATAGACATTGAACCCGGCATCCCCTTCCCAGGTCGCGTAGAAATGCCGCTCGCCGGAATGCAGGAAAGTGCCGGTGACCGTGACCGGCGTGTAGTCGACGTCGCCGGTCGAGGCGAATTCCTTCTCGACCTCGGAAAGCGGTCGTGGCGCCGAATGGGTGCGCTGGTCGATGGTCTGCAGCAGGCCTTCCTTCCAGTGCAGGCGCTGGACCTGCCAGGTGCCCAGCGCCAGCAGAATCAAGAACAGCACAAGGCCAAGGACGAACAACAGTGCCGATCGTGGCCGCGAATGGCCGCGGTCTTTCAGAGACGCTTCGCTCATTCGCCGCGATCCAGCCGACCCTCGGCTGCTTTGTTGCTGTATTGCAGGGTGAGCAGCACGCCCTTGATCAGCCGAAGCGCCGTGAGACACAGCACCAGGGCCAGTGGGATCCATATCAGCAGATGCAGCCAGAGCGGCGGGCTCAGCGTCACTTCCACCCAGAGCGCCAGACCGACGATGATGAAGCCGATGATCAGGATGACGAACACGGCCGGTCCATCGCCGGCATCGGCGTAGGAATAGTCGAGGCCGCAATTGACGCAGCGCTTGCCGACGGTGAGAAAGCCGGAAAACAGCCGCCCCTCGCCGCAACGCGGGCAGCGGCCGTGCAGGCCGGCCGAAATCGGATCGATCGGAGGCCAGATCGCCTTGTCTTCACTCATGCGTAGTGCCGTCATTCATGGCTATTGCTCGATCTCGATCGGCGCCCCATCGGCCACCATCGCCCAGATTTGGTCCATGTCGGACTCCGTAACCCCAATGCAGCCATCGGTCCAGTCGACCAATTGAAGCAGCCAGCCCCACCAGCCGAACCGCTCGCTTCGTGGACGCGCACCAGACCTTCTCAGCGGCAAGAGCCGGAATGCCAAGACGATAAAATGCGCAAATTGAAGTCAGCCGCATCTTTCATCGATTGGCGATCCTTGCGCCGAAAAGAAGAAAGGCGGCCCCGTCGCCGCGGCCGCCCTAACGAACTCGAAATCCAGAAGGCTGAATCAGTGGCCTTCGATCACCGCGCCGACCGATCCCCAGACGTAGATCGAGGCGAACAGGAACAGCCAGACCACGTCAACGAAGTGCCAATACCAGGCGGCCGCCTCGAAGCCGAAATGCTGCTTGGGGGTGAAGTCGCCCTTCATCGCCCGGATCAGGCAGACCAGCAGGAAGATGGTGCCGATGATGACATGGAAGCCATGGAAGCCGGTCGCCATGAAGAAGGTGGCGCCGTAGATGGAATCCTTGAAGCCGAACGGCGCGTGCATGTACTCGTAAGCCTGCACCATGGTGAACAGCATGCCAAGCCCGACGGTCAGCACCAAGCCGTTGATCAGGCCCTTGCGGTCGCCATGGATGAGCGAGTGGTGCGCCCAGGTGACCGTGGTGCCCGACAGCAGCAGGATGATGGTGTTGTAGAGCGGCAAATGGAAAGGATCGAGAACCTCCATGCCCTTCGGCGGCCAGACACCACCGGTAAACGTGTGGCGCGCATAGTTCTGCACCTCACCGGCAAAAAGGCTGGCATCGAAATAGGCCCAGAACCAGGCAACGAAGAACATCACCTCCGAGGCGATGAACATGATCATGCCGTAGCGCAGGTGCAGCGACACGACGCGCGTATGGTGGCCTTCATGCGCTTCCTTGATGGTGTCCGACCACCAGGCGAACATGGTGTACAGCACGATCACAATGCCGATGAAGAACAGCCACGGATTGGCGATGTTGACGCCGAAGATCGGGAAGGAGCCGCCTTTCAGGTATTCCATGAGGCAGACACCGCCAAAAGCGGTGACAAGCGCCCCTACCGATCCCAGAAAAGGCCACGGGCTCGGGTCGACGAGATGGTAGTCATGGTGTGGTTTTGCGTGCGCGTCTGCCATATCAACCCCCGAGATTTCCTTCGGTATCTGAAACTGTCTTGCTATTGCCCTGGGCCGGCCCGGACGACGCCACCGGCTTGGTCTTCTCGACCGGGAACATCGTATAGGAAAGGGTGATCGTCTTCACGTCCTTCAGTTCCGGCACATTCACGATGTCGGGGTCCACATAGAACAGGACCGGCATGTCCAGCGTCTCGCCCGGCTTCAGCGTCGTGTCGGTGAAGCAGAAGCATTCGACCTTGTTGAAGTACGGACCCGCCAGTTCCGGCTGCACGTTGAAGGTTGCGCGGCCGGTGACGGGGCGATCGAACTTGTTGGTCGCCTGATAATGCGCCTGCACGGTCTGCCCGATCTTCATGGTCATCGAGCGCTGGACCGGCTGGAACTCCCATGGCACGCCGGCGATGTTGGCATCGAAGCGGACGGTGATTTCGCGGTCGAGCACGCGGCCGGCATATTGCTTCTCGACACGTTGCGTCGTGCCGCCATAGCCGGTCGCCTGGCAAAACATCTTGTAGAGCGGCACGGCTGCATAGGCCATGCCGATCATGCCGGTGAAGAAGGCAAGGCAGACAGCCGCGACAACGCGGTTGCCGGTCTTGCCTACCGTCTTCTTGGACGTCTCGGCGCTCATCACATCGAGCCCGACAAATTGTGGCCGAACTTCACGATTGTCGCGATGTAGAAGATCACGACCAGCACCGCCAGCGCCACGCCGATGGCGATGGAACGGCTGCGCTGGGCCTTCTTCTGGCGGTCGGTCAAGGTGACCGTTTCGAGTTCTTTCTCGGCCATGGTCATGCCCCACCCATGGCAAGCGCGCGTTCGACGACACTGTCAGCCAGATAGGCGGCGAAGATTGCGAAGAGATAGAGCAGCGAATAGGCGAACAGGGCCTTGGCCGGCTTCATGACGCGGTCATCGTCGGCCATGCCAAGCACTTTCCACGCATACCAGACGAAACCAGCCCCCAACAGCAAGGCGGCCACGCCGTAGAACGGCGTCGTATAGCCGAGCAGCCAGGGCAGCACGCCGACCGGGGCCAGCACCAGCGCGTAGGCGAAAATCTGACGGCGGGTCGATGCATGGCCGGCGACGTTGGGCATCATCGGGATGCCGGCGCGGCCATAGTCCTCGGACTTGAACAGCGCGAGCGCCCAGAAATGCGGCGGCGTCCACAGGAAAATGATCAGGAACAGGATGATGCTTTCGAGGCTGACCGACCCGGTCACCGCGGCCCAGCCGATAACCGGCGGGATGGCGCCCGCTGCACCGCCAATGACAATGTTCTGCGGTGTCGAGCGTTTCAGCCACATCGTGTAGACCACGGCATAGAAGAAGATGGTGAAGGCCAGCAGCGTCGCCGACAACCAGTTGACCAACACGCCCAGCGTCATCACCGACAGCACCGACAACACCAGGCCGAAGCTCAGCGCCTCGTGCGGCTGGATCCGGCCGGAAGGCACCGGGCGGCTAGCGGTCCTGGTCATCACCGCGTCGATGTCGGCGTCGTACCACATGTTGAGCGCGCCAGAGGCGCCGGCCCCAATCGCAATGGCAAGGATGGCGATCACCGCCAGCAGCGGATTGATGGTCATCGGTGCCGCGACCAGTCCGACAAAGGCGGTGAACACCACCAGCGACATGACGCGCGGCTTCAGCAGGGCGAAGAAATCGCCCGCCGTAGCTTCCGACATACGGAAGCCCGCTTCGTCAATGCTGGTTTTGTCGACTAGGGCCATGCGTACTCAAGTCCATCATTCCGTTGGCCAAAACCGCCGGCGGGCCGGCGGTTTTGTATTCGAGCGGGAGCCGCCTTACTTGATCTTCGGCAGCTGCTCCCACTGGTGGAACGGCGGCGGCGAAGGCAGCTGCCATTCGAGCGTGGTAGCACCCTCACCCCACGGGTTGGCGCCGGCGATCCGCTTCTTCTGGAAGGCTTCGAACACGCCATAGAGGAAGATCACCACACCGACGGCCGAAATATACGAACCGTAGGACGAAACCATGTTCCAGCCCGCAAACGCGTCAGGATAGTCGATGGTGCGGCGCGGCATACCGGCGAGGCCGAGGAAGTGCTGCGGGAAAAAGATCAGGTTCACGCCGACGAACATGACCCAAAAATGGGTGTTGGCGATGACGGGCGAGTACATGTAGCCGGTCATCTTCGGGAACCAGTAGTACCAGCCGGCGAAGATGGCGAACACCGCGCCCAGCGACAGTACGTAGTGGAAGTGGGCAATGACGAAATACGTGTCATGCAGCGACCGGTCGAGGCCGGCATTGGCCAGCTGGACACCGGTGACGCCACCGATCGTGAACAGGAAGATGAAGCCCAGCGCCCACAGCATCGGCGGCTTGAACGAGATCGATCCGCCCCACATGGTTGCGATCCAGGAAAAGATCTTCACGCCTGTCGGCACCGCGATGACCATGGTGGCGAAGACGAAGTAGCGCTGCGTATCGAGCGACAGGCCCGTCGTATACATATGGTGCGCCCAGACGATGAAGCCGACCGCGCCGATCGCGACCATGGCATAAGCCATGCCGAGATAACCGAATACCGGCTTCCTCGAGAAGGTCGAGACGATATGGCTGATGATGCCGAAACCCGGCAAGATCAGGATGTATACTTCCGGGTGGCCAAAGAACCAGAACAGGTGCTGGAACAGGATCGGGTCACCACCACCGTCAGGCGCGAAGAAGGTCGTGCCGAAGTTGCGGTCGGTGAGCAGCATGGTGATGCCGCCGGCCAGGACCGGCAGCGACAGCAAGAGCAGGAAGGCGGTGACCAGCACCGACCAGGCAAACAGCGGCATCTTGTGCAGCGTCATGCCGGGGGCACGCATGTTGAAGATGGTGGTGATGAAGTTGATGGCGCCGAGGATCGAGGAGGCGCCGGCGATGTGGATCGACAGGATCGCCAGATCCATCGCCGGTCCGGGCTGGCCCGAAGTTGACAGCGGCGGATAGAGCGTCCAGCCGCCGCCCACGCCAAAGGCGCCGGGCGCACTCGGCACGAACATCGAGGTGAGCAACAGGATGAAGGCCGGCGGCAGCAGCCAGAAAGAGATGTTGTTCATGCGCGGGAACGCCATGTCGGGAGCACCGATCATGATCGGCACCATCCAGTTGGCGAAACCGCCGATCAGGGCCGGCATGACCATGAAGAAAATCATGATCAGCGCGTGCGCGGTGGCAAACGCATTGTACATGCTCTTGCCGCCGTCGATCGCGGCGTCGCCGTTCATGCCATAGACCATCTGCGCAAGACCGCTGAAGATCTGGATGCCAGGCTCCTGCAGCTCCATGCGGATGGCGACCGAAAGCGCGCCGCCGATTATGCCGGCCATGATCGCGAAGATCAGGTAGAGCGTACCAATATCCTTGTGGTTGGTCGAATAAACCCAGCGCACCCAGCCATGATACGGCTTGTGGTCGTGCCCGTCGTGAGCTGCAGCGTCTGCCATGTTCCGCTCCGTTCCCTAAATCTTGCTAACCCGCGGCATCAGTTGCCGGCGGCCGCTACCTTGTTCTGGCCATCGACCTCGGCCATGAGCGTCTTGTTGGCACCTGGCAGGTCGGTCTTGGCCGCGGCCAGCCAGGTCTTGAACTGCGTGTCCGACACCACACGAACGGCGATCGGCATGAAGGCATGGTCCTTGCCGCAGAGCTGCGAGCACTGACCGTAGTAGAGGCCTTCTTTCTCCGCCTTGAACCAGGTCTCGTTGGTGCGGCCGGGAACGGCGTCGATCTTGATGCCGAAGGACGGCACGGCAAAGGAATGGATCACGTCGGTCGCGGTGACAAGCACGCGGGTCATCGTGTTGACCGGCACGACCAGCTCGTTGTCGACGGCGAGCAGGCGCGGATAGACCGCGCGATCCTCCTTGCCGGCCTTGGCGCGATCGCCATCCTGAAGAATGGCCGAATTGAAGGCGAGCGTGTTGTCGGTCTGGTATTCGTAATCCCAGTTCCACTGGTTGCCGGTTGCCTTGACGGTCAGCTTGGCCTCTTCCGGCGGCGTATATTGGGCGGTCAGGAGTTGGAACGAGGGGATGGCGAGGCAAAGCAGGATGACGACAGGGCCGATGGTCCAGATCACCTCGATCAGCGTGTTGTGGCTGGTCTTGGACGGGGTCGGATTGGCGCTCGCGCGGAATTTGACTATGCAGTAGATCAGCAGAAACAGCACAAGGACCGTGACCGGGATGATAAACCACATCGTGTAGTTTCCGAACCATTCGATCTGCCGCATCATGTCGGTCGCAGGCGCCTGGAAGCCGGTCTCCCACGGCCTGGGCTGGTCCGCATAAGCGGATCCGCAGGCGAGGAACGTGGCAGCAGCACCGGTGCTCGCTAGGAATTTTCTCATCGCCCTCTTCGTCTCCCAGTCTCTCGCCGGCTGTGCCCGCGAGAATAACGAACAATGCCGGGACGGGAATCCCGGACAGTCTCAAGCTGGTTCAAACCATACTCTTTTTCCCTCCGCAAGAAAGGAGCGGTCGAAACCGTGCGGCATTTTTGCGCGCAAGCTGACGTGGCTCTTCCGGGGCAATGGCCGTAGTGGCGAATCGCGTATGTTCGGCGGGCCGCACGCCTTGTGCCGGCGACACCCGCAAAGCGTCGTAATTCAGGCGAATTTGGCAAGGAAAAGCGCCGCATTGCCTTTTTAGGGACAGTTCGGCCACGGTCTCGTCCTTTACTTGGCATTGGCGCGGCTTAAAGTGCCGTGATTCGCAATGGAGCCGTCATGAACTCTTGGCTTTCGAGACTGAGGCATACGCGACTGGGCCTTTCGAGAACCTTGGCAAACGCCCTGTTTCTCGCGGTCCTGTGCGCGGCCGGTCTGTCCATCGCCGGCAACGCCAATGCTGCCCAGCCAAGCGGCACGGTGCGCTCGACCCATGGCGCATGGTCGATCATCTGCGACACGCCGGCCGGCGCCACCTCGGAACAATGCGTGATGATGCAGAACGTCGTCGCCGAGGATCGTCCGGAGATGGGGCTTTCGGTCGTCGTGCTGCGCACCGCCGACAACAAGGCCGAGATCCTGCGCGTGCTGGCGCCGCTCGGCGTGCTGTTGCCGAACGGCCTCGGGCTCAACGTCGACGGCAAGGACATTGGCCGCGCCTATTTCGTGCGCTGCTTCCAGGACGGCTGTTATGCCGAGGTCATTCTCGAAAAGCCGCTGCTCGACACGCTGAAGACCGGGACGTCGGCAACATTCATCGTTTTCCAGACCCCGGAAGAGGGTATCGGCATTCCCGTCGACCTCAAGGGTTTCGCCGAAGGCTTCGCCGCTCTGCCCTGATCGCGGCTTCACGCTGTACCAGGCCTGGACGCGGCTTTTGCCGACCCCAGACGCATGCCTTGCGTTTAGCGAACGAAATCATTCGTCGGCGCCGATTCGTCATTGCCGATTGTGTGGGCGCGGCTTCACGCCTACATCGGGGGAAAGCAAACATCCCACGGACGGACGCGCCATGAACAGCCTGATCGGCCAATTCGACATTTCAGACGACCGCATCAAGCAGATCGTCGCTGACACCATCAAGGGCGCGGACGACGGCGAGCTTTTCCTCGAATACAGCGAGAGCGAAGCGCTGATGTTCGACAATGGCAAACTGAAGACCGCCAATTTCAACACCGACCAGGGCTTTGGCCTGCGGGCCGTCGCCGGCGAGGCCAGCGGCTACGCTCATTCCAGCGACCTGTCCGAGGCGTCGCTGCTGCGCGCGGCCGAAGCCGTCTCGACCGTCAAGGGTGGCTATTCCGGCACGCTTGCGGCAGCCCCCGCCCGTACCAACCGCCATCTCTACGGCGACGAGAACCCGATCCCCTCGCCTTCCTTCGAGGCCAAGGCGAAGCTGCTGCAAGAAATCGACGCCTGGCTGCGCGCCGAGGATCCACGCGTGCGCCAGGTAACGGCCTCGATCGCCGCGTCCTGGCAGCATGTCGAGATCGTTCGTGCCGACGGCCAGATAGTGCGCGATATCAGGCCGATGGTCCGCGTCAACGTCTCGGTCGTCGTCGGCGACGGCGACCGCCAGGAAAGCGGCTCCTATGGCATGGGCGGGCGCAAGGCATTCGGCGAATTCCTGATCGAGGATAGTTGGAAGCACGCCGCCAGGGAGGCGCTCCGGCAAGCGGTGGTCAACCTGGAGGCAATCCCGGCCCCGGCAGGCACTTTCGATATCGTGCTATCCAATGGCTGGCCGGGCGTGATGCTGCACGAAGCCGTCGGTCATGGTCTTGAAGGCGATTTCAACCGCAAGAAGACGTCGGCGTTCGCCGGCCTGATGGGGCAGCAGGTGGCCGCCAAGGGGGTGACGGTCGTCGACGACGGCACCATCCCAGAGCGGCGCGGCTCACTCACCGTCGACGACGAAGGCACGCCTTCGGCCCGCAACGTCTTGATCGAGGACGGCAAACTGGTCGGCTACATGCAGGACCGGCAGAATGCCCGGCTGATGGGCATGAAAGCCACCGGCAATGGCCGGCGAGAAGGCTATGCGCACCAGCCGATGCCGCGCATGACCAACACTTACATGACCTCAGGCGACATGGAACCGGACGAAATCATCGCCTCCGTCAAGAACGGCATCTACGCCGTGTCCTTCGGCGGTGGCCAGGTCGACATCACGTCGGGCAAATTCGTGTTCGGCTGCACCGAGGCCTACATGATCGAGAACGGCAAGGTGACGCAGCCAATCAAAGGCGCGATGCTGATCGGCAACGGGCCTGATGCCATGCACCGCGTCTCGATGGTCGGCAACGACATGAAGCTCGACAACGGCATCGGCATGTGCGGCAAGGCCGGCCAGGGCGTACCCGTCGGCGTTGGCCAGCCGCATCTCAGGATGAACCAGATGACGGTCGGCGGCACGCGGGTTTGAAACTCGGTGCCGTTCCGGTGTCATCACCCGCCGTGACGTTTCCGGATGCAGGCGCCCTCCACCATGCCCATTGTCATCCTGACAGGGGCCGGCCTGACAGGGACCGGCTTTTCGGCGGCTGGGACCTTGAAGTGGACACAATCCACATTAACAAATTATTAGGTCTTTGACTGCCTGGGCTGCCTCTCGCGCACGAACGCAGCACCAGTTCCTCGTTGCGGTGGTGGTTTTGGCAATGCGGCACTCCCCCGTCCTGGCTCTCCTGCTTGGCTTTGTTTCGTTGATTGGTGCGGCATCGCTGCTGGCCAGTCCGGCGTCGGCCCAGTCGACTTTGTTCAAGTCGCGATCGACCCAATCTTCCATGGATGGGTCGCGCTCTGCCTCCGTGGGTGGAAGCACCAGCGTCCCCTACGGTTGGATCGATTTCTGTCATCGCCGCCCAAAAGAGTGCAAGGTGCCGGCTCTGCCGGCCGCGAATGTCAAGCTGACAGCGCGGACCTTCCGCATCCTCAAGCGGATAAATCAGAAGGCGAACAGCGCCATCAAACCCGTCAGCAATTTCGATCACTGGGGCACGATGGCGGACCATTGGGATTATCCGGTTGACGGCAAAGGCGATTGCAAGATCTACGCACTCTACAAACGCAAGCTCCTTCAAGAGGCTGGATTTCCCCGACAAGCGCTGTTGATGACGGTCGTGCGCGATCTCAACAATGAGGGCCACACCATCCTGACGGTGAAAACCGATAAAGGCGATCTTGTCCTCGACAATATGGTCGACCAAATCAGGCCTTGGAACGCAACCGGCTACTACTTCCTGAAACGTCAATCGCAGCAGAATCCGAATGTCTGGCAGTCGGTCAACCAGCGAGGCGGCACGCCGAAAACCTTCGCGAATGCTGCAAAGCTCGTAGATTGAGCCTGCCTGGACCGTACGGTTCAGGCATTACAGGCGTTCGGCGGCTTTTTTAGAGCGGTTCGGTGTTTGATAGAATCGCTGAACCGCTCTCTCTTCATTTCGACGCAATTCCGGACGGAAAACCGCTACCCATTCTTCCTGGAGTCGCTTTAACCGGAGGATCCCGCAGCAGCGTTTGGGAAGCGCGGTTTTCTGTGGCTCAGTAGTCTGAACGAAACGTGCTCAGCCGCGCCTCTTCTTGGGTTTTTCCAGCAAGGCGACCGCCTCGACATGTGGCGACCACAGGAACTGATCGATTGGCGTCACGCTGGTCAAGGTATAGCCGCCGTCGATGAGAATGCGCAGGTCGCGGGCCAGCGTCACCGGGTTGCAGGACACCGCGGCAACGTATGGAACGTCCGAGCGGGCGATCTGCGTCGACTGGTCTTCGGCGCCGGCCCGCGGCGGATCGAAGACAAGGCCGTCGAAGGCGTTCAACTCCTTGAAGGTCAGTGGCCGGCGAAACAGGTCGCGTCGTTCGCCCGTCACCCGCTTGAGGCCGGTCGCGAAACGTGATCCCCGGTCGAGCGCCGAAAGCGCGGCCGCGTCGCCTTCGACCGCATGGACTTCCGATTTCGTCGCCAGCCGCAAGGCAAAGCTGCCGCAACCGGCAAAGAGATCGGCAATTTTTTTTGCACGCTTCAGATGTCCGCCGACGATCTCGGCCATGGTCCGTTCGGCGGCCTCCGTCGCCTGCAGAAAGGCGCCGGGCGGCACGGCGACCGCAACACTGCCGAACATGACCACGGGCTTCCTTGGTTCGATGACGATCTCGTCATCGATGGACAGCCTGACAAAGCCTTGCGCAATGACAAAGTTGGAGGCGATACGGCGCTGGTGTTCGCCGAGCTTGCCTGACTCGTGCACCGCGATGTCGAGGCCGGAACCCGTAACGGTGACCGCCATCCGGAACGATTTGGTGGTGGCGCATATCAATTCGGCCAGCGCCCTCAGCTGGCCGAGTGCCGCGACGATCTCGGGCAGTGAGATCGGGCATTCGGATATGGAGATGATCTCGGGCGACAGATGGCGATTGAAGCCGAGCAGCATGCCTGCGTCCGTGCGCCGGGCGGCAAGCACGACGCGGCGGCGCGACTGCGGCGCGCAGGCGACCAGTTCGCCAATCTCGCACTCGATGCCCTTGCCCTTCAATGCGTGCACCACCTTTTCGCGTTTCCATCGGCGATAGGCTTCGGTCTCGAAATGCTGGAGGGCACAGCCGCCGCATTCGGTGAAATGGCGGCAGGCTGGTTCGACGCGCAGCGGAGAGGCTTCCAGCACCGCCATCAGCGTGGCGCGATCCCGCTCGCGCGCGGCGGTGACGATCTCGCCCGGCAGCGTGAAGGGAATGAACAGATCGCCGCTCTCGGTCTCGGCGATGCCGTCGCCCTGCGATCCGAGCTTTCGTATTGTGAAGCGTACGCTCATCGGTCCTTGATCCCACCGAGCAGGAATTCGCGATTGCCGTCGCCACCTTCGATCGGCGACAGATGCAGGCCAAGCGAGCGCCAGCCGGGAACGGCATCCAGCCAATCCTGCAGCAGGCCCGCGACACGGGCGGCATCGAAGGGATCCTTCAACAAACCGCCCTTGCCGATCGCCTCGCGACCGGCCTCGAATTGCGGCTTGACCAGAAAGATCGCACCGGCGCCGGGCTTGGCAATGGCGAGTGCCGGCGGCAGCGCCAGTTTCAGCGAGATGAAACTGACGTCGGAAACGATGAAATCCGGATTGCGGCCGGCAAGATCGGCAACGGTGAGATCGCGCGCGTTCAGGCCCTCGATCACGGTCACGCGCGGATCACCACCGACATCAGGATGCATCTGGCCATGCCCGACATCGATTGCCGTGACATGGGACGCGCCGCGTTCGAGCAGCACCTGGGTGAAACCGCCGGTCGAGGCGCCGATGTCGAGGGCCTCGCGACCGGCCGGGTCGAGGCTAAAATGGTCGAGCCCGGCGATCAGCTTGAGCGCGGCGCGCGAGACATAGGCTTGCGCCGGATCGTCGATGGCGACAACGCATTGCGGCGAAACGTTCTGGCCGGGCTTGCGGGCTATGGCGCCGTCGACCGTCACCGTGCCGCGCTCCACCGCGTCGCGGGCGCGCGAGCGGCTGGCAAACAGCCCGCGCTGGACGAGCAGGTCGTCGAGCCGCTGGCGTGTGCTGGCTGGCAGAGGCGAGTTCATCGGCCTTCTCTGACGAAAGCCCGCGGTGAAGGCAAGGACATTAGATGGACCAAAGTGATCCTACGAGAGCGGCTGGTGCATCGAACCAGGCCGCGGCTTGCGCCCATCATGCCGGGTCCGGCAGAATATTGGCCACGAAGAGCCCTCTGTTTGTCGCAACTCGAAGGAGAACGAATGCTGACGGGAACCTGCCACTGTGGCGCCGCCCACTGGACGCTGGAGGGCGACCCCGGCCCGGTGACGGCCTGCAACTGCACGCTTTGCCGCCGCTATGGCGCGCTCTGGGCCTATGATTATGTCGACGAACGCATTCGCGTTTCGGGGCCGATGGGCAGCTATACGCGCGCTGGAAAGGAAGAGCCGTCGCTTGAGATCCTGTTTTGCCCGCGCTGCGCCTGCGTGCTCGGCTGGCGCGGACTGCGCGCCAGCGCCTCGGGTCGAAGACGCATGGCCGTCAATGTCCGGTTGGCGCCCCCCGAGGCCGTCGCCGATCTGCCGATCGACCATTTCGATGGCCTCGACACGTACGACGATCTGCCGCGCGACGGCCGCTGCGTACGCCACATGTGGTTTTAGAAGATGGTTCGCGGAGCCTGGCGCTCGATGGCTGGAGACAGACCGTCGTCTCGAGCCCCTGAAGCCTGCTCACGCGCATGCCCGGTCGCAACAGGTGATACAGGCGAAGGATCCGGCGGCACCACAAGCTGCGGAATTTGCTTGTAGGAAAAGCCGCCGCGGATATCGCCCATCTTGCCGGCGACAATGCCTATCGCCGCCTTTTCGAGATTGCGGTCGTAGGGCGTTTCGGCGGCAGCCGGTACGACCATAACCGCCAACAAGGCCACGCCGCATAGAAGCGTCTTCATTCTCGTTGTCTCCCTGCCTGGCCGTGATCTAGCAGGGCGGCGTTGAAAAACGGCCAAGGGACAGGGTAAGCAAAACGCCAAACAGCAACGTTAACAATATGTTACGAAATCGAGCCGGCAAACTGATTCAAACCGTTGAGGTTTTGATTCAGGCGCGCTGGGCGCGGACCGTATGGCCGAGCGCGGTGAATACGGTGCGCACGATTCCGGCGACGTCGAGACCAGCATCGGCATACATCTTCTCTGGCTTGGCGTGGTCGGTGAAGGCATCCGGCAGCACCAGCGGGCGTACCTTCAGGCCGCTTTCGAGCAGTCCTTCATGGGCGAGGAATTGCAGCACATGGCTGGCGAAGCCGCCAATGGCGCCCTCCTCCACCGTCACCAGAACCTCATGCGAGCGGGCCAGCCGCCGGATCAGATCCTGGTCGAGCGGCTTGGCGAAACGGGCATCGGCGACCGTGGTGGAAAGCCCGGCCGCGCCGAGTTCCTCGGCTGCGATGAGGCAATCCTGCAGCCTTGTGCCGAAGGACAGGAGGGCAACCTTGCTGCCTTCCCGGACGATGCGGCCTTTGCCGATCTCCAGAACAGAGCCTCGCTCGGGCATGTCGACGCCGACGCCGTTGCCGCGCGGATAGCGGAAGGCGATCGGCCCGTCGTCGTAGCTGGCGGCGGTGCGCACCATGTGACGCAATTCCGCCTCGTCGGCCGCGGCCATTACGACAAAGCCCGGCAGGCTTGCCAGGAAGGTGGTGTCGAACGCGCCGCAATGGGTGGCACCGTCGGCGCCCACAAAGCCGGCGCGATCGATGGGGAAACGCACCGGCAGTTTCTGGATCGCGACGTCATGGACGACCTGATCGTAGGCGCGCTGCAGGAAGGTCGAATAGATCGCGGCGAAGGGCTTGTAGCCTTCCGTCGCCAGGCCGGCGGCGAAGGTCACCGCATGCTGCTCGGCAATGCCGACGTCGAAAGTCCTTGACGGAAACACCTCGCCGAACAGGTCGAGGCCGGTGCCGCCCGGCATGGCGGCGGTGACGGCGACGATGCGGTCGTCCTCGCGGCCCTCCTGGATCAGGCTTTCGGCAAACACCTTGGTGTAGGCCGGTGCATTGGCCGGCGCCTTGGCCTGTGCGCCGGTGATGACGTCGAATTTGTTGACGCCATGATACTTGTCGGCGGCCGCTTCCGCCGGCGCGTAGCCCTTGCCCTTCTGGGTGACGACATGGATCAGCACCGGACCCTTGCCGTTGTCACGGACATTTTTCAGGACCGGGATGAGATGCTCCAGATTGTGACCGTCAATCGGGCCGATGTGATAGAAGCCGAGTTCCTCGAACAAGGTGCCGCCGGTGACGTAACCGCGCGCATGCTCGACCGCGCGGGTGATGGCTCGATCGGCTCGCTTGCCGAGATAGGAGGTCAGCTTCTTGCCGAAGTCGCGCAGGCCGACATAGGCCTTGCCGGAAGCCAGACGCGCCAGATAGGCGCTCATGGCGCCGGTTGGCAGGGCGATCGACATGTCATTGTCGTTGAGGATGACGATGAGGCGCGCATCGAGCGCGCCGGCATTGTTCATCGCCTCATAAGCCATGCCGGCCGACATGGCGCCGTCGCCGATGACGGAGATGACATTGTTGCGGCCACCTGAGAGGTCGCGGGCGGCGGCCATGCCGAGGCCGGCCGATATCGATGTCGAGGAATGGGCGGCGCCGAACGGGTCATATTCGCTCTCGGCTCGGCGGGTGAAGCCGGACAACCCGCCTTCCTGGCGCAAGGTGCGGATGCGGTCGCGACGGCCCGTCAGTATCTTGTGCGGATAGGCCTGATGGCCGACATCCCAGATCAGCCGGTCATCGGGTGTGTTGAAGACATAATGCAGTGCCACCGTTAGTTCGACCACGCCAAGGCCGGCACCGAGATGGCCGCCGGTGCGCGACACCGCGTCGATCAGTTCGAGGCGAAGCTCTGATGCCAGTTGCGGCAAGTCGCTCTCGGCCAGCGTGCGCAGGTCGGCCGGGACGCGAACCCTATCGAGAAGCGGCGTATGCGGCGTTGCGTTCACGTTGGGCCCAGACTTTCTGTTCATCGGCGGGATAGGCCGCCGGCCGGCGAAAGTAAATGCGTGTCGCTGACGCGGACGGTCAGCCCCTCACCGATCTTCTCAGCCTTCCGGCAACGGGATGAATTCTTTCTCATCGCCAGGAACGATATCGAAGCGGCCGGTCTTCCATTCCTGCTTGGCCTGCTCGATGCGCTCCTTGGACGAGGAAACGAAATTCCACCAGATGTAGCGCTTCGAACCGAGAGACGCGCCGCCGAATAGCATGAAATGCGCACCCGTCGATGACGATATGACGATCTCGTCACCGGGCCGGAACACCAGCAGCCGTTCCGCTGGAAAGACATCACCCGAAATCGAGACCTCGCCCTCCAGCGTGTAGATGGCGCGCTCCTCGGCATCGGCCGGGATTTTGACGCTGGCGCCGGGCGCCAGCCGCAAATCTGCATAGAGTGTCTCGGAATCGGCCCGCACCGGAGACCGCAAACCCTGGAAATCGCCGATGACGACGCGGCCGCTGACGCCTTCGGCGTCGATTTCGGGAAGCCGCAGCGCCGCTGTGTTCTCGAACACCGGCGCCACCTCTTCCTTGCCGTCCGGCAGAGCCAACCAGGTCTGCAGGCCGGAGATCGACATCGGCGCGCCGCGCAATTCCTGCGGCGTGCGCTCGGAGTGGACGATGCCGCGACCAGCCGTCATCAGGTTCACGTCGCCGGGTTGGATGACCATCTCGGTGCCGAGCGAATCGCGATGCCTGATCGTGCCGTCGAACAGATAGGTCACGGTCGACAGGCCGATATGCGGGTGCGGGCGGACATCGAGCGCCTGGCCGGCGCGCATGATCGCGGGACCCATTCGATCGAAGAAGATGAACGGCCCGACCAAGCGCCGCTTGGCGGTCGGCAAGGCGCGACGCACCTCGAAACCGCCAATGTCCTTGGCGTTAGGGATAACCATCAGCTCGATCTGGTCGCTGGCGAAGGCATCGCCGGCCTCAGGGTCCTTGCCGGGGAAGAAGCTCATGAACTCTCCTCGTCAGCGGTCAGTGGCGCTTGGGCATATCAGGCGAACCGGATCGCCGCTTTCGCTTTTAATTTGGCCGCCACCTCTTCGCGATTGCGAGGATGCTGGTGGGTTTCGAGGGAATCGAGCAATTCGCGTGCGGATGCCGCGATGGCTTCGACCGCATGATCGAACGCATGCTGGTTCTTGGCAGAAGGCCGCGTCGTGCCGCTCAGCTTGCGGACAAACTGCAGTGCCGCGTCGCGGACTTCGTCGTTGGTTGCCGGCGGATCAAAATTGAACAGGGTCTTGATGTTTCTGCACATCGCTTCCGTATCTCCTCTTGTCCGTTTCAATCGGGACGAACTGTATCCTCAATGATGATCGTGTCCAAAAACCGATAAGGCTGCTCCGGACCTCAGTCCGCGTCGAGCGGCTCGGTTCCAACCGGCTTGCCGTCGCGCGACAGCCTGATCTTCTCGACCTTGTCCTCGGCGGCCTTCAGCAGCCGGTCGCAATGAACCTTCAGCGCCTCGCCGCGCTCGTAAATCCGGATCGACTGGTCGAGCGGTACGTCGCCACGCTCCAGATCATCGACGATCTTCTCCAGTGCGTCGAGTGCCTGTTCAAAGCTCATCGCCTTGACGTCTTCGTTGATCTCACCGGTCATCATTCATCCTTTCATCAGTCGCCCGACATGGGCGGCGACCGAAAATGCCAATCCCTGCAGATCGTAGCCGCCCTCGAGCAGGCTGACGAGCCGGTTGCCGCCGTGGATTGCGGCGCGCTGCATCAGCTGGCCGGTCGCCCAGTCGAAATCGTTCTCGGTCAGATTGATTTCCGCCAGCGGGTCGCGATGGTGCGCGTCGAAGCCGGCCGAAATGATAATCAGATCCGGCGCGAAATTGTCGAGTGCCGGCAGCACGCGCGACAGGAACGCATCGCGAAACACCTCGCTGCCGGTCCGAGGCGCCAGCGGCGCATTGACGATGTTGCCGGCGCCGGTCTCACTCTTCGCGCCCGTGCCGGGATAAAGCGGCATCTGGTGCGTCGAGCAATAGAGCACCGAGGGATCGTCCCAAAAAATATCCTGCGTGCCGTTGCCGTGGTGCACGTCCCAGTCGACGACGGCGACACGCTCGGCGCCGTGCTTCTTCTGCGCATGGCGCGCTGCGATTGCCGCCGTGTTGAAGAAGCAGAAGCCCATGGCCGTGGTCTTTTCGGCATGGTGGCCGGGCGGACGGGCGGCGACGAAGACGTTGTCGGCGCGGCCCGCAAAGACGTCGTCGACGGCGGCATTGGCGGCACCGATCGCCGTAATCACCGCCTGCCAGCTTTTCGGGCTGGCGGTGGTGTCTGCGTCGATGCGGGCAATGCCTTCGTCGGGGATGGCGGCGCGGACACGCGCGACGAAATCGGCGGGATGCGCGTAGAGGATGGTCGCCTCGTCGCCTTGCGGTGCCTCGACGCGGTCAAGCGCGGCAAAAGCTTCGTCGTCGAGCACGCGCTCTATGGCGCGCAGGCGGTCGGGCCGCTCGGGGTGACCGGGCGGGGTGATGTGTTCGAGAAAGATCGGGTGCGTGTAGAGACGGGTGGCCATGCCCCCTATCTAGTGCCCCGGCGCCGTGATGGCCATGCGTTGCAGCTTGATCGCTGGGGAAAATCGAACCTGCGTCCATTCATGTCGCTGCGGGCATTGGCGTCGCCGGCCCTTCGGAGTAAGACTGCCGCTACTGCCTGGTGCCTGCCGGTCTGTTTGTTTTAGCCGCATTTTGCGACGCCAAGTGATTCCACTTGGCTGCAAATGCCCTGGCGGGAGAATCGGGAACACGGTTGAACTCCGTGGCGTGCCCAACGCTGTGAGGGGGACCGCGCCGGTAAATGCCACTGTCGATGACGGGAAGGCACCGGACGCGGGTTGATCCCGAGCCAGAAGACCGGCCGGGCAGGCATCGTCATCCGCATGGTCAGGCGGATGACATCGATTGCAATCGCAAGGGGACAAGCGATGCCGGAAGCTATGACCGCTCCAATGGGCGATGGATTTGACCAGATTGCGCGCGACGCTGTTTACCGCGCCATCTTCACGCGGCGCGACGTCCGCAGCCATTTTACATCGGAGGCCATCGACGACGAGGTGCTGGCGCGGCTGCTGCTTGCCGCCCACCACGCGCCATCGGTCGGCTTCATGCAACCTTGGAATTTCATCGTCATTCGCGATGCCGCGCGGCGGGCGGAAGTGCGCGACCTGTTCCTGGCCGCGCGAGAACGGGAACTGCCTGAAATCGAGGCAGAACGGCAGGCGCTCTACCGCAAGCTCAAGCTCGAAGGCATTTGCGAAAGCGCGCTCAACATCTGCATCACCTGCGACCGCGAACGCTCGAAAGGCTCGCCGCTGGGGCGCTGGCACAATCCGGAGATGGATCTCTACAGCACGGTCTGCGCGGTGCAGAATTTCTGGCTGGCGGCACGCGCCGAAGGCGTTGGCGTCGGCTGGGTCAGCATCATCGAGGCGCAAGCGCTGAAAAGCTTGCTGGCCATTCCCGATCAGGTGACACCGATCGCCTATCTCTGCGTCGGCCGTGTTTCCGAGTTCGCACCGAAGCCGGATCTCGAAACACACGGCTGGGGCCGGCGGCTGCCGTTGCCCGAGCTTATCATGAGCGAGACTTTTCGCGGGCAAGGCGAAGCGCCGCTCAAATCAGCAGTGGCGCGCCTCGGCACCGTCGCCGGTGCGCCCGCCAGCCCGGTTGATCAGCTCGTCGCGCCGGCAGTGCCCCACCGTGAGCCACCGAAAGAAGCCAGTGCCTTGTCCTTGAGTTCCCTGAACTTCGACGAGGCTTCGGCCAGCCTGGCGTCCCAGGCGGCATCGGGCACCTGACCCTCGATGGTCTTGAAATAGACCTGCATCAGGCAGGCAATGGCGAACGGCTCGATGAAGGCCGCCTTGAAAGCCCAGGCAAAGACGATTGCCAGCACGAAAGCCCAGCCGGCGAGCTGCCCGGGCATGACGTAAAGAATAGCGGCTGCCGGAGCCAGCATCAGCAGGAAAATCACAAACGACATGCCCCACATGATGACCCCTAGCCAGACGGCATTCTTGACCATGGTCTTGCCGTTCTGGGCGTAGAGCACAACGCCTTGGCGCGCGGTTTCGAACGGCGAGGACGAACTGATGCGGATGTTGTAGCCGAGAATGATCTCGTCGACATAGGTCAGCGACAGGCGAATCACCGTGTTGAGGAACGAAACCAGGCCGCTCAGGCCAGGAATGGGCAGGAAGGCCGCGATGCCGCCGAGCAGGCCGGTGATGGCGCGTATGGCGCCCTTGACCAATTGGTCGACGACGAAAAGGATGTTGGCCTCGGCAAAACGCTCGGTCACGACCTCTTTCGCGTAGGCGATCTGGTTCTGGCCGTTGGGAATATCATGGCCGTCGATCAGATGCACCATGACGGCGATATGGCCCGCCTTAACGACGTAGAGGATGTATTCGCGGATCCAGTAGACGGCGATCGAGACGATGCCGAAACCGACCACGCCGCCCCACATCGCAAAAGACAATGGTCCGTCGGGATCGGTAGAAATATGGCCGACGCCATAGCCGACGGAGGCGCCGGTGCCGGTGGCCACGATGTAGGCCAGCGTGATGCCGAAATAGACGATCATGCGAAAGACAATGAAAGGCCAGGTCCGCATCATGATGGACACCGACCTGCCGATATCGAAATCCCACATGCCCCGAATCTCCCCTCAGAGATGGCTGCGGAGGATGCGCTCAAACCGGCTATTGTCAATTGCAGGCAGTGGCGGGACTGCCATGGTGGTTCATCTTGAAAGCGCTTCCGGCTTTTTCAGCAGGCCTTCGAGCAATTGCTTGAACGCGGCCACCACCATCTTCGATGTCGTTTCGGGATCTTGCGAATTGGCGATGCGCTGCGCGGCCTGGCTGCTCGCCCCATTGATCAGCCGCGCTGCCGACTCCGGGTCGACGCCGGGGACGACCACCCCTTCCCGCTGCAGCGCTGTCAGATGATCGGTCATTGAACCGACGCAGGCATTGGCATTCGACCACAGTGCCGGATCGCCCAGCACAGCCGGACCATCCCGGAACATGATGCGCTGGATTTCCGGCTCCAGCGCCATTTCGATATAGGTGGTGCATTCGTCGACGAAATGCTGCCAGCGGGTCGGCGCCCGCGACGCGACCTCATTCACCCGGGCCGCCATTTCCGCGTCGATTTCGGCGATAACCGCCTCAAGCAGTCCCTTCTTGTCGCCGAAGTGATGGTAAAGGGCGCCGCGCGTCAGCCCGGCCGACGCGGTGAAATCATCCATCGACGCTTCGGCATAGCCGATGGTGCCGA
This sequence comes from Mesorhizobium sp. B2-5-7, assembly GCF_006440875.1. Lineage (NCBI taxonomy): Bacteria > Pseudomonadati > Pseudomonadota > Alphaproteobacteria > Hyphomicrobiales > Phyllobacteriaceae > Mesorhizobium > Mesorhizobium sp. B2-5-7. The sequence continues at coordinate 417,886 of NZ_VFUO01000006.1, read as the reverse complement.
AAGCCTGGCGCGCCGCGGCGATCAGCTTGGCGCGTGTCTCGGCGATCATCTCCTTGCGCGGTCGATGCATGCTTCTGGCCTTACTTACATACGCTCCGTATGCCAATTGACATACGCGACGTATGCTCTATTTAACACTTATACGTCTCGTATGTAATTGTCGAATCGCCCCTTGTCGAGGAACAGGATCATGCAAAACCCCTATTCGGAAATCTTTCGCGCTCCCGGAGCCACGGGCTTTGCCGCCGCCGGCTTCATGGCGCGCCTGCCGATCGCCATGGCGCCGATCGGCATCGTGGCGATGCTGTCGCAGACGCGTGGCGAATACTGGCTGGCGGGTGCGGTTTCGGCGACATTCGCCTTGGCCAATGCCTTCCTGGCGCCGCAAATATCGAGGTTGGTCGACCGCCTCGGCCAGACGCGGGTTGTCGTACCCACCACCATCATCTCCGTGCTCGCATTCGCGGCCCTGATCGCATCGGCCAATCAAGACTGGCCGGTATGGACGCTGTTCGCGTCGGCGCTGCTGGCCGCGGCAATGCCAAGCATGCCGGCCATGGTGCGGGCGCGCTGGACCGAGATTTTCCGGGGCCGGTCCGAGATGAACACCGCCTTCGCCTTCGAGTCGGCGGCGGACGAACTGGTCTATATCGCCGGCGCATCGCTATCTGTGGGCCTCAGCGCCGCGCTGTTCCCGGAAGCGGGCGTGCTCGTCAGCACGCTGTTCCTCGCCTTGGGCTCGACAGCCTTCATTCTGCAGCGTTCGACCGAGCCGCAAGTGCGGCCGGTGGACCATGGCTCCAGCGGCTCGGCAATCCGCCTGGGGCCGGTTCAAATCATCACCTTCGCCATGATCTTCATCGGCGCGACCTTCGCGACGACGGAGGTGAGCACAGTGGCGATCACCAAGGAACTCGGCCAGCCGGGCACTGCCAGTCTCGTCATCGGCGTCTATGCGCTGGGCTCCTTCGTGCTCGGCATCATCATCGGCGCGCTCAACCTGAAAGCACCGCTGCAGCGCCAGCTCGCCATCGCGGTTGCCTTGGTCGCGCTCGGCACACTGCTGCCGCTTACCGCCAGCACCGTGCCAGCGCTCGCGCTGACTGTCTTCATCAGTGGCGTGGCGATCTCGCCGACCTTCATCACCGCCTTCGGCCTGATCGAGCGGCATGTCCCGGAAGCGATGCTGACCGAAGGCATCACCTGGGTAACCACCGGGATCGGCATCGGCATGGCGCTGGGCTCCTTCGCCGCCGGCGCCGTGGTGGATGCATTCGGCGCCCAGAACGGATTCTGGGTCTCGGTGACGTCAGGCGCTATCGCGCTGATCACGGTGCTGCTCGGCCAGCGCAGCCTCGCCACCCACGAATGCGAGTTGGAACGATGCGAGGCGGCAATCCCGGCCGAGTGACAGGCGGGGTTTGTCGAGCTCAGATGATCTCGGTCTTAGCGATGTGGATGCCAAAGCCTTCGAGGCCGACATAGTGGCGCTCGCGCGAGGCAATCAGGTTGATCGAGGAAATGCCGAGGTCCTTCAGGATCTGGGCGCCAAGGCCGATCTCGCGCCATTCGCTCTCGCGCCGGCGCGCCTCTTCATGGTCCTCGCGGTCGCCTGGCGCCGGCCGGTTGCGCTCCTGGTGGGCAACGCCGACCGAGCCTTCCCTGAGATAGACGATGACGCCGCGCTTGCGTTCGCCCATCGCCTTCATGATGCCGTCGAGCCGGTGGCTGGTTCCGAACACGTCGGTCACCACATCCTCCGAATGCAGCCGCACCGGCACCTCCTCGCCATCGCGGATGTCGCCGAAGACGATGGCGACGTGATGCATCGTGTCCCAGGGCAGCGTGTAGGTGAAGACCTGGGCCTTGCCACCCAGCGTCTCGATGTCGGAGCAGGCGACGCGCTCGACCAGGGTCTCCTTGCGCTGCCGGTAAGCGATGAGGTCGGCGACCGATACCTGCTTGAGGCCATGCTCCTCGGCGAAAGCCGCGACCTGCGGGCCGCGCTTGACGGTGCCGTCGTCGTTGACCAGTTCCGAGATCACGCCGATCGGCGGCAGGCCGGCGAGCTTGCACAAATCGACCGCCGCCTCGGTATGACCCGAGCGCATCAAGACGCCGCCCTCGCGCGCGATGAGCGGGAAGATGTGGCCAGGGCGGACGAAATCGGAGGCGCCGACATTGCCGTTGGCGAGGTTGCGCACGGTCAGCGTGCGGTCGTCGGCCGAAATGCCTGTCGTCGTGCCATGCTTGAAGTCGACGCTGACGGTAAAGGCGGTGGTGTGGGCCGAATCATTGTCGGCCACCATCGGCGCGAGGTTCAGCCGCTTAGCCTCCTCGCGCGGCATCGGCGTGCAGACGATACCCGACGTGTTGCGAACGATGAAGGCCATCTTCTCCGGCGTGCAATGGACGGCGGCGACGATCAGGTCGCCCTCGTTCTCGCGCCCGTCATCGTCCATGACGACGACGATCTCGCCGCGTTCGAAGGCGCGGATGGCTTCGACAATCTTCTTCTGGTCGTAAGACATGGAATGCTCGCTTCGCTCGCAGGGAATAGGGACTGGGCTAGGGTTAGGGAATAAAAGGGTCGGGCTGGCAGCTGACCACTGACTACTGCCTATTCCCTACCGCCTATTCCCTTCCCCGTCTGTCCTCGATGCCGCAGATAGTGGTCGGCAATGGCGCAGGCAACCATGGCCTCGCCGATCGGCACGGCTCGGATGCCGACGCAGGGATCGTGGCGACCCTTGGTCATCACCTCCACGTCGTTGCCGTCCTTGTCGATCGACTTCCGGGGCGTCAGGATCGACGACGTCGGCTTCACCGCAAAACGGGCGACGATCGCCTGGCCCGTCGAGATGCCGCCCAGGATGCCGCCGGCGTTGTTGGACAGGAACACCGGCTTGCCGTCATTGCCCATGCGCATCTCGTCGGCATTCTGTTCGCCGGTGATGCGGGCGGCCTCGAAACCATTGCCGATCTCGACGCCCTTGACGGCGTTGATCGACATCAGGCCGGACGCGATGTCCTGGTCGAGCTTGGCGTAGATCGGCGCGCCGAGGCCGGCAGGCACACCGTCGGCGACGATCTCGATCACCGCGCCGACCGAGGAACCGGCCTTGCGGATGCCGTCGAGGTACCGCGTGAAAACAGGAATCGAAGCCGGATCCGGCGTGAAGAACGGGTTCTCGGCATCGCCGATGAAATTCCAGTTCCAGTTGGCGCGGTCGATGGACTTTTCGCCCATCGACACGAGCGCGCCGCGCACCACCATGCCCGGCACCACCTTGCGGGCGAGCGCGCCGGCAGCGACCCTGGCAGCGGTCTCGCGCGCCGAGGAGCGGCCGCCACCGCGATAGTCGCGCACGCCGTATTTGACGTCATAGGTGTAGTCGGCATGCCCGGGCCGGTACTGGCGGGCGATCTCGCCATAGTCCTTGGAGCGCTGGTCGACATTCTCGATCAGCATCGACACCGGCGTGCCGGTGGTGATCATCGTCTCTCCGTCCTCGTCCAAGACGAAGCCTGAGAGGATCTTCACCTCGTCCGGCTCGCGGCGCTGCGTGACGAAGCGCGACTGGCCCGGGCGGCGCTTGTCGAGTTCGGCCTGGATTTCATCGCGCGTGAAACGGATACCCGGCGGACAACCATCGACCACGCAGCCGAGCGCCGCGCCATGGCTCTCGCCCCAGGTGGTGACGCGGAAAAGATGGCCGAACGTGTTGTGAGACATGGAAAGTGCCCTGCCCGGCATCGAAACCGGCTGAAGCCAGCCTTCTATTGGCGTTTTCCACAGTGGTCAAACTGTGATCCGACGGATTTAGTTTTGACACATTCGGTTGGTTTCTGCTCTCCTCCATTCGCCGTTGAGGATCCGCCGCCACCCAGGCCGGCGCAATGACCAAAGAGGACGATGATGCGTACCCTGATTGGCGCTGTTGCCGCCACGCTGCTGCTCTCCACCGCCGCCTTTGCCGGGCAGACCGAAGGCCTGATCAAGAAGATCGACAAGGATGCGCTGACGCTGACGCTGGACGACGGCAAATCCTACAAGCTGAACGCCGAAACCGATCTCGATGCGCTGAAGCCGGGGATGGACATCGTCATTGCTTACGATGTGACTGATGGCGAAAACGTCGTCACCGACATGCAGCTGCCGGGTGACAGCGACACGAACTAGGAGTTGGCGTCACCGGCGTCCTAAAGCCACTCCAGGCTCCTGCCTTCAAGTTTGAGCACGCGATCCTGCGGTATCTCCAGGTTCGCGGCTTCGTCCTCGGGCATATCAAGCACGAAGCGAAACAGGGTGCGCATGACGCCCCCGTGCGTCACGCAAATCGTCTGCCCCCGAAGTTCACCGAAGCATGGCTTCACCCGTTCGAGCAGCATCTGGTAACTCTCCGCGCCTTCACCTGGCGGCTGAAAATTCCACTTGTCCAGCGCGCGGGATCGGCTCGCGCCGGGCGACTGCCTCTCAAGCTCGGCGAAGGTAAAACTCTGCCAATCGCCGAAATTGACTTCAATCAGTCTGATATCGGTTCGATAGGCGAGCGGATCGAGCCTCATGGCGGCGCGGATGCGTTCCATCGTTTCGCGCGTGCGTCTCATCGGACTGGCGACGAAGTCGAATTCCTGGGGAGCGCCGACGAGTTCGGCCAGCCGATGCCCGTTTGCGCTCGCCTGTTCGCGGCCGAGAGCATTGAGATCGGTATCGGCCTGGCCCTGAAGCCGGAACTCGGCATTCCACGCGGTCTGGCCGTGGCGCACGATATAAACCAGCGGGTACATCAGCTCTTCCGGAGATCGGGCCAGGGCCTGGAAGGAGGAAAGGCGGGGAGACCTAATCCTTGACCGTCGAAATATCTGGAGCGTCGACCGCTTTCATGCCGACGACGTGGTAGCCGGAATCGACATGGTGCACTTCGCCGGTGACGCCACGCGACAGGTCGGACAGGAAATAGACGCCGGAATCGCCGACCTCTTCCTGCGTGACCGTCTGCTTCAGCGGCGAATTGTATTCGTTCCACTTCAGGATGTAGCGGAAGTCGCCGATGCCGGAGGCGGCAAGCGTCTTGATCGGGCCGGCCGAGATGGCATTGACACGAATTTTCTTGGCGCCAAGGTCGACAGCGAGATAACGCACGCTGGCCTCCAGTGCCGCCTTGGCGACGCCCATGACGTTATAGTGCGGCATGACCTTCTCGGCGCCGTAATAGGTCAGCGTCAGCAGCGAACCACCCTCGGTCATCAGCGCTTCGGCGCGCTTGGCGATGGTGGTGAAGGAATAGACTGAAATGTCCATGGTGCGCAGGAAATTGTCGCGCGTCGTCTCGACATAGCGGCCGGTCAGCTCGTCCTTATCGGAAAAGGCAATGGCGTGCACGAGGAAGTCGAGCTTGCCCCAATGCTTGGCGACATTGGCGAAGACCTCGTCCAGGCTCGCCGGATCGGTTACGTCGCAATGGCCGGCGACAAAGGCGCCCAGTTCCGCCGCCAGCGGCTCGACGCGCTTCTTGAAGGCTTCGCCCTGATAGGTCAGCGCGATCTCGGCGCCGTGATCGACGCAGGCTTTGGCAATGCCATAAGCGATCGACCTGTTGTTGGCGACGCCAAGAATCAGGCCGCGCTTGCCGGCCATCAGGCCCTGTCCACCCGCCATATGCGTGTTCTCCGCAAGATATCTGCTTTGTGGAGTGCCTATCGCACAGGCATACAGCCCCTTCAAGCGTTCAAAGCGGACAGTTCGGGGGACAAAAGCTCTCGATCAGCCTTTTTGGCCGCGCAACAGCGATTCCAGCGCGCTGTCGCCGCCTTCCGGCAGCATGATGCGCACATGGGCATAGAGATCGCCATGGCCCCCGGCCTTCTCCGGCAAGCCCCTGCCCTTGAGCCGCAGGACCTTGTCCGAGCTCGACCAGGCGGGAACGTTGACCGCAAGCCTGCCTGTCGGCGTCTCGACCGGCACCTTGGCGCCCAGCACCGCATCGGCCAGCGAAACCGGCAGGTCGGCGTGCAGGTCACGGCCTTCGATGCGGTAACGTGGATGCCGGCGGATATGGATCTTGACCAGTGCGTCGCCGGGTTGGCCCGGTCCCTGCTCGCCCTGGCCCTTCAGCCGGATGGTCTGGCCATCCTCGACATAGGCCGGCAGCTTGACCGCAACCTTGCGGCCATCCGGGAACATCGCCGTCACCTTCTCGGCATTGGCCGCTTCCTCGATGGTGACGTCGAGCGTGACGTTCAGGTCGGCTGCTGTCGCCGTCTGGCGGCGGTCGCCCGCGCCTGGCCCGCGCGCGCCTGAAAAGGCATCGCCGAAGATCTGGCTGAAGATATCGCTATTGCCGTCGAACGGATCGCCGCCCGGACGGCCCGAGCGGAACTCGAATCGCGAGCCTCCGGCGCCCTGTTGCTGGCGGCGGAACCCGGCAAAGGGGTCGCCACCGCCCGCCGCGCCTTCAAAACCCTGGAAACGCGGCTTGCCGTCGGCGTCGATCTCGCCACGATCGAAAGCCGCACGGTTCTTCTCGTCGCCGATGACCTCATAGGCCTGATTGGCCGCGGCAAAACGGTCCTTCGCCTTGGGATCATTCGGATTCTGGTCCGGATGATGCTTCTTGGCGAGTTTCCGGTACGCCGATTTTATGTCCTTGGCCGATGCGTTCTTTGCAACGCCCAGCACCTCATAGGGGTCGCGCATGCTTCCTGCCCTGGAAATGAGTTGAGTCCATACTTGCCCCCTATATGCGCTCGCATAGGAAGAAATTCCAGTAGCGGACCTTCATATCAACGGCGGAAAATCAGAGTGCCTTGAAGCCCTGCATGCGCCAGCCGCCGGCACCGGCAAGACAGAGTTCGCCCTGGAACATGGCAACGCCGTCAAAGCTTTCGCGCGAAACCTTGAAGCGGCGGCAGGTCTGGCCGCTGTCCTTCAATTCCGCCAGTTCGGTGATGGAGCCGCGCGACCCGGTGCCGGTGTTCGCCCACGGCACCGCCTGGCCGCCGAGTTGCTCGATATCGGCGGACGATACCGCATTGCCGATCGTCGTCTGGTCGGAGTCCCGATCCGAATCGGCCGGCTTGGGCGAAGCCGATGTGCTGCTGGTCAGGATCGAGCGGTCGACTTCGGCCTTCTCCAGGCTGAAGCCACCTGCACCGCAAGCCGCGAGCGGCAGGGCGACTGCCACGATCGCCGCTTTCGTGCTGGCTGAAGCGATAACGCCCCATTGCCTGCTGTCAAAAGCTTGCGCGATACGCGACAATCGGCAACCTCCCTGGTCTCGTGACAATTTGAGAAAAACTATGAGTGACACAGAGTTAACAAGCAGTGACTTTACCGAGGCGGGCGAGCCGTTTCGCCTCTTTGCCGCATGGCTGGACGACGCTACCAAGAGCGAAATCAACGATGCCAATGGCGTGGCATTGGCGACCGTCGATGCCGAGGGCATGCCGGACGTAAGAATGGTGCTGCTCAAGGGGTTCGATGAAAGCGGCTTTGTGTTCTACACGAATTTCGAGAGCGCCAAGGGCCAGGAGATTCTTGGCAGCATGAAGGCGGCGATGTGTTTCCATTGGAAATCGCTGCGCCGCCAGGTGCGCATTCGCGGTCCGGTGGAGCTCGTCAGCGATGCGGAAGCCGACAGCTATTACGCCACGCGGCCACGCGGCAGCCGCATCGGCGCCTGGGCGTCGAAGCAATCGCGCCCGCTGGAAAGCCGCTTCGCGCTGGAAAAGGCGGTCGCAGAATACACGGCGCGTTATGCCATCGGCGAAATCCCGCGACCGAAACATTGGTCGGGCTTCCGGATCGTGCCGAAGACGATCGAATTCTGGCACGACCGGCCGTTCCGGCTGCATGACCGCGTGGTCTTTTCACGCAACGCGGCAGGCGGCTGGGACAAGGCCAGGCTCTATCCCTGACGAACCATCAGCCCTTTTTCCTGGTCATGAATGCCGTGAGGGCGGCGCGCGCCTCGTCGGATTTCAGCCGCTCGCGGAAATGCTCGCTCTCTATCCCGATGCGGGCAACCAGATCGTCGCGTGAGCCACGCATCAGGTCGCGCGCGATCTTGAGCGCTTGCGGTGGCTTGGCCGCGATCTGGCCGGCCGCTGCAAGCACCGAAGCCTCCAGCCCACCTTCCTCGACCACCTCGTAGATCAGCCCGGCGGCCTTCGCGCGCTCGGCCGAAAAGCCCTCACCGAGACCGAGCAGGGCGAAAGCACCCTGCTGGCCCAGGATGCGGGGCGCCAAAAGGCTCGATCCTGCCTCGGGCACGAGGCCGAGATCGACGAAGGGGGTCCGAAACACGGTGCGCGGCGTCGCGAAAGTCAGGTCGCAGTGCAGGTTGATCGTGGTGCCGATGCCGACCGCGATACCGTCGACGCCGGACACGATGGGCTTTTCGACCCCGGCCAGGGCGATCAGGAAATCCCAGACTTCGGTGCCGCCATCGCCGCCGGTGGCCACGACCATGAAATCGGCAAGGTCGTTGCCGGAGGAAAAGGCGCCGGGCACGCCGAGAAAGACATGGACGCGGACCGCCGGATCGGCGTCGCCTTCGGCAAGGGCCGCCGACATTTTCGCATACATGGCACGCGTCAGCGCGTTCTTCTTGTCCGGCCGGTTCATGCGGATGATCTGGATGGCGCCCTGGCGCTCGACGAGGATGTGGTCTGTCACAGTGTTTTCCTTGTGAAGGTCAGGCGGAAATCAGTGCCTCGGCGGCAGCAGCCAGGCTGCCGGCGCCATCGATGACGCGCTCCTTCAAAGCGCTGGCTTCGCCAAGCAGGTTCTCGGCGAAGAAGCGGCAAAGCGCGATGCGGCCCTGGTCGGCAAGAGCGGCCCGCGCCAGATAAGCGCCGCCGGCGGCAAGCGAGATCAGCCGGAGATACGGCGTGGCGCCAGCCAGCGCCTCCTCCGTCCGGCCCTCGGCCGACAATTTCTGCAGGAAACGCGTCGCTTGCGTCAAATCGGAGAGCGCCTGATCGAGAGTGTCGGCGGTGCGGCCAAAACCCTCGAGGTTCGACGTTCGCACGGCATTGGCGATACCGGCCAGTTCGTCGATGTAGCCATGCACATGCTCGCCGCCACCGAGCGGCAGTTTTCGGGTCACCAGATCGATCGCCTGGATGCCGTTGGTGCCTTCATAGATCGGCGCGATGCGCGCGTCGCGATAGTACGCGGCCGCACCCGTTTCCTCGATGAAGCCCATGCCGCCATGCACCTGGACGCCAAGCGAGGCAACTTCCACGCCGACATCGGTCGAAAACGCCTTGGCGAGCGGAGTCAGCAAATTTGCACGGTCGCGCCAATGCGCCGCCTCGCCGCCTGACGACACGCGCGCCATGTCGATGGCGTGGGCACAGGAATAACTGATCGACCGCGCGATCTGGGTTAGCGCCTTCATGGTCAGGAGATTGCGCTGCACGTCGGGGTGGTGGACGATCGGCGCCATGCCGGCGCCGGCGTAATCCGCCGCCTTGCCCTGGCGGCGCTCATTGGCATAGGCAATCGCCTTCTGGGTCGCTGCTTCCGCGACCGCGACGCCCTGCATCCCGACAGCAAGACGCGCATTGTTCATCATGGTGAACATGCAGGCGAGGCCCTTGTTCTCCTCGCCGATCAGCCAGCCGATGGCGCCAGGCCTGGCGCCCTGAAAACCGTCGCCATAGATCATGGTGCAGGTCGGCGAGGCATGGATGCCGAGCTTGTGTTCGAGGCCGGAACAGAAGACGTCGTTGCGCGCGCCGAGCGAGCCATCGTCGCCGACCAGGAATTTCGGCACCAGGAACAGCGAGATGCCACGCGTTCCGGCCGGCGCATCGGGAAGCCGCGCCAGCACCAGATGGATGATGTTGTCGGTGAAATCGTGCTCGCCGTAAGTGATGAATATCTTCTGGCCGAAGAGGCGGTAGGTGCCGTCGCCGGCGGGCTCGGCGCGGGCGCGCAAGGCGGCGAGGTCCGATCCGGCCTGCGGCTCGGTCAGGTTCATGGTGCCCATCCATTCGCCGGAGACGAGCTTTGCCAGATATGTCGCCTTGAGTTCCTCGGAAGCGTGCTTGTCGAGCGCCTCGACCGCGCCCATGGTCAGCGTCGGGCCGATGCCGAAGGCCATGGCGGCGGAGTTCCACATTTCGAGTGCGGCGACGCCGAGCATGGTCGGCAAGGCCTGGCCGCCATACTCTTCCGGCCCGGAGAGCGCATTCCAGCCGCCTTCGATCCAGCGGCGATAGAGTTCCTTCCAGCCCGGCGGGGTGGTGACGGCGCCATCGCTGAGCACGGCGCCATGCTCGTCGCCGATTTTATAAAGGGGGGCCACCTCCTCGGAGGCGAAACGGCCCGCCTCGCCAAGGACGGCGTCGACCAGATCCTCGCTGAGGTCTCCGAACGCTCCCGTGTCGATGGCGGATTTCATGCCGGCCACATGCTTCAGGGTGAACGCGATATCCTCGACCGGTGCCCGATACATGCCGCTCGATCCTCCCTTATGCATCGGCCTCGCCGATCCTAGGGCCAGTGCCGCCGCAAAACCATCCGCCTTTGGGCGGTCTCCGATCGCCTTTTTACGTAAACGTCAAATTTTGTCACGCTGATTTTGCAATCAGGCGGGGCTGTATTAAATTCGACAGATGCCGGACCAAATCGACCGGCGACGGAAAACCAGCGACCGGAAGATTCTCATGCTTGCCAGACCTGACGCCTATCGCTGCATCGAATGCGGTTTGCCCTATCGGGCAACCGGGTTTTCCTATTATCACGGCCACCTGGGAAATGGTGCCGCCTACTGGTCGGATCGCGGCATATTGTGCTCGCCGCGATGCTCGCTTGCCCACCACCGCAAACGCGCCGCCGAAGGTACGCTGCAACAGGAGCCCGCGCCCGACCCGTTCGAAGTTCAACCGTTCAACCGGCGCTAGCTTATCCCGCAACAGCGTCCGAGAAGCATTTTCTTAACCATAGCGGTCCAGGATTTGCCTTTGATCAACGGGGATTCCCTGTTTTGAAAAGGACGGCGCGCCTCCTTCGTCGCACGGCGCTTCTCGCTTTCGCGGCAGCGATTGTGCTGGGCACGGCGGCAAAGGCTTCGGACTTCTCCGAGCCGTGGAAGAGCGCTGACCGCGCGCTCGTCATCGACGCCTACGAATACAATTCCATCGACTGGGCCCAGCTTGCCACCGACAAGCGCATCGTCGCCTTCATCAACAAGGCTTCCGATGGCATGCCGCCGCCCTATTTCTGTTTCGGCGGCGAGACTGACGTGAAACTGTGCAAGGCACTGTGGAAACGCCACGCGGTGACGCGCGAATTGTTCCAGACACGCAGGGTCGTGGCCAAGGCGCTCGGCATGAAATGGGGCGCCTATCATCTCGCCCGTCCCGGCAATCCGGTCGAACAGGCCAACAATTTCCTCGATTTCGCCGACCCCGCACCGGACGACCTCATGGCTCTCGACATCGAGGGCATCGATCCCTCGCAATGGATGTCGCTCGACGATGCCGAGGAGTTCGCCCGCCAGGTGCATCGGCGCATCGGCCGCTTCCCGGTGCTCTACACCAACGGCAAGACCGCCCAATATATCGCCGACAACCGCTACAAATACCGGCTCTTGTCGCGGCTGCCGCTTTGGTACGCGCGCTATAAGCCTGACATCGACGTGCATTTTCCGATGGGCAACTGGCAGGGCTACGCGCTCTGGCAGTTCTCGGCGCAGGCCAATTGCGGCCGCTTCCGTTGCCCCTACAGGGTTGCCGGCACACCCGACAACATCGACGTCAACGTGGCGCCCACGGATGCCGTCACTCTGCGCCAGCAATGGCCTTTCGGTGGCCTGATCGACGTGCCTGCCGATTATCTTGCCAGCGTACCAGTGCCGCTCTCGCGGGAAGCCGCGCTCGCCGGCAAGGCCACCATCATTTATGCCGATGTGGCGACGCCGCCGACCTTCGAGGAAATAGTCGCCGTGCTTGGTTCGCGCTGGTCAAAATTTCGCGACGGGTTCCGCATGCCAGTCGTGAAGACGGTGCCGCGACGGCCGGGGTTCGGCATTGTCCAATATGTGGCCTGGAAGCGGGGCGGGCAGCGTTCCCCCGAACAGCTTGACGCCGCCTTTGCCGCGGCCGACCCGGTCAGCACCGCTTCGACAACCCTCGACCGAGGTCAGCAATAGCCGCCACCCGGTCGGAGCTTCAGCCGGCCTGCTCGCGCGCCACGGCCTGCCAGCCTATGTCGCGGCGGCAAAACCCGTCCGGCCAGTCGATGCGGTCGAGGGCGGCATAGGCCCGCGCCTGCGCCTCTCCGACCGTGGCGCCGCTCGCCGTGACATTGAGCACACGGCCGCCGTTGGCGACCAGCGCACCGCCATTGATTGCGGTGCCGGCATGGAAAATCTGGACGCCTTCACCGGCGGCGTCCTCGACGCCGCGGATGACGGAGCCTTTCTCCGGTGTGCCGGGATAGCCCCTGGCCGCCATCACGACGGTCAGCGCCGCCTCGTCACGCCAGCGCACCGACATATGCGCGAGCTGGCCATCGGTCGCGGCATTGAGCAGCACCAGCAGGTCATCCCTGAGCCGCATCATCAGCACCTGGCACTCGGGATCGCCGAAGCGGGTGTTGTATTCGATCAGCTTCGGCCCGCTTTCCGTGATCATCAATCCGGCGAACAGAATCCCGGCGAAAGGCGCGCCAAGCTCGGCCATGCCGCGCATGGTCGGCTCGATGATCTCACGCATGGTGCGCTCGATCATGTCAGGCGTCATCACCGGGGCCGGCGAATAGGCGCCCATGCCGCCGGTGTTGGGACCGACGTCGCCATCACCGACGCGCTTGTGGTCCTGCGCGGTGCCGAAGGGAAGCGCCGTGGTGCCGTCGCAGAGGCAGAAGAAACTCGCCTCCTCGCCGGTCATGAATTCCTCGATCACCACCTCCGCGCCGGCAGCGCCGAAGGACCCGTCGAAGCAGGAAGCGAGTGCCGCCTGTGCCTCGTCCATCGTCATGGCAACGGTGACACCCTTGCCGGCTGCGAGCCCGTCGGCCTTGATGACGATCGGCGCGCCTGTCTTCTCGACATAGGCCTTGGCCGAGGCCAGGTCGCCGAACCGGCCATAGGCGGCGGTCGGAATGTTGTACCGGGCGCAGAGGTCCTTGGTGAAACCCTTCGAGCCTTCCAGCCGCGCGGCGGCCTTCGAAGGCCCGAAGACGCGGATGTTTTCGGCGCGCAGATCATCGGCGATGCCGGCGACGAGCGGCCCTTCCGGGCCGACCACGACGAGATCGATTTTTTTCTCCCGGCAGAAGGCGGCGACCGCGGCATGATCGGTGATATCAAGCTTAATCAGTTCGGCCTCGCTGCCGATGCCCGGATTGCCGGGGGCCGCGTAGAGCTTGGTCAGCAGCGGCGAAGCGGCAATCTTCCAGGCCAGCGCATGTTCGCGGCCGCCGGAGCCGAGAAGAAGAACGTTCATGGCCACCTCTTGATGCCGCCGATCCCATAGAGAGAACAACCCGCTATTGCTCTCTGGGTGACGGGTCAAGGCATCAGGGTGGATTGCGCACGGGAACGTTATCCCTGTCGAATAGGGCGCCGGCCACCGCCGCCCCTATTCCGGCTCTCGTTCAGCCCTGAAAGACCACCGGAAACCAATCCTCGCGCAGCTTCTGTCCCGGCTGCATGCCATGGCCGTGATAGGGCGGCGAGGTGCGGCCCGGTCGCTCGACATAATGGGCATCGTCGCCGACCCAGCGCAGCGACAACGCCCGGCGCCGGGCCGCGGTCATATTGCCGCGCGCGCCGTGTGCCGTCCTGAAGTCGAACAGGATGGCGTCGCCCGGCTCCATCTCCCATTCGATAACTTTCATCGATGGATCGGTGTCGGGATCGGGCACCGGACGGTAATCGCCCTCGGCGGCGTAAAAATTGCCATCGTCCAGCCAGCGTACCGGCAGGATCATCTTGTCCCATTTGTGCGAGCCGGCGATCAGGCGCAGCGTCGCCTCCTTCACAGGATCGATGGGGATCCAGAAGCTCACCGTCTGCTGGCCGTCGACGAAATAATAGGGGATGTCCTGGTGCCACGGCGTCGGCTTCTGCGTACCGGGCTCCTTGACCAGCACATGGTCGTGGAAGAACTGCGCGGTGCGCGACTGCATCACCGCGGCCGCCAGTCGCGCCGCCGGCGAATTGCGCACAACATCGACGAATTCAGGGATACGCTCCCAGTTGCAGTAATCGTCGAAGAAGCTGCCCTTGCCGCCAGCGATGTCGGACGCGGTGGCGCTGCGGCTCCGCATGTTGCGCTCGATGCCGCTGGCAATCGTGTCGACCCAGCCCTTGAAGGCGCCGCGGATGCAGACCGCGCCGTCACGCTGGTAGTCGGCAATTGTCCGCGCATCGATGATTTCGGTGTCGATTGGCTGCGCTGCGGTTTGGGAAGCCATGGTGTCCTCCTCTCAGGATCGAGGCCACTATCGCAATGTCCTCTCATTCCGTAAAATAATCACTTCTCATCTGACACATAGGTTCTGGCTATGAGCCTTACGCTCACGCAACTCCGCTATCTCATCGCCGTCGCCCGCCATGGCAGCGTCACCGGCGCGGCGCGGGCGATCAACATTTCGCAGCCGTCGATTTCAGTGGCCATCGACGCCATCGAAAGGGATTTCGGCCAAAAACTATTCGTACGCCAGCGGGGAAGCGGCGTTTCGCTGACCTCCTTCGGCCGTGTCGTGGTAGCCAAGGCAAAGCAGGTTCTTGCCGAGACCGACGAACTCATGAGCCTGGGGTCGGGCAATTCAGCCATCGGTGGCGAGCTGGTGCTCGGCTGCTTCGAGGATCTGGCGCCCTATTTCGCGCCGGGCCTTATCCGTGCCTTCTCCGAACGCCATCGAGGGGTCGCGGTTGTCGTCCGTGACGAGACGTTCGAGACGCTCGGGCGACGCCTCGCGGACGCCACCGTCGACCTCGGCCTCAGCTACGATCTCGGCCTGCCGTCGCATTTCGCCCGCATCCTGTTGCACGAGCTTCGGCCGCATGCGCTGCTGCCGGCGGGCCATGCACTGGCGGGCCGCCCCGAGGTCAGCCTGGCGGATCTGGCCGCCTACCCGCTGATCACGACCGACCAGCCGCATAGCTGGCAGCATATGCTCGACCTGTTCCGCGGCCGTGGCCTGTCGCCGGTGGCCGACATGCGAACAAGTTCGTTCGAACTCCAGCGCAGCATGGTGGCCAACGGCTTCGGCGTCGCGGTCAGCTATACCCGCCCGCATGGCGACCGCAGCTATGACGGCTTGCGCCTCGTCTGCAAACCGCTGTCGGATCCGCTGCCCATGCAGCGCATCATTCTCACCCACGATACGCATCAGCGCGTGTCGAATGCGGCGCTGGCTTTCATCGCGGTGGCGCAAGTCTGGTTTTCCACACGCGACATCTTCGCGTCGTGAGGGGTTGGCGGCCGCCGCTCCTCCGCTTGCCGCTTGCCGCTTGACGGTTTCCGCCGCTGCTGCCACTCCATGCCAATGGAACCTGTCCAGTCAAAAGCGGCCCAGGGTCGCGTCGCCGATGCGCCGAGCCGCCATTGGGTCTATCGCGTGCTGCCGCGCGCCATCTGGCCCTATGCGCAACTGGCGCGGTGGGACAGGCCGATCGGCTGGCAGTTGCTTTTGTGGCCATGCTGGTGGTCGGCCGCACTTGCGGCGAGCGCCTATCCGCGCCCAGGCGACCCGCTGCTCTCGCTGCTGCCGGCGCCCTTGTACCTTGTGCTCTTCCTGATTGGCGCCATCGCCATGCGTGGCGCCGGGTGCACCTATAACGACATTGTCGACCATGACATCGATAACCAGGTCGAACGCACCCGCTCACGCCCGCTACCGTCCGGCCAGACCACGCGCCGGCGGGCCTGGCTGTTTCTTTTCCTGCAGGCCCTGGTCGGCCTGGCGGTTCTCCTGCAGTTCAACAGCTTTGCCATTCTGCTCGGCGTCTGCTCGCTGGTGATCGTCGCCGTCTACCCATTCATGAAGCGGATAACCAACTGGCCGCAAATGTTTCTCGGCCTCGCCTTTTCCTGGGGCGCGCTGATGGGGTGGGCGGTCGAGTTCGGTGATCTCGATGGCCCCGCCGTCATGCTCTATATCGGTTCGATCCTGTGGGTGATCGGCTATGACACGATCTATGCCCACCAGGACAAGGAAGACGACGCCATTGTCGGCGTGCGTTCGACCGCGCGGCTGTTCGGCGACAACACCAAGGCATGGCTCGCGGGGCTCTATGGTGGTACGCTGATCTGCTTCGCCATCGCCTTCGCCTCGGCGCAGGCCCCGGTGGTGGCACTGGCGGGATTGATCGCCGCCGGCGCCCACATGGCCCGGCAGATCGCGGTTCTGGATATCGACGATCCAGACCAGTGCCTGCGGCTGTTTCGGTCGAACAACCAGGTCGGCTGGCTGATCTTCCTCGGCCTGATCGGCGGCGCATTGTGGGTGGCGCTGAAGCCGCTGGTGTAGCGGCTTTTCCTTCTCCCCGTCTCTATACGGGGAGAAGAACGCTAGTCTCTTGAAATGATCTCCTCGCCGCCGATCACCAGCCTGAGGCCGAGGTCACCGGCTCTGCGGCGGGCAAGGAAGCGGGGGCGGCGCATATTGGAAACGCGGCCCTTGCGGCGCTCCCGCGGCGGCAATGTCTTGATGGCGGCGCCGAGCGATTCTTCCAGGGTGCGGGCGACGCCATCGGATTCGATCAGCAGCATCGGCAGACGGTAGGCGTCGGCCCAGGCGCGCCAGTCGGCGGCGACGTCTTCGAGATCGTCGGCCACCAGCAGCGGCACCGACAGCATCGGATCGTTGTGCAGGAGTTCCAGGGTCACCGTGACATTGCCTTCCGGATCCTCCATCGCACGGGCGGCGACGCCGCGAAATGCATTGGCGGGCAGCACGATGATCGCCGGCAGGCCGCTCATCTCGAGCAGGCGGCGGATCACTGCGCCGCGCTGGTCGATGGTGAAGGTTACGTCGCCATAATCGTCGCGCGTGGCATAGCTCACCACCTGCGGCAGGCGGAATGGGTCGAGACGCATGTTGCGTCCCGCCCAGACTGGCTTCAGTCCAGTGTTCACGTTCATAGAGCGCCTTCCTGTCTGTCTCCTGAGAGCCGGTGTCCGGTTCTCTCCGGGCCAGTTTTCCCGGCCTCGTTATGGGGAAACAGTAGCGCCGGCTCCTTACCGCCGCGCTTAAGAAAGTCGGTTAAATTTTGCTGATCTCAGGGATGGTTATCGGAATGCCACCAGCCACAGGATGTTGAAAGGATCAGATAACCTTACCGGGATTCATGATGCCGGCCGGATCGAAGGCAGCCTTTACCCGGCGCATCAGATCGATGGCCATCGGCGGCGCGGTGGCGATCAGTTCGTCGCGCTTCAACTGACCGATGCCGTGCTCGGCCGAGATCGAACCGTGCAGGCTGCGCACCACGTCATGCACGGCCTTGTTCATCGCATGATAGAGCGCCAGGAACGCCTCGTCGTCGCCATCGACGGGCCGTGAAATGTTATAATGGAGATTGCCGTCTCCCATATGGCCGAAACAGACCACGCGGGCGCCGGCGCTCACTGACGCCACGGCGCCGGCGGCCTCCCTTATGAAGCGCGGTATCGATGCGATCGGCACCGAAATGTCGTGCTTGATCGAAGCGCCTTCCGGCTTTTGTGCCTCGGGCAACAGCTCGCGAAAATCCCAGAAGGCATCGCCCTGCCCGAGGCTGGCGGCGATGACGGCATCGCCGACGAATTCCTGCTCTAGACCCGCCGAAAGCACATCCTCGATCAGCGCCCGAGAATCCTCCGCTGAGCGGCCGGACGATATCTGCATCAGCACGTACCAGGGCCAGTCTTCGGCCAGCGGCCGCACGACGCCCTGGGCGTGCGCAAGGGTAAAGTCATACGGGCGCTTGCCGATCAGTTCGAAGGCCGTGAGTGCGGCCCCGGCGCGGTCCATGGCCAGGCTGAACAGGGAAAGGGCGGCTTCGGGCGACGACAGGCCGACGAAGGCGACGTCCGTCCCCTTCGGCTTCGGGAACAGTTTGAGCACGGCGGCGGTGATGACACCGAGCGTGCCTTCGGCGCCGACGAACAGGTTCTTCAGGTCGTAGCCGGTGTTGTCCTTCTTCAGTTTGCGCAAATCGTCGAACACCTCGCCGGTCGGCAGCACCACCTCGACGCCGAGGCACAGTTCGCGCGCATTGCCATAGGCCAGCACGCCGGTGCCGCCGGCATTGGACGACAGGTTGCCGCCGATCTGGCAGGAGCCTTGCGCGGCGAGCGACAGCGGAAACAGCCGGTCGGCGGCATCGGCCGCTTCCTGCAAGGTCTGCAGGATGACACCGGCCTCGACCGTGACCGTATTGGACAGCACATCGATCTCGCGGACGCGGTTCAGCCGCGATAGCGACAGGACGATCTCGCGACCGGATCTGTCCGGCACCTGCGCGCCGACCAGCCCGGTGTTGCCGCTTTGCGGCACGATCGGCGTTCCGGTCTCTGTCGCCAGCCGCATGATCCGGCTGACCTCGTCGACGCTGCCCGGCCGCAGCACCAGGGACGTCGCGCCGTGCCAGAGGCCGCGTCGCTCGATCAGATAAGGCGCGATGTCCTGCTGGTCGCGCAGCGCATATTTGTCGCCGACGATCGCCGCGAAACGATCGATGAGGGCGGGATCGAGTGTCTTTGCGGTTGCGGTCATCTGGGAAAACTACGTTGTGGGCTGTGCGTTGTCACGAGGAGCGGCGGCACGGGAGAGCCGGTCGTTGATGGCCTCGCCGAGCCCGTCAAAGGGAATTGGCTCGACGGCGATAATCCGCGCGCCGCTACGGTCCAAATCCTGCATGTAGGCAAAGAGATTGCTTGCCGCTTCACGCAGGTCACCTGACAGCGAGAGGTTGAGGAAAGCGGTCGCGCCGCGCCAGCCTTCCGCGCGCTGGTCGCCGAAGGCAAGCAACGCTTCTCCTTCACCAACCGTGCCGGCATTGAGCCGAACAGCCGCGCCCGGTGCGTAGTGCGAGGCAAGCATGCCCGGCGCCTCGACGCCGGCAATGCCGCCGCGCAGCAGCTCCATGCGGATGGCCGCCTCGATCTCGTCGGCGGCAATGCCGCCGGGCCGAAGCAGGCGCAACCTTTCGCCTTCGGCCTTGACGATGGTCGATTCCAGCCCGACCGGCGTAGCGCCACCATCGACCACCAGTTTGATGCGCCCGCCTAAATCCGCAGCCACCGCCTGCGCCGTCGTCGCGCTGATCTTGCCAGATGAGTTGGCGCTGGGCGCGGCAAGCGGTCGGCCAAGCCTGGCGATCAGGTCGCCGCCAAAACCCCTCGGCATGCGCACGGCGATCGTGTCGAGCCCGGCCGTGACCAGCGGATGAATGCCGTTGCCGGGGCGCTGTGGCAGTATCAGCGTCAGCGGACCCGGCCAGAAGGCAAGCGCGAGCTTCCTGGACAGCGGATCGAACGAGGCGATGCGCTCGGCCATCGCCATGTCGGCGACATGGGCGATCAGCGGATTGAAACGCGGCCGCCCCTTGGCTTCGAAAATGCGCGCCACGCCAATGCCGTTGGTGGCATCGCCGGCAAGCCCGTAGACGGTTTCCGTCGGGATGGCGACGACATCGCCGCCCAGGAGCAGCGCCAACGCCGGTTCCATCGCTTCGCCGACGGCAAGTATTTCAGCCACTCTCGTCACCTCGCGGATGCCGGCTGCGTAATACGACGGGGCCGCCGGGGCAAGCGGGCATTGGCAATTCATCAATTCCTAAAATGCTATCTTTCCACGAAAGCCGGCATCAATCGCCGAGTACTATCGTGCGGCTTCTGGGCAATGGGAGCTATGTCGGTGTCTGTTCGTATCTGGGGAGCGCTTGCCATCACTTTGGCCTCAATGGGTGGCGGGGCTCAGGCCTCGTCGCTGGTCTTTCCCGGTGCGCCGGCCTCGACACCCTCCATCCTTGCGCTGAAGGCGGCCGACGGCAAGGCGAGCGATGTTGTGTCCGTCGTTGTGCTTGGCGAGCCTGACGTCACCTACGAAAAGGTCGCGGCAATCCCCGGCAAGGCCGAGGCGAGGCACTCCTTCGCGCAGAGCCCGATGATCATTAGGGGCGGCGTCGTCGGCGGCGCTTTCTCGACACCCATGCAGGCCAAGGCGCCGGCCGCGGCAACGGCCCCAGCCACCCCAACCGCCCCCGCCACGGCGACAGCCTCGGCAGCCCCCGCGCCGGCAGCGCACGGGAAAGCAGCGGCACCGGCGGCAGCCGCGCCGCCACCGCCAGCCCACCAGCCTGCTTCAGGAGCCGGCAAGGTCAAGTAGCGACCACGCAAACCGGACGGGCAAAATGCGCAGCCGCTTGACGGCGGTCTGGCGTCCTGCGCACCACTGTCCGGCGAATTTCGTCTAGAGTATCTTGCCGGCGGCCCTGCGGCTGATTTTCGCCAAGTGGCTCCAGCGGACGCAATTGCATCGTTCAAGGCAGAGGGGGTTGCTCATGAAAAATTCGAAGACCGTTACCGTGGCAGGGCTTCTGTTGGCGTCATTGCTTGGTGGCGTGGCCCAAGCGGACGACATGCTGGGATCCTATGTCGCGCGCATTTCCGATCGCGACCACCAGGCGAGCGACGGCTATGCGCTGGATGGCGCCGCGCAGATGGTGCGGCAAGACCGCGCCAACTGGCACAAATTCCATCGCCGCGACGGCGACGACGAGGGCGACGCCTGGTTCAGGACCAACGACCAGCGCGCCGACCTGCAGCGCATGCTGGAGCGCCCCGGCGCGATGAGTTCCTCGACCAAGCGCGCCATCGTCAATGGCGAGCCGCTGATCCAGGTCGACGTCTTTGAAAACAGCGTGCGCGTCAGCATCCTGGAGAACTGATCAAATCAATTTGGGAAGACGGCGGAAGGGCGGCGCGAAAGCGCCGCCCTCGAGAACCTGTTAACTGAAAATCAGGCTGCTTCTTCCTTGTCGTCGTCGTCTTCGGACTCGCCGTCTTCGGATTCTTCGGCGTCATCGCCTTCGGCCTTCACGGTGTCATCGGCGTCGTCTTCGTCAGACTCTTCGCCGTCTTCATCGTCGCCTTCCTCGTCATCACCATCTCCGTCTTCGTCAGACAGATCAGTGGCTTCGACCGTGGTCGCAGCCGCGTGATCGAGGGCGGTTTCGGAAGCGGATTCAAGCGGCTCGGCAGGAGCCGAGGTTTCTTCTGTCACTTCGATTTCGTGATCGGAATTCATGGAAGCCTCCGTTGGGGTGGGGAACACACCCCTTTTGCCACGGAGAGATCATCGTCATATGACTGTAAGCCGGCTCGAAGGGCCGGCCGGAACATATTTTTCCCGGGGCCTGCGGCCCCTCTATCCCTGCGTGATCTAAGGACAAACGGAAACCGTTTTTCCGAGAAAATCGGTGCCGACTTTTCGGAAAAGTGCTTCTCAACCCGCGATTTTCGAGAAATCCGCGACCTGACCTGTAGCCGTGCGAATGCGCGCGAGCAGCGCCAGTCGGTTGGCACGCACGGACAGGTCCTCATCATTTACGAGAACATGCTCAAAGAATGAATCAACGGGTTCACGCAACACGCTAAGCGCCAGCATGGCAGCCGAAAAGTCTTGGTTTTGAATCGCTTCGCCGACTTGCTTCTCGGCCTGATTCACCGCGGCGAACAGCGACTTCTCCGCATCTTGCCGGAACAACGCCGGCTCAACGGTTTCGGCGACGGCCGTTTTCTTCTTCTCCTCGGCGGCCAGAATGTTGGCGGCACGCTTGGTGCCGGCGAGCAAATTCTTGCCGTCCTCGGTGTCAAGGAAAGAGCCGAGCGCCTCGACACGGCGGACGATCTGCAGGAGGTCATCGGACTGAGGCGTGATCACCGCGTCGATCAGGTCATGGCGCGCGCCCTGGTCGCGGAGGTAGACTTTCAGGCGGTCGTGGAAGAAGGCGAGAAGGTCGCGGGCGCGATCAATCTCCCAGGTCTGGGGTGGTATGTCGGCGTCGTTAAACATCAGTTGAGAAGCGCGTTCGGATAGGCCAGTCAGCTGGCTCAACAAGCCGTTTCCGGACAGTTCCTCCATTGCTCGCATAGGTGCAAGCTGAGCCTCGGCCTTGCCAGCCTCCTTGTGAAGCAATTGCGCCATTAAGTGACGCCCCGAGCGGATGAGCTGCCTAGCAAGATCCAATCGGACCTCATTCTCAACCAAGATTCTGATCACTCCCAGCGCAGCGCGACGCAGCGCGTAAGGATCCTTCGAGCCTGTCGGCTTTTCATCGATGATCCAGAAACCAACCAGCGTATCAAGCTTGTCGGCGAGCGCCACGGCGACCGACACTGGATCGCACGGCACATAATCGGACGGTCCTTGTGGCTTGTAGTGCTCCTCGATGGCCGCGGCCACGGATGGATGCTCGCCCTGCAGCAGCGCATATTTGCGGCCCATAGCCCCCTGCAATTCGGGAAACTCGCCGACCACTTCGGTGGTGAGATCGGCCTTGGCGAGAACCGCCGCACGGCCCGCGAGCGTGGGATCGGCGCCAACGACCGGCGCCAATTCTTCCGCCAATCGCTTGATGCGCTCTACCCGCTCGCCCTGCGTGCCGAGCTTGGCGTGAAAGGTCACGTTGAGATGGTCGAGCCGGGCCATGCGCTGGTCGAGCGGCTTTTTCAGATCGAGCCCGAACTTTTCGGCCGATGCCTGGAGTTGGTCAAGGTCCGGCAAATCGCCCTGGTCGGTGGTCCAGAAATAAAGCGCGTCGGACAGGCGAGCGCGCACCACCTTGCCGTTGCCGTGAGCGATCTCCTTGCCGCCGTCCTTCGCTTCGATGTTGGCGGTGAGGATGAAGCGGTTGGAGAGCGCATCGCTTTCCCCCTGCGGCCGCGTGACAAAGCATTTCTGGTTGGCGCGGATCGTCAGGCGGATCACCTCGGCCGGAATGGCAAGGAAAGCCTCTTCGAACTCGCCCATCAGCACGACGGGCCATTCGACCAGCCCCGACACTTCCTCAAGCAAGCCCTCGTCCTCGACCAGGTCGAGCCCGTTGGCGAAGGCGAGGTTGCGGGCGTCGGCGAGGATGATCTCCTTGCGACGGTCGGCGTCGAGCACGACCTTGCCCGCCTCCAGCTTGCTCACATAATCGTCGAAGCGGCGCACGGTGATTTCGCCGGGCGCGAGGAAACGGTGGCCGTAGGTGATGTTGCCCGAACGGATGCCGTCGATCTCGAAATCGACCACCACCGGCTCCTCGGTCTCGGGGCCGAAGGTGCACAGGATCGACTGCAGCGGGCGCACCCAGCGCAGCGAGCCCGGTTTGGCCGAGGCCGGTCCCCAGCGCATCGACTTCGGCCACGGAAAATCGCGGACGAGGTCAGGCACCAGTCCGGCGATGATCTCTTCGGCCGCCCTGCCCGGCTTCGAAATATGGGCGACGTAGAAGTCGCCCTTCTTCGGGTCGGAATGGACATGCGCCTCGGCGATCGAAGACAGGCCGGCCTTGCGCAGGAAGCCCTGGACCGCCTGTTCTGGCGCCGATGTCGACGGACCCTTGATTTCCTCGTGAATGTCTTTTGAGCGTGCGGTGAGCCCGCGTATATCGAGCGTCAGGCGCCGGGGCGTCCAATACTCACGCGCCGCCTCATAGGTGAGACCCGCCTCGACCAGACCGTCGGTCAGCATCTTCTTCAAATCGCCCGCCGCCTTGCGCTGCATGCGGGCAGGAATTTCCTCGGAACGAAGTTCAAGAAGCAGGTCAGGCATCGGGGTCAGCTCATGCGGGAGAGTGGTCCGGGCGGGGCATAGCAACTCGGCTGGCCGCTGTCACCCTTTCCATAAATTTCAATAGGCCTGTCGGGACGAGCCGAACCCGCCCGTCCTTGGATCAAAGATTTCCATGAACCGAAAGCTGCGCTGAAGCGACCCACGCTCAGGCAGGGAACTATTGGCTGAACGACAATGAAAACGGCATCCAGACTTCTTCAGATCCTTGCGCTCAGCGCCTGCTTCACCGCGCAGGCCCACGGCGCCTTCTCGATGCCGGGCGTGCGGCAGGCGCTAAGGACAATGGCTGGTCCGAGCGGCCAGATCCTGCCGCCGATCAATGCTTCCCTCCAAATGACCGAGGGCGCTTGATGCTCAGGCCGCCAATCCACCGGCCTGCGTCTTCAAGAACGCCTCGCCGCAGGCTTTCGCCAGATTGCGCACACGCAGAATGTAGCTCTGGCGCTCGGTGACAGAGATCACGCCACGCGCGTCCAGCAAATTGAAGACATGGCTGGCCTTGATGCACTGGTCATAGGCCGGGAAGACCATCTTGTGCATCGGCAGATTGTCGTTCGAGGCCGGCGCGCCGGCCTCGAGCAGCGCCTTGCACTCGGCCTCGGCGTCCTCGAAATGCCTGAGCAGCATCGCCGTGTCGGCGTATTCGAAATTGTGGCGCGAATATTCCTGCTCGGCCTGCAGGAACACATCGCCATAGGTCACCTTGTCGGCGCCCTCGCGGCCGTTGAAGTTGAGGTCGTAGACATTGTCGACGCCCTGCACATACATGGCCAGGCGCTCCAGGCCGTAGGTGAGTTCCCCCGCCACCGGCGCGCATTCGATGCCGCAGACCTGCTGGAAATAGGTAAACTGCGACACCTCCATGCCGTCGCACCAGCATTCCCAGCCAAGCCCCCAGGCGCCCAAAGTCGGGCTTTCCCAATCGTCCTCGACGAAGCGTATGTCGTGCAGCAGAGGATCGACGCCGATCGCCGCAAGCGAGCCGAGGTAAAGCTCCTGCAGGTTCGGTGGATTGGGCTTCAGGATCACCTGGTACTGGTAATAGTGCTGCAGCCGGTTGGGATTCTCGCCATAGCGGCCGTCCTTGGGACGGCGCGAAGGCTGGACGTAGGCGGCGTTCCAGCCCCTGGGCCCTAGCGCGCGCAACGTCGTTGCCGGGTGAAAGGTGCCGGCGCCGACCTCCATGTCATAGGGCTGGAGGATGACGCAGCCATAAGCCGCCCAGTAATTGTGCAAAGTGAGGATCAGCCCCTGGAACGAGCGGCTGGGATGCATATGGGCTGGGATTTCAATCGTCACGGTGGCCTCGGCGACACAGGCTAGCTTGCGGCCACGTCCTAGAGACACGGCGGCGAAGCGTCAAGCAAGGCGCGCGCCCGCGACCTTTGCAGGACCGGCCGAAAGCTTTGCGAGCGGCTGGCCCATTGCCGGACGTGGCGACCTGCGCTCTCTTCGAAGCCCTGTATCACCCATGTCAACGACGACAGGCCAAGCCATGTCCAACCCCGTCACCATCCGCCCCGTCACGGACCAGGATTTCGACCGATGGCTGCCGCTGTGGGACGGCTACAACGCGTTCTATGGCCGTTCGGGCGAGACGGCGCTGGCAAGCGAGATCACCGCAATGACGTGGTCCCGCTTCTTCGACGCCTATGAGCCGGTGCATGCGCTGGTCGCGGAAAATGAAGGCGAGTTGCTTGGCCTCGTCCACTACCTGTTCCACCGCAGCACGACGGCAATCGCACCAAACTGCTATCTGCAGGATCTTTTCACCAGCGAAGCCTCGCGCGGCAAAGGCGTCGGCCGGGCGCTGATCGAAGGCGTCTACGAGCGCGCCCAGGAGGCCGGTTCCGGCCGAGTATACTGGCTGACGCATGAAACCAATCACACCGCGATGAAGCTTTATGACAAGGTCGGCGAACGCTCTGGCTTCGTCGTCTATCGAAAGATGTTCTGAGCGCGTTCTGAGCAGACGGACATCAAAACGAAAACGGGGCTCCGAGAGCCCCGTTCGGATTCCAAAAAGGCGTTTCACCCCTTCGGGGCGGGAACCGGCTCCGGCTTGACCTTCGGGGTTTCCTGCGCCGTGTTGGACTCGATCGGCGGCAGGCCCTTCATCAGCTTCTGTTGCAAGGAGGCAAGCACGTCGGGATCCGGCTTCAGGTCGCGGGCCTGGTTCCACTGGAAGGTGGCTTCCAGCTTGCGGCCGACGCGCCAGTAGGCATCGCCGAGATGGTCGTTCAGAACCGGATCTTCCGGCTTCAGCGAGACCGCGCGTTCCATCTCGCGCACCGCGTCATCGAACCGGCCGAGGCGGAAATAAGCCCAACCCAGGGAATCGACGATGTAGCCGTCGCTCGGCTTGAGATCGACGGCCTTCTGGATCATCTCCAGGCCTTCCTTCAGGTTGGTGTTCATGTCGACCCAGGAATAGCCGAGATAGTTCAGCACCTGCGGCTGGTCTGGCTGCAATTCCAGCGCCTTGCGGAAATTCGGCTCGGCCTTCGGCCATTCCTTCAGCCGCTCATAGGCGATGCCGCGCTGGTAGAAGATGTTCCAATTGGCGGCGGTCGGTGTCTTCAGCACCTCGACGGCCTTGTCGTAGAGATTGGCGGCGGAGCGGAAATCCTCCTTCGAGGAGTAGACACCGCCGAGCGCCAGATAGGCGCGCATGTCGTTTGGATGAGCTTCGACGAAGGCCTTCAGATGCGTGATCGCCTCGTCATGGCGGTCGAGATCGGCAAGGTTGAGGCCAAGCTGCAGGTCCGAAATCTCCTTCAGCGGCGAAGAGTCGGGGATGCGCCGATAGAGCGCGATGGCGCCCTCGCCGTTCTTCAGCTGTTCGGCCACGGCGGCGAGTTGCACGAGGGCAGCGTCGCTGTCGGGCTTCAGGGCCAAGGCATATTGCAAATAGAGGCGCACGAATGGCTCGCCGCCGCCACGGTTGAGCGCGGTGGCAAGATCGAGCAGGATTTCGGAAGCACCGTCGGACGGACCGGACACGAAGGGCGCGATCTTGTCGCCCTTGCTGATCCTGTCGCGCAAGGCGACGATTTCCAACTTGCCCGGCGAGAACGCCTCGGCCTGGTCGAGAACCGACATCGCCTTGGCCTTGTCGCCCTTACGGGCCAGGAACGAGGCATAGGCCTGCGCATTGCGCATCCAGGTTTCAGGCGCCGCACCGCCGGCGGTGGTGTCCTGCATCGTCGCGGCATAGATAGCCTCGGCCTTTTCAGGCATACCAGACGCATCGGCGATCAGGGCGCGGTGGAAGGATTTGAACAGGCCGAACCAGTCAGGCCCCTGCAACTTGTCGATCGAAGCCATCGCTTCGCTGGCCTGGCCGGCACCTTGCTCGGCCCAGCCGGACATGACGCCGGAGATCAGCCGGTCGAGATCGGATTCCAGCGACAGCTTGAGCCAGTACTGCGCCTTGGTGAAATCCTTCTTGTGGAAGGTGTCGACCGCCAGCGCCAGGCGCGAGAAGCGCTCGACATCGGGCACTTCCTTGAGCTTGTCGGCATAGACCAGCGATTCGTCGAAGCGGCCTTGAGCGATCAGCGACAGCATCAGGCTCTGCTGCAGGGCTGTGTCACCAGGATTGAAGGCCAGGGCTTGCTTGTAATAGGCGATGGCGCTGTCGAGGTCGTTGTCGCCCTCGGCGATCCTGGCAGCCAGATAGGCGCCCGAGAATGACGAGATCTTGACCGGTTCGGTGGATTGCTTGGCATAGGCCGGCAATGCCGAAATCGCCATGCCCGTCACAATTGCCAGCCTTGTCAGCCAGCGCGCACGTCCTTGCTGCATCATATCCCTTTCAGCCAGGCGCCATCTCCGCGTCAGCGGATCGACCCAGACTCGATCTTTCCAGGCAAAGCATGGCCTTTTTGGGGTCGCGCTTCAATCCGCCTGAAATTCACAATCGGGTCACCCGATTAACAAACCATGGCTAAATGGGACGGTTTTGCGCGTCAACAGGCCGCCGCAGCCGCGTATCGCGATAGCCGCCGCTTGCCACCGCGCCGCACAGCCCGATCCATTCGCAGCCGCCGCACGCCTTGCGCACGTGGCCGGTCGAAAACGCCTGCCGCAGCCTTGTCAGGATGGCGGCATCGAGATCGAGGCGGATGCCGTGCCGGATCGGCCGAGCCAGCAGCGCTTCCACGTCTTCCGCGGTCTGCCGGTCCCGTCCGGCCGCACTGTCACGCAGGCAGTGCGGTTCCGGCTCGCCAAGCAACGGAGCGCAGATGTCGTCTGGTCCGGAAACGAGGAGGATGTCCTCGCCCCGGCTCAAGCGCTCCGCGATCCCGTCATAATTGGCGGTAAAAGCGGGGCTGTACCCCTTGCCCACATAGGTGAGCAGGCAAAGGAGATGGTGGGCGCGCAGCCTGACCGTCACGGCTTGGGCAAGTTCATCTTGCCGTGCGGGAGCGCCATCAGCGTCGCGGCGCCAAGCGCCGATTTCAGCAACCCGCCGACGATGAACGGCACGAAGCCGAAGGTGATGGCCTTCTCGGCGCCGATCATGACGGCAAGCCAGGCTGTGCCGAGAGCCAGGCAGGCAAGATTGCCGAGCAGCATGGCGGCGAAGGCAGGCAAAACCCTGTTGCCGTTCCAGCCGCGCTCGGCCAACCAGCCGACCAGTGCGCCGGTGACAGGAAAGGCAAAGAGATAGCCACCCGTCGGGCCGACGAAATGCTGAATGCCGGCAGCGCCGCCGGCCAGGACTGGAAAGCCGACAGCACCTTCGACCAGCCATGCCGCGATCGTCACCGCGCCAAGCCGCCAGCCATAGAGTGCGCCAATCAGCGTCACGGCGAAGGTCTGCATGGTCACCGGAACTGGCACCATCGGAACCTCGATGTAGGAGGACAGCGCCAGCAACAGCGTGCCGAGCACGACGGCGCCGGCCCGCCAACCGAGCGATCGCTGCTGGAGACGCAGCGGGCTGAAGGACGGTCTGGCGGACGAGAATGCGAGGTTGGTCATAGGCTTCCCTTCGGTCGATCCGAAATTATAGATAATTTTTGCCTTCGATCTATTATCGAATCCACATTTCTGGAGCGATAGCAAGCCTAGGCTTGGGAAAAGATCGTTCAACCCACGATCGCGAAAGCTTCGCGCGTGGCGCCGGAGGCTGTCCTGACCGGCTTGCGGCCAATCCATTGGACATGCCGTCCCAATGTTGTCGCGGCCGATTCGGTGTTCCCCTGCCGCAAGGCGGTGAGGATCGCCCGGTGGTCCTGGTCGGTGCGCGTCTCCCACTCCGAGCGCCAGGCCGCGAACAGGAAGCGGGCGCTCGCCGCGTGCAGGTCGTCTATGGTGGCAAGCAGGCGGGGCATGCCACAGGGCGTCAGGATCAGCCGGTGAAAGGCGCGATTGGCCTCCTCCCACGACCTGACGTCATGGGATTTGTCGCCGGCTTTCGTCGCCTCCTCGGCCTGGTCGAGAATGGCCGAGGTCAGATGCGGCGCGGCTTGGCGCAGTGCCAGCACTTCGAGTGCGGCCCGCATTTCGGCGACCTCCTTGACCTCGCCCAGATCGAAGGCCGCGACACGCACGCCACGACGCGGCTCACTGACGGCGAGGCCCTGCGCCTCGAGTCGGCGAAAGGCCTCGCGCACGGGAACGTGGCTGGTGTTGAATTCCTCGGCGACATGATCCTGCCGCAACCTCGCCCCTGGCTCGATCGCGCCGGAGATGATGCGATCCGCCAAAACCTTGCCGATGCGGACCGCGATGGTGTCGTCAGTGCCCTTGGCCATGTTTTATAGATAATTTGCGACTGGGCTGCTTGTCGAGACGGCAGGGCGAATTCACAGGCGTCTTTTCACTGACGGCCCCGGTAGCAAGCCGTCAGGCGCTCAGTTCACGCGGCTGATGCAGAAGTCGATGACGTCGATCAGCGCCGATTTCTGCGGCGTCTCTTCCAGCGGCGCCAGCGCGTCGCGGGCGATCTCGCCGAAATGGCGAGCGCGCCCGATCGTGTCGGCAATGGCGCCGTGGCGGGTCATCAGGCCGATCGCCTTTTCCAGCCCGGCGTCGTCGGTGACATTGTCCTCGATGGCGCGCTTCCAGAAGGTGCGTTCGGCCTTGCTGCCGCGCCGGTAGGCGAGGATGACCGGCAAGGTCACCTTGCCCTCGCGGAAATCGTCGCCGACATTCTTGCCCAGATCCTTGCTGGTGCCGCCATAGTCCAGCGCATCATCGATCAGCTGGAAGGCAAGGCCGAGATTCATGCCGTAGGAACGCAGCGCCGCACGGTCGTTGCGGGTCGCCTGGGCGATGACCGGGCCAACCTCGGCGGCGGCCGAAAACAGCGCGGCGGTCTTGGCCTTGATGACGGCGAAATGCTCGTCCTCGGTGGTTTCGAGGTTCTTGGCGGCGGCCAGCTGCATGACCTCGCCCTCGGCGATAATCGAGGCTGCGCTGGACAGGATGTCGAGCGCTTCGAGCGAGCCGACATCGACCATCATGCGGAAGGCCTGGCCGAGCAGGAAGTCGCCGACCAGCACGCTGGCCTGGTTGCCCCAGATCATGCGGGCGGTCTTCTTGCCGCGCCGCATGCCGCTTTCATCGACCACGTCGTCATGCAGAAGCGTGGCCGTATGCATGAATTCGACCGAAGTGGCGAGCTTGACGTGGCCCTCGCCGGCATAGCCGAACATCTGCGCCGCGGCCAGCGTCAGCATTGGCCTGAGCCGCTTGCCGCCGGACGAGATCAGGTGATTGGCGACCTCGGGGATCATCTCGACGTCGGAGCCGGCCTTGGACAGGATCAGCTCGTTGACACGTCCCATATCGGCAGCAGTCAGATCGATGAGATCCTTGATGGAGGCGGGCTCCCGCTTCCCGTTTTCGATGTTGAGAACGACACCCACGACAATCACTCCCGTCTTGGTATAACGCGTGCGACGGCACCCTTAGTCCCGACAAGACTCTAGGGCCGCTGGCACGGCCACGGCAAGTGGCGAATTGGCGCGGCGGCGGCGACAGCGTGTCAACGCCGGGAAATGCGGGAATGCGGCCGCACGTTTACATGCACGCCGCAACCTGCGAGTTTCTTGCGATGATAGAGCTCATCCGCACCAACGACGCCGTCATCATCTCCTTTGTCGAATCGCTGATGCGCGATGCCGGGATCGGCTGCTTCGTCGCCGACCAGAACATGAGCGTGCTCGACGGCTCGCTTGGTATCCTGCCGCGACGCGTCATGGTCGATGCCGACCAGGCCGACGCCGCGCGCCGCATCCTGACCGATGCCGGCATCGCCAACGAGATCCGGGGGAAATAATGTCGGCCGCGCCAGCCGCCCTTGTCCCGGATACGCCGGCCCACACGGTCGACGCGTTCCACCGCGGCCGGTTCTGGCTCGTGCAGCCCAAGCATGGCGGCCATCGCGCCGGGATGGATGCAATGATGCTGGCCGCATCCGTACCGTCCTCGTTTGGCGGACGGCTCGCCGATTTCGGGGCCGGCGCCGGTGCTGCCGGTCTTGCGGTGCTGTCGCGCTGTCCGGGTGCCCAGGCTGTGCTGGTCGAACGCGCGCCTGAGATGGCGGCCTTCGCGGCAGCCACGCTTGCCCATCCGGGCAACGCGCACCTCAGCGATCGCGCTGCCGTGCTCGTCGCCGATGTCACCGTGTCGGGCCGCGCCCGGGCCGCCACCGGCCTTGCCGACAATGATTTCGACTTCGTCATCATGAACCCGCCTTTCAACGCCGCCCGGGACCGCGCCACACCCGAGCCGCTAAGAAAGGAAGCGCACGTCATGGAGGACGGGCTGTTCGAAAGCTGGATCCGCAGTGCGGCGGCGGTTGTCAGGCCGCGCGGCGGGCTTGCCGTCATCGCCCGGCCCGAACAGCTCGGCGCCATTCTCGACGCGATTTCAGGCCGCTTCGGCGAAGCCGAGATGCTCGCCGTGCACCCTCGCCCGGACGCGGCCGCAATCCGCATTATCGTGCGGGCAGCACTTGGGGCACGAGGAAAGCTCGCCATCCGTCCGCCCCTGATGCTTCACGCGCGATCGGGCAACGGCCCCGACGAGCGCAGCGAAATGATCACCAACGGGCTCGCCTCGCTGTTCGGAGACTGAGCTGTTGGCGGCCTACACATTGCCGTTGGCCGGGAAATCCCTACATGCCTGCAACCATCGCCGGAGACCACGCCATCGTGAAACGTCTTTTCAACCGCCTGCTGCCGAAGTCCTGGCGCTCCTCCGTCGTCACCGTTCCGGTCATCCGACTGCACGGCACCATCATGGCCGGCGGAGGCCAGTTCCGGCCGAGCCTGTCGCTTGCTTCCACCGCCGGACTGATCGAAAAGGCGTTTTCCTTCGAGGCGCCGGCGGTCGCGATCTCGATCAATTCGCCGGGCGGCTCGCCGGTGCAGTCGCGGCTGATCTTCAAGCGCATCCGCGACCTTGCGATCGAGAAGAATAAAAAGGTCCTGGTCTTCGTCGAGGATGTCGCGGCGTCCGGCGGCTACATGATCGCGGTCGCCGGCGATGAGATCTTCGCCGATCCGTCGTCCATCGTCGGATCGATCGGCGTGGTGTCGGCCTCGTTCGGTTTCCCGGAACTGATGAAGAAGATCGGCATCGAGCGCCGTGTCCACACCGCCGGCCAGAACAAGGCGGTGCTCGATCCGTTCAAGCCCGAGAAGAAGGAAGACGTCGAGCGGCTCAAGGTGCTGCAGCTCGAAGTGCACGAGACCTTCATCGATCTGGTCAAGGAGCGCCGCGGTACGAAGCTGGCGGACGATCCGGACCTGTTCACCGGGCTGTTCTGGACCGGCAAGCGAGGCCTGGAGCTCGGCCTCGTCGATGCGCTGGGCGACATGCGCACGGTGCTGAAGACCCGCTTCGGGCCGAAGACCCAGCTCAGGCTGGTGGCGGCGCCGCGCGGTTTGTTCGGCCGCTTTGGCCTGTTCGGCTCGAGCAAGGGCTTTTCGGCGCCCGATATCGCGGCGGCTGCCGCCAGCGGCGTCATCAATGCGGCGGAAGAGCGCGCATCGTGGGCGCGCTTCGGGCTTTGAAAAAGCCATGAAAGCGTCTAGCATGGTTGCCCGAAAGACCCGACCGGCCGGTCTTACCGGCCCAGCGTGGTAGGAGTTTGACATGCCGCAGCTCATTTTTTTCGCCGTCGTCGGCGTCGCCGCCTATTTCGGTTACCGCACCTTCGTGCGCGAGGCTGAACGCGTGACGGCCAAGGTGCGGCGCACCGAAAAACAGGCGGCCAACGGCGCGATGGGAACGCTGGTCAAGGATCCGCAGACCGGCGAATACCGGCTGGCCAAGGACTGACCCTCATTTCACTCGCAATCGAGACTGCGGAATCGGGTCAGCGTGTCCGGACATGGGCCGCACCCGCCAAGATAAACCTAGCTTTGCACGTCACCGGCAGGCGCGCCGACGGCTATCATCTCATCGAAAGCCTGGCTGTGTTCACGCGCTTTGGCGACAGGATCGAGATCGCGCCGGCCGACGCCGATGAGTTCAGCGTGTCCGGCCGCTATGCGGCGGACGTACCGCTCGATGGCGGCAATCTTGTGCTGAAGGGCCGCGACGCCCTGCGGCAGGCCGCCGGCGTTCGGAGCACGCCGCCGGTAAGCATCAGGCTCGAAAAGAACCTTCCGGTCGCATCCGGCGTGGGCGGAGGGTCGAGCGACGCGGCGGCCGTGCTGCGCGGGCTGACCGAGAGCTGGGGGCTGGAGCTCGATAGCGCCGAACTGGCGCGGATCGGTCTTTCGCTTGGCGCCGATGTGCCGATGTGCCTGGCGGCAAAGCCGCTGGTCGCGCGCGGCATCGGTGAGGAACTGTCGATGGTGCCGGATTTTTCAGCACTGGGTCTCGTGCTGGTCAACCCGGGCGTGCCGGTCTCGACGACGGAAATCTTCGCCGCACTCTCCCGTCGCGATAATGAGCCGCTGCCGCCGCTGCCGCGCAGCATCGATTTTCACAGCCTGCGCAACTGGCTGGAAATCACCCGCAACGATCTTGAGCGGCCAGCCCTTGCGATGCAGCCCGCCATAGGCAGGGCGCTTTCATGGCTTGATAAGGCCGGATCGGGCTTTTCACGAATGTCCGGATCGGGCGCGACGTGCTTCGGCCTGTTCGAGACCGGCAATGTCGCCAAGCGCGCGGCGGCCGAGATCCGCGACCGCCAGCCCGACTGGTTCGTCGCGGCAACGCGCAGCATGGCGTCGGAGGCTGGGCGAGATGGCCAGAATTGACGAGAGCCGTGCCTTCATTCCGGTGCGCATCGCGGTGCTGACTGTTTCCGACACACGCAGCCTGGCCGACGACAAATCTGGCCAGACACTGGCCGATCGCATTACCAAGGCCGGCCACATCCTGGCCGCCCGCGATATCGTCACCGACGACCGCGAAAAAATCCGCGACGCCGTTCTGGCGTGGTCGCGGGACAAGGCCATCGACGTCGTGATCACCACCGGCGGTACCGGTTTTACCGGACGCGATGTGACGCCCGAGGCGCTGGAGCCGATCTTCGAAAAGCGCATGGACGGATTTTCGGAAGTGTTCCACCGCATTTCCTATGACAAGATCGGCACCTCGACTATCCAGAGCCGGGCGACCGGCGGTGTCGTCAACGCCACCTTCGTCTTCGTGCTGCCGGGATCGCCCGGCGCCTGCAAGGACGCCTGGGACGGCATCCTCGAGCCACAGCTCGATTACCGGCACATGCCCTGTAACTTCGTCGAGATCATGCCGCGCCTGGACGAACATCTGCGGCGCGGCAAATCGGCGTCGTAAGCAACGCCACGCAGAGCCGTTGCAAAAATCACCCCCCAGAGCGGTGCTGCTGCTTCGGCTGCGCTGGCCAGATTTCGGCGTCGAGCCGTCTGGTCGCCAGCCCGCGCGCTAAGGCCTCGGCGCTGCCGGCATTCTTGGACAGCGATGCCGCCTGTCGCTTGCTGATCACCAGTCCGTCGGCGAGCGCGCGGTTTGCCGAAAAGACCCGGGCCAGGAACGGTGGACGGCTGCCCCGCGCCCGCGAGAACCGGGCCGCTATTGTCTGCCTGGCCGTATGGGCGACGACGGCGTCGATCCAGCCCTCCACCAGCCTCGCACCCGGTTCGAGAAACAGCAGCCAGTCACCCTTGGCCTGGCGGATGCCGGCGGCGATGCCCCCGCTCCCCACATAGTGGCAGCCGGCATGCTCGGCGACGCGATGGGTCTGGTCACTGGAGCCCGTGTCGCAGACGACAACCTCACGCACCACGCCCTCGACCGCGCCGCCAATCAGCGTCGCCAGCGTACGGGCGAGCCCCTCCTCGTCATTGTGCGTTTCAATCAGAACACTGAGCATGATTAGCCGAATAGCGGAAAGCGTTGGTCGGCGCCAGTTTTTGCAGCGCACCATAGAAAGTTCTTGATTTGTTCTCATCGATAAAATAGGAATAATTTCATGAACAGAGCGATTCGACACAACATGGACAGTCCATGGGAGCGGGCGAAG
Source organism: Mesorhizobium sp. B2-5-7 (assembly GCF_006440875.1). NCBI lineage: Bacteria > Pseudomonadati > Pseudomonadota > Alphaproteobacteria > Hyphomicrobiales > Phyllobacteriaceae > Mesorhizobium > Mesorhizobium sp. B2-5-7. The sequence goes on along the minus strand of NZ_VFUO01000006.1, from coordinate 382,610 downwards.
ATGGAACCGATCATGCGAGCCGACATTGCAGCCTTCGGAGCAGGACGAGCCGAAATGGCCAATGCAATGATCGAGCAGAGCGGCATGCGGGTCCGTCCGGACCGCAACCGCGGCCGGTCGGCAGGCATCAATCCGTCCGGCCGGTTCGAACCTGTCAGCCGGCATGTCTTCGACGACGGCTGGAGTTCGCTGGAGGAACTTCCTCCCTTCAAGACCGAGGTGCAGGTGGAAAAGCCGCGCACCATCATCACCCGCAACGAATCGCCCGACATCTCCTTCGACCGGTCGATCAATCCCTATCGCGGCTGCGAACACGGTTGCGTCTATTGCTTCGCGCGGCCGACACACTCGTTCATGGGCCTGTCGCCGGGCCTGGACTTCGAATCCAAGCTGTTCGCTAAGCCCGACGCGGCACGCCTGCTCGACAAGGAATTGTCAAAGGATGGCTACCAGCCGCGCACCATCGCCATCGGCACCAACACCGATCCCTACCAGCCGATCGAGAAGCAGTACCGGATCATGCGCGAAATCCTCGAAGTGCTGGAGGCGCGCGGCCACCCGGTCGGCATCGTCACCAAGTCAGCCCTGGTCGTGCGCGACATCGACATTCTGTCGCGCATGGCGGAGCGGGGCTTGGCCAAGGTGGCGCTGTCGGTGACGACGCTTGACCGCATGCTGGCCAGGACGATGGAACCTCGGGCATCGACGCCGACCAAGCGGCTGGAGGCGATCAGGCAGCTTTCGGATGCCGGTATCCCCGCTTCGGTGATGGTGGCGCCGATCATTCCGGGCCTGACCGACCAGGAGATGGAACGCATCCTCGACTCGGCGCACCATGCCGGGGCGCGCGAAGCCGGCTATGTGGTGCTGCGCCTGCCGCTGGAGGTCAGCCCGATCTTCAAGGACTGGCTGCTGCGCCACTATCCCGACCGCTATCGCCACGTCATGTCGCTGGTCCGTTCGATGCGCGACGGCAAGGACTACGATTCGGAATGGGGCAAGCGCATGAAGGGCGCCGGACCCTATGCCTGGCAGATCGGCCGGCGCTTCGAAATCACCGCAAAGCGGCTCGGCCTTAATGCCGAGCGGCGTACGCTGCGGACCGACCAGTTCGTCGCTGCCGGCAAGGACCAGGAGCAGTTGATGCTGCTCTGAACCGAAAATCGCCTCGGCTGTTCATTGCCGCCGTGGCAAAGAAATCCCGTCCGGCCTGCCCCGGCCTGCAGACGGTGCCCTCCCGGTCCGGCGCCCCACCCGACCCGGAGGGACTTGCGGAGAATCGGAGCCGATGCGAACCTCGCCGCAACATGGCTCGCGCGCGTTCTGATTCTCCGCCTCTCTTCGAAATCGTCGAGAAACCCGATTTCTCCTTCGAGACGAAGGCGATGGCCGATGGTTTGTGGCCGGTCGCCGGGATGGACGAAGCCGGCCGCGGCCCGCTCGCGGGTCCCGTGGTCGCGGCGGCAGTGGTGCTCGACCCCGCCAATATTCCCGAGGGTCTCGACGATTCCAAGCGGCTTAGCCACCTGCAGCGCGAAGCGCTGTTCCTGCACATCATCGGCTCCGCTCTCGGCGTCTCGATGGCGTCGATCAGCGCCGAGGGCATTGATGGCACCAACATCCTCAAGGCGAGCCTCGAAGCGATGCGCCGCGCACTGGTCGGGCTGCCGGTGCAGGCTAAGCTCGCGCTCGCGGATGGGCGCGACGTGCCGCCGGGATTGCCCTGCGAGGGGCGCGCGCTGATCAAGGGCGACCAGCGCTCCCAATCGATCGCCGCAGCCTCGATCGTCGCCAAGGTCATGCGCGACCGCATGATGCGCGGCTGCGGCAACCATCACGGCCGCTACGGCTTCGAAGTCCATATGGGCTACGCCACGGTCCGGCACCGCACGGCGATCGAGGCGCATGGGCCAGTGGCTCGGCTGCATCGCACCTCGTTTGCGCCGTTCCGGCTGGGCGGGACTGAAGTGGTTGAGGAAGAGAGCTTGGCCGGGCTGGAGTAAGGCGACGGCAGTGGCAATTCCGATCTTCCCCACGAGGGCGGAGATTGGCCGCTTTGACGCGCCGCTTTCTCCCAAACAAAAAAGCCGCCAGGTTGCCCGGGCGGCTTCGTGTCAGCGACTGAAGAACGCTCAGTTCAGCTTGGCCTTCACATCCTGCAGCGCGGACCTGAACAGGTCGGCTCCGGCCTTGGCGTCAACCTTGGCGGCGAGCAATGCGCGTGCCGCCTCGACGGCTATATCGACGGCGCTGGCCCGCACTTCGGCAACCGCGTCACGCTCGGCTTGGCCGATCTTCTGCTCGGCAAGCGCGGTGCGCCTGGCAACGTAGTCCTCGGTCTTCTTGTGGGCGTCGGCAGCCAGCAGTTCGGCCTCACGCTTGGCGGCCGCTACAATGTCGGCGGCCTCCTGCTCGGCTTCCTTGCGCTTCTTCTTGTATTGGCCGAGCAGTTGCTGGGCTTCGTCGCGCAGCTTGCGGGCCTCGTCGAGCTCACTGCTGATCCTGGCGGCGCGGGCGTCGAGCGCCTTGGCGATCATGCCGGGCACCTTGATGTAGATGGCGATGGCCAGGAAGATGATCAGGGCAATCGTGGCCCAGAGCGTTGCGAGAGATGTAGCGTCCATGATGCGCTCCTCACCGGGCCACGGATTTGACCGCGGCCGCGATCTCGGCCTTGCTGGCCTTGCCGCCAACGAGTGCCTCGACGATCGCCGAAGCGGTATCCTCGGCGATGCTGCCGACTTCCTTCATGGCATTGGCCTTGATGGAAGAAATGCGTGCCTCGGCCTCGCCAAGCTTCTCATCGAGCGCGGCCTCGATCTTCTTGCGCGCGGTGTCGGCTTCCGCCTTCGCCGCATCGCTGGCCTGCTGGCCGATCGAGTTCGCGTTCTTCTTGGCTTCCGCCAGTTCCTGTTCGTAAGCGGCAACGGCGGCGTCGGCCTCGCCCTTCAACTTGGCCGCCTGGTCGAGATCCTGGCTGATGCGGTCGTTGCGGACATCGATGATGCCGCCGACGCGCGGCATCACGACCCGCTTCAGGAACAGGTAGAACAGCCCGAACGTGATCGCCAGCCACAGAAGCTGCGACGGAAACGTCTCCGGATTGAATGGCGGAAACGTGCCGTGCGCTTCGGCAGGCACGCTGGTGCCGGAATGCGTGTCTCCTCCGGTCGCAGCGTGGCTGGTGTCGGCTGATGGCGCGGACTCTTGCGCGAAGGCAGATGTCACGAACATGGACTATCCCCAGATATCAGGCCCGCCGCTTGCGCGGCCGACCTGTCCAATCTTCTCAGTACTCAGCCGAACAGGGCCAGCAGCGCAATGAGAAGCGAGAAGATGCCCAGAGCTTCGGTCACGGCGAAGCCGAAAATCAGGCGGCCGAACTGGCCGTCGGCGGCCGACGGATTGCGCAGCGCGCCCGAGAGGTAGCTGCCGAAGATGTTGCCCAGGCCAATGCCCGCGCCACCCATGCCCAGGCAAGCGATGCCGGCGCCGATGTACTTTGCTGCTTCTGCGTCCATTTGTTCAACTCCTTTGGATCTGAAAATTCCGTTGCTATTCCATCCGGCGTCGTGCCGGAAACCTGATTAGTGCGAAGGATGGAGGGCGTCGTTGAGATACATGCAGGTCAGCACCGCAAAGACATAGGCCTGCAACAGCGCCACCAGCAATTCGAGCGCCGTCAACGCCACCGCCATGGCTAGCGGCAGGATCGATCCCGCAATGCCGAGCGCACCCAGCGCACTGAGGCTGACCACAAATCCCGAAAAAACCTTCAGCGTGATGTGGCCGGCGAGCATGTTTGCGAACAGACGAACCGAGAGGCTGACCGGGCGCGACACGAAGGAAATCACCTCGATCGGAACGACAAGCACCATCATCAGGAGGGGCACGCCCTTCGGCACGAACAGCTTCAGGAAGCCAAGGCCATGCTTCATGAATCCATAGACGATCACGGTGCCAATCACCATGATGGCCAAACCGAAGGTGACGATGATGTGGCTGGTGATGGTGAAGAAATACGGGAACAGGCCGAGCAGATTGGCGACCAGCACGAACATGAACAGCGAGAACACGAAGGGGAAGAATTTCATGCCCTGCGTGCCGGCGGCATCGCGCAGCATGTTGCCGACGAATTCATAGGCCATTTCGGAGACCGACTGCAGCCGGCCGGGAACCAGGCTGCGGCTCGACGTCGTCAGGTACAGGAAGGCCGCGGCAATGACCACGGTCGCGACCATGAACAGCGCGGAATTGGTGAAGGACAGATCATAGCCGCCGATCTCGATCGGAACCAGCTTGATGATATGGAACTGGTGGATCGGATCGACCTTGTCAGCTGCCACGTTCAAACCCCGTCAATGCCGCGCACGGCTAAATTACCATTGCCGCGCCAGGGCGGCTATTTGCTGTCGTCTCGGTCAGGACGCGATTTATCGCCCTGTCCGAATTCCGCCACAACGCCAGCTGAACGCATGACATTGAGCACGCCGGCGCCAAAACCAAGCAGCAGGAAAATGATCAGACCCCACGGCGATGTCCCCGCCATACGGTCGATGATCCAGCCGATGCCGGCGCCTACCACCACCCCGGCGATAAACTCGCTGGATAGCTTGATCGCCTGACCGTATCCGGTCACTGGTTTCGCGTCGTCTTTCCCCTCGAGCCGGTTCGGCAGCCTTGTCGCAAGCGATGCTCCAAGTTCACGCCGACGTCGCTCAAGATCGTCGTCGCGGATTTCGGGGTCATGCTGCTTGCCGCGGCCGGTTTCTCCGGTTCCGTCTGGCCTGTTTTTCTCGGCCATCGCAACCCCCCTGCCCGGGCAGACCGTCACCGTCCGTCCGCTTCTAAAGTCGCCGGCAACATAGTTAGAGGGTTTGCGCCCGTCAAGCCACGGAGGGAAGTTCCGCGCTGTGTATTTTAGCTAATAAAATCAAAGGGTTATAAAGGTGCGACATCGTGCCCTTTGCGATCGGCGGGATGCGCCGCGCGAATCCCCCCGACAATGTCTCTCCGATCGACCGTGCGACCGTGCGAAAAGACGGGCGGGCGGCGGACCGTTCAGCTCCAGCCACCACCATAGGTCCGGTAGAAGATATGCAGGCCGATCTTGGTCATCTTCTGCATCGTGCGGGCCCAGCCGGGATGGACGTAATTGGCATAGTAGTGGGTCGACGATCCCACTTCCGGAATGAAGATCTTGCCAGCGGTGACGGCCATGCCGACATCCTGAGCGGTCTTGTAGGCGACCGGATTGTCGATGCGCTTCTTCCTGCCGTCGCAGGCGAAGGAGAACTGGCAGCGGTTGAACCAGCTGTCGTTCTGGTAGACGACGCCGCAGATCGAATTGGGATAGGCGGGGTTGCGGACCCGGTTGAGGATCACCTGGGCGACGGCGGCCTGACCGCGCACGGCTTCGCCGCGGGCCTCGAAATAAATGCCGTTGGCCAGGCACTTCTGCTCCGGCTTGGAGAAGACGCTGGCCGGAAGCGGATTCTGGATCCATGAATGGTCGCCCTTGGCCATCGGCGGAATGAAGCGGCCGCTGTTGGGCTCTTCATCCTGAAGCAGGGCTTCAAAGGGCGAGGCCTTGGCATAGTCCGGCGCGGATTGCGCATAGGCGGTCGCCAGCACATCGGGATGGTCGTTGTTGACCAGGGCCGCAAGCATGGCCGGCACGCCGGGATCCGGCTTCTTGTCCTCACGCGCATGGAATGCCGCGGCGATCTGGATTTCCTTGCCTTTGATCCGCGGCTTGGCGAAGGCCATTTTCAGGTCGCCGTCCATGCTCGGCCGCATCAGCGAGGAGGTCCGCTGGAAGATCGAGCCGGCATTGAAGTTCTTCGGTGGCGCCACGGGAGAGACCTGGACGATGCGGCCCTTCTTGTCGGCGCGCACGACGCGATCCTCGTCGGGCGACCCGCTGACCTTGCCGCCCTTGCCGCGAAACGAGACGGCGCCGACACCGGGAAGGCGAACACCGGAACCCGAGATCGAGCTGGTGATGTCGGAATCGACGAACGGCATCTCGGCGGCGTGGACCGAACCGGCGACGGATTTCTCGACATAGGAATTCCAGCGCGTGGTCGGCGATTCAAGGCCGGAAACGAGGCTGGTCATGTCTTGGTAGGCAGCGACGGTCGGAAAGCCGATCCAGATACCGAGACCAATGATGAACGGAGACACAAGGCTGCGTTTCTCACCGGCGGCGGCCATCAGCCGCTTCAAGACACGTCGATGCACGGAACTCTCTCCAGGAACGCAACTGACCCCACTGGAGAGCAAAATGATGCATTAACCTTGATGGGACGTTAACGAGGTCGGTCAGGTTTTCTCGGTCGGCTAGAGGTCGTGGGTTCGAAGTCGGGCGGTTTTGCGGCGGGAGGCTCAGGTCCGCCGCAGGAAGATCGGCCAGGCGACCAGGGCGCAGGCGGCTGCCGACAGCCACACGCCGGGCCATGACCAGAGGTGCAGCAGCCCTGGAATGGCCACCGGAACCAGGAAGAAGCCGACGAAGACAAAGCTGTTGGCAAGGCTGAGTGCGGTTCCGACATGGCCTGCACCGGCAAGCGTGGCAAGCTCGGTATAGGCAACGCCGTGCCAGGCGGAGACCGAGATGCCGGCAACGACAAGCACCAGGGGCAGGACAGCGATCAGGAAGGATTGGCTGGCAGGCATCGTGGCAGCGGCCAGAACCAGCAGCCAGAGCACCACGAAGGCCAGTGCGCTCAGCGCACTGCACAAGCGAAGAAATTGACGGCGGTTGCCGTGGCGGTCGGTAAAGCGGCCGCTCCAGACGCGCATGACCATGGCGCCGACCTGTACAGCGGCGAGGCTGGCGCTGATCGCCGTCGTGCCAAGCCCGGCGAAGTCGTGCAGGAACACCGACGCGAAGGTGAGGACCGCCACCTGCGGAAAGCAGAGCAGGCCGATGGCGGTCGAGATGCGCCAAACCTCGATGTTGCGCAACGGTGCCGGCCCGGCAACATCAGATGAGACGGCGTCGCCCGCCATCGGCGGTTCGTGCAGCCAACGCCAGGCGAACAGGGCGGAGAGAGCGGATGCCGCCGCCAGAAGCCCGAACACCGCGGCGAAACCGAAAGCCAAGGCAAGCGAAGGCAGGACGAGCGCGCCGAGGCCGCCGCCAAGCGGCACCGCCGTCTGCCTGATGCTCATGGCAAAACCACGCTCATTCTGCCGGAACCAGGCCATGATTGCGCGGCCGCTCGAGCCATTGACACTGCCGCCGAGCAATCCCGTGACGAGCAGGCCTGCCGCCAGCAACGTGACATCGGGAATGCTTGAGCTTGTCGGCACGACGAGCATCGCCATCGCAAGCAGCCAGGCCGACGTTGCACCGAGGCCGACCAGAAGCACGCGGCGATCCCCCCAGCGGTCGGTGAGCAGGCCCCATGGCAGCTCGCTGAGCGCAACCCCCAGGCCAAGAAGACCGAGCGCCAGGCCAAGCTCGGCATTGCTCAAGTGATAGCCTTGGCGAAGCACGACCGCCGTTGCCGGTATGCCGGAGAAAGTAGCCGAGAACCCGGCATTCGCGGCCACCCCGATGCCCAGGACCTTCCAGCGGTGGTTGGGGCCGAAGGTCCGGCCGGCCGCGGTCGTGGCGGTGCCTCGCCCGGATAGCTGGCAATCGTTGCGAATGACGGTGGCAGACATGATTCCATTCCCGTGACGCCGGCCGAGCGGCCTTGACGGGAGGCATATAGCGCCATAGCTTCATCCATAAAATCAGGAAGATTTTGATCGATAATCCTGAAAATAAGGACGATCTTATGCGCCACGTCACATTCGATCTCGACGTGCTGAGGACTTTCGTCACCGGCATGGAACTGGGAAGTTTTGCCAGGGCAGCTGAGCGGCTTGGCCGCTCGACCTCCGCCGTCAGCGCGCAGCTGAAGAAACTGGAAGAGCAGGCCGATACGCCGATCTTCCGCAAGGCGGGGCGCGGCCTGTCACTGACCGAAGCCGGCGAGACGATGCTCGGCTATGCGCGGCGCCTGATCGAGCTCAATGACGAGGCAGCCCTGGCGATCCGCGACGTCGAACTGGAGGGCTGGGTGCGGCTCGGCCTGCAGGAGGATTTCGGCGAGGCCGTGTTGCCGGAAGTGCTCGGTCGCTTCGCTCGCGCCCACCCCAAGGTCCGGATCGAAGCACGGATTGGACGCAGCCACGAATTGGCCGAGCGTGTCCTCTCCGGCACCCTCGACATTGCGCTCGCCTGGCATGATGGCACGACGCTGCCGTATAGCCGGCATGTCGCCGACGTGCAGGCGCGCTGGATCGGCCCGGCGAAACCGATGGAGGCAGGTCCCCACGATGGCGAGGCGCTGCAGCTGGTCGTGTTCGAGGCGCCTTGCCTGCTGCGCACCGTGGCGACCGAGACGCTGGATCGTGCCGGGCGGCCCTGGCGGATGGCGTTCTCCAGCCCCAGCCTTGGCGGCATATGGGCGGCGGTGGCGGCTGGCCTCGGGCTGACGATCCGCACCGATATCGGCCTGCCCGCGAATGTCCGGGCGCTCGCGCCCGGAATGCTAGGACTGCCGCCGCTGCCGAAAATGGCGCTGCATTTGCATCAGAAGGATGCCGAGCTCGATCCGGTCGCGGCGCGGCTGGCCGGCATCCTGCTGCAATCGGCGTTCGAAGCGTTGCCCGAGGGTGCCGAGATCAAAGAAAACCTGCTGAAAGTCGCTTAGCCGCAGCTCTCGGCGGAGGCGGTTGCCACCCTATCGTCAACGCTTCTTCGCACGGCCGGCGAACGGATTGTCCGAAGTGCGCAGCGCGATGCGGATCGGTACGCCCGGCATGTCGAAGGCTTCGCGCAGGCTGTTGGAGAGATAACGGACATAGCTTTGCGGCATCGCGTCCGGCCGCGAACACTGGACCACGAAGCCCGGCGGCCGGGTCTTGGCCTGGGTGACGTATTTGACCTTCAGCCGGCGCCCGGCGACCGCAGGCGGCGGGTGATGCGTCAGGATGGCTTCAAGCCAGCGGTTGAGCTTGCCGGTCGAAACACGGCTGTTCCAGACCTTGTGCGTCTTCAACACCGCATCCATCAGCTTGTCCAGGCCGCGTCCGGTCTCGGCCGAGACCGGCACGGCCTGGATGCCGCGCGCCTGCGGCAACAGCCGCTCGGTCTTCTCGCGCAGTTCGGCCAACAGTTCCTGCGGGTTGTCGATCAAGTCCCATTTGTTGAAGGCAATCACCGGTGCCCGGCCCTCGCGGATGATCAGATCGGCGATCTGCAGGTCCTGCTTTTCGAAGGGAATGGTGGCGTCGAGTACGATGATGACGATCTCGGCGAAACGGATGGCGCGCAGGCCATCCTGCACCGACATCACTTCCAGCTTTTCGTGGATCCTGGCCTTGCGGCGCATGCCGGCGGTGTCGAACAGTTTGATGCGGCGGCCGCGCCAGTCCCAGTCGACCGAAATGGAATCGCGGGTGATGCCGGCTTCCGGTCCGGTCAGCAGCCGCTCCTCGCCGATCAGCGCGTTGATCAGCGTCGATTTGCCGGCGTTCGGCCGGCCGACGACGGCGATGCGCATCGGCTTGGTGTCGTCATAGGATGGCTCGGCGTCCGGATCGGCGATGTCCTCGCCGATCAGCACCTCGCTGGCGGCGGCGTCTTCGTCGTCTGTATCCTCGTCTTCACCGAAGGCGCGCGCCTCGCCGAGCGCTTCGATCACGGCGTCGCGCAGGTCGGGCATGCCCTGGCCGTGCTCGGCAGAAACCGGGATCGGTTCGCCAAGGCCAAGTTCCCAGGCCTCCAGCATGCCGCCCTGGGCGCCCTTCGCCTCGGCCTTGTTGGCGACCAGCACGACCGGCTTTCCGGATTTTCGCACGATCTCGGCAAAGGTCCTGTCATCCGGCAGCAGGCCGGACTTGGCGTCGATGGTGAAAAAGATCAGATCCGCCTCGCGGATGGCGATTTCGGTCTGCGCGCGCATGCGGCCCGGCAAGGTCGAAGCGCCGGCGTCCTCGAAGCCCGCGGTATCGATGACATCGAAATGCAGATCGTAAAGCTTGGCGGCGTGGACGCGGCGGTCGCGGGTGACGCCCGGCGTGTCGTCGACAAGCGCCAGCTTTCTTCCCACCAGCCGATTGAAAAGCGTCGACTTGCCGACGTTAGGTCTGCCGATGATGGCGACTTTGAATGTCATCCGACCCTACATCTTCCACGCATGTCGTGGTGCCAAACCGCTGCGCGCCTTGGGCAAGGGGTCACGATGCACTGCCCGACCCGCGGATCAGCTCGGACATCAAGGTCGCCCGCTCGCGCGTGTTGCGCGGGGCGCCATCATCGGCGGCGATCTGATCGAACAGCTTCAGCGCATCCTGGGTCTTGCCTTCCTTCCAGGCGGCAAGGCCAAGCGCCTCGCGCGCGCTGTGGCGCAGCGTGTTGGTGTCCGACGTCAGCGCCTCGACGCGGCTCGACACGTCGGCGAAGGAGCCATGATCGACGAGCAGGAACGCCGCCCTCAGCCGCGCCATGTCGCGCAGGCCCTGGGGAATGGCGGTGTCGGCGGCGACATCGTCGAAGTCCTTGACGGCGGCAGCGACGTCGCCCTTGTTGGCCTTGACCGTCGCGGCACGCATGCGAGCGAGCAGCGGATAGGCGCCGTAGCCATCCTTTTCCAGCTGATCGAGCGCGGCCAGCGCGTCATCGTTCTTACCGTCATTGGCGAGCTTCAGCGCCTGCGAGAAGGCATCGCCGGAGCGATTGGCGCGCGTCTCGTCCCAATAGCGATAGCCGACGAAGGCCGCGGTGCCGAGCACCACAAGCACCGCAATGACAAGCAAGGCCGGGCCAAAACGGTCCCACAGCTTCTGCGCCTGCTCGCGACGCATCTCATCATTGACTTCGCGAATAAAACTGTCGTCGGACATCAATCAAACCATTCCTGCCCCGGGCCGGGGCGGTTCATGAGCCCGCGTTTTAGCGAAATTTTGTCGGCATGGAAGGGGTTCGGCCGGAAAATCGGCTATTCCCGGGGCAAACAACTGTTTGTCCCCGGGGCAAGCCCACGAAATCCCAATCGCGCAGGCGCCACATTTGCGCGATAGCCGGCTTGCCGACACCCGGAGCCCGTGAATTTGCCAATGCCTTGTTTGTCCCGCGTTGTTTTGTTCTCGCTTGCCTCACTCGCCACCGCCGGCGCGGCCCTGGCCGATCCGCCCGCGCCACCAGCACCGGCAAGGCCGAAGCAGATCGTGATCATCTCCTTCGACAGCGCGCGCGACATCTCGCAGTGGAAGCGCAGCCGGGCGCTGGCCCAGCGCACCGGCGCGCATTTCACCTATTTCCTGTCCTGCGTCTTCCTGCTGTCGCCCGAGACACGCGGCCAATACACCGCGCCTGGCAAGACGGCGGGCAAATCCAACATCGGCTTCGCCGCCTCCAGGCAGGACGTGGCCGAGCGGCTGGAACAGATCGGCCTCGCCGCCCAGGAGGGTCACGACATTGCCAGCCATGCCTGCGGCCATTTCGACGGCAAGGACTGGAGCAAGGCCGACTGGCTGAAAGAGTTCGCCTCTTTCGAGCACATTTTCGAGAACGCCTATGCCATCAACGGCATTGCGCCCGAGCCCGAGGGCTGGCGGGAATTCGCGCGGCATGCGGTGGCGGGTTTCCGGGCGCCGTATCTGTCGACTGGCAAAGCGCTTTACGAGGCACTCCCGGCAGCCGGTTATCGGTTCGACGCAAGCGGCGTTTCAATGGGTCCTGCCCTGCCGCCGACCGTTGGCGGCGTCACCCGCTTTTCCCTGCCGCAGATTCCCGAAGGGCCGAAATCACGGCCGGTGATCGCCATGGACTACAATCTGTACGTCCGCCATTCCGGCGGCTTCGAGCGGCCGAGCAACGCCGGGGAGTTCGCGGACCGGAGCTATCAGGCGTTTCGCGCCGCCTTCGACGCGCAATATCGGGGCAAGCGCGTTCCGCTGGAACTCGGCTTCCACTTCACGCTGATGAATGACGGCGCCTACTGGAATGCGCTGGAGCGTTTTGCCGGCGAAGTCTGCGTCAAATCAGATGTCGAGTGCATCAGCTTTCGAGATTACATCTCGCGGCAGGATGCTGGTGGGACACAGACATCGGTGGGCGGCTGAGCCGCCCGGGTCGTTTACTCCTCACAAGTCACGCCGGATCGGGTTCCTGTGCCTGACGCTCTACAAAGCGACGGTCTATGTCGGGAAGCGGCTCGCCGTGAATCGTCGCCTCGAATGCACGCAGGCGCTTGTAGATGGAGATCAGTTCGACAATGGTCGGCCATGAATTGACCAGATACTGAAATGAAGATCGGACCTGATCAAATGAATTTAGAATCTGGTTCAGAGCGCCAAGCTTGATTTTCCCCGCGACCATTGTAGGAACAAGTACAATATATGGGAAAATATTATCGATCTGCAGGTAGAATATTCTAGCAACATTAAAATATAGATAGTGAAAATATTTACGAAAATAGTTCTTTCTTACGTTCCGGAAAAGCTCAGCTACAGTTGGTGGTTGCGCGCGACCCACATCGTCCTCACCATAGACCAGTTCTTTGCGATAAGCCGCCTCGACGCGCTGAGTGCGGAACTCGAGCCCTGGCAGCTTGACGCCAACCAACGCCAAGAAAGTGGTTCCGAAGATCGACCAGAGGATTGCCACAACGACGAGGGAGTAAGGCACCGTGCCGACAAACGGCAGTTCCGTGACGTTCTGAGAAAGATGCAACAGCACAGGAAGGAATGCTATCAGCGTCATGACAGACCCGACCAAGCTTACGCCCAGGTCTTCCATCGTGGTTGAAAAGCGCATCGTGTCTTCTTGAACACGTTGGGACGCACCCTCGATCTTTCTCAATCTTTCCCAGTTGGTCATGTAATATTCGTTCATCGCGGTACGCCAACGAAATATCCAGTGACTTACAAAAAATCGATTGAGGGCCCCTACGGTAACCGCCAGAAGCGCAATCCACATAATTGTCAGCAGCTGGCTATAAAAGTCCCACGGCGTCGTGGAAAACGGTGTGCCCAAAGCCTTCTGAATGAGATCGTAGAAAGGACCATACCAGTCGTTGAACGCAACGTTTACCTGTACCTGATAGTAAATAACAAAAAGGATCAGTGACGTGCCAAGGATCGACCAATTTCGCCATGGATGAGGTCGATACCAAGTCCAAAAGGCGTAGAAAATGAGGACGACAGCGGCGAAATATATATAAAACCAGAGAAATGGCTTAGACCAAAAGAGTGACACACCAATTATCTTGTCTACGCCCTCGGCTGCAGGAGGCAACCCAAAAACGGCGCCAAGTTGTTCTCCACCAAAAAACCAGAACAAAATCGCCGCTAGGACCCAGACAACTACCGAAGAGAAGAACAGCTTCGGCTGAGGGAAGAAGGATACGAACACTGTGGCGAATTCCTCGATCGATGCGCAAATCAGCAGGTTTGAGCCGGCATAAGGTCACACATTAGGAGGAAAGAAAATGCCTGCCCGATGCCGGTGCAGAGCAAGACCACAAATCATGGCGATTTTGGCGCAGCCGACCATGTGACGGCGCCGGAGACGACCAGGACGGCCGCGGCGACGATCGAGGCGAGGAAGAAATCGCCCGATGCCTGCGCCAAAAGCCCGGCCGCGATCGGGCCGATGATCTGGCCAAGCCCGAAGGAGGCGGTCATCAGGGCAAAGATGCGCCGGGGCGACGCTGGGGCCTGCTGCCGGGCGGCCTGCAGGCCAAGTGCCGTGATGGCAATGAACGTGCCGCCGAGCAGCACGCCGCCAAGCAGCGGCCCCATGCGCCCGCCGGTGGCGACGCTCGCGGTAACGCCGACAACTTCGACGAAACATCCCAAGGCATAGGCGGCATAAAGCCCGATCCGCGCCGCTATCTTCTGCCAAAGCCAGACCGAAGGGAAACCGGCAAGACCGGCAACCATCCACACCATGGCCTCGAAGACGCGGCTGCCGCCGCCTTGGCGCACGATGGCCACGAGGAAGGTCGCCGTCACCACATAGCCGAAACCGAACAGCCCATAGGCGACGATCACCTTCATCAGCGACCGATCCTTCGGCAACGCCGGTTCACGGCGGACCTCGCCATTGGTGAGCGGCCCCTGGTTCACCAGCAGCACCACGGCGACGAAGCCGCAAGCCGAAATCGCCCCCGACCACAGCCAGCCCTGCGCCCAGCCGGCATGCTCGGTGACCAGCACCGCCATCATCGCCGCCGATATCGCTATGCCGAGGCCAACGCCACCGAAATGCCAGGCCTGCAGGTCGCCGCGCCCGGCGGCCGCGATATGGCTGAAAACGATGCTGGCCATGAACACCATGACGAAAGCGCTCGCCAGACCGGCCAGAAAACGAATGGCGACGAAGGCGGCCATGGCGTCGATCAGCCCCATCGAGGCGGCCAGCACGGCGCTGGCACCGAGGGCGCCCAGCATCAGCAAACGCTCGCGTCCATGTGCCCAGCTGCCCGCCGCCGCCAACGCGCCAACGAGATAGCCTAGATAATTCGCCGAGGCGATCCAGCCGGCATTGGCCGGCGACAGATGCAGTTCCTCCATCATGCCAGGCAGGATCGGCGTGTAGACGAAGCGGCCGATGCCCATGGCGACGGCCATGGCGATCATGCCGGCGAAGGCGTAACGCAGCGCTGTCGATTGGGGCGAAGTCATTGCAGTGCACAATAGATGTGCGAGCGGGTGAAACAATCCGCCTCGTGTTGGGCCAGTGCCCTGATCGCGATCGCGCGCTCAGCAGCGCTCGCCGAAACCGGCGCTCGGTGAAACGGTCTCATAGGCGGTCCGGCGCGCCGTCAACCGGAACGGCACATCACCGAGCTCGCGCTCCGACATCACATCCAGCGCGGGGTGGGCAAGCGGATCGGTCAGCCAGCTCAGCGTATCGAAGTCGCAGCGCGTGTCCTCCGGCGAAGTGGCCGCGACCAGGGCCTTCAGCAACATGCTCAGCATTTCCGGCTCCATGGGGCCTGTTTCCACCCACAAGGTCTGCCGTTTCGATATCGCTTTCAATTGAGATTTCGGCCGGATCGGTTTAGAAAATCTCAAATGGCCATGCTCAACCGCGTTCACCTCAACGGCCTTCGCGCCGTGGAAACCGTCGCCCGTCTCGGCTCGCTCGCCGCCGCCGCCGGCGAACTCAATGTTTCCGTCAGCGCCGTCAGCCAGCAGATCAGCCGCACCGAAAAACAGCTCGGCCAGGCACTGTTCGAGCGCACGACAAGCGGCCTCGTCCTGACCGAATTCGGCGCCGTCTTCGCGGCCCGCCTTGGCGCTGGATTTCGCGAGCTTGCCCAGGCCGTGGCACTGGCCGACGAAGCCAGCCAGTGCACATTGGTCGTTTCGGCGGCACCGGCCTTTGCCTCCAAATGGCTGCTGCCACGACTGTCGCGGCACTTCGACCGGCATCCTAACGTGCTGCTGCGTATCGACGCTTCAGTGCGGCTGGCCAATCTCGATCACTCGGACGTCGACGTTGCCATCCGGCTTGGCGACGGCAAATGGCCGGGTGGAAAGGCGGAGCTGCTCTTGGCGCAGGAAGTCTTCCCGGTCTGCGCGCCCGGCATTGCCCGAAAACTGACCTCGATCGGCGACCTCGCCCAGACCTGCGCCATCACCGACGAGCGGGCGATGATCAACTGGGAAAGCTGGTTCGCCGCCGCCGGCGTTCAACCTGTCACCTTCCAGAAAGGCGCCCGCTTCACCGACCCCATGCTATGCCTGGAATCGGCGATCGCCGGCCATGGCGTGATGCTCGGCTGGCAATTGCTGACGGCCGATGCGCTGGCCGACGGGCGCCTGGTGGCGCCGTTCGGAATTCGCGCCCAGAGCGGCCTCGGCTACTGGCTGGTGACCTCCGCCACCAAGGCCGAGAGCCGCAAGGTCCGGGACTTCATGATCTGGATCAAGGAAGAGATCGCGGCGACGATGGCGCGGTTCGGATCGTCGGTCGCGGAGCCCAGCGGCACGATCACGGTGGAAAGCACCGCGGCACCGGTCTATGTTCAATCAAACATCCCAAGACGACAGGCAGGATCATGACCACACATTCGCGCGGCGTTTCCGCAACGATCGACCCGGTGAAGCTCGACAGGCTGGCGGAAGTCGCCATCAAGGTGGGGCTGCAATTGCAGCCCGGACAGGACCTGGTGCTGACATCGTCGATCGCGGCCCTGCCGCTGACCAGGCGCATCGTCGAACACGCCTACAAGGCCGGTGCCGGGCTGGTGACGCCGATCTTCAACGATGACGAGATGACGCTGGCGCGCTACCGCTTCGGCGCCGATGCTGGCTTCGACCATGCCGCCGGCTGGCTCTACGAAGGCATGGCGAAGGCCTTCTCCAACAACGCAGCCCGGCTTGCCGTGCGCGGCGAGGATCCGTCGCTCCTGTCGGCGCAGGATCCGGCGAAGGTGGCGCGCGCCAACAAGGCCAATTCGATGGCCTACCAGCCGGCGCTGGAGAAGATCACCGGCTTCGACATCAACTGGAACATCGTCGCCTATCCGGATCTGGCCTGGGCCAGGCAGGTTTTCCCCGGCGATGCCGACGACGTGGCGGTCGCGAAGCTCGCCGACGCCATCTTCGCCGCCTCGCGGGTGGATGTGGAAGACCCGATCGGCAACTGGACGGCGCACAATGCGGCGCTGCGCGGCCGCACCGAATGGCTCAACGGCCATGATTTCCATGCCCTGCATTTCGCTGGACCGGGCACCGACCTGACGGTCGGGCTGGCGGATGGCCATGAGTGGATGGGCGGCGCCTCGACCGCCAAGAACGGCATCACCTGCAATCCCAACATCCCGACCGAGGAAGTTTTCACAACTCCGCATGCGCGGCGCGTCGAGGGCCATGTCTCCTCGACCAAGCCGCTGTCCTACCAAGGCACGCTGATCGACGACATCTCGGTGCGCTTCGAGGGCGGCAGGATCGTCGAGGCCAAGGCGTCGAAAGGTGAGGACGTGCTGAAGAAGGTGCTCGACACCGACGAGGGCGCGCGTCGTCTGGGCGAAGTGGCGCTGGTGCCGCATTCCTCGCCGATCTCGGCCAGCGGCCTGTTGTTCTTCAACACACTGTTCGACGAAAACGCCGCCTGCCACATCGCGCTCGGCCAATGCTATTCGAAATGCTTCGTCGACGGCGCCTCGCTCAGCCCTGACGAAATCGCGGCGCGCGGCGGCAACAAGAGCTTCATCCATATCGACTGGATGATCGGGTCGGACAAGATCGACATTGACGGCGTCGCCAAGGATGGCAGCCGCGTGCCGGTGATGCGCAAGGGCGAGTGGGCCTGAGGGGTTCGGCGTAGGGAGGTCGAATGGCTTTCGACCTGATGGTCAAGCGGATTTACGAACCGCCCGCTGCCGATGACGGGCAGCGGGTGTTGGTTGACCGCATCTGGCCGCGCGGCGTCAGCAGGGAGCATGCCGCGCTGGCGCTGTGGCTGAAGGAGATCGCACCGAGCGACGACCTGCGGAAGTGGTTCGGGCACGAGCCGGCACGTTGGGCGGAATTTCGGAAGCGGTACGGGGCTGAGCTCGACGGGAATGGTGAGGCGGTTGCGCAGCTGCGCGGCTTGCTTGGCGAGGGCAAGGTAACGCTGCTCTACGGCGCGCATGATGAGGCGCACAATAATGCGGTGGCACTGGCGGAGTATTTGAGCGCGGGTTGAGGCGCTCGGACCTTCGCGAGCAGGCGGGACAGCGCCCTTCTGTCCTGCCGGACATCTCCCCACGAGGGTGGAGATCGGACGGCGCGACGCTTCCGCCTACTTCCCCACCGTCTGCTCATAAACCTCCGGCTTGAAGCCAACCACCACCCGATCGCCGATCTCCAGCACCGGCCGCCTGATCATCGTCGGCTTGGCCAGCATCAACGCTTTCGCCTTCTTCTCGTCGAGGCCTTGCTTGTCCGCCTCCGGCAATTCGCGAAACGTCGTGCTGCCCTTGTTGAGCAGCTTTTCCCAACCGACCTTGCCGACCCAGCCATTCAGCTTGCCCGCCTCGATCCCCTCGGCCCGATAGTCGTGGAAACGATAGGGAAGGTCATGGCTCTCCAGCCAGACGCGCGCCTTCTTGATCGTGTCGCAATTGGTGATGCCGTACATGGTGATCGTCAAAGTGCTCTTCCCTTGGGCTGACAGTCGAACCGTTTCGCAGCCTAAAACCGCCCTTCCCGCTTGGCCAGCAGCTTGGCCAGCAGCTTGGCCAGCATTGCCGTAAATTTGCGCTTGCCAACACTAAGGAAATTACCTAAGTGTTTTCGACCGCTTTGACAACCCGGGGACCGATCGATGACCAGCCTCCAGAGTAGAAATCCAAGCCTCCCGCCGATCGACGGCATTTTTCGCGCGCTTGCCGACCCGACGCGACGGCGCGTGGTCGAGCGACTGAACAGGAGCCCTGCTTCGGTTAGCGAACTGGCCCAGCCTTTCGAGATGGCCCTGCCATCCTTCATCGACCATCTCAAGATTCTCGAAGGCTGCGGGCTGGTTCGTTCGCAAAAGACCGGACGGGTCAGGACTTACGAGCTTGCGCCTGAACCGTTGAAGCTCGCCGAAAGCTGGCTGGCCGAACAGCGTACAGTTTGGGAACGCCGCCTCGACCAGTTCGATGCCTATGTCATGACCCTCAAGGAGACAGAAAAATGAGCTATCCGTTCAAGCCGGATCCCAGACTGGACCTGACGCTGGAGCGCGTAATCGATGCGCCGCGCGAATTGCTTTGGCGAGCCTGGACGACACCTGAGCATGTCAGGCAGTGGTTCACGCCGAAGCCGTGGCTGATCACCGACTGCGAGATCGACCTCAGGCCGGGCGGCCTGTTTCGGACACGCATGCAGTCGCCCGACGGCAAGGAGGTCAGTGACCGCCACTGCTGCTATCTGGAAATCGTGCCCAACGAGCGGCTGGTGTGGACGGATGCGCTGCTGCCCGGCTATCGACCCTCGGGCGAGCCTTTCATCACCGCGGTCATTTCGCTCCATCAGGATGGCCAGGGTACGCGCTATACCGCCACAGCCATTCACCGTGACCAAGCCACCCGCGACAACCATGAAGAGATGGGTTTCTTCGACGGCTGGGGCACGGTGGCCGATCAACTTGCGCAGTATGTGAAGACGATTTGAACGCTCCCAGCGGCCAGAGGATCGCTCTGGCCGCCGTGCACATTTTCAACCTTGCCGCAAAGAGAGCAAAGCTGGGAAGACCCGATTTCCGGCCTCAGTAGTAAAAGCGCTCTTCGGTGATCTTGCCGTTCTTGACCGTGTACAGGCCAACCTCATCCATGGTGACACGCTCGCCGGTGGCCTTGGGCGTTATGTCAAAGGTGAAGCGCACCGCGAATTGATCGCCGTTGACATAAGGGCCCTCGACCGAGCCGCCATGCACTTCGTGGTTCTCTTGCCACCACTGGCTTTTCTGCCTGAGGGCCTCCTTGCCGTGACTGACGGCCATCGGTCCCTCCATCGCTTCGTAGCTGGCGATATCGTCGGCATTGTATTTTTCGGCAGCACCTTCGTTGTTGCCCTGCTTGAGAAGTTCGGTGAACTCCTTGGCGATTTCCGTGACGGTCATTTTTGTTCCTCCTGTTCAGACGCATTGCAAGTAGGGAACCGCTTGCGGACCTGCCATCGCGGACAGGTCGATAGCTGACATGACCCTGTCAGGATGGGGTGTCGCGCGAACCAGCGCGTCCTTCGTTACATCGCAATCAGCGGCCAACGTTCCAGAAAGTCATATTGCGTCAGCCCGCGCAGGCTGTGCACGAGAATGAACTCCCGCGCCACGAAGCTGATCGGCTCGATCGGCAGTTGTGGGATAAGTTTCTGGTCATAGGCAAGGGTCATATGAGGGACGAACCCGGCTGACGCCTTCAGGCCTTCACGCAGCATTTCGGCGCCGAGATTCCCGCTCAGTTCACAAACCGGTCCGTCATCGGCCACAAGCACGAAGGGATGCTTGGCCGGTCGGCCTGTTGTCGCCGGGCGGCCAGGAAAGCTCCTGGCGTGGCGAAAGGTGATCTCAAAAGCAGGCATCTTGACGCGCTGCCCCGATCGGGTGGCCGCAAAGATGATCTTCGACCGCAGCCACTTGTAGTCCCCGACATGCTGCTGGCTGACATGAAAACGCTCCGGTATCAGCGGTGAGCCGGCTATGCCACATTTGTCGCATAGCCGGCTTTGACAATCAGCAAACCGAAAATAATCCCCTGCCTGCAGAAACACGCCGAAGAAGACACGATCGGGCTTTTTGGGCCGCCTTGGCGGTTCTGGAATTCCGAAATCTAGTTCGCCTTGGTACATTACCTATACGCTCGCCAAGGAACGCCTCCGTTCTGTTCTGGCGCCCAGAACAAAACACGAACAATTCTCTGAGTCAAGTTCGAGTAACCGGACCCTAAGCCCGGTGATGTCCTTGACATCCGGACATCGTGGATGACCCAGTCGGCATATTCGCGGCCACCGCTCGACTGCTTGGATGGGATAGACCTTTGAATGGAATCCGGCGAAAGTGCCGCGCCGACCGGGCCAGCATTTTCGATTCAACGAGGAACCCAACTCATGACCAACCCGACACATCTGCCCGCTGAAGGCTTGTTTGTCGGCCGCGCCAGGAGCGGCGATGCCTCGCACCCCCTGGTCGTCACGGTGCGCGACGGCACCGTCTTCGACATCACATCCAGCGCGGCGCCCACCGTGCGTGACGTCTGCGAATTGGCCGACCCGGCCGGCCATGTGCGCTCGGCCACGGGCAAGCCGATCGGTTCACTCGACGATATCGCGTCCAACAGTTTCGAAGCCACGCGCGACCGGGCAAAACCCTTTCTGCTGTCGCCGGTCGACCTGCAGGCGATCAAGGCTTCCGGCGTCACCTTCGTCGTCAGCCTGCTCGAACGGGTGATCGAGGAACAGGCGCGTGGCTCGGCTGATAAGGCCGACGCCATCCGCGCCGACATTGCGGGTCTGATCGGCCATGATCTTTCGAAGCTCAAGCCCGGTTCGCCAGAGGCGATGGAGATCAAGGCCAAGCTGATTTCGCGCGGCGCCTGGTCGCAATATCTGGAAGTGGGCATCGGCCCCGATGCCGAGATCTTCACCAAGTGCCAGCCGATGGCCTCGGTCGGCTTCGGCGCCGATGTCGGCCTGCATCCGGTTTCGACCTGGAACAATCCGGAGCCGGAGATCGCCATGATCGCCGCCTCGAGCGGCAGGATCGTCGGCGCCACCATCGGCAACGACGTCAATCTGCGCGACGTCGAGGGCCGTTCGGCGCTGCTGCTCGGCAAGGCCAAGGACAACAACGCCTCGGCCTCGCTTGGCCCCTTCATCCGGCTGTTCGACGACACGTTCTCCATCGCCGACGTGAAGCAGGCCGTCGTGCGCCTGAAGGTCGAGGGCGAGGACGGGTTTTCGCTGGAGGGGGCAAGCTCGATGGCCGAGATCAGCCGCTCGCCGGAGGAGCTGGTTGCCGCGGCCATGGGCCCGCATCACCAGTATCCGGACGGGCTGGCGCTCTATCTCGGCACCATGTTCGTGCCGTCGAAGGATCGCGGCGAAAAGGGCAAGGGGTTCACGCACAAGGTCGGCGACATCGTCACCATCTCGTCGGAAAAATTCGGCGCGCTGGTCAACCGCGTGCGGCTGTCGCCCGATTGCCCGCACTGGACCTACGGCGCCAGCCATTTGATGCGCGACCTGGCCAAGGCCGGCCTGCTCTAAGCGGCTCTTTGGGGGCTTTCGCCCTCAGAGACCGCCCAGACGTGATCGGGATAGTCCGCCCGGCTGAGCTCTCGGCGACAATCATCCGACTGCCCGGGAAAAATCATCCCGACTGATGCGATCTGATGGGGTCGCTGATGGCGCCGCGTCAGGCGCCAACTACATCTGCAGATGGAGGCTTGCCATTCGTCGAAAAAGGGAATGCTCTTATGCATCCGAGCGGCGCTGGCAAAAAGACGCAATCCGGCTGAAGCCGGAACAAGGGACGGATCATCTTCAACCGGGAGGAAATCAAATGCTGACGAGACTAAGACTTGTGCTCTACGGCCTGCTGATCGCGCTGACGGTCATTCCGGCAGCCGCGCAGGCCAAGACGTTCTACTGGATTTCACATGGCGGCCCGGCCGACCCGGTCTGGACCTACTTCCTCGCCGGCGCCAAGCAATGGGCCAAGGACACCGGCAACACCGTCAACACGTCGTTCCACAATGGCGACGTCGCCTCGCAGCAGGAGGCGGTCCGCGCCGCCCTCTCGGCCAAGGCCGACGGCATCGTCACCACCAGCCCCGATCCGGGCAGCCTGGTCGAGATCGTCAAGGAAGCGCGCGCGGCCAACGTCCCGATCATCAACTTCAACACGCCCGATCCCAAGGCCAATTTCAACGCCTATGTCGGCGGTGACAACGTCACTTTCGGCAAGCACTGGGCGCAGTATCTGGTCGACAAGGGCCTGGTGAAGAAGGGCGACTTCGTCTGGATGCCGGTCGAGATCCCCGGCGCCACCTACGGCGTGCAGGAAGAAGAAGGCATCAAGAGCGTCTTCGGCCCGCTCGGCATCACCTATGAAGTGACCGAAGCGACGCTCGACCAGGCCGAGGTGATCAACCGCATGGTCGACTACCTCACCGCCCACAAGGGCAAGGTTAACGCCATCATCGGCCTGGGCGACCTCGTAACCGGTTCGATCAAGCGCGTGTTCGACCAGGTCGGCGTCAAGCCGGGCGAAATCCCGGTCGTCGGCTGGGGCAACTCGCTCGACACCACCCAGGAAGTGCTGAACGGCTATGTCAATGCCGGCCAGTGGCAGGATCCGCAGGCGACCAGCTATGTGGCGCTGTCGCTCGCCAACATGGCGGCCAGCGGCATTCCTCCGGGCTTCAACGTCATCACCGGCGCGCTCTATGAGAAGGACACCGCGGCGGTCTACGACAAGATCCTGTCCGGCAAATAATCCGCGATCCCCTGGCGCCGCGCGTTTTCGCACGGCGCCAGATATCTTCCTGTGCCGTGGCATGCCACCCGATGCGGTGGAGCTCGCGGCCCGTCCCAACCATGTCGCGGGTTCCCAGTGGAAAATCATTCGCTCATCCAACGCCTGATCGCGCGGCCGGAATTCGGACCTTTCATTCTGCTCATCGTGGAGATCGCCGTTTTCTGGGGTTTCAACCACGACTTCCTGTCGCCGCAGAACATCTCCAACACGCTGGCCTTCACGGTCGAGCTCGGCCTGATCGCGCTGGCGATGACGCTGTTGATGACTTCGGGCGAATTCGACCTCTCCGTCGGGTCCCTGTTCGGCTTCTCGCCCGTGCTGATGTGGACGCTGTTCAATGCCGGCGTCACCTCGCTGGAAATGGGCTTCCTTGTCGCGCTGGTGGTTGCCGCCTTGATCGGCCTGGTCAATGGCTGGTTCGTCACGCAGCTCAAGATCCCGTCCTTCCTGGTGACGCTCGGCATGCTGCTGGTGGTGCGCGGCAGCGCGCTTTTCATCACCGACGGGTTTCCGCAGCGCACCTGGAGTGCCGAAGGCAGCTGGCTGGCGGAGGCTCTGGTCGGCGACTTCTTCATCGGGCCGTTCCGCATCTACATGTCGCTGTTCTGGTTCATCGCCGCGGCGATCGCGCTCGGCTATGTCCTGACGCAAAGCCGGACCGGCAACTGGATCCAGGCGGCGGGCGGCAATCCCAACGCGGCGCGTGCCCGCGGCGTCAATGTCAATCGCGTCAAGGTCGGCCTGTTCGTCCTGTCGTCGGTCATGGCCTCGCTTGCCGGCGTCATCTCCTCGCTGCGCACATCCGCCGCCAACCCCAACAGCGGCACCGGCTACGAGCTCGAGGTGATCGCCATGGTGGTGATCGGCGGCACCGCACTCACCGGCGGGCGCGGCACCATCATCGGCACCGTGCTCGGCATCCTGATCCTGCGCGTGATGCGCAACGGCATCGTGCTGATCGGCGTGCCCGGCCTTGCCTACAACATCTTCATCGGCGCGATCATCCTTGGCATGATGGCGCTGCATTCATGGCTGGAACGCCGGCACCAGGCGGGGACTTGAACCATGGCCGAGCCATTGATCCGCATGCACAACATCCGCAAGTCCTATGGCCGCGTGCAGGCGCTGGTGGACGCCAATTTCCATGTCAACGAGCGTGAGATCGTCGGCCTTCTGGGCGACAATGGCGCCGGCAAATCGACGCTGATCAAGGTTCTCTCCGGCGCGGTGCCGCTGACCAGCGGCGATATCTTCATCCGCGGCAAGAAGGTCACCTTGCGCGATACCAGCGACGCCATCGCCCACGGCATCGAGACCATCTACCAGGACTCCGCCCTGGTCACGCAATTGTCGATCGCGCGCAACCTGTTCCTGGGTCGAGAACCGATCAAGCCGCCGCGCTTCCTCAACCGCATGGACCAGGACGCCATGAACACGGTCGCCCGCGATCTGCTCAAACAGGTCGGAATCTCCAAGAACATCCCGCCGACGACACCGATCGGCTCGCTCTCCGGCGGCGAGCGGCAGGCGGTCGCGATCGCGCGCGCCATGCATTTCGACAGCGACCTGATCATCCTCGACGAGCCGACCAACAATCTCGGCGTGGCCGAGACCCAAGGCGTGCTCAGCTTCGTGCGCAACGCCCGCGATTCCGGCCACTCCTGCATCTTCATCGCGCACAACATCCACCATGTCTTCCAGGTGGTCGACCGCATCGTCGTCATGCGCAGGGGCAAGGTGGTCGCCGACGACATCGATCCGAAGACGACAACCGTGACGGAAGTCGAGCGCATCATCACCGGCATGTCGGACAAGGACATCCGCGACGCCCTCGCCGACGGCAAGCCGGCGCACTGAGGACGTACGAAGCGACGTGTAGGGTTGCGGCATGAAGGCTACCGTCTCCGACATCGCCAGGAACTGCGGGCTGTCGACCGCGACGGTCGACAGGGTGCTCAACAACCGGCCCGGAGCGAGTGCCGCCAACCGGCAACGCGTCATGGAGGCCGCCAAGCAGCTCGGCTATCTGCCGGTCGCCGACCAGGTGACGCTTCCCTCGAGGCCCGCAAACCTGGAATTCTTCCTGCCGATCGGCTCGAACGACTTCATGCACGACCTGGCAAAGCACGTCGAGGACTACGCCTCGCGCCTGCCGCTGGTGGCGTCCTGCCGGATTCACAATCTCGCCGGTATCTCGCCCAATGCCTTGCAGACCGCGGTCGAAAAGCTGTCGCTGCGCGCCAACGGCGTCGGTGTCATCGCGGTCGATCATCCCAGGACGCGCAACATCCTGCGCGACATGGTCGAGGCCGGTATCCGGCTGGTGACGCTGGTGTCCGATATTCCGGCCGCTCCCCGCTCGGCCTATGTCGGCATCGACAACCGCGTGGCGGGACGGACGGCGGCACTTTTGATGGGACGCTTTCTCGGCGGCCGCGAGGGGCAGCTGGCGATGGTCGTCGGTTCGCGTTCCTATCGCGGCCATGAAGAGCGCGAGATGGGCTTCCGCTCCGTGCTTGGCGAGGAGTTTCCCAACCTCACCGTCAGCAGCGCCGTCGAGATCAATGACGAGCCCGACGCCAGCTATGCCGCAACCATGAAAGCGTTGCGCAACGAGCCGGAACTGCTCGGCATCTATTGTGTCGGCGCCGGGCGCTCCGGCATTGCCAAGGCGATCCGGGAAACCAGGCCCAACCGCAAGCCGGTCTTCATCTGCCACGACCTGACCAGGGAGACACGCGGCTACCTCGTCGACGACCTCGCCGACGTCGTCATCGACCAGAACGCCAGGTTGATCGCGGAGCAGTCGGTGATCCAACTGCTCGGCTCGATCGCATCATCGGCGCCCTATCTCACCCGCAAATTCATCGAGCCGCGACTGATCTTCCGGGAAAACGTACCCGTGCAGTGAGATCCCGCATCTCCTGGGGAACCTGACCGCCCCTGCAAATCTGCACAGCAGCTATGCACAATTCATTGTTGCCGAATCATTGGGCAACTCGTACGTTCTGGTTGTCGGCCATCTACTCCTCCCAGATGCGATGCCGACGCTGAATGGGGTGCACCTCCTCCCGCGCCACATTCGAAATCGAGCCCGCTGCCACCTCCTCCCGGCAGCGGGCTTTTTTCGTTCAGTCAACGGGAAATAGCGTGCTGCCTATAGGGCAGCAGACATCGTTTCGGTCACGCGACCGCAAAATCACCAGCAGCCACGGCAATACTTAACCGGCGGCAGTGCCCCGGAAGGAAACGATCAGTCCTTCAGCCATCCGCACGAACTGCGTGCTCGGGCCCTCGGCACCGACGGTCTGCACGCTGACCCGCGCACCTTCAAACAGCAGCGACAGCGTATCGGCGAGAAGCTCGGCCTGGCCGATGCCGGCATCCCGGCAGAGCCCGACCAGGCGTTCGCGCTGGGCTTCCTTGAGTTCCTTGATGACGCGCCTTGCCGGATGATCGGGTTCGGTCAGCTCGGCGGCGGCGTTGGCCATGTCGCAGCCACGGCCGTCGGTGTTGAGCATGGCGGCGGCCTTGCGAACCCAGGCATGAAGTTGAGCGAGTTTGTCACCCGGATGCTCGGCCTCGAACGTTTCCCACATCGCGCCAGCTTTCAGTGCGTTGGCGCGCAGGCATTCGACGATCAGTTCGTCCTTGGATTCGAAGTGACGATAGAGCGTCATCTTGTTCGTGCCGGCAGCCTCGGTGATGGCGTCGACGCCGACGCCCTTGATGCCGTGCTTGTGGAACATGTCACGCGCCGTCTCCAGAATTCGATCCCGGGGACGAGAGCGCTCCACGACGCCGTCTGTCATCATGATCTCCTTTCGTTTCCAAAAAACCCTCGGCCACCTCTTGACTAGGGTGTTACCGGTCTGTAACTTCCTGAATGTTACTTACTGGTAACACCTATATCGTCCGTCGTCAATAACAAGGTCGTGAACTGGTCCTACCAGATCGAGATGGACGAAAAGATTGCCAATCATGCGGCCTCGGCCGGTGAAGAGATGAAAAACGGTTCGCGAGCACGGGCTGCGAATCGACAGACAAGGAGCCGGCCAATGCCACAGCGCCGCGATCTTACCATAGATGAGGCCGTCCGGGATCCGATGATCCGGCTGGTCATGAAAGCAGATGGGGTCGACCCCCGCGCGTTCGAGAACATGTTGCGTTCGCTTGCCGATGGGCAGCGTCGCGAGGTGCCGTTGCTGCGTTCACGGGAAGGGTCCGGGGACGGGCGCGGCCAGTTATCCAGGGTCGCCAGCGCCTTCGGGCGGGCAAGAGCGGCCGGAGAGGCGTGCGTGTCGTGGTAAACTTCTTCATCCATCGTCCGATCTTCGCCTCGGCGATCGCCATCATCATGGTGCTCGCCGGCACGATTTGTTATTTCCTGCTGCCCGTCTCGCAGTTTCCCGACATCACACCGCCGCAAGTCGTGGTCAGCGCCCACTATCCGGGCGCCAGCGCGCAAGTGGTGGCAGACACGGTGACGACGCCGCTGGAGCAGCAGATCAACGGCGTGCAGGGCATGACCTACATGTCCTCGACGAGCTCCAATGACGGCTCGTCGACCATCACCATCACCTTCGATGTCGGCTATTCCCTGAGCACGGCCGCCGTCGACGTCCAGAACCGCGTCTCGCAGGCGGCCTCGTCGCTGCCGGCGATCGTTAACCAGGGCGGCGTGACGATCAAGAAGCAGAACCCGAACTTCGTGCTCATCGTCAACCTGACCTCGCCCGACCATTCGGTCGATCCGGTGGCGCTCTCCAACCTTGCCTATCTGCAGGTGGTGGACCCGCTGAAGCGGCTGCCTGGTGTCGGAGACGTGCAGATTTTCGGCGAACGGCGCTATTCGATGCGCGTCTGGCTCGATCCCGACAAGCTCGCCAATCTCGGCATCACCGCGGTCGATGTGCAAAATGCCATCGCCGAACAGAACGTCCAGGTGGCGGCCGGCAAGATCGGCCAGTCGCCGGCGCCCGCCGGCACCGCCTTCGAGATGCAGGTCAACGCCGTCGGCCGGTTGAGCGACCCGAAGGAATTCGGCGACATCGTCGTACGTGCCAACACCGATACCGGTTCGCTGGTGCGGCTGCGCGACGTCGCCCGTATCGAGCTTGGCGCCCTGCAATATTCGTCCTCGGCCTTTTTCGGCAAGGACCCGACCGTGGTGCTCGCCGTCTATCAGATGCCCGGCTCCAACGCGCTCGATCTGCAGCAGCGCGTTAAGGACAAGATGCAGGAACTTTCGGCCCGTTTTCCCAAGGGCGTCGACTATGCGATGCACTACGATACGACGCGCTTCGTCTCGGCCTCGATGCATGACGTGCTGATCACGCTTGGCGAAGCCCTGGTGCTCGTCGTCGCCGTGGTCTTCATCTTCCTGCAGAGCTGGCGCACGACCATCATTCCGACCATCGCCATTCCGGTGTCGCTGGTGGCGACGCTCGTCATCATGGAGATGATGGGTTTCTCGCTCAACATGCTCTCGCTGCTCGGCATGGTGCTGGCGATCGGCCTTGTCGTCGACGATGCCATCGTCGTGGTCGAGAATGTCGAACGACAGCTCGAGGCCGGACTGAAACCGCTGGCGGCGACAAAGGCCGCCATGGCCGAGGTCACCGGCCCGATCATTGCGACCACCGCGGTGCTGATGGCGGTGTTCGTGCCGGTTGCCTTCATTCCCGGTGTCTCCGGCAAGCTCTACAACCAGTTCGCGCTGACGGTGGCGATCTCCGTCGGCATCTCCGCCTTCAACTCGCTGACGCTCAGCCCGGCGCTCAGTGCAGCCTTCCTGCGCCATCGCGGCGAAACGCAATTCTTCCTGTTCCGCTGGTTCAATACGGGCTTCGACAGACTGTCGCATGCTTATGCCCATGGCGTGCGCATCCTTATCCGGCTGCGCTGGATCATGCTTGGCCTGTTCGCCGCCGGCCTGGTCGCCACCTACTTCGTCTGGCAAAAGCTGCCCTCGACCTTCCTTCCGGTCGAGGACCAGGGCTATTTCTTCGTCGTCATCCAGCTGCCCGACGGCGCTTCGCTGGAGCGTACCGATGCGGTGGCACAGAAGGCGCGCGACATCCTGCAGGCAACGCCAGGCGTCGACATCGTCGGCTCGATCAGCGGCCTGAACTTCCTCACCAGCGCGGCGCAGTCGAACTCGGCGGTCGAGTTCGCCATCCTCAAGCCGTGGGAGGAGCGTGGCCCCGACCAGAGCGCCTCGAAGCTCGTCGGCGACGTGCGTGGCAAGCTGATGCAGATTCCGGAGGCCTTCGCGCTCTCCTTCGATCCGCCCTCCATCCCCGGCATCGGCACCACGGGCGGCTTCGAATTCGTCGTCGAGGACCTCACCGGCCGCGGCAGCACGGCCCTCAACGACGCCACGCAAGCGGTGATCGCCGAGGCCCGCAAGCAGCCTGAAATCAATCCGCAGCAGCTGTTTTCGCCGTTCTCGACCTCGACGCCGCAGTTCAACTACGATCTCGACCGCGCCAAGGCGAAGCTGCTCGGCCTCAACCTGCCCGACGTCTTCAACACGCTGCAGATCTATCTCGGCTCGCTCTACGTGAACGACTTCAACCTGTTTGGCCGCACCTTCCGGGTGACCATCCAGGCCGACAAGGATTCACGTGCCGGTGCAGCCGACATTTCACGGCTCTATGTGCGCAATGCCTCCGGCGGCATGGTGCCGCTCAGCACGTTGGGGAAACTGGTGCCGTTCGTCGGCCCGGAAACCGTGCCGCACTACAACAACAACGCCTCGGCCACCATCAATGGCGGCGCCGCTCCCGGTTATTCGTCGGGCCAGGCGGTCGCCGCCATGGAACGGGCCGCGGCGACCGCGCTGCCCAGGGATTTCGGTTTCGAATGGACCGGCATCACTTTCCAGGAGCTCAAGGCGGGGTCGATCGCGTCGGTGGTCTTTGCCCTCGCCATCGTCTTCGTCTTCCTGATCCTGGCGGCGCAGTACGAGAGCTGGGCGATGCCCTTCATGGTGCTGCTGGCCGTGCCGCTCGCACTGTTCGGCGCGTTCGCCGCACTTTGGGTGCGCGGCATGCAGATCGACGTCTATTCGCAGATCGGCTTCGTCATGCTGATCGGCCTGGCGGCCAAGAACGCGATCCTGATCGTCGAGTTCGCAAGACGGCGGCGCGAGGAAGGCCTCAGCATCGTCGAGGCATCAATGGAGGCCGCCCGGCTGAGACTGCGGCCGATCCTGATGACCGCGTTTGCCTTCATCCTCGGCGTGGTGCCGCTGATGATCGCCACCGGTGCGGGTGCCGCCAGCCGCCAGTCCATCGGCACCACCGTGTTCGGCGGCATGGTCGCCGCGACCATCCTGTCGCTGGTGTTCGTGCCGGTCTTCTACGCGGTCATCGAACAGCTGCGCGAACGGCGCGGCGGCGACGAGCCCGCTTCTCAACACACTGAACCAACGGCCAAACCCGCCTTTCCTCCTCTGGCGGAAGCGGCCGAATAAGATTGGAGAATCATCATGCGTAAATGGAAAATCGCGTTGGGAACGGCTGTCGCGCTGGGTGCGATCTCGGTGGCCAGTGTCCACCTGCTGGACATGGGCAATCTCAGCCTGAATGCCGGCACGGCCGGGGCCGCGCCGGCTCCAGCAGCGTTCGTCATGCCGGTGCCGGTGGCGAACGTGGTCAAGAAGACGATCCCGATCTATCTCGACTATGCCGCGCGGACCGAGCCGATCCGCAGCATCACGCTGCAGGCACGCGTCCCCGGCTATTTGCAGGAACAGACGGCGCAAGACGGCGCCGACGTGCGGCAAGGCGACCTGCTCTACAGGATCTCGCCCGATGACTTCCAGGCCTCGCTCGACCAGGCGAAGGCACAGGTTCAGCGCGACACGGCGACCCTCGATTATGCACGTTCCAATCTCGGTCGCGGTACCGAACTCGCCAAGAGCGGCTACCTGGACAAGGACAGCTTCGACCAGCGCACCAGCACCTTGCGCGAGGCGCAGGCGTCGCTGGCGCTGAACCAGGCGGCTGTGCGCACGGCCGAGCTCAATTTGAGCTACGCTGAAATCCACGCGCCGTTCGCTGGACGTCTGGGCCGCAACCAGGCTTCCGTGGGAACGCTGGTCAGCGTTGCCGGCACCGTGCTCAACACGCTGGTGCAGCTCGATCCGATCTACGTCACCTTCAATCCGAGCGAGACGGATCTGGCGCAGATCGAGGAAGCGCGTGCCGCCGGCCCGATCGAGGTCGAGGTCCTGCTTCCCGGTGAGACCGAGGCCCACCAGAAGGGCGAGCTCACCTTTATCGACAACACGATCGATCACTCGACCGGCACGATCACCGCACGCGCCACAATCGGCAACGCCAAGTTCACGCTCTTGCCTGGCCAGTATGTTCGCGTGCGGCTGCACGTCAAACAACAGCCCGATGCGCTGATGGTGCCGCAGGTCGCACTGGGATCGAGCCAACTCGGCAAGTATCTCTATGTCGTCGGCAAGGGCAATACGGTCGACCAGCGGCTGGTTTCGCTGGGGCCGACCAGCGGCGACATGGTCGCCATCCTCAGCGGCGTCGCTGAAGGCGACCAGGTGATCACAGGCAATCTGCAGAAGATCGGCCCCGGAATGCCGATTTCGCCCCTGCCACAGAAACCGGCTACCTGACTCCCCCGCAGGCCCGGTTTCCGCGCGGCGCCCCCGACCTTTTCTCAGGTCGCGGGCGCCGTTTTCACGAGCAGGCCGACCAGAGCGGCGACATTGGCGCTGGGAGACCGAAAAATCCGATCACTTGCTCTTGTTAGATTGTCGACAATCTGATTGTCTCTGCTTCTGTTCTCGCGGGAGTGGGCCGGATGGTGAAGACGGAATTCAGTCCGATTGCCGACACGACACGCCGTGCCGAAATCGTGGCGCTGCTCAGACGCGCGATCCTGACCGGTCAGCTCGAGCCAGGCCAGAAGGTCAACGAGCTCAGGATTTCCGAACAGATGCGGGTCAGCCGCGCCCCGCTGCGCGAGGCGATGCGCGAGCTGGTCCAGGAAGGCATACTGACCAGCATTCCCTATGCAGGCACCTTCGTCATCAATGTCACCGCCAAGGACATCGACGACGTCTATTCGCTCAACAAGGTGCTCGACGAATTCGCCATCGAGCGGACGTGGGAACTGCGCGACCAGCGCTTTTTCGATGAGCTCGACCGGCGCCACGAGGCGGTGAAGCAGGCGACGCGCGACCGCGACACCACGCGCCAGATCGAGACCGCGCTGCAACTGCATGGCCTGATCCATGAATGGGCCGACAATTCAGTGCTCTTGGAAACCTGGCAAAGACTGACCAGCCGTTTGCAGATGTATTTCGCCTTGCACCAGCAGGCACGCAACGAAGCCGTGCCCGCCGAAGACGTTCACGAGACTTACGTGCGGCTGCTCAAGAGCGACGACATGCGTGCCGCCCAGCGCCACGCACGAGAGCATATCGACCACGATTTCGAAGAGCTTCTTGCCTACGCGCGCGACCTCGAAAAGCGCCCGTCGAAAGGCGCCTGACCCTCCCCTCACCGCGGATAATGGATACTCCACGTGCAGATCGAAACCATCAAAGCCTATCACGTCGTGCAGCCTTTCGTTGACGGCCCCTATCGCATGTCCAAGGGGCGTGTGGCCGACTGCTTCGACGCTGTGATCGTCTCCATCACCTCCGACAGCGGCGTCACCGGCTGGGGTGAGACGGCGCCGCTCGGCAATTTCTACTCGGCCGCCTTCCCGGCCGGCACCCGGGCCGGCGTGCCGGAGATCGCACCGCACCTTATCGGCCAGGACCCGTGCGGGCTGACCAGCATCGGCCGACTGATGGACACGGTGTTCAAGGGCCATCCCTACATCAAATCGGCGCTCGACATGGCCTGCTGGGATTTGGCGGCGCGGGCCGCCGGCGTACCGCTGGTGACGCTGCTCGGCGGCAGGGAAAGCGACACGGCCGAACTCTACAAGGTCGTCACCCATGGCACGGTCGATCAAATGGCCGCACTTGCCAAGCGCATCGTCGAGGATGGTTTCCGCCGGCTCCAGGTCAAGGTCGGCGGCAATGTCCATGACGACGTCGAGCGCGTCATGGCGGTCGCCGCCTCGGTGCCGAAAGGCACTGTCATTTTCTGCGACGCCAATGCCGGGTGGACGCCATACCAGGCGCGGCAGTTCACTGACGCGACGCGGGCGATCGACTATACGTTCGAGCAGCCCTGCACGACGATCGACGAAAACATGTCGGTGCGCCGCATGCTCGACAAGCCGATGGTGCTCGACGAATCCGTCACCTCGCTGGAGGCGATGCTGGAAATCCGTCGCCTCGGCGCGGCGGACGGGCTGACACTGAAGATCTCGCGGCTCGGCGGCGTCACCAAGACCCGGCTGATCCGTGACGTCGCCGTCGATCTCGGCTTCATGATCACGGTCGAGGATACCGGCGGCGCCGAGATCGACACATCCGCCATGGCGCATCTGTCGCTGTCGACGCCGGAGGAGCGCCGGCTGCACGCGATCGCCTTCCATGAATGGGTGACGGTGCGCACCGCGTCGAACGCGCCGCCGGTCACCGGCAGCCGCATGGGTATTCCCGCCGGCCCAGGCCTTGGCATCGACGTCGTTCCAGACCTGCTCGGCAAGCCCTTCTTCGAAGTTGGACGCTGAGATGAAGATCCGCGGCATCAAGGCCACGCCGATCAATCTTCGCCTCGAAGCGCCCTATGCCTGGGTGTTCGGCGAACTCGACGGTTTTTCGCCTGTTATCGTCGAAGTCGAGACCGAGGACGGCCTTGTCGGGCTGGGCGAAGCACCGACGCCGGCAGCGGCCGCCATCATCAATGATGTTCTTGCCCAGCGGCTGGTCGGCCGCGACGCCTTCGACATTGCCGGCGCCGAACATGTCTGCCTGCCGTTTTGGACCGGCGTGCAGTCGATCAACGACCGCACCCGCATCATGGCCTTCGGCGCCATCGAGATGGCGCTTTGGGACCTGCGCGGCAAGGCCTGGAACCAGCCGCTTTATCAGTTGCTCGGCGGGGCCGTGCGCAAGGACATCCCGTTCACCGACTATTTCTCGCTGCGCGGCGATGGGGATGGTGTAAAGGGCGAAACGACGCCGGAAGAAGTCGCCGACTATTGCGTCGAACTGCACGAGACGCATGGAACGACCTTCTTCGAAGGCAAATTCTCGACCGAAGATCCGAAAGTCTCGCTGAGAATGGTCGAGCTGCTCCGCGAAAAACTCGGCGACGAGGCGATGATCCGCATCGATTCCAACCAGGCCTATTCGCTGGCCACGGCGCGGCGGCTAGCACGGCCGCTGGAAGAGCTCGGCGTGCGCAACTGGGAAGATCCGGTGGCGACATCGGAGGAGATGCGCCAACTGCGCCGCCATTGCTCGATCCCGTTCTCGACCCACAATATCGACATCGCGCGCGCCATGGACCTCAAGGTGCCGGATGCATTCGTCGGCAACCCGACCGCGCATGGCGGCATCGGCCGGATGCTGCGCTTTGTCGGCGCCTGCGAGCACGCGGGCATCGATTTCTGGTGCTACAGCGGCGACAGCGGCATCGGCAGCGCGGCCTACCTGCATCTGTGCGCGGCCCTGGGCTGGATCCGGGAGCCGAACCAGTCGCTGTTTCGTATGCAACCTATGGATATCACCGAGGAGGGGCCGTTTTGCCCCAGGAACAATACGGTGCGTGTCCCGGAAGGTCCCGGTCTTGGTGTCACCTTGTCGCGGAAAAATCTCGCGGCCTGCCATCGCGACTTTGCCGACAACGGCCCTTGCAACAAATATCATGACCCGGCCAAGCCAGGGACATATCGCCGTTTGCCGCTGAACTAGGAGAACGACACGGGAAAGGAGACGTATTTCAAGAACAAGAGTCCGCCGCCGCGATCGATGGCGACGGCAGGACCGGACGGGTGGAAGCATTGCCTCAAGAAAATCTGACCCCCGCGCCGCAAGGATCGGATGGACCAGGGAAAACCGCATGCTACAGTCCGGTCGACTGACAACGTTGATGGCCGGGACAGGAGAACTCCACGGACTTCGTCAACTGAAAAACGCATTCATCAAACCATAAGAAACAGGGGAAGGGTTAAAACCCATGATCAAGAACTACCGCATTCTCGACCTGATCCGGCGCAATCGCTCGCCGCTTGAAAATCACCTGATCGACGGCCTCGTCGACGGCCGTGTCAGCCGCCGCGACTTCATCCGCCATGGCAGCCTGCTTGGCCTGTCGCTGCCGCTGCTTGGAGGCATCACCACGGCTGCCGGCCTTGGCGGCATGCCATCGCTGGCCCGCGCCCAGGGCGCACCCGGCGCCACCATCCGTGTCGCCAGCAGCGTGCCGGCGGCAGCCATCGATCCCGTCACGATCGCCGACGCCGGCGGCCTGCTGATCATGCAGCAGGTTGCGGAATTCCTCTGTGTCGACGGCCCCGACCTGGTGCTGCAGCCCGCATTGGCCGAGAGCTGGAAGCCGAACGACAACGGCTCGGTTTGGACCTTCAAATTGCGCAAGGGCGTGAAATTCCACAGCGGCGGCGAAATGAAGGCCGAGGACGTGGTGGCGAGCATCGACCGCCTGGCCGATCCGGCAAACTCGTCCAACGCGCTGTCGGTGTTCACCGGTATCCTGTCGAAGGGGGCCAGCAAGAAGGTCGACGACTACACCGTGGAATTCCACCTCGACGCGCCGAACGGCAATTTTCCCTACATGGTCTCGTCGGACAATTACAACGCCGTCATCATCCCGGCGGACTACAAGGGCGACTACGAGAAGAGCTTCGATGGCACCGGCCCGTTCAAGGTGGAGAAATACACGCCGAAGGTCGGCGCTTCCTTCGTCCGCAACGAGAACTACTGGGGAGCGAAGGCGCTGCCTGACCGTACCGAGTTCACCTTCTTTACCGACGTGCAGCCGATGATCCTGGCGCTGCAGGGTGGGCAGGTCGACGTCATCAACCAGATGCCGGTGCTGGCCGGCGTGGCCCTGCTCAACGATCCGGGCTTCGAAATCCTCAGCCTGAAGTCGTCGGCTCACCAGCAACTGCATCTGCGCTGCGACGATGGCCCGTTGAAGGATGCACGCGTGCGCCGCGCCATCGCGCTCTGCCTCGATCGCGACAAGCTCGCCGCCGGCCTGATGAAGGGACGCTCGGCGCTTGGCAATGACAGTCCATTCGCCGCGGTCTACCCCTCGACCGATACAAGCATACCGCAGCGCAAGCAGGACATCGCACAAGCCAAGCAGCTCATGGAAGCGGCCGGTGCCGGCAAGGGCTTCAAGATCACGCTGACCACCGAGCGCTATCTCGAAATCCCCGAATATGCCCAGCTCATCCAGAACTGGGTCAAGGAGATCGGCATCGAGCTCGAACTCAACATCCTCGACCAGAGCGCCTATTATGGTGACGCGGTGTTCGGCAAATCGAACTGGCTGGATTCGGTGATGGGCATCACCGACTATGGCCATCGCGGCGTGCCGAATGTTTATCTTGCCGCTCCCCTGAAGAGCGACGGCACCTGGAATGCCGCGCACTTCAAGAACAAGGACTACGACGCGCTGGCGACCAGCTATATCGCGGCGCTCGACCTCGAGGCGCAGAAGGCTGACGCCGGCAAGATCCAGAAGCTTCTGTTCGAGGAAACGCCTGTCATCTTCGGCTATTTCTACGACTACCTGACGGCGACGTCGAAGAGCGTGGCCGGCGTGCAACCGACAGCCATGTCGCAGCTGTTCCTCGAAAAGGCATCGAAGGCGTAAGCGAAAAGGGAAAGCCAGTCCTCTAACAGCCAGCTCCCCAGGGGGCTGGCTTTGCAAGGAGTCTTAGCCATTCTCTCCTTCTTTGCGCGGCGTGTGTCCCTGTCGCTCGTGACGCTGTTCCTGCTCAGCATCATGGTGTTCCTGGGCGGCCAGGTCCTGCCTGGCAATGTCGGGCGCGCGATCCTCGGCCCGTTCGCCGACCAACGCGCGGTCGACGCGCTCAATCACACGCTCGGCGTCGATCGCCCGCTGCTCACCCAGTACTGGAGCTGGATATCGAACTTCGTCCAGGGCGACATGGGCACGTCCTACATTTTCCGTTCGCCGGTGGCGCCCTTCGTCATCGGTGCGCTTGGCAATTCGATGAAGCTGGCGGGGGTCGCCTTCGTGCTGGTGGTGCCGATCGGCATCCTCGGCGGCGTCATTGCCGCACTCAACCTCAACCGCCCGCTCGACCGTATCATCAGCCTCGGCGGCCTGTCGGTGACGGTGCTGCCGGAATTCGTCACTGGCATCATCCTGATCCTGATCTTCGGCGTGTGGCTGCGCTGGCTGCCGATCTCGGCCGCGTGGCCCAGGGATGCCGGCTTCTTCACCCAGCTCTATTACCTGATCCTCCCGTCGCTGCCGCTGTTCCTGGTGCTGTTCGGCTATATCGCGCGCATGGCGCGTTCCGGCATGATCGAGGCGCTCGATTCCGACTATACGCGAACCGCCGTGCTCAAAGGCCTGCCCTGGCGCACTGTGATCTGGCGCCATGTGCTGCGCAATGCGCTGCTGCCTACCATCACCGTCATCGCGACCCAGACCGGCTATCTCATCGGCGGCCTTGTCGTGATCGAGACGCTGTTCCGCTACCAGGGCATCGGCTCGCTGATCTTCACCGCCGCGCGCGGCAAGGATTTTCCGATGCTGGAATCCGGCATCCTCACCATCGGCATCGTCTATGCGGTGGCCACATTGATCGCCGACTTCCTCTACTCCGTGCTCAATCCGCGCATCCGCCTGGGGTCGAGCCAATGAGCGCCGTCCAGACCCCCGCCCCCGCACAGGACGACATGCGGCGCCGCGGCCCGCTGGCCGAAGTGTTTTTTTCACTGCTGCGCTCGCGAACGTTCCTCGTCGGCATCGCCATCGTGCTGTTCTGGGTTGCCTGCGCGCTGTTTGGCGAACATTTTGTCCCCTACGATCCGCTCGCCGACGACATCATCAACGCGCTGGCGCCGCCTTCGCGCGAACACTGGTTCGGCACCGACCAGATCGGCCGCGACGTGTTCTCGCGCGTCATCGTCGGTTCGCGCGATATCCTCACCGTCGCGCCCCTGGCGACCTTGCTGGCGACGGTCGCCGGCACCGCGCTCGGCCTGCTCACCGGCTATTTCCGCGGCCTCGTCGACGATGTCGTCAGCCGCATCCTTGAAGCCTTCATGGCGATCCCCGTGGTGATCGTGGCGCTGCTTGCCATCGTCGCGCTGGGCACATCCAAGACCACCGTCATCATCGTCATCGGCCTGAGCTTCGCGCCGATCATCGCACGTACCGTGCGTTCGGCGGTGCTGGCCGAGCGCGAGCTCGACTATGTCGCCGCCGCACAGCTCAGGCATGAGAGCGCGCTGCATACGATGTTCGTCGAGATCCTGCCCAACGTCATCCCGCCGATCCTGGTCGAGACCACGGTGCGGTTGGGCTACGCCATCTTTGCGGTCGCTACCCTCTCCTTCATGGGCTTTGGCATCCAGCCGCCGTCACCCGACTGGGGGCTCTCCATTTCCAGCAATTACGGCATGATCGGCGGCGGCTTCTGGTGGACGGTGCTGTTCGACGCGCTCGCCATCGCCTCGCTGGTGATCGGCGTCAACCTGGCCGCCGACGGCGTGCATGGGGCCTTCAATGACTGAACCCGCCAATACAACGACAGGGAAGGCAAAGGACGCGCTCGATATCAAGGACCTGTCGGTCGCCTACCGGGTCGCCGGCCGCAATCGCGCGGTGCTGCGCGATCTCAGCCTCACCATCGGTCAGGGCGAGGCCTATGGGCTGGTCGGCGAATCCGGCTGCGGCAAGTCGACTGTAGCCCTCACGGTGGTGCGCTACCTCCCGCGCAACGGCTCGATATCGGGTGGCGCCATCTCACTCGACGGCCAGGACGTGATGAAGCTCGACGCGGAGGCGCTTCGGCGCGCGCGCGCCGAAAGCGTCTCCATGGTCTATCAGGACCCGGGAAAGGCGCTGAACCCGTCGATCCGCATCGGCCGGCAATTGACCGAAATTTTCGAGCTTGGCGGCATCACGGGCCAAGCTGCCACCGATCGCGCCATCGCCATGCTGAACCGCGTGCGCATCTCCGATCCGCCAAGCGTCATGCAGCGCTATCCGCACCAGCTGTCGGGCGGCATGCAGCAGCGCGTGGCGATCGCCATGGCGCTGGCCAACGATCCCTCGATGCTGATCCTCGACGAGCCGACCACCGGCCTCGACGCGACGGTCGAGGCCGAGGTGCTCGACCTCATCGCGCAGCTCAGGCAGGAACTGTCGGCGTCGATCCTGTTCATCAGCCACAACCTCGCCGTCGTCTCCAACATGTGCGACCGGGTCGGCGTGCTCTATGCCGGCATGCTGGTCGAGGAAGGACCGACCGATGTCGTCTTCAACGATCCGCGCCACCCCTACACGGTGGCACTGCTGCGTTGCCTGCCGCGCGGCGGCCAGCGCAAGGACCAGGGCCGGCTCGACACCATCCCGGGCTTCCTGCCCGGCATCGGCGCTGACATCAAGGGCTGCGCCTTCGCCGACCGCTGCGCGCTGGCCACCGACCGCTGCCGCACCGAATTGCCGCCGCTCTATGATCTGACCGACGAGCGCGGGAGGCGGCTGTCGCGCTGCCACTACCACGACCAGGCGCAGGCCCTGCCACGTGCCACGCCCGCCAACGTGGTGCCCGCACCGAAACCCACGACGGCGCCGGTGCTGCGCGTCGCCCGGCTGAACAAGACCTACGCCAGCCACGGCCATGCATTGCGCGCCGTCAAGGACGTTTCGCTCGATCTCAGGCCCGGCGAGACGCTCGGGCTGGTCGGCGAATCCGGCTCGGGCAAGACCACCTTCGCCAGGCTGCTGCTCGGGCTGGTGCCTCCCGATGAGGGCGGCACCATCGAGCTCGAGGGCAAGGCGCTGGCGTCGAAGCTGGAGAACCGCGGCGACGACCAGGTCAAGGCGATGCAGATCGTCTTCCAAAACCCGGACTCCGCCCTCAACCGCTCGCATTCGATCCGCCATCTGATCGGCCGTGCGCTGAAGCGGCTGGCGGGCTTGAGGGGTGCCGCACTGGAGGCACGCCTCAACGATCTCGTCCGCTCGGTGCGGCTCACCGACCGGCATCTGGCGGTCAAGCCGCGCCAGCTTTCGGGCGGACTGAAGCAGCGCGTCGCCATTGCGCGTGCCTTCGCCGGCGACCCGCGCATCGTCGTCTGCGACGAGCCGACCTCGGCGCTCGACGTTTCCGTCCAGGCGGCGATCCTCAACCTGCTCGCCGACCTGCAGGCCAAGGAAGACGTCAGCTACATCTTTATTTCGCATGACCTTGGCGTGGTGCGTTATCTCTCCGACAAGATCGCCGTGCTCTATCTCGGCCGCATCATGGAGATCGGGCCATCGGAGGACGTTTTTTCCGGACCGCATCACCCCTATACCGAGGCGCTCCTATCGGCCGTGCCCAAGCTCGATCAGACCGAGACGGCACGCATCCGGCTCGATGGCGAAATCCCCAGCGCCAGCAACCCGCCATCGGGCTGCGTCTTCCACACGCGCTGCCCACGCAAGATCGGGCCGATCTGCGAGCAGCAGGAGCCGCCGCTGGCCGAGGCGCGGCCCGAACACTCGATCCGCTGCCATATTCCCTACGCGGAACTCGCCAGGCTGCAGAGGCTGGCAGCGGTCGATACCGAGCCGGCGTAGTCGGAAACGCGGCCCCTGCCCTTCACGGCTGGCCGGCCATGCTGAAGGGCCGGTCGCCTTCGGCAAAGCCCTGCTCGCCGGCCCAATCCCTCGTCAGCGCCCGCAATCCCGCCAATGCCACGTCGAGCACGTCCGACGACGCCGGATTGCTGGGATAGGCAAGATAGATCGGCCGCTGGAACACGGGCGTGTTCGCGATGCGTTTCATTTCGCCACGCTCGATATGGCCGCTGACGGCGCTGAGCGGCAGATAGGCGGCGGCTTGCTGCGACAGCACATGCTGCAAGCCGATGAAGACCAGCCCGGCCGAAATGGCCGGCTTGACCATGCCAGCGAACGCCCGATCATGCTCGATGCGGAATTCGAGTCCCCAGTCCATCAGGATGTAGTTCTCGGTCCACGGCTTCGTCTGTGCGGAATGCTGGACAAGCACGACCTGATCGACGGCCAGCGTCTCGTAGACGATGCCGGGATGCGGCCGCGGCAGATAGAGAATGCAGATGTCGAGCAGTCCTTCGGCCAATTGGTCGATCGCCAGGTCGGGAAAGCTTCCTTCGAGCCGCAGCGCCACGTTCGGCCGCTGGGCCCGCATCCACGCGATCCATGGCGAGGTGACGCGATCCCAGAGATAGGCGGGCGCGGTGAAGCGCAACAGCGACTCGTAGCCGTCGGGAACGGCGATGTCCTGCCGCGATTGCTCCCAAGTGCGGGTGATGGAGGAGGCATGCGGCAGGAACTGCCGGCCAGCCGGCGTTAGCGTGACGCCGTCGCGATCCCTTACGAAAAGCCGGCGCCCCAACTGCTCCTCCAGCCCCCTTATCCGGGCGCTGACGGTTGACTGCGCGAGATTGAGCCGGCTGGCAGCGACCGTGAAACTGCCATGCTCGGCGACCTCCAGGAAGCTGCGCAGGTTTTCGGTATCCATGCCATCACTCCAGCATCGAAAATTTCGATGGGCCTCATCAAAAAATATCGCTTTCCGGTCGCGGTCAACAATGACCTAAATGGCCACTCTCCCGAGGGCAAGCGAGGAATGCAGCCATGCCAAGGCACTTCATGACGATCGACGCCGCCCGCAAAAGCCTCACGGAAATCGAAAATTCCGCTGTCGACGAGTTGCTGGCAGGCAGGCTCGACCGGCGTGATTTTCTCCGCCACGGCAGCATGCTTGGCTTGTCGCTGCCGTTGCTTGGCGGCATTTTGGGAGCGGCCGGTTTCGACACGCGGAAGGCCAGCGCCGAGGGCAAGCCGGGCGGCACGGTGCGCGCCGGCGTGGCGACGCCAGGCGGCGCCATTGATCCCGTCACCTACTATGACAGTGGCAGCTACCAACTGGTTTTCCAGACCGCCGAATTCCTCTGCGTCACACAGCCGGACCTCACGCTGAAGCCGGTTCTGGCGGAAAGCTGGTCGCCCAATGCGGACGGCAGCGTCTGGACCTTCAAGCTGCGCAAGGGCGTGAAATTCCACAATGGTGAGGAATTCAAAGCCGATGACGTCGTCGCAACGTTCGACCGGCTGGCCGATCCCAACGGCGCCTCCAACGCGCTGTCGGTGTTCAAGGGCCTGTTGTCGAAGGGTGGAACCCGGAAGGTCGACGATCACACCGTCACCTTCCATCTCGATGCGCCGAACGGCAGCTTTCCCTATTCGGTGTCGATCGACAATTACAACGCCGTCATCCTGCCGGCGAGCTACAAGGGCGATTACGAAAAGACTTTTGAGGGTACCGGGCCGTTCCGGATGGAGACCTATACGCCGAAGGTCGGCGCGACCTTCGTGCGCAATCCCGACTATTGGGGCGAGAAGGCATTGCCCGACCGGCTCGAATTCAAGTTCTACGGCGACGTGCAGCCGCGCATCCTGGCGCTGCAGGCCGGCGAGGTCGACATTCTCGACGCGGTTCCGCTCGATGTCAGCCAGGTGGTGCTGAACAGCCCCGACATCATGGTGCTGCGCGTCGCCTCGACCGCGCATCGCCAGTTGCACATGCGCTGCGACATGGCGCCCTTCACCGACAAGCGCGTGCGCCAGGCGCTGGCGCTTAGCATCGATCGGTCCAAGCTGGTCGACGGACTGTGCCGCGGCATGGCGGCGACCGGCAATGACAGCCCGTTCGCGCCGGCCTTCCCGGCCACCGACAAGTCGGTGCCGCAACGCACGCAGGATATCGCCAAGGCCAAGCAACTCATGGAGGCGGCGGGGCTTGCCGATGGTTTCGACATCACACTGACGACGTTGCGCTACTCCGATATTCCCGGCTACGCGCAGCTGTTCCAGAATTTCGCCAAGGAGATCGGCGCCCGCATCTCGCTCAACATAGAAGACCAGGACAAATATTACGGCAAGGCCGTATTCGGCCAATCGGACTGGCTGGACAGCCCGCTCGGCATCACCGACTACGCTCATCGCAGCGTGCCGAATGTGTTCCTCAAGAGCCCGCTGGTCAGCGACGGCCCCTGGAACGCGGCGCATTTCAAGAGCCCTGCCTATGACGGCATGGTCACGAGCTATCTCAAGGCGCTCGATATCGGCGCGCAGCGCGCGGCAGCCTCCGACATCCAGAAACTGCTGCTCGACGAGACACCCATCATCTTCAGCTACTTCCCCGATCTCCTGGTGCCGGTGCGCAAGAATGTCAGCGGCTTGCCGCCGATCGCCGCCGGGCTGCTGCTCGATCGGGTGTCGCTGGGGTAGATGCTGCCAAGATCATGCTCGGCAGGCAGAAGCAATATTGGACGGCTCCGTGTTTCGGGCGTGAGGCTATCCGGCAACAGGCCCGCGACGAACGATGGGGGGCCATCGCTCCAACGGTTCGACACCGGCAAACGCCCACCGTCCGGAAGCACTCGCCGGCCGTCGGCCCAGCCTCATATCGTCCTAACCACGCG
The DNA here is from genome assembly GCF_006440875.1 of Mesorhizobium sp. B2-5-7. Taxonomy (NCBI): domain Bacteria; kingdom Pseudomonadati; phylum Pseudomonadota; class Alphaproteobacteria; order Hyphomicrobiales; family Phyllobacteriaceae; genus Mesorhizobium; species Mesorhizobium sp. B2-5-7. Next base: position 338,955 of record NZ_VFUO01000006.1, on the reverse strand, counting down.
CCGACGACAGACAGAAACAGGAGACTACCATTCGCAAGCCTCATCTGCGCGGTCGCGGACCGCATTTCCCCGTGCTCGACACTATCGAGCAGTACGAGTTCGAGCCCGGCTATGTCGCCTTCACCATGCCGTCGCTGAAGCGGCTGCGGGTCCAGGTCGGCTCGATGACCGTTGCCGACACCACCAAGGCATTGGTGTTGTACGAATCCGATCATCTGCCGGTCTACTATTTCCCGATCGAGGACGTGCGCGAGGAGTTCCTGCTGCCCTCAAAGACGACGACGGAAGATCCGTACAAGGGCGTTGCCACGCACTACTCGCTCAATACAGGCATCACCTTGGTCGAAGACGGTGCATGGCGCTATCTCGATCCGGTCAAGGGTTGTCCGCCGATCGCGGGCTACATGTCGTTCGTGTGGAGCAAGATGGGCCACTGGTTCGAGGAAGACGAGGAGATCTTCGTGCACGCCCGCGACCCGTTCCGGCGCGTCGACTGCCTGCCGTCGTCGCGGCGCGTCCAGGTCATCCTCGATGGCGAGCAGGTCGCCGATTCACGGCGCGGCGTGTTCCTGTTCGAAACCGGCCACCCGGTGCGCCACTATCTGCCGATCTCCGACACGCGGCTCGATATGTTCGCGCCCAGCCGTTACATCTCACGCTGCCCTTACAAGGGCATTTCCAACTATTATCACGTGACCACGCCCAAGAAACGGCACGAGAACATGGTCTGGTACTATCCGGAGCCGGTGCACGAGGCAGAACGCATCAAGGGACTGGTCTGCTTCCACCACGAACTGGTCGACAAGATCCTGGTCGATGGGGTCGAAATCTCGAAGGAAGCCACGGCCGCGTCCGACGGATATTTCTAGGCACGCCGCAGCCCGCTGAAGGCTTGATCGAGATATAGGTCAGCGCATACCCTCCTTGAGAAGGAGGGCTATCGATGGATCTTTTTAAACTGGACGGCGACGTTGCGCTGGTCACCGGGGCTGGCAGCGGCATTGGCCAGGCAATCGCGATCGGACTGGCCGAGGCAGGCGCCGATGTCGCTTGTTTTGGCCATGCGTCGAAGGGCGGGCTGGACGAAACCGCTCACCGGATCACGGCACTCGGCCGCAGGGCGCTGGTGCTGACGGGCACGGTGACGTCGGAGGGCGACCTGGCCACGGCCATCGATCGCGCCGAAGCCGAACTCGGTCCGTTGACGGTCGCCGTCAACAATGCCGGCATTGCCGGCTCCGAACCAGCGGAGACACTGGCGCTGGAAAAATGGCGGAAGGTGCACGAGGTCAATGTCGCCGGCGTGTTCCTGTCCTGCCAGGCAGAAGCGCGCAAGATGCTGGCGCGGGGCAAGGGCTCGATCATCAACATCGCCTCGATGTCGGGCACCATCGTCAATCGCGGACTGACGCAGGCGCATTACAATTCCTCGAAGGCCGCCGTCATCCACATGTCGAAGAGCCTCGCCATGGAGTGGGCCGATCGTGGGCTGCGCGTCAACGTCGTCAGCCCGGGCTACACGCTGACGCCGATGAATAAACGGCCGGAGGTGGCCGAAGAGGTGAAGATCTTCAAACGCGACACGCCGATGGGACGCATGGCGGCGCCGGAGGAAATGGTCGGGCCGACGGTTTTCCTGGCCAGCCGCGCGTCGAGCTTCGTCACCGGCCTCGACCTGATCGTCGATGGCGGCTACGTCTGCTGGTAAACAGGCCATGCGACCCGTGTCCCGCCGGCTACGCCTGCAGTCTGGAATTCTGCTTCTTCGCGGCGTTAGTCGTTGCGCGGCATGAACGTTGGTATATATATTTTCATCCTGTGAAACCGCGCTGGCGAGAAGGGGCTTGCCAGGGGATATCCGAGAGCAATTCCGCTGGAAATGCTCGGGATCATGGGACCTTGATGGCTCGCATGTTGCAGGGCGCCGCAGGACTGACAATTGATCCGCGGACGATCGCCATCGCGGCGATCGATCGGCCATGAGACTGGCTGTCTCGGCAGCGTCCGTCATCACCGAAACCGAGCCTCATCGCGCCTGTGCCGGCTTTGGCCCCGACATGGCGAGAACGGTCTTGCACAACCGCCTGCCTTTCCAACACAATCAAGAAAAGACGCGACAAGGGAACGACCAATAACCGTCACAGCTTGAAGGAGAACCAAGCAATGCCATTCCGCAGTGTGATATCGAAATCCTCAATGGGAGCTTTTGCACTTGCCGCGGCAAGTGTCCTGACGGCGACTGCGCAGGCAGCGGCGCCGGAATCCAACGACCCGATCAAGATCGCGCTGTTCGACTGGACCAGCGTCAATCTCAACGCCAAGATCCTCGGCGGCATCCTGGAAAAGCTCGGCTATACCGTCGAATACCCGACCGCCGACTATCTCTCCAGCCTGACAACCGGCCTCACCAATGGCGATATCGATGTCGGCCTGGAATTCTGGGATACGACGGCCGGCGAAGCGATGAAGGCCTCCGATGCCACGGGCCAGACCGAAAGGCTCGGCAAGCTCGGCCCGAAGGCCAAGGAAGAGTGGTGGTTCCCCGAATACATGAAGGAGAAATGTCCGACCTTGCCGGACTGGCACGCTCTGCTCGACGCCACCTGCGCGGCATCGTTCTCGACCGCCGAGACGGCGCCAAAGGGGCGCTATCTCGGCGGCCCGGTGACCTGGGAAGGCTTTGACGACGAGCGTGTCGCGGCGCTGAAGCTGCCCTTCACCGTGATCCATGCCGGCACTGATGCCGCGATGTTTGCCGAGTTGGACTCCGCCTATCAGCGCAAGGCGCCGATCATGCTGTGGATCTATTCGCCGCATTGGGCGCCTGCAAAATACAAGGGCGAATGGGTGCAATTCCCCGAATACACGCCCGAATGCTACACCGACCCGAAATGGGGCGTGAACCCGGACGCCAAATACGACTGCGGCAAACCGCATGGCGAGATCTGGAAGTACTCCTGGAACGGCATGAAAGACAAATGGCCGGTCGCCTACAAAGTGGCCAAGGCCTACACGATCGACACCGACGAGTTGAACAAGATGAGCGGCGAGATCGATCTTGACGGCAAGACGCCGGAAGACGTCGCCGCCGCCTGGATCGCCGCTCACGAGGCAGACTGGAAAGCTTGGGCGCAGTGACCTCCGACTGGAAAGGGAGGCCCGGCTGTTGACCGGCCGGGCCTCAATTCCTGATGTTCCAGAAGGGCGACTAAATGACGGAAGCGATTGAACAGGCATCCGACGCGACGGATGCCCGGCCGATAAAACTTGCTTGCCGCAACGTCTGGAAACTGTTCGGCTCGAATGCCGCCAATTTCATCCGCGAGCGTGACGGCAAGGCCAGCATGGCGGAGGTCTCGGCGGCAGGCCTTGTGGGTGCGGTGCGCGCCGTCGACCTCGAAATCCGCCAGGGCGAGATCTTCATCATCATGGGCCTGTCCGGCTCCGGCAAGTCGACGCTGGTGCGCTGCATGTCGCGGCTGGTCGAGCCGACACATGGCAAGGTCGAATTCGAAGGCAAGGACCTGCTCAAGATTTCCGATGTCGCCCTGATCGAGCTCAGGCGCCATCGCATGGGCATGGTGTTCCAGAATTTCGCGCTGTTGCCGCATCTCAACGTGCTCGACAACATCGCCTTTCCTCTGAGTATCCAGGGACAGGATCGGCCGACACGCGAGGCGCGCGCCCGGGAAGTCATCGAACTCGTCGGTCTGCGCGGCCGCGAGCATTTCTATCCGCGCGAACTGTCGGGCGGCCAGCAGCAGCGCGTCGGCATCGCCCGCAGCCTCGCCACCAAGCCGGAGATCTGGTTTCTCGACGAGCCGTTCTCGGCGCTCGATCCGCTGATCCGCCGCGAGATGCAGGACGAACTGATGCGGCTGCAGACCATGCTGCACAAGACCATTGTCTTCATCACCCATGATTTCGACGAGGCCATCAGGCTGGCCGACCGCATCGCTATCATGAAGGACGGCCAAGTCATCCAGATCGGCACGCCGGAGGAACTGGTGGTCAATCCGGCGACCGACTATGTCGCCGAGTTCACCCGCGACGTCGACCGCGCCAAGGTGATCTCGGCGCGCAGCCTGATGCGTAGCTGCGATGGCGCCGAGCACGGCGGCACGGTGGCGCCCGAGGCCAAGATATCGAGTTTTTCGGCCAGCATCGTTGCCGCCGGCAAACCCTTCGCCGTGATCAACGGCACCGGCATCCCGATCGGCGAAGTGACGCCGCAAGCGGTGATCGATCTTCTGGCCGGCATCGAGCGAGCCGGCGCATGACGGTAACGGCAAACGCCAGCCGGACAAGGCCGCCGATCCAACGGTGGCTGGTGATCTGGGTGCTGGCGCTTGCCGCCGTGCTGGTGATGTTCCTGCTGCAGGACAGGCTGCCATGGGCCGTCAACTACCCGGTCGAGGGGGTCGTCCCCGTCGCCGACTGGGTCAGCGCGCTGATGGGCTGGATCAAGTCGAACCTGTCCTGGCTGACGCGCTCGGTCACCGCGGTGCTCGGCGTGCCGCTCGACTTCGCGCTCAATCTCTTGGCCAAGAATTTCAAGTTCGGCCATGGCGCCGACGCTTTCGTGCTGCCGCGTTTGTCCTGGGTTGGCGTCTGCGCCGTCGCCTTCCTCGCCGGCCATGCGGCGGGAGGCAGGAAGCTCAGCCTGCTGGTTGGCGGATGTTTCCTCTACATCGCGCTGTTCGGCCAATGGACCAGTGCCATGCTGACCCTGGCGCTGATCTCGATCGCGGTGCCGTTCTGTATTCTCACCGGGCTATTCGCCGGCATCTGGGCCTGGCGCACCCCGTGGGCCGAGCGGCTTGTGGTCTCCCCAGCACTTGACCTGATGCAGACGATCCCGACCTTCGCCTATCTCATCCCGATGCTGCTGCTGTTCGGCAACAGCCCGGTCTCGGCGATGATCGCCACCGCCATCTTCGCCACGCCGCCGATGGTGCGAGCAACGATGCTGGGTCTGTCCCGGGTGCCGTCCGAGATCGACGATTTCAGCGAGATGGCAGGCTGCACGGCGCGGCAGAAATTGTGGCGCGTGCTGCTGCCGTCGGCGCGGCCGACACTGATGGTCGGCGTCAACCAGGTGATCATGCTCGCACTCAACATGGTGATCATCGCTTCGATGATCGGCGCCGGCGGCCTAGGCTACGATGTGCTTTTGGCGCTACGTGCGCTCAAGGTCGGCGAGGCGATGGAAGCCGGGCTTGCCATCGTCGCGCTGGCCATCGCGCTCGACCGGCTGAGCCAGGCCATCGCCCATAAGCAGGCGAAGGGCAATGTCCACCAGTCCGCGAACCCGGGGTTCTGGCGCCGCTACCCCAATCTGACGCTCGCCATTGCGATTCTTGCCGTCACCACTCTGCTCGGCCTGTTCGTACCCGCCTTCGCGGCCGTGCCCAAGGCGATCACCTTCACCACCGCGCCACTGTGGAAAGCGGCGGTGAACTGGGTGACGATCAACTTCTTCGATCTCATCGAAGCCTTCCGCGTGGCGCTGATCCTCAATGTGCTCAATCCGCTGCGCGCCTTCTGCGAAGGCTTCCCCTGGCTGGGCGCGGTGTTCCTGCTCGGCCTTGCCGGCTACCAGCTTTCCGGCCCGCGGCTGGCCGTCCTGGTGGCAATGCTGACCGCTTTCTGCGCGGTCACCGGCCTGTGGGAAAAGACCATGGCGACGGTCTATCTCTGCGGCATCTCCGCCTTCATCGCCTGCCTGATCGGCATTCCCATCGGCCTGATGGCTGCCCGTAGCGACCGTTTCGAAAAGATCGTCACACCCGTCATCGACACCCTGCAGGTGCTGCCGTCCTTCTGTTTCATCATCCCGGTCGTGATGCTGTTCAGGGTTGGCGACGTGACGGCGATGATTGCAACGATAGCCTTCGCCGTGGTGCCGGCGATCCGCTACACCAATCACGGCATAAGGCAGGTGCCGCCGGCACTGATCGAGGCAGCGAAAGTGTCGGGCTGCACCCCGCGCCAGACCTTTTTTCGCGTGCAATTGCCGCTGGCGCTGCCAGAGATCATGCTCGGCGTCAACCAGACCATCCTGATGGCGTTGGCAATGATCATCATCTGCGCCATGGTCGGCACGCGCGATCTCGGCCAGGAAGTGTTCATCGCGCTATCGAAAGCCGATTCCGGCCGCGGCATCGTCGCCGGCCTCGCCATCGCCTTCATCGGCATCGTCGCCGACCGGCTGTTCAATGCCTGGACGGCCAAGGCGCGGGCAAGGCTGGGATAGCGGCGGCGGCCTACTCGGCCGCCACCCCTTTCACCTCGAGATAGCTTTCCATTGAATCGTCCAGTGCCTGCAGCCAGGGCGTGTGATGCAGCGGCGCCATGGTGCCGGTCATCAGCGAGCGATAGGAATGATCGCGGAAGCTCATAATGTCTTCGGCCTTGTGGTGCTCCCACTCCATGAAGGTCTGGTTGACCGCCTCGACGTCGAAGCCGGGATAGTCGGTCTGGTCCATCAATTCCTTGGTGTAGTCGCCCTGGAACCAGATCATCTGCTCGGCGTCCTCCAGCGTCTCCTCGCGGGCGCGCCATTTGGCGCCATGCGCTGCCATCGCCTCGGCCGACGGCAGCTTGATGCGGCCCATGATGACGTCGCGCGCGAACCAGGCCTGCGCGTCGAACATGTTGAAGGTGTAGAATTGGTCCTGCATGCCGATATAGGACAGCTTCGGGTTCTTCTCCCAGACAACGCCCTCGTAGAGGTCCAACGGCCACATGCGGTTGGCGGTCTTGAGCTTGAGATCGTCAGTCAGGAACGGGAAGGAATGGAGATAGCCGGTGCACAGGATGATGGCGTCGACATCCTTGGTCGTGCCGTCCTTGAAATGCGCCGTCTTGCCGACGACCTTTTGCAGCAGCGGCACTTCCTTCCAATTCTCGGGCCATTTGAAGCCCATCGGTTTGGAACGATAGCTGGAGGTGATCGACTTGGCGCCATATTTGTAGCACTGCGAACCGATGTCCTCGGCCGAATAGGAGCGGCCGATGATCAGGATGTCCTTACCCCTGAACTCCATCGCGTCGCGGAAATCGTGGCTGTGCAGGATGCGGCCGTTGAAGGTCGAGAAGCCCTCGAAATAGGGCACGTTGGGCACAGAAAAATGCCCGGAGGCGACGACGACATTGTCGAACTCTTCCGAATAGGTCACGTCGTTGGTGCGGTCATGCGCGGTGACGGTGAATTTCTTCGTCTCGTCCGAGAAGGTGACCATACGCACCGGGCTGTTGAAGCGCACCCATTTGCGTAGGCCCGACTTCTCGACGCGGCCCTTGATGTAGTCCCACAACACCGCACGTGGCGGGTAGGAGCCGATCGGCCGGCCGAAATGCTCTTCGAATGTGTAGTCGGCGAATTCCAGGCATTCCTTCGGCCCGTTCGACCAGAGATAGCGGTACATCGAGCCGTGCACGGGATCGCCATGTTCGTCGAGGCCGGTACGCCAGGTGTAGTTCCACAGGCCACCCCAGTCGGACTGCTTTTCGAAGCAGACGATCTCGGGAATCTCGGCGCCCTTGTCGGCCGCCGACTTGAAAGCCCTGAGTTGGGCCAGACCGGACGGTCCGGCTCCGATGACGGCAACGCGAGTGTTCATTCCGGGCCTCCTTTTTTGATTTCCCCAGCGAAACAAATTTCACTGGCAGTGACAGTAATTGGCCTCTTGGTGCTGTCAACAGACATCTGCTGGAACGGCGTTTGCGCGCAGTGGATTCCTGGCGGAAAACCCGCGGGCGCCGTGATGGTCGCACTGCCGCGCGCAACATAAGATGGCTTGCCGTTGCGGTTGCGCTCCTGTATCGGCACCTGACATGTTCACCTTGAGTGAAATAAATCCTGACGATTGGGGGCGACATGGCAAAGGCTAATTCGGATTCCAAGGCTCCCGCGAGCGCAAAGCCAAAGCCGTCGCCGAAAGTGTCGGCGGACGGCAGGACCATACGCGCGCCGCTGACACAAAACCCGCACGCTATTCGCGATACTCGCGAAAAAGTGCTGGAGGTCGCGATCGGCCGCGAGGTGCGGGCCTTCCGCAAGAAGCTCGGCATCACCGTGGCGGATCTCGCGGTCGCCACCGATATTTCACTGGGCATGTTGTCGAAGATCGAGAACGGCATCACCTCGCCGTCGCTGACCACCTTGCAGGCACTGTCGCGGGCGCTCGGCGTTCCCGTCACCGCCTTCTTCCGCCGCTTCGAGGAAGAACGCAGCGCCGTCTTCGTCAAGGCCGGCCAGGGCCTCGACGTCGAGCGCCGCGGCACGCGCGCCGGCCACCAGTACAATCTGCTTGGCCATATCGGTTCGACCACCAGCGGCGTCGTCGTCGAGCCCTATCTGATCACGCTGACCGAGGATTCCGACGTGTTCCCGACCTTCCAGCACGAAGGCATGGAGTTTCTCTACATGCTCGAGGGCGAGGTCGTTTACCGGCATGGCAGCAACCTCTACCCGATGAAGCCCGGCGACAGCCTGTTCTTCGACGCCGACGCGCCGCACGGACCGGAGCAACTGACGAAACTGCCGATGCGGTATTTGTCGATTATCTGCTACCCGCAGGGCAGTGCTGGGTAGGCGGGCCGCCGCAACGCTCACCCGGATTGCCAACCGAATTGCGAAAGGGCAATTCGGGCAATCCGGCCTCTCCCCGAAGGGAGAGGAGCCTGACGCCGGCGTCGGTCATCTCTTCCCCTCGGGAGAAGGTGACCGCGAAGCGGCCGGACGAGGGGGGCTTTCAATCCGGCCCGAACCCCGGGCTCGTCGGGCTGCCATCGTCCAGCTTCGACAACCACTCGACCAGTGTCGGGCGAAAGCGCGTGAGGCCTTTGTAGCTGGCGAGTTCCTCGGGTAAGTCGCGGATGACGCGGTGCAGGCGCCGTGCCCATTTCGGCTGCGTCACCAGTTCGTCCATCTTGATCAGGTAGCAGCGGATCGGAAAGACGATGCCATTGGAGCGCGGCAGCCGCCAGAAACTCTGGAGTTCGACCCGCAGATGCACCTTGTCGCCGACATTCTCCGACGTCACCGTCGCGCGGTCCGGACCCCACTTGTGATAATTCTCCGGGCTGGTGTCCAGCCGCGGATTGATGGTCATCGTCCAGTTCAGGCGCCGTGCCGGCTTGCCCTGCTGGATGTTGGTGAGGAACTTCAGCGCGCGCGTGAAAATACCCTTCTCATGCGCCAGCGGCACAGGCGCGTGCCATTCGAAGAAATTCATGCCGATGTCGAAATCGAGCGACCAGTCGGCCTGGGTGGTGACCATGCCGGCGTCCATCCATAGATTGCCGTCGCGCTGGTCGAGGATGCAGAAATCGCCCTGGCTCTGGCGGGTGATGTATTCCATCGGCCCATAAGGCAAAGTCGAGGTGTCGCCGAAGGTGAAAGTATCATCGATGCCGAGCGGCCGGTTGATCCAGCGCCAGCGGTCGCCGTCGCGCGTCAGCGTGAAATGCTCGGGATAGCCCAGCGCCTGCTGCTCCATCAAAAGCTCCAGCAGATCCCAGCCGGCGAGCGTCATGTGCGGCAGCGACTGGCAGCGCAGGGGATCCTCGGCGAGCACCAAGGCGCGGTCCTGCATCTCTGCGACATAGTGTTCGTCGACGTCGATCAGGTTTTCGAGCACCGAGCCCCTGGGCCCGACGACATGCGGCTCGATGTTGACCGCGTACATGTAGCTGTCTTCATGGAAGGGGAACGGAAACCGCCTGATGTGCTCGGGGCTGTTCTTGAAGGTGAAGTCGTCGCGGAACGTTTCCTTGCGAAAGGTGATGCCCATTCTCGCCTCCTATCTTTCCAAGACCAGCGACCTGCCCTCGAAGCGCGACACGCACGGCATGATCTTCCTGCCCGAACGGTGCTCTTCCTCGCTCAGCCAATGGTCGTTGTGGATGAATTTGCCGTCACAAGAGATGACGTTGGTTTCGCACTGGCCGCAGACGCCGCCACGGCAGAGATAGGGCGGATCGACGCCGGCGGCTTCGATGGCTTCCAGCAGGCTCTGCTGCTCGCCGACGCGGATGGTCTTGCCGCTGACGGCAAGCGTCACGTCGAATGGCAGGCCGGGCTGCGGTGCCGCGAAATGCTCGTAGTGGACGGTCTCCGGCGGCCAGCCGAGGTTAGCTGCGCGGTCGCGTACCCAGTTGATCATGCCGGCCGGGCCGCAGACATAGAGGTGCGTCCCGAGCGGCTGCGAGGATAGCAACCGGTCGAGTTCGATCCGCTCCTCAAGGTCATCATGGTAGAGCCGAACGCGACGGCCGTAGCGTTCCCGCAGCACGTCGGCATAAGTGCCAAGCGAAGCGGTGCGGCAGGTGTAGTGCAGTTCGAAATTACCGCCCTCCCCCGCCAGTTGCGCGGTCTGGGCCATGAACGGCGTGATGCCGATGCCGCCGGCCAGCATCAGGTGTTTCTTGGCGCGAAGATCGAGCGAAAAAAGATTGACCGGATAGCTGATCACCATCTCTAGACCCGGCTTGACCGACCTGTGCATGAACAGCGAGCCGCCGCGACCGACGTCGTCGCGGCGCACCGAGATGGTGTATTCGCGCGTGTCTAGCGGCGAGCCCATCAGCGAATAGGGATTGAGCCTTGTGCGCTGGCCATCGCGCATCTCGACCACGACATGGGCGCCGCCGGAAAAGGTCGGCAACAGCTCGCCATCACGCCGGCGAAAATGAAAGCGCGTGACCAGCTCATTGACCGGGACGACATCGCTGACGACGACGTCGAGCTTGGTGGTGCCGGTGCTCATCGAAATATCTCCTCCATCGGAGGAATTTCACTGCGATCCTCGGCATTGATGCAGACGCCCTGGAACGCGGCAAGGCGTCTTGAATAGTGATCGCGCACGAGAAGCAGCAGGCCACAATGCGAGCAGGTCGCCGGCTGCGTCGTCACATTCTCGGTGATGCCCTTGCAGTGCACGCACTGCATGCGCCGTGCCAGCGAGCCGCGATGCTCGGTCTGCATGGAGGTGTGGTCGATGCCGGCTTCGAGCGCCACCTGCATGGCCTGCCCGATCAGCCCTTCGGTGCCGGCGAGATAGAGGCGCAGCCCCATATGCGCGTTATCAAGCGTCTGCTTCAGACGCGGCAGCAGACTGGCGAAGGACGGGGCCACATGAAGCTGGGCTGGCTTCAGTGCTTCGAGAGCGGCACTGTATTTCCCGTCAGGACCGGGAATGAAGACGATCTCGGCACAATCGAAAAAGCCAGGTGGCGCGGTTCGGGCCATATCGGTAATCGCCAGCGCGCCTTCGGCGTCGGCGATGAACAGATGATGCCTGCCAGGCTGCGGAGACAGGGTTCCGTAAATGGGCCGGCTGATGATGGTCTTGGCTGCCATTCTCTCTTTGTGCCTCGAAAACCTTCGCTGTCGATTATGCCTCAGCCTTTCGCCGTGCGCTTGGTCTTCTTGGGATCGTCGAACGGCAAGGGCTGCGCCGTCGCCTTGATCGATCCGCTCTTGTTGCGGATCTCGAGCGTGGTGTCCTTGACCGCGCAGTCGACGTCGAGCCGGGCAATGCCCATCGATTTTTCGACCAGCGGCGAATACATGGCGCAGGTGACAACGCCGACCTTTTTGCCGTCGCGATAGACCGGAGCGCCCTCGTCCGCCGGCTCCTTGCCGTCGAGCAGGACGCCATAGATCTTGAAGCGCTCCTTGCCCTTCAGGCGATAGTGCTCCTCGGCGCCGCGAAAGCCGGTCTTGCCGGGGCTGACGGTGAAGTCGAGGCCGAGCTCCCAAAGCGTATCGCCGGGGCCTTCATTCTCGAACGGATACTTTTGGGAATTGTCGTAGGGGTAGAACAGCAGGTAGCTTTCGACGCGCAGCATGTCGAGCGTGGTGAAGCGGCAGGGAATGATGCCGGCGTTCTTGCCCTCGTCGAGAATCCTGTCCCAGATCGTGCCGGCGTCCTGGCCACGGCAGAAGATCTCGTAGCCGCGTTCGCCGGTGTAGCCGGTGCGCGAGATCATGACGGGGAAGCCGAACAGCTGCGTCTGCATGTGATGGAAGTAGTTAAGGTCGCGGATGCCGGGCACGTGCTTGGCCAGATAGTCGATCGCTGTTGGCCCCTGCAGCGACAAATCGTGCAGATTGTCGTCGAAGCGCAGCGACACGTCCCGTCCCGTCGCCGCCCGCTGCAGTTCCTCATGGCCGGTGCCCGAGCCGTGCACCACCATCCAGGAATTCGGTCCCGTGCGGTAGAGGATGCAGTCGTCGGTGAATTTTCCCGCCTCGTTCAGCATGCAGGCATAGGCCGACTTGCCGGGATAGATCTTTTCGACGTCACGCGTGGTGGCGAGGTCGATCAGATGCGAGGCGTGCGGCCCTGTGATGTGCACCTTCTTCAGGCCGGAAACATCCATAAGGCCGGCCTTGGTGCGGATGGCGATATATTCCTCGTCGGCATCCTTGTCGTAGGTCCAGGCGGTGCCCATGCCGCTCCAGTCTTCGAGTTTCGAACCCAGCGCACGATGGCGATCCGCCAAGGTCGAAAATCTCCAGGATGCCGTCATCCGCTCGTCCTCCATTCGAAAATGCTGCTGTTCCCTGCTCCCGTGCGCAAGGCCGGGAGCTTGGTCGAATATTGATCGCAAACGTGGGAGGCCCGCAATCCCCTGCAAGCAAATAATTTCATTGTCAGGCAAAATCGCTCGTCCGAACTGAGCGGTTAACTCAGCGTAAATTCGTCTTGACAATTGCGAAATTCGGCCTGAATTTATGAAAAAAATTTCACTCTCTTGAAAGAGAGCGGCGGGCGGTGGATTCGGAACCGGGCGTCGGCAAAGAAGGGGAAAACCGATGGCAGACCTGCAGCAGCGCATCGAGGCGCTGTACCGCTCCGACTTGCGCGGATCCGCGCTCCTGATCATCTGCCTGTGGGCGACGATCCTCTTCGTCCTCTTCATGACATGGCCATACATTCCGCAGGGCGGCATCAAGGCCGTCGTCGCCATTGCCGCCGCCGCCGTGCTCATCTTCAACACGGCAGCCATCCTGGCGATGGTCAAACACTACAAGGAAGACAAGGAATTCATCTACGGGCTCGACATCAAGAACGCCGACGCATCCCGCAACCGCAAGTCCTGAGGGGAGAAACAATGTCCCGCTATACGCCGCCGGAGCAGAGCAAGGCTGGGCAAGTCTTCGACATCGCCGTTGTCGTGGTCGCCATCTTCGTGGCGCTGTGGCTGCCGCTGAAGCTTGGTCTTGCCGGTGCCGCAAAATCAATCGACGCGCTCGATGCCAAGACCTGGGAAGCGCTCGGGCAGAATCCGACCATGGCGTCGATCTGGGAAAAGCTCGGCTATACGCCCGAGACCGCGCACGACATCATCCAGAACCGGTTCCACTACATCATCGACTGGCCGACGCTGATCATCATGGCGGCCGTCCTGATCGGTTATTTCGTGTTCCTGTTCCGGGCATCCGACCGCGAATATCGCGATGTGATCAACGAGAAGTTCGACGACAGGTAAAGTTTGGCGACGAAGAATTTGGGGACACGATCATGTGGGTGGCACTCTCTTACGCATGCTGGGGCATCTCGATCGTGCTCGCGCTGTGGATGCTCTACGACTGGTTCAAGGTCGATACGAACTACTCCGAGGACGTTTTGACCTCGTCGCGTGAAGGCGAGCTTGAAGCCGCTTCCGAAAAACACCGGATCTGAGTGGGGATTGATCGATGACGGTCGCGCTTGAAAACACCACCACCACCACAATTCACGGCGACCGGGTATCGCTGCTTCGGGTGCTTGGCCCGGCCCATGTCTGGGCGCTCGGCGTCGGCATCGTTCTGGTCGGCGAGTTCACCGGCTGGAATTTCTCGGCCGACAAGGGCGGCGCGCTGGCTGCCCTGATCGTGTGCTGGGTCGTCGGGCTGCTCTACACCTCGGTGGCCATGATCGATTCCGAGGTGACGTCGACAGTGGCCGCCGCCGGCGGCCAGTATGCGCAGGCCAAGCACATTGTCGGGCCGTTGATGGCGTTCAACGTCGCGCTGTTCCTGGTCTTTGCCTATACGATGCTGGAAGTGTCCGATGCCATCCTGCTCGGCGACACCATCGTCGCCAAGGCGGGTGTGGAAGGGCTGACCCACAATTCCTTCATCGCCGCCACCATCGTGGTGCTGGCCTGGCTCAACTATCGCGGCGTACTGATGACGCTCAACGTCAACTTCGTCATCACGGCCATCGCCTATGTCTCGATCGTCGTCCTGTTCTTCTCGGTCAGCCCCTGGACGCAAGGCGCGGTGCTGAAGCTCAACGAACTGGTCACTCCAGGCAACGCGCTGCCCTATGGCTGGATCGGTGTCATCGCCGCCTTCCAGTTCGGCATCTGGTATTATCTCGGCATCGAAGGGACCACCCAGGCCGCCGAGGAAGTGCGCTCGCCGGCACGCTCCCTGCCCTACGGCACCATGGCCGGCATGATCACGCTGCTCATCGCCGCCGCCATGACCTGGTATGTCTGCGCCTCGCTGATGCCTTGGGAATATCTCGGCATCACCTATTATCCGCTGTGGGACGCCGGCAAACTGACCGGCAGCCCCCTGCTCGAGAACCTCCTGTTCATAGCGACGCTGCTCGCCGCGCTTGCCTCCGCCAATGGTTGCATCAACGACGCGGCGCGCGCCTGGTTCTCGCTCGGACGCGACCGCTATCTGCCGAGCTGGTTTTCGGCGGTGCATCCGAAATACCGCACGCCCTATCGCTCGATCCTGTTCCTGCTGCCGATCGCGTTGGCCTTCGCCTTCATCGCCGACCTCAACCAGGCGATCACCTTCTCGATCCTGTCGGGCGTGCTGCAATACACCTTCATGAGCATCAACATCATGATGTTCAGGAAGAAGTGGCCGCTGGGCTCGATCCGCCGCGGCTACACGCACCCGTTCCATCCGCTGCCGGCAATCGTCCTGTTCTGCCTGTGCGTGGTGACCTTCTTCGCCATCTTCCTCGGCTTCGGCTCGCAGTTGATCGCCATGGTCGCCTTCTATTTCCTGATTTCGCTGTGGTTCCATTTCTATCGCTACAAATTCGTGCGGCGTGGGGACCAGTTCACCATGCCGTGGCCGAAACCGCAGGGCTATTGATGGGAGTAGGCCCGTCCAGGATTTGGATGGGCCTTGCACGATAAAATGTCAGACGTGACATCAGCACTGCTTGCCGGGGCAATTGTCCTGGCTCTCGTCCTTCACTTTGCGTGGCAGGCGCGCCGCAGCCGCGACAGGGCCTCGGCAGCGCTCGCCGCCGACGAGGCGGGCATTCGCGCTGTCGTCGCGGATGCAGACAATGTCTCGGACGGCACCGCCGGCGTCATCACCTGGGAAGGATCATGGAACGGCCAACGCGTGCAGGTGCGCACTATTGTCGACACGCTGGCGACACGGAAACTGCCGGCCCGCTGGCTCAGCGTTTCGATCACCGAGAAGGTCTCGGTAACTGCCATTTTCGATATGATGATGCGGCCGGGCTCGCCGACGACGTTCTCCAATTTCGACCATTTCCAGCATACGCTGCCGAAGGCGCCCGGTTTTCCGGCCGAGGCGGTGCTGCGGACAGACCGCAGGGGCACGCGGTTCCCGCAGAGCATCATCGCCGGCCATATAGAACCGTTTTCAGAAGGCCGCGCCAAGGAGCTGCTGATCACGCCGAACGGAGTGCGCATCGTGTGGCTGCTGGCCGAGGCCGAGCGGGCACGCTACGGTGTCTTCCGGCAAGCCGCGTTCGGTGACACACGGATCGATTCTGCGCTGATCGAGCGGTTGCTCGTATCACTCTCGGATCTGCGCGACGCCATCAACCGAAGCGAACGGCAGGCCGCATGAGCACTTCAGACACTTCGCCGGCGCCAGTGAGTCCTTATCTCGTCCTGGGCGCCGCAATCGTGCTGCCGGCAAGCGGCCATGTCATTCTGGGCATCCCGGTGCGCGGACTGCAGTTTCTTTTCTTCATGGTCGTCCTGGCCTGGGTTACCGCCAGGATTTCGCCGCCGGACGCCAGCTTCGTCGGCCGTCACGCCGGCGGCTTCCTGATCTACGCGCTGTCGATCCTCGACGCCTACAAGATCGCCCGCATCCGTACCGCCAAATGGGCTCATAATGCCCGGCCGGAAGGAAGCGGTACGCAGAGCGGCATTGAGCCGCATACGTAACCAGAGGAAAATTTCTTTCATGCCATTGAATTAGAGGATTTCATTCGGTACATCATCTTAGTCACAAACGTCGGGAGGCTGACATGTGCGGAATCGTTGGACTTTTCCTGAAGGACAAGGCGCTGGAGCCGAAGCTCGGCGCGATGCTGTCGGAGATGCTGGTATCGCTCAGCGATCGCGGCCCTGACAGTGCCGGCATCGCCATCTATGGCGCGACATCCGGCAACGAGGCCAAGATCACCATCCAGTCGCCGAAGCCGGAACGCGATTTCCGCGGCCTGGACGCCGAACTCGCGAAGGCCGTCGGAGCGCCGGTGAGCATTGCGGTGAAATCGACCCACGCGGTGGTCAGGACCACGCCGGACAAGGTCGACGCGGCGCGTGAAGCCCTCCAGTCGCTCAGGCCCGACATCCGGATCATGGGCGCCGGCGAAGCGGTGGAAATCTACAAGGAAGTCGGCCTGCCCGAAGCCGTCGTCGATCGCTTCGACGTGCGCAAGATGACCGGCACGCATGGCATCGGTCATACCCGCATGGCGACGGAATCGGCAGTGACGACGATGGGTGCGCATCCTTTCTCGACCGGTGCCGACCAGTGCCTTGTGCACAATGGTTCATTGTCGAACCACAACAATGTTCGTCGCGAATTGATCCGCGAAGGCATGAAATTCGAGACTGAGAACGATACCGAAGTGGCGGCCGCCTACCTTTCCTCGCAAATGGCGCATGGCAAGAATCTCGGCGAGGCGCTGGAAGGCACGCTGTCCGACCTCGACGGCTTCTTCACCTTCGTCGTCGGCACCAAGAATGGTTTTGGCGTGGTGCGCGATCCGATCGCCTGCAAGCCCGCCGTGATGGCCGAGACCGACCAGTATGTCGCCTTCGGCTCGGAATATCGCGCGCTGACCAAACTGCCGGGCATAGACAATGCGAGGGTCTGGGAACCCGAGCCCGCAACCGTTTATTTCTGGGAGCATTGAGTTCATGCCGGCAACCTCCAAGGCAACGCGCGACAGCCATGCGCGCGTGTTCGACCTCGACGTCCTATCGCTGCGCGAACTCAATCAAGCGCTCCACAATCTGGCTCCGGGTTCGAACGAGACGGCGTGGGAAGTGCTCAACCCGAAAGGGAGCCATTCGGTCGCCGTCGGTGTCGACCATCCTGTCAGCATCGATGTGCGCGGCAGCGTCGGCTATTACTGCGGCGGCATGAACTCCGGCAGCGCCATCACCGTGCACGGCTCGGCCGGCCCCGGCGTTGGCGAGAACATGATGTCGGGTTCGATCGTCATCAAGGGCGATGCCAGCCAGTATGCCGGCGCCACCGGCAAGGGCGGGCTGCTGGTCATCGAAGGCAATGCCTCGTCGCGCTGCGGCATCTCGATGAAAGGCATCGACATCGTCGTGTATGGCAATATCGGCCATATGTCGGCCTTCATGGCGCAGTCCGGCAACCTCGTTGTTCTGGGCGATGCCGGCGATGCACTGGGCGATTCCATCTACGAGGCGCGGCTCTTCGTGCGCGGCAAGGTCGACAGTCTCGGTGCGGATTGTATCGCCAAGGAGATGCGGCCCGAGCATCTTGAACTGCTGCAGGGTCTGCTCGACCGCGCCGGCGTGACCGGCGTCAAGCCGTCGGAGTTCAAGCGCTACGGCTCGGCGCGCACGCTCTACAATTTCAATATCGACAACGCCGACGCGTATTGAGGCAGCATGACTTATCGCAACCCGCCGACGACGCCGCGCAAATCCGCGACCTTCGACGACTACACGCTCTCCGAAATCCGCCGCGCCGCGGCGACCGGCATCTACGATATCAGAGGTGCCGGCGCCAAGCGCAAGCTGCCGCATTTCGATGACCTTCTGTTCCTCGGCGCCTCGATCTCGCGCTATCCGCTGGAAGGCTACCGCGAGCGCTGCGACACATCCGTGGTGCTCGGTTCGCGCCACGCCAAGAAGCCTATCGAACTGAAGATCCCGATCACCATTGCCGGCATGAGCTTCGGCTCGCTGTCCGGTCCCGCCAAGGAAGCGCTCGGGCGCGGCGCGACGCTGTCGGGCACCTCGACCACGACCGGCGATGGCGGCATGACAGAGGAAGAGCGCGGCCATTCCAAGCAACTGGTCTATCAGTACCTGCCCTCGCGCTACGGCATGAACCTGCGCGACCTGCGTCGCGCCGATGCGATCGAAGTGGTCGTCGGCCAGGGTGCCAAGCCCGGCGGTGGCGGCATGCTGCTCGGCCAGAAGATTTCGGACCGTGTCGCCGAAATGCGCACGCTGCCCAAAGGCATCGACCAGCGCTCGGCCTCGCGCCACCCCGACTGGACCGGACCGGACGATCTCGAGATCAAGATCCTCGAACTGCGCGAAATCACCGACTGGGAAAAACCGATCTACGTCAAGGTCGGCGGCGCCCGGCCCTACTACGATACAGCGCTTGCGGTGAAGGCCGGCGCCGACGTTGTCGTGGTCGACGGCATGCAGGGCGGAACGGCGGCGACGCAGGAAGTGTTTATCGAGAATGTCGGCCAGCCGACGCTCGCCTGCATCAGGCCGGCGGTGCAGGCGCTGCAGGATCTCGGCATGCACCGCAAGGTGCAGCTCATCGTCTCAGGCGGCATCCGCAACGGCGCCGATGTGGCCAAGGCGCTGGCGCTCGGCGTCGACGCCGTGTCGATCGGCACCGCGGCACTCGTGGCGCTCGGTGACAACGATCCCCGCTGGGAGGCGGAGTACAACGAACTCGGCACCACATCGGGCGCCTATGACGACTGGCATGAGGGCAAGGACCCTGCCGGCATCACCACGCAGGACCCCGAACTGATGAAGCGGGTCGACCCCGTGGCCGCCGGGCGCCGGTTGGCGAACTATTTGAAGGTGATGACGCTGGAGGCGCAGACCATCGCCCGCGCCTGCGGCAAGAACAGCCTGCACAATCTCGAACCCGAGGACCTCGTCGCATTGACGATCGAGGCTGCCGCCATGGCCGGCGTGCCGCTGGCCGGCACCAACTGGATACCGGGGAAGAACGGCTTCTGATCAACAAAGGGCCGAAGGCCATATGCTCTAGGGCCGACAATCGATAAGAAATGGGGAACTTCAGTGACAGTTGATCTTGCAGAGTTCGCAAGGGCGAAAAACGTCAAATATTTCATGATTTCCTACACTGACCTGTTCAGTGGCCAGCGTGCCAAGCTGGTACCGGCGCAAGCCATCGCCGACATGCAGAAGGACGGTGCCGGCTTTGCCGGGTTCGCCACCTGGCTCGACCTCACGCCGGCGCATCCCGACATGCTGGCGGTGCCGGATCCGGACTCGGTCATCCAGTTGCCATGGAAACCGGAAGTCGCCTGGGTCGCCGCCAACTGCATCATGGACGACAAGGACGTCGACCAGGCGCCGCGCAATACACTGAAGCGGCTGATCGCCGAGGCAGCCGCCGACGGTATGCACGTCAAGACCGGCGTCGAGGCCGAGTTCTTCCTGATCTCGCCGGACGGCAAGACGATCTCCGATGAGTACGACACGGCATCGAAGCCTTGCTACGACCAGCAAGCGGTGATGCGCCGTTACGATGTCATCGCCGAGATCTGCGACCACATGCTGGCGCTCGGCTGGGGCGCTTACCAGAACGACCACGAGGACGCTAACGGCCAATTCGAGATGAACTGGGCGTTCGACGATGCGCTGCCGACCGCCGACAAGCATTCCTTCTTCAAGTTCATGGTCAAGTCGATCGCGGAAAAACATGGGCTGCGCGCCACCTTCATGCCCAAACCGTTCCAGGGCCTGACCGGCAATGGCTGCCATGCCCACATCTCTGTCTGGGACAGATCGGGCAAGACCAATGTCTTCGCCGACAATTCGATGGAGCTCGGTCTTTCCGCCAAGGGCAAGAACTTCCTTGGCGGCATCATGAAGCACGCTTCGGCGCTCGCCGCGATCACCAACCCGACGGTCAATTCCTATAAGCGCATCAACGCGCCGCGCACCATTTCGGGCGCGACCTGGGCGCCGAACACGGTGACCTGGACCGGCAACAACCGCACCCACATGGTGCGCGTGCCCGGCCCCGGCCGCTTCGAATTGCGCCTGCCCGATGGCGCTGCCAACCCTTATCTCCTGCAGGCGGTCATCATCGCCGCCGGCCTCGACGGCATCCGCTCGAAGGCCGATCCGGGCAAGCGCTACGATATCGACATGTACCAGCATGGCCACACGGTGAAGGGCGCGCCTAAGCTGCCGCTCAACCTGCTCGATGCGTTGCGCGAGTTCGACAAGGACAAATCGCTCAAGGCGGCGCTGGGTGAGGAATTCTCGTCGGCATATCTAAAGCTGAAGCACCAGGAATGGAATTCCTATGCTTCGCACTTCACGCAATGGGAGCGCGACCACACGCTGGACATCTAGAGCATCGGACCGAAAAAGTGTGACACGGTTTTCGGCAAAGGCGATGCGTCAAGAAAGTTCCTGTGTGGGGCGGGCGACCTCGGAATGAACGTATGAAATACTCGATCTTCTCGCTCGCCCGCGCCGCTCTTTCCGGCCACAAAAACTGGCAACGCACCTGGCGCGACGCCGCGCCGAAGGACCGCTACGACGTGGTGATCATCGGCGGCGGCGGCCATGGGCTGGCCACCGCCTGGTTCCTGGCCAGCGAGTTCGGCATCAAAAATGTCGCGGTGCTGGAAAAAGGCTGGATCGGCTCCGGCAATGCCGGCCGCAACACCACCATTATCCGCTCCAACTACGGCCTGCCCGGCAATACCGGCTTCTACGAATTGTCGATGAAGCTTTGGGAACGGATGGAGCAGGACCTCAACTACAACGCGATGGTCAGCCAGCGCGGCGTCATCAACCTCTACCATTCCGACGCGCAGCGCGACGCCTATGCACGGCGCGGCAACACCATGCGCATCAACGGCATCGACGCCGAACTGCTCGACCTGGTGGCGGTCAAGAAGATGATCCCGTTCCTGAACTTCGACAATGCGCGCTTTCCCGTGCAGGGCGGGCTGCTACAGCGACGCGGCGGCACGGCGCGGCACGACGCGGTGGTCTGGGGCTACGCCCACGCTGCCAGCGAACTCGGCGTCGACATCATCCAGAATTGCGAAGTCACGGGCTTTGTCAGGGACGCCAACGGCAAGGTGACTGGCGTCGAGACCTCGCGCGGCAGGATCGGCGCCGGCAAGGTCGGCATGGCGGTAGCCGGGTCCTCATCGCGCGTCGCGGCGATGGCTGGCCTGCGGCTGCCGATCGAAAGCCATGTGCTGCAGGCCTTCGTCTCGGAGGCGATCAAGCCGCTCATTCCCGGCGTCATGACGTTTGGCGCCGGCCATTTCTATGTCAGCCAGTCCGACAAGGGCGGGCTGGTCTTCGGCGGCGACATCGACGGTTACAATTCCTATGCCCAGCGCGGCAACATGCCTGTCATGGAAGATGTCTGCGAGGGCGGCATGGCGCTGATGCCGATGATAGGCCGCGTCCGCCTGCTGCGCCAATGGGGCGGCATCATGGATATGTCGATGGACGGCTCGCCGATCATCGACAAGACACCGGTCGACGGGCTCTACCTCAATGCCGGCTGGTGTTATGGCGGCTTCAAGGCGACACCCGGCTCAGGCTTCGTCTTCGCCCATCTGCTTGCTCGCGACGAATCGCACGCCGAGGCCGCCCGCTTCCGGCTCGACCGGTTCCGGTCTGGTGCTGTCATCGACGAAAAGGGCCAGGGCGCCCAACCGAACCTGCACTGAGGACAGTCGAAAAACATGCGTATTGTCTGTCCCTTCTGCGGTGAACGCGAGCTCGGCGAGTTCACCTATCTCGGCGACGCCAAGCCGGTGCGGCCGGCGCCTGGAGCGTCGGAAGATGAGGTCTACGATTACGTCTATCTGCGCGACAACATCGCCGGCGTGATGGATGAGAACTGGTATCATGGCGGCGGCTGCCGGGCCTGGCTGAAGGTCACCCGCAACACGGTGACGCACGAGATTTCGGCGGTTGAACCGGCAGCGGGTGCCGGGGCGAGGCAGGTTGCGAAATGAATATTTCCTGCCAACTCGGCGCCGCCCCTCACCTGCCTGCCGGCATCCTCTCCCCGTATAGGGACGGGGAGAGGGGTGCTGCCGTCCCCGCTTTCGCCGATCGCCAGCGCTGCAAGAAGGAAGCCAACTTAGCGGCCAGCCCCCTTCTCCCCGTCACTATACGGGGAGAAGTGCCCGGCAGGGCGATGAGGGGCAGTGCTGCCCTCCGCCATGACATCGAATCGACGAGAGGCTGGACATCGTGACCTCTCAACCCCATCGTCTCACATCCGGCGGTCTCGTCGACCGTTCGGCGCCGCTGAATTTCAGGTTCGACGGCAAGAGCTTCTCCGGTTTCAAAGGCGACACGCTTGCCTCGGCACTGGTTGCCAACGGCGTCAAGCTGGTTGGCCGCTCGTTCAAGTACCATCGCCCGCGCGGCATCCTGACCGCGGGATCGGAAGAACCTAACGCGCTGGTGGAGCTGCGCAGCGGTGCACGGCGCGAGCCGAACACCAAGGCGACGACAGCGGAGCTCTATGAAGGGCTCGACGCCGCCAGCCAGAACCGCTGGCCGTCGCTCGCCTTCGACGTGATGTCGGTCAACCAGCTGTTCGCGCCGATCTTCGTCGCCGGCTTCTACTACAAGACCTTCATGTGGCCGGCGAAGTTCTGGGAAGCGATCTATGAGCCGGCGATCCGCCGCGCCGCGGGTCTCGGCCGTGCAGCCGGCATTGCCGACCCGGATCATTACGACAAGGCCTGGGCGCATTGCGACGTGCTGATCGCCGGGTCCGGCCCGACGGGCCTCGCAGCCGCCCTCGCAGCAGGCCGCAGCGGCGCCCGCGTCATCCTGTGCGAAGAGGACTTTGTTCCCGGCGGGCGCCTGCTTGCCGATGGCGGCATGATCGACGGCATGCCTGCCGACGAATGGATCGCGCGCACGCTCAGTGAGCTTGCCGCCATGCCTGATGTCCGCATCATGACGCGCACGACGCTGTTCGGCGTCTATGATGGCGGCACCTATGGCGCGATCGAGCGTGTCAGCGACCATCTGCCCTCGCCGCCGGAGCACCAGGTGCGCCAGCGGCTATGGCGGATCGTGGCCAAGCGCTGCGTCGTCGCGGCAGGCGCGCTCGAACGGCCAATCGTCTTTGCCGGCAACGACATGCCGGGCGTGATGATGGCGTCCGCCATGCGCAGTTATATCGCACGTTATGCCGCGGCACCGGCCAGACGCATCGCGCTGTTCACCAACAACGAGGACGGCTGGCGCACCGTCGAGGCAGCGCTCGGGGCGGGACTGCAGGTCGCCGCCGTGATCGACGCGCGCGCCGAAATCTCTTCCGAGCACCGCTCGCTTGCCAGCAAGGGCGGCTTTGCGGTTCTGCATGGCTCCGTCAGCGGCATCGATGGCGGCAAGAATGGCGTGCGCAAGATTTCCGTCTCACTCACCGGCGGCGCGCGTGCCGAAGTGGAAGCCGACGGGCTTGCCGTTTCCGGCGGCTGGAACCCGGCGGTCGGGCTCACCTCCTATCATCGCGGCCGGCCGAAATGGCGCGACGATATCGCCGCCTTCGTGCCCGACGGCGCGCCTCCGGGAATGGTCGCGGCTGGTGCCGCCAACGGCGCCTTCGGGCTTGGCGCCTGCTTGCGCGAAGGATTTGCGGCGGGCGCGGCTGCGGCACGTGATGCCGGACACGGCAATGGCTCAGGCTCCACGCCGGTGGCCGACGACGAAGCCTTTTCACTGGCGCCGCTTTGGCACGTTGCCGGCAAAGGCAAGGCTTTCGTCGACCAGCAGCATGATGTCACCGCATCGGATATCGAGCTGGCGCAGCGCGAAGGGTTCGAATCGGTCGAGCACCTGAAGCGCTACACCACGCTCGGCATGGCGACCGACCAGGGCAAGACCTCGAACGTCGCCGGCCTCGCCATCATGGCGGCGGTCACAGGTAAATCCATTCCCGAGACCGGCACGACAATCTACCGGCCTCCCTATGTGCCGGTCGCCATCGGCGCCTTCGCCGGCCATCATCGCGACGAGAATTTTCACGCCACGCGGCTGACGCCGTCGCATCACTGGGCCGCCGAACAGGGCGCGATCTTCGTCGACACCGGCCTGTGGAAGCGCGCGCAATGGTATCCCCGCGCTGGCGAGAAGGACTGGCTGGAATCGGTGACCCGCGAGGTCAAGGCGGTGCGCTCAGGCGTCGGCTTCTGCGATGTCTCGACGCTGGGCAAGATCGACGTGCATGGCGCGGACGCCGGCGCCTTCCTCGACCGCGTCTACATCAACACCTTCTCCGCTCTTGCGGTGGGAAAAGCGCGCTACGGGCTGATGCTGCGCGAGGACGGCATCGTCTATGATGACGGCACCACGTCGCGGCTGGCCGAGGACCACTATTTCCTCACCACCACCACGGCCAAGGCCGGGCTGGTGATGCAGCATCTCGAATTCTGCCGGCAGGTGCTGTTTCCGGAACTCGATGTGCAGTTAACCTCGGTCTCCGACCAGTGGGCGCAATTTTCCATTGCCGGACCCAAAACCCGCGACCTGTTGAAAGAGATCGTCGATCCCTCGGAAGACCTTTCCAACGAAGGATTCCCCTTCATGGGCGCGCGCGAAGTCGCGTTGCGCGGCGGCGTCAGGGCGCGGCTGTTCCGCATCTCGTTCTCAGGCGAAATGGCGTTCGAGATTTCGGTGCCGGCGCACTACGGCGAGGCGATGGCGCGCAATCTGATGATTGCGGGCAAGCCGTTCGGCGTGACGCCTTACGGCACCGAGGCACTCGGCGTCATGCGCATCGAAAAGGGTCACGTCGCGGGTCCGGAACTCAGCGGCACGACCACCGCGGCCGATCTTGGCCTCGGCAAGATGATGTCCACCAAGAAGGATTTCATCGGCCGCGTCATGGCCGGACGCGAAGCGCTGATCGCAGCGGATCGGCAGGTCGTCGTCGGCATCAAGCCGACCGACAAGGCCCGGCGCCTGCGTTCCGGCGCGCACATCATTCCGAAGGGGCAGACACCCGGGCCCGACAACGACCAGGGCTACGTCACCTCGGTTTGCTTTTCGCCGACATCAGACCAATGGATCGGGCTTGCACTTGTCGAGCGCGGCCGCGAGCGGTTCGGCGAGATCGTGCATGCGCACGATCCGCTACGCGGCGAGGATTACGATTTGGAACTGTGCAACCCTGTCTTCTATGACCCGGATGGAGGGCGCCAGCGTGGCTGAGTTTTCCTGGGAAACCCGCAGCCCTCTCCACCGCGCACTCGTCGCCGGTCCACACGGCGCGCGAGGCGACGCCGGCGTGACCCTGAGCGAGATCCGCAATTTCGACCTTGTTCAGGTGATGGCGCGGCGCGGCAAGACGGCCGAGATGGCGAGCGCCGCGAACGCGCATTTCGGCGTGACGGCGCCGGAAACACCGAAGACGGCCGCAGCAGCCGAAGCCACGCTCATCTGGTCGGGACCGGATCAGTTCTTCGTGCTGTCGAAAGGCAGACACACGGTGGAGTCGCTGGCCCCGGTTTTCGCGACCTCGGCTTCGCTCTCGGACCAGTCACATGCGCGGGTGTTGATCAGCATTTCCGGCAACAAGGCGCGCGCCCTGCTCGCCAAACTGTCGTCGATCGACCTGTATTCGGCGGCGTTCCCGGTCGGAGCCGCGGCAACCACCTCGATGGATCACACCAGCGTCACGCTGTGGCGTGGCAATGATGCGCCGGACGGACAGGCTGTTTTCACCGTTCTGGTGTTTTCGACCTTCGCCGAAAGCCTGTGGCACACTATGCTGGACTCGGCTGCCGAGTATGGTGTCGAGATCGGGCATTCGGAGGACTTGGCGTAGCACTGCGCTTCTTCCCCGCCTTGCCAAACTCCGCTCCGCTGCTATTCTTGCTGCTAAAATAATTTCACGCACAGGCAAACTTGTTTCTCGAACCGCAAGGCTGAGATGAGCCAGTCGCCCTACCCCACCGTGACAGCCGGACCGCCCAGGCCAAGCCTGATCCTGCGGCCTGGCCAGATCGCGCTGCCGGCCGGCATGGAGCGCTATACCGTACAGGGGAATGGCGCGGTGCTGATCGAGGTCGAGGCCGGCGATACGATCACGGTTCGCAACGTCGAGGGAGGCCAGGCCTGCGAGCTGCTGGCTTGGGACAGGTCAGGCGCCAGCGATCCCGGCATTCTCAGTGAAAAATCCAACAGCAATGCCGCCGGCATCAAGGCGCTGCTCACCGAGGGCGACGACAGTCTTTCGGCGGTGCGCCGCGGCCTCGAACGCCGCCAGGTTCAGCTTGGGCAGGCCGAGGCGGTGCGCGTGTTTGGCGGCATGACACCAGCCGGTACCGAGCAGGCATTCACAGTCGCGCGCGACGGCGCGATGCTGATCGCCGCACCCGGCGGTCCGATGCTGGTCGACGGGCACGACACAGCGACGCCGCTCAGCGTCGTCGTGCGGCGCAACACGATCCGCCTGAAAACGAAATCCCGGCTTGCCGATCCATTGGCCGATCCGATGCTCGATTTGCGCGTCCATTCGGCGACGGCGGAATCGTATTTCGTCAAGGCGGGCGACTATCTGCAGATCATCGATGTCGACGGGCGCCAGTGCACCGACTTCCAGTGTTTCTCGGCCCGCAAGCTGGACAAGGGGCTCGACCATCCGCTCGACGTCACGACCACGCGCACGCTGATGGGCGCGAGCTATCCGATGCCCGGCCTGCATTCGAAATATTACGACCAGGACATGGAACCGCTGGTTGAGGTGGTGCAGGACACATGCGGCCGGCACGATGCCTTCGCGCTCGCCTGCGCGGCGAAATATTATGACGACATCGGCTATCCCGGCCACACCAACTGCTCGGAGAACTTTAATCGCGCGCTGGACGGCAAGGGCGTCAATCCCCGCGCCGGCTGGATGGCGATCAACTTCTTCTTCAACACGGCGATCGACGCCCATGGGGTCATGGTGTCGGACGAGCCATGGTCGCGGGCCGGCGACTATGTTCTGCTCAAAGCGCTGACCGACATCGTCTGCGTCTCCTCGGCCTGCCCCGACGACACGACGCCGGCCAATGGCTGGGACCTGACCGACATCCACGTGCGGACCTATTCCGGCCAGCACAAATTCTCGCGAGCGATCGCCAGACGCATGACGCCTGATTCGGAACCGAAAATGACCCGCGAGACAGCTTTCCATTCGAGCTTTGCCAAACACACACGCGACTTCGTCGAGTACAGGGGCTATTGGCTGGCCAATTCGTTCGCCAGGGAAGGCGCTATCGCCGAATATTGGGCCTGCCGGCAGGATGCCGTGATCATGGACCTGTCGCCGCTGCGCAAGTTCGAAGTGACCGGCCCGGATGCCGAAGCGCTGCTGCAATATACGCTGACGCGTGACGTCAAGAAGCTCGGCGTCGGCCAGGTCGTCTACTCCGCCATGTGTTACGAACATGGCGGCATGATCGACGACGGCACGCTTCTGCGGCTCGGCAAGGACAATTTCCGCTGGGTTGGCGGCGACGATCTGTCCGGCGAATGGCTGCGCGAGACGGCGACAAAACTCGGCCTCAACGTGCTGGTGCGCTCGTCCACCGACCAGATGCACAACATCGCCGTGCAGGGACCAAAGAGCCGCGCCATCCTGAAGGAGGTGATCTGGACCTCGCCCGTGCAGCCATCGATCGAGGAACTCGAATGGTTCCGCTTCGCCGTCGCCAGGATCGGCGGCGGCAACGGCATCCCCGTCGTCGTCTCGCGCACCGGCTATACCGGCGAACTCGGCTACGAGATTTGGTGCCATCCGCGCGACGCGCAACAGGTCTTCGACGCGATCTGGGAGGCCGGCCAACCGCATGGGCTGAAGCCTATGGGCCTGCAGGCGCTCGACATGGTGCGCATCGAGGCCGGACTGATCTTCGCCGGTTACGAATTTTCCGACCAGACCGATCCGTTCGAGGCCGGTATCGGCTTCACCGTGCCGCTGAAGAGCAAGACCGACGATTTCATCGGCCGCGAGGCGTTGATCCGGCGCAAGGATCATCCGCAGACAAAGCTGGTCGGCCTCGACATCGACAGCAATGTCGCCGTCGGCCATGGCGACTGCGTCCATGTCGGCCGCGCCCAGATCGGCATCGTCACGTCGGGCATGCGCTCGCCGGTGCTGAGCAAGAACATCGCGCTGGCGCGGCTCGACGTCGCTCATGCCGCTGTCGGCACGGAGGTCGAGATCGGCAAGCTCGACGGCCACGCCAAGCGGCTGCCGGCTCGGGTCGTGGCCTTTGCCCATTACGATCCGCAAAAGACCAAACCACGTTCCTGACCTGCCCTTTTGGGACTCGCAAAGCGCCCGCCGGCCGCACCGCCGGACGCTTTGATGTTCGCGCGCGCAAGCGTGATGTGCATGGTTTCACAAATCGCTTGACGTGACGGCGCGCCGGATCAATCTTCACTCCTAAGAAAAAAATACGACTGAGTGGAAACACTGCGGCCGGAACGATCATTTGCCGGGGAGTAAGTTTCGCGTAGCCGAGGCATCACTGGCGGGGAACATCGAAAAAGGGGAACTCATCCACATGAGCACAATAAGTACGGTCCTGGACCAGCCTGCCGAAAGCAAGCTGCTCAGGCATATCGACTGGCGCGGCGCCTTCTGGGTGGCGAGTGGCGTTCCGGCGCTGGTCCTGTTCTCGATCGGCGGCATTGCCGGCACGACGGGAAAGCTGGCGTTCCTGATCTGGACGGTCTCCATGATCATGGGCTTCCTGCAATCCTTCACCTATGCCGAGATCGCCGGCCTGTTCCCGAACAAGTCCGGCGGTGCCTCGATCTACGGCGCCACGGCCTGGCTGCGCTACTCCAAGTTCATCGCGCCGCTGTCGGTGTGGTGCAACTGGTTCGCCTGGTCGCCGGTGCTGTCGCTCGGCTGCTCGATCGCCGCCGCCTATATCCTCAATGCACTGGCGCCGGTGCCGCTGTTCACCGAGGCCTCGCCCGATGTCGTCGCCTACATCGCCGCGCACGCCGGAACGGCGCCTGCCGACGCCATCACCGCAGTGACCGCCGCCGCGACGCCGGCGATCCGCAACTGGACGCTGTGGAGCCACACGCTAGGCCCGGTGTCCTTCACGCTCAATGCCACCTTCTTCATCGGCGCGGTGCTGATGCTGATCATCTTCTCGATCCAGCATCGCGGCATTCTGGGCACTGCCAGCGTGCAGAAATATATCGGACTGCTGGTCATTATCCCGATGCTGATCGTCGGCGTGGTGCCGATCTTCACCGGCCAGATCGACTGGTCGAACTTTTCGCCGCTGGTGCCGCTCGCCGCCGCCTATGCACCTGAGCCCGGCTCCTGGAACATCGCCGGCTGGACATTGGCGCTCGGCGGCATGTTCATCGCCGCATGGTCGACCTACGGGTTCGAAACCGCCGTCTGCTACACGTCGGAGTTCAAGAACCCGGGTACCGATACGTTCAAGGCCATCTTCTATTCCGGCCTGCTCTGCATGCTTTTGTTCATCCTGGTGCCCTTCACCTTCCAGGGCGTGCTGGGCTTGAACGGCATGCTGGCAACACCGATCGTCGACGGCTCCGGCGTGGCCGATGCGCTGGCCGGCATGGTCGGCGGAGGCAGGCTCATCCACAGTCTGCTGGTGATGCTGATGATCCTGGCGCTGGTGCTGTGCATCATGACGGCGATGGCCGGCTCGTCGCGCACGCTCTACCAGGGCTCGGTCGACGGCTGGCTGCCCCGTTATCTCAGCCACGTCAACGAGCACGGCGCGCCGACGCGGGCCATGTGGACCGATCTCTGCTTCAATCTGGTCGTGCTGGCGATCGCCTCGGCCGACGCGACGAGCTTCTTCTTCATCCTCGCCGTGTCGAACTGCGGCTACATCATCTTCAATTTCCTCAACCTCAATGCCGGCTGGATCCACCGCATCGACAACGGCCATATCGCACGGCCGTGGAAAGCACCGAGCTGGCTCTTGGGGATCGGGGCGATCTTCGCCTACGTCAACGCGATCTTCATGGGCGCAGGCGCCAAGGTGTGGAACCCGATGGCGCTGTGGGCCGGACTGATCACGGCGGCGCTGATCATCCCGGTGTTCTGCTTCCGCCACTACATCCAGGACAAGGGCAAATTCCCCGACCACATGCTGGCCGATCTCGGCATGGCGGGAGCCGACCTTTCGGTCAAGAAGGCGGGCATGCTGCCCTATCTGACGCTGGTCGCCGGCGTGGCGGTCATGCTCATCGCCAATTGGGTGTTCGTCATCTGATGGTCTGACTGCGGCCTAAATCATTGCATCAAGGAAAACCGGCCGGTCGCAAATCGACCGGCCGGTTTTTTATTCCGCCGCCAACGGCAGTTGCGGCCGTTCGATGCCTTCGATCTCCCCTGGCTCCGGCGCCTGCTGGTCGGTCTTCGCCTTCTTCGGCTCGCGGCCGAAGAAGAGCGCATAGCCCGCCGGCAGCACCAGGATGGTGAGCACGGTGGCGACCAGAATGCCGCCCATCATGGCATAGGCGAGCGGTCCCCAGAACACGCCGCGCGAGATCGGGATCAGTGCCAGCACCGCCGTCATCGCCGTCAGCACGATCGGCCTGAAGCGGCGCACGGCCGAGCCGACGATCGCTTCGGAACGGTCCATGCCCTTGGCAATGTCCTGGTCGATCTGGTCGACCAGGATGATCGAGTTGCGCATGATGATGCCGAGCAGGGCGATGACACCGAGGATGGCGACGAAGCCGAACGGTGCACCGCTGATCAGCAGAGCCGCGGCCGCGCCGATGATGCCGAGCGGGCCGGTGGCCAGCACCAGCATCGCCTTGCCGAAGTTCTGCAGCTGGATCATCAGGAGCACGACGATGATGGCCAGCATGATCGGCGCCTTGGCGGCGATCGAAGCCTGGCTTTCGGCTGAATCCTCCGCACCGCCCTGGATCTCGATCTTGTAACCGGGCGCCAGGCCGTCACGCAGGCCCTGCATGTCCTTGTACATCTTGGTGACGACGTCGTTGGACTGCACGCCGTCTGGCAATGTGGCGCGCACGCTGATCGTCGGCAGGCGGTCGCGCCGCCATTCGATGCCTTGCTCCAGCACAGGCACCACCTTGGCCACCTGCGACAGCGGCACGAAGCCGCCGAAATCGGTCGGGATATAGACCGAGTCGACCGACGACAGCAGGCTGCGGCTGGCATCCGGCTCGCGGGCGACGATCGACACCGTCTCCTCGCCGTCGCGGAAATCGTCAAGCGGCGCGCCGGACATCGTCGCCTGCAGCATCTGGCGGATGCGCTGCGAGGTGACGCCGAGCGCACGGGCACGATCCTGATCGATGACCAGCTTCATCGCCGGAACGGGCTCCAGCCAGTCGTCATGGACGGCGCCGAGCAGGGGATCCTGCCGGAACTTCGCCTTCACCTGGTCGGCGATGCGGCGCACCTCCTGGCGGTCCGGACCCATGACGCGCATCTGCACGGGCCATCCGGTCGGCGGTCCGAGGAACAGGCGGTCGACCTTGGCACGGATCGACGGGAAGTCTTCGGCCAGAACCGTGCGCAGCTTGACGATCAGCCGCTCGCGCGCCGGCTCGTCATTGGCCATGACCAGCATCTGGGCGAAGTTCGGGTTGCGCAATTGCTGGTCGAGCGGCAGGAAGAAGCGCGGGGCGCCCTCGCCGATATAAGTGGCGATGAAACGCTTGTCCTTGTCGTCCATCATCTTGGCTTCCAGGGCCTTGGACTGCGCCTCGACCTCCTTGATGCTGGTGCCTTCCGGCAGCCAGAGGTCGACAAGAATTTCGGGCCGCGACGATTGCGGGAAGAAATTCTGCGGGATGAACTGGAACGCCCAAAGGCTGGTGCCGAAAGTCGCCAGCGTCATCACCAAAACGATGATGCGATGGCGCACGGCCCAGCTGACCGTGGCACGCAGCCGACGATAGAAGCCTGTGTCGAAGGCATCGTGATGGCTGCCGGCATGCTTGCGCTGCTTTAGGATCATATAGCCGAGCCAGGGCGTGAAATAGACCGCCACGAACCACGACACGATCAGCGCGATGCCGACGACATAGAACAAGGTGCGCACATATTCGCCAGCCGTCGAAGCAGCGAACCCGACCGGTATGAAGCCGGCGGTGGTGATCAGTGTGCCGGTCAACATCGGGAAGGCGGTCGAGGAATAGGCGAAGCTCGCCGCCTCGATCTTGACCAGCCCCTCCTCGAGCTTGCGCTCCATCATCTCGACGACGATCATGGCATCATCGACAAGCAGGCCGAGCGCGATGATCAGCGCGCCCAGCGAAATGCGCTGCAGGTCGATGCCGATCTCGTACATGATGGCGAAGGTGGCGGCGAGCACCAGCGGTATGGCGATGGCGATGACCAGCCCCGAGCGCCAGCCGATCGACAGGAACGAGACGACGAGCACGATCAGTAGCGCTTCGCCAAGCGCATGCATGAATTCGCTGACGGCATCCGTGACGACGCCCGGCTGGTCGGAAATCTGGTCGACCGAAACGCCATAGGGCAACGCCTCCTCGAAGCGCTTGTAGGTCGCCTCGACATCCTTGCCGACATCGGTGACTTTAAAACCCTTGGCCATGACCACGCCAAGCTGCACGCTGTCGTGGCCATTGAAGCGGTATTTGCGCTGGAAGGGGTCCTCCAGGCCCGAAGTGACGGTGGCGATGTCGCCCAGCCGGGTGATCTGGCCGCCGGCGCGCAGGCGCAGTTCGCGGATGTCGGCCGCCTTGGCGACGTCGCCTTCGACCGAGATGCGCACCGAATTGACGCCGGTGTCGACGGAACCCGCGGGGTCGACGTTGTTCTGGCCCTTGATCGCGTTCTGCAGGTCGGTCAGCGTCAGGCCGCGTTCGGCCAGCGCCTTGGACGAGACATCGATATAGAGCTTTTCCGGCTGGTCGCCGATGATGACGGCCTTTTCGACGCCGGGCGTCGTCAAAAGCATATCGCGCGCCTGGATGGCGAACTTCTTCAATTCGGGAAAGGAGAAGCCGTCGCCGCTGATCGAATGCAGGGTGATAAACGTGTCGCCGAACTCGTCGTTGAAATACGGGCCGAGCAGGCCTTGCGGCAGGTCGCCCTGGATATCGCCGACTTTCTTGCGCACCTGATAGAAAGCATCCGTCACTTCGGCGGCGTTGGTGTCGCCCTTGATCTGGACGGTGATGATGGCGCTGCCGGCGCGGGTGAAGGAACGCACGAAATCGAGATGCGGCGTCTCCTGCAATTTGCGCTCGATCTTGTTGACGACCTGGTCCTCCATCTCCTGGATCGAGGAGCCCGGCCAGATCGCCTGCACGACCATGACGCGGAAGGTGAAGTCGGGATCCTCCTTCTGGCCCATGCGCATCAAGCCGAGCGCGCCGGCTATGATGATCAGCCCGAACAGGAAGCGCGCAATGGAGGGATGGCCGATGGCCCAACGCGACAGGTTGAAGGGACGCTTTTCTTCAGTGGGGGTCGTCATCGGAAGTGGTCCACTTTGCTTGGTTGCCGGCGCTTGGTGCTTCGAAAAAAGGGCTTCGAGGAAGCGCGCGCGGAACGAAATCATCTGCGTTCGATACTGGCTTCCGGGCGGCGTTGCTCTTCAAGCGGAGAGACACTCATCGCGGTGGGACGCGAGGATCGATGCGGGGGTACATCGGCCTTGACGTCTCGACCTTCGGGCACGCCGCCCGGAAACCTGCGGCCGCGGGAACGCGCGGCCGACCTGTCTGTCGTCAGCGCAACTGGCTGGCTTCGTCGCCCTCGGCCGAGGCGGACTGCTGTGCGGTGCCGCCGGGGAGTTTCACCTTCAGGTTCTCGGTCATGAACTGCGTACCGGCGGCGACCACGACGTCGCCCGGTTTCAATCCCTCCGCGACACGCACGCCGTTTGGGGCGAACTCGGCGACCTTGACGGGACGGGCATGCACGGTGTCGGCGCCACGATCGACCGTCCAGACGATCGACTGGCTGTCTTTCTCGGCGAGTGCACTGAGCGGGATGGACACGAGCTGCTTTTCGTTGGCCGCCGACGCCTCGATATTGGCGGTCATGCCGAGCAGCACGCGCGGGTCGTTGGGCAGGCTGACGCGGACGGCAAAGGTGCGCGACTGCGGATCGGCGCTGCCGGCGACCTCACGGACCTTGCCGTCAAGCTTCAGCCCATCGTCCGACCAGAAGCCCGCCTTGACGTCCTTGCCCGGCTTGAACTCGGCGATCTCCATTTCCGGAACCGCGATCAGCACTTCCTTTTCACCGTCGACCGCGACGGTGACCACGGGCGTGCCCGAGCCGACCACCTGGCCGACATCGGCGTTTACCGCCGTGACGATGCCATCCCTGTCGGCCTTGAGGTCGGTATAGCCGACCTGGTTCCTGGCCTGGGCAAGCGTAGAGCGGGCGGAGTCGCGCGTGGCGATTGCCTGGTCATAGGTCAGTGTCGCCTGTTCGAGCTGCGATTTCGGCGCGAAGTTCTTGGCGAAAAGCTGTTCGGCGCGCTTACGGGCGAGTTCGACCGTCTCGACCTGCCGTTCAGAGGCATCGAGTGCCGCCTGCGCGCTCTTGACCGACAGGTCATAGTCGGAGGGATCGATGCGGGCGAGCACGTCGCCAGGCGCCACGTGCTGGCCGATGTCGACGAGACGCTCGGTGATCTTGCCATTGACCCGGAAACCCAGCGTGCTCTCGGTGCGGGCGCGCACCGATCCGGAATAGGACAGCGTACGGGTGTCATGCGCCTGGGCGATCTCGACGACCTTCACCGGACGGATGATGTCCTTCACCTCGGCTTTTTCCTGTGAGCAGCCGGCAAGCCCAAGCGATGCGACGATCAGGCCGGCAGCTGGCAGCTTGCGAAGGATGGAACTGGGCAAAAACATTTCGGTACTCCCGACTGGAAGACGGACTGTCGACACCGGCACCGGCTGGCGACGGCTATTTCAAGGCTCTGATGGCGTAATCGATGAGGTCGTCGGGCATTGCCCGATTGGTCTTGGCGAGGCACTGCGCCACCATCTGCGGATGGCACAGGATGACGGTGGCGGCACCGAAGCAGCGCGATGCGGTCACCGGGTCCTGCTTCCTGAACTCGCCGGCCTCGATGCCCTCGCCGATCACCTCGGCGAAAAGATCGTGAATGCTGTCGACATGCTTGTCGATGACGCCCCAGTCCCGCTCGAGCGCGACGATGACCATCTCGTGGACCTTCTGGTCGTCGAGCATGACCTCCATCGTCAGCTTGTATTGTGCATGCACATAACGACGCAGCCGCTCCTCGGCGCTGATCGGCAGGTGCATGATCTCGTAAGCCATCTTGTAGCTGGCGCCGAGCATCCGGCCACATACGGCTTGGTGGATTTCGACCTTGGACGCAAAGAAACGATAGATGTTGGCCGGTGACATGCCGAGTTCGCGGGCGATGTCGGCGACATTGGTCTTGCCGTAGCCATAGTGCCGGAACAGGCGCTCGGCGCAATCGAGTATGCGCGTTACATTTTCCTGTCGGGCGATGTCGGCGACGATGTTGGCGGCTTCGGACATAGCTCTCTGTCAAATAACGAGTGACGAATTTCGATTTTCATCACTCGTAAATCTAAATGAGCGAGGTGTCAACGCGGATTCGGTGTACGCGTACGATAGGTGACAATTGGTGACATCCAGTAGACGTCAAAAGGCGCCCTCAGGATGCGGACCATTGAAAATATTCTCTCGAAAATCCCGGGGGCTTCAGGCGACCTTGGCCATTTCCCGCAGCCGGAACTTTTGGATCTTGCCGGTCGAGGTCTTCGGTATCTCGGCGAAGATCACCGCTTTCGGCACTTTGAAGCGGGCGAGCAGCGTCCGGCAGTGCTCGATGATCTCGGCCTCGCTCGCCTCCTTGCCCGGCTTCAGTTCCACATAGGCGACAGGCACCTCGCCCCATTTGTCGTCATGGCGCGCCACGACGCCGCAGGAGGCGACGGCAGGATGCTTGTAGAGCGCTTCCTCGACCTCGATCGAGGAAATGTTCTCGCCACCGGAGATGATGATGTCCTTGGAGCGGTCCTTGAGCTGGATATAGCCATCCGGGTGCATGACGCCGAGATCGCCCGAGTGGAACCAGCCGCCGGCGAAAGCCTCGTCAGTCGCCCTGCGGTTCTTCAGGTAACCCTTCATGACGATGTTGCCACGAAACATCACCTCGCCGATGGTCTCGCCGTCGGCGGGCGTCTCGGCCATGGTCTCGGGATCCATTACCGTAAGGCCTTCGAGCGCGGCATAGCGCACGCCCTGCCGTGCCTTCTTGCCCGCCCTCGCCCCTTTGTCGAGTGCGTCCCAGCCATTATGCCATTCGTTGACGACAGCGGGCCCATAGGTCTCTGTCAGGCCGTAGAGGTGGGTGACGGCAAAGCCGGCATCGGCCATGCCCGACAGCACGGCTTCGGGCGGCGGGGCGGCCGCCGTGTTGAAGGTGACGGTTTGCGCAAATGCGCGCTTGTCCTCGTCCTTGGCGTTGATCAGCACCGACATAACCACCGGCGCCCCGCACAGATGGGTGACGCCATGATCGGCGATAGCGTCATAAATGGGCTTCGGTCGCACCCAGCGCAGGCAGACATGCGTGCCGGCCTGGACGGCGAGCGTCCAGGGAAAACACCAGCCATTGCAGTGGAACATCGGCAAGGTCCAGAGATAGACCGCGTGTTTGGCCATGCCGGCATGGATGGTGTTGGTGTAGGCCATCAGCGCAGCACCTCGGTGATGGTAGACGACGCCCTTGGGATTGCCTGTCGTGCCCGAAGTATAATTGAGCGAGATCGCATCCCATTCGTCGTTCGGCATCGACCAGGCGAACGCCTCGTCGCCATTGGCGACAAAGGCCTCATAGTCCACCGTGCCGACCCTCTCGCCTTTCGGATAGGGCGCGTCGGTGGCGTATTCGGGATCGTCGTAGTCGATGACCAGCGGTTTGACCACGGCCAGATCGAGCGCTTCCCGCACCACGCCGGAAAACTCGCGATCGACGATCAGCACCTTGGTCTCGGCATGGTCGAGTTGGAAGGCGATGACGGCGGCGTCGAGACGCGTGTTGAGCGAGTGCAGCACCGCCTTGGTCATCGGCACGCCGAAATGCGCTTCCAGCATCGGCGGCGTGTTCGACAGCATGACCGTCACCGTGTCGCCCTTGCCGATGCCATGCTTGTGCAGGGCCGAGGCGACCTTCAACGAACGGCGCCAGAAATCGCGGTAGCTGATGCGCTGGCTGCCATGGATGATGGCGACATGGTCGGGATAGGTTCTTGCAGCGCGCTCCAGATAGGTGAGCGGCGTCAGCGGCTGGTGATTGGCCGCGTTCCTGTCGAGATCCTGTTCGTAGGGATTGGCCATCCCATTCTCCCCAAAGTCTTTTCGAGCTTTCTAACCTTACGCTCGTCGTCACGCTATCCCCCTGATGGGCCGAGAATGCTATCCTGCACCGACTTGCTAGAATGGGGATCTGTGCCGCGCCGGCAGGAAATCTCTTCCTGTTTATCCAAATTTGACTTTTGTCGAGAGCCGTGACTAATGTCAGCCAAGGAGGCGGCATGGCGATCCGACCGGCAGAACAGCTCATCCACAAGGCGGCCTGGCTTTACTATGCCCATGGGCTTCGCCAGGACGAAGTGGCCAATCAACTCAACATTTCGCGCGCCTCCGTCGCCATGTATCTGCGCAAGGCGCGCGAGACAGGCATCGTCAACATCTCGACCTCGACGCAGCTCTTCACGGACGACGTCATGGCGCGCAGGCTGGAAGACGCCCTGAAGCTCGACGCCGTCTGGATCGCGCCTGAGAACGCCTATCTCGCCGACCCCTCGACCGATATCGCGGTGCTGGCGGCAAGCGTTTTCCTGGAACTCGTCGGGAAAGGCGACCGCATCGGCGTCGCCTGGGGCCGCACCGTCTACACCATCGCCGACATCATGTCCTAT
Organism: Mesorhizobium sp. B2-5-7; assembly: GCF_006440875.1. Lineage (NCBI taxonomy): Bacteria > Pseudomonadati > Pseudomonadota > Alphaproteobacteria > Hyphomicrobiales > Phyllobacteriaceae > Mesorhizobium > Mesorhizobium sp. B2-5-7. The sequence continues at coordinate 300,765 of NZ_VFUO01000006.1, read as the reverse complement.
GCCGACCTGCAGGACGTCACCGTGGTGCAGCTCTGCGGCAATCTCGGCGCACCCTATTCCTACCGGCCCGATCAATGCACTATGGAAATCGCGCGCCGGCTCAATGCCAAGGGCCTCAACTTCTACGCGCCCCTGGTGCTGTCGACCGAGGAACTGGCGCAAGGCCTGCGCGCCGAACCTGTGATCCGCGACCAGCTTGCCGGGATCAGCGACTGCGATCTTGCGCTCTACTCCATCGGCGCGGTCGATGCCGACAGCCATCTGGTGAAGTGCGGCGCGCTGACGGCAGCCGAGATGGCGGCGCTGCGCAGGGAAGGTGCCGCGGGTGTCATTGCCGGGCAGATCATCGATGCCCGTGGCGAGTTGCTCGACTGCAGCTACAACCGGCGGGTCATCTCGGCGGGGCTTGCTTCACTGCGCGTCATCGGTAAGCGGCTGATGGTCGTGCAGGAAGACAGCAAGTTCGAGCCGCTGCTCGCCGCGATCGCCGGCGGCCTCTGCACGCATCTGGTGGTCGGCGCGCATATGGCGCAGCGGCTGCTCGATCATGCCGGAACGTCAGCAGAAAAGGCGTCCTGAAAACCAATCCTTTGCCGACGCATTTGTCATCAAGGCGTCGCGGCATTCCTGTTCACCATCAAAGACAGCAACTGGACGAAGCGAACATGAAGAATCTGTGGAACGACGACGTGGCCGAACAACTCGTTGCCGACTATGCGAAGAAGGGCGTCGGCCGCGATCTGGCGTTGCGTGTCTACACGACGCGGCTTCTGGGCGGCGTGCCGCAAGTGGTCCTGCATGGCGGCGGCAACACCTCCTGCAAGATCAAGGCGACCGATCTCGTCGGTGACGAATGGGACGTGCTGTGCGTCAAGGGCAGCGGCTGGGATATGGCGGTCATCGAGCCGCAGGGCCTGCCGGCGGTCAAGATGGGCGCCCTGCTCAAGGCGCGCAAGCTGGACAGGCTTTCCGACGAGGACATGGTCGCATTGCAGCGGGCCAACCTGATCGACCCCGCCTCGCCCAACCCTTCGGTCGAGACGCTGCTGCATGCCTTCCTGCCGCACAAGTTCGTCGACCACACCCACTCGACCGCTATCCTGGCTATCGTCGACCAGGAAGACAGCAAGCCGCTGGTGGCAAAGGTGTTCGGAGCAAAAATGGGCTATGTGCCCTACATCATGCCGGGCTTCGATCTCGCCAAGGCGGCGGCCGATGTCTTCGACGCCGACCCGACGGTAGAAGGCCTGATCCTCGACAAGCACGGCATCTTCACTTTCGGCGAGGATGCCAGGCAGGCCTATGACCGGATGATCCACTATGTGAACGTCGCCGAGGATTATGTGGCCGAGCATGCCAAGCCGAAGGCTGCAAAGACAGCGCTGCCGGCAAGACTAGCGTCACCAGCGGCGATCGCGCCCATGCTGCGCGGCGCTGTAGCGGCCCCACGCGGCGAAGGCCGCTTCGACCGCATGATCTCTGACTTCCGCACCTCGGACGCGATTGTCGATTTCATCAATTCCGCAGAGATCGCCGACTATGCCGGACGTGGCGTGTCGACGCCGGATCTGTCGATCCGGATCAAGACCGGACCGTTGGCCGTGCCAGCGCCCGATGCCGACAAGATCGGCGACTACAAGGCCGTAATCCGGAACCACGTCGACGCTTTCGCCAAGGATTACCGCGCCTATTTCGAGACCAATGACGCGCTCGACGACGTCAAGCGCACCATGCTCGATCCGATGCCCCGGCTGACGCTGGTGCCGGGGCTCGGCATGTTCGGCCATGGCCGCACGCTGAAGGATGCCAGGATCGCCTCGGACGTTGGCGAGATGTGGATCGAGGCCGTGCGCGGCGCCGAGGCCGTCGGGCGTTTCCACCCGCTATCCAAGGCCGACCTGTTCCCGCTCGAATACTGGTCGCTGGAACAGGCCAAGCTCGCCTCCAACAAGCCGAAGCCGCTGACCGGCCAGGTGGTGCTGATCACCGGCGGCGCCGGTGCGATTGGTGCGGCGACCGCAAAACTGTTCGCCGACAATGGCGCTCATGCCGTCGTCGTCGATCTCGACGCCGAAAAGGCCGCCGATGCCGCCAGTAAAGCCGGCAACAATTCGATTGGCGTCGGCGCCGACATCACCGACCCGGACCAGATGCGTGCCGCCTTCGACAAGGCGGTCGCCGTCTTCGGCGGCGTCGACATATTGGTGTCCAATGCGGGTGCTGCCTGGGAAGGCCGCATCGGCGAGCTTGACGATACGCTGCTGCGCAAGAGCTTCGAGCTCAATTTCTTCGCTCACCAGTCGGCGGCGCAGAACGCCGTGCGCATCATGCTGGAACAAGGTACAGGTGGGGCGCTGTTGTTCAACACCTCCAAGCAGGCGGTCAATCCGGGTCCGAAATTCGGCGCCTATGGCGTGCCGAAAGCGGCGACGCTATTCCTGTCAAGGCAATACGCGCTCGACTACGGCGCCCATGGCATCCGTTCCAACGCCGTCAACGCCGACCGCATCCGCTCCGGGCTTTTGACCGACGCCATGATCGCCAGCCGCTCGGGCGCACGCGGCGTGTCGGAGAAGGAATACATGTCCGGCAATCTGCTCGGCCAGGAAGTGACCGCGCAGGACGTGGCGCAGGCCTTCCTGCACCATGCCCTGGCCGACCGGACGACCGCCGATGTGACGACGGTCGACGGCGGCAATATCGCGGCGGCGCTGCGATAAGGCAATCTCTGCTATCCTTTTAGCGCCAGGCAGGATCGAGACGAAGACTAGTAAACATTGTTAGTCCTTGTGAGGTGCGCTATATATAGTCGGTATGAAAGCTGAACCTATGCGCACCCTGACCATATCGCTTACGCCGCAACAGGTCGCCCGCCTGCAGAGCGCCGTCGAGGGCGGAGGATACGCCTCGAACAGTGAAATCGTCCGCGAAGCCTTGCGCCTTTGGGAGCAGCGCGAGCAATTGCGTGCCCTGGAACTGGATCAGTTGAAACGGGCCTACGCCGACGGCATGGCCAGCGGCAACCCAGTCGAAGTCGAACCCGTCGAGTTCATTCGGGGCCTGAATGCAGAACGCCGCGCTGGTGGCTAAATACAGGCTTACTCCGCGCGCCTCGCAGGATTTGCGCGACATCTGGCACACCATCGCAATCGACAATGAAAAGGCAGCCGATAAGCTGCTGATGCGCATTTTCGACAAGATGGAACTGGCGGCAGGGCATCCCAAGATGGGTTGGGCCCGGCCGGAATTGAGCGCGACGGCCCGCGTGCTCATCGAAGGCCGCTATATCGTCATCTATGAACCACAGCCGGACGGTGTACTGGTCGTAGCGATCGTTCATGGAATGCGCGATCCGGAACACTGGTTGTAACCGGAAGGCTGAACATCGATACGAAAGGGCGGTTCATAGCCGCCCTTTCGCTTTCCTATTGGTGCCGAAGCTACTTCGCGTTCGGGTTCGGCATCCATGCCGGCATGGCGACATCGGCATGGGCGAACTGCGGCAGCTTGGCCGACAGGTCTTCCATGTTCTTGATGTCCTTGTCGATCAGCTCCTTCTGGGTGATCAGCGTCGGCGGCACGATGACGTTGTGGCCGGGATCTTCGCCGGCGAGCAGTTGCGCCAGGGCGCGCACCGAGACCTGGCCGACGACGGCCGGGTTGGTCGCCGCGGTAGCCGCCCAGGCACTGTCGGGTTCGCGCATCGCAGCGATGTCGGATGTCGAAATGTCGGCCGAATAGATCTTGATCTTCTTGTTCAGGCCGGCTTCGTCGACGGCGATCTTCACGCCCTTGGCGAACTCGTCATAGGGCGCGAACATCACGTTGATGTCGGGGTGCGCCGACAGCACCGAGCGCGCCTGGTTGGCGACGGAGTTGGCGATCGGATTGTCGAGCGTGCCGAACATGGCGGCTTCCTTTATGCCGGCATATTTTTTCTTGACGTCGACCCAGGTCTCGTTGCGGCGGTCGAGCGGCGCGATGCCGGCGACATAGACATAGCCGGCGTTCCAGCTTTCGCCATTGTCCTTGACTGCCTGTTCGAGCGCCAGCCGTGCCAGGTCTTTGTCCGACTGTTCGATCTGCGGGATCTTGGGGTTTTCGACATTGACGTCGAATGCCACCACCTTGATGCCGGCGTCGACGGCGCGCTGGGCGGCGTCCTTCATCGATTCCGTCAGGCCGTGCTGGATAATGATGCCCTGCACGCCGAGCGCGATGGCCTGGTCGACCATGTCGGATTGAAGGGCGGCGTCCTGGCGGCTGTCGAGCACGCGCAGGTCGATACCGAGCGCCTTCGACTGCGCCTCGACGCCCGACAGATACGCCTGGAAGAAGTCGCCGGTCGAGAGATAGCGAACCAGTGCGATCTTGACGCCGGGTTTGTCGAACGGCGCCGGCTTGTCGGCGGCAAATGCCCCCTGCATCAGCATGGTTGCGCCGGCGAGCCCGAGCGCCACTTTCCCCAGAAGTCTTCTAGTGATGTTCACCTTGTTTTCCTCCACTTTTGTTGAACCCAAATCCTATCTGGCCGAATGCTAGTTCCTGCCCCTGCCCGAAAGGGCAAAGGTGAAGACAAGGGCGACGACCAGAACCACGCCCTTGACGAAATCCTGCGTGTAGTAAGGCGCGTTCATCATTGTCAGGCCTTGCAGCAAGATGCCGACGAACAGCGCGCCGATGGCGGTGCCAAAGGCGTTCGGCTTGGCGGCGCCGAGCACCGCGTAGCCGATCAGCGCCGCGGCAACCGCATCGAGCAGCAGATTATTACCCGAGGCGATGTCGCCGCGTCCAAGCCGGGCCGCGAGCAAAATGCCGCCGATCGAGGCAAAAACGCCTGAAATAACGTAGGCCCAGATCTTGTATGCCTTGACAGGCGCGCCAGCGAGTTCGGCGGCGCGCTCATTGCTGCCGACCGCATACATCATGCGGCCGAAGCGGGTGTATTCGAGGAAGAACCAGATCAGCACGGCCAGCGCCAGAAGCACGACGACCGAGACCGGGATGAGGTTTGGGATGAAGAAGTCGAAGCGGTGGCGGCCGAGCGCCAGGAAGGCATCGGAGAACTTGCCGCTGGCGACCGAGCCATCGGGCATGGTCATGCCGGTGGCGATCGAGCGGCCTTCCGTGGGGATGCGCTGCAGGCCGACCAGCAGGAACATCATCCCGAGCGTCGCCAGCAGATCGGGTACACGCATGTAGACGATCAGCCAGCCATTGATCAGGCCGACAATGGCGCCAATCAACAGGCAGACGATGACCGCCACGAACGCGTTTTGCTCCAGCACCACCATCACATAGGCCGCAGCCATCATGGCAGAGGTTGCGACCGAACCGATCGACAGGTCGAAGCCGCCGACGACAAGCGTGGCGGTAACACCGAGCGCCAGCACACCGGTGATGGCGACAGACTGGAAGATGAAGACGGCACTTTGCGGCGAAACGAACCCGTCGGCGGCGATCGCGAAATAGGCGACCAATCCGAACAGCAGCACGATGAACCCATAGCGGATGGCGTAGTCGCGCAGCGTCATTCGGCGCACCCCGGCGCCGCTGCCCCATTTACCCAACTCGCAGCCATGGTCTCTCCATTCCAATTCCATCGGCCGCCACGCTCAGGCAGCGCTGTGCAGCGGTCCACCGGCAACCTCGGCCAGCAGGCGGTCGAGGTCGACATCGGCATTGCGGTGTTCGCCGACGATCGTGTGCTCCGACATCACCAGGATGCGGTCGGCCGTCTCCAGCGCTTCATCGAGTTCGGTGACGAACAGAAGCGTGGCGCGGCCATTGGCGCTGGCCCTCAGCTTGGCGGCAATATCGCGCCGGGCGGAAATGTCGACGCCCTGGAACGGCTCGTCGAGGATGAACAGCGCGGCATTCTGCGCCATCCAACGGGCGACCATCACCTTCTGCTGGTTGCCGCCCGACAGCGCCGACATCTCGTCCTTCTCGGAGCGGCAGACGATGCCCAGTTGCTCGATCTGCCTGCGCGCGGTGGCGCGTTCGAGGCGGCGCCTGAGCACGCTCAGACTGGACATGCGCTTCAGAAACGGCAGACTGACATTGCGCTCGATGTTGAAGCCGTCGACGATGCCGCTGGTCGCACGATCCTTGGCGACGAGGAACACGCCGGCGGCGATCGCGTCGCCCGCCGAGCGCGGCGCATAAGGCTTGCCGTTCATCGTCATGGTGCCGTCGAGCGGCCGGCGCACACCGAACAGCGTCTCGGCAAGCGCGGTCTTGCCGACGCCGACGAGGCCGGTGATGGCGACGACCTCGCCATCGCCGAGTGTCAGCGACATCGGCCTGGCGCCCTGCGCGATGCGCAGGCCTTCGACGCTCAGGACCGCCCTGGCGGAACTCCTGGCCACGATCCGGTCGAGATGGATCTTGCGGCCGAGCATGGCGTTGACCGCACCTTCATAATCGAGCGGCTTGGCATCGAAGGCGCCCGATACGACACCGTCGCGCATCGAGACGATGCGGTCGGCGAGCCGCCTGATGTCCGACATGCGATGCGAGATATAGAGGATCGCCACGCCCTGCTCGCGCAGACGGTCGACCAGCGCGAACAGCCTGTCGGCCTCGGCACTGGAGAGCGACGAGGTCGGCTCATCGAGGATCAGCACTTTCGGCTGGTGCGCCAGCGCCCGGGCAATCGCCACCATCTGGCGGTCGGCCAGCGAAAGATCGCTGACGCGCGCCTTCAAATCGATGGCCAGCCCCATGCGGTCGGCGACCGCCTTGGCCTCACGGCGCACGCGAGCGGGATTGAACAGGGTCGGCACGCCGCGGCCGCTTAGCCGGTCCAGCGTGAGATTGGTGGCGACATCGAGGTCGGCGACCACGCCGTCATTGATGTTCTGGTGCACGGTGACGACGCCGGCGCGGATCGCCTCCGCCGGCGTGTTCGGCGCGAACTCCGCACCGGCGAGGGTCATCGAGCCGCCGCCACGCTCGTAGACGCCGCTGATGATCTTGACGAGGGTGGATTTGCCGGCGCCGTTGGCGCCCATCAGCACGGTCACTTCGCCGGCATGGAGGTCCACCGCGATGCCGCCAAGCACCTCGTTGCGGCCAAAGGATTTCCTCAGTCCCTCTACGCGGAACACGGCATTGCCGACCATGCGTTCCTCCCTGGTCATGACGCTATGGTCAATGTAGGCAATTGTCAACACGATTGACAATTGCCAGACAGCTTCCTAGCTTGGCCCCGCCGCTTGGGCTCCTTATGATCGGAGCACATAGGCGGGAGGGACAAGGATGACTGGGAACTTGCCGTTCGAAGCATTGTCGGTGGAGACGCTCGCAACCCGTCTCGGCACGAACGAAGCGCTGTGCGCGAAGATCGGCAAGGATGCGAGCGCCTGGAAAGTTCGCGAGGTTGGCGACGGCAATCTGAACCTGGTGTTCATCGTCGAAGGCGCCAGTGGCGGCGCCATCGTCAAGCAGGCCCTGCCCTATGTCCGCCTGGTCGGCGACAGCTGGCCGCTGCCGCTAAAACGCTCCTTCTTCGAATACCACGCGCTGACCCGGCAAGAGGCGCGCGCGCCGGGCTCGGTGCCGGCGATCTACTACTTCGACGAGGTCCAGGCGCTGATCATCATGGAATATCTGGCACCGCCCCACATCATTCTCAGGCGCGCCCTGATCGACGGGCGCCGATTGCCGAACATTGCCAGGGATATCGGCCTGTTCATGGCCCGCACGCTGTTTCGCGGTTCCGACCTGTCGATGGTGACCAAGGAGCGCAAGGCGGATTTGGCGCTGTTCGCCGACAATGTCGAGCTTTGCGACATCACCGAGAACCTGGTGTTTTCCGACCCCTATTTCGACGCCAAGATGAACCGCCACACCAGTCCGCAGCTCGATGAGCTGGTGGCGGAACTGCGGGCCGACCGCGACCTCAAGGTGGAGGCGCAGCGGCTGAAGCATATGTTCGCCGCCAATGCCGAGACGCTTTTGCATGGCGACCTGCATTCCGGCTCGATCATGGTCACCGATCAGGAAACACGGATGATCGATCCGGAGTTCGCCTTCTACGGCCCGATGGCCTTCGACGTCGGCATGCTGCTCGCCAATTTCTGGATGTCCTTCTTCTCGCAGCGCGGGCATGAGCAGAACGGCAGGCGCGACGCCATGCGTGCCTATCTGCTCGGCGTCACGGCCGAGACCTGGGCCGTGTTCCGCGCCGAGTTCTCGCTGTTATGGCGCACCGAGCGCACCGGCATGCTCTATCAAAAAAGCCTGTTCGAGGATCAGGGCGACCGGCTGGGCGCCGAGCAGGCACTCGATAATGTCCTGCATCAGATCTGGGACGATCTGCTCGGCTTTGCCGGCATCGAGGTTCACAGGCGCATCCTTGGCCTCGCGCACAATGCAGACTTCGAGACCATTGCCGATGAAGATCTGCGCGCCAGTTGTGAGGCGAAGGCACTGAAATTCGGCCGCCACATCGCCGTCAATCGGCGCCAGATCCACAGCATCGACGAGGTCAACAATCTGGCCGCGCTGATTGAACAGGAGAACAGCATTTGAACGTCGGCGACCGCCACTTTCGGACCATCTGGCTGAGCGACGACGGCCGCTCGGTGGAGATCATCGACCAGCGCTGGCTGCCGCATGAGTTCCGTATCGAGAAGCTCGTCACGGTCGCCGCCATCGCCACCGCGATCCGCGACATGTGGGTGCGTGGCGCACCGTTGATCGGGGTCACCGCGGCCTATGGCGTCGCCATGCAGATGACGGATGATGCATCCGACGAAGCGCTCGACACTGTGTGGGAGATACTGCACGATACCAGGCCGACGGCGATCAACCTGCGCTGGGCGCTCGACGAGATGCGGCGCTTTCTGCGGCCGTTGCCGCTTGGTGAACGCGCCGCGGCCGCCTACCGGCGTGCCAATGAGATCGCCGACGAGGATGTCGGGCTCAACCGCGCCATCGGCGAGAACGGTCTCGCCATCATCAAGGATATCGCGGCGCGCAAGCAGCCGGGCGAGACGGTCAATATCCTCACCCACTGCAATGCCGGCTGGCTGGCGACGGTCGACTACGGGACAGCCACTTCACCGATCTACCTCGCTGTCGAAGCCGGCATTCCGGTCCATGTCTATGTCGATGAAACACGCCCACGCAACCAGGGCGCCCAACTCACCGCCTGGGAGATGGCTGGCCACGGCGTGCCGCACACGCTGATCGTTGACAATGCCGGGGGCCATCTGATGCAGCGCGGCGCAATCGACATGGTCATCGTCGGCACCGACCGCACCACCGCCGACGGCGACGTCTGCAACAAGATCGGCACCTATCTGAAGGCGCTCGCCGCCGCAGACAACGACGTGCCGTTCTACGTTGCGCTGCCTTCGCCGACCATCGACTGGATGGTGGGCGACGGACTTGCCGAAATCCCGATCGAGGAACGTTCCGGCGACGAGGTTTCGCTGGTGTGGGGCAAGACCGCGAGCGGCGAGATCGCCCAGGTACGCGTCTCGCCCGAAGCAACGCCTGCGGCAAACCCCGCCTTCGACGTGACGCCGGCGCGGCTGGTCACCGGGCTGATCACCGAGCGCGGCATCGCCAAGGCGTCGCGCGAGGGGCTGAAGGCGATGTTCCCCGAGCGGGGATAGGCGGGCCGCGCTCAGAACTCGGCATTGTCCAGCGCGTTCACGAATTCCAGCGAGCGCCGCAAGGCGCCGCGAATGGTGCCGATATCCACCGGCGTGCTTCGCCGCTGGGGATCATTGCGCTGCGGGCGCTGCAGCCGCAACGGCAGTTCGATGCTGACTGGCAGCGTGGCGGGCAGCACGGCCCAGTAGGATGCATAGTCGACAGAGCCGTCGCCGATGGCGCAGAAGGCCCATCCCTCGCCGGTGCTGACGACATCCTTCAGATGAGCATGTCCAACCGTGTCGATGGCATCGGCGATATCTTGCGCCGGCTGCATCGTCTCGCCGCTGTAAGTGAAGATGTTGCCGGCATCGTGGTTCAGGCAGACGTACGGCGATCCGATGTCGCGGACGAAGCTTGCCCCCGATCGCGCGCTGCCGAGCAGATCGCCACTGCCATGTCCGGGGTTTTCGAGCGCCAGAACCATGCCGGCCTCCTCCAGCCTCGGCAGGAGAGCGTCGATCGTCGCGCGGATCGCCGCGCTGTTTCTCGCCGGACCGGTATTGGTGATCAGGAACGAAGCGCCAAGACTGGCGGCAAAGCCGATCCGCCGGGACAATGCTTCGATCGCATCGGGCCCCGACAGGTCGAGATGAGCCGACACGGCGTTGATGCCAAGCCCGGCATGTTCCGCTGCCCGGCGCAGCTTCGCGGCGTGCGCAGCCGCAAACAGACCCTCGTCGAAATCGACATAGCCGCTGATAAAGGCCGGCTCGACGTGGGCGGCACCCACAGCGGCAATCTCCTCGACGGCCAATTCCATGGAATAGCCGTCGAAGAGAGCGGTCGATACCGACATGATCCGCGAAGGCAGGGCTCAGGCTCCCTTGCCGTAGACGATCAATTCCGAGGCTTCCTTCACCTTGGCCGGCGACAGTGCCTCGCGCCAGTCGTCACGGACCACGACGCCCTTGGCGAAGCGCATCAGGCGCAGTGCGGCGTCGGACGGCACTTTCGGCGAGAAACCGAACCACATGGCGATCTCGACATTCAGATGACCGATCAGGAAGTCGAGCGCGGCTTGCCTTGGAATGCCATATTTGCGCTCGCACTCCTCGACGGCCTCGACCATCGTGTCGACGAAGGGCATGGCAACCATCTCGGACAGGCCAGGCTCCAGGATCGCCAATTGTTCGACCGTGACCCGATGGCTGTCGATGATCGGCGACCACATCGCCTTGCAGACCTCCTCGCCAAGCGCGTAGTCCTCTTCAGGTCCCTGCATCAGGGCGCAGACGATCGACTGCCTGGCGATGCCGCCATGATAGTCGCGACGCGCGGCCCACTCCGTCTCGTCACCGAACAAGGGCGGGTGGCAGGGATGACCGACGAAATAGGTGAGATCCGGTCGATCGCCGGGCAGGTCGCCGGCATAGGGTGCGGCCGCATCCAGAACGAGGATCATGGTGCCCTTGGCAAGCATCGGCGAGACCTGCCGCGTCACCTGGCCGATGATGTTGTCCGGCAGAGCCATCACCACGACCTTGGCGCCGGGAATGCCTTCCTCCATGGCGACGGCGGCGATATCGGCTTCTCCCAACCGCTTGCGGCCGGCCTCGCCGATCTCCACGGCGCGGACATCGTAACCTGCTTCGATCAGCTTGCGTGTCACGCGGAAGCCCATCTTCCCTCCGGCTCCAAGCACCGCCACGGATGTCGTCATTTGCTTCTCTCCCATTTCCTCTTGATGGCGCGCCGATGGCGCAGATTCAGCCGAACGCTTGCAGCGCGGCCTCGAGCTCCGGATGCGTGGCGGCGTAGTCGCGCGCGGGAATGCCTGCCGCGGCGGCTTCGAAAGCATCGTGCAGACTTTGAACGCCGGCGGCCGGACCGCCGGGATGCGCCATGATCCCGCCGCCGCAGCAATAGATGAAATCGTTCGTGCCGAGCCTTCCATAGGTCTCGCCCGCCTGCACCGCGGTCTGTCCGGACGAAAACACCGGCATCACCGTATCGGGGCGGTCGGCCCGGCCGAACATCGGAGTGAGGCAGGCGTGGGCGGATGCCATCACCGAATCGTCGGGCTCGCAGAACTTGTTGGACAGCCCGTTGACGTGCATGTGGTCGGTGCCGGCCAGGCGCCAGAATTTCTGGTAGGCGAGATAGCTCATGCCGACATCAGGAGAACGGCTGAAGAGACCCCAGCCCGCCCGATGGCCGTGCAGCGCGACGGCGGAATGCCGGCGCATCTTGACGACACCCGACAGGCCGACGGAATTGAGGACAAGCATGGCGCAGGTGCCGCCACGGCGCTCGATCAGGTCGAGCTGGCGGCGCATGGCGTCGATGTCGCCGGAAATGTTGGCCGCGTACATGACCTTGCGCCCGGTCCTGTCGGCGTGCCGGTCGATGACAGCCATGACCGCCTCGAACCGCTGTTCGAACGGCGAATGCGGGGGATCTCCCATCAGTTCGTCGTCCTTGATGAAGTCGAGGCCGGCTGAGATCAGCGTATCGGCCAGGGTCGCGGTCTCCCGCGGCGTAAGGCCGATGCTCGGTTTGACGATGGTGCCGATCAGCGGCCGTCCCGTGACACCGGTCAGACGACGCGTGCCTTCGACAGCGAAAGCCGGCCCCGGATAGGCATCGGCGAAGACATCGGGAAAGCTGACGTCGAGCAGACGCATGGCCGAGAAATGATGCAGCTCGAACAGATTGCCGAGCACCGTCGACCAGACCGAAGCCAGCACGGTGCCCATGTTCTCGATGTTCCAGGAAAGACCCACCTTGGCCCGGCGCGGCCTGACGGCCGCCGCATCTCCGGGCGCGCGCGAAAACGGCAACGCCTCGCCATCGACCTCGCCAAGATCCTCGATGAATTCGACGCGCGCGCCAAATCTGAGCAGCAGTTCCGGCGTCTCCCCAGGGATCGGACGGAATGTCCCGCTCGATTGCTCACCCGCCATCGCGGCCGCGGCGACCTCCATGGGATAGCGGGTTTCGATCAGGTAGGTGGCGTTAAGACGACCGGTCAATGGAGGCTTCCCGGCTGGAATGAACTTCATAACGGGAGCGATAGCATCAAAAAGATATCATGTCATCACATGAGTTTTCCCGGTCAAAAAATTTGCGACTGTCAGTCCCCGCCGTCGTTGCCCGCCAGTTTCGAATAGAGTTCGTTGGCGCGGCCTATATGGTCCGCCATGGCGGCGCTGGCGCCTTCGGCGTCGCCGCTGGCGATCGCCTTGTAGATGCGTTCGTGTTCCTCGACCGTCAGACGCTCGGCGCCTTTCACGGCCACGAGATCGCGCTTGAAGCGCGACAGCCATTCGAGCATGCCCTTGGCCACGGCCGCGATCATCGAATTGCCGCTCATTTCCGCTATGACGGCGTGGAATTCCATGTCGGCGGTTACGAACCGAGCCTGGTCGCCCTTCGCCTCGCGTAGGTGGCGCAAGGTCCCGGCAAGCCGTTCCAGGCTCTTGGCCGTGGCGCGTCGCGTGGCGATCCGAACCAGGCCCGTTTCCAGCAAGAGCCTGACTTCTTTGAGTTCTTCGAGGCCGCGCGAATTCGTCGCCAGCATCATGACCATTGCCGCGGAGACCTGATCGACGATCACCTCCGGCGTCGGGTTGATGACGCGCGCCCGTTCGCCGTGCGATATCCGGATGAGCCCCATCTGCTGCAGCGTCAGCATCGCTTCCCGGATCGACGGCCGCCCGACGCCGATCATCGTCATCAGTTCCTTTTCCGACGGCAATTGGGAACCGGGCGGAAATTCGGATGTCGAGATCGCCGCCATCAGCCGATCGAGCACCTCGACATACAACTTCTTCTTCTGGACCGGTTCCATCCGCATCTCTCCTGATCGTTTCCCGGGGGCAATCGATCCCGAGTCGCACCAACAGGCAAGGTCCCCGCTAATAATTGACATTACATATATGATGACCTAGCGTCCAGTGTGGCCAGTCTCAATGCGGCGCGTGACGGCAAACATAGTGTCGGCACGGCCCGACTGGCCAGGGATGAGACGGAGAACCCGGCGGGCGCGTTGCTCCCGTCGACGCAGTCAAATGAGGTTCCGAGTGGCTTGCCTATTTGGTATGCTGGTATAACATGTAGCTGGTATGGTGTCCTTCGGAAGAGACACCTTTACGGAGTGACAGACGAGCCGATCAGGTCGGCCGGTTTTTGGGAGGAGAGATCATGAAGTTTTCAATTGTGGCGGCGCTTGCCGGCGCCGCGCTGGCCAGTGCTTCTGTTTTGCCGGCGATCGCATCGTCGGACAAACCGGTGATCGCGCTCGCCAACGCCTATTACGGCAACACCTGGCGCCACCAGATGGTGGAGGCGTTCGAGGCCTCGGCCAAGGAAGCCAAGGCAGGTGGCCAGATCGCCGATTACATCATCATGAACGGTGACGGCTCGGTGGCGCAGCAGAACAGCCAGATCGCCGAGCTGATCCTCAAGAAGGTCGATGTGCTCGCCGTCGACGCCGCCTCGGAGACCGCGGTCAACGGCATCATCGAAAAGGCCTGCAAGGCCGGCATCATCGTCGTTTCCTTCGATTCGGTTGCTTCGGCGCCCTGCAACTACCAGCTCAACTTCGACTTCAAGGGCTACAAGGCGGCCCAGGCCGAAGCCGTCTTCAAGATGATCGGCGGCAAGGGCAACGTCATCCAGGTGCGCGGCGTGAAGGGCTCTGCGCCCGACAACGACATGTTCAACGCGCAGCAGTCGGTGCTGGCGAAATATCCCGACATCAAGGTTGTTGCCACCGTCTACGGCCAGGCGACCGCCTCGGTCGCGCAGGCGGCGATCGCCAACGTCCTGCCCTCGCTGCCACATGTCGACGCCGTGCTCGGCCAGGGCGGCAGCGACGATGTCGGCATCGCCCAGGCCTTCGTCCAGTATGGCGGCGATTATGCCGGCAAGATGCCGATCATCGAAGGCGGCGGCGGCACCGACTTCGTCAAATGGTGGGCCGAAGAGAATGCCAAGAACGGCTACCAGACCGTCTCGATGAACACCACGCCGGGCATTGGCGGCGCCGCGTTCTGGCTCGGCCTTTCGTTGCTCAAGGGCGGCAAGGCACCGAAGCTGATGATCATGCCGGTGGCGACGGTCGATGCCAGCAATCTCAAGGAGTATGCGAAGCTGCCGGGCGGCCAGATCATCAGCCCTACCTATTCGCTCGACTGGGTCAAGCAGAACCTGCTCAGCAAGTAAGGCTGCCATTGCCAGGGACCGGGCGCGCCAAACGGCCGCGCCCGGTCCCTGCCCGTAAGAAACGGAGGACGAATGTCCCATCTCGCCGTAACCGATCCGGAGGGTGCAGCCGCTACGGTGCCCGACACCAGGCCAAACGTCGTCTCGCTGTCGCGGATCACCAAGAGCTTCGGGCCGACGCTGGCGAATGCGCAAATCGACCTCGCCGTCTCGGCCGGCGAAATCATCGGCCTGGTCGGTGGCAACGGCGCCGGCAAATCGACACTGATGCGCATCCTGTGCGGGGCGACGTCACCGACCCTCGGCTCGATTTCGTTCACCGGCCAGGATGTGGGCTTCGCCGACTACGACACGGCGGAGGCGCAAAGGCGCGGCATCCGCATGGTGCATCAGGAACTGTCGCTGTGCGCCAACCTTTCCGTGGCCGAGAACTTCTTCCTGGAAACGCCAGGCGACGCAGGCAACCGGCCGGGCTGGCGCGCGCTCTATCGAGCCCGCGCCCGGGCGGCGCTGGACGCCGTCTTTCCCGCCAACGGCATCGATGTGAACGCCGAAGTCGGCCATCTCTCCATCGCCGAGCGGCAGATGGTCGAGATCGCGCGCGCCGCCGCCACGCCGGGTGTCAAGCTGATCGTGCTCGACGAGCCGACCTCCTCGCTCGACCTCGACCGCTCGAGGCAGTTGCGGGCCTTCATCCGCGAACGAGCCAAATCCGGCCTTGCCTTCATCTTCATCAGCCACAAGCTGCAGGAAATCATCGACATCGCCACGCAGGTGATGGTGCTGCGCAACGGGCGCACCGCCTGGCGCGGCGATGTCGCCGGCACTTCGATTGGCCAACTTGTGCAGCTCATGGGCGGCGACGCCAATTCGATCCACCAGCACAGCGCGACTGCCGCCAGCAGCGGCGAGGCGCTGGTCAAACTGTCCGGCTTCCTGACTGCCGGGCTCGGCCGCGACATCGAGATCGGCCGCGGCGAGATCATCGGACTGGCAGGGCTCGAGGGCAGCGGACAGAAGGAGTTGCTGCACGCCATTTTCGAGCCGGATTCCGCCAGAGGGGCCGCGGTGACCCGGAGCGGCGATGCCGGTTTCATTGCCGGCGACCGCCAGAAGGAAGGCGTGTTCCCGCTGTGGAGCGTGCTTGGAAACATCAGCATTGGCAGCCTTGCCCGCCGTCCGGCACTGGGGCTGGTTTCGCAGCGTGCCAACCGCGAGGCGGCGGCCGAAGCGGCCGGCCGGCTGCGGCTCGACGACAAGCGCTTCGGCTCCAACATCCTCGAACTCAGCGGCGGCAACCAGCAGAAGGCGCTGGTTGCCCGGGCGCTCGTCGCCGACACGCCGATCCTGCTGCTCGACGATCCGACGCGCGGCGTCGATATCGCCACCAAGCAGGACTTCTACAGGCTCTGCAACGAGATCGCGCGCAGCGGGCGCACGCTGGTGTGGCACACCACCGAAGATGCCGAACTCTTGGCCTGCGACCGCGTGCTGGTGTTTTCCGGCGGCCGCATCGTCAAGGAATTGGCCGGCGAGGCGATCACGGAATCAGCCATCGTTGGAGCGTCCTTTGCCCAGCAGGCGGACAAAGCCATCGGCGCCGGTCGCAGCGGCTCTGCCGGCGCCGGGCTTGCCCGCCGGCTGGTGAACGCGGCTCCCTTCATCGGCCTCGCCGCCGTGCTGGCGGTGATGATCTCGGCCAACCCGGCGGTCGCTTCGATCTTCGGGCTCGACCTGCTCCTGATGCCGGCGCTGTCGCTGGTGCTAGTGACGGCGGCGCAGATGTTCATCGTCGGCGGCAGCGAGATCGATCTCGGCGTCGGCGCCTTTGCCGGCCTGGTCAGCGTGCTTTCCGCCACGCTGCTCTACGATCAGCCATGGCTCGGCGCGCTGGCGCTGGTGGCGGCGGTCGCCGCCTATGCCGGGCTTGGCGGCCTGATCCAGGCACGCAAGATCCCAGCCATCGTCGTCACGCTTGGCGCCTCTTTCATCTGGATGGGACTGGGCTACGCGCTGCAGCCGACGCCGGGCGGCGCCAGCCCCGAATGGCTGTCGGCGATGTTCAGCTGGTCACTGGGTTTCCTGCCCACCTCCATCATCTTAATCGCCGCGGTCGCGCTGGTGGTGCTGGTGATCGACCGGCTGCCGCTCGGCGTGGTGCTGCGCGGCTTCGGCAACAATCCGACCGCCATGATCCGCTCCGGCTGGTCGCCGACGCGCTATGCGCTGGTGCGCTACCTCGTCGCCGGACTGTTCGCGGCTGCCGCCGGCCTGTCGCTGACCGCGATCAACACGGCAAGCGATATCAATTCCGGCAATTCGTTCACGCTGCTCAGCGTCGCCGCCGTGGTGATGGGCGGCTGCTCGCTGCTGGGCGGCGTCATCTCGCCGGTCGGCGCCGTCGCCGGGGCGGTCACGCTGGCCTTGATCGGCGCCTTGCTCGGCACGCTGAACGTGAGCAGCGACTTCAACGCGGCAACGCAAGGGCTGATCCTCATCGCCCTGCTGACGCTGCGCAGCCTGACCGCCGACCGCAGGAGCGAACAATGAACGGCCTCGCCGCCTTCAGCCTGTGGGCGCAGAAGAACCGCTGGGTCTGGTCGGCGATCGGCGTGCTCGTGCTTTGGCTGGTGCTGTCCATCGTCACCAACCGGTTCAGCCTCTCCAGCCTGTCGGGCATCATTCTATCGGCGTCGTTCCTGACCGTTGTCGGCATAGGCCAGATGTTCGTCGTCACCACCGGGCGCGGCAATATCGACCTTTCGGTGGCGTCGGTGATCACGCTCAGCGCCTTCGTGGCGCTGCTCACCATCAAGGGCCAGGATGCCAACCTCGCCATCGGCGTGGGTGCGGCGATCCTGCTCGGCCTTGCGGTCGGCGGCTTGAACTCGCTGCTCGTCGTCGGGCTGAACATACCAGCCATCATCGCCACGCTGGCGACGGGTTATGTGCTGGCGACGGCAACGCTGCTGTCGAACCGCGCCATATCGGGTTTCGCCGTCAGCCCGCTCTTGAAGACGCTGGCGACGGGCCGCGTCTCCGGCGTGCCGATCATGGCCGTCATCGCCATTGTCGGCGTGGCCGCGACCGCGTTCGTGCTGCGCTACACGGTGTTCGGACAGTTGCTGTCGGCGGTCGGCCAGAATCGCACCGCCGCGCGACTGGCGGCGATCCGCAACAACCGGATCATCGCGTCGGCGTTCATCATCTCGGCGGTGCTGGCTTCGCTCAACGGGCTGCTGCTCGGCGCTTATATAGGCGGCGCCTTCCTCGAAATGGGCCAGCCCTATCTCCTGCAGTCGATCGCTGCGGTGGTTCTTGGCGGAACGCTGATCTTCGGCGGCTCGGCCAGCGCCGTCGGCACGCTGTTCGCCAGCATCCTTTTGATCCTCATCGTCACCACCATGCAGATCGTCGGCCTGCCGCCAGGTGCGCAGGACATCGTGCAAGGCATCGTCGTCATCTTCGTTCTGGCGCTGGCCGGCCGGCAGGTGCTGTCGAGGCGAGCCGCCGTGGACCGCGCAGGCGACGACGGCACGCTGAAATCCGAGTGATGATTTCTCTTGCCAAGCTGTGGTAGAGTGATCATACCAGTAGATAAGATGACGATCGGCAATGCCGGCGTCCCGCGACCAAGGAGCAAGGGCTAGATGACGACGATTGCGCTGTTCGGTGCCGGTGGCAAAATGGGCTACCGCCTTTCGACCAATTTCCGCGGTTCGCCCTATACGATCCGCCATGTCGAGGTCAGCGAGGCCGGGCGCGAGCGGCTGAAGACCGGACTGGGCTTCGACACGGTCAGCGCCGACGAGGCGCTGGAAGGCGCAGACGTGGTGATCCTGGCCGTGCCCGACACCCATATCGGCAAGGTCGCGGCCGGCATCGAGAGCAAGCTTGCGCCGGGCACGATGGTCATCGTGCTCGATGCCGCCGCACCGTTTGCCGGCCATCTGCCTAATCGTCCCGACCTGACCTACTTCGTCACCCATCCCTGTCATCCGCCGATCTTCAACGACGAGACCGACATGGCAGCCAAGAAGGATTATTTCGGCGGCGTCAAGGCCAAGCAGCACATGGTCAGCGCACTGATGCAGGGACCGGAGGCCGACTACGCCAAGGGGGAGGCTATCGCCAAGATCATCTGGGCGCCGGTAATGCGCTCGCACCGCGTTTCCGTCGAACAGATGGCGCTGCTCGAGCCGGGACTTTCGGAAACGGTGTGCGCCTCGCTGCTGGTCGTCATGAAGGAAGCGGTCGACGAGGTGGTGGCGCGCGGCGTCGACCAGCAGGCGGCACTCGACTTCCTGCTTGGCCACATGAACGTGCTCGGCGCCGTCATCTTCGGCGAAACCAAGGGGGTGTTCTCGGATGCCTGCAACAAGGCGATCGAGTTTGGCAAGCCGGTGCTGATGCGCGACGACTGGAAGCGCGTCTTCGAGCCCGAAGAGATCGCGGCCAGCATCCAGCGGATCACTTGAGCGTCTTAGGCACAGATCTGCCTTAGGTACAGATCACCTGAATTTGTGGTTGACTCATCATACCAGTTAGCTAAGCTAATGTTCGCTCGGATCACGCTTCGCCGGGAGTTCGATGCTGAGGCGGGTGGAGGATGGGGGAATAGGAACTTGCCTTGGCGGAGCTGGTGGCTTGAGCCCGGGCGTTCCGCAACCTTCACACGCTGACGAATTCAAACACAGACAAGTGGCTCGAACGATCGAGACACAGGCTTTTCAAACGGGAGGACTTCATGAAACTGACACGCAGAATGACGCTTGCCGCCTTCGCCGGCGTGCTGGCGCTCGGCACGGCGATGCCCGCCTACGCGGCGGACCTCATCGCCATCATCACCCCATCGCACGACAATCCGTTCTTCAAGGCGGAAGCCGTCGGCGCCGAGGCCAAGGCCAAGGAACTCGGCTACGAGGCGCTGGTGCTGGTGCATGACGACGACGCCAACAAGCAGTCCGAGCTGATCGATACCGCGATCGGCCGCGGCGCCAAGGCGATCATCCTCGACAATGCCGGCGCCGACGCGACCGTCGCCGCCGTGCAGAAGGCCAAGGACGCCGGTATTCCCTCCTTCCTGATCGATCGCGAGATCAACGCCACAGGCGTTGCCGTGGCGCAGATCGTCTCCAACAACTACCAGGGCGCCCAGCTCGGCGCGCAGGAGTTCGTCAAGCTGATGGGCGAAAAGGGTAATTTCGTCGAGCTGGTCGGCAAGGAATCCGACACCAATGCCGGCATCCGCTCCAAGGGCTACCATGACGTCATCGACGATTATCCGGACCTGAAAATGGTCGCGCAGCAATCGGCCAACTGGAGCCAGACCGAGGCCTATTCCAAGATGGAATCGATCCTGCAGGCCAACCCCGACATCAAGGGCGTCATCTCCGGCAACGACACGATGGCGATGGGCGCCTATGCGGCGCTCGCGGCGGCGAACCGCAAGGATGTCATCGTCGTCGGCTTCGACGGTTCGAACGACGTGCGTGATTCCATCACCTCGGGCGGCATCAAGGCGACGGTGCTGCAGCCGGCCTACGCCCAGGCGCAGATGGCGGTCGAACAGGCCAACGACTTCATCAAGAACAAGAAGTCGCCCGAGAAGGAAAAGCAGCTGATGGACTGCGTGCTCATCAATGGCGACAATGCCGCCAAGCTGGAAACCTTCGCGCTGAAGAACTGAGCCGGCACGATATAATTGCGAGGGGCGGACACGCGTTCGCCCCTCAGTGCTTTATTTTGATGCAATTCCGGACGGGAAACCGTTTCACAGTTTTCCTGGAATTGCTCTAATTTCACGTTCCGGGTGCTTTTGACCGCCATGCCGAAGACATTGACCTGGCTAACCCCTTTTAGTTGGCTGACGCTTGTCGCGCTCGCGGGCCTTGGCCTCGGCGGTTGCAAAATCCTGCCGACGCCGGTGGCGCAGAGTGAAAACAGCGCGTCTGCCTTTAACCCGGACAAGATGGTCGAGGACATCTGGGCCCCGAAGGTCATCCCCTACCTCAGGCAGAAGGCTGGGCCGTTCGCCGAGGTCCATGCCTTGGCGAAAACCGATCCGGCGGCGGCCGGCGCCAAATACGGCAATCCAAGGAAGCAGGCGAATTCGCCATGGACCTTCGCGGTCCGCGTCGAGGGCAAGATCGTCGCCGCCAACACGCAGTCGCGCGCGGCAACGATGGATGTCGACGTGGACGGCGACGACAAGGCCGATGCGCGCGTCCAGATCGGGCCGGCGATACGCGGCACCGCACTTAGAGACAGCCTCGATTTCGTCCAGTTCAACGACTTCACCAATCAGATCGACTTCGCCCAGTTCGGCAAGGCCTTCAACGCCTATGCCGGTAAGACCGTGCTGTCCAAACTGCCTCGCGAGGCGCTTGAGGGCCGCACCGCCAAGGTGATCGGCGCCTATACGATCGAAGGCGGCCAGGACCTGCCGCTGGTGACCCCGGCGGAGGCCGAGATCGGGCCGAAGCCATGAGCCCCGCTCACGAGGTTATCCTCAAGCTGGAGGACGTCTCGAAGGTTTATGCCGGCACGGTCGCGGTCAAGCAGGCGAACTTCGAGGTGCACAAGGGGGCCGTCAACGTGCTGGTCGGCGAAAACGGCGCCGGCAAGTCGACGCTGATGAAGATCATCGCCGGCGTCGAGCAGCCGACCCTCGGCCGTATCCTGCTCGAAGGCGAAGAGGTTTCCTTCTCCTCGTCGGGAGACGCGGTCGCGCGCGGCATCGGCATGGTGTTCCAGGAGCTGAACCTGTTCGGCAATATGACCGTGGCCGAGAACATCTTCGCCACACGCGAGATCACCAACCGGCTGGGCAAGATCGATCGCAAGACACAGGAAAAGCGGGCGGGCGAATTCCTCGACCGGCTCGAGGCCGGCATCCGGCCAGACATGCTGGTGGAGGACTTGCGCATCGGCCAGCAGCAGCTGGTCGAGATCGCCAAAGCGGTATCGCTCGACGCCAAGATCCTGATCATGGACGAGCCGACCTCGGCGCTGAGTGCTACGGAAGTCGAAATCCTGTTCAAGGTGATCGCCGACCTCAAGGCGCGCGGCGTCGCTATCGTCTACATCTCGCACCGGCTGGAAGAACTGATCCGCATCGGCGACACCGTCACCGTGCTGCGCGATGGCCGCATCACCGGCCAGGAGGAAATGAAGAACGTCGACACGCAGTGGATCGTGCGGCAGATGATCGGCTCGGATGCCAAGGATTTCGCCAAGGCCGACGGCCACCAGCCAGGCGAGGAAATCTTCCGCGCCGAGGAGATCTGCCTGCCGCGCGTTACCGGCGGACTGGCGGTCGACCATGTCTCGCTGTCGCTGCGCGCCGGCGAAATCCTCGGCATATACGGGCTGATGGGCGCCGGGCGCAGCGAATTGTTCGACTGCATCATGGGCCGCCACGGCCATGCCAGCGGCAAGATCTTCATCGCCGGAAGGCAAGTGAAGGAGCGCGACACGACGCGCCGTATCCAGCGCGGGCTTGCACTGATCCCCGAGGATCGCCAGCGCGAAGGGCTGGTGTCGATCCTCTCGGTGGCCAGCAACCTGACGCTGGCGAGCCTGTCGCGTTTCGTGCGCCTGTTCCACATCCGCGGCGGCGCCGAGCGGCAGGCGGTGATGCAGATGGTGCGGGAACTCGCAATCAAGGTAGCCGACCCGGCGCAGGAAGTCTCGTCGCTGTCGGGCGGCAACCAGCAGAAGGTGGTGATCGGCAAGGCGCTGCTCACCGGACCGAAAGTGCTTCTGATGGACGAGCCCAGCCGTGGCATCGATGTCGGCGCCAAGGCCGATGTCTTCCGCACCATGCGCAAGCTTTCGCGCGACGGGCTGGGCATCCTGTTCGCCACCTCCGATCTCGACGAGGTGATGGCGCTGTCCGACCGCATCGCGGTGATGAGCAATGGCAGATTGACCGGCATGTTCGACCGCGCCGAAGCGACGGAGGCGGTGATCGTCGCCGCATCGGCGCTGGGCCACGGACCGGCCGCACATGGGGAGCAACGCTGATGACTGACATTCCGGCCAAGGCGACCGCTCCTTCCGCCTCCGGCGGCTCCGCGTTGCTGACACTGATGAAGCTCAGGACCTTTATCGCGCTGATCGCGGTCCTGGTGTTCTTCTCGATCGCCGCGCCGAACTTCCTGTCTGCGGCGAACCTGATCCTGATGGCCAAGCACGTGGCGCTCAACGCCTTCCTGGCCATGGGCATGACCTTCGTCATCATCACCGGCGGCATTGATCTTTCGGTCGGCTCGATCGTCGGCCTGTGCGGCATGGTGGCCGGCTATCTCGTGCTCAACGGCATCGACCTGCAGATCGGCTACACCATCTATTTCAACGTCGTCGAGATCGCCCTGATCACGCTTCTGGTCGGCATAGCGATCGGCGCCGTCAACGGGCTGCTGATCACCAGGCTCAACGTCGCACCCTTCATCGCCACGCTCGGCGTGCTCTATGTCGCGCGCGGTTTCGCGCTGCTGTCCTCCGACGGCCGCACCTTCCCCAACCTGGTCGGCAAGCCGGAACTCGGCACCACCGGCTTCGGCTTCCTCGGCGCCGGCCGGCTGCTCGGCCTGCCGGTGTCGATCTGGATTCTGATCGTGGTGGCGCTGGGGGCTGCCTATCTCGCGCGCTACACCCCGCTCGGCCGGCACATCTTCGCCGTCGGCGGCAATGAGAGGGCGGCGCGCATCTCAGGCGTGCGCGTCAACATGGTCAAGATGTTCGTCTACATGTTTTCCGGCTTCTGCGCGGCGATCGTCGGCCTGATCATCTCCTCGGAGCTGATGGCCTCGCATCCGGCGACGGGCGAGAGCTTCGAATTGAACGCCATCGCCGCGGCGGTGCTCGGCGGCACCTCGATGTCGGGCGGGCGCGGCACGATCGGCGGCACCATCGTCGGCGCCTTCGTCATCGGCATCCTGTCGGACGGGCTGGTGATGATGGGCGTGAGTTCTTTCTGGCAGATGGTGATCAAGGGGCTGGTCATCATCGTCGCCGTGGTCGTCGACCAGGCGCAGCGCCGGCTGCAGCAGCGTGTCACCCTCATGCAGATGGCAAAGGCGGGTTGAGAGAATGGCGGGCTTAAGTGGAGCGCTGATCGGCTGCGGCTTCTTCGCCGTCAACCAGATGCATGCCTGGCGCGACATCGAAGGCGCCGCGATCATCGCCGTCTGCGACCGCGATCCCGAGCGGCTCAAGATAGTCGGCGACCAGTTCGGCGTGACGCGGCGCTACACCGATGCGGCGGAACTTTTCGCCGCCGAGACGCTCGATTTCGTTGACATCGCAACCACGGTGGGCAGCCATCGCGCGCTGGTCGAGATTGCTGCCACGCACGGCGTTCCCGTCATCTGCCAGAAGCCGTTCGCGCCGACGCTCAGCGATGCCAAGGCGATGGTGAAGGCCTGCGCCGACGCCGGCGTGCCGCTGATGGTGCACGAGAATTTCCGCTGGCAGTCGCCCATACAGGCGGTGCGCGCCGTGCTCGACAGCGGCGAGATCGGCACGCCCTTCTTCGGCCGCATCTCCTTTCGCTCCGGCTATGACGTGTTTTCCGGCCAGCCCTATCTGGCGACGGGAAAGCGCTTCATCATCGAGGATCTCGGCATCCATATCCTCGATATCGCCCGCTTCCTGCTCGGCGATGTGTCGAGCCTGACCGCGCGGACCAAACGCATCAACCCGGCCATCGCCGGCGAGGATGTCGCCACGATCCTCATGGACCACGCTGGCGGCGCCACCTCGGTGGTCGATTGCAGTTATGCGACCAAGCTTGCGGTGGAGCCGTTCCCGGAGACGCTCATCGAACTCGACGGCAGCGACGGCACGATCCGGCTGGCGCAAGGCTATCGGCTGACCGTCACCGGCAAGAGCGGAACCAAGGTGAGCGACGTCTCGCCGCCGCTGCTGCCCTGGGCCTCGCGGCCCTGGCACAACATCCAGGAAAGCGTGCTGGCCATCCAGCGGCACTGGGTCGGCTGCCTTGCATCAGGCCAGGAACCGGCGACTTCAGGCGCGGACAATCTGAGGACATTCGCCCTGGTCGAGGCTGCCTATGCGGGTGCCGCCAGCCGAGAGCCGGTGCAGATCGAAGCCTTGCTGAAATGACAGCCGACGCGTTCGATCTTTACGGCACACGGGCGGCCGAAGCGGCGCCGATCCTGCTGCAGGCGGGTGCGCTGAGTGCCGAGCTGGTCAATGGCAATCTGCGCACTATCCGCCACGGCGGCATCGAAGTGCTGCGCGCCATCGCCTACATCGTGCGCGACCGCGACTGGGGCACTTATGAGCCGGAGCTGACGGATCTGACCGTCGACCAGAAGGACGACCGTTTCTCGATACGCTATGAGGCGAGCTGCACCGGCCCGGATGACAGCAGCCTCCGCTTCCACGCGACGATCGAAGGTTCCGCCGACGGCAGGCTGGTTTTCGATGTGACCGCACTGCCTGGGAGCGATTTCGAGACCAACCGCTGCGGCTTCTGCATCCTGCATCCGATCGCCGGCCTCGCCGGCAGCCCGGTGACGGTGGAGCACACCGATGGCAGCGTGGTGGAGACGGAGCTACCTGATCTGATCGACCCGTGGCAGCCCTTCAAGGATCTGCGTGCCATCACCCATGAAGTGCGTCCCGGCCTCAGCGCCGAATGCCGGATGGAAGGCGATATTTTCGAGATGGAGGACCAGCGCAACTGGTCGGACGCCTCCTACAAGACCTATGTTCGGCCGCTGGCGCTGCCATGGCCGTATGTGCTGCCAGCCGGCGAACCGATGCGCCAGACGATCAGCCTGCGCATCACCGGCGATGCCAATGTGCCTGCCTCGGCGGCGCCGGCCGAACCGGTCCGCGTCGAGCTCGGGCAAGCCGGCGCGAAGCTGCCCGATATCGGCATCGTGGTCTATCCCGAGGAGATCGAGGCGGCATTTGCCGACCTGCCGTTGCTGCGAGGGCTCGGTCCCCGGCAACTGCTTTTCCACTTCGACCCGACGCGTGGTCACGGCCTCGAGGCGCTGCGCGCCCATGCCCGGCTGGCGGCCGCCTATCCTGTTTCGACGACGCTGGAGTGCGTGGTCGCTTGTGACGGCGATCTGGACGCCGAACTTTCCGAGATCGCCGACATGGTGCGCCGGGCAGGCCTGCGGCTCGACGCCATCGCGGTGTCGCCTGCGGTCGACCGGCAATCGACGCCGCCGGGCAGTGCCTGGCCGGCATGCCCACCGCTCGAGGACGTCTACGCGGCCGCCCGCCGGGGCTTTCCCGGCCTCCGCCTCGGCGGCGGCATGTTCAGCTATTTCACCGAACTCAACCGCAAGCGCGTTCCAGCCGGCCAGCTCGATTTCATCACCCACTGCACCAATCCGATCGTGCACACCGCCGACGATCTCAGCGTGATGCAATCGCTGGAGGCGCTGCCCTTCATCACCCGGTCCACGCGGGCGATCTTCGGGACAAAGCCGTACCGGATCGGACCATCGACGATCGCCATGCGCCAGAACCCTTATGGCGGCGCGACCAAGGACAATCCTCAGGGACAGCGCATCGCCATGGCGAACCGCGACCCGCGCCACGCCGCGCAGTTCGCCGCCGCATGGACGATCGGCTATGCCGCGCGGGTCGCGCCGGCGGGACTGGAGATGCTGACTCTGTCCAGTTTCGCTGGACCGTTCGGCGTGGTCGCGGGATCGGGCGAATCCGCCGCAGAGGGATCGCCGCGGCCGATTTTCCAGGCCATTGAAGGGCTTTGTGAGTTGGCCGGGCTGACGCATGTTTCCGCCACGACGAGCGACGAGACGCGGGTCCTGGCGCTGGCCGGCCGCTCCGCGTCGGGCGAGACCATCGTCTGGCTGGCGAACCTGACACCGAACGACATGCGGGTCGACGCTTCCGCGCTTGGCCGGGGCGATCTCGTGATGTCTCCCTATGCGATTACCAGGATCGGTTACTTCTCGGAATTCATCACATAGAGCGCACGCGAGCGCTCGAGGTGCTTGATCATCGCCTTCTCGGCGCCGTCGGCATCCCCGTGCTCGATGCGGTCGATGATCTCTTCGTGCTCGGTCAGCGTGTATTTTTCCTTGCCGGTCCAGATCAGCATTTCGGTGTGGTATTCCTTCAGCCAGCCCAGTGTGGCTTCGCTGACGGCGACATAGATCGGATTGCCTGAAATGGACGCGATCTGGGTATGGAATTTCATGTCGGCGGAGATGAAGGCTTCGGAATCGCCGCGCGCGGCGCGCTGCTCGGCCACGGTCGCCTTCAGCAATTGCACATCCTCTGATTTGGCCCTTTCCGCGGCTTCCCTGACCATGCCGCGCTCGAAGAAGATGCGCGCGGTCTTCAGGTGCTCCAGCGTGTCCCGGGACGAGGACAGGATGATCTTGGCCGCACCGTCGACCTGCTTAATGATCGACTTGGCGGTGAGTTGCAGCACCTTGGCGCGCTCGCCATGCGAGATGGCGACCAACCCCATATTGCTCAGCGCCTGCATGGCCTCGCGTATCGCCGGCCGGCCGACCTCGAAGCGCTCCATCAACTCGCGCTCGGACGGCATGTCGTCGCCCGGCTGCAGTTCGCCGCTGGTGATCAGCCGCTTCAGTCTTGCAAAGACTTCGTCGGAAAGTTTGCGCCGGACGATCGGCTCCGAACGGTTCATCGTGACGAATCACTCCCTGGCCCGATTCCTGTTTAGCATTCCCGGCAGGATTACCGGAATGCCCGCGCCTGGAGCGGGTTCGCTCCAGCTTTGCCGCAGCCCACCGCTCTTGTCGAGGCGCGGATATTTCTTGCAATACTTATGTACTCATTATACCAGATTTCCTGCGCGACGAAACTTTTTTCGAACCCTTTTCGAGCGGCCGACCGACCATGATCACGCTTACCTATCGCATCGAAACCCCTGGCAGCATCGAGGCGCTGGCCGCCAAGATCGCCAGCGACCAGTCGACCGGCACCTTCGTCGCGCTGCCGGGCGAGACCGAGGAGCTGAAGGCGCGCGTGGCGGCGCGCGTGCTGGCGATCCGGCACCTGCCGGATGCCACGCAACCCTCTCTCCCGGGATCCGGCAGCGGGCCCTTCCGGCGCGCCGATGTCGACATCGCCTTCCCCTTCGACGCCATCGGCACCGACCTGTCGGCACTGATGACCATTGCCATTGGTGGCACCTATTCGATCAGGGGCCTGTCCGGCATCCGCCTCATCGACATGAAGCTGCCGGAACAATACCGGGGTGCCCATCCGGGTCCACAGTTCGGCGTTGCGGGCAGCCGCGGGCTGACCGGTGTCGAGGGCCGCCCGATCATCGGTACCATCGTCAAGCCGGCGCTTGGTCTCAGGCCGCACGAGACGGCCGCGATGGTGGGCGAACTGATCGAGGCCGGCGTCGATTTCATCAAGGACGACGAGAAGCTGATGAGCCCTGCCTATTCGCCGCTGGCGGAGCGGGTGAAGGCGATCATGCCAGGGATTCTCGACCATGAGCAGAAGACCGGCAAGAAGGTGATGTATGCCTTCGGCATCTCGCATGCCGATCCCGACGAGATGATGCGCAACCACGATCTTGTGCTCCAAGCCGGCGGCAATTGCGCGGTCGTCAACATCAACTCGATCGGCTTCGGTGGCATGGCTTTTCTGCGGAAGCGTTCCGGCTTGGTGCTGCATGCCCATCGCAATGGCTGGGACATTCTCACACGCCACCCCGGCCTCGGCATGGACTTCAAGGTCTGGCAGCAATTCTGGCGGCTGCTCGGCGTCGACCAGTTCCAGATCAACGGCATCGGCTCGAAATATTGGGAGCCGGACGATTCCTTCATCCGCTCCTTCGAGGCAGTGACGACGCCGCTGTTTTCATCAGACGATTGCGCGCTGCCCGTGGCCTGCTCGGGCCAATGGGGCGGCCAGGCACCCGACACCTATGAGCGCACCGGCCGCACGGTCGACCTCCTCTACCTCTGCGGCGGCGGCATCGTCAGCCATCCGGACGGACCCGGTGCCGGCGTGCGGGCCGTGCTGCAAGCCTGGCAGGCGGCGGTCGAGGGCATTGCGCTGGCGGACTATGCCCGCGATCACATCGAACTGGCCCGATCGATCGAAAAGTTCGGCGACGGCAAGGCAGCATGAGCATGGCCGCGCAAAACCTGCTCCTCAGTTATTATGGCGACGACCTTACCGGTTCGACGGACGTCATGGAGGCGCTTGAGCTCGGCGGCGTTCCGACGGTGCTGTTCATGAACCAGCCCGATCCGTCCTTGCTGGCGCGATTTTCGCATTGCCGCGCGGTTGGATTGGCGGGCACCAGCCGAAGCGAAACGCCGCAATGGATGGAGGAAAACCTGACGCCGGCCTTCGAATGGCTGAAAGGCCTCGGGGCGGCGATCTGCCACTACAAGATCTGCTCTACCTTCGATTCCAGCCCGGCGGTCGGCAGCATTGGCCGCGCCACCGAAATCGGCAGGCGTATTTTCGGCCGAGCGAGCGTGCCAATGGTGGTCGGGGCGCCGCAGCTCAAGCGCTACACCGCCTTCGGCAATCTCTTCGCGGCATTCCGCGGCGCGTATTTCCGCATCGACCGGCATCCGGTGATGAGCAGGCATCCGGTGACGCCGATGGACGAGGCCGACCTGCTCATCCACCTTTCGCGCCAGACCAGCCTACGTTCCGGTCTGGTCGACCTGGCGGCGCTGCAGGCGGACGATCTTTCGCAAACGGTCGATCAGATCCTGCGAGACAAGGACATCGTCCTGTTCGACGTCGATAGCCTCCGGACTCAGCAGCGGGTCGGCGAACAGCTTTGGCGCATCCATGAAAAGGGCCATGGTTTTGTCGTCGGATCCTCCGGCGCCGAATATGCCTTGCTTGCCGAGTGGGCCGCCAAAGGCATCGTGTCGGGGCATGCGGCATTCGCGTCGCCCGGTCCGGTGGATCGGCTCGCCGTCGTGTCGGGCAGCGTCTCGCCCACCACGGAAAAGCAAATCCGCCACGCACTCGCCCACGGGTTCGACGGTATTGAGATGGATGCGATGCGGCTGGTCCGCGAGGGCGCCGGCGAAGCGATCGAGCAGGCGGTCGCGGCCGGGCTGGCGAGCCTTGCCAAGGGCCGCAGCGTCATCCTCTACACCGCGCTTGGTCCACAGGCCGATCGCGGCGCCGAGATCGACCGGATCGAGGGCGCCCGGAACACGCTCGGGCGGGCCCTGGGGACCATCCTGCGCCGTCTGATCGCCGAGCAGAAACTCAAGCGCGCGGTGATCGCTGGTGGCGATACGTCCAGCCACGCGCTCGGACAATTGGCCATCGACGCGCTGACCGTGCGCATGCCGTTGCCGCAATCGCCGGGATCTCCGCTCTGCGTCGCCCATGGCGGCGGTGAAATCGACGGTCTTGAGATCGCACTGAAAGGCGGCCAGGTCGGCACCGACGCCTATTTCGAGACGATCCGGCTGGGAAGCTAGTCGACGAGCCAAGCCGTTCAATACAACGGCTTGCCCATGTGCTTCGGCGTCGGCCACTGCGCCGTGATGCCGGGTTGCACTGGCCGTTCGAGGTAGGTCGCCAGAACCACGTAGCTGCGCGTCGAGGTGACGCCGGGTGTCTCGTAGAGACGCAACAGGAGGCCTTCGAGCGCCTTGGTGTCCTCGGTGCGCACCTTGAGCAATACGCATGTATCGCCGGCGACGGTGTGGATCTCCTCAACCTCGGGATATTCCGAGATCGCCATCAGTTCCGGGGTCTTGCCCCAGCCGCTGGTGTCTATGTGAACGAAGGTGAGCAGCGGCTTTCGCACCGCGTTGGGATCGATGATGGCGGCCGTGTTGCGAATGGCGCCGCTGCGCCGAAGCCGCTTGACGCGCTCGTGCGCTGCCGGCGGCGACAGGCCGACGCGATCGCCGAGTTCGGCATAGCTGACGGTCGCGTCTTCGACGAGAACGCCTAATATTTTTCGGTCGGTCGCGTCGACATCCCGGGCCGCCGGCCTGTTCCGCGGAATGCCATCTGTTTCTACATCCATAGCGGTATTCCCGATTGTCACGGAATTTAATACGGCCATTATGATGATATGTCGAACAACGGTCAAGCTACAGCCTTGGGCGCGGACACCAGGCCGCCCATCCCGGCCCTCGCTTATCTCTTGACCGGGTGCATCGCCGTGATCGGCTCGAATTCGCTTGTGCTAGGTCCGATCGCTCCGGCAGTGGCCGTGTCGTTCTCGACCAGCGTCCCCATGGTGATGATGGCGGCGGCCGCGTTCGGCCTCGGCACATCCGCGAGCGCCCTGTTCCTGGCACGCCATATCGACCGGCTCGGCGCGCGGCGGATGCTGCAGGCGGCCTTGCTGCTGCTGGCATTGGCCTTGGTCGCCAGCGCGGTCGCGCCAACGGTGAGCGCGCTGGTTGCCGCGCAGCTTGTCGCTGGGATCGCCGCTGGCGTCGCCATGCCGGCAATCTATGCCAGTGCCGCGGCCATCGCCCCGCCTGGGCGGGAAAGCGGCACGATCGGCGTGGTGCTGACCGGGTGGACGCTCAGCATGGTGGCCGGCGTTTCGCTGTCGGCGGTGCTTGCCGATCTCGTGCACTGGCGCGCCGTCTTTGTCGCCGTGGCCGTGCTGGCGGCGCTGGCGCTTGGCGGCCTCAGCGCATCGTCGCTCCCGGATGTCCGGAAGGCCGGACCGGCGCCCGCCCCGCTGGCGGCGTTGAACATCCCCGGCATTGTGCCGCTTCTCATCGCATGCGGCGCCTTCATGACCGCCTTCTACGGTGTCTATGGCTACCTTGGCGACCACCTCCACAGCGGGCTGGGGCAGCCGGTCAGCGCCAATGGGCTGGCGGCCCTCGCCTATGGCGCGGGATTTGGCACCGCGGCGCTCTTCGACGGCATCATCGATCGCCTGGGCGCCCGGCGTGTCATGCCTTTCGCCTATCTTCTCGTGGCCATCGTCTACGTGGCGATCGCCGCGACCAGCGGCAGCTATGGCTTGACGCTCGCCATGGTGGCTGCCTGGGGACTTGCCAATCATTTCGGGCTGAACGTGCTGGTGATGCGCCTGTCGGCGCTCGATCCGTCGCGGCGGGGCACGATCATGGGGCTGAACAGCGCGGTGACCTACCTCGCGGTGTTCGTCGGCACCACCGGCTTCGGGCCGCTCTATTCCGGCTTCGGCTTCGCCACATGCGCGGCAGTTGCGGCCTTGCTGATGCTGATTGCCGCTGGCGCGGCGGCATGGCGCACACGCTAGAACTTTCCTCCCGTCGCATTGCTCCAGTCGGCACAACGTGATTGGCCAGCGGCCTGTCGCGTAGTTGACAGCGGCCCCACCATCCTTCCATACAAAACGCGTTAATGTTCTCAGGGCGGGGTGAAAGTCCCCACCGGCGGTAACGGCTTCGGCCGAAGCCCGCGAGCGCTTTCCGCTATCGGAGAGGTCAGCAGATCCGGTGTGATTCCGGAGCCGACGGTTAGAGTCCGGATGAAAGAGAACGAAACGGAAGACGGACCGCCCCGGCGGGCCGCATTTCGTATCGTGCGTCCTGATTCTGGTTCGAAACGGAAGGATGGACCCATGAATCAGCATTCCCACAAAGACTATGAAACAATCCGCATCGCCGTCATCAGGGCGCGCTGGCATGCCGACATCGTCGACCAGTGCGTGCAAGCCTTTGGGGCGGAACTGGCCGAGATTGGCGGCGGACGCTTTGCCGTCGACATCTTCGACGTGCCCGGCGCCTACGAAATTCCGCTCCATGCCAAGACGCTTGCCGGGACCGGCCGCTACGCCGCGATCCTCGGCACGGCATTCGTCGTCAATGGCGGCATCTACCGGCACGACTTCGTCGCCAACGCTGTTATCGACGGCATGATGAACGTGCAGTTGTCGACCGGCGTGCCCGTGCTTTCGGCGGTGCTCACGCCCCACAATTTCCACGACAGCGCCGAGCATCATCGCTTCTTCTTCGAGCATTTCACGGTCAAGGGGAAGGAAGCGGCAAACGCCTGTGTGCAGATACTCGCCGCGCGGGAAAAGATCGCGGCCTGAAGCGGCGCTGCCGGGGTGGAAATCCCGGTAACGGGCTGTAGTATCCCGGAAAATACTGAGTTCGGAGGATGCCGGTGCAGACCAAGAAGATCATCAATGACGGCAACCGTGCCGTCGACGAAATGCTCGAAGGGATCCTGGCCGCGCATCCTCGCCATCTCGGGAGCGTGGACGGCAGTCCGCGCTCGATCATCGCCCGCGATGGACCGAGGCCCGGCAAGGTCGGGCTGGTGATCGGCGGCGGCTCCGGCCACGAGCCGACCTTTCTCGGCTTTGTCGGCAAGGGGCTGGCGGACGCGGCGGCTGTCGGCAACGTCTTTGCCTCGCCGCCGCCCGATCCGATCCTCGAATGCACCAAGGCGATCAGCGGCGGCGCCGGCGTGCTGTTCATGTACGGCAACTATGCCGGCGACGTGATGAATTTCGACATGGCGGCCGAGATGGCCGCCATGGACGACATCGAGGTGCGCACGGTGCTGACCACCGACGACGTCGCCTCGGCGCCGCGTGACCAGCGGCGGAAGCGCCGTGGTGTCGCGGGTAATTTCTTCATCTTCAAGGCGGCCGGTGCCGCCTGCGACCTGATGCTCTCCCTCGACGAATGCGAGCGCGTCGCGCGCAAGGCCAACGACCGCACCTTCACCATGGGCGTGGCACTGTCGCCCTGCTCGCTGCCGCAGACCCGGCGGCCGAATTTCGAGATCGGCACGGACGAGATGGAAATCGGGATGGGCATCCATGGCGAACCCGGCATCGCCCGCGGCAAGCTCGGGACCGCCGACGAAATCACCGACGAGATGCTCGACAAGATTTTCGCCGAGATGGCGCCGAAGCGCGGCGACAAGGTCGCGGTGCTGGTCAATTCGCTGGGTTCGACGCCGCTGATGGAGCTCTACATCATGAACCGCCGGGTCAAGCAGAGGCTCGACGCCATCGGCGTTTCGGTCCACGCGACCTGGGTCGGCAACTACTGCACGTCGCTGGAAATGGCCGGCGCTTCGGTGACGCTTTTCCATCTCGACGAAGAATTGCAGGCGATGCTCGACCACCCCTGCGACTGCGCCATGTTCCGTGCCGGCTGAGGAGCGCTCCATGACCATCGCCGCGTTCGACCTGAAAAGAATGTTCGATGCGATCGCCGTGGCGATGGAAGCCGACAGGGACCGGCTTTGCCAGCTCGACGGCGTCATCGGCGACGCCGACCACGGCATTGCCATGGCGCTCGGGTTCAACGCCGTGCGCGATGCGCTGGCATCGCTCGACCTTACGGCGGCCGAGCCGACCGCGCTCCTCAACACCGCGGCGAAATCGTTCCTCAATGCCGTCGGCGCGTCCTGCGGCCCGCTCTATGCCACCGCCTTCATGCGCGCCGCCGCCGCCGTCAAGGGCAAGGTGACGCTGGCGGATGCCGATGTCGTCGCGCTGCTGCAGGCCATTGCGCAAGGCATCAAGGATCGCGGCAAGGCCGAAACCGGCGAAAAGACAATGGTCGACGCCTGGCAACCGGCGGCGGAAGCGGCCGGCGCCAGCCATGCAGCAGGAAAAAACCTTGCCGAAAGCCTCCAGGCCGCTTTTGCCGCCGCAGAGCGCGGCGCGGAATCGACCAAGGACATGATCGCCGCCAAGGGCCGCTCGTCGCGGCTCGGCGAACGCTCGCTCGGCCATATCGATCCCGGTGCGGCTTCGGCCGTCACCGTCATCGGCGCGATGCGCGACAGTCTCGCTTAGCTCTTCGCCGCATCGAGCCTGTCGATCGCCTGGACGTTGCCGGCCGACGGTCCCTTCTCGTCGAACTCCGAGGCCAGCCAGGTATCGACAATGGCCTTGGCCAGTTCCGGGCCGATGACGCGGGCGCCCATGGTGATGATCTGGGCGTTATTGGATTTCGCCGCGCGTTCGGCCGAATAGGTGTCGTGGGTGAGTGCGGCGCGAATGCCAGGCACCTTGTTGGCCGAGATCGAGACGCCGATGCCGGTGCCGCAGAACAGGATGCCGCGATCGTTCTCACCGTCGACGATCGTCTGGGCAAGTTTCCGCGACAGGTCGGCATAGAAGCCGGCCTGGCTGAGGTCGCTGACGGTGAGCCCTGGCTTGGTCGCCAGATGCGCTGATATGACGTCGAGCAGCGGCTTGCCGGCGCTGTCGGCTCCAATGGCTATTTTCATTTTTTGTCCTTTCCGGTTCGATAATTCAGATGGCGGCCGACGCGCGGCGCAGGATGTCGATGTAGCCTTCGGCCTGCCAGGCCGAGCGGCCGATGAACAAGCCGTCGATGTTGGGCTGGGCGATCAGTTCCGCGGCATTGCCGGGATTGACGCTGCCGCCATAGAGCACCGGCGGCACGGACGGCAGCAGACCGCCGGCGACCGTCTTGATCAGCGCCTGCTGCCTGTCGGCATAGTCGGAACTGGCCGGAATGCCCTTGTCGCCGATCGCCCAGACCGGCTCGTAGGCGAACAGGATTTTTGCTTCCCTCGCCTCGCCCTCGAGGAATTGCAGTGCACCCTCGACCTGGCTGGTCAGCACCGCATCGGCCTTGCCGCTTTCGCGCTCGGCCAGCGTCTCGCCGACGCAGATCAGCGGTATCAGTGCGTGCTTGACCGCCGCCGCCGTCTTCAGCCCGACCGTGCGGTCGGTCTCGCCGAAGTGCTCGCGCCTTTCGCTGTGGCCGAGTTCGACCAGGTCTAGGCCGCAATCGTTCAGCATCACCGGCGAGATCTCGCCAGTCCAGGCGCCGGCGTCGGCCCAATGCATGTTCTGCGCGCCGACCTTGACGCGCGTCATCGACAGCGCCTGCCCGACCTCTCGCACCGCCGTGAAAGGCGGGACGACGAAAGGCTGGATGCGATCGTCGAAACCCGCCACGAAGCCGGCCAGTGCGCCTGCAAAATCAAGCGCCTCGGCGAGCGTCTTGTTCATCTTCCAGCTTGTACCGACCCAGTAAACCACGCGTACACTCCTTGGTCCTCAGTCCCCGTTTGATCATCAATCCTTGTCGGCGACCACCGTCAGCGAGACGCCGGCCGCATCCAGCGTGTCGCGCATTCCGGGCTCCGGCCCGCGCCCGGTGAAGACGGCGTCGAATGCCTTGAGATCGGCCAGGAAATGCAGCGCGCTGCGGCCAAACTTGCCGTGATCCACCAGCAGATATTTGCGTGTCGCCGCGGCCATCATCAGTCGCTTGGCCTGCACCACTTCCTGGTCCTGATGGAAGGCGGAGGCGCCATGGATGGCGGACGACGACAGGAAGGCGACGTCGGCACGCAGCGACCGCAGCGAAGCCTCGGCGAGCAGGCCGAAGAAGCCGTGGAATTTCTTCGAGTATTGGCCGCCGAGCGCGATCAGGTTGATGCCCGCGGCACCGGCCAGGTCCTGGATGACGGCGAGATTGTTGGTGATCACCGTCAGTGGCCTGAGATCGACGAGATACCGCGCGATACCGCCCGCGGTCGAACCGTCGTCGATGATGACCGTCTGGCCGGGTTCGATCATGGTCACGGCCGCCGCCGCAAGGCGCTGTTTTTCCCCGATCGCCTGCTTCTGCCGGTAGCGGAAATCGCTTTCAAACAGACTGCTCGGCTGGATCGAGGCGCCGCCGCGCACCTTGCGCAGCAAACCGCTCTCCTCGAGCTCGTCGAGGTCGCGATGCACGGTCATCCTGGAGACGCCAAAGCGGGAGGCAAGATCGTCGACGCTCGCCGCGCCGGCATCCACCAGGAAGTCCATGATGCCTTGGCGTCTGTTGTCGCTCTTCATTCTCGCCGACCCGCCAACGCAGAAGCCTGGCTCCTTGATCGAACGAAGATATAACAGATATGATCGCATAGGTATCATGATTTTTGTGATAATGGGATATTTTGTGGGATATTTCGCCGGCTTTTATCGCGCCGCTGTAACAAGAATTGCTGCCGGGACGGTCTGTCACGGTTGCGGTTGCGCGGGATTCCGGCCAGAAGCATCGGTGGGCTGAACGATGCGCGGGCGGCCCGCAACCACAGTTCGAAACCAGATACGGGAGACTAATCGTTGGCTCGCATCACACTGAGACAATTGCTCGATCACGCCGCCGAATACGGCTATGGCGTGCCGGCCTTCAACATGAACAACATGGAACAGGGCCTCGCCATCATGGAGGCTGCCGAGGAGACCAAGTCGCCGGTCATCCTGCAGGCGAGCCGCGGCGCCCGCGCCTATGCCAATGACGTGGTGCTGGCCAAGCTGATCGACGCGCTGGTCGAGATCCATCCCGACATCCCGGTCTGCATGCATCTCGACCATGGCAACAACGAAGCCACCTGCGTCACCGCGATCCAGCACGGCTTCACCTCGGTGATGATGGACGGCTCGCTCAAGGAAGACGGCAAGTCGCCGGCCGACTATGCCTATAATTCCGGTATCACCAAGCGCGTCGTCGACATGGCGCATTGGGGCGGCGTGTCGGTGGAAGGCGAGATCGGCGTGCTGGGCTCGCTCGAGAGCGGCGGCGGCGAGCAGGAAGACGGCCACGGCGTCGAAGGCGCGATCAGCCACGACCAGCTCCTGACCGATCCGGTGCAGGCCGAACAGTTCGTGCGCGATACCCATGTCGATGCGCTGGCGGTGGCCATGGGCACCAGCCACGGCGCCTATAAATTCTCGCGCAAGCCTGACGGCGCGGTGCTGGCGATGAACGTGATCGAGGAGATCCACCGGCGCTTGCCGAACATGCATCTGGTCATGCACGGCTCGTCCTCGGTGCCGGAGGACCTGCAGGAGATCATCAACAAATATGGCGGCCAGATGAAGCCGACCTGGGGCGTCCCAGTGGAAGAGATCCAGCGCGGCATCAAGCATGGCGTGCGCAAGATCAACATCGACACCGACAACCGCATGGCGCTGACCGGCGCGATCCGCAAGGTGCTGACCGAAAATCCCAGCGAGTTCGATCCGCGCAAATATCTGACGCCGGCGATGGCGGCGATGAGGAAGCTCTGCAAGGAGCGCTTCGAGCAGTTCGGCACCGCCGGCAATGCGCCGAAGATCAAGCCGCTACCGGTTTCGGAAATGGCCAAGCGCTACAAGTCGGGCAGCCTCGATCCGAAATTCGCCTGAGTTCGATCCGGTTGCATTTTATGGACAGGAGCCCATGGGCTCCTGTCCGATTTCTATCCGGCTTTCGGCAGCAGGCCAGGCCTGCCGGTCTCGATGAAGGGCGCCCAGAAGTCGACCGACTCGCGGATCATGGCGACCACCTGATGGTCGACCGGCTCGCGCTCGCGGAAGGATAGTTCGAGACAGATTTCGTTGTCGGTGCCGCCGCCGCGTCGCACCGTCTCCAGCAGCTTCTCAGGCGTGATGCGGCCGTCCTTGTTGTGGGCCGCGGTGAATGGCCAATGGCCACCCTTGTTCATCGACGATTGCTTGATGTGGATGATCGGCGACTTCAGGGGAAAAGCTTCGGCCCAGGCATAGGGATCGATGTCGGCCGGATTGGAGGAAGTGACGTCGCCATGGTCGATGTCGACCATCATCTCCAGCGGAATGGCCATGCCGGCCGAGTCGATCGCGTCCTGCAGCATCCGGCAATTCTCGATCGTGTGACCGAATTCGCGACCGACCGACATCGGCTCCCAGAACAGATAGGTCAGGCCTGCCGCCCGGGCGTGCTCGGCGACCTCGCGCCAGCAGTCCATCGCGATGTCGAACAGCCTGGCGCGACGGGCGGGATCGTCATAGTCCCGATGCGTGAAGATGGCGAACTGCGTGCCCATGCCGCTGGCGCCAAGCTCGGCCGAGATGTCGGCGAAGGTCTTGAACCAGTCGACATAGTAGCGGCGCACATCGGCATCCGGATGGCCGAAATGGTTCAGCCGGCCATAGGGGCCGGTCATGCCGGAGGTGACGCGCACGCCGGTGCGATCCAAGGCGTTGCGGAACAGGCGGACGAACTTGACGATCGTCGCCGCCGGCCAGCCTGGGTTGACGAATTCATGCGTGAGCTGAACGTCGCGAATGCCGATCTCATAGGCGACGGTATCGATCAGATCGTCCGGCTCGGCGAAGCGGTTGACCAGCGGATTGGTGTTGAGGGAGAGCGTGAAAGCCAAGGTCGCGATCCCTTCAACGCCGGCGCCGAACAGGGGCAATGAGCGTCATCAGCCTGCCCTTGCCTGCCGGCTGGCGCACCAATGCTCGAAGGCCGACTTCTCCTCGGCGGACAAATGCAGGCCATGCTTGGTGCGCCGTTCGAGAATGTCGGCCGCGTCTTCCGCCCATTCCTGTTCGAAGAGGTAGTTCGCCTCGCGCTCGAAGAAATCCTTGCCGAAGCACCGCCCCAGTGCGGCGAGCGATCGGGCGCCGCCGACCACGGACCGCGTCCTGGTGCCGTAGAGCCGACCGTAATGCTTGAGCAGCGATGCCGGCATCCATGGATACTCGCCTGCGAGGTTGCCAAGAAACTGTTCGAAGTCGGCATTGGCGATGTCGCCGCCGGGCAGATGCGCCTTCGCGGTCCAGGCTTTGCCCATGCGGGGAAAGAACGGTGCGATCCTGTCCAGCGCGTGCTCGGCCAGTTTGCGGAAGGTGGTGATCTTGCCGCCGAAGACGGAAAGCAGTGGCGCCTGCGCGTCCGGCGCGTCGAGTTCGAAAATATAGTCGCGCGTCACCGCGCTCGGATTGTCGGCGTTGTCGTCATAGAGCGGCCGGACACCGGAGAACGAATGGACCACGTCGCCCCGCGCAAGGCCGCGCTTGAAATAGCGGTTGACCACCTTGATGAGGTAATCGATCTCGCTCTCATCCGCCCTCACATCCTCGGGCCGGCCCTCGTAGGGGATGTCGGTGGTTCCGATCAAGGCCAGATCGTTCTGGTAGGGATTGATGAAGATGACGCGCTTGTCGTTGTTCTGGACGAGATAAGCCTGCCTTCCCTCCCAGAATTTGGGCACGACGATATGGCTGCCCTTGACGAGGCGGACGTTGCGCCTGGAGTTCTGGCCGGCAACGCGGTTGACGATGTCGTTGACCCAAGGGCCGGCGGCATTGATCAGCGCGCGGGCCCGTACACTGGTCTTGATGCCGGTCCTGACGTCGCGCATCTCGACAACCCAGAGGCCGCCTTCGCGGCGGGCCGCGGTGCAGGCGGTGCGGGTGAGGACCTTCGCTCCCCGTTCGGCGGCGTCGAGCGCATTGATGACGACGAGGCGGGCATCGTCGACCCAGCAGTCGGAATATTCGAAACCGCGCTTGAAGCTGTCCTTGAGCGGCGCCCCCTCGGGCGCTGTGCGCAGGTCGAGCGTCCGCGTGGCGGGCAGCCGCTTGCGGCCGCCGAGATGGTCGTAGAGGAAAAGGCCGAGCCGCACCAGCCATGCCGGCCGGTCGTCCGGGCTGTGCGGCAGCACGAAGCGCATCGGCCAGATGATGTGCGGCGCCGATTCCAGCAGCACCTCGCGCTCGATCAGCGCCTCGCGCACGAGGCGGAACTCGTAGTATTCGAGGTAGCGCAGACCGCCATGGACGAGCTTGCCGGAGCGCGAGCTGGTGCCTTCCGCGAGATCGTTCTTTTCGCACAGGATGACGGAAAGCCCGCGGCCGGCGGCGTCGCGCGCGATGCCGGCGCCGTTGACGCCGCCGCCGATGACGAAGAGGTCGACTATGTCAGGGCCGACGCTCATCTTGCCGTCACCCCGCTGCCTGATTTTCGCATCATGGCCATCGCTCTCAGCACGGATTGACCGGAGGCAGGCCGGCCAGGTAGCGGCGCACTTCCTCGGCGGCCTGCTCGGCGGCATAGGTCACGGTGCGCACCGAAGCGCCGGCGATATGCGGCGTCAGCGTCACATTGGGCAGCTGCAGCAAGGGCCAGTCCGACGGCACCGGTTCGACCGCGAAGGTTTCCAGCATGGCGCTGGCGATCTGCCCTGAAACCAGCGCCTCGTAGAGTGCGTCGTAGTCGACCAGCGGGCCACGCGCCGTATTGACGAAGATCACGCCCGGCTTCATCCGCGCGATGGTGTCCTTGCCGATCAGACCGCGTGTCTCCTGCGTCACCCGTGAATGCAGCGTGACCACATCGGAGCGCGACAGGAGGTCGTCGAGCGCAATCAGTTCGACGCCAGCGTTGCGATCCTCGGCGCTCAGTTGCACATAGGGATCGCTGACCAGGACGTGGCAGCCGAAGGCGCGCAGCAGGCGCACCACCTTCGTGCCGATATTGCCGTAGCCGACCACGCCGACGGTCATTTCGCCGAGCTCGCGGCCGGTGCGGTCGGCGCGGTAGAGATCGCCACGCCATTCCCCCTTGCGCAAGGCCTCGTGGCCGACCCGGATCAGCCGCGTCTCGGCCAGGATGGCGCCGATGGTGAACTCGGCCACGGCGGTCGCGTTGCGGCCGGGCACATTGACCACGGTGATGCCGTGCACCCTGGCCGCTTCCATGTCGATGTTGATCGGGCCGCCGCGCGACACCGCGACCAGCTTGAGCCCCGGCAGGCGCCGCATCATGCCCTCCGACAGGGGCGCAAGCTGGGTGACGAGGATTTCGGCATCGCCGATGAAGTCGACGACCTCGTCGGGATGGCCGAAATATTCCTTGACCTTGTCGAGGCCGAGCGCGGCGTTGCCGAACTCCATCGGCTCGTCGGGCCAGGCCGTCTGCAATGTCCTGATATCGAGGTCGCCACTGGCCACCTTCTCGATTTTGGCGCGAAACACCTCCGGCAGCATGAAGTTGTCGCCAATGATCGCTATTTTCCTCAGCATACTCGACTTCTCAATTTTCCTGCGATGTCGCTATGGCACGCCAGACCGGCCGCAGGGCCTGGTGCGCCAGCATGTAGGACGGGGTCATCCTGTCGTAGATCGCGGCGAGATCCGGGTCGCTCGGCTCGGCCTCGCCGAGCAGCGGCGTCACCCATTCGCCGACGCACTCGTCCATGGAGGCGTATTGGCCGACGCAGACCGCCGCGATCATTGCGGCACCGGCCGCACCGGCCTCCTCGCGCGCGCTGGTGCGCGTGTCGGCACCAATGGCCGCACCCAGGATCTTGCGCAGCGCCGGGCTTCTGGCGGCGCCGCCGGTCAGGCGAATTTCGCGTGGCAGCGGGCCCATGGCGGCGTAGCAATCGCGCGCCGCGAAGGCCAAGCCCTCGAAGACGGCGCGCACCAGATCGGCGTAGCCGTGACGCGACGAAATGCCGACGA
The DNA here is from genome assembly GCF_006440875.1 of Mesorhizobium sp. B2-5-7. NCBI lineage: Bacteria > Pseudomonadati > Pseudomonadota > Alphaproteobacteria > Hyphomicrobiales > Phyllobacteriaceae > Mesorhizobium > Mesorhizobium sp. B2-5-7. Next base: position 258,698 of record NZ_VFUO01000006.1, on the reverse strand, counting down.
AGCCTGCCCTGGCATTGGCATCGACGAACGGTCCGCGCTCGCCGGCTTCCGACACGTAGGGCTGGTAGAGCAGCGAAGCCGGCTGCGAGGCCGCGATCCAGGCATCGACCAGCGCGATCATCTCGCCATTGCTGCGGGTTATGCCTTGCGAGGCGAGGATGCCGGAAGCGAGGCCAAGCACCCAGTCGATGTTGAGCGTCGCCGCCATGTTGGACTGCATCTGCGCGAAGACGCCCGGCGCCGGCATCGCCATCGTATAGCCGGTCGCCGCTTCGTTGAGCTGCACATCATCAGGGGTCTCGGCCAGCCGCATGTGCATGCCGGTGGAACCGATGATCGAGCAGCCGGGCTTGCGCTCGCGGTCGAGGAGGCCGGCGCCGAGCGCGGTGCAGACGACGTCGACATAACCGAGCACGACGGGTGTGCCGGCAAGCATGCCGGTGACTTCGGCGGCGGCCGGCGACAGTCCGGCGCTGTGGCTCGTGCCGTCGACGATCGGCGGCAGCAGGTGCCTGAGATCGGCGACGCCGAGGACGTCGAGCACGTCCCCACTGTAGTCACGGGTGCGGAAGTCGCCGAAAGTGAAGGTCCCTTCGGACGGATCGGTGGCGCGTTCGCCGGTCAGCTTGAAATAGAGCCAATCCTTGCAGTGGAACGCGGTCGCGGCCTTGCCGAGCATTTCGGGCATGGTGCGTTTCATGAAGGCGAACTGCGAGCCTTGCTGGCAGGCGGCGAGCCCGCTGCCGGTCTTCTCGAAGCGCAGCCGGTCATCGGGCCGCGCACGGATTTCCTCGACGACGCCGGCGGCGCGCGCGTCGAGCCAGAGCCAACCCTTGGCCACCGGCTCGCCCTTGCCGTCGATCAGCCAGGTGCCGTCGCCCTGCCCGGTCACCGCTATGGCGACGGTCCGGCTGGCGAGATCGGGCACCTTGTCGGCAAGCTGGCGCAAGGTGGTGGCGGCATCGGCCCATGTGCGGGCCAGATCCTGTTCGGCGCCGCCGCCCGGCAGCGTCTCATAATGGTTCGGCGTTGCCGCGGCCGCGATCTGGCGGCCCTTCGTGTCAAAAGCGATGGACTTGATGACGGAAGTGCCGGCATCGATGCCTATTAATAGATCGCGCATCACGCGAGCTCCATGCCGTGCGAGATCGCAATGCCGCTCGCCTGGTCGAAGACGTGCAGGTTTTTGGGATCGATGCTGACATTGATGGGCGCGCCGAGGTCGAGCCGGGTGCGGTCATGCTCCACCAGGACCAGCGAGCCGCCGGCGAAGTCGGCGGCGATGTGGGTCTGGTCGCCGAGCCATTGGTTGGCCGAGACCCTGGCCGGAACACCCTCCTTCGAGCGCCTGACCGCATAGGGCCTGATGCCGATGACCACCCGCTCGCGGCTGAGCAGCTGGTCGCGAACCGGAGTGCTGAAGGCGTCCTTGTCATAGTCGAGCGACAGCCCGTCGGGCAGCTTGAGACTGATGCGGCCGGCGGTCGTGCCGACAAAGGCCTCGAAGACGTTCATCGGCGGCTCGCCGACGAAGGTGCCGGTGAACAGGTTCGCCGGGCGCTCCTTGATCCGGTCCGGCGTATCGAACTGCTGCAGCACGCCGCCCTCCATCACCGCGATGCGGTCGGCCAGCGCATTCGCCTCGGTCTGGTCGTGGGTGACCAGGATCGCGGTCAGGCCGCGTTCCTTGATGAAGTGCTTGATGCGGCCGCGCAGCACGGCGCGAAGCTGCGGCTCGAGCTGGCCCATCGGCTCGTCCAGCAGATGCAGGTCGGCCTCGCGGATCAGCGCCCGGCCGAGGCTGGCGCGCTGCTGCTGGCCACCCGAAATGGAGCTGGGATAGCGCTCCAATATGTCCTCGATCTCCAGCAGCTTTGCGATGCTGGCGACCTTGGCGTCGACCTCGCTCCTGGGCAGCCTTGCGGCCTTGAGGGCAAAGGCCATGTTCTCGCGCACGGTGAGCGGCGGATAGAGCGAATAGCCCTCGAAGGCCATCGCCACATTGCGTTTGACCGGCGGCAAGGTGTGTACCGTGCGGCCGGCGACCGCGATCGCGCCACGCGACACCTCCTCGAAGCCAGCGATCATTCGCAAGGTCGAGGTCTTGCCGCAGCCCGACGACCCGAGCAGCGCCACGATCTCGCCCTCGCCGATCTCCATCGTCAGGTTCTTGACGGCGTGAACGCCCCTGTCGATCGGGCCATAGAACTTGTCGACGCCTGATATGGTGAGCGCGCTCGGGCTCATGCCGCTTCTCCGTTGCGCAGTTTGACGACATTCCTGGCGCCGATGCGCTCGCCGCTCGCCCGATCGAACAGCAGGGCGCTCTCGCCGTCGACGGCGATATGCGCCTTGCCTTCGCTGCGCCCCGGGGTTCCGGCCGGGCGCGAGACCAGGATTTCACGGCCGCGCACGGTGCGCACCAGGGTAACGATCTTTTCGTTGAGCGGCGTCTCCGCCTCGACGGTCACCGGAACGGCGCCGGGTTCGTTTTCGCCGACGAAATGCAGGGCCTCGGGTCTCAGCCCGATGATGCAGTCGCGGCCGATGGCGGCCTCGGGAGCATCGGCGAGATGGACCTGCACATTGGACAGGCCGACATAGCCCCCCCGGGCATCGCGCGCGGGCTTGACGTCGAGCAGGTTGATGGTCGGATCGCCGAACAGCCGCGCGATCTCGACGTTGGCCGGCTCACGATAGATCTGCTCGGGCGTACCAAGCTGCCTGATGACGCCTTGCGACATCACCGCGATGCGGTCGCCGAGCGCCATGGCTTCCTTGTAGTCCTGGGTAACGTAAACGACGGTGGCGCCGCGATCGGCGAGCAGCCGCGGCAGTTCAAGCCGCATCTCGAAACGCAGCTTGGCGTCAACATTGCGCAAGGGATCGTCGAGCAGAAGGAGCGGCGGCGAACCGACCAAAGCGCGGGCAAGGGCCGTGCGCTGCTTCTGGCCGTTGGAGAGCGCGCGCGGCTTGTGGGAAAGCACATGGCCGATCTTCAACAATTTGGCGACGCTCTCGACACCGGCCTTGATCGCGCTCTGCGACGAGCGCTTGGCCGCCAGCGGCGTCGCGATATTGTCGAAAGCGCTCATATGCGGAAACAGCGCGAAATTCTGGAACGCCATGCCGACGCCGCGGAATTCCGCGTCGACATCGGTCATGTCCTCGCCGCCGATGAGGATCTTGCCTTCGTCCGGATCGATGACGCCGGCGACCAGCCGCAACAGCACAGTCTTGCCGGCGCCCGAGGGACCAAACAGCACCAGCGTTTCGCCATCGGCGACGGTCAGCGACAGATTGTCGAGGACGGTCTGGCTCTTGTAGCGCTTGACGACGTTTCTGAGTTCGAGGCTGGCCATTTCTATCCTTTCACCGCGCCGAGCGACAGGCCCTCGACCAGATAGCGCTGTGCGTAAAGGGCGAGCGCCAGCGTCGGCGTGATCGACAAGACTATGGCCGCCGAAATCTGGCCGTACTGGATGCCCGATGAAGTGATGAAGGCCAACGCGCCGACCGTCACCGGCTGCTTGTCGGCCGAAGCCAACACCAGCGCGAAAACGAAATTGTTCCAGGCGAAGATGAAGGCAAGCAGGCCGGCCGCCGCGATGCCAGGGCCGGCGAGCGGCAGCGCGATCTTGCGGAAGGTGGCGAACCAGGAATGGCCGCCGATGCGGTAGGCATATTCGATGTCGGCCGGAATATCCTCGAAATAGCCGCGCACGATCCACAGGATCAGCGGCAGGCAGATCAACTGGTAGACCCAGATCAGCCCGATATAGGTGTTGGCCAGGCCGAGCTTCTGGAAATAGAGGGTCAGCGGCAGCAGCACCAGAAGTGCCGGCGCGAACTTGAACGACAGCAGCGTGAAGGCGATGTCTTCCGAACCGCGAAATTTGTGGCGCGCGAAGGCGTAGGCCGCCGGCACGCCGAGCAGCAGTGAAACCGCCACCGAGGTCACCGACAGGAATACCGAGTTCCAGAGGTTGCGCATGAAGGCGATGTCGAGCGTGCCGGCGGCCGTCATCAGCTTGCCGGTGATCAACGCCGTGTAGTTGGCGAGCGTCGGTTCGAAGATGAGCTGCGGCGGGATGCGCAGAATGGTCTCGTTGGTCTGGAACGACATCATGAAGATCCACAGGATCGGGAACATGAAGAAGATCACGACCAGCGTCAGTGCCGCGCCGCGCAGGATGCGTTCGAAAAGCGAGGTATGTTCCATCGCCGCCTCCTATGCCTGGCCGCGGGCGCGTTCGCGCAGCCTGAGCCAGTTCTTGATGAAGATGTTGGAGAGGAAATAGGTGATCGCCCACAGGATGATCATCAGCGCCGCCGAGCGGCCGACATTGGTCGACTGGAAGAAGTTGAGATAGGCCTCGACCTGGAACACGGTCAGTGTGTCGCCCGGCCCGCCCTGTGTCATGGCGTAGATGATGTCGAACTGCTGGATGGAATCGAGCAGGCGAAACAAGGTCGCCGTCAGGATGTAGGGCGTCAGCATCGGCAAGGTGATGCGGAAGAAGACGAAGCTCCTCGGCACGCCGTCGAGCGCGGCGGCCTCGAAGGGCTGCGTCGGCAGGCTGCGCAGGCCGGCAAGCAGCAGGATCATGATGAAGGGCGTGTAGACCCAGATGTCGACCAGCACGACGGTGAACAGCGCCGTGGACGGTGACGACGCCCAGCGAAAATCCTGCAGCCCGATGAGGCTGGCGAGATAGCTCAGCACGCCGAAGCCCGGATTGGTCATCAGCTTCCACATCAGTGCTGCCAGCGCGGGCGCCGTCATCAGCGGCATCAACAGCATGATCGAGATGAAGTTGTTGAGCGTCGAGCGCTTCTGCAGCAGCAGCGCGATGGCGAGACCGAGAAGCAGTTCCAGCACGACCGTGGTGCCGGCATAGAGCAGCGACACTTTCAACGTATTCCAGAATTTCGGGTCGGTGAAGAAGGAGATGTAGTTGTCGCCCCAGTTGAACTGGCGCGCCCAAGGCTGGCTCAGACGATAGCGTTGGAACGAGTAAACGACCGACGTCAGGAACGGGATCAGGATGCCTATGCAGACCAGCAAGGCCGGCAGGCTGAGCACATAGGGCAGCACCCGCTTGCTGATCCTGAAGCCGGATGGCTTGAGCCTTTGCGATACCACCGCAGTCATCGAGCTGCTCCGTTGTTGCTGTCGCTTCGCCCTGCCGGCCGCCCAAGGGAGCAAGGCGGCCGGTGGGGCGAAATGGCGGTCACCTTTCGGCACCGCATCGCAAACATGAAAGATGTGGCGAGGGCCGAACCGCCAAGCAGGCCGGCCCTCGTTGCGACTTAACCGAGGCCGGCTTCCTTGAGCTGGCCGTTGATGCTCTCGGCGAGCTTGTCGAGGCCCTCGTCGATCGGCACTTCCTTGGACACCATCTTCTGCAGCGTCGCCGCCCATTCGGTGGTGAGATCGAAGAACAACGGCTGCGCCGTGAACTTGATCGAGGCGCCGGGTGCCGAGGCGTCGAACATCTCGACATAGCCCGGATAGCTCTTGTTCAGCTTCTCGCGGAAGACCTCATCTTTCCAGACCGACTGGCGGACTGGGTTGACAAAATCCATCTTGGTGGCGCCGAACAGCGCATGCTCAGGTCCGGAGGCCCATTGCATGAAGTACCATGTGGCGTCCTTGTCCTTGGAGAAGTTGGACATCGACAGCGACCAGATCCAGATGTTCGGCGTTGGTGCCTTGGCCTCCGGATTCGCCTTGAAGGCGGCGAAGGCAAGCTTGCCGGCCATCTTGTTGTCGCCACCATTCATGAAGTAGCCAAGGATATCGGCGTCGAAGATCATCGCCGAGGCGCCGGCGCCCAGATCGGTGCCGACCTGGTACCAGGTGTAGGTCGACCAGTCCTTCGGGCCGCTCTCCTGGATCATCTGCACCCACTGCTTGTGGAAAGCCTTGGACTGGGCGGTGTTCATGGCGGCCGACAATTTACCGTCGGCCGACACGTTCAGGTCCTTCTGATCGAAATTGGCGTAGGCCGACAGGAACCCCGGGTGTATGGTCGCCCAGGAGCGCGAGCCGCGCACACCAATGCCGTAGACGCCGCCGCCGACATCCTTGGTGAGCTTGGCGGCAGCGGCCACCATCTCGTCCATATTGCCGGGAACCTTGACGCCCGCCTTGTCGAACATCGCCTTGTTGTAGGTGATGTTGTTCTGCTCGAACCCCCACGGAATGCACCACTGCTTGGCGTCTTCCGATCCCAAAGCTCCGCCCGGCTTGCCGTTCCAGGCGCAGGAATTCTTGACGCCTGGCAGGAAGTCGTCCCAAGCATAGTTCGGGTTGGTCTTGGCCGGATCCTTGATCCATTCGTTGAGGTCGGTGATCCAGCCGGCTGGGCCATAGGTCCAGGTCATGTACGCGCCGGTCATGAAGGCATCATATTCGGGCGAGCTCGCCGACAATGCGGCCGTCACCTTGTCGAAATAGACGTCTTCGGGGAATACGTCGTAGACGACGTTCATGCCGGTCAGCTTCTTGAAGTTCTCAAGATTGGCGATCATGGCGTCGGCATAGGGATGCTTGTTGAGCAAGAGCTTGATGGTCTTGCCCTTATGCGCCTGCCAGTCGAAGTCGGCGGCAAGCGCGCGGGTCTGGCCGAGGTTGAGCAGCGAGCCGGCGGTGCCGGCGGCGAGACCCATGGCACCCAGGCCCTTGATCAGTCCACGACGGTCGACTTGTCCGCGCAGGAAGGCATCTATCAGGTCTTTCTCTTTCTCATGCATTTCGTCTTCTCCTCCACAGGGTAGTTTCAACTGGACTGTTGCCGGCTACCCGACCGGCGTCTCTTCCACGAGCGATCGCGCCGTGCGCTCGTCCGTTATCAGGCCCTTGAGATAGCGCCCCTCCAGCACCGACTTGATTGCGCGAACCTTAATCCTGCCGCCGGCGACGGCGACAATCCGGCGGCTGGCGATATCCTCGCGCGCCAGTGCCAGCGCCCGGTTGGAAACGGTCGTCGCCACTGCCTTGCCGGCCTCGTCAAAGAAATGGCCGAGCAATTCGCCGACACCGCCATTGCGACGGATCTCCTCCATCTCGCCCTTCTCGATCATGCCGGTGGCGACAAGCGAAGCCTCGCGTTCGGCGGTGCCGATGCCCGCAAACAACAGGTCGGCGGATCTGGCGAGATCGAAGACCTCACTAATGCCCTTCTGGCCCAGCAGCACGATGCGGTCCTCCGCCGTGTTGGCGAACATCGGCACCGGCATCACATAGGCTTCGGCACAGGTGCGTTCGGCGAGACGGTGGATGACATCATGCGGGTTGGCCGAGAATTTCCGCGTCAGGCCACCAAGCAGCGAGACGAAACGGATGCGGTCGGTGGTGGTGCGCGGCAGATATTCAACGCAGGCCGCGAGCGTGCGGCCATGGCCCACGCCGATCAGCGCCTGCTCGCCGCGCTCGATCTCGCGCTTGAGGAACTGCGCGCCGGCGATGCCGAGCGCCTTGAGCGGCAGATCCTCGGAATCGAAATCCGGGACCACCTCGCAATAGTCGAGGCCGTAGCGGCGGGACAATTCGTCCTCGAGCTCGACGCATTCCGACACTTCGCCGTCGATATAGACCTTCACCAGGCCTTCCTGATTGGCCTTGGTGATGAGGCGGTGCGCCTTGAGGCTGGTCAGCCCCAGCCGCTTGGCGACCTCGGACTGGGTCAGGCCGCCGGCGTAATGAAGCCACGCGGCCCGCGCCGCCATGCTGGCATCATCGTCCCGCAAAAGGCCGTTTCCAAAACCAACCACGTTTCCATCCCGGTGATATTTTTATCATTTGCTGCAAAATTTTTCACACGGACCGGACGAAGTCAAGCGCCACCTTCAAATTGCATGGCGTTTGGTCGGCTGCCGCGCGACGGTTCGCCGGGAACCTCACGAAGGCAAAAAGGTTCTTACATCGACAGCCCGAGGTCGCGACGTACCGGCCAGCCGCAAGCAACGTCGTCAGCGAGGGCGCCGAAATCCTGAGAAAAATGGAGGGCGGAGCACCAGCGCCGCCCTGACAGGGCGATGTTCGAGCCGCTTTGCTGCGATATGCCACTTCATCCGACATGGCCCGATCTTGTCGCCCGGTTGCTGCTTGCGCTGCTGGCTGGTTTCTTCATCGGCCTGAACAGGGAAGCGCGCGGCCACACCGCCGGGCTTCGCACGACCATCCTGGTCGCCCTGGCAGCCGCTGTGGCCATGATCCAGGCCAACATACTGCTTGATACCACGGGTAAGGGAATGGACTTCTTCGCCAGCATGGACGTGCTGCGTCTGCCGCTTGGCGTGCTGACCGGCGTCGGCTTCATCGGCGGCGGCGCCATCCTTCGGCGCGGCGATCTCGTGACTGGGATCACCACCGCGGCCACCATGTGGATCATGACGATGATCGGACTTGCCGTTGGCGGCGGCCAGTTTGGTCTTGCGGCAATTGCAACCGTGCTGACGCTACTGACACTTCAGGTGTTGAAATGGGTCGACCTCAAGTTGCCGCGCGACCACCATGCGATCCTGTCGGTTTCCTGGGCAAACGGATTCCCACCTGACCTTCCGGAGATGGTGCGGCCGCTCGGCTACGGCGCGCGCCTTGCCAAGATCGAGCATGATCCCAGCCGCGACCGCTTCGTGTACTCGTTCAATCTCGAATGGAGACAGTCCGACGCCGCCGAACCCTCGACGGAAATCCTGGCGCTGGTCGCGCGCGAATGCGAGATCGAGCGATTCGAGCTCATCGGCGAGAAGGCGTCCTGAAGAGCAATTTTTCCGCCCCGGGGACGCGGCAGATACCGCGGGTCGCCTGCCCGGGAGGTCAATCGAAGAGAAAGGTTACTGCAGGGTCCGTGCGGCGGACGGCACGGAATGGCCATGTGCCATGCCGGCATCGGCATCACCCTCGCCGAGCGAACGATCGAGGCCCGTCGCCACCACCGAGACCCTGAAGCGGCCTTCCATGCTCTTGTCGAAGATGGCGCCGACGATGATATCGGCGTCCTCATAGACCTCTTCACGGATGCGCGTGGCCGCCTCGTCGACCTCGAACAGGGTCATGTCCCGGCCGCCCGAAATCGACACCAGCACGCCCTTGGCGCCCTTCATCGACATTTCGTCAAGCAGCGGATTGGCGATCGCGGCTTCCGCCGCCTTCATCGCCCGGCCTTCGCCCGAAGCCTCGCCGGTTCCCATCATGGCGCGGCCCATGCCGCGCATCACCGATTTGACGTCGGCGAAGTCGAGATTGATCAGGCCTTCCTTGACGATGAGGTCGGTAATGCAGCTGACGCCTGAATAAAGCACCCTGTCGGCGATGACGAAGGCATCGGCAAAAGTGGTCTTGGCATCGGCAATCCGGAACAGGTTCTGGTTGGGGATCACGATCACGGTGTCGGCGGCCTCGCGCAGCCGCTCGATGCCCTCTTCGGCCATCTGCATGCGGCGCCTGCCCTCGAAGGTGAACGGCTTGGTGACGACGCCGACCGTCAGGATGCCGGCCTTGCGCGCCGCCTGGGCGATGATCGGGGCCGCACCGGTTCCGGTGCCGCCGCCCATGCCGGCAGTGACGAAACACATGTGGGTGCCGGCCAAATGATCCATGATCTCGTCCAGCGATTCTTCGGCCGCGGCACGGCCGATCTCGGGCAACGAGCCGGCGCCAAGGCCTTCCGTGACGTGCGCGCCAAGCTGGATCAGCCGCGTCGCCTTCGACATAGTCAGCGCCTGGGCATCGGTGTTGGCGGCAATGAACTCGGTTCCCTGAAGCTGTTCCACGATCATGTTGTTGATCGCGTTGCCGCCGCCGCCGCCGACGCCGATCACGGTGATCTTGGGTCTCATCTCGGAGATTTCCGGCTTCTTGAACTCGGCCATGCCTGCTTCTCCTTCGCCAATTGCGTGCGCTTCACGACCCACAAGCAGACTGCCTGCAAGACATTGCAATCGAGCGGCATGACGCGAATCAGTCCGTTCGGATGGGTACCCCAAAAAGCCAGAGAGCGGCCGGACGTGCAAGTGCGTGAAGGTCAAGTTTTGTGATGAAGAGGCCGACCTTCGAGAACGACTGTCCGGTTTCGGACGATCGCGATAATGTCGTCGTGGATCAGGCACCAAGCGGATGCCTGCGACGGATGCCTAGAACTCGCATTTGCCGAGGCCATCGATGGCTGAGCGAGATTTCTACGGACTTAATCAGCAAGCAAGGCCGAGGGGATATATGCGCCCTCCTGACCCAAAGGTATGAAAGAATTGTCCAGTTTGCCATCAATGAGAGTGCGACAGCCGGGGAGAGTGCGACAGCCGGGATCGCGACGCGGATTTTTGCGGCGATGAAACGCCCCGTCGACCACGGCGCCATGGCCGTCTCAGGCTATACCGTTCCTTGGCATACAGCGGCAGGAACACCAGTCGCCCTCCATGTCTCGTCGTCGCGGCCGGTACGCGACGTGCACGTCGTGCGGCTCGACACGCAAGCGGCCGAGCCGATGGGCTGGCGCGTCGAGCCGACGGGAAATGCCGTGTCCCGTCGCGATTTCGATCACGGATCCTTCCTCAGGGTCGCGGCGGCGGAACTTGCCAAGGCCACCGAGATCGAAGGCGTCGCCTTCGAAGTATACTTGACCCGCAACGATGGCGCCCGCGTGCTGTTCGAAAGCGGAAACCTGCGCCTCGGCTTGCAGGACGGGCGGCTGATATCAGGCGACGACGGCAACTCGCCCGATAGCGACGTGGTCTTGCCGGCAAACACCTGGCTCAAGGTCGAGATTTCGTCGAACGACGGCGCGACCGTGCTGCGGATCGATTCGGACGATCTCCTGTCGCCGTTTCGCCTGGATCGTCGATTCGACCTGCCGTGGCGGCTCCTGACCGGTGACATGGTCTTCGGCACCAGCACGGCAAACGATGTCAGGTCGCTCAACGCGAAATTCTCGACGATCTCGCTGCAAACCGCGGCTGGCCGTATCGCCTGGACGTTTCCGACCCTGCTGCCGAGAGGCCCGCTCGCCTCGACAGGCACCGATCGCGTCCTCTTCCTGGAAACGGTCAACCAGCCCGCCTTCTGCATGACCTCGCGCCGCTGGGACGGGTCGAGTTTCGACCCCCGGCTGGTGCCGTCGCATTACGACGCCGTGCATTGCCACGACGACGACATGGAGGCGTTGCAGTGGCCGGCCTCATACCAATTGCAGGTTCCCGCCGAGGCGCCCGCCGGGGTCTATGCCTTCGAGGTCGGTCACGATGAAGGATCGGAGCGTATCGTCTTCTTCATCACTTCGTCGGAGCGCCGGGCGCCGTTGTTGTTCCTGGTGCCGACGGCCACCTATCTCGCTTACGCGGACGAATTCCTGCCGGCGCATCTCTACGAATGGATGTGCGAAGATCGCGGCCATCGCTTCGCGATCGATAACAATCTGAAGTCGCTCTACGACTATCACAGCGACCTCAGCGGCGTGTCGATCTGTTCCACCAGGAAGCCCAAGGCGACGCTGCGTGACGACTACAAGTATCCGCTCTGCGGCTGCCCGCACAATCTGCCGGTCGACCTGCATTTTCTACGCTTCTGCCACAACAATGATATCGCCTTCGATCTCATCACCGACCGCGACCTGCACGAACTGGGTCTTGCCGGCCTGCAGGAGTATCAGGCGGTCATCACCGGTAGCCATCCCGAATACATGTCGGTCGAGATGGAGCATGCGCTGCGCCAATTCGCGGCGGCGGGCGGCAGCATCGCCTATCTCGGCGGCAATGGCTTTGCCGGCAAGGTGGCGTTCCAGGACGATCTGATGGAATTGCGCCGCTCGCCGCTCGAGGCGGGCCGGACCTGGGACGGCCCCATCGCCGAACAGTCACTGTCGATTACCAACCAGCCGGGAGGCTACCTGCGCGCCAGCGGGCGCGGCGAGTTCTCGCTGACCGGCGTCGCCATCTCGCTGATGGGTTTCGATGGCGCGCGGCCTTTCACGCGTACGCCGGAAAGCCGTCAGCCCTCGGCCGCGTGGTTGTTCGACGGCGTCACCAGCGAGACCTTCGGCGACGAGGGCATCGTGCTTGGAGGCGCCGCCGGCTACGAGGTCGATGCCACCGACCCGCATCTGGGCACATCCCCCGACACCATGGTCATTGCCCGCGCGACCGGATTCCCGGACAGCTTCGTCCATGACGCGACGCGCTGGTACGAAGGAGGTGACAGAGAGCGCGACGAGCGCCGCTGCGCGGAGATGACGCTGCGCCATCTGCCCTCGGGCGGTCTGATCTTCTGCGCGAGTTCGGTCGCCTGGTGCGGCGCCTTGCCCGCGGGCGATGCCATGAACGACGTCGGCCGGATCACCAGGAATTTGCTGACGCATCTGGCGCAGGAAAAGAGGCTCCGGATCGATAGCCGGAAAGGAAGGCAGCCCGCCGCACCACGCCGGCTCCGGCGGTTGGCTTGCCGCGCAACGATCGAAGCGTCTATCATGCCTGGTCAATCGGCGGCTTGGGTGTTCCCGCCGTGCCGGGCCTAAGCTTTGTCCGCGGCGCGTGTCGTCAGGTCATTTTCAGAACGGATGAAGGTGCGCCCCGCCAATGGCCGGCAGAACACATTTCGGTTTGACCGCCGTCGACACCGTGCCCTTGCACGAGAAGGTCTATCTGGAGCTTGTGCGAGCCCTGATGTCGGGCCAATTCCTGCCCGGTCAGAAGCTGACCTCGCGCAGGCTCGCCAGGGAACTCGGCACCAGCGACATGCCGGTGCGCAGTGCCTTCATGCGGCTGCAGGCATTGCGGGCACTGAGCCCGATGCCGAATGGCAGCGTCGAGGTGCCGGTGATCTCGGCCGAGCGGTTCTCGCAATTGACCGCCGTGCGCACACTGCTCGAAGGCCCGGCGACCGAGCTTGCGACGAAACTGATCAACGGCAACAATCTGCGGGCGATCCGACGCCATTGCACAGAACTGACCCTGACGGCCCGCAAAGGCGATATCGGCGACTATCTCAGGAAGAACCACGATTTTAAGTTCTCGATCTATCGCCATTGCGGCAACGAGCAGATGATCTTCCTGATCGAGACGGTGTGGATGCAGGTCGGCCCGTTTCTCAGAAACCTCGCCGTGGGATTCGAGGACGACCTCTCCTCCATCCTGGATATCGACTATCACGAGGAAGTCGTTGCCGCGATCGAGGCGCAGGACGGTGCGCGAGCGCGGGCGGCCATCGTTCGCGACATCGACGAGGGTGCTGCCCACATCCTGCGGCAGGTCAGATTCCCGGAAGCGAGGAGCTAGGCCGGTGTCTCCTGGACCCCAGATGCCGCTTGGCTTTCCCTTGCCTTGTCGCTATGTTGCGATCGCAGATCGCGCAATTGGTTCCTGAAATGCCTCCCGACATACCGGCTAATGACTTGAAAAAATGAAGGAAACTTTTCCGACCGATGTCGGAGATGCCTTCATGAACTCATCAGCCGCTTTGTCGTAAAAATAGGGTGCTCGCCTCAGACGCGACACCGCAGGGAACCAGAGGTTTGAAATTGAGCGATGCAATTGCGGACGTTTTGAACTGGCTTGAAAGCCGAAGCGACATCCAGAGCCTGAGGGCCGCGGTGTGCGACCTCAACGGCATCATGCGGGGAAAACGCATCCCCGTCGAGCAGGCCCGCAAGGCACTGGAGGGCAAGCTGCGCATGCCCTACTCGCTGATCGGGCTCGATGTCTGGGGCGAGGACATCGAAGGCAACAGCCTGGTCTTCTCGACCGGCGATGCCGATGGCCTTTGCCAATGGACGGGTCGCGGCATTCTGCCGGTGGAATGGACGGCGCATCCGACGGCGCTCGTCCCGCTCTGGCTCGCCGATGAGAGCGGAGCGCCCTATCTCGGCGACCCCCGGCGGGCACTGGCTCGCATCCTCGGTCGCTACAAGGCGCTCGGCCTGACGCCTGTCGCGGCGACCGAACTCGAATTCTACCTGGTCGATCCGCAATCGCAGCGGCCGGTCGGACCGGTCTCACCGGTCACCGGGCGGCGTCTCGATTCCGACGCGGCGCTGTCGATCGACGAGATCGACGATTTCGAAGCCTTCATCCACGACATCTATGAAGCCTGCCGGGCGCAAGGCATTCCCGTCGACACGGCAATCGCCGAAAACGGCGTCGGCCAGTTCGAGATCAACCTGAACCATGTCGCCGACGCCTTGCGGGCGGCCGACGATGCGGTGTTGTTCAAGCGCACGGTGAAGGGCATTGCCCGCAAACACGGCTTTGCCGCCTGCTTCATGGCCAAGCCCTATGGCGATCGCGCCGGCAACGGCTTCCATGTCCATTTCAGCCTGGTCGATGCCGATGGGCGCAACGTATTCGACGACGGCACCGACCAGGGTTCCGACACCATGCGGCACGCGGTCGGCGGGCTGCTGGCGGCGATGGCCGAAAGCACGCTGGTGTTCGCGCCGCACTTCAATTCCTACCGCAGGCTGCGCCCGAGATCCTACGCGCCGACCGCGGTCGCCTGGGGTTACGAGAACCGCATGGTCGCGATCCGCATCCCCGGCGGCCCGACCGGCGCGCGCCGCATCGAACATCGCGTCTCGGGAGCCGACGCCAACCCCTATCTCGTGCTTGCCGCCATACTGGGCGCCGCGCTGATCGGCATCGAGAAGCAGATGTCGCCAGGCGACCCGGCGGGGAGTGACGGGCAAGGCGTTGCCCCGGCCAAATTGCCGCCGGACTGGGCGTCGGCGATTGCAACCTTTGAAGGCGGGACGCATGTGGCGGAGATCTTCCCGGCGATTCTGCGCGACTCCTTCGTCGCCTGCAAACGCCAGGAATTGAATACGTTTGCCCTCAACGTCAGCGATTTCGAGATCGAGACCTATCTCGAAAGCGTCTGAGGCCTTTACGACGAGCGCTCGGCCTTCAGCACCGTGACCGCCGCCTCGCTGTTGTGAACGTAGTCGTTGGCGTCGGGCTGCTTCTGTACCAGCAGGATGAACAGAAGGTCGGTCAGCGTCAGCTGCGCGTCGCGCGCGGTGATGGAGGAAGAGCGCGCGCGTTCCTCGTCGGCGAGGGTGTAGAGGCGGATGTCGGCGACGCGGCTCAGCGGATTGTCGTGCAGGCCGGTGACGGCGATCACCGTCGTGCCACGCTTGCTGGCAAGCTCCGCGATACGCAAGGTTTCGATGCTGGCGCCGGAATAGGACAGCGCGAACAGCACATCGTCAGGCCCGAGCGTCGAGGCGTTGGCCATCTGGATGTGGCTGTCGCTGTCATGCAGCACATTGCGGCCGAGCTTCATCAGCTTGTATGAAAAATCGCGCGCCACCAGCGAGGAGGCGCCGACGCCGACCAGATGGATGCGCCGCGCGCCATCAAGCAGGTCCAGCGTCCTGGAGAGGATGCGCTCGCTGTTGGCGGCGACGGTCTGCTGCATCGACAGCAGCTTGCTGCCGATCAGCTTCTTCAGGATGACCGGAAAAGTATCACCCACCTCGATCGAGCCATGGATGACGCCGGCCGGCACCTGCCAATCCTGCGCCTTGGCCTCGCTGACGGCGAGCTTGAGCTCCTGATAGCTGGCATAGCCGAGCTTCTGGCTGAACTTGACGACGCTAGACTGGCTGCGGCCGATCTCGGCCCCAAGTGCCGCCGTCGACAGCCGCAGCATCTGGTCGGGATTGTCGATGATATAACGGCCGATCTCGCGATCGCCGGGCGCCATGCCGTCGAGCTCGGCACTGATCCTGCTTAAGACGGACACGGGAACCCCTCGCTCTTCACTGCAAGACGAGGAATAAATTATTCCAAATTTGATTGACAGCCAAGAACGCAGAATTAATTCTCGGCTCGACCCGGGGTCGCTCGGGGATTCCCCGGGCAGGTCATCGGATGTGGCCGTCAAGGTTTCAGCCATGGACAGATTGCGGATCGTCGGCGGACGGAGATTGGAAGGCGCGGTCACCATATCGGGCGCCAAGAATGCCGCTTTGCCGCAGATCGCGGCTGCGCTGCTCAGCCCCTACCCGCTGGAACTGACCAATCTGCCCGATGTGACCGACGTCGAAAACATGCTCGGCGTGGTGCGACTTCACGGCGCCGAAATCACCCGGTCCGCCCATGCCGCCACAATCGACACAAGTACCGCCGTTTCCAAGGAGACCTCCTACGACACGGTACGAAAAATGCGGGCGACGGTGCTCGTCCTGGCGCCGTTGCTGGCGCGGTTCGGCCATGCCCGGGTTTCGCTGCCGGGCGGCTGCGCGATCGGCGCGCGGCCGGTCGACATGCATGTCGCCGCACTCGCCGCGCTTGGCGCCAGGATCGCCGTCGAGAACGGCCTGATCGTCGCCTCGGCCCCGAACGGGCTGACCGGCACGCGCATCGTGCTCCCCTCGCCATCGGTCGGGGCGACGGAAACCGCCATGATGGCGGCGACCGCGGCCAAGGGCGAAACCGAGATCCTGAACGCGGCGCGCGAGCCGGAAGTGGCCGATCTCGCCGCCTGCCTCGTTGCCATGGGCGCGCGCATCGAAGGCGCCGGCACGCACCGTATCCTGATCGCGGGCGACACCAGCTGGCACGCCGCCAGGCACGACATCATCCCCGACCGCATCGAGGCCGGCACTTATGCCATCGCGGCCGCCATCACCGGCGGCCAGCTCGAACTGACGCACGCCCGGCTCGAGCACATGGCCTCGGTGGTGCAATTGCTGGAGGCGACCGGCGTCAGCGTCTGGCCAGGCGATCGCGGTCTGATCGTCTCGCGCGACCGGCCGCTCAAGGCCGCGGATCTGACGACGGAACCCTATCCGGGCTTTCCGACCGACCTGCAGGCGCAGTTCATGGCGCTGATGTGCTGCGCCCAGGGTGCGTCGCTGCTGCGCGAAACCATTTTCGAGAACCGCTTCATGCATGTGCCCGAACTGATGCGGCTCGGCGCCAACATCAAGCTGCAAGGCACGATGGCGCTGGTGCGCGGCGGCGAGAAATTGCACGGCGCGCAAGTGATGGCCACCGATCTGCGGGCTTCGGTGTCGCTGGTGCTGGCGGCGCTGGTCTGTGAAGGCGAGACGACAATCAACCGCGTCTATCACCTCGACCGCGGCTACGAGCAACTGGACCGCAAGCTGCGCCTGTGCGGCGCCGGCATCGAGCGGCTGGGCGCATGAATACCGAAGCGGATTATTTTCTCGGCGTCGATGGCGGCGGCACCGGTTGCCGCGCCCGTCTCGAGGACGCGCAAGGCACGGTGCTGGGACAGGGCCTGTCGGGGCCGGCGACGACGCGGCTCGGCATCGAGGCAGCCTGGGCCTCCATCGCCAAAGCTTTCGGCGCGGCGATCGAGGAAGCAGGTTTCGCGCCAGCCGAGACCGCCAAGATCCATGCCGGCATCGGCCTTGCCGGCATCGGCCGCAAAGGCGCGCTTGAGGCGTTGCGGGCAATCGCGCATCCCTTTGCCAGCATCGACTTCGTCAGCGACGGCATCGGTGCCTGCCTTGGCGCGCATTCCGGCCGGGACGGCGCCATCGTCATCGCCGGGACCGGCTCGATCGGCCTCGGCTTCGTCGAGGGCCGCGACCTGCGCGCCGGCGGCTACGGGTTTCCGATCTCCGACGAGGGCAGCGGCGCCGACCTTGGATTGAAAGCCGTGCAACTGGCATTGCGCGCCCATGACGGCCGCCACGAGCGCACGGCGCTGCTGGCGGAGGTCATGCAGCGCTTCGCGGGCGACCCCATGGAGGCTGTCGCCTGGATGGACCGCGCCAGTGCCACGGACTATGCCGCGCTTGCACCCATGGTGATGCGCCATGCCGACCAGGGCGATCCCGTGGGGCGCCGCATCGTGCAAGGTGCCGCCGAACAGATCGACACGCTGGTGCGGGTATTGTTCGAAAAAGGCGCGCTGCGCGTGACGTTGCTGGGCGGCCTCGCCAGCCCGCTGGAGCCCTGGCTTTCTCCCGATGTGCGCCGCCGCCTGAAGCCCGCCGACGGCGACGCCGTATCCGGCGCGATCATTCTTGCCAAGCGTTCGGTTTGCAAGGGATAGCCAATTTGGGCAGGAATAGAATATTCCAAATCTCCGTTGACGATACGAATATCAAATTCTAGAAAGTTAACAAAGAAAAACTGCGATGACGGACCCCAAGGTCCGTCCGCACTGGCTGCCCGTCGAGTCATGCCGGGCGTCGTGCGGCAGAATTTTTGAAAGCGCTGGGATGACCGAGCAAGGATTGATGTCTGAGCTGGATCGCTTGGTTTCCGAGGGTCGGAACCCAAGGACCGTCGACATCGATCTGCTGCCGACCCTCGACGTGCTGCGCAGGATCAATGACGAGGACAAGATCGTCCCAGCGGCCGTCGAAAAGGTGCTGCCCGAAATCGCCGCCGCGGTGGACCGGATCGTGCTTGCCTTCCAGAGGGGCGCGCGCCTCATCTACATGGGCGCCGGCACCAGCGGCCGGCTTGGCGTGCTCGACGCTTCGGAATGCCCGCCGACATTCGGCGTGCCCGAAGGCATGGTGGTCGGCCTGATTGCCGGCGGGTCCGACGCGCTGGTGCGCTCGCTCGAAGGCGCCGAGGATGACCCGAAGATGGGCGCCAAGGCCTTACAGGGGATCGGACTCACACCCGACGACGTGGTGGTCGGCATCGCGGTCAGCGGACGCACGCCCTATGTCATCGGCGGGCTGACCCATGCCAGGCAGATCGGCGCAACGACGGTCGCCCTCTCCTGCAATCCGGCATCGGCCATTGCCGGTATCGCCGACATCGCGATCTCGCCGATCGTCGGCCCCGAAGTGCTCACCGGCTCGACGCGGCTGAAATCGGGAACCGCGCAGAAGCTGGTGCTCAACATGCTGACCACGGCCTCGATGATCCGGATCGGCAAGAGCTACCAGAATCTGATGGTCGACCTGAACCCGTCGAACAGGAAGCTGGTGGCCCGGGCGATCAGAATGGTCATGCAGACGACCGGCTGTACCGCGCCGCAGGCGCGGCAGGCGCTCGACCGGACCGGCAAGGACGTCAAGCTGGCGATCCTGGTGACCATCACGGGCCTTGATGTCGACGCGGCGCGGGCCGCTTTGTCCAGGGCCGGAGGGTTCCTGCGAAAGGCGATCGGCGACGAAGCGACCTGAAGCCGCTTTAGACAAGACGGCGTCAAGCCGCATAGACTGGGCCGACACTCCATAGCATGTGTGCCTTGGAAGCGGTCCTCGGAAACTGCAAGGCATCGAGTTCAATAATGGGAGACGAGAATGGTTCATCTTACAAGAAGGCTGCTTTCGGGCATCACCCTTGCCGCGATGCTCGGCATCGCGACGGTTTCGGCGCAGGCGGCGACGCTGCACATGGCCTGGTCCCAGGACGCCACCGGGCTTGATCCGCACAAGCAGACGGCCTTTTCCTCGCTGCGGCTTTTGGAGCTGATCTATGAGCCGCTGGTGCGCGTCGACGCCAGCCTGCGGATCATCCCCGCCATCGCCTCCTCCTGGGAGTTTTCGAAGGACGGCAAGGAGCTGACCTTCAAGCTCGATCCCAAGGCGAAATTCCAGGACGGTACCGCCGTGACCCCGGCCGACGTCAAGGCGTCGTTCGAGCGCATTCTCGACGAGAAGACCGGTGCCGCCGCCCGCGCCAACTTCCTGTCGATCGCCAGCATCGACACGCCGGATGCGGCGACCGTCGTGTTCCACCTGTCGCAGGCCGACGCGCCTATCCTGACGGCAATGAGCGACGTCAACGCGGCCATCGTTCCGGTGGCCGAGATCAAGGCCGGCTCGATCGGCACCAGGACGGTCGGTTCGGGCCCGTTCAAGCTCGACAAGTGGGATCCCAACGCCAAGGAAGTCTTGAGCGCCAACAAGAACTGGGCCGGCGGCGCGACCGGCGTCGACGGCATCGAGATCAGTGTGCTGCCCGACGAGGCGGCGATCCTCGCCGCCATGCGCACCAAGCAGATCGATTTCGCCTTGCTCAACGATCCGCTCGTCGCCACGCTGGTGCCGAAGGAAGCCAACTTGCAACTGAACCGCGTGCCGGTGCTGGCCTACAACGTGCTGCAGCTCAACCCGTCGCGGAAGCCGATGACCGAGCTCAAGGTGCGCCAGGCGATCTCCTGCGCCATCGACCGGCAGGAGGTGCTGGACACCGCCGCGCTGGGCGAAGGCAAGGTCACCGGACCGCTGACCATCCCGGCGCTGGCCACCGATCCCAGCCAGTTGTTCTGCTACAAGCGCGATGTCGAAAGGGCCAAGAAGCTGATGGCCGAGGCCGGCTTTGCCGACGGCTTTTCGGCGACCGTGATCGGCGCCACGGGCGAGCCGCCGACGGCAGCGGCCGAAGCCCAGGTCATCCAGTCGCAGCTCGCCGAAATCGGCGTCAAACTCGATATCAAGATGATGGAACTCAACGTCTATGTCGACGCCTGGCTGAAGGGCGATTTCGACATGGCGATCGCGCTCAATGGCGGCCGGGCCGACCCCTATACCATGTACAACCGCTACTGGACCAAATCAGGCAATCTGCAAAAGGTGGCGAACTACATCGACGATACGCTCGACAGCCTGATGCAGCAGGGCCGCGCAGAGACCGATCCAGCCAAACGCAAAGCGATCTTCGCCGAATTCGAGAAGCATCTCGCCGAAATGTCGCCGTGGATCTGGCTCTACACCTCTTACAGCTACACGGCGCAGCAGAAGAACATATCCGGTTTCGTGCCGACGCCGACCGGCACGCTGTTCAGCCTGAGCAAGGTGACGATCCAGTAGCTTCGGCAATGGGACGAGAGGTCTTCCTGGCGTGAACTATCTCCTGCGACGGCTGGCGACGTTTCCTCTCGTGCTGCTTGGCGTGTCCATCCTGGTCTTCGTCGCGATCCGGATGGTGCCCGGCGATTCGATCACGGCGATGCTGGGCACCGAGGCCGGCCTGCTGACGCCGGCACAACGGGATTCGCTCGCCGCCTATTTCGGCATCGACCAGCCCTGGTTCGTCCAGTACTGGCGCTGGATCGGCGGCATCCTGCACGGCAATTTCGGCATATCCGTCACCTATGGCAGGCCGGTTCTCGACGTCATCCTCGAGCGCTTCCCGCTGACCTTGGAGCTGGCGCTCCTCTCTATGATCATTGCACTTGCCGTCGGCATGCCGGCCGGCATCTACGCCGCCACTCACAACGAGAAGCTGTCCGATCTCGGTGTGCGCGTCGTCGCCATGATCGGCCAGTCGACGCCGAGCTTCGTGCTTGGCTTGCTGATCATCTACACGCTGTCGGCGGGCTTCGGCGTGCTGCCGGCGATGGGCGAATTCGTGCCGCTCTGGCAGGATCCCTTGCGCAATCTCAGCCAGTTGATCCTGCCCGCCATCACGCTCGGCTTTGCCTTCGCGGCATCGGTCACCCGCATTGCGCGCTCGGCAATGCTCGACGTGTTGAGCGACGATTATGTGCGCACCGCGCGCAGCAAGGGCGCTTCGGCGCGCAGCGTCATCTGGCGGCATGCGCTTCCCAATGCACTGATCCCGGTGGTGACGCTGAGCGGCATAGAATTCGGCTACCTCCTGGGCGGCGCCGTCATCGTCGAGCAGATCTACGCCCTGCCCGGCCTCGGACGCATGGTGCTCGACGCGATCCTGCAGCGCGATTACGCGCTGGTGCAGGGCAGCGTGCTGTTCATCGCCTTCAACTTCATGATCGTCAATCTCCTGGTCGACCTCGCCTATGTCGCGCTCGATCCGCGCATCCGGCTGGGGGAACAGTGATGCACATCCTGCGTGCCATCTTCGGCCATGGCAGCGGCCGCATTGGCGGCGTCATCGTGTGCGTCTATCTGCTGCTTGCCATCCTCGGCCTGCTCGGGCTGACGCCGCACAATCCGATCACGCAGTACCGTATCGACCGCCTGCATGCGCCCAGCGCCGCCTACTGGATGGGCACCGACCTGTTCGGCCGCGACGTCGCCAGCCGCCTGATGGCGGGCATCGGCCAGTCTTTTACCGTCGCCTTCTTCTCGGTGGCCTTCGCGGCGCTTGCCGGAACGATCCTGGGGTTGGCCGCCGCCTGGCTCGGGCGCCGCTGGGACGGCGTCGTGATGCGGATCATGGACGTGCTGCTGGCCTTCCCGGCGATCCTCCTGGCGCTGCTCATCGTCACCGTTGCCGGCCCCGGCACCTGGACCAGCGTCGTTGCCATCGGCATCGTCTACACGCCGATCTTCACCCGCGTGGTGCGCGGCCCCGCGCTGTCGCTCAAGACACGCGAATTCGTCGATGCCGCGCGCACCTTCGGCAGCAGCTCAAGCTACATCGTCACGCGCCACCTGCTGCTCAACCTGGTGGCGCCGCTGACCGTACAGGTGACGCTGGCACTGGCCTGGGCGCTGCTGACCGAAGCCGGCTTGAGTTTTCTCGGCCTCGGCACGCAGCCGCCCGCCGCGTCGCTCGGACTGATGCTGAGCGACAGCCGCAACCTGATGGAGACGGCACCCTGGCTGATGATCTTCCCGGGGCTGGCGATCATGATCAGCATTCTCGGCTTCAACCTTCTGGGCGACGCCTTGCGCGACATACTCGACCCGAGGATGCGGAGCGCGTTCGCATGACCCCGCTCTTGTCAGTCTCGGACCTGCGCGTCGGCTTCGGCCGCGACCCCCGGGCCAACGAGGTGGTGCGCGGCGTCGGTTTCGATATCGCCGATGGCGAGACGCTGGCCATTGTCGGCGAAAGCGGCTCGGGCAAGTCGGTGACGGCGCTGTCGATCAACCGGCTCGTCGATTTCGGTGGCGGCCGCATCACTGGCGGCTCGATGAAGCTCAAGCGGGCCAATGGGACCGTCTTCGAGTTGACGACCGCGACCGAACCGCAACTGACCGGCATTCGCGGCGCCGAGATCGGCATGATTTTTCAGGAACCGATGACCTCGCTCAACCCGGTGCTGACCATCGGCACCCAGATCGAGGAATCGTTCCGCCTGCATCGCGGCCTGACCGGCCGGCAGGCTACTGCGGCAGCCAAGGACGCACTCGACCGCGTGCGCATTCCCGATGCCGCAAGGCGGCTGAAATACACGCCCAACCAGCTGTCCGGCGGCATGCTGCAGCGGGTGATGATCGCCATTGCACTGGCCTGCAACCCGCGCCTGCTGATCGCCGACGAGCCGACGACGGCGCTCGACGTTACCGTGCAGGCACAGATCATGGCGCTGCTTGCCGAGCTGAAGCGCGAAAGCGGCATGTCCGTCATCTTCATCACCCACGATATCGGCCTGGTTGCCGGCATCGCCGACAAGGTGATGGTGATGCAGAACGGGCAGGCCGTCGAACAGGGTGAGCTCAACCGGATCCTCGACAGCCCCCAGCATCCCTACACCCAGCATCTGCTGCACGCCGTGCCGCATTTCGCCAGCGGTCGCGCGACGCGCTCGGATGGGCAACGCGACAACGGCGCGAGCGCCGAACCGGCCTTGAAGGTCGATGGCCTCGTGGTTCGGTTTCCCCTCAAGAGCAGTTTCTTCAGCCGCGCCACCGGCGCGGTGCATGCCGTCGACGGCGTCGATTTCGACCTGATGCACGGCGAGACGCTGGCCATCGTCGGCGAAAGCGGTTCGGGCAAATCCACTGCCGCCAAGGCGGTGCTAGGGCTTGTGCGGCCGGCGCGCGGCGGCTTCTCGGTCGGCGCCCGAGCGGCCTCGCCGAGGCGCAGCGCCAGGCCCATACAGATGGTGTTCCAGAACCCTTATGCCTCTCTCAATCCAAGGCTGACGATCGAGAGCATTCTGGCGGAACCCGTGATCGCCACCGGCGGCCGGGTGGATGCCGAAACGCGGGCCAGAATGGCGCGCCTGCTGGAACGCGTCGGCCTGCCCAAGAACAGCCTCGAGCGCTATCCGCATGAATTCTCCGGTGGCCAGCGGCAAAGGCTGTGCATTGCGCGCGCGCTGATGCTCAACCCGTCCGTCGTGGTCCTCGATGAAGCAGTGTCGGCGCTCGATGTGTCGGTGCAGGCCAAGGTGCTGGAGTTGCTGGTCGACCTGCAGCGCGAGTTTGGGCTGGCCTATCTGTTCATCTCGCATGACATGGCGGTGGTCGAGCGGATCGCGCACCGCATCGCAGTCATCTATGCCGGCCAGATCGTCGAGATCGGCGACGCACAGTCCGTGCTGTCGAAGCCGAGACATTCCTATACGAAGAAGCTCATATCAGCCGTTCCGGCTATCGACCGTCGGCGCGAGCATTTCGAGATCGACACACGCCAGGTGCCTTCGCTGGTGCGCCCGCCAGGGTTCGAGCCGGCGCCGGCGAAATGGGAGCGGTTTGGCGGGGATCACATGGCGAGGGTGGAGGTGTGATGGACGGTGCACTGGGATATGCAAGGTCGGCGGGACAGCACCCCCCTCTGGCCTGCCGGCCATCTCCCCCGCAAGGGGGGAGATTAGCAGCTTCGGCATCCCGCCCCTTCCTGCGACGTCGGCGATTGGCGAAAGCCGCTATTACGGCCAATCTCCCCCCTTGCGGGGGAGATGTCCGGCAGGACAGAGGGGGGTGCGAAGGATCGCCGACTTTTCCGTTTGACGACATGCCCACGTGCGGTGGCCGGCATTGAGCCCCCTTGCCCAGCTCTTCGATCGCGCGTTCCAACCGCTCGCAGCGGCAGTGGCGGCTAAGCGCATTCCCGGCGGCGTGCTCGGCCTGGTCGGCAGAAACGGCGAGCGCATCACCAGAGCGATCGGCTCCGCGCAGCTTGTGCCTAAGGTCAGGCCGATGACTGTTGAGACCTGGTTCGACCTGGCGTCGCTGACCAAGGTGATCTTTACCACGCCGCGTATCCTGGCGCTGGCGCAGGACGGCATCATCGATCTCGACGCGCCGCTGATTTCCCTGCTTCCCGACCTTCGCCAGTATGACGCGAACGCATGGGAGCGGGAGGTGACGTTTCGCCAGTGCCTGGGCCACCAGACGCCCTTTCCGGCCGTCGAGCCGATCTACACCTATGGGCGGGACCCCGAGCTGCTGCGCGCCTTCGTCCTGCAGCGCGAATGGCGGGCGCGCGACCCTGTCTATTCCGACATCAACTTCATCCTGCTCGGCTTTGCGATGGAGCGGCTGTCGGGCAAGAGCATCCGCGCCATGGAACCCGGCCCAGGCTTTGCCTGGTTCGCGGAACCCGATGCCGCCGCGGCGACCGAGGACTGCACCTGGCGCCATCGCGTGCTGTCCGGCGAGGTCCACGACGACAATTGCTCGGCGCTGCAGGGTGCGGGTCATGCCGGCCTGTTCGGCACAGCTGCTTCGGTGCTCGATTTCGCCTGGGGATTGCTGGACGGAACCGGCGCATCCGAACGGTTGATCGCGCTGATGCGCGAGCCCTTATCGGCCACCCGCACCCATGGCTGGGAGCGCCCTTACCAAGGCTGGTCCGGCGGTGCGCTGTGCGGTCCGGGAACGATCGGCCACACCGGCTTCACCGGCACAGGATTGTGGATCGACTTCGACAAGGGTCAGGCATGGACCTTGCTTACCAACCGGATCCATCCGACACGTCATTTCGACAGCGGCATCGTTCAGCTTCGGCAAGCGGTCGGCGACCTCATCAATGGAGCTCAATGATGGAACCAATCTGGGCCGTCGGCCTGATGACCGGCACGGTGCTTGACGGCAACATCGATGTCGCCCTGATCAAGACCGATGGCGAGCGGATGGACGATTTCGGCACTTACCGGCTGATGCCTTATCCCGCGTCGATCCGGTCGCTGCTGGAAGAGACGCTGGCGGCGGCGCGGGCCTGGAATTTCACCGGGCCGGAACCTGCGATTTTCCGCAAGGCCGAAGAGGCGCTGACGCGCGCGCAGTCGGCAGCGGTGAAGGAACTCGTGGAAGGTTATGGCATGACGATGGCCGAGATCGGGGTCGTCGGCTTTCACGGCCAGACCGTGCTGCATCGCGCGCCGCAGGTCGGACGGCTCGGCCAGACCCGGCAGCTCGGCGACGGCGACCTCATGCATGCCATCCTCGGCACCAAGGTCGCCTACGATTTCCGCTCGGCCGACATGCGCGCCGGCGGACAGGGCGCGCCTTTGGCCGCTGCCTATCACACCGCGCTGATGCGCGGCGCCGGCGCCAGTGGCGAGGTGGCGGTACTCAATCTCGGCGGCGTCGCCAACATCACCTGGTGGGACGGCGCCGACAATGTCATCGCCTTCGACACCGGCCCCGCCAACGCGCCGCTCAATGACTTCATCAAATCGAAGGGGCTCGGCGAAATGGACCGCGACGGTGCGCTTGGCCGCGCGGGAAAGGTGGACGAAGCCCGGCTCGCCAAGCTGTTGCAGCATCCCTATCTGACCAAGGCCTATCCGAAATCACTCGACCGTTTCGATTTCGGCGCGGCCATGGCCGACGGCCTGAGCGCCGAGGATGGCGCGGCCCTGCTCACCGCCTTCACCGCGTCGGCTGTCGGCAAGGCGCTCGACCTTCTGCCCAGCCGGCCGAAGAAGCTGGTGGTCAGCGGTGGCGGTCGCCACAACCCGACAATGATGGCGATGCTCGCCAGCCGCGCCGGGGTCGAGGTCGTACTGGCCGAAAGCCTCGGCTGGAGCGGCGACGCGGTGGAGGCGGAGTGTTTTGCCTTCCTCGCGGTTCGCGTGCTGCGCGGCCTGCCGATCAGTTTCCCGAGCACGACGGGCGCGCCGCGGCCGATGCGCGGCGGAAAGCTGGCTGGCTGATCAGTCGACCAGTTTCTTCCGCAGGAAGATGCGGCTGCGGCCGACCGGGAAATCGGCCAGCGTCCCGAAAGGCTGGTAGCCTTGCCTCTGATAGACCTTGGCGGCGTTGGGATTGAATGTGTCGATCCAGGCGTTTTGGCAGCCGCGCGCCACGGCTTCGCGTTCGGCCGCGTCGAGCATCCGGCCTGCCATGTGCTGGCCGCGCAGCCTTTCGTCGACCCACAGCCACTGCACGTAGAGCCAGCCCCAGGCGGTGTAGCCTGAAATGCCGGCGACGATCGCCCCGATCTCGTCGCGCACGAACACCGCCAGCGCCTTCTTTTCGGACGCGCCGACATCGCCGTCGTTGAACGCCGTCAGCCGTTCACTGAGAAGGGCGAGTTCTTCCGGCAGGGGATCGGCGGTCGTTTCAAGTGTCGTGTTCATGGCTTTCGCGATACTCGCTTGGAAAGATCAAGAGGGACGGAAATCAGATGCGGCGATGCCATAGCGCTTGAGCTTGTCGTAAAACGTCTTGCGCGGCACGCCGAGCGCGTCGATGGCGCCGCGCACGTCGCCGCCATGGTCGCGCAGCGCGTCGCGGATGAGCTGCGCCTCGTAATGCCCGACCCGCTCCGGCAGTGCGGCGGCGGGCGCTGGCAATCGTGCGGGCGAGAACCTGGTTTCGTCATCGGGACCAAGACCGAGCGCGACGCGATCGGCGAAATGGGCGAGTTCGCGCACATTGCCCGGCCAGTCGTGCGACTGGAGATGATGGCTCACGGCGGCGTTCACCTTGGCGACAGGCCGGCCAAACCGTTTCGCCGCCTTGCCAAGGAAGTGGCCGAACAGCATCTCGATATCGCCGCGCCGCTCGCGCAGCGGCGGAATGCGCAGCGTCACCACGTTGAGGCGGAAATAGAGATCCTCGCGAAAATCGCTGCGCTGGTCCTGCCGGCTGAGATCGACCTTGGTCGCCGCGACGACCCGGAGATCGAGGCGCCTTGTTTCGTTCGAGCCGAGCGGGGTGAGGCTGCGCGTCTCCAGCACCCGCAACAGCTTGACCTGCAGGGCCGGCGGCATGGATTCGATCTCGTCGAGGAACAGCGTGCCGCCGCTGGAATGCTCTATGCTGCCGATCCGCCGTCGCTGCGCCCCGGTAAACGCGCCGGCCTCGTGCCCGAACAGCTCGCTTTCGATGACGGTCTCGGGCAGAGCGCCGCAGTTCAGTGCCACGAACGGCTTTGCACGCCGCCGGCCCCACCGGTGCAGGAGGTCGGCCACCACTTCCTTGCCGGTTCCGGTCTCGCCTTCCACCAGCACGTCGACGTCCATGTCGGCGATCTGGCGCAAGGTCTCGCGCAACCGCCTTATGGCCGGCGCCTCGCCGATCAACGGCATGCCGTCCGCGGCAAGTGCGGCGGCTTCGCGGAGCCGCCGGTTTTCCATCACCAGCCGCCGCTTCTCCGATGCACGTTTCAGCGCCTCCACCAGACGCTCCCCCGCATAGGGTTTCGGGATGAAATCATAGACCCCATCCTTGAGCGCGGCGACCGCAAGATCGACATCGCCATGCCCGGTGACCAGGATCACCGGCAAGTCGGGATCAACAGCCTTGACGCGGTCGAAGAGTTGCAGCCCATTCATGCCGGGCATGCGGATGTCGCTGACGACCACACCCTCGAAGTCCCTGTCGACGACACCAAGCGCTGCCTCGGCGGCGTCGAGCCCGATCACCGTGAAGCCGGCAAGTTCGAGCAGTTGCGTGGTGGCATGCAGCAGATCCGCATCGTCGTCGACGAGCGCGACCAGCCCTGATCCCTGCGTCATTCGATCCGCCTCAAGTCGATGGTGAAGGATGCGCCGCTGGCGGTGCCGGGGTCGAGCCGCAGCGTGCCGCCCAATTCCTGGGCGATCTCCTGCGAGATCACCAGGCCGAGGCCAAGCCCCTTCTCCTTGGTGGTCTGGAACGGCATGAACAGATTGGCGGCGGCGTCCTGATCGAGGCCGGGGCCATTGTCGCGCACCGAAATCAGCACGCGGTCGCCGCGTTCGGCGAGGTCGATCTCAATGCCGGGATCAGGCCGGTCCTTCATGGCGTCCAGCGCGTTCTGCAACAGGTTCACGAGGATCTGCTCCAGCCGGATGCGGCTTGCCATCACCAATGGCGATGCGGTGCCGCCCGGCTTGACGATGGTGACGCCGGAATCGCGGATGCGGCCGGACAGCAGCGACAGCGCGCCCTCGATCGCCTCGCGTACCGGCAAGGGCGAGGCAGCGACGCCAGGCCGTCGCGCAAAGGTGCGCAGCGTGCTGGTGATCGCGCCGATGCGCTCGGTCATCGAGACGATCGAGGTCAGGTTGCCGCTTGCCGGTTCGGTCTTGCCGGCCTCGAGAAAGCGGCGGGCATTCTCGGCATAGGTGCGGATGGCGGCGACCGGCTGATTGATCTCATGCGCCACGCCGGCGGCGATCTGGCCGAGGATGGAGAGCCGGTTGGCCTGGGCAAGATCGTCGCGCAGCCGGCGGACCTTGGCCTCGGCGTTTTCGCGCTCGGCGATTTCGCCGGCAAGGGCCGTGTTCGATCGCGTCAGTTCGGCGGTCCGGGAACTGACCCGGCTTTCGAGTTCGGCATTCATGCGCGCCAGCGCCTCCTGCCGCAGCCGGCGTGTGCGCCGGCGCCGGGTGAACACATAGGCAAGCAGCCCCATCAGCAGCAGCCCGAGCAGTGTCGTCAGGCGCGCCGTGTTGGCGGCGGCGGTCAAGGCGGCATCGGCGGGCGTCAGCAGCCACAGGCGCCAGCCGGGGACGGCACCGGGCAAGTCCTGCACCACCTCGACGAACCGGCGCGATTTTCCGGCTTCTTCGATCGTCGCCAGGCCGTCACCGGCGCCACGCCGTATCGGCAGCGGCTCGAAGGCGGCGTCGACCAGTTGAAGCTGGTCATGCGCCGCGGCGGCATCCGCGGCGGAGAGCGGCGCCAGCGCATGGAACCGCCAGTCGGGCTGGCTGGTGGCCAGAACGACGCCGCGCTCGTCGGTGACGAAAACGAGAAAGCCGCTCGCCCGCCAATTGGCTTCGACACCGCCGAGTTCGACCTTCAGAACCGCGACGCCAAGCGGTTTGCCACCGTCGTCGACACGGCCGGCAAGGTAGAGTCCCGGCTTGCCGCTGATCGTGCCGAGGCCATACTGGCTGGCCGCGCCCTTGGCCATCGCATCGGTGAAATAGTGGCGAAAATTATAATCGATGCCGACAAAGCTGTCCGGCTGGCCGGCATTGCTGGCCGATATCGCCATGCCCGCCGTATCGATGACATAGATGGCCGAGGCCGACGCATCGCCGGCTATGGCCTTCAGCTTGGCGTCGAGCGCTGTTTCCTCGACTTTCCCGGCACGGCGCAGCGCCTCACGCACCGCATCGTCGCGCGCCAGCACCAGCGGCACGAGACGTTGCTTTTCGATTTCGCCGGTCAGGGTTCCGGCCGCCAGCGGCAAGGCGGCCAATGCCCCGTCGCGCAGGTCATCGGCGGCCTGACCCTCGGCGATGCGCCCGGCGGTGGCAACCGCGCCGGCAAGCAGAGCGAGCGCTATTGCCGCAAACAGCCAACGGCCGCGCAGGCGCGCTACCGCTTCGCGCAGCAGGTCGCGGCCGGCAAACCCGGGGGATCCGCTATCGATGCGCTGTTGTGGCGTCGGCCCTCTCCCTTTGCTCCCCGGCTTTGCCCCCAGTCTAATGCGGAATTCCGCCCAGGCAAACAAGACCTGTGCGGAAATCCGCACAACTCTCCGTCAAAGGCAAGGCAGGAACGGCTGAACCCAGGGATTCCGGCCTGTCCGGCATCTGGCACAGCGTTTGCAAACATCCGTGCAGCGGCGGGCGACCGGAACGCCGCGATGGGAGAAGTCACGCAGGGCGGGTTCCGTCCATCCGGCCAGGGAGAGTTCGATGCATATCGCAGACCAATCCGCCGCGCCCGCCGCGCAGCGCAAGCCCCTCTATGCCCAGCTCTACGTCCAGGTGCTGGTGGCGATCACCGTCGGCATCCTGCTCGGCCATTACTATCCGGCGATCGGCGAGAGCATGAAGCCGCTCGGCGACGCCTTCATCAAGCTGGTGAAGATGATCATCGCCCCGGTCATCTTCCTGACGGTGGCAACCGGCATCGCCGGCATGAGCGACCTGCAGAAGGTCGGCCGCGTCGCCGGCAAGGCGATGCTCTACTTCCTCACCTTCTCCACGCTGGCACTGATCATCGGCCTTGTCGTGGCCAATGTCGTGCAGCCGGGCGCCGGCTTCAACATCGATCCGGCGACGCTCGACGCCTCGACGGTCAACACTTACGCCGCCAAGGCACATGACCAGTCGGTTACCGGCTTCCTGATGAACATCATCCCGACGACGATCGTCGGCGCCTTCGCAGACGGCGACATCCTGCAGGTGCTGTTCTTCTCGGTGCTGTTCGGCATCGCGCTGGCGCTGGTCGGCGACAAGGGCACGCCGGTGCTCAATTTCCTGCAAGCGCTGATGGCGCCGATGTTCAAGCTGGTCAGCGTGCTGATGAAGGCAGCCCCGATCGGCGCGTTCGGTGCGATGGCCTTCACCATCGGCAAATACGGCATCGGCTCGGTCATCAACCTCGCAATGCTGGTCGGAACCTTCTACGCGACCTCGTTCCTGTTCGTGTTCGTCGTGCTCGGTGCCGTCTGCCGCTACAACGGCTTCTCGATCCTGTCGCTGATCCGCTACATCAAGGAAGAGCTGCTGCTGGTGCTCGGCACCTCGTCGTCGGAAGCGGCCCTGCCCTCGCTGATGGAGAAGATGGAGAAGGCCGGCGCCAAGCGCTCGGTGGTCGGACTGGTCATCCCGACCGGCTATTCCTTCAATCTCGACGGCACCAACATCTACATGACGCTTGCCGCCCTGTTCATTGCCCAAGCGACGAACATCCATCTGTCGATATCAGACCAGATCCTGCTTTTGCTGGTGGCGATGCTGTCGTCCAAGGGTGCCGCCGGCATCACCGGGGCAGGCTTCATCACCCTGGCCGCCACGCTTTCGGTGGTTCCCTCGGTGCCGGTCGCCGGCATGGCGCTGATCCTCGGCGTCGACCGCTTCATGTCGGAATGCCGGGCGCTGACCAACTTCGTCGGCAATGCGGTGGCGACGCTGGTCGTGGCGCGCTGGGAAGGCGAACTCGACGAGGCCAAGCTGGCGAGAGCGCTGGCTGGGACCGCCGACGACAGCCTGCCGGCGGACATCGTTCCCGCCGAGTGATCCACGGTTTCATACGACGGACAATGGCCGCAAGCACGCCGCTTGCGGCCATGGTCATGTTTCATCGCTATCAGGCGGCTTTGCGCAGCGGTGGCACGGCCTTGCCATCTGCCACGAGGGGTCGCAGCGCGACGGATCGACTTGCAGCGAGACAGGACCGCGCCAGCTTGAGCTCAGCCCTTGAAGTCCCTCCGCGTGTCCGGATATGTACTTGGGCCGACGGGAATGGGAGCCGCCAACGTGCCCAAATCATCGAACAGGACGAGGCTGGCCGCGCCGACCAGCCCGGCATGGCGGCCGAGCCGGGCCTGGACGACCGGCACGTCGCGATAGGCGCGCATGGCGCGCTGGCGGATGGTCGCCCCGATGACGGGCGCCATCAGGTCGAGGCCATTGGCGATGCCGCCGCCAACGACCAGCACGTCGGGCGAATAGAGGTGCAAAAGGTTGGTGAAGCCGACGCCCAGCCAGCGCGCCTCCTCCTCGAGCAGAGCCAGAGCGAGGTCGTCCTGCAGCCGCGCGGCCTCGACCACGTGACGACCCATGACCTCGGCGTTGGCCGAGAGGCGGCGCAGCGTCGAACCGTCCAAAGGAGACGTTGCGGCATTGGCGCGGCGGCCGAGCGCGGTTCCCGAAGCGATCGCCTCGAAGCAGCCGACGACGCCGCACACGCAGCGCTCGCCTTCGTTGGTGATGGTCATGTGGCCGATCTCCGCGGCAAGACCGCGACGGCCGTGCAGGATGCGTCCGTCGGCGACGACGCCACCGCCGATCCCGGTCGAGACGGTGACGAAGACCAGGGAGCGCGCACCGTGGCCGGCGCCGAAGCGCCATTCGCCGAGCGCTGCCGCATTGGCGTCGTTCTCCAGCCGCACCGGCAGGCCGAGCCGCCGCTCGAGGATGTCGGCCAGCGGCACGTCCTGCCAGCCGGCCAGCGTCGGCGGTCCGACGGCGATGCCGGCCAGCGGATCGAGCGGGCCCGGCGCGCCGACGCCGACGCCGAGGATCGACAGCCCCGGCGCTTCGGCATGAATGGTCGCGGCCAGCGCCTCGATCTGGCCGATCACCACGTCGGGGCCGGCCTGCGCCTGCGTCGGCACAGCCGCGAAGGCCAGGATCTTGCCGTCACGGTCGACCAGGGCGGCACGAAGCTCGGTGCCGCCAAGATCGATCGCGAGGGCGACTTCAATGCTCATCAGGCCGCGACCTTCAGACCATGCAGCCAGCCGATGCGGCTGGCGAGATCCTCGTCGCCGAAAGCGAGCGAACCGAGCACCACGGTCTCGGCGCCAGCGGCGCGCAGCAGCGGCACGGTTTCGTGGCGGATGCCGCCATCGGCGGCGAGCACCACGGCCGACTCACGACCAGCGTTCCTCAGGATGGCGCGGGCTTCGCCCAGCCTGTCACAAGCCTTCTCCGACAGGCCCTGGCCCTTGACGCCGATCGCGGTTCCAAGAAGCGTGACGAACGCCACTTCGGAGACGAAAGGCTTCATCGCCTCTACAGGGGTCTCCAGCCTCAGCACGACGCCGGCCTCGGCGCCGAGTTCATGCGCCAGCCGCACCGCGCGCAGACCCGCCTCGCCGTTCTCGGCATGGACGCTGATCATGTCGGCGCCGGCCTCGATGAACTGGCGCGTCTGTTCTTCGACGATTGCTTGGTCGACCATCAGATGGACGTGGACGGGCCTGGCCGTCAGTTTGGCGATACGGGCGACGAGATCGGGGAAGAACAGGAAGGACGGCGCGAAATGGCCGTCCGCGACGTCGATGTGGTGCACATCGACATAGGGTTCGATGCGCTGCAAGTCGCTCTCGAAATTGGCGAGATTGGCCGACCACGATGAGAATTCGGCGATCAGACGGTCGCGCGGCAGTGCGGCGATGGCGGCCGGGCCTGACAAAGGTTTCGAGATCATGATTGGTCCTGGTTGTTGAAATTTCTATCGAGAAAGCCGCCGATGGCGGCGCGGATTTCGGTGAAATGGCGATCCTTGTCGAGGGCTTTCGGCGTCACCTCGGTGAGGGCGGCGCCGGGGATGGTCTCAGCCAGTTCGCGGGCGGTCGCCAGGGGATGGACGAGGTCTATGCCGCTGCCGAAGACGAGCGTCGGGATTGCGAGGCCGGTCGCCATCGCCCGCGTCACGCCAGGCCCGTCATTGGCGATCGCTTGCATCACCTCGGCAAAGACATCCGCGTTTTCGCGGGCGAAGAAACCGAGCAGCGAGGCGAGATTGTCCGGCGCCTCGCTGCGAAAGCGGGCCGCCGTTGCCGAAGCCGCGAAGATGTCGCGCGCCTCTTCCAGCGGGTGGTCGCGGATGAGTTCCGCCACTTCGACATAAGGGCGCATGTTTTGCGGGGCCGCGTCGAAGGTCCAGGCCGGGCGCACCAGCACAAGACCGGTGACGCGAGCCGGGTGGCGGGCCGCCAGGTGCAGTGCAATGGCGGCGCCCATCGAGATGCCACCGGCAACGAAGCGCTCAATGCCAGCTGCATCGGCAGCGGCGAGCACATCGTCGGCGAACATCCCGATCGAAAACGGACGCTTGCCGCCGGCACCTGAGCCGCCCTGCGCGCGGCATTCCACCGTCAGCCGGCGGCGCGACGGACTGTCGGGAAAGTTCAGCGCCACCTGCGCGGCATCGCCGCCGAGACCATGCTGGAAGACGATGGGAAGCCCCTGCCCCGTGTCGAAGACGTGGGTGTCCAAGACCTGGGTGTCGAAGACCTGGGTGTCGAAGACGTGGAGCGCAGCGTCGTCGCGCAGCATGATCGTCGGCGCGGCACCCATCAGAGCAGCCCCCGCAGGATGGTTGCGACGCCAGGAGCCTCGTCGGCGGACAAGCCGTGGGTGACGAGCGCGCCATCGAAACCCACCCCCTTCAGCCGCGCGACGAAATCCGGGAAGTCGACGACACCCTGGCCTGATGTGGCGAAGCGGCCGTCGGCAAAACGATCCTTGGCGTGCGCCATGGCGATGTGGCCAGCGGCCTCATCGATCGCGGCGGCGACGATGGCTCTCGCTTCATCGGGCTTTGCATGCTCGAACAGGTTGGCGGGGTCGAGCACGATCTTCAGATGCTTCGAACCCATCTCGGCAATCAGCCGGGTCGCATCCATGGCCGAGGTGACGATGTTGGCCTGCTCGGGCTCGATGCCGAGATCGACGCCGGCCTCCTCGGCCAGCGCCAGTGCCTTCGCCATTTCGACGGCCATGTCGAACCAGGCCGACGGATCGGCATTGTCGGGATGGTATGCCCATTGGTCGGCTGCGTTGCGCGAGCCGGTGCAGAGCGTGACCAGCGGGATGTCGAGCGTGGCTGCAGTGTCGATGACCACCGCCAGGCGCCTCAGCCCCTCGTCGCGCGCAGCCTTGTCGGGATGCGCCATGTTGTAGGTGCCCGACAGCGCGGCCAGCGAAACGCCTGACGATCGCGCGGCGACACCAATGGCGGCGACGGCATTCGCCGGCACGGCATCCGGCATCGACGGCAGGCCGGCGCAGGCGAGATTGAACTGCGTCGTCTCGTAGCCGGCCTGCTTCACGGCAGCCAGCACGGTGGCCGGATCGGTGCCCGCAAATGTCTTGGCGAAGATGCCGAGGCGCATCAGACCGCACCCGAAACCGAGGCAAGCTCGATCCGCTCGCCAGTCTCCACAGAGCGCGCAATCGCCACCATGGCGCGGATCGACGCGGTGCCGTCCCCGACATTGGCGCCGCGCATCGGCGCGCCGGTGAGCACGGTGTCGGCAAGGCCCTCGAGCTGGCGACGGAAGAAGTGGCCGTCGGCACCAAGCGGTTTTCGCGAGGTCGCGTCCTTCTCATGGAAGATGTCGACCTCGCTGGCGCGGAAATACCAAGGATTGAAGGTTTTGGCGATGACGGAACCGTTCTCGCCATAGAGCTGAAACCCTTCGTGCCAGTCCATGCGCACGGCGACGGTGAGGTCGAGATGGCCGAGCGCGCCGCTGGCGAATTCGGTTTCGACGAACCAGCAATAGGCGCCGAAGCGCTCGTTGAGGCGGGCGCGCACGGCAACGATGTCACCACAGAGGAAGCGGGCGGTGTCAACCAAATGCGATCCGTGCGCCAGCATGAAATATCGCCTGAGATCAGCCTTGGGATTTCCGCCGGGCTTTTTTGCGAGCTTGCTGGTGACTGGCAGCGGCTGCACGGCGTCGGTGTTGGTGTAGCGGTGGGTGGAGTCGCAATACCAGGCCTTCAGTGCCAGCACCTCGCCCATCTCGTCGCGAACGAAGTCGCGGGCGGCCTCCAGCGCCGGATCGAAGCGCTTCATGTGGCCGACCTGCAGCACCTTGCCGGAGCGCTTGACCGCCTCTGCCAAGGCCTCGCCTTCCTCGACCGAGGTACCGATCGGCTTTTCGCAGAGAACATGCTTGCCGGCATCGAGCGCCTTGATCGACATTGGCACGTGATAGGCATCCGACGTGGCGACGATGACTGCTTCGAGCTCGGGATCTGCGAGCATGGCGTCATAGTCGGCATACATCTTCTTTGGTTCATAGGTGGCGCCCATGCGGGCGAGCAAATCGGGTGCCGCATCGCAGATGGCGTAGAGGTCGGCATTGCCGGCCTTGACGCAGGATTCCAGATGCGCGAACTGGGCGATCGGGCCGCAGCCGAGCACACCGACCCTGAGGCGTCTGTCCTGTTTCTTGATCATCGTCTCAGGCCCCGTAGCCGCGCATGGTCCGGCGGTTGGTCTTGACCGCGCCGGCCGGATCGGCGGCGGCGGTGTCGGATTCTTCTTCCAGCACCAGCCAGCCGTTGAAGTTCGGCGCGGTACCGGCGATCTCGATGACTTGAGGCGTGTCGCAGACGCCTTGGCCCAGCATCGCCCAGGTGCCGTCGGCATCGACGTCCTTGAGGTGGATGTAGCGGATGCGGTCGCGGTAGGTGGTGAGCGTGTCGGCCATGTCCCTGTGGCCGCGCAGGATGTGACCGGTGTCCGGCACCCAGCCGACCAGATCGGGGTCGAGCAAGGCAAAAATCGCGTCGTAATCGGCGCGGTCGAACAGCAGCGTGTTGTGGTGCGAACTCGGATGCACCGCCACCTGGACACCCGCCTTGCGGCCGAGTTCGCCGGCCTTGTTGTAAACCTCGGCCGCGACAGCGAATTTGTCGTGGCGTGGCCCGTCGGAGACGACGGTGGCCGAGCCCATCGACACGAGCGCATCGGGAAAGTTTGCCACGAAATCGATCCAGCGCCTGGCGGTTTCGAGATCGGTGCCGATCCCGTCCTTGAGCGTGAAGCCGCTCCTGGAGCCAAAGGCGAAGGAAACGAGCGCCAGACCGGACGACTTCAGCGCGGCGGCGAACTCGGTGGGTTTGCCGGCATAGTGGCCGATCATGGTGTCGGTGATCTCGATGCCGGCATAGCCACCATCGGCGATCGCCTTCAACAGATCGTCGGGGCCGCCGGTGAACCGGTCTCCCAGCATTTCCCAGGTGAAGGTCTGGCAGCCGACTTTGAGGTCTTCCACGTTCATCCTTTCATTCCTTGATCCCGCCTATTCCTTGATGCCGCCCTTGTCGGCCCTTCGATGATGCAAGAACGGCACGAGTGCAATTGGCGGAACGGTGACGACGGCAGAGGCGCGGCGATATCGCCCGCCAGCAGACAGGGTCCAATCATCCATTGCAACACACGGACCCTGCTCCGTCAGTCTCCTTGGGATGGACATCCTACTTGACCGAGCCCGCGGTCATGCCGGCGAGGAAGAACCTCTGGGCAACGAGGTAGATGAGCAAGAGCGGTAGCGAGCCGAGCACGCTCATCGCCATCATCTGGTTCCATTCGAAGGCGTGCTGCCCCATCAACAGCTGTATGCCGATCGGAACGGTGCGCATGGAGGTCGACTTCGTTAGTGTCAGCGCAAAGAGAAACTCGTTCCAGCATAACAGGAAGGTGTAGACCGACGTCGCCACGATACCAGGCAGTGAGATCGGCACGATTACCCGCCAGAGCGCCGTCCAACTGGTGCCGCCGTCAACGGCAACGGCTTCATCGAGATCGCGTGGCAACGTGTTCAGGTACCCTGTCATCAGCAGGATCGCATAGGGCAACGTAAACACCAGGTAGGTCAGGATCAGCGCGACATAGGTGTCGAAGATGCCGTACGAGACGACAAGCCCGAAGAAGGGGATCAGAAGCGTGATCGGAGGGATCGTCTGCGTGCTGATGATGAGTGTGTTCAGAATGCCCTTGCCGCGGAAGTTGAAGCGGCTGAACCCATAGGCCGCCAGCAAGGCGATCAGCACCGTGAGCACGGTCACCGCCCCCGCGACGAAGTAGCTGTTGAAGAAGAAGCGCAGCTTTACCGGGTCGCCAAGGATGGCCGCATAGGCTTCCAGGGTGAAGGCCTTCGGCAGGATGGTCGGTGGCAGGGCAAAGATTTCGGTATTCGACTTGAACGAGCTGCTGAGCATCCAGTAAATCGGGAAGGCTGCGAAGAACAGCCCTGCCGCAAGAGCAACATGCAGCGCGACGGTGGTCAGTTTGTCCTTGCCGGAGTTCCGTTTCCTCATGGCGTCCTACCTGGCCCGCTGATAGCGAATATAGAACAGCGTCAGGCCGAGAGAGATCAGCAGGATGACCACGGCGCTCGCCGATGCCTGAGACAGGTTGTAGCTCGAAAACGCCAGCTTGTAGGTGTAGGTGCTGAGGACCTCGGTCGCGTAGATCGGGCCGCCGCCCGTGGTTATCCAGATCAACGGGAAGACCTGCATGGTCCAGATGAAGTCGAGCAGCGAGATGCTGATGATGATCGGCATCAGCTGCGGGATGGTGATGAAGATCAGCTTCTGGTAGGCTTTCGCCCCGTCGATATCGGCAGCCTCGTAGAAGTCCTTGGGAATGCCTTGCAGGCCTGCGAGCAGGCTGACCATGAAAAGTGGGTAGCCCGCCCAGATATTGGCGAAAGTGACGGCATGCAGCGCGGTCTCGGGCGAGGAAAACCACTCGACCTTGGAACCGATGATGCCCATCTGCATGAGGATGCTGTTCACGACGCCGTTCGGCTCAAGCAGGAGGCGCCAGATCACGGCGATGATCACCGCGGTGAACAGCCAAGGCAGTATGTAGAGCACGCGCAGTACATTGCGCAGCGTCGGATTGATGCGGTCGCTGTTCAGCATGAGCGCGAAGATCATGCCGATGGTCATGTGGAAAACCACACTCATGCATGTGAAATAGAGCGTATGCCACAGCGAAGCCCAGAACACCGGATCGTCAAAGATCGCCTGGTAGTGCTTTAGCCCGGCAAAGGATGGATCACGACGCAGGACCGCGCTGTTCTGAAAGGAATAGGCAATCACCGTAACCATCGGCAACAGCATCAGGAGCCCGACTATGAGCATCGAGGGCGACAGATAGAGATAAGGTGTCACGGCTCGCTTGAGCTTGTGATGGGAGCGCTTCTGCCGGGTCATAGGGCCAACCTCGCGACAAGAGAAAAGAGCTTCAAACCATTCGGAGTGGTCATTTGCCGGCTGGCCCGCCTAATGGCAGGCCAACCGGTAGATGGGCCGCAAGAGCGGAGCACGAGGGTCAGAATTTCGCTATCCAGCCCTTTTGCGCGGCAGCGGCTGCTTCTTCCGGCGTTTGCTCGCCGGCAAGCATCTTTTGAGCCTGCACGTCGAACTGGGTCATCAGGTCTTCAGCCACCGGCAGGCCCGTGAACTCGTTGGCGAGATAGCCGGTCTTGAAGATCTCGAAAGCCTTGCCGAAAGCCTTGTCGGAGGTCACGAAATCGGGCTTGGCGTTGACGTTGCCCGGGAAGGCGTTGGCAAGCGAGACGAGCTTGGCGTTCACCTTTTCGCTCATCAGATACTGGACGAGTTTCCAAGCCTCCTCCTGATGTTTCGAGGCAGCGGAGATGCCGATGCCCCAGGAGGCATAGGGAAGGCCGCGCTTGCCCGTATAGCCCTCCACAACCGGGACCGGGATGAGGTCGAAGTTCAGCTTGGGATTGCGCTTGCGGATGAGGTTCACATGCGCGAGCGAGTCGATCATCATCCCGACGCGGTCGTTGACGAATTCCTCGACTTTTTCCTGTTCGGTCTTGGTGGCGATGCCGGGCGAGATGGTGCCGGCGTCATTGAGCGATTTGACGAAGGAGAGCATATCCACCACCGGTTTGCCCTCGAGGGCGGGCTTGCCGTTCGCCATCATCGACTGACCCGAAGCCCAGACCCACGACATCATGTCGTTCTGGACACCGGAAGGCGTTTGCAGCGACAGAGGCAGCACCCAGCCATACTGGTTCTTGTCGGCGTGCGTCATCTTCTTGGCGGCTTCGAGAAATTCCGCGCGCGTCGACGGCAGCTTGGTCACGCCTGCCTGGGCGGCAAGGTCCAGATTGACGAAAACCGGATAAACGAACGAGGCGACCGGAAACATCACCGCCTTGCCGTCGACCTTGATGATATCGGCGACCTGGCTCTTGTCGAACTTGCTCGCATCCATCATCGGGTTCATGTCGGCGAGTGCGTTCTGCGCGTTCAGATTGTTCACCCAGGCGCCGTCGAGGCCGACGACGTCGCTGAGCGTTCCGGTTGCAGCCCCAACCGAGATCTGGTCCCGCGTGGTCGCGTAGGGGCCGCTGACCAGCGTCACCTTGATTCCGGGGTTTGCGGCCTCGAAGCCATCCATGATTGCCCTGAGCGAGCCGGCCGGCAGTTCGGGCTCCCACCATTGGGTGAATTCCAGCGTCGTGTCCGCCATGGCACCGGTTGCGCCAAGCAACCACGCGGCCGCGGCTATTTTCAGCATCGCGGATTTCATATGAAACGTCATATTCTCCTCCTTCTCTTTTATGATCGACCGCACAATGCCGCCGATCGTCTGGTTATTCAGAAGTCTTCTTACGCGGACGCCTCGCCCTCGCCCGCGGGCCTTGCCACGGATCTTCAGATCGCCAGATGCGTCTCGGGATCGAAGAAATGGAGCTTGGCGTCATCCAGGGCCACCCGGATTTCCGAACCGGAGCGGGCTGCGCTGACCGGTTCGAATTTCGCCACCGCGTTCGACGCCCGGCCGAAATCCTCCACCGCGTCCGGGTCGCCGGAATCTACCCGGACCGCGTCGATGTTCAGGTGGACGATGTGCTCGGATCCGAGTTCTTCGATCGAGGTCACCTTTGCCGGGATCGTCTGGTACTTGCGACCGGATTCGAGGCTGCTGTCATAGAGATGCTCCGGTCGAATCCCGAACACGACCTTGCGTCCCGCATACGATCTCAAGCCCGGCCTGCGGACGAAGGCCTCATCCTGCAGCCGGATGGCGAAGGTGCCGGAAATCAGGTCGTCGCCCGCCAGGGTCGCCTCGAAAAGGTTCATCGAAGGAGAACCGATGAAGCCGGCGACGAAGGCGTTCACCGGCGATTCATAGAGTCTCTTGGGGGTGTCGACCTGCTGCAGCACGCCGCCTTTCAGCACCGCGACCCTGTCCCCCATCGTCATCGCTTCGGTTTGGTCGTGGGTGACGTATATGGTCGTGACGCCCAGCTGCTTTTGCAGGCTGGTGATTTCGGCGCGCATTTGAACACGCAGTTTCGCGTCCAGATTCGAAAGGGGCTCGTCCATGAGAAAGGCGGCCGGGTCGCGCACCATGGCGCGGCCCATGGCAACCCGTTGACGCTGTCCGCCTGAAAGATTCGCGGGTTTGCTGTCCAGCAGCGACGTCAGCTGCAGGGTTTTGGCGATCTCGTCGACGCGCTTCTTGCGCTCGGCCTTTGGCTTGCCTGCCAGCCTCATCGAAAAAGCAATGTTTTCGAACACGGTCATATGCGGGTAGAGCGCGTAACTCTGGAAGACCATCGCGATGTCGCGGTCCTTGGGCGGCATGTCGACGACGTCGATGCCGCCGATCCGAAGGCTGCCGCTGGTAATGTCCTCCAACCCAGCGATCATCCGCAACGCGGTGGATTTGCCGCAGCCTGACGGCCCGACGAGAATCAAAAACTCGCCGTCCTCGACCGACAGGTTCAAGTGGTCGATCGCGTTAAAATTGTTCCCGTAGGTTTTGCAGATATTCTCAAGAATGACTTGAGCCATATTCCTCCCTCCACAAGTCCAGCCCGCCGATTTTTATAGTTCTCCTTGGCTTATGTTCGCCTGCGAAATATTTGCTCGGACAGTTCAGGCTATGTACCAGTATCGAGCGGCGCATATTTCAGTTCGACTGCCGACGGCGCGTTCGTCGATGCAAGGAATTCCGTGACCTGGCCGTCGGTCGGCAGCGCCTCGCGCCCGCCCCGCCCCGTTATCGAAAGGGCCGCCGCCGCGGCCGCGAACGCGACCCGGCGTGGGGTGTCGGCCCCGCGCGTCAATGCCAGGGCATAGGCGCCATGAAAGCAGTCACCGGCGCCGGTCGAATCGACAACGGCAACCCGATGGGGAGGCAGGTGCCAGAGCCCTTTCTCGTCGCGTCCGCGATAATAGACGCCCCTGCCGCCATCCGTCAGAACCACGGCGGACCGCGACGGCAACCACAATGCATCGAGTATCTCGGCGGGCGAGCGGCACCCTGTGGCGATCCGCGCAAAGCCGAGGGGAAGAATGAGGTGGTCGCAGAGCGCGATCAGCTTCTCGGTGGCTGGGCCTCTGCTCCATTCGATATCGCCGAGGATCGCAAGGCCGAGATCGCGAGCCCGAACCACGACATCCAGCGACCGGATCGCGTAACTATCGACGATCAGGACTGTCGCGCGGCTGAGGACCTCGTCCGGAAAGTCCGGCGCGGTGCCCAGCATCGCTTCGTCGTCATAGGCGATGAACCGCTCCCCATCCGAGCCGACGGTGATCCGCGAGCGCACCGGGCGTGCGTGCGGGTGGCGCGGCGCGAATGCAGTTTCAACACCGCTCGCAACGAGATCGCACAGCACGGCGTCGTCCGCGGCACTGCCCAGCCATCCGACGAACCCGGCGGTGCCGCCGAGCCGCGCGACGGCGGCAAGGGCCGTCGCGACATTTCCGCCGAAAGCCCGGGCGCTTTGCAGAACCTTCCCCTTGCCCGCCGACAACGGCTGATCGACATAGACGATGTCGTCGATCGCAATAGCTCCGAAGCCGAGGATTGAAGGGACGGCGGGCATCGTTCAGGCACCCGCCCTTGCCAGGGCGTCTTGCGCCGAAAGGCCGTCATGGATGACGCCCCGAAAGGCTATCGCTGCTTTCTCCGGATCGCCATGCCCCCAGAGATTGCGGCCCACCACGGCACCGCGCGCACCGGCACGGATGGCGTCCGCCGTCTGCTGGAGGGCGCCGAGCAGCGTATCGGTCTTCGGGCCACCCGCGATCACAACCGGCACCGGGCATGTCCGAACGGTCTCTCGGAACGATTCGAAATCTCCCGTGTAACCGATCTTGATCACGTCGACGCCAGACTCGTAGCCGATGCGCGCCGCATAGGCGATCTCGTCGGGGGTGAAGACGATTTTTGCCCCGTCGGTGAAATCGCGAGGATAGATATGCGCGACCACCGGCATGCCGTAGCGGGCCGCTGCATTCACCGAATCGGTCAGCCAGCGTATGTATTTGCCCTCGGTCGCGCCGCGTACCGGAATGGCCACGGCCAAGGCATCGGCGCCGGCGCGCACGGCATCCTCGGGCGTTGCGATCAGCTCACTGATGCGATCGTCCGGGGTGAAGCAGCCGGCCTGGATCACCAGGCAGGCCTTGCCCGCGTATTGCGGCCATAGATGGCGCGCTGTGCCAGGCTGGATGCTGACGTAGTCGGGTTTGCCCACCATGACGCGGGCGAGCGCACCGGGCAGATCGGCAAGACCGCCTTTGCGCACGTCGCCATAGCCGACAAAGTGGTCGACCGCGCCGCCAAAAAGATTGCCCGATGGATGCGAGAAGAGGCGCGCAAGGCGCACCTGGGTTCCGAGGCTCATGAGTGCAAAATTCTCCAATCGATTGATTTCCAAATCCTGGATCCAGTGTTTTCGAAAGAAAGGATAAATGCAATCTTTCGAAATCTTTCGAATTCGCGTATTTTCGGTAGCGTGAGCCGAGGCCAGGGCTTGGCATATGGAGGCAAGGACAAGGCAATGTTGTCAGAGCAGAGACGCCAATCGATCCTGTGTGAGGTGCAACGCAGCGGACAGGTTCGCATCAAGGACCTGTCAGACGATTTTGGCGTGTCGGAAGTCACGGTCCGCTCCGACCTCGAGATACTGGACCGCAAGGGACTGCTGACCAAGACCCGTGGAGGGGCGGTGACCCGGACCACGGATTCGACCACGGCCGCGTTCGCCCGCCGGATGCAAACCAACCTCGATGCGAAGAAACGCATCGCCCGGGCAGCGGTAGAGCTGTTCGAGGACAACCAGTCGGTCATCTTCGACGGCGGCTCGACATTGATGCAGGTTGCCATGCAGCTACCGCCGCTCAACAATGTCGTGGTCGCGGCCACGGCGATGAATATCGTGCAGCATCTGATGCATCGGCCCGGGCTCGACGTTCACATGATCGGTGGCCGGGTCTATCCAGACACGGTGAGCACGCTGATTACCGATGCCGACACGGCTCTCGGCGGCTTGGTAGCGCATCAGGTCTTTGTCGGAGCGCATGCGATCGACTCGTCACTGGATGTGGTCGACGTGAACGAAGACATGGCGCGAAC
This sequence comes from Mesorhizobium sp. B2-5-7, assembly GCF_006440875.1. Taxonomy (NCBI): domain Bacteria; kingdom Pseudomonadati; phylum Pseudomonadota; class Alphaproteobacteria; order Hyphomicrobiales; family Phyllobacteriaceae; genus Mesorhizobium; species Mesorhizobium sp. B2-5-7. The sequence goes on along the minus strand of NZ_VFUO01000006.1, from coordinate 214,092 downwards.
GAAGCGAATCCTCGTGCGCATGGCCCGGCGCGTTGTCCTCCTGGCGGATTCGAGCAAATGGGGCGTCAGCGGGACCTCCAAGGCCTTTTCGCTGTCGGGCGTCGATGTGGTGATCACCGACGATGGCCTGCCCGGTCCAATACGCAGCCAGCTTGATAGGATCGGGGCCATGGTGATCTATGCCTGAACCCGTCGCGATTCCTGGCCGCCCTCGAAATATCCGAGGCCGAATGACCCGCGGGCTTCGGCGCCCGCGATCGGCCGGTTTTCATGTCCATCATTTTCTCCTCCCAGGGCCAGCAGACTCCCGACACCGCGCAGGCATTTCCGCATGTTCTATAAAAATTTTACGCGCGTCAATATTTAAAACGTTGTATAGCCATTTCGAGCCCGATCCGGCACCGTCGCGACGGATCGGGCAGACGTGATCGCATTGGGAGGTACGACAGAAAATGCAGGCAAACTCACAAGCCAAACTCGGCATCGGTGTCATCGGATGCGGCAACATCTCGATGACCTACCTGCGCAATGCCGCGCTTTTCGGCGGCATCGAATTGCGCGCCTGCGCCGATATTTCAGCCGAGATGGCGGCGCTGCGAGCCAAGGAATACGGTATCCGGCCCCTTGGCGTCGATGCGCTGCTGGCCGATCCCGAGATCGACCTCGTCCTCAACCTGACCATTCCGGCGGCGCATTTCGATATTTCATTCTCCGCCCTTTCGGCGGGAAAGCATGTCTTCACTGAAAAACCGCTCGCAACCTCGGCCGGCGACGGCCGCCGCCTGGTGGCGGAGGCGGCCAAACGCGGCCTGCTGCTCGGCTCGGCTCCGGACACTTTCCTTGGCGCAGCCGGACGCAAAGCGCGCGGCCTGATGGACGAGGGCGCCATCGGCCGCCCTGTCACCGGCACCGCCTTCGTGATGGGGCGCGGCATGGAGCACTGGCACCCCAACCCGCAATTCTATTATCAGCCGGGCGGCGGCCCGGTGTTCGACATGGGTCCCTACTACCTGACGATGCTGGTCAATCTGCTCGGCCCGGTCGCACGCGTCATGGCGATGGTGACACGCGGCCAGGAGGAACGCCTGATCACGGCCGAAGGGCCGTTCAAGAACACCACATTCAAGGTCGGCACGCCGACCAGTGTGCTGTCGCTGCTCGAATTCCGCTCCGGCGCGACCGTCACTTTCGGCTCGTCATGGGATGTCTTCAGGCATTCCAATCATCCGATCGAACTGCACGGCACGGAAGGCTCGCTGCGGCTGCCCGACCCGGATACGTTCGGCGGCACGGTGTCGCTGTCGGAACGCGGCGCCGACTGGAAGGATTTCGCCAGCGAAGGCGAACTCTACGGCGCCTGCAACTGGCCTTACGCGGCGCCCGACCGCGCCAACTACCGCATGCTCGGCGTCGCCGACCTGGTGCGTTCGCTGCAGACAGGCGCGACGCCCCGCGCTTCCGGCAATCTGGCGCTGCATGTGCTGGAGATCATGGAAGCGATCCTGCATTCGGGCGAGACGAAGAGTCCGGTCGCCATAGCAGGTGACGTCGTCCAGCCGGCCCAGCTTGGCGAAGACGAGGCGCGCGGCCTGCTCGCCTAAACGTTCCTTGTTTTCCCGCAATTCCGGACGGAAAACCGCTGCACACTTTTCCTGGAATTGCTTTGACGGAGATGGCGATGACGCTCGACCCAGATGCGCTGCGTGCCCTGGAAATCGGCCGTGCCGCCCGCGGCGAACCCTTCGAGAATGGCAGCGTCGCGGCGGCGCGGGCCGCGTACAACGCTTCGTTCCCGACGCTGCAGGGCGAGCACGAACAGGTCGCGGCAACCGAGCAGCAGCAGATCGACGGGCCGAACGGTCCGGTGACGATCCGCATCCATCGCGGTATCGGCGCGCCGCGGACCGGGGCGCGTGCCGTGCTCTATCTGCATGGTGGCGGCTGGGTGATCGGCAATCTCGCCTCGCATGACGATATCTGCCGCTGGCTGGCCAATCTCGGCAACGCCGTCGTCGTCTGTCCCGATTACCGGCTGGCGCCGGAGCACAAGTTTCCCGCCGGGCTCGAGGATTGCGCGGCAGCGCTGCGCTTCATGGCCGCTGGAGAACTCGGCATCGACCCGACCCGTATTGCCGTCGCTGGCGACAGTGCCGGCGGCAACCTTGCCGCCGTGCTGGCATTGCTCGCCCGCGACAGGCTGGCGCCGCCGCTCGCCGCCCAGACCCTGATCTACCCCAACACCGATGCCCGCCAGACGGCGGACAGCTACCGGCGTTTCGGCGACGGCTTCGGACTCACCGCCGCCACCATGGCCTGGTTCCGCGACCACTATGTGCGAACGCCCGATGATATCGCGGACTGGCGCGTATCGCCGCTGCTGGCCTCCAGCCTCGCCGGCGCACCGTCGGCCTTCGTCGTGATCGCCGGCCACGACATCCTTGCCGACGAAGGCACGGCCTATGCCGAGCGCCTGCGCGCCGACGGAGTGCCGCTGGCGTTGCGACACTGGCCGGGTCAGATCCACGGCTTCGTCTCGATGGGCCGCCACATCCTGGCCGCGCGGCAAACGGTAAGCGAGGCGGCGGCCTGGCTCCGCCTACAGACGCCGGAGCCGATCACTCAGGCCGACTGACGCATCACCAGGGTGGCGCCAAGCTTGACGTTGCGCGCCAGATCATGGCCGGACGGATCGGCCTCGTCCAGCAACGCCAGCAGGATCTCGACGCTGCGGCCGGCCATGGCGGCGAAGTCCTGTGCCATGGTGGTCAGCGCGGGACAGGTGTAGCGGCTCAACGGATGATCATCGTGGGCGGCGACGCGAAAATCGCAATCGGCGCGGCGGCCGATCTTCAGCCCGCGCGAAAAGGCGGCCGCCATCACACCGAAGGCGAGACGGTCATTGGCGCAGAGCAGCGTGCGGGCCGGCAGGCCGCCTTTCTCCAGCGTCCTGTCCATCCATTCGTGGCCGATGCGCTCGAAGTCCCAGCTATAGTCGCCCGCCGCCTTGAGAACGGTGGGCTCCAGGCCCGCGGCCTGCATCGCGTCGATATAGCTCTGCAGGCGTTCGCCCGAATTGTGGTTGACGTGCGGGATGTCGACATAGACAGGCGGTTCGCCGGACCGGCAGAGATAATCGACGATGGTCGAGGTGCTCTGGTGGTTGTCATTCCCGACGAATGGCGTGTCGCCTTCGATATAGGTGTCGAAATAGACGATCGGGATGTCCTCGCTCATCCGTTCGAAGACGCCGGGTTCGGAGACCAAGCCCAAGGGCGCGACGATGGCGCCCGCGACCTTCAGCGACATCAGCGTCCTGACCGATTCCGCCTCCAGTTTCGGCGAACCGTGCGAGGAGATGACGATCGGCCAAAACCCTTCGTCGCGACAGCGCCGTTCGATGCGGCTGACCATCTCGGCGTAGAACGGATCGGTGATCGCCGGTACGACGATGCCGACATTGCGGGTGCGCTTGCGGTTGAGGTTGCGGGCAAAAACATTCGGCTGATAGTCGGACGAACTAAGCGCCGCCTCGATGCGCGCCCGGGTCGCCGGCTTCACGCTGGCCGGATCGTCGAAATACTTCGACAGGGTCGGCCGCGAAACGCCGGACGCCCTGGCGAAATCATCCATCGTCCGGTGGGTCTTTTCCGCCATCTATATTTCAGGCCCCTTATCCTCGATGCCAGCCTTAACGCTCTGGCCAGAATCAGTCTTGCGATCGTCGCGGTGAGGCAGCATTGCTTGAGCGGACTTATTCAGTCAAATTTCCATATTTCCAGTACAACGCAAAAGCATTGCGCACGTCAAATTATTTATTGACGCTCCGAAAACGACAACTTAGGTTTTGAACATGCACGGATAAAGGAATTTCTGGCCAAGCGGAGGCCGTCCGTCCGGCAGATGGTGAGGACATGAAGAAACTGGTTTGTGCCGGCGAGATCCTGGTCGAGATCATGGCCGAGCGGATCGGCCAGAGTTTTCGCGCCCCCGGCCCGCTGGTCGGTCCGTTTCCCTCAGGCGCTCCCGCCATCTTCGTCGATCAGGCGGCGCGGCTCGGCCAGCCGGCGGGGCTGATCGCGGCAGTGGGCGACGACGATTTCGGCCATTTGAACATCGAGCGCCTGCGTGCCGACGGCGCCGACATCTCGGCCATTACCGTCCATCACGGTGCCGCGACCGGAACCGCCTTCGTCACCTATGAGAGCGATGGCAGCCGGCACTTCGTCTACAACATCAAGCAGAGTGCCGCCGGCCTGATCGAGATGGGCGCGGAAGCGCGCGCGCTGCTGGCCGGCGCCGACCATTTTCACGTCATGGGGACATCGCTGTTCTCGCCCGAGGTGATCGAAATTGCCCGCAACGGGATCGAAGCCGTCAAGATGCGCGGCGGCACGGTCTCTTTCGACCCCAACATCCGCAAGGAGATGCTCGATCTACCGGGCATGCGCGACGCCTTGCTCTTCGTGTTGTCAAAGACCGACGTGTTCCTGCCGAGCGGGCCGGAACTCTTCACCTTCGCCGAGGCAAACGACGAGGAAAGCGCGGTACGCGAAATGCTGGACCGCGGCATCTCCACTATCGTCGTCAAGAAGGGCGCGCAGGGCGCCGTCCACTACGCCCAGTCGGGGCGCACAGCCTCACCCGGCTTCGTCGTCGAGGAAATCGATCCGACCGGCGCCGGAGACTGCTTTACCGCGGCCTTTGTCTCCTTCTGGCTGCGTGGAGAGGCACCGGAAAGGGCGCTGCGAATAGCCAATGGCTGCGGCGCGCTGGCGGTGACGAAGAAGGGACCAATGGAAGGCATCGCCTCGCTCGCCACCGTTGAGGCGTTCATCGAGACCGCCCGGACCGGAGCACCGGCATGAGCCAGGCGACCGATCGACTGGCTGGCATCGCCACGCGCCGTGCGGCCGGCGAACGCTGTGGCATCACCTCGATCTGCTCGGCCCATCCGCTGGTCGTCGAAGCGGCGCTGCGCCACGGCAAGGCGCGCGGCGCCGATGTGCTGATCGAGGCCACCTGCAACCAGGTCAACCACGAGGGCGGCTATACCGGCATGACACCGCGCGATTTCCGCCGCTTCGTCGAGACGATCGCCGGAAAGGCCGGCTTTCCCCTGGACAGGCTGGTGCTCGGCGGCGACCATCTGGGCCCCAATCCTTGGAAGCACCTGCCGGCGCCCGAGGCGATGGAAAAAGCCGCACGCATGGTGGATGCCTATGCCGAGGCCGGCTTCACAAAGATCCACCTGGACGCCAGCATGGGCTGCGCCGGCGAAGGCGCGGCACCGCCCGACGCCACCATCGCCGCGCGCGCCGCCGAACTGGCCGAGGTGGCGGAGGCCGCGGTTGAACGAACAGGCGGCACCAGGCCTGTCTATGTCATCGGCACGGAAGTGCCGGTGCCGGGCGGCGCACAGCAGGCCATGGACCATCTGGCGGTGACGACACCGGAGGCTGCGGGTGAGACGGTTCGCATCCACCACGATGCCTTTAGCCGGCGCGGCCTCGACCAGGCTTTCTCGCGGGCGATCGGCGTCGTCGTGCAGCCGGGCGTCGAATTCGGCAATGCCGAGGTCATCACCTACCGGCCGGAACGCGCCCGGGCGCTTGCCGGCACGCTGCGAGACCTGCCGCAATTCGTCTTCGAGGCCCACTCGACCGACTACCAGCCCGCTGCGGCGTTGAGCGCGCTGGTCGACGACGGTTTTGCCATACTAAAGGTCGGGCCCTGGCTGACCTTCGCGCTGCGCGAAGCCCTCTATGGTCTGAGCCATATCGCCGACATTCTGGTTCCCGACCCATCGCGGGAAAGCCTGCCGGCGGCCATGGAGCGCGTCATGCTGGCGGCGCCCGGCAATTGGAAGAATTACTATCACGGCTCCGAGGCCGAGCAGCGGATCGAGCGGCATTTTTCCTACAGCGACCGTATCCGCTACTACTGGCCTGCGCCGGCGGCGCGGCAGTCCGTGAACGCGCTGATGCAGGCGCTGGGCGAGCGCGACATCCCCTCACCCCTGATCAGCCAGTATCTCGGCCGCCTCGACAGCGCGGTAGCGAGCGGATCCGTCGCGCCAAAGGCCAGGGAACTCCTCATCGCAGGCGTGACGGACGTTCTCGACATCTATGCCAGCGCAACCGGCTGATCCCGACTTTCATGGCTGTGGCACCAGGGCCCACGTGGTGCGGCGTAACGCCAGATCGCGATGCGCGTCAGCGGCGGCGTCAAGGGCTCCGGCTATGGTTGCTCCGGCGGCAAGGCCTCGGTCGGCGAATTCACCGATTTGCGCTGGGTGACGGCCGAGGACCGGGCCAGCACTATCCGTTCTGACCTGGCCTCGCGTCGAGCAAGCCGCGGCGAAGATCAAACAGCCAGCGACGGTATGAAGCGGACGCTTGCGGATTGTTTCTGGCCAGGGGCCAGCACAATGCAGCCGGTGTCGATGTCCTTGTCGCCCCTCCGGTTGAAAGCATCGGTAATGTTGCTGACCAGCTCGGCGCAAAAGAACGGTTCGCCCGGCGGCGTGTAGAGGGCGAGGAAGTCGAGCGGCGCCTCTGCCTCGATGTCCAGCTGCCGTCCGTGTTCGGGCCAGGTAATCCGGGCGCGGCGCGCCCATCCGGTGAAGACCGTGTCGAAGTCCACTTCCGATACGTCAAAGCCGATCGACGGGTCGGCCCCCACGGGCGGCGGGACATGCCGGATGGGCAGCACCTCCGCATCGGTTTCCCACATGCCTGATACCCGTGCCTGGACATGCGTCCACGGTGTCGATGGGAAGTAAGGATGGAGACCGAGGCCAACCGGCATCGGCGCGTCCGACAGGTTGCCCATGGTAATGGTCATGCAAAGCCTGCCTTCGGCCAGCGAGATCACTTGCTCGGCTTCGTAGCTCCATGGCCAGGAATCGGCGGTATGGCGATAGCGCAGGACGATCATGCTCGCTTCATGGCTCACGACGGCCCACGGGTGACGCCAGCCATGGCCGTGCTCATGATGTGGATCGTCCGGGGCCGTCGGCAATTGAATGGGGCGCCCCGCGAATTCAAAGCGGCCATTCCTTATGCGGTTGGAATAGGGCACGAGCGGAAAGCAGGCCATGGCGCCGGCATCGCCACGGCCGATCGCCGCTGGGTGAGCCGCACGCAGCCAATCCACGGCCGAACCATCCCGCCACCATCGATACGACGCCAGCGCTCCACCAGCGGCGGGAGCAATTTCGACCGTCGCGATGCCGTCGCTGATCGAGACCAGTTCCGTGTACTGCGCGACGGCCACAGCGAAATTCTTTGTCATCGGCACTCCCCCAATCCCTTGACTCCAATCCCCACGCCTATAAGACATATCATATGAATAGTATGAAGAATAGAAAATCATTCAGCACAGCCCGCACGTCACGAGTCGCGGTCGCGGTTTCCAGCGGCTCCACCGCGCTGCACGCCACCGTCGTCGAGCAGATCGGGCTGCGCATCGTGCAAGGCGACTTCCTGCCCGGCGAGGCGCTGCCCAATGCCGACGATTCCAGCGAGATGCTGGGGGTCAGCCGCACAGTGCTGCGCGAGGCGATCAAGGTCCTGGCTGGCAAGGGGCTGGTCGAATCCAGGCCGAAGACCGGCACGCGGGTGCGTCCTCGCGCCGACTGGAATTTCCTCGACCCCGACGTCCTGTCCTGGCGCTATACCGGCGGTGTCAGTGCGGAGGATGTGCGGGCGCTGTTTGAACTGCGCCGCGCCATCGAGCCGATGTCGGCGGCTCTTGCCGCGCAGCGTGCGACGCCGGCTCAGATCGCCGAGATCCATGCAGCGCTGGCCGAAATGGAAGCACTGAGCGATGACGGAGACCGCTTCGCCAAGCCCGATCTGGTGTTCCACCAGACCATATTGCGCATGACCGGCAACGAGCTGATCGGCTCGCTGGCCGCACTGGTCGAGACCGCGTTGGTAATGAGCTTTCGCCTCTCCAACGACAATCCGGAAGGGCAGCGCCATTCCTTGCCGCTGCACCGGAAAGTCGCCGAGAAGATTGCCGACGGCGACGCCGCCGGCGCGCAAAAGGCATTGCTGGTGCTTATCGACAATGCCGAGGATGACGTGCGCCGCAGCGTCGAGAACCGCAACAAACGCCGCAACGAGCGGGGTCTGCAATCGTGACCGAGACCAAACGCAAATTGCGGTCGGAAGCCTGGTTCGGCGGTGAAGGCAAGAACGCTTTCATGCACCGCAGCTGGATGAAAAACCAGGGCATTCCCGCTGACGCCTTCGACGGCCGCCCGGTCATCGGCATCTGCAACACGTGGTCGGAACTGACCCCGTGCAATGCGCATCTGCGGGCGCTCGCCGATCACGTCAAGCGCGGCGTCTATGAGGCTGGCGGCCTGCCGTTCGAATTTCCCGTGATGTCGCTGGGCGAGAGCAACATGCGCCCCACCGCCATGCTGTTTCGCAACCTTGCCAGCATGGATGTCGAAGAATCCATCCGCGGCAATCCGATCGACGGCGTCATCCTGCTTGTCGGTTGCGACAAGACCACGCCGGCGCTCTTGATGGGGGCTGCCTCGTGCAACCTGCCAACCATCGCCGTCTCCGGTGGGCCGATGCTGAACGGCAAGTTCCGCGGACAGGATATCGGCTCGGGCACGCATGTCTGGAAATTCGCCGAGGAGGTCAAGGCCGGCCGCATGCCGGTCGCCGACTTCCTTGCCGCCGAGCAGGGCCAGAGCCGGTCGGCCGGCAGCTGCATGACGATGGGCACCGCCTCGACCATGGCCAGCATGGTGGAGGCGCTCGGCATCGGCATGCCCGACAACGCCGCGATCCCGGCGGTGGATTCGCGCCGAAGCGTGCTTGCCCAGTTGGCCGGACGGCAGATCGTCGATCTTGTCCACCGCGACGTGACGATTGCAAAGATCCTTACCAGGCAAGCCTTCGAGAATGCCATTCGCGTCAATGGCGCGATCGGCGGCTCGACCAATGCGGTGCTGCATCTGATCGCCATCGCCAACCGGGTTGGTGTCGATCTCGGCCTCGATGACTGGGACCGCCTTGGCCGCGGCGTGCCAACCATTGTCGACCTGATGCCGTCGGGCCGGTTCCTGATGGAAGATTTCTACTATGCCGGGGGGCTAGCTGCGGTCATGGCGTCGCTTGATGAAGTGGGGCTTCTTCATCGCGACGCCATGACCGTCAGCGCCAAGACCATCGGTGAACTGATCGACGGCGCGCCCAACTATAACCGTGAGGTCATACGGCCGCTGCGCGAGCCGCTGACCAAGGAGGGCGGCATCTCGATCCTGCGTGGCAATCTGGCGCCCAACGGAGCGGTCATCAAGCCGTCCGCGGCAACGCCCGAACTGATGCAGCATCGCGGCAAGGCGGTCGTTTTCGAGAACATCGAGCATTACCATGCCCGCATCGACGATCCGGAGCTGGATATCGACGCCTCCTCGGTGATGGTGCTGAAGAATTGCGGACCGCGCGGTTATCCCGGGATGGCCGAGGTCGGCAACATGCCGCTGCCAACCAAGCTGCTCAGAGAAGGCGTTTCCGACATGGTGCGCATTTCGGACGCGCGCATGAGCGGTACCGCCTACGGCACGGTGGTGCTGCATGTGGCGCCGGAGGCCGCGGCCGGTGGTGTGCTGGCCCTGGTGCGCGACGGCGATCTCATCGAGCTCGACGTCGCCGGCCGCCGTCTCGAGCTTTTGGTTTCGGACGAGGAACTGGCGATCCGCCGCCGTGACTGGAAGCCGCCGGAGCCGCCGCAGGGTGGCTACCAGAGCCTCTATGTCGAGCGCGTGCTGCAGGCCGACAAGGGCTGCGACTTCGACTTTCTCGTCGGTCGGCGCGATGCCGGCATTCCCCGGCATTCCCATTAGAGAGGGGCGCGATGACGGATCAGATCGGCAGCTACGCGACCTACCCCAGCCTGAAGGGCCGCAGCGTGTTCATAACCGGCGGCGGCGGCGGCATCGGTGAAAGCCTGGTGCGCCATTTCTGCGCGCAAGGCAGCCGCGTCGCCTTCGTGGATCTGGCCGAGGAGCCTTCACGGCGCCTGGTCGATGCGATCGCGGCCGAAGGGCATGCCGCGCCGCTATTCATTCCCTGCGACCTGCGCAATGTCGAGCAGCTGCAGGCGGCGACCGTCGAGGCGATGCGGCACAACGGCCCGATCCAGGTGCTGTGCAACAATGCCGGGAATGACGACCGCCACCAGACCAAGGACGTCACGGTGGCCTATTGGGACGACCGCATGGCGGTCAATCTGCGCCACCAGTTCTTCGCCGCCCAGGCGGTGCGCCCGCAAATGGGCTCGCTGGGCGGCGGCTCGATCATCAATTTCGGTTCCATTACCTGGATGGTCGGCGATCCCGACTGCCCTGCCTATGTCACCGCGAAAGCCGCTGTCTACGGCATGACGCGGGCGCTGGCCCGCGAACTCGGCCCCGAGCGCATCCGCGTCAACTGCATGGTGCCTGGCTGGGTGATGACAGAGCGCCAGATGCGGCTATGGCTGAACCCCGCCGGCGAACGCCAGATCGCGGAGCGGCAGTGCCTGCCCGACCGGCTGCAGCCATCCGACATTGCGCGCATGGCGCTGTTCCTCGCCGCCGACGACAGCCTGATGTGCACGAGCCAACAGTTCATCGTCGACGCGGGCTGGGTGTGACCCCGTACGGCCTCTAGGGAAGAAGGGCATTTCATGCGTCTTGTTCAGTACACAACGATCGATGGCGGCAGGCGGGTCGGCCGCGTTTCCGATGACGGCAATCGCCTGCATCCACTCGACAAGACAAGCACCGTGCTGGAGCTCGCCGAAGCGGCGATCGCCCAGGGTGCATCGATCGCGGCGCTGGTCGAGAAGCGGACGGGTGCGGCCACGATCGACTATAGCGAACTGCTGCGCGATGGCCGCGTGCTCGCTCCCGTCGACCATCCGGAACCGGCGCGCTTCCTGGTCACCGGCACCGGCCTCACCCACACCGGAAGTGCCGCCGCGCGCGACAAGATGCATGTGCTGACCCATGGCGAGGACGCCGAGGAATCGGATTCGCTGAAGATCTTCCGCATGGGCCTGGAAGGCGGCAAGCCCGGCGCCGGCAAGATCGGCATCCAGCCCGAGTGGTTCTTCAAGGGCGTCGGCACCTGTGTCGTGCCGCCTGGCGCCGATCTGCCGATGCCTGCCTTCGCGAAAGCCGGCGCCGAAGAAGCCGAGATCGTCGGCCTTTACCTCAATGGGCCGGATGGCCGCCCCTATCGCATCGGCTATGCGCTGGGCAACGAATATTCCGACCATGTGACGGAGGCCGAGAACTACCTCTATCTCGCCCACTCGAAACTCCGCTCCTGCTCGATCGGACCGGAGCTTCTGATCGGCGACCTGCCCGAAGAAGTGCGTGGCCATTCCCGCATTCTGCGCGACGGCACTGTTATCTGGGAACAGGAATTCCTGTCGGGCGAAGCGCACATGTCGCATTCGATCGCCAATCTCGAACACTTCCATTTCCGCTACCCGATGCACCGCAGGGCGGGCGACCTGCACGCCTATTTCTTCGGAGCGGCGGTGATGAGCTACGCCTCCGGCGTCAAGACGGCTTCCGGCGACGAGTATGAAATCCAGGCACAGACATTCGGCAAGCCGTTGCGCAACCGGATGGTGTCGGTGCCGGACGAGGGACTGGTCGCAGTCACCCAGCTGTGACGGCGATAGCCCCGGAAATTACGGTCCACCAGAACGACAATGGGAGATTAAAAATGGGACTGAAGAAAGCGTTTCTGAGACTAGCGACCATCGGGCTCGGCATCGGCCTGATGACGTCGGCGGCGCTGGCCGCGAACCTTCGCGTGCTGGCCTGGGACGGTTATGCCGACCCGGACTGGGTGAAGGACTTCACCGCCGCCACCGGCATCGGCGTCGATGTCGTCTTCATCGGCAGCGATGACGAAATCTGGGCCAAGATCAAGGGCAGCGAAGGGCAGGACTTCGACGTCTTCGCCGTCAACACCGCCCAGTTGCAGCGCTACATCAAGGCCGATCTGGTGTCGCCGATCGACATCACCAAGCTGCCGAACCAGAAGGACGTGCTGCCGCGCTTCCGCGATCTGTCTCAGGTCAGCGGCGACACCAAGGACGGCAAGGTCTACGGTATTCCGTTCTGCTTCGATTCCATCGGGCTGATCTACGACACCGACAAGGTCAAGCCGGCGCCGACCTCGATGTCCGTCCTGTGGGATCCGGCCTACAAGGGCAAGATCCTCGCTTACGACAATGGCGAGCACAATTTCTCGTTCACCGCGCTGACGCTCGGCTACAAGGATCCGTTCAACCTCGACGAAAAACAAATGGCGGCGGTCAAGGCCAAGCTGGTCGAGCTCAAGCGCAATGTGCTGAGCTTCTACACCACCGCCGACGAGGCGCAGCAGATCTACCAGAACAATGATGTTGCGCTGATCTGGGCCAATTATGGCCAGCAGCAGGTGAAGGCACTGCAGAAGATCGGCGCCCATGTCGCCTACGTCAATCCGAGCGAAGGCGCGCTTGCTTGGCTCGACAACTGGGTGATCTCCAAGGGCGTCCGCGACAATGCCGCGGCCGAGAAATGGATCGACTTCATGCTGACGAAGAAGGTCAGCGGCGCGCTTTCCGAGCGCACCGGATTCGGCAACACGGTGGTCGAGTCGAGCAGTGCGGGCGGCAACGACAAGCTGGTCTGGCTCAACAATGTCGAGGATCCGCTCAAGCGTTCGGACTTGTGGAACGAGGTCAAGGCGACGCCCTGATCCCTTCCGCGCCTGACTTCGAAGGACCCGGCGGTCCGGACGTTCCGGACCGCCGAAGCGTATGCGAGAATATCCCATGAGCCAGAACACCGACCTCTTGACGCTGCGGTCCGTCTCGAAATCCTACGGCACGGTTCCCGTGCTGCACGGCATCGACCTGTCGCTCCGGGACGGTGAGTTCCTCACCGTTCTTGGGCCGTCGGGTTCGGGCAAGACCACGGTCCTGCGGCTGATCGGCGGGCTGGAGCCGCTGACGTCCGGCGAGATCCGGCTGGACGGCCAGGACATCAGCCGCATGCCGATCAACAAGCGGCCGTTCAACACGGTGTTCCAGGACTATGCGCTGTTCCCCCATATGACCGTCTCCGGCAATGTCGGCTATGGGCTTTCGGTGCGCCATATCAAGCGCAAGGAGATCGCCAGCCGCGTGGCGCAAGCCCTCGATCTGGTGCAGCTCGGACGTTTCGCCGAGCGCTTTCCGGCACAGCTTTCCGGCGGCCAGCGCCAGCGTGTCGCGCTCGCCCGGGCGCTGATCTGCCAGCCGCGCCTGATCCTGCTCGACGAGCCGCTGGCGGCACTCGATCTCGAATTGCGCCGGCAGATGCAGGAGTTCCTGAAATCCATCCAGCGCGAGATCAAGACCACCTTCCTGTTCGTCACCCACGACCAGGAAGAAGCGATCGGCATGGCCGATCGGATCTGCGTCATGCAGGCCGGCCATATCCGCCAGCTCGGCACGCCGCATGAGCTCTACTACAAGCCGAATTGCGAATTCGTGGCGCGCTTCTTCGGCGAGAACAATCTGGTGGCTGGAAAACTCGGTCCGGTGCAAGGCGAGCAGCGACCGATCGAGACGGCACTCGGACGGCTGGTCTGCTCGATCAGCGACCAGCCGCATCTGAAGATTGCCCCGGATGGCGCCGCGGCTTTCGCGGCGTTCCGCCCCGAAGCCTTGCATCTCGCGGACGCCCGTGATGGCGCCAATCGCTTTTCCGGTGCCATTGTCGATCTCGCCTTTGCCGGCTCGTCGACGGTCGCCACGATCATGGCGGGTGCGGACGATGCCGCGCAGCGCCTGCGGCTGCGCATGCCGAGCCGGATCGACGGCAGCATCTTGAAATCCGGCGAGACGGTCTGGCTTTCGTTTGCGCCGCATGAAGGCCATCTGGTGCTGGCATGAGCGGAACCGGCTCGACACACGCCGCGCAACGGCGGCTGTCACGGCTGGTGACGGTGCTGGCATTCGCCTTGCCGGTTATCTTCGTCCTCGTGCCGCTGGCAATCTTCCTGGTCTACAGTTTCTTCAGCGTCGACCAGGGTACGATCGTCCATGCACCGACGCTCGGCAACTATGTCAGGTTTTTCACCGACCCGATCTTTCTGCCGGTGTTCTGGAACACAATCGTGCTGTGCGTATCGGTGGCCGTCATCTGTATCCTTCTCGCCTATCCCGCCGCCTATTTCCTGACGACGCTGAAGGGGCGGTGGCGCTACGCCCTGCTGATGCTGCTGCTGGTGCCGCTGCTGATGAGCTACGTCATCAAGATCTACGCGATCCGCAGCATCCTCGGCCTCAACGGCTTCCTCAACAAGGCGCTGGTGGCGCTCGGCATCCTGGATCAGCCGTCGACGCTTTTCGTCTTCAACATGAACGCCATCCTCTTGACGCTGAGCCTGCTTTTGATCCCGTTCGCCATCCTGCCGATCTTCCTGTCGCTGGAGCGGATTCCGCAGACCTTGCTGCGCGCCTCGGATGACCTGGGCGCCAGCAGCCTGCAGACATTCCTGCGCATCACCTTGCCGCTGAGCCTGCCCGGCGTCGCCTCGGCGGCGAGCTTCGTCTTCGTACTGGCGATCGGCGATTTCCTGACACCGCAGATGGTCGGCGGGATCAGCGGCTTCACCTTCGGCCGCATCCTCTACAGCCAGTTCGGCACGGCCTATAACTGGCCGTTCGGCGCCGCGCTGTCGGTGGCGCTTGCGATCGTGGTGATCGCCGCCATTCTCATTGGCGAACGGTTCGGGCGCAGCCGGGGGACGTCGGTATGAGCGCGCTGCCCCGGCCTTCCACCATCTTCCTGGCCGCGATTACGACGCTGGTCGCGGTACTGCTTTACAGCCCACTGTTCGTGCCGATCGTGTCGTCGTTCTTCACCATTTCGCATGGCAATGTCGACTGGTCGTCGCCGACCTTTTCGACCTATGTGGCGCTGGCTGAAAACCATGACATCCTGACCGCGTTGCGCACCACGCTGATCGTCGGCGTCTGTACCGTGATCCTGTCGGTGGTCAGCGGGACGCTGCTGGCGCTCTACTATCACGGCCGCCGCTCGGGACGTTCGGTTCTGCAGTTCATCATCTTCCTGCCATTCCTGATGCCGCCTATCATCAGCGGCCTGGCGCTGCTGATCTTCTTCCGTGAGATCGGCCTCGAACGCTCGCTGCTGACGGTTGTCATCGGCCACACCGTCTTCGTGCTGGCGATCGTCTACCGCACTGTGCTGATGCGGCTGCAGTCGATGAGCCGCACGCTGGTCGAAGCATCCTACGATCTCGGCGCCAGCGGTTGGCAGACCTTCTGGCGCATCATCCTGCCGAACCTGTCGAGCGCCATGGTCGGCGGCGCCATCCTGGCCTTCGCGCTGTCGTTCGACGAGACGATGATCACCATCCTGGTCACCGGCACGCAGAGCACGCTGCCGGTCCGGCTGTGGGCGATGATGCGGCTAGGCTTCTCGCCCGACATCAACGCGCTGGTGGCGCTGATCCTGATGTTCACCGTGCTGCTGTGCGTGCTCGCCGCCCGTTTTCTCATTCCCAGGCAAATGGCGACGGAACGTACCTGAGTTTCAAACGGTTGGGTCAAGGTCGAAGACTCGTCCGGGATTGAGGATGTTCTTCGGATCGAGCGCCGTCTTCAGCCGCCGCATCGTGGCGATCTCGGCGTCACTGCGCACCAGATTCAGCCACTGCTTCTTGTCGAGGCCGATGCCATGCTCGGCCGACACGCCACCTCCGGCCGCCGCCACGCCGCGATAGATGATACCGTAGGCCGCCGCCGGGTCCGCCGTCAGCACCTGATAGTGCAGGTTGCCGTCCCCGAGATGGCCGAAGACGTAGATGTCGGCACCGGGATCGACCGCGCGGATGGCGGCATCCGCTTCTTGCAGGAACGCCCCCATTCGCGCCAACGGGATGCTGATGTCGACGCCGATCAGGCCTTTCATCGAAAACAGGACGCGGTTGGCGTCCTCCCGCACATCCCACAGCGCGCGGAATTCGCGCGGCGATTGGGAGACGACAACATCGTCGACGACGCCGTCCTCGACCGCCTGCATCAAGACCTCGGCGAAGCGCTCGCCGTCGCGTTCTGGCTCGCTGCCCTGGATTTCAGCCAGCACGTAGACGGGTGATCCAGCCGGAAGCGGCGCCGGCATGGCCATGCTGGCGACCATGACGTCATAGAGCGGCGCGATATTGACCTCATAGGCGGACAAAAGCGGGCCGAGCTTTTGCCGCAGCAGCCCAAGCAGGGCGATCGCCGCATCGAGCGAAGGCAGCGCGCAGAAGGCGTTCACCTCCGATGCTGGCTTGGGATGCAGCCGGAGCGCGGCGCGGGTGACGACGCCAAGCGTCCCTTCCGCGCCGATGAAGAGTTGGCCGAGGTCGTAGCCGGAATTGTCCTTGGGCAGGCCTTTGAGCGACGTCAGCACGGTGCCATCGGCGAGTACCGCCTCCAGCCCCAGCACCTGTGCCCGGTACATGCCATAACGCAGCACGCGGATGCCGCCGGCGTTGGTGGCGATGTTGCCGCCGACCGTGGCGGAGCCGCGCGCGCCGATATCGACGCCGAACATCAGCCCGGCGCCGTCGGCCGCTTCCTGCACCGATTGCAGCGTCGCGCCAGCTTCGGCGACGATGGTGGCGGCTTGACAATCCGGGGCGGCAAGGCCGGTCATGCGCTCCAGCGACAGCACGACCTCGCCCGGCTGGACGCGCGCGCCACCGGCCAGCCCGGTGCGCCCGCCCTGGACGACGACCGGCTGGCCAAGAGCGTTGCACGCGGCGAGTGCCGCCGCGACACCCTCGGCATCGCGCGGGCGCAGCACGGCTTCGGGAAGCACGCCGAGCTTGCCGTCGGGATCGTCACGATAGCGCTGGTCCACGTCGGAGCCGGCGAGCACGCCGCCCGCGCCCAGCCTGTTGCCAAGCGCGGAGAGCAGCCGTTGTGTTTCAGGCGACATCCGGCTCAGGCGCCTGCGTGACAGGGCGCACCGTCAGCATCCAACAACCGGATCGCCCGATGAGTATCCTTGTCCAGCACGCTCGCCATCCCTTGAACTGCAGCCGGCCGATCCTAATCGCGCCCGCTTGTCGTGCAAGCGATATCGAGCTGTCTCAGACTATGCCGGCATCGATCGCGATGGGCGAGATCGATGCCGGAAGTACAGCGTCGGCTTACTGAAGCTTGGCCTGCAGCGCGTTGACGTCGTCGGTGGTCATTTCACCATCAGTCGTCACCTTGCCGTCGGCGATCTTCCACAGCCGGAACGGGCCAGTGATGTCGCCAAACTTGTCGAAGGCGACGGGACCGATGACGCCTTCATAGCGGATCGGCTTGCCGTCCTTGATCAGGCCGAGCGCCTTGGCGAATTCTTCCTTGCCGGCATAAATCGGCGTGCCGGCGGGATCGACTGCCTTGTACATCGCGTCCTTGATCTTGGCCGGGTCCTCGGAGCCGGCAATCGCGATGGCGAGCCCGACAATGGCGCCGGCATCATAGGAGCGGTCTGCCGCGGGATTTGACGGTTCGATGCCGGAAAACGCCTTGTAGTTCTTGGTGAAATACTCCGTCGAGGCGGTCGGGCTGGTGCCGGAAGACGTGCCATAGGCGTCCTTCAAATAATCGGCGCCGACGGACTCGATGAAATCGGGGCTGTTCATGCCGTCATTGAGCAGGAATTTCTGCACGCCGCCCTGCGAAATCCAGGTGCGGGCGATGGTGGCGCCGTCGACGGGCGTGCTGACCAGGTACAGTCCATCCGGTTCGCCACCCATCGCCGCGGTGACTTCCGAGGCGTAGCTCGACTGCTTCTCGTTGTAGGGCGTGTCGGAGACGATGGTGCCGCCGAGCGCTTTGTAGGCCCGCGAGAATTCGGCCACCATGTTGACGCCGAAGTCGTTGTTGACGTGGATGATCGCCAGCTTCTTGAAACCCTTGTCGACGGCATATTTGGCGGCGGCCACGCCCTGCAGCGCATCCGAGGTGATGGTGCGGAAAAAGATACCGTTGGTCTTGCCGTCGCGGCCGAGTGTCGTCAGCGTCGGCGAGGACGACGCCGGCGAGACCTGGACGATCTTGGCCGGCGCGGTCACCGAGGTCAGGATCGGGATCGACACCGAGGAGATGATGCCGCCGATGATCACAGGCACTTTCTTGACCTGAACCAGCTGGGTGGCGGCATCGACCGCGATGTTGCCCTGGCTCTGGCTGTCGCGCGTGTCGGTGACGAGATCGCAACCGCGCACGCCGCCGGCTTGGTTGATGTCGCGGAAGGCCATTTCGACCGACTTGGCGCCGGCCTGGCCGTATTCACCGGCCGGACCGGTCAGTTCCATGACGAGACCGATGGTGATCTTGCAGTCGGCGGCCTGTGCGGCACCCGCCATCGTCACGAGAGCAAGTGCCGTGGTGAGCTGGAGTAACGTCTTTCTCATTGTTGTTCCCCTTGAGTTACACGAACTGATTTGACGTCTGGAAAGTCTCAGTGTTCCGGCACCTGCAGCCAGGTTTCATGCAGATGCCGCCATTGGACGCCGTTGGGCGCCGATGAACGGGTGGTGAAGACCGCGCTCGACTGGCGGCGGCTGTGCTTGCCCGCGCGCAGCTGCGCCTCGACATAGAGGACGACGATCGTGTCGCCATCCTGCCAGCCGGGCCGGATGTCCTCGATGGAGATGGCAAAGCCGTCGTCGCAAGTGGCGCGGCTGGAGCGCACATGGTCGATCACGGCATCGCGGTCGAGGATCTGGCCGCCTGGTGCGATCATGGTCAGGCCTTCGCCCATGACGGCTTCGAAGCGGCCGAAATCCACCTTGTCGGCGCGCGAGGCGACGAACCAGTCGACGAAAAAGCGATGCAGATCGACGACTTCGGCGCTGGCCTGCGAAAACAACCTGTCGTCCATGGTCTTCATATCCGGCCCGCGTTGAGATTGTAGTGCATGATCGAGCCGTGGCGGCCGTGGCGGTCGCGCTCCAGCGTGTAGACATCTCCCTCAAGGCCGTTGCCCCTCGCTATCACGGCTGCAATCCGCGCACGGTCATCGGCGTCGAGTACGACATCCATGATCTTGGCGTTGGCCAGCGCATGCGCCTGATTGCGGGCACCGACGATGACCGCGGCCACTCGCGGCTGCTCCAGCACCCAGGCGCTGGCGATGGTGGCGATGTCGACGGCGTGGCGGTCGCCCACCACCTTCAGCGCGCGAAGCAGTTGCTGGAACAGGTCCCAGCCGCCGAAATCGTCGATGATCAGCTTGTACTTGACCAGCGAGCGGTTTTCGAGCGGCGTGCCGGGTTCGGCGACACCAAGCCATTTGTCGCTGAGAAAGCCGCCGGCCACAGAACCGTAGCAGAGGAAGCTGACGCCGTTTTCCTCCGCAAGCGCCGCGAGGCTGTTCGCCGGACGCTGGTCGAGCACCGAATATTGCAGCTGCTGGCTGACCAGCGGTATGCCGGCTGACAGAATTTCGGCAAGCCGGGGCGTATCGAAATTGGTGGTGCCGAGATTGCGCAGCTTGCCCTCGCGCCGAAGCTCGTCGAGCCAACCCATCGCCTCGACATAGCGCGGCTGCGCATAATCCCACCAGTGAAACTGCACGAGGTCGAGCCGCTCGGTCTTAAGCCTGCGCAGCGACTGGTCGACGATGCCCCTGATATAGTCGCGGCTGATCGTAGCGAGCCGTTCAAGGTCGGGCACGAGCTTGGTGTGCACCTTCATTTTGGCGGCTGCATCGAGACCACGCTCATTGGCCAGCCGCAAGCGCGCGGCGCCGATCAATTCCTCGACGCCGGTGTAGATATCGGCGCAATCATAGGTCCAGATGCCGGCATCGAAGGTGGCGATCAGGTCGCTTACGGCCTGACTGCGATCGATGGCGCCATGGCCGCCGGCCAGTTGCCAGCCACCGCGTATGACGCGCGAAATCGCGTAGCCGGGGCTGAGCTCGAATGTCTTGGCGGTCATGTCAGGTCATTCCCTTTCGGCAGCGGCACGGCCGTGGTTTCGGCATGGCTGAATCGCCGCTTGGCCAGCCTGACGATCCGCAGCCTGCTGGCACAGTTGGGATCGGGACAGGCGATCTCCGCGTCCGAGGTCATCCAGTCGTTCGGGTGGGTCGGGCGCTGCTTCGCCGCCAGGAGCGGCAGCACCGCCGAGATCGAATAGATCGAAAAGCCCTGCCCGGCTGGCATCGACAGCATCTCGCCCTTGAGCTCGAAATAGTCGCCGGCCCTGGCGCCGCAATAGATCGGCTTGCCCCGCGGAATGACCGCCTCGACGCGGAGATCGAAGAGTTCGAAACTGTCGTCAGCCATTTCAGGCCTCCACCAGGCTGAAGGTGATGTCGCAGGCGCCGTTGCGGCGGATGATGCCGCAGGCAGCCGCGAATTGATCGCGCTCCTCGGGCTTCACCTGCGCGACGACGCTGCCGGCCAGCCAGCCGATCGGGAACAGCAGACGCGCGCCCTGCCCGTAGAACAGGCCGATGTCGAAGATGGCGTTGGGGTGGCCGCCCCACATGCGCGGCGGCACGTAGGACAACACGATGTCACCTGGCTGCGGCGTCAGGGTCGCGTTCTCCGCCGGCAGCGGCTGGGCATAGGCCTGCCCCTCGAGATCGGCTGATGGAACCGGAGAGGAGATCTCAGGTCCCGTCCACATGGCGTGAATGGCGGGGACGACACGTGGCGTGGCGAGATAGGCTGTGAGAAAGGCCGCAT
The DNA here is from genome assembly GCF_006440875.1 of Mesorhizobium sp. B2-5-7. Lineage (NCBI taxonomy): Bacteria > Pseudomonadati > Pseudomonadota > Alphaproteobacteria > Hyphomicrobiales > Phyllobacteriaceae > Mesorhizobium > Mesorhizobium sp. B2-5-7. Next base: position 193,315 of record NZ_VFUO01000006.1, on the reverse strand, counting down.
TCTCCGGCGCCTTTTCCGGCAGCAGCAGCGCAGTGACGGAAAGCTTGGAGCGGGGCTCGCTGATGCTGATGGAGGTCATATCTGGCCTTTCGCGGCGGCGGATTGCAGCTTGCTGCGCAGGAAGGTGAAGGGCCGGCTGATGTCGGCGACCAGTGCTTCGCGCGCCGCCCGAGCATCCTGCGTGGCCAGCGCCTCGACGATGCGGCGGTGATACTGGGCGGTGTCGACCTCGCCGGCTTCCGAGAAAGCGTAGATGGCGACGCGGATGCATGGACCTGATTGCAGCCACAGGCTCTCGATCATCGGGATCAACACGGCCGAGCCACAGGAGCGATAGATCTCGAAGTGAAAGCTCTGGTTGAGCGTCACTTCGCGGTCGACATCCTTCTTGTGTTTCAGCGCCCGCATCTCGTCCCACTCGCCGAGAATGGTTTCGATGGTGGTGATCTGGCGCGGTCCCATGCGGGCGGCAGCCAGCGCGATCGCCTCGCCCTCGATCAGGATGCGGGCGCGCAGGAGATCGTCGAGGCGTTCCAGCGTGATTGGCGGCACGCGCACCGAGCGGTTGGGCAGCGCCTCCAGCGCCTTTTCCGTGATCAGCCGGCCAAGCGCCTCCCGCACCGGCATTGTCGAAGTGACCAGCGCATCGGCCAGACCGCGGATGGTCAGCACCTGGCTTGGTTCGAACAGGCCACCGATCAAGGCGCGACGCAGTTCGGAATAGACGCGATCCTGCACCGTCTCGCGGCCGACCGGCGCGAGCTGGGCCGCAATCGCCTCGTTGTTTTTTTCGATGGCAGCCTTTTGCATGGAATTCCGTTCTCGGCGGGTTTTCGGCTTGCGGATGAAATTAAAGCCGAATAGCGTGATCAAAGCAAGTGTGATCACAAATCATAATCAGAAGACGGCGACGACCGTCTTCGGCCAGAGGGTTTGATGAGCGAGGCAGCGGAAAGGCAGGGGAAGGAGACCCGTGTCCCGGTTCTGACGGCAGGCAACGTCGTCAGGCGGTTCGGCGGCCTTGTCGCCGTCAACGATGTCTCGTTTCATGTCAAAGCCGGCGAAATCCTCGGCCTGATCGGACCCAACGGGGCCGGCAAGACGACCATGTTCGACCTGCTCGCAGGCAGCATCCTGCCGACCAGCGGCGATATCCTTCTCAACGGCACGCGCGTCTCCGGCGAAGCCGCTCATTTGCGCATCGGCAGAGGGCTCGGCCGCACCTTCCAGATCCCGCGCCCGCTGCCCAATCTGACGCTGATCGAAAACATCATGCTCGCGGCACAGGGCCAGGCCGGCGAAAAGCTGCTGGCTAACTTCCTCACGCCGTGGCGGGTGGCGGCACAGGAAAAAGCCGCCCGGACGAAAGCCCTCGAGCTGCTCGAACTCGTCACCCTCAGCCATCTCGCCCATGAGCCGGCGCGCGTGCTGTCCGGCGGCCAGCGCAAGCTGCTCGAACTTGCCCGGGTCATGATGGCCGACCCGGCGATCATCCTGCTTGACGAACCCGCCGCCGGCGTCAACGCGACGCTGCTCGAAGTCATCATCGACCGCATCCGCGACATCAACGCGCGCGGCATCACCTTCCTGCTGATCGAGCACAACATCGACATGGTGACGCGGCTCTGCCACCGCGTCCTTGTCATGGCGAGCGGCCAACTGCTGAGCGAAGGCACGGCGGAAGAGGTCGCGCGCGACCCGCGCGTCATCGAGGCCTATCTCGGAGGCACCGTATGAACGAGACCGTCCTCGATGTGCGCGACCTCGAAGCCGGCTATGAGCCCGGTGTGCCGATCGTGCGCGGCGCCTCGATCACCGTCGACAGAGGCGAGATCGTCGTCGTGCTCGGCCCCAACGGCGCTGGCAAGTCGAGCTTCATCAAGGCGATCGCCGGCCTCGTGCCGATCACCGGCGGCACGGTGCTGCTGGACGGCAGGGACATCACCGCCGCGCCCGCCCACACCATGGTGCGGCTTGGCCTCGCCTTCGTGCCGCAGACCGAGAACATCTTTCCGCTGATGTCGGTGGAGGACAATCTCAAGGTGTCCTGCGGCATCCTCGAGCGGCGCGAAATCCCGGCTCGCATCGAGGAAATGTACGCCGCCTTCCCCGACCTTGTGCGCCAGCGCCGCACCGCCGCCGGCAATCTGTCGGGAGGCCAGCGGCAGATGCTTGCCGTGGCGCGGGCGCTAATCGTCCATCCCAAGGTGCTGGTGCTGGACGAGCCGTCCGCCGGCCTGTCGCCGAAGTTCGTCGCGATGGTATTCGAGATGCTGGCCGGCATCCGCAAGTCCGGAGTCACCATCCTTTTGGTCGAGCAGAATGCCAAGGCAGCGCTTGCCATCGGCGACCGCGCCTATGTGCTGGCCGAAGGCAAGGACCGGCACGAGGGCGTCGCCTCCGAATTGTGGGACGACCCTGTCGTCGCCGAACTTTATCTTGGCCAGCGCCCTTCCCATGCAGGCAAGGGAGGCGCGGCATGAGCCTGCAATTCATCGTCGACGGATTGCTGACCGGCTCGATGATCGGCCTCGGCGCCATCGGCGTGACGCTCACCTATTCGATCCTGCGTTTCTCCAACTTCGCCCATGGCGACTTCATGGCCTGGGGCACCTATGCGACGCTGGCCGTGGTCAGTGCCATCGGTGCGATGTTCGGCAAGGTGGCACCGATCGGGCCGCTATCCTTCGGCTGGCCGCTTCTTGTTGCCCTGATCGTCGGCATGGCATTCACCGCCTTGCTCGCACTGCTGCTCGACAAGATCCTGTTTTCGCGGCTGCGCTCGCAGGGCCAGGCGATCATCGTGGTGATGGCGAGCTTCGGCGCCTCGATGGCGCTACGCAGCCTGCTCGAATTCACCTTCACCTCACGGCCGACCTATTTCAGCCGAGCGATCCAGATCGCCATGCCGGTCGGCTTCGGCATCCGCATCACGCCCGACCAGATCGCGTTGCTCGTGTTGACCGCCATACTCGTGCTCGGCGTGCATCTGTTGATGACGCGCACGCAGACTGGCCGCGCCATGCAGGCCTTGAGCCAAAACGCGGCACTGGCCCGCGTCGTCGGGATCGACGTTGCCAGCGTGGTGCGGGTGACGTGGATCATCGGCGGCGCGCTCGCCTGCGTGGCTGGCGTGATGATCGGCATCCTAGTGCAGATTCGCCCGTTCATGGGCTTCGACATGCTGCTGCCGATGTTCGCCGCCGCCATCCTCGGCGGCATCGGCAGCATCCCGGGCGCGGTGCTCGGCGGCCTGATCATCGGTCTCGCCGAAGCCGGCGCGGTGCAGCTGATCGGCGCCGAATGGCGCGCCGCCGTTTCCTTCATCATCCTGATGGCTGTGCTGTTCGTGCGGCCGATCGGCCTTTTCGGAGTTCGGGAACGATGATCGATCTGGTCGGCTACGGCGCCTTCTTCCTGACCACGGCGCTGATCTTCTCGCTGGTCACGCTGGGGCTCAACCTGCAATGGGGACTGACCGGCCTGTTCAATGTCGGCCTCGCCGGTTTTGTCGCCATCGGCGCCTACACCTCGGCGCTGCTGACGACACCGGACGATCCCGCGCGGCTCGGCGGCTTTGGCCTGCCCATCCTCGCCGGCTGGGTGGGCGCCATGGTCGTTGGCGGCATTGCGGCGGCGCTTACCGGCATGGCGACGTTACGTCTTAGATCCGACTATCTGGCGATCACCACCTTCGGCGTGGCCGTCGTCGTGCAATTGGTCGCACTCAACGCGCAGAACCTGACCGGCGGACCGTTCGGCATCGGCTTCATCCCGCGCCCCTTCGGCGGCCTGGCGGAGACGCCGCTGCTGTTCAACCTGTCGAACCTTGCCGTCGTCTGCGCTGTGACGCTGATTGCCTATCTCGCCTTGGAACACTTGTCGCGCAGCCCCTGGGGGCGTGTGCTGAAGGCGCTGCGGGAGGACGAGCGGGCCGCGATTTCGCTGGGCAAGAGCGCGCGCTTCTACCGCGTCCAGGCGTTTGCCGTCGGCGGCGCCATCATGGCGCTGGCCGGCGCGCTGCAGGCGCATTTCACCGGCTTCATCGCGCCGGACAATTACCTGCCGATCCTCACCTTTCAGGTCTGGGTGATGCTGATCGTCGGGGGCTCGGGCAGCAATCTCGGCGCGGTCATCGGCAGTGTCCTGGTCTGGGGGATTTGGGCCGGATCGGGCACGCTGACCAGCGTGTTCTTCCCGCCCGAGCAGCAGGCGCGCGCCGCTTCGCTGCAGATCGTCGCCATCGGCGTGATGCTCTGCGTGATCCTGCTGATGCGGCCGAACGGATTGTTCGGCGACAGGCCGCTGCGGACGCGCTTCGGCAAGCGCACGCGGATCGCCACGGACAAAAGCAGTTCCGGTTCATGAATTCCCCGGTCCGGCAGAGTGCGAACGGCACTTCGCTTTGGCATGCCATCAGCCGCGATCGCCGCAAGCGGCCTGCGCTGAGTGGCAACCTCGATGTCGACCTTGCCATTGTCGGCGGTGGATTTTCCGGTCTGTCGACCGCGCTGCACGCCGCCGAAAAAGGCATCTCGGTCGCAGTGCTCGAAGCCGAGATCATCGCCTGGGGCGCGACTGGCAGGAATGCCGGTTTCGTCGTGCCTAACTTCGCCAGGATGGATCCAGACAGCATCCTCGCGCATCTCGGCGCCGAGCGCGGCGAACGGCTCATCGATTTTGCCGCCGGCAGTGCCGACCTCGTCTTCGGCTTGATCCGGCGGCACGGCATCGACTGCGACGCGGTGCAGAACGGATGGATCCAGCCGGCGCACTCGCCGGCGGCCCTGGAGAAGGTCAAATCCCGCGCGGACCAATGGGCGCGGCGCGGCCGGCCTGTCGTCACCCTGGATCGGCAAGAGGTCGAGGCGCTGACCGGCGCGCGCGGCTATGTCGGTGGCTGGATGGATCGTTCCGGCGGCGTGCTCAATCCGGTCGCTTATGCGCTGGGGCTCGCCGATGCGGCGGAGAAGGCCGGCGCGAAGATCTTCGAGCACACGCCGGTCGCCTCGATCGATCGCGTCGCCGATGGTTGGGCACTTCAAACACGATTGGGCTTGATACGCGCGGCCAAGGTGCTGATCGCTACCAACGCCTATGGCGGATCGCTCGATCCGTCGCTGCGGCGAACCTATATTCCGCTGAAGGTCTTCCAGATCGCGACCGCGCCCCTGCCGCATGAAATCCGAACGCGTCTGCTGCCTGGCGGTCAAGGCGTCGGCGACACCAGGCGCAACCTCTTCACCTTTCGCTTCGACGCCGACAACCGGCTGATCAGCGGCGGCATGCATATTCTTGGCGCTGGCGCCGATACGCGCGTGCCGCAAACAATCTGGCGACGGCTTGGCCGGCACCTCGACCTGCCTGATTTGCCCCCCCTTGCCTACAGCTGGTCGGGGATGGCGGCGGTCGAACCGGATTTCCTGCCGCATCTCCTGGACCTTGGACCGGGGCTGATTGCCGGTCGCGCCTGCAATGGACGCGGCATTGCCATGACTACGGCGATGGGCAAGGTGCTGGCCGACTGGGCCGCTGGAGCCGAAGCGCGTGATTTGCCGGTGCCCTTCGCACCGCCGGCGCCAATTCCGCTCCATGCCCTGCTGCGGCACGCGCCCAACATGCTGCTCGGCTGGAGCATCCTGCGCGACCGGATGGACGAGACGGCATAGGCCGACCGAGCCTGCCCGCGATCAGTGCGCCATGTGGAGATTGTCGCAGAGGACCGCGGCCGCCACGGAGATATCCTCTTCAAGGGAAGCCCGAACGGCCGAGCCGTTGCGCTGTTCCAATGCGGCGACGATCCCGCGGTGTGCGTCATTGGATTGCGGAATGTAGCGATCGGCCCGCATCAGGAGCTTGAGATAGGGTCCGACGCGCCCCCAGAGATCGCGGATCATGTTCAAGAGGATCGGCGCGCCGGCGTGCTCATAAATAGCAAAATGGAAGGCTTCGTTCAGGGCCAGATAGGCCGTGGCGTCCTGCGCCTCGATGGCCCGCTGCATGTCGGCGAGCGCGGCTTGGATGTCGGCCAGCCCGCTTTCAGTCATCCGTGACGTGGCCATCTCGCCTGCCAGTCCCTCGACGGCGATGCGGATGCGCGTCAGTTCCGAGAAGGCGGGCGCGGAGAGCAAGGGCACGATGATCGAGCGGTTGTTCTGCATTTCCAGAAGTCGCTCGGCGACCAGTCTTTGCAGCGCCTCGCGGATCGGCGTCGTCGAAATGCCAAAGCTCTCGGCAAGCTTGCGGATGACCAGTATCTGGCCCGGGCTGAAGCCGCCCGAGATCAACTCCTGCTTGAGCGCGCCGTAGGCCCGGTCATTGAGGGTTTGATGCTCGAGCTTCAGCATGCGTGCCCGCTCAGCTCACCAGTTCGACAGTGCGCGATCGAGCGCCTCGGCCAGCTGCTCGGCATTGTCCCTGGCAAAGGGCAGTGGCGGCCTGATCTTCAGCACATTGCCGCGGGGGCCACAGGACGAAATCAGCACGCCGTCCTCGCGCATGGCTTCAACGACGGATGAAGTCTTGGCAGCAGCAGTGGCCTCATCCTCCGCCATCAGCTCGACGCCGAAATAGAGGCCGTTGTGCCTGACATCGGCGACCATGCCGTGCCGGCTCTGCAAGGCGCGCAGCAATTCTCCTGTATAGGCGCCAACCGTCCGCGCGTTCTCGATCAGCCCCTCGCCCTCGATCACATCGAGCACGGCGATGCCGACCGCGGCGGCGACCGGATTGCCGCCGAAAGTGTTGAAGTAGCCGGTGTTCGAACCGAACGAGCTCACCAGCTGCGGCCGCACGATCACCGCGCCCATGGGATGCCCGTCGCCGATCGGCTTGCCCATGGTGACGATGTCAGGCGCGAGGCCATAGTTGGCGAAGCCCCACATGCCCTGGCCGAGCCGGCCGAAACCGGACTGGACCTCGTCGGCGATGACGATGCCGCCGGCCTTCCTGACATGATCGGCCGCCTCGCGCATGACGGAAGCCTCGGGGAAGAAAATGCCGTCGCTGGAAAAGGCGGAATCAAGCAGCAGCGCCGCCGGGCGGATGTTTTGCGCGCGCATATCCTCGATGGCAGCGGCGACATTTCTGGCGAAATCATGCGCGGCGCGGCCGCCGTCGCGGAACGTGTCCGGCGCTGCCACGACCCGATGCCGGGCGGGCACGCCCGCTGCCCCGACCGCCGCCGGCGACAGCTGTGCTGTCGCGATGGTGGCGCCGTGATAGGCGAAGTCGGTGATGATCACACCGCTGTTGCCGGTCGAGTGCTGGGCGATGCGGATGGCGAGATCGTTGGCCTCGCTGCCGGTGCAGGTGAACATGGCATGGCCAAGATGGGAGGGAAGCGTACCGAGCAGCCTTTCCGCGTAGTCGAGGATGATCTCGCTGAGATAGCGCGTGTGCGTGTTGAGCGTGGCGGCCTGCCCAGACAGCGCCTCCACGACGCGCGGGTGGCAGTGTCCGACGGAGGCGACGTTGTTATAGGCGTCGAGGTATTTTCGGCCTTGGCCATCGTAGAGCCAGACACCGCTGCCACGCACCAGATGGATCGGGCTGCGGTAGAAGGCGCGATAGGTCGGCCCGAGCAATCTGGCGCGACGTTCGAGAAGCGCTTGCTCGGATGCCGCCGAATCGACATTTGCAGGATGTGGCGAGGACAGGGACACGGGCATCTACTCCGGCTTGGAATGGTCGAAAAAATAGCGGCGAGCGTCCGCGGACGACAGTCCGTCCAGCCGCTCAAGCGAGGCCCAGACCTCGGCGATGAGGCGCAGGACATAGTCGCGCTTGGCCGGAAAACGCTCGGCCTGCCAGCTGGCGATGTTGGCGATGAGTGCGAGGCGGGCACGAATGAGGTGAAAGAGGATGCCAAGTTCTTCGATCTCGAGCGGCTGCACGGACTGATAGCCGGCGACGAAGCGCGCGGCGGGCGCCAGCGGATGACCTTCGGCCGGCCAGCGATAGACGGCCCCGATGGCGAGATCGCAGATCAGCGGCGAATGGATCATGTCGCCGAAATCGAGGATGCCGTTGACCATTTCCGGTCGCGAAGCGTCCATCACCACATTGTAGGAGTTCATGTCGTTGTGGACGATCTGGGCGCGCAGTCCGGGAATAACCGGCGCCGCGTGCTCCTCGTAGGCGTCAATGGCGCGCTCGACCATGGCGCGGTGGCCGGCATCAACGATATGCGCCAGCATGGGCCGCGTCTTGGCGACCTTGCGGATGTCCCACAAAAGGTCGCTGCCGGCGGCCGGATGGAAGAAGCCGCGCAGCGCCCGGCCAAGCCGGGCGAGGAAGATGCCGAGATTGCGATCCTGTGCCGATGAGGTGGGCGAGCGCGAAAGCAGCTGGCCCGGCAGATAGGTGACGAGCCGCACGATGCGCGGCACCGATCCGCCGAGGTCGACCATGAACTGCGCTTCGCCTTCAAGGCTCTTGCGCACCGAGGGAACCGGCAAAGCCGGGTCGACGATCAGTATGTGGTCGAGCGCCTTGTTCTGGAAATCGGTGAAATCAGCCTCTTCCGCCGGATGCGAGACCTTCAGGACAAATTCGCCCTCGCCTTCCGTCTGGATGTGAAAATTGTGGTCGCGTTCGCCTGGCAGCGTGCGCGCGCTGCCAGTGAGCCCATAGTGCCGACGCAACAGGGCAAGCGCCTCGGCGATCGAGACATCGGGCGCATCGTCCGCGAGCGTCTCGCCGAAAGCATCCGATACGGCCGCGTTCATGGCCTGACCTCGGCATCGATGGGTTCGAGGCCGCACCAGTCGGCGATGAAGAGCGCAATGGTCTGGGTGACCTTGCGCACGGAATCGAGATCGACAGCCTCGTCATAGCCATGCGGCATGCGGCAGATCGGGCCGTAGACGATTGCCGGCGTGTCGGCATAAAGGCCGAAGAAGCGCGCATCGGTGGTGGCCGAGGTGACATGTTCCGTCAACGGCTCACCCCACACGGCGGTGTGGCTGCGGCGCAGCACGGCTTCCATCTCGTCGGCGCCTTCCAGCACATAGCCCTCGGCCATGAAGCCGTTATAGGTCATCCTGGGCGGGCGATTGGCGAGGAACGGATCGGGGCGGGCGGCATCGGCGATGCAGGCCTCGAGTTCGGCCCTGGCGTCCTCGAGCTTCTGGCCGGGATAGGTCGCGACCCGCATCTCGAAGACGCAGCGGGCGGGAACGCTCGATGTCCATTCGCCGCCTTCGATCTTGCCGAGGTTGAATCGGATCGGGTGCGGATGATTACAGAAATGCCTGTCGTCAACCTTTCTGGCATTCCAGACGATTTCGAGTTGCTTCAGCGCCTGGATGATGAGAAACGCCTTCTCGATGGCATTGGCGCCGGCGGAAAAGGCGCCCGACGCGTGCTGCGGATCGCCGTCGACCTCGACCCTGAACCAGATCGGCCCAACCTGCGCCCGCATCAGTCTTGGTTCCAGCGGTTCGGGAATGAAGGCGGCGTCGGCGCGATAACCGCGCTGCAGGCAAGCAAGCGCGCCATTGCCGGTGCACTCCTCCTCGACCACCGACTGCAGGAACACTTTCGCCGCCGGCTGATAGCCGAGGCCGCGCAAGGCGGCCAGCGCATAGAGACAGGCCGACAGGCCGGCCTTCATGTCGCCGGCGCCGCGCCCATGCATCCAGCCATCCTCGATCGCCGGATCGTAGGGATCTCGCACCCAGCGGTCGAGCGGTCCGGTCGGCACCACATCGATATGGCCGTTGAGGATCAGCGAGCGACCGGTGACGTTTTTCGGCGTGTGGGTGGCGACGACGTTGAACGCGTCATCGTAGGAAACCGCTACGGGCGAGAATCCAGGCAGGTCGCGGATCGCATCGACATCGACACGCCACATATCGACCGCATAGCCATTGGCTTCATAGGCGGCCGCCATGAAGGATTGCGCGGCGTGTTCCTCACCACGCTGCGAGGGAAAGCGTACGAGGTCCGCCAAGAAGGCGAGCTGGCGGTCGAAGCCATCGTCGACCGCCCGCAAGATGGCCTCGTCCGCAATTCGTTCAGGCATGATATTCCGCTTCTCCATGGATGGTGTATCATATCTCATATGCCATTCTTCGAAAAGGCAAGGCGACAGGCGGGTCAAAATCATGGCCCACCTCTGGAGCCACTTGGCAGGCGGCCGCAGAGTTGGCATCAGCTTCTTGACATGCCGGCCAGGCTGCGCGGCGGAGGACCGAGGACAGATGCAAGTCACTGAAGGCTCATTGCCGGATGAAACCACCGATCTGGCGCCGGGTTACCGGCGCGTGCCGGCAGGCAAAATCATCAATGCGGTGACGTGGATGGAGGCGCGTGCCCCGGTGCCCGGTCTCGCGCATCCGCTAGCGATGACCCGCGTCACCAAGCCCGATCCCGCCATCTACCGCGCAGTCTTCCTCGGGATCGGCGCTCCCTGGCTCTGGGACCGCGCCGCCGAAATGTCGGACGCCGACATCGCGGCGCATTTCGCCGACCCACGTCAGCATCTCTACTACGGCCGTGATGAGAGTGGGGGGCATGTCGGCATGGTCGAATTCTCGGTCGCCGACAGCAACGAGATCGAGATCACCTATTTGGGCCTGTTTCCCTCCTTGACTGGCCAAGGCTTCGGCAAAAGGCTGATGGCGGGCGCGCTCGACCAGGCATGGCGCCTAGGCCCCATCCGCATCTGGCTGCACACCAGCAGCTTCGATCATCACAGCGTTATCGGTTTCTACCGGGCTTGCGGATTTGAACCCTATGCAACCGGTTTCGAAATCACCGATGATCCCAGGATCAAGGGCACCCTGCCGCGCGATTGCGCGCCGCAAATTCCGCTGATCGAAACGGAATGGGTGCCCGGCGCCAGATGAGACCGTCGTCGCAACCCGCCAGCCTGGCATCGCCTCACCATCGCCGGTGGGTACGGCGCGAGAGCATCTTGTCGAGGCTGGAGCGGCATGTCGACACGCGCATCGTGCTGTTCGCCGCGCCCGCCGGCTTCGGCAAATCGACGACGATGGCGCAATGGGCGGCCGAAGTCGCGCGCCACGGCCGGCTGACGGCCTGGCTGTCCTGCGAGGCGACGGACAATGACGAAGGCGCCTTCCTGTCGCATCTGGTGGGGGCGTTGCGCCATCTCGTCCAGAACCCGGCCGAGCTCGACCTCGCCTTCCAGTCGAGCCCCATCCCGCAACTCGACGTGGTGCTTGCGGCACTCGTGTCGGGTTTGGCGGCACGCCACGCCGACATCACCCTGTTCTTCGACGACTATCACGCCATCGATGCACCGGCGGTGAAGCGGTTCATGGAACGGCTGACCCGGCAGGCACCAACCAACGTCGTCTTCGTCATCGGTTCGCGCAACCTGCCCGAGCTGCAGCTCGGCAAGCTCAGGGTGCTCGGCGATATCTTTGAAATCGGCCCGGACGATCTGCGTTTCGCCTCGTCGGAAGCCGAAGCCTTCTTCAACGACAAGCTTGGCCTCTCTGTCAGCAGCGGCACGGTGGAAACACTGTGCTCGCGCACCGAAGGCTGGGCCGCCGGCCTGCAGCTCGCCTCGCTGTCGCTCGGTGCGGCCCATGCGCCCGAAACAGTCATCGGCAATTTCACCGGCGCCAACCGCAACGTCGCCGACTTCCTGATGGGAGAAGTGTTCCTGGAACTGCCGCCGGCGCTGGCGAAGTTCCTGCTCTATTCCTCGATTTTCGAGCGCTTCAGCGCCGAGGCCTGCCGGGCGGTGATGCGGGCGGCGGACGCCGAGGTTGCCATCACCGAGATCGAGACCCGCAACCTGTTCCTGGTGCCGCTCGACGAGGAACGGCGCTGGTTCCGCTATCATCACCTTTTCCACGACTTCCTCAGCCGTGAAATGGAACGGCGCGAGCCGGAGATGATCGCACCGCTGCACCTGGCGGCTTCGGAATGGTTCGGCGAACGCAAGATGCTGACCGAGGCCATCGGCCATGCGCTCGCCGCCGGCGACGAAGCCCGCGCCGCGGTGTTCATCGAGAACAACGCGCTCGAACTCATCGCCCAATGCCAGCTTCTCTATGTGCGCCAGCTGCTGGCGCTGCTGCCAAGGAAACTGATCGATCAGCGCATCCGGCTGCAACTCGTCGTGCTGTGGCTTGCGGTGCACAGCAGCCAGCCCGAGATTGCCCAGCAGACCCTCGCCAATGCGCGCCAGCTCGTCGAAACCGGGCCGACCGATAGCAAGGATCCGGGCACGCTGACCGGCACGACCATCGAGGCGGAACTCGAGGTCCTTGCAGCGGCCGTGCACAGCACGCTGGAACAGTTCGAGGACGCGCGCGACACCGCACTGGCGGCCCTGCGCATCATAGCCCCCGATGCGTGGTTCATGGAAGGCGCGACGGCAAACGTCATCGGCTACAATCTATACGCGCTGGGCGACCTTGAGGGGGCACGCGCTGCTGTGGATGCGGCGCGCAAGGCCCATGAGCGAAGCGGCAGCCTGCTCGGCGTCACCATCGCCAACTGCTACATGGCCGTCATCGAGCGGTCGGCCGGCCGCCTGCCCGCGGCCGAACGGCTGCTGCGCAACGCGATCATCGAGGCCAGGACGCGGATCGGCGCCAACTCCTATGCCGAGGCCCTCGCCGGAACGCTGCTTGCCGAACTCGCCTATGAGACCAACGCATCCGGCGAAGCACTGGCGCTGGTCGAGAATCTCGGGCCGCTGATCGAGGGCGCAGCGGTCATTGTCTATCCCCTGGCCAGCGTGCCGACCTATGCCCGGGTGCTGCAGCTGACCGGTCGCGGCCAAGCCGCCCTCGACATGCTGGAGCGCGTCTACCAGCGCGTGCGCGGCTCCGTCTACCGCCGCCTCGCTTCGGTGCTGGTGCACGATCGCATCCGGCTGCTTCTTGACCAGAACCGCACCCCGGAAGCCCGCGCGCTGCTCGACGAGCATCGCCGCGAAAGCGCTGAAACCGCCTCTACCGTCGCCAATGAATTCGAGTTCTTCGCCGAAGGCCGGCTGCTTACGGCGGAAAAATCCTACGCGGCGGCGGCGGCGATTTTCGACGCGCTGCTGGAGCGAACGAAAAGCAGCGGGCGCATGCGCCGGCACATACTGGCGCTGATCCTGCGCGCCAAGAGCGCCGGCCATGACCAGCGGGAAGCAGACCGCCATCTGCACGAAGCATTGCGCCTTGCGCAACCCTCGGGCTTCATCCGCTCCTTCGTCGACGAAGGCAAGTCTGTCGTCGAGGGTTTGATGCGGCTCCGGGCGGCCCAGGCAAAGGCCGACCCGTCACTGTCGGCCTATGCGACGCGCATCATCGATGCCGCGCAGACGATGCCCGTGACGACGCGCAAAACAGCCGCCCCGACGGTCGAGAAAGAACAGCTCACCCAGCGCGAGTCCGAGCTGCTGCACTTTCTGTCGGAAGGCATGTCAAATCGCGATATCGCCGTTGCACTGTCGGTAAGCGAAACGACGGTGAAGTGGCATTTGAAAAACATCTTCGGCAAGCTCTCGGTATCGAACCGCGTCCAGGCAGTGCGCGCCGCGCAGGTCGCCGCAAACCTCCGCACCCCTCCGAAAGGAGGGGCATAGATGACTGACATGGCCCCTCTTTAGGGTCGGGCCGGGCGATTGTTAGCCTGCTAGCGTCTGGTTTTTAGAGGATGCCGCGGATGGCGACAGGCTACGTTTTTCACGAACAGCTGATGTGGCATGATACCGGCTCCAGCGCCGACATGATGCCTCCCGGCCGTTTCGTGGAACCCGGACGCCACCTGGAATCGCCTGGATCCAAACGACGGCTCAACAATCTCATCCAGGTCAGTGGCCTGGCACGCCATTTGGTTCCGATCATTGCCGAACCGGTAACGGTGGAAGACCTGCTGCGCGTCCACACGCAACGCCACGTCGATGATATCAGGATGCTGAGCGAAGGCGGATCCGGTTTCGCCGGGCCTCAGGCACCGATCGGCCTCAACAGTTTCGACATCGCGCTGTTGTCCGCCGGCACCACCTATGCCGCGATGCGTGCGGTGCTGACCGGCCGCGTCGACAACGCCTATGCGCTGGCGCGGCCGCCCGGGCACCACGCCGAACCCGACCAGGCCATGGGCAATTGCCTGTTCTCCAACATCGGCGTCGCCGTGCGGCGGCTGCAGCACGAGGGCCTGCTCGGCCGTGCCGCCGTGGTGGACTGGGACGTGCATCACGGCAATGGCACCGAGACGGTGTTTTATTCCGATCCGTCGGTGCTGACGATTTCGCTCCATCAGGACAATCTATACCCGACCGGACGCGGCGCGCTCGTCGACAACGGCAAGGGACCCGGCGAAGGCTATAACATCAACGTCCCGCTGCCGGCCGGCAGCGGCACAGGCGCCTATGAAGCCACGTTCGACCGCGTCATCGGTCCTGCCTTGCGCGCGTTCAAGCCCAACCTCGTCATCGTCGCTTCCGGTTTCGACGCGTCCGGCTTCGATCCGCTCGGCCGCATGATGCTCAACAGCGAATGTTTTCGCCGCCTTGCCGCGCGCATGGTGGCGTTTGCGGCCGAAGTCTCGAACGGACGGCTGATGATGAGCCATGAAGGCGGCTATTCCGAGGGCTATGTGCCATTCTGCGGCCACGCCGTCATCGAGACGCTGGCCAATCACCGCACCGAGGTGGTCGACCCGCTGTCGGACCATATCGACGAGTGGGCGGGGCAGGACCTGCAGCCGCATCAGGCGGCGGTGATCGATGCCGCTGAAGGCCTGCTCGCGGGCTTGCGCCAACGCCTCGCCAGCGCGGCCTGAAGCGATGGATTTCGCCATCACGACATTGCTCAATGCGCTGACGCTGATCAGCATCCTGATGCTGGTCGGGCTCGGGCTCGCCATCAGCTTCGGCCTGATGAACGTGACCAATCTGGCGCATGGCGAGTTTGTGACCGTCGGCGCCTTCGCGGTATACTTCATCCAGAGTATGGGCGGCTCGTTCTGGCTGGGCCTGGCTGCGGCGCCGATCGCCGGCGCCGTGGTCGGCTGCATCCTGGAATTCGCCGTCATTCGCCACCTCTATTCGCGGCCGGTGTCGACGGTGCTTGCCACCTGGGGCGTCAGCCTCATCCTGCAGCAAGGGCTGGAATTGACCTTTGGCCTCGGCGCCAAGCCGGTGACGCCGCCGGTCGAGGGCACGCTCGACCTCTTCTTCACCGTCTATCCGGCCTACCGGCTGATCCTGATTGCCATCGCCATGCTGACCCTGCTCGGCGTCATCCTGCTGATCAGCCGGACGTCGTTCGGGCTCGACATCCGCACCGTCATCCAGAACCGCGAAATGGCGGAGGGCGTCGGTATCAACACGCGCCGCACTTACGCCATCGCCTTCACCTTCGGCGCGGCAATCGCGGGGCTGGCTGGGGGACTGGTCGCGCCCCTGGCGATCGTGCTGCCGCAGATGGGGGTGAACTATCTCGCCAACGCCTTCTTCGTCGTCATCGTCGGCGGGGTCGGCTCGATTGGCGGCCTCGTCGCCGGCAGCGTCTTCGTCGGCGGGCTGACCAGCATCCTCAACTACCAGATCTCGCCATCGCTGGCGCAGGCGGTCGTGCTGCTGGCGGCCATCGTCGCCGTGCGGGTGCGGCCCAACGGCCTGTTCAACGGGGCGTCGCGATGATCGCCCGCGACCGCAACTGGCTGCTGATCTTCGCCGTCTGCGTGGCGCTCGCGATCCTCTATCCCTTCCTCGCCGACGGCTACCAACTGACGGTGATCCGCGACGCGCTGATCTTCGGCCTGTTCGCGGCGAGCCTCGACTTCTTCTGGGGCCGCACCGGAATCCTGTGTTTCGGCCACGCCGCCTTCTTTGGCATCGGCGGCTACATCATGGCATTGGTCACGCTCAATGACGCGATTCCTTTCGGCAGCCTGCTCGGCATCGTGGGCGCCATTGCCGGGGCTGCCTTCGTCGCCGCCATCATCGGTTACTTCCTGTTCTTCGGCGGCATCCGCGGCAGCTACTTCACCATCGTCACGCTGGCCATGGGCGTCATCTGCCAGCAGGCGGCCATCTCCTGGAGTTCGGTCACCGGCGGCGACAGCGGCCTGATCGGGATCCCGCCGATCGAATTCGATCTTGGCGGCCGGCATGTCGATCTCAGCCAGGACCTGTCGAGCTATATCTTCGTCGCGGTCATCGTGGCGGTGGCCGTTCTGTCGCTGTGGTCGATCAGCCGTGGCCGCTGGGGCACGGTGCTGACCGCCATTCAGGATAATGAGGTCCGGGCGGCGGCACTCGGCCACAATGCGCCGTTACGGCTGCTCGTCACCTTCATCCTTTCGGCAGCTATCGCCGGGCTTGCCGGCGCGCTCTATGTCTGCATGGCCGGGCTGGTTGCCCCCGACCTGTCCGGACTGCTTCTGTCGACGGAGGTCATTGTCTGGGTGGCGGTCGGCGGGCGCGGCACGCTGCTTGGCCCAGTGCTGGGCGCAATCTTCATCCAGCGCGCGCAGCAGACGATCAGCAGCTTCAATCCGAGCCTGTGGCCGCTGCTGCTGGGCTGCGTCTTCGTCATCATCGTCTTTGTCCTGCCGGACGGCATCCTGTCGATCTATGCGCGGCTGAAGAGCCTGTTCAAAGGCAGGAGCCAGGCCTGATGAGCGACGTCCTGCTCCAAGCCGAAAATGTCGGCATCCGCTTCGGAGGGTTGCAGGCCCTCGAAGGATTGAACCTGACGGTCCGCGACAAGGCGCTCTGCTGCATCATCGGCCCGAACGGCGCCGGCAAGAGTACCTTCCTCAACGTGCTGACCGGCACGTTGCGCCCGACCAGCGGCAGCGTCCATTTCCTCGGCCGCGACATTGCCGGCCTGCCGCTGCATCGCGTCGCCCGGCTCGGCATTGCCCGCAAGTTCCAGATCCCGTCGGTCTTCCCGAGCCTCTCGGTTGAGGACAACCTCAAGGTCGCACGATGGGGTGCCCCTTCCCCGGCGCGGCCAATCGGTGAATTGATGGAACTGGTCGCGCTGACCAATCGTGCTGCCACATTGGCCGGCGAACTGGCGCACGGCCAGAAGCAATGGCTGGAGATCGGCATGGCGCTGGCCATCGAGCCACGGCTGCTTTTGCTCGACGAGCCAACCGCCGGCATGACGCCGCAGGAGACGCTGGCGACGGCCGAAATGCTGCTGCGGCTGAAGGGCGAGTTCTCGATCGTCGCCGTCGAGCACGACATACGCTTCGTGCGGGCGCTGAATTGCGAAACGCTGGTGCTGCACCAGGGTCGCCGGCTTCGCAGCGGTCCCTTCCACGACATCGAGGCCGACGAGATGGTCCGCGACGTCTATCTGGGGAGGCGCTGACCATGCTGCGGACACTTGCCGTGTCGGCCGGCTACGGCCTGCTCCCGGTGCTGAACGGCATCGACCTCGGCGTCGCGGCGGGCGAAGTGGTCGGCCTGCTCGGCCGCAACGGCGCCGGGAAGACAACGCTGCTGCGCGTCATCGCCGGGGGCCTGAAGGCGAGCGGCGGTGCGGTGGTTCTCGGCGACCAGGATCTCACCAACGCCCCGGCCTTCCGCCGCGCGCGGGCGGGCATCGCCCATGTGCCGCAGGGCCGCGGTATCTTCAACCAGCTGACGGTGCGGCAGAACCTGGAAGTCGGCACGCGCGCCGCCAAGGATCGTGGCGACGGCGACATTCCAGCCGACATCTTTGGCTATTTTCCCATCCTTCGCGAGCGCGAGGCGCAGACCGCCGGTACGCTCTCGGGGGGCCAGCAGCAGATGCTGGCGATAGGCCGCGCACTGTGCGGCCTGCCGTCGGTGCTGCTGCTCGACGAGCCTTCGGAAGGCATCCAGCCGAACATCGTGCAGTCGATCGCCGAGCTGGTGCCGCGCATCGCGCGCGAGCGCGGCATCGCCATCGTCCTGGTCGAGCAGAATCTCGATCTCGTCCTCAAGGCGGCGGACCGCTGCCTGGTGATGGAGAAGGGCAGGATCGTGCATGAGGGCACGCCGGAAGCATTCGCCGACGAGACCCTGCTGAAGGACCTCTTGGCTTTGTAAGGCGTGCATGGGGCGCGCCTGGACTGGAAGGGAACACAACAATGATAAACAGAAGAACTGTTCTGAAATCCGGCGGCGCCGCGGCCGCCTTCGCAATGGTCGGCGCGCCGGGAATCCTGCGCGCCGCAGACACGGTCAAGGTCGGGCTGTCGATCCCGATCACCGGGCTGCAGGCGATCCTCGGCGAGACGCTGCTCAACTGCTACAAGCTCGCCGCCGCCGAACTCAACGCCGCCAACGGCATTGGCGGGCGCCAGGTGGAGCTCTTCATCGAGGACAACCAGACCACGACCAAGGGCTCCATCGACAAGGCCCGCAAGCTCCTCAACGAGGACAAGGTCGACGTGATCATGGGAACGATCATTTCGCCCGAGCGCAGCGCCACGCTTTCCGTCACCTCGAAGGCCAAGAAGCTGTTCTTCTACCCGACCAATTTCGAGGGCGGCGAATGCAATCGCTACTTCGTCGCCACCGGACCTATCCCGATGCAGCAGGTAGACCCGATGATGCCGTGGGTGGCCGAAAACCTCGGCAAGACCATCTACATCATGGCCTCCGACTACGCCTGGCCGCAGAAAATGGCCGAGGCGATCACAGCCGCCTATGAAAAGGCCGGCGGCAAGATCGTCGGCGCCGACTATTATCCGTTCGGCACCACGGATTTCGGCCCGGCCTTCCAGAAGATCAAGTCGCTGAAGCCCGATGTCGTGTGGTCGATGGTGGTCGGCAACGACGCCGTCACGCAGCTCAAGCAGTATCGCAGCTTCGACATCAAGCAGCCTCTGATCGCACCGCTCGACGAGGTCTTCAACAAGGACGCGCTGCCGCCTGGCGTCGCCGCCGGCACCTACGCGCCGCAGCCCTACTGGATGGCGCTCGACAACCCGGTCAACAAGAAGTTCATAGCGAACTTCCGCGAAAAATTCGGCCAGGAGAAGATGGTCAATGGCATCGGCGAGGCCGGCTATAACGGCCTGCATCTCTACGCGCTGGCGGCCGAGAAGGCCGGCTCGCTGAAGGACGACGATGTGCTCAAGGCGCTGCCGACGATCGAGTTCGATGCGCCACAAGGCAAGATCCGGGTCGATGCCAGCAACAACCACACGCTCTGCCATTCCTATGTCGGCAAGGCGGCGGCGGACGGCATCGGCTACGAGATCGTCAAGGATTTCGGCACGATCGCGCCGGTAACGCCTTACTGCAAGCTGTAGGCATCAACCGATCCTGACGGCGGCTTTGCCGCTGCCGTCAGGGTGCCTTTGGCGCCGGCAGTCGCTCTCGCAATTCGTCGACGAGCACCCTGGTGTTTTCGGAATAGTCGATGGGCACCACGACGAGATGCACGCCGCCGCCGGCGAAGGCCTGTTCCAACGCCGGTTGCAGGTCGGCTATCGCGCCAACCCTGGTGCCCTTGGCGCCATAGGCTTCGGCGTATTTGACGAAGTCGGGATTGCCGAAGGTCATGCCGAAATCCGGGAATTCGTCGACAGCCTGCTTCCAGCGGATCATGCCATAAGCGTGGTCTTCCAGCAGCAGGATGACGAGGTTGAGCTTGAGCCGGACAGCAGTCTCCAGTTCCTGGCTGTTCATCATGAAACCCCCATCGCCAGCGATAGCCATGACACGACGCTGGGGATAGAGCAGTGCCGCCATCATCGCCGACGGCAGGCCGGCACCCATGGTGGCCAGCGCATTGTCGAGCAGCAGCGTGTTGGCCATGCGCGTGCGGTAGTTGCGCGCGAACCAGATCTTGTACATGCCGTTGTCCAGCGCGAGGATCCCATCCGCCGGCATCACGGCGCGCACATCATGTACGATGCGCTGCGGCGTGAAACGGTCTTCGGTGGCGCGCGCGGCGATGCGGCTCAAAATGCCTTCGCGCAGCGGCAGCAGGGCCTGCGCGTTGGGAATCCTGCCCTCGATGCGGTCCGCCAGCAGCGCCAGCGACGGGCCGAGGTCGCCGACGATCTCGGCTTGCGGGAAATAGACCTGCTCGACATCAGCCGTCTGGTAGCCGACATGAATAACCTTCGGTCCTTTCGCCCCCATGATGAAGGGCGGCTTCTCGACCGTGTCGTGGCCGATGGTGATGATCAGGTCGGCCTGTTCGATGGCCTCGTGCACGTAGTCGCGTTCCGAAAGAGCCGCCGTTCCCATGTAGAGTTCGGTGCCGCCGGGCACCGTGCCCTTGCCCATCTGCGTGGTAAAATAGGGAATCTGCGTTCGCAGCACGAACTGGGCGACATCGGGAGTCACCCGCGGGCGCGACGCCGCGGCGCCGAACATCAGCAGCGGACGCTTGGCCTCGATGATCATGCGGGCGGCGCGATCGAGCGCGCCAGCGCTGGCCAGGGGCAATTCGACCGGATGTGTCGGCACCAGCGCGATCGGCTCGCATTCCGCCGCCGCGATGTCTTCCGGCAGTTCGAGGTGCACGGGGCCGGGGCGCTCTTCCTGGGCGACGCGGAAGGCTTCGCGCACCAGCGACGGGATCATCCTGGGCGAGACGATCTGGCGCGACAGCTTGGTCAGCGGCTTCATCGCCGCGACGATATCGACGATCTGGAAGCGCGCCTGCCGGGACGACAGGATGCCCTTCTGGCCGGTGATCATGATCATCGGCATCGCGCCGAGCAGCGCATAGGCAGAGCCGGTGGTCAGATTGAGCGCGCCGGGGCCAAGCGTGGTGATGCACACACCCGGCTTGCCGGTGAGCCTGCCATAGGTGGCGGCCATGAAGGCGGCCGCCTGCTCGTGGCGCGTCAGGATCAGCTGAATCGACGAGCGGCGAATGGATTCGACGATGTCGAGATTTTCTTCGCCCGGAATGCCGAAAATTCGTTCGACCCCTTCATTTTCGAGGGCCGCCACGAACAGATCCGAACCCTTGGTCATGAACCGTCTCTCCTGCGATGCGCGCATTCCATAAGCCATCTTCATATGGCACCGGAACGCCACGCCTCAAAGAGCGCATGTCGTCTGTTGGCGATCACGCCATCATTTTCGGCAAGGCGGCCGCCAATGCGTCGACGGCCAGCCGGACCTTGAGCGACAGATGCGGCGTCCGCAGCCAGAGCGCATGACAATCGTAGGGATAGCGCGGCTGGTCCGGCAACAGCTCGACCAGCGTGCCGACCTGGATGCGCTCGCGAGCCAGCCAGTAAGGCAACCACGCCAGTCCCATGCCGTCGACGGCGGCATCGGCGATGGCATCCAGATCGTCGAGCCGCAGCCGGCCGTTTGGGGTGACCTCGAGCGCAGTCTGCCCCTCGCGCGGAAATAGCCACGGCTGAACGATCATGCCGAGCCGGCGGTAGACAATCGCCTGGTGATCGGCGAGGTCCTCGATCCGCCGTGGCTCGCCATGAATTTCAAGATAGGAAGGCGCGGCACAGACGACCATGTCCTGGCGTGCAAGGCGACGCGCGATCACGCCGGCCTTGTCGTCCAGACCGCCGGTCCGGATGGCGAGGTCAAAACCGTCCTCGGCGAGATCGGCGAAGCGGTCGCTGAGCGACAGCTCGAGTTCCAGCATTGGATACTGCCCTGCCAGCTTCAGCAGCACGGGGGCGACGCAATGGCGCCCGAAATGCGCCGGCATGGTGACACGCAGTTTTCCGCGCGGTTCCGAGAGCTGGTCGGCGGCGAGCGCATCGGCCGCTTCGGCCTCGGCCAGCACCAGGCGGCACCGCTCATAATAGGCGCGGCCAAAATCGGTCAGGCTCTGGCGGCGCGTGGTCCGGTTAATCAGACGCATGCCAAGCCGCTCCTCGAGAAACCGGACATGCTTGCCGACCATCGGTCCGGATAGATCGAGCGCGGTGGCCGCCGCCGCGAACGAGCCGAGATCGACCGCCCTGACGAACACGGCCATGCTCTCGAGCCTATCCATATTCGAAACTCCTGGTTTCTACTGAACAATCCAAACAGCCGTTTATCGCACAAAGCTTTCGCGTCATAGCTCATTCAGTGTCAAATATTTTGGAGTGAGCCAAATGGCCCGTATCATTCGCTTCCACCAGCATGGCGGTCCCGAGGTCCTGCGCATCGAGGAGGTCGACCTTCCGCCACCGGGTCCGGGCGAGGTTCAGATCCGCGTCAAGGCGCTCGGCCTCAACCGCGCCGAGGCGTTGCTGCGCGCGGGCAGCTACATTGAGACACCCGTCCTGCCCTCCGGGCTTGGGCTGGAAGCGGCGGGCGTCATCGAGGCAATTGGCGAAGGCGTGATGGGGCTGGCACATGGTGACGCCGTGAGCGTCATCCCGCCGCAATCGATGGTTCGCTGGCCGGCTTACGGTGAGCTTGTCACCTTTCCCGCGGGGCTCATCGTCAAGCATCCGGCGTCCCTCGACTGGCAAACCGCGGCGGCGGTCTGGATGCCGTACCTCACCGCCTACGGCGCGCTGATCGACATCGCCAGGCTGCGCCGCGAAGAGGTCGTCGTCATCACGGCGGCTTCGAGCAGCGTCGGGCTTGCAGCGATCCAGATCGCCAACAGCGTTGGTGCGATAGCAATCGCGGTGACGCGGACATCGGTGAAGAGGCAGGCTCTGCTCGACGCCGGCGCGGCGCATGTCGTGGTCCTTGAGGAAGAGGAACTTGCCGACAGACTGAGCCAGATCGCCGGGCCGCAAGGCGTGCGCGTGGTGCTGGATGCGATCGGCGGGCCGATCTTCGAGCCGCTGACTGCGGCGATGTCGCGAGGCGGCATTCTGATCGAATATGGCGGCCTCAGCAGCCAGCCGACGCCGTTCCCGTTGCCTGCGGTACTGGGCAAGACACTGACGTTGCGCGGCTATCTCGTGCATGAGATCACCGGCAACCCGGAGAAGTTGGAGCCGGCCAAGGCATTCATCCTCGAAGGCCTCGCGGACGGCGCGCTCAGGCCGATCATCGACAGGATCTTTCCCTTCGACCGGATCGTCGAGGCGCATCGCTATCTCGAATCGAACGGGCAGTTCGGCAAGATCGTGGTGACGGTTTGAGCAGCAAATCGCTCTCACCGGCAACATTGCCCCTTGAAGGCTTCGTCCCGCATTCCTAACTCCCGTGTGCGGGCCGGGCCCCTCTGACTGTCGCTTTGGCGACCGTGATGTCGGACCGCTTCAACGGGCCCGTTTCCATTCCTTTCGGTTAAGTGGGCTCATTACTTTCTGGTTAGGAGCCCCACATGACATCTTCCCTCCTCGGCATGGTTTGCCCCTCCTGCCGCGTCGCCCTCGTGATGAGCGAACGCCAGGGGATCGAGATCGACTACTGTCCGCAGTGCCGCGGCGTCTGGCTCGATCGTGGCGAACTCGACAAGATCATCGAACGGTCCACCAGGGACGCGTCTCCCGCGCCGCAGCCACAGCCGGCGCCATTTGCCCAGCCGCAACACAGCCGGGACCGCGATGGCGACTATTCCCGCTCGCATGGCCACCGCTATCCGAAGCGGAAGAAATCATTTTTCGAAGAGCTGTTCGATTGACCATATGAGCCCGGTCTTCCCGAGGCCAGCCTTTGCCGAAAACGTCCGAAACCACAGCGATAAAGGTCACCCCGATGATTTCCCGCACAAGCCGATTTGTCACCCTCTTTGCCGGCCTGTTCCTTGCATTCTCCATGGTCGCGATCGATCATGCCGAGGCGCGGCGCGGCGGCAGTTTCGGCAGCCGCGGCACACGCACGTTCCAATCGGCACCGCCGACCCGGACCGCGCCGGCGCCGACCGCTCCGGTCGAGCGTTCGATGACACCCAACGCCGGCGTCAACAATGCTGCCCGGCAACCACAGACCGGCCTGCAGAGGCCCGGCTTCATGAGCGGCTTCGGTGGAACGATGATGCGCGGCCTGCTGATCGGCGGCCTGATCGGACTGCTCCTTGGCCAAGGTTTCGGCGGCCTCGCCGGCATGTTCGGATTCCTGCTCCAGGCCCTGCTCATCGGTGGCGCGATCATGCTGGCCATCAGGTTCTTCCGGTCGCAATCCGCGCGTGGCCCCGCGCCCGCGCTCGCCGGCATGGGCGATGCCCAAGCTTCACGGTTCGAGAACCGCGCAACGGCACAGCAGAACACGAGCAGCGCTGGCTCCTTCACAATTCCCGGGTTTGGCGGCGGATCGGGCGGAGGCTACGAGACCACCCGATCCGAAGAGATCACGCTGGCCCAGGCCGACCTTGACGCGTTCCAGCAGCTGTTGACCGATGTCCAGGAAGCGTTCGGGCGCGAAGACCATGCGGCATTGCGCCGGTCGGTCACGCCCGAGATGGTATCCTATCTCTCGGAAGAGCTGGCCGACAATGCCCAGAAAGGTCTCAGGAACGAAGTGTCCGACGTCACCCTGCTGCAGGCCGACATCGCGGAAAGCTGGCGCGAGGATGACCGCGACTACGCCACGGCGGCGTTGCGCTACGAGTCTCGCGACGTGATGCGCGAACGGGCGAGCGGCAAGGTCGTCGAGGGCGACGAAGAGCATCCGACGGAGACGACCGAGTTGTGGACGTTCACGCGCCAGAATGGCTCGACCTGGAAGCTCTCGGCCATCCAAGAGGCTTGAGCCCGGCTAGTCTGCTGGCCGGCGGTCACGCGACGATCTTGACACACATCGGCGTGCCGATCTCGATGCTGCGCCCGGTATTGGTCAGCATGCCGTTGCCGGCGTCGCGGACGAAGATCGAAATGCGGTCGGCATTCTGGTTGGCGGAGAACAGATGGCCGCCCGAAGGCGTCAGCGCCAGGTTGCGTGGCGTGGCGCCTCCGCAAGGGACATAGCCGACAAGACTTAAGCTGCCGGTCTGCTGGTCGACCGCCATGATGACGACGCTGTCGTGGCCACGGTTGCCGCCATAGACGAAACGGCCGTCCGGCGAGATCTGGATATCGGCGCAGTGATTGCTGTCGCGGGCCTCGGCCGGCACCGCCGGCTTGGTGTCGATGATCGATAGCCTGCCGGTCGCATTGTCGAGCGCCATCGACGCGACGGTCGAATCCAGCTCGTTCATGACAAAGACAAAGCGGCCGTTCGGGTGCAAGGCAATGTGACGCGGGCCGGCACCCGGAGGGAGCGCGGACTCTGCGAGCTTCACCAGACTTCCGTTCTGTCCGATCCGATAGGACACCAGCCGGTCGATGCCGAGATCGGCGACGATTGCCGTTCCACCGGCAATGGTTTCGGTGACGCTGTGGGCATGCGAGCGTTCCTGCCGCGTCGCGTTGGGGCCGGTGCCTTTGTGCGAAACGCTGGCCAATGGCGCGGACAGTGCGCCCTCCCCGTCGAAACCATACACAGCCACCGCTCGGTCCGGACCACCCTCGCCCATGCCGTAATTGGCGACCAGGAGTTTGGTGCCGTCGCGCGTGACGGTATTGTGCGCCGTGATGCTGCCCAGCGATGGCTGTTTGTTCAAATAGGCGAGCGTGCCCGAGCCGCGATCGAAGCTGTAGGCCGAGACCGTGCCCTCGCGCCAGGTGAAGACTTCCGAATTGGCGTAGATGCGCGAGCCATCCGGTGTCACCGACAGGAAGGTAGGGTTGTCGACATTATTCGTCTCGGCCAGCTTTCTTGTTTGCAGCGTTTCCTCGTCGAAGCTGTAGACACCAAGGCCGACGCCTCGCGCACTCTGAAAATAAGGCGCTTCGCGGTTCAGGCTGCCGACGAAGACCAGACAGGCTTTGCGCATGTTTTCCCTCCCTGCCCGCCGGTGCTCAGTACCGTGGGACCGCCAAAATTTCGCTTGTCCTCGCTTGCAACGCAACCCCATATGTGAAAATAGTATTTACAAAAGAAGATTGACGGGAGGAGACGTCGTGCACCCAGGCGCTTTGAAGCGTGCTCGAATGGCTGGATGGGCGCTCTCGCGAGCCCGGTGGACTACGCCATGAGCGATTTCGCGCCAACCGTTGGCGTTGTCTCGACGCATCCCAGGAATATGCCCGCCGATCATGCCGCCCTGCCGGTGTGGAACGCCGAGAACTGGTTCTATGAGGACTGGCCGGTCGGCCAGAAAATCCGCTCGCTGCGTCGCACCATGGCCGAGGGCGACAGTCACCTTTTCAACGCACTGGTGCTCGACATCCATCCTTACGTGCAGGACCAGATGTTTGCCGAGAGCGAGGGCATTTTCGGCAAGCGGCTGATTGCCGGCGCGTTCGTCTTCTCGGCGGGCCTCGGGCTGGTCGCCACCAACTGCGTCAACGCTTTTTCCTATGGCTATGACAAGCTACGATTCATAAAGCCTGTCTTCATCGGCGACACGATCTATTCGATCCGTTCCAACCTCGACAAACACCCCCGCTACAAGGAGATGGGGCTGATCCGCGCCAGCTACGAGGTGTTCAAGGGCGAAGGCGAGCTCGTTCTTTATTGCGAGCATCTGCAGACGGTGAAGTACCGCAACCCTGCCGATTTCGTCGGCAAGACGGAGAAGTAGAAATGCCGGCAGCAGCCGAATTGCCGCTTGCCGGTCTCGTCGTCGTCGACATGAGCCAGTTCCTGTCTGGACCCTACTGCTCGCTCAGGCTGCTCGATCTCGGCGCCCGCGTCATCAAGATAGAGCGTCCTGACGGCGGCGACCTGTCGCGCCGGCTCTATCTCAGCGACACCGAGATCGGCGGCGATTCCACCATCTTCCATGCCATCAACCGGGCCAAGGAAAGCCTCGCCATCGATCTGAAGAACGAGGCGGACCTCAATACATTGCGCGGGCTGCTGGCCAAGGCCGATGTGCTGATCCAGAATTTCCGACCGGGCGTCATCGAGCGCCTTGGCCTCGACTACGAGACCGTCCGCCAGATCAATCCGCGCCTGGTCTATGCCTCGATCAGCGGCTATGGCGAGGATGGCCCGTGGGTGAAGCGCCCGGGCCAGGATCTGCTGGCGCAGTCGCGCTCCGGCGTGATGTGGCTGAACGGCGACGAAGACCAGGGACCGGTGCCGTTCGGCCTCGCCATCGGCGACATGCTGGCGGGTGCGGCCTGCGCGCAAGGCATCCTGGCCGCACTGGTGCGGCGCGGCATCACTGGCCAGGGCAGCCATATCGAGACCAGCCTTCTGGAAGCGCTGGTCGACTTCCAGTTCGAGGTGCTGACCACGCATCTCAATGACGGGCGCCGCCTGCCCAGGCGCTCGAGCTTCCGCAGCGCGCATGCCTATCTCTCGGCGCCTTACGGAGTCTATCCGGCCAAGGACGGCTATCTCGCCATCGCCATGACGCCGATCCCCAAGTTGGCCGACCTTTTGTCGCTCGATGAATTGGCTCCCTATCGCGACAAGCCGGCATCCTGGTTCACCGCGCGCGACGATATCAAGGCGATCATCGCCCAGAGAATCGCGACCAAGACCATCGACGATTGGCTGGCCATTCTCGAACCCGCCGACATCTGGTGCGCCAAGGTGCTGACCTGGCCGGAGATGCTGGCAAGCGAGGGTTTTCAGGCCCTCGACATGCTGCAGACGGTGACGCGCGAGGACGACGTCTCGATCCTCACCACCAGTTCGCCGCTGAGGGTCGACGGTATCAGGGCCAAGGTCGACCGCGCGGCACCCCGCATCGGGGAGCACAGCGCAAAAATCCGCGAGGAGTTCGACCTGTGAGCCTCAAGCTTAGGGGTATGACCTGGAGCCATCCGCGTGGCTATGATCCCATGGTTGCCTGCTCGGCTCTATGGCGCGAGCGGACAGGAGTTGCCATCGAATGGGACAAGCGTTCGCTGCAGGATTTCGAGTCCTTCCCGGTCGAGGAGTTGGCGCGCGCCTACGACCTCATCGTCATCGACCATCCGCATGTCGGCCAGATCACCGCGGAGCGCTGCCTCGAGCCTCTCGACGTCGCCGGCCGCGAGGCGGAACGCGCCGCGCTTGCGTCGGGGAGCGTTGGCCAGTCCTATCCGAGTTACACATGGCAAGACCGGCAATGGGCGTTTCCGATCGATGCGGCCAGCCAAGTGCAGGCCTGGCGGCCGGACGCGCTCGATGCGCCGGCAGCGACGTGGAGCGAAGTGCTCGATCTCGCCCGGCAAGGCCGCGTGCTGCTGCCGCTGCGACCGCCGCATTGCCTGATGACCTTCTACACGCTGGTCGGTAATCTCGGGCATCCCTGCGCGACCGATCCGTCGGGCGATC
This sequence comes from Mesorhizobium sp. B2-5-7, assembly GCF_006440875.1. Lineage (NCBI taxonomy): Bacteria > Pseudomonadati > Pseudomonadota > Alphaproteobacteria > Hyphomicrobiales > Phyllobacteriaceae > Mesorhizobium > Mesorhizobium sp. B2-5-7. Next base: position 165,198 of record NZ_VFUO01000006.1, on the reverse strand, counting down.
TCATCGCTGTCGAGACGGGCTGCGAAGTCTTCGAGACGATGCGTGAGATCGCCGCGCTGGTCGACCCGACGTGCTTCGACATGGACCCGATCGCCGTTTCGGAACGCATGGCCGAGGCTGGTTCCCGCATTGTCTGCGCGCCGCTGATCTATGGCTACGTCTCTTATGCGGCGTCGGGTTTTCGCGCCAACAGGTTGGCTTTTGCCGACATCCCGGCGGTCGGTTCCAATGGTCCGATCGGCTCGGCGCTCGGCGGCACAGGCATAGCCGTATCAGCCTTCTCCAAGGCTAAAGAGGCAGCGATCGATTTTGCCTATTGGGTCGCCAGCGGCGATGTCCAGCGTGGCATCTATGCCGCCGCCGGCGGCCAGCCGGGCCATGCGGCTGCCTGGGAAGACCAGACTATCAATGAAGTGGCCGGCAACTTCTATCGAGGCACGCGCGCGACGCTGGAGGGCGCCTGGGTGCGGCCGCGCCATGACGGCTACATGGCGTTCCAGCAGGCGGCGTCAGACCGCATCAATTCCGGCCTGACCTCCGGCCATCCTGCCGGCCGGGTCGTCGCCGATCTCATCAGCCTGTTCCGGGCCAGTTCCCCCTCGCCTGGCGAGAGCTGAGCGAGGTCGCTATTTCAACCGCCAAAGCTTGCGGGCATTGCCCGACAACAGCCTGTCACGCTCCGAAACGCTGCAACCCGAGAGCAGCGCATGGGTCGCCGCCACCCAGGTCGAGAGACCGCCACCAAGCGTGCAGACCGGCCAGTCGCTGCCCCAGACGACACGGTCCCAGCCGAACGAATTGATGGTGTGTTCGACGTAAGGCCGCAGCGTATCGACGGTCCAATTGGCGGCGTCGGCATAGGCGACCACGCCGGAAATCTTGGCCATCACGTTCGGGCGCCGTGCGATCTCGCTCATGTGTTCGCGCCAGGGATGCTCGGCTCCGCCCTTGATGTCGGGAACGCCGCAATGGTCGAGGACGAACTGTACGTCGGGCGCCAGTTCGGCGAGCGCGATCGCCTTGGGAATCTGATGCGGCAGCACGACGAGGTCGAAGGTCAGGCCGGTGCCGCCAAGCCGCTTGATGTTGTCACGGAACAGCGCGCCTTCCGAAAGATCGTCCGGCACGACGTGAAGGACGCGGCGGAAACCCTTGACGAAGGGGTTTGTCCGCTGGCGTTCGAGATAAGCGGCAAAGTCAGCGTCTTCGGGACGGCAGGATGCTATTGTCCCAGAGAGCATGCTGCCCGCTTGCCGCGAGAGGCCCTCGACACGGGCGGTCTCCGCCTCGATGTCGGCCGGGTCGACATCGACCTCCATGTGCAGCACGCGTTCGACACCGGCACGCTTTGCCTCCGTGGCGTATTCCTCATAGGAGAAATCGCGGTTCAGTGCCGGTACGCCGGCAAGCCAGGGGTAGCGAAGCGCCGAGCGATCGATGAGATGCAAATGGGTGTCGATGATCATGGCGGGCTCCTCCCTGTAGCTTTTTCGATCCTCTCACGGAGGAATTCTTCATTCAAATAAGAATTCAGGCCGATGAACCGACGGCCGACCCAGCGAGGTGCGACAGCTTCTCGCAGGTTGCGAGCAGCAACTCGATGGTGCGGGTGATGTCGGGTGCCGAGGGCGCGTTGACGACCGTAATGTAGGGGATCGACAGCGCCGCTATGGCCTTGCCGTCGGAACCACGCACCGGAGCGGAAAGGTTGAAGACGCCCGCGGTCTGCATGGAAGCCATCATCTCGTAGCCGCGGTCGCGGATCTGGTCGAGACGGGCGAAGAACTCGGCCGGCTGCGCGGTCTTGTCGGTGCTGCGGACGTGCTCCGAGATCATCATCTGCCGCTCTTCCGGTGAACGGAAGGCGAGCAGGACATGGCCTGAACCGGTGTCGAACAGGCTGATGTGGGAGCCGACCCGGATCGAAATCCCCCAGTAGTTCGGCGCCTCCTGCTGTCCTATCACCACGGCGGAACCACGATCAAAAACAACGAGTTGGTTGGCCTGCTGCGAGGTCTCGGCCAGTTCGCGCATCAGCGGCGTCGCATAGGAAACCAGCCGCCGCACCGGCGCGTGCAATTGTGCCAGGCCAAACAGCTTGAGCGTCAGCGAATAACGATCGCCATCGAGCCGTGTGACGTAACCGCGCCGCACCAGCCGGTCCAGCATGCGGTAGAATTCATTGGGGCTGCGGTCGAGCTTCTTGGCGATTTCCGCCTGGGTCAGGCCACCGTCCACGCCCGCTAGAAGCTCAAGGATGTCGAGCCCCTTGTCGAGCGCCGGCGCGCGATAACGTTCGTCTTCGCTGTCGTCCATGGCTCATCCCTCCAGTGAATTCAACTCTTCATATACGCAGGAACGCGGCCAGGCGGAAACAAATTTCGCCTTGACGTACGGATGAATGTTTTGTTTGTATATGAATGTAGCATTTCTTGTCACGTGACGAGTTGCGGGCGCCACCGAGGCGCACCCAGGGAGGATACCAATGAACAGACTGCTTTCCGGCGTATGCGCCGGCGCATTGATGCTTGCGTCAGGCGCAGGCACCGCCCTTGCCGGCGACCTGCCCGGCAAGTTCGACGGCGTGACCGTCGACGTGAAGCTGATCGGCGGCCAGCAATATGAGAAGCTCTACGAGCGCATTCCCGAATGGGAGAAGGCGACAGGCGCCAAGGTCAACATCCTGACCAAGAAGAACGGCTTCGACATCGACAAGGAATTGAAGTCCGACATCGCCTCGGGCAGCACCAACTGGTGCGTCGGCTGGAATCATTCCTCCTTCGCGCCGCAATACACCGGCCTCTACACCGACCTCAGCAAGCTCCTGCCGAAGTCGGAGATCGACGCCTTCGTGCCGTCGACGATCAAGGCGGCAACCATCGACGGCAAGCTGGAAATGCTGCCGCGCGCGCAGTTCGACGTCTCGGCGCTCTACTACCAGAAGAGCCTGTACGAGAACGCCGACAACAAGACCAAGTTCAAGGCCAAATACGGCTATGACCTGGTGCCGCCGGACACCTGGAAGGAAGTCACCGACCAGGCTGAGTTCTTCGCCAACCCGCCCAATTTCTACGGCACGCAGTTTGCCGGCAAGGAAGAGGCGATCAATGGCCGCTTCTACGAAATGGTCGTCGCCGAGGGCGGCGAATATCTCGACAAGGACGGCAAGCCGGTCTTCAATTCCGAAGCCGGCATCCGGGCGCTCGACTGGTTCGTCAACCTCTACAAGGCCAAGGCCGTGCCGGCCGGAACCACCAACTACCTCTGGGACGATCTCGGCCAGGGCTTTGCCTCGGGCACCGTCGCCATCAATCTGGACTGGCCGGGCTGGGCTGGCTTCTTCAACGATCCGAAATCGTCGAAAGTCGCGGGCAATGTCGGCGTCAAGGTCGCGCCGAAAGGTTCCGCCGGGGTGCGCACCGGCTGGTCGGGCTTCCATGGCTTCTCGGTGACCGAGAACTGCCCGAACAAGGAGGCAGCGGCATCGCTCGTATGGTGGCTGACCAACGAGGACAGCCAGAAGCTCGAGGCCACCGCCGGCCCGCTGCCAACGCGCACCGCGGTCTGGGATTGGGACCTGCAGCAAGCCGCCAACGACCCTTACAAGAAGGAGGTTCTGTCGGCTTTCCAGGAAGAAGCCAAGCACGCCTTCGCCGTGCCGCAGACGCCTGAGTGGATCGAGATCTCGAACGCCGTCTATCCCGAGTTGCAGGCCGCGATTCTCGGCGACAAGACCTCCAAGCAGGCACTGGACGAAGCCGCCGCCAAGGCGACGCAGATCCTGCAGGACGCTGGCAAACTGTAAGCATTGCTCCCAAGATTGCCTTCCCCATCGTGAATGGGGGAGGCGATCGCCTTTTGCCGGCGTTGCCCGTTTCATCATGTCGGGCCTCTGCCCAAATTTGAATGCCAGACACCAGAGGAGCCCGATGAAGGGCCTCAAGCCATCCGCGCCGTTCCTGCTGCTGCTTCCGGCCATCGTCGTTCTGGCGGCGGTCGTCGTGGTGCCGCTGCTTCTGTCGCTCTATTCAAGCTTCACGCCGTTCCGCCTGACCAAGCCCGAGACGTTCTTCGTCTTCATCGGCCTCAGGAATTACCTGTCGATCCTGGCCAACACCGATTTCTGGTGGGCATTCGGCCGTACCGTTCTGTTGCTGACGATCGCGCTCAATCTTGAAATGCTGCTTGGCCTTGGTCTCGCCATGTTGGTTGAGAAGGCGACGCGCGGCCAGCGCATCCTGCGCACGCTGATGATGTTTCCGATGATGTTCTCGCCGATCCTCGTCGGCTTCCAGTTCAAGTTCATGTTCAACGACAATATCGGCCTGGTGAACAATGCGCTGCAGTCGCTTGGCATCACCAGGGACGCCATCCCGTGGCTGATCGAGGGTCACCTCGCCTTCATCGCCATCTCGGTTGCCGAGATCTGGTCGTCGACGGCGATCTTCGCCATCCTGATCCTCGCCGGGCTGCTCGCCATGCCCAAAGAGCCGATCGAGGCGGCGCGCGTCGATGGCTGCACGCCGTGGCAGACCTTCCGTTATGTGACCTGGCCGTTCGTCATGCCCTTCGCCTACATCGCCATGACCATCCGCTCGCTCGACGTGGCGCGTGCCTATGACATCGTCAAGATCATGACCGATGGCGGTCCGGCCGGCCGCACGGAGCTTTTGTGGACTCTGGTCGCACGCACCGCCTACAGCGACGGGCGCATGGGCATGGCCAACGCCATGGCGTATTTCTCGATCCTGCTGTCGATCGCCTTCACAGTCTACTTCTTCAACAAGCTCGCCGCGGCGCGCACGCAAATCGGCGCGGAGTGGTGAAGATGGACGAGAATTCTTCCGCCCGCCTTAAGCGCAGGCTGCTTGATATCGTCTATCGCATCGGCCTGTTCCTGGCGATGCTGACCATCTGCCTGCCGGGCTTGTGGATCGTCCTGTCGTCGCTGCGGCCGACGGTCGAGATCATGGCCAAGCCGCCGGTGTGGATCCCGCAGGATATTTCGTTCGACGCCTATGTCGCGATGTTCTCAGGCATCGGCAAGGGTGGCATCCCTGTCATCGAATATTTCCGCAACTCGCTGATCATCTCGGTGACTTCGACGGTGATCGCGGTCGCCATCGGCATGGCGGGCGGCTATGCCTTCGCGCGCTATCGCTTTCGCGGGAAATCGAGCGTCTTCCTCGGCCTGATGCTGACACGCACGGTGCCCGGTATCGCGCTGTCGCTGCCGCTGTTCTTCCTCTATGTGCGGCTCGGTATCATCGACACGCATTTCGGGCTGATCCTTGCCTATGTCGCGCTCAACGTGCCTTTCACCATCTGGCTGATCGACGGCTTCTTTCGCCAGGTGCCGAAGGATCTCGCCGAGGCAGCACAAATCGACGGCTGCACGCGCTGGCAGGCCTTTTGGCAGGTCGAGTTCCCGCTCGCCGGACCAGGCATCGCATCGGCCGCGATCTTCGCCTTCCTGACCTGCTGGAACGAGTTCGCGCTGGCCTCCCAACTGACCCGCTCGGTCAGCGCCAAGACGCTGCCGGTCGGCCTGCTCGACTACACGGCCGAGTTCACCATCGACTGGCGAGGCATGTGCGCGCTCGCCGTGGTGATGATCATTCCGGCGCTCACCCTCACTTTCATCGTCCAGAAGCACCTTGTCGGCGGCCTGACCTCCGGCGCGGTGAAAGGCTGATCTCATGGCAACGGTTTCCCTCAAAAAGCTGACCAAGCGCTACGGCAATATCGAGATCGTGCATGGCATCGACCTCGACATCACCGACCGCGAATTCATCGCGCTGGTCGGTCCTTCCGGCTGCGGCAAGTCGACGACGCTGCGCATGATCGCCGGGCTGGAAGAGATCAGCGCCGGTTCGATCGAGATTGGCGGGCGCGTCGTCAACGATTTGCCGCCGCGTTCGCGCAACATCTCGATGGTGTTCCAGTCCTATGCGCTCTACCCGCACATGACGGTGCGCGAAAACCTCGGCTTCTCCTTGAAGATCGCCGGCGCCGCCAAGGACGACATGGATCGCCGCGTCGCCGAGGCCTCGGCCATCCTGGGGCTCGATGCTTTGCTCGACCGTCGGCCATCGCAACTGTCCGGCGGCCAGCGCCAGCGCGTCGCCATGGGCCGCGCCATCGTGCGTGACCCCGACGTCTTCCTGTTCGACGAGCCGCTTTCCAATCTCGATGCCAAGCTCAGAACGCAGATGCGCACCGAGATCAAGAAGCTGCACGCCAAGGTGCAATCGACGGTGATCTACGTCACCCACGACCAGGTCGAGGCGATGACGCTTGCCGATCGTATCGTCATCATGCGCGACGGACATATCGAACAGGTTGGCACCCCAGATGAAGTGTTCCGCCGGCCAGCCACGCGCTTCGTTGCCGGCTTCATCGGCTCGCCGCCGATGAATTTGCACGAGGCGACGGTCGACGACGGTCAGCTGGTTTTCGCCAGCGGCGCCAAGCTGCCCCTGCCCGGTCAGTTCAAGGTCAACGTCGCTGCCGGCGACAAAGTCGTGTTCGGGTTGCGGCCAGACGACATCTATCCGACCGGCCATGGTATCAGCTCCGGCGGCGCGGCCGACGTGCATCAGATCGAACTGCCGATCACCGTCACCGAGCCGCTCGGCAACGAGACGTTGGTGTTCGTCGAGTTCAACGGCAGTGACTGGGTGTCTCGCATGCTGAACCCCAGGCCGCTGAAGCCAGGCGAGCGCGTCGCCATGAGCCTCGACCTGTCGCAGGCGCATCTGTTTGCCGCTGAGACCGGAAAGACATTGCGGAGTTGACCGACATGGCCAAGATCGAAAAGATAGAATTGCGCATGGTCGACCTTGTGCCCAAGGTCAAGCGCACCGACGCGATCCAGAGCTTCGTCAGCCAAGAGACGCCAATCGTCACCATCACCGATTCCGATGGCGCGGTCGGAACCGGCTACAGCTACACGATCGGCACCGGCGGCTCGTCGGTGATGCGGCTCCTGTCCGACCATCTGGTGCCGCGCCTGATCGGCCGCGACCCTGATATGATCGAAGCGATCTGGCACGATCTCGAATTCGCCACCCACGCCACCACGATCGGCGCCATCACGGCAATCGCCATCGCGGCGATCGACACGGCGCTCTGGGACCTCAGGGCGAAGAAACAGGGCCTGCCGCTATGGAAGCTCGCTGGCGGCGCCAAGGACCGCTGCCCGCTTTACACGACAGAAGGCGGCTGGCTGCACATCGAGACGCAGGCGCTGGTCGACGATGCGGTGACCGCCAAGGCCAAGGGGTTTCGCGGCTCGAAAGTGAAGATCGGCAGGCCGCATGGCTCCGAGGATCTCGCGCGGTTGTCGGCGGTGCGCAAGGCGGTGGGCGACGGCTACGAGATCATGACCGACGCCAATCAGGGTTTCTCCGTTGACGAGGCGATCCGGCGCGCGGCGAGGCTTCGAGAACTCGATCTTGCCTGGATCGAGGAGCCGCTGCCGGCCGACGACATAGACGGGCATATCAGGCTGTCGAATTCGACGCCGACGCCGATCGCCATCGGCGAGTCGCTCTATTCCGTCAGGCACTTCCGCGAATACATGCAGAAAGGCGCCTGCTCGATCGTGCAGGTCGATGTCGGCCGCATCGGCGGCATCACGCCCTGGCTCAAGATCGCCCATGCGGCGGAGGCCTTCGACATTCCAGTCTGCCCGCATTTCCTGATGGAATTGCATGTCAGCCTGACCTGCGCTGTTCAGAACGGCAGGTATGTCGAGTACATTCCGCAACTCGACCAGTTGACCGGCAAGCACATGCGCATCGAGGATGGGCATGCGCTGGCGCCCGACGAGCCCGGTATCGGCATCGATTGGGACTGGGACGCGGTCAAGGCCATGAGCATCGCCGAATTCACCACGGCGATCACGACATAAGGAGCTGATATGCAGCGGATGGGATTTGTGCTTGGGCTGAAGCCGGAGAAGGTCGAGGACTATGTTCGCCTCCATGCCGCCGTCTGGCCTGACGTGCTGACCATGATTTCGGCATGCAACATCAAGAACTATTCCATTTACCTGAAGCGGCCGGAGAACCTGCTGTTCAGCACCTTCGAATACCACGGCACCGACTACGAGGCCGACATGGCCAAGATGGCGGCCGATCCGAGGACGCAGGAATGGTGGGCCGTCTGCATACCTTGCCAGGAGCCGCTTGCGACCCGCAAGGAGGGTGAATGGTGGGCTTCGATGGACGAGGTCTTCCACCATGACTGAGGCCGGTTTCGACCCTGCCTCACTCGTCCAGGCCTGGGCCAAACCCTCACAACCCCGACCGATCGTCACTTTCGGTGGAGGGTCGATTGTCGGCGACGCGCATTTCCCGGCCTACCGAAAAGCGGGGTTTCCGATCGCCGGTCTTTACGATCCGGACCAGGCCAAGGCGCGCGCCCTGGCCGATAAATGGGACGTGAAGGCGTTCCGCTCGGTGCAAGAAGCCGCTGGAGTTAAGGACGCGATCTTCGATCTGGCAACGCCACCGGGGCGGCACGCCGATATCCTGAAGGCTCTGCCCGACGATGCGGTCGCACTGATCCAAAAGCCGATGGGCAATTATCTCGAGGAGGCAAGCGAAATCCTCGAAATCTGCCGCGCCAAGAAGCTCAAGGCGGCGGTGAATTTCCAGCTCCGCTTCGCGCCGATGATGCTGGCGCTGAAGGACGCCATCGCCAAGGGCTGGCTCGGCGAGGTCGTCGACTTCGATGCCTGGCTGGCGCTGGCGACGCCGTGGCAGTTGTGGGAATTCCTGCTCAAGGCGCCGCGCGTCGAGATCGCCATGCACTCGATCCACTATCTCGACCTGATCCGGCAGTTGCTCGGTGACCCCAAGGGCGTGCATGCCAAGACGCTCGGCCATCCCAATCATTCCGTGGCGCAGACACGCACCAGCGCCATTCTCGACTATGGCGACACCGTACGCTGCGCGCTATCGATCAACCACGACCACAAGTTCGGGCGCCGGCATCAGGCCTGCGAATTTCGCGTCTGCGGCACCGAGGGTGCCGCCTATCTCAAGCTCGGTCTCAATCTCGATTATCCCCGGGGCGAGCCGGACATTCTGGAAATCTATCCGAAGGGCGGATCGGACTGGATCGCGGTGCCCTTGGCCGGCGAGTGGTTTCCCGACGCCTTTGTCGGGCGCATGGCAAATGTCCAGCGCTTTGCATCCGGCGAAGACGCCGAACTGATCAGTTCGGTCGAGGACGCATGGAACACAATGGCGCTGGTGGAAGCCGCCTATCGTTCGAGCGCGGCGCCGGCGACGCCGATCGCGGAAAGGCCCTGATGGAACAGATCCAGTATTTCGAGGAGTACGAGATCGGCTCGACGCGGCTGACCAGCGGCCGCACGATTACCGAGACCGACTTCATCGTCCATGCCGGTCACACCGGCGATTTCTTCCCGCACCACATGGACGCCGAGTTCATGAAGACGACGCAGTTCGGCCAGCGCATCGCGCATGGCACGCTGGTGTTCTCGGTCGGCATCGGGCTGACGGCAACGGTCATCAATCCCGTCGCTTTTTCCTATGGCTACGACCGGCTGCGCTTCATCAAGCCCGTGTTCATCGGCGACACGATCCGCACACGCACCACCATCGCGGCCAAGGAGGACGACCCCAAGCGCCCCGCTTCGGGGCGGGTGATCGAGCGCTGCGAAGTGATCAACCAGCGCGGCGAGGTGGTGCTGGCGGCCGACCACATCTACATCGTCGAACGCCAGCCGGCCTGACGCAATGTCCGCTATGCGCCGGTAGCGCGCTTGGTGATGCGCTCCAGACCGAGCAGCAGGACCAGCGTTGCCGCCACCAGGATCATGGTGAGCGCCGCCCCCGCAAAGATGTCGCCGCGATCGGTCAGTGAGAAAATCGACACCGGCAGCGTCACCCAGCCCGGCGGATAGACCATCACGGTCGCGCCAAGCTCGCCCATGGACAGCGCGAAGCTCAGCCCGAAGGCCGCGACCAGATAGGGGGTGAGCAAGGGCAGCGTGACATGCCGGAGCCGATAGGCAGGGCGTGCGCCAAGGCTCGACGCGACCTGCTCGAAGTCGGGCGACAGCCGCGCAAGCCCGGCCGATACATTGCCGAAGGTGAAAGCCGAGATCAGCACGAAATGCGCGATCATGACGATTGCGATCGTGCCGTTGAGCAACAGCGGCGGATGGCTGAACGCAACCAGCAGGCCAAGGCCGACCGACACCGAAGGCACAGCGCTCGGGATGAAGAACAGCAGGCCGAGCAAACGCTTCAAGATGTGACCCTGAAGACGAAGCGACAATGCCGCCCAGGTGCCGCTGACCAGCGCCAATGCGCTTGCCGCGAAGCCGGTGACGAGGCTCGCCTTGACCGCGTTCCAGGCCGCGCCCTTGGCGACATCCGCGTAGTGCTCCGTGGTCAAGCCATTGGGCAGCACGCCGTTCCATTGGTCGGCGAGGCTGGACAAGAGGATGACAGCCAGCGGCGCGAGGAACAGCACGCCGAAGATCAGCGCGAAGATCACCCAGATGACGAAGCGGCCGGGACGTGACCAGACCAGCATCGCTAGACTCCCAACCGGCCGGCAGCGAACCGGTAGAGACCGAACAGGCCGAGCGACAGGGCTATGTTGACCACGGCGATGATGCAGGCGACCTGGTAGGCCGATTCCTGGATCGCCTTCCCATAGATCAGCAGCGGCAGCGTGATGACGCCCTTGGCGCCGATGAACAGGACGATGCCGAATTCGTTGACGGTGAGGAGCAGGCAGAGGCTGCCGCCGGCGATGAGCGCGGGGACCGCCGCCGGCAGAATGACCTGGCGTACAATGCGGAACGGTCGCGCGCCAAGCACGCTTGCCGCTTCGATCTGGCCGCGATCGACCAGCGAAAAGGCGGCAAGCAGCGGCCGCAGGATGAAGGGCGTGTAGACCGTGACCTCGGCCAGCACGACGCCCCATGTCGAATAAAGGAAATCGACCGGCGGCAGCGGCAGCGAGAAGGCTTCCATCAGCCCGGAGTTGAGCATGCCGGCGGAGCCGTAAAGGAAGGTGAAGGCCAGCGTCACCAGGAAGGTCGGCAGGGCGATGAAAGTGTCGATCAGCCTGGCGATGAAGCCGCTGCCGGGAAACGGCACGAAGGCGAGGATCAGCGCCAGCACCAGGCCGACGACCAGGCATCCGGCGGTCGCCGTGACCGAGATCGTCACCGTGTTGACCAGCGCGTTGAGGAAGAAGCGCGAATGCATGACGCGGACGATCTCCGCGACATTGGCGACGCCGCTGTCGTCGAGGAAGGCCTGACGTACAATCAGCGCCAGCGGGTAGAAGAACAGCAGTGCCAGCAGGGCCGCCGGCGGCACGATCCACAGCCGGCCCGGCTCTCGCTTTCTGGCCGTCGGCATACCAATGGCGAGCGCTTCAGACACCGGCGTCTTCCGGAAGAAGCGACGTATCGGCCGGCGCGAAGAACAGCGGCACCTCTGTGCCGGGTTCCGGCAAGGCCATTGGCAGTTTCGTTGCCGAGACGCGCACCGGCGTGCCGTCGACATCGAGCACCAGATGCGTGAGTTCACCCTGCCAGTGCACCTCCCTGAGCGTGCCGACAATGCGGTTGGTGTGCTCGCTGTCGGCCGTCAGGCTCAGATGCTGCGGCCTGATGCAAAGCAGGCTCTTGTCGCCAACCTTCTCGCCGCGACCGGCACCGGCGAGTACGGCATCGCCATGCTTGGCCATGGCAAAGCCTTTCGGGCCCGCAGCCTCGGCAACCGTCACCGGCAGAAGGTTGGCGCGACCGAGAAACTCGGCGGTGAAGCGGTTTGGCGGACGGCGATAGAGTTCGGTCGTCGGTCCATGCGAACAGACCCTGCCGTCGCGCATGATGGCGATCTTGTCGGCAAGCGTCAGCGCCTCGGTCTGGTCGTGGGTGACGTAGAGGATGGTCAGGCCCGGCAGGCTGCGGTGCAGACGGGCGATCTCCTCGACCATGTTGCGGCGGATCTGCGCGTCGAGCGCCGAAAGCGGTTCGTCAAGCAGGAGCACGCGCGGCCGCACGGCAAGCGCCCGCGCAATCGCGACGCGCTGCTGCTGGCCGCCCGAAAGCTCGCGCGGATAACGCCGGGCAAACGTCGCCATGCCGACGGTGGCGAGCGCATCCTTCACCCGTTCGCCGATCAGCGCCTTGTCGGCGCCTTGTGCCCTGAGGCCAAAGGCGACGTTGTCCTCGACCCGCATATGCGGGAACAGCGCGTAGTTCTGCACCACCATGCCGAGCCCACGCTCATAGGGCGGCAGATCGGTGACGTCGGTGGCGCCGATGCGGATGCGGCCGCTTGCCGGCCGCACGAAGCCGGCAACGGCACGCAGAGCGGTCGTCTTGCCGGAGCCGGACGGGCCTATCATCGCCAGGATTTCGCCAGGCGCGATGTCGAGGGTCAGCGGATGCAGGACGACATGGGCGCCATAGGCGACAACGACCTTGTCGAAGTGGACGTTCGAGCCGGCGCCGCGAACCTTCGCGGCGTCGATGTCCGTGACACTAGGGCCCGTGAAGGCGGCGGCCGACATGGCATTGTTCTCCGGATTGCTTCCCGTGCGGATCAACTTCCGGTCGCTTCGTTCCACTTCTTGACGTAGTCGGGAAGCTTGCTCAGCGCCTCGTCCCAGTTCGGCGACCAGATGGTCAGGCCTTTCATCGCCTCCTGCAGCTTGGCGAAATTGGCGTCGGACGGCGTCACGTCCTTGCGGGCCGGCATGCCGAGGGCAACGGAACTTACAGTCGACTGTGCCTCCTTGGACAGCAGGAAGTCGATCAGCTTCTTGCCGTTGTCGCTATTTGGCGCACCGGTGACCAGGCCGATTTCATAGGGCAGCGCAAAGGTGGAGCGGGTGCCATCGGGGCCAGCGGGCCAGAACACCTTGATGTTGGGATTGTCTGCCATCTGCGACATGTTCATCTGCAGGTCGCCATTGGCCACATGCAGCTCGCCCTTGTTGACCAGCGCGGTCAGCTTGCCGGTCGAGGCGGACGGGCCGACATTGTTGTCCTGCAGCTTCTTCATGAACTCGAAGCCGGCATCCTCGCCGCCAAAGGCATGGATGATCTGCAGCATGACGGCCGTGCCGTCGCCAGCCTGGCCGGGGGTCGAGTACTGGATCTTGCCCTTGAACTTCGGATCGAGCAGATCGTTATAGCTCTTCGGTGCTTCCGACAGCACGGCGCTGTTGTAGATGAAATTCATGAAGTTGTTGACCAGCGGCCGGTACTTGTCGGTGCCGCCGTCGATCTGGGATGCGGCTTCGGGTTTGTAATCCTGCAGCAGACCGTCCGCGGCGGCGCGCTGGATGAAGGGCGGCAAGGTCACCAGCACGTCGGCCTGCGGGTTCGACTTTTCCTTGGCGACGCGCTCGACGACGCCGCCCGAGCCTGCCTCGATATACTGAACGGTGATGCCGGTGGCCTTGGTGAAGGCTGCGAATTCGGTCTCGTACCAGCTGCCATTGCCGTCATGCAGCCCATCGGCGGAGTAGACGGTGACGACGCCGTCGGCGAGTGCCGGCCCAATGAGAGCCGCCGATGCGAGCAATGCGGCGAAGGCCGCGACCATGGTTGCGTTCCTTGATTTCATAACCAGTTCCCCTTTGATTGAAGGCACATTCTGCGATGCACTAGGACCAACCGGCCTTTGGGTCTCTGGCGGACGTTGAGCCGGTTGGATGTCTTCGTTGTGACAACTCTGGGGATTGGGCATCGATAAGTAAAATCTATTTATTTTATGATAGCCAAACTTTCTCTGATATTTGTCATGGAACTGTCGCATCGATGTCGTGAATACAAATATGCTGCGCCGATGGCGGCTATCGGTTTGAAAATATAGGTTATCGGCCGAACACAATGCCTGCGGTCTGCGCCCGCAATCGCGGATCATGCGAGCGGATGGTCACTGGCCGGCCTTCGAGAATTTCGAAACAGCGCGCGAGCGTGTCGTCTTCCAGCCGGCGCATCGCCTCGTAGGTGAAGAAGGTAAGATGCGGAAACAGGATCACATTGTCGCGACCGAACAATGCGCTCATCGGATGGCCTGACCTCGCCAGCGGCTCGACCGAATAGACATCGAGCCCGGCACCACCGATGCGACCGGCAACGATCGCCTCGACGAGCGCCGCCTCATCGATCAGCGCGCCGCGCGAGACATTGACGATGATGGCCGACGGTTTCAGGCAGGCGAGCTCATGCTTGCCGATCAGGCCGCGTGTCTGGTCGTTCAGCACGCAATGCAACGAAACGAAATCACAGGCACGCAACATGGCGTGCAGGTCGTCGGCCTTCTCGATGCCGGCGGCGCGCATCGTCGCGGCATCGACACCGGGATCAAAACCAACGACGCGCGCGCGAAATCCCCGGCCGGCCATGCGCGCCATGCTGCGGCCAATCTTGCCGCAGCCGACCAGCCCAAGCGTGGCGCCTGATATATCGCGTCCCAGCCAGCGCTGTTCGGGCCAGATCCAGCCGTCTCGCGTCATTGCCTGGGTGATCCCCGGCAGCCGCTTGGCGAGCGCAATCATCAGCGCGAAGGCGCCTTCGGCGACGGTTTCCTCGGCATAGTCGGGCACGTTGACCACGGGAATGCCGCGCCGCATCGCTGCGGGAATATCGATGGCATCGATGCCGACGCCGTATTTGACGATACCCTTCAGCCTGGGAGCGGCATCGATCACCCGCGCCGTGATCGGCGTGTAGCACATGAGCAGGAGATCCGCGTCGGCGACCGCGTTGGCGAGATCGGCTTCGGGAATGCCATCCGGCAGCGTCACCAGGTCGACGCCCTTCGCCCGCAAGCCGGCATCAATTTCAGGGCATTCGAGTTCGCGGTCGGTGCGGACGGCCTTCATGATCAGGCGGCCATCACGGCGTCCTCGACAATGTCGAGCGCGCGGTCGAGATCGGTCTTGGAAATAACCAACGGCGGCGAGAGCGTCAGCACGTTGCCGTGGCTGACCTTGAAGCTCAGGCCTTGTTCCAGGCAAGCGTAGAAGACACGTTCGGCGAGGTCCCGCGCCGGCTGGCGTGAAGCACGGTCCTCGACGAGTTCGACGCCGACCATCAGCCCCCTGCCCCTGACGTCGCCGACATGGGGCGAGCGCGCCATCAGGTCCTGCATACGTGCAAGCATATGGCCGCCAAGCTCAGCCGAACGCTCGACCAGCCCCTCCTCCAGGATGATGTCGATGGTCGTCAGCGCCGCACGCGTCGTGACCGGGTTTTTCTCATGGGTGTAGTGACCGATGGCAAAGCCGCCAGTGACGTCGAGGTCGCGGCGCGCGATGACGGCGGCGATCGGCAGGATGCCGCCGCCGAGTGATTTGCCGAGGACAACGATGTCGGGCGTTACGCCGTCATGCTCATGGGCGAAAAATTTTCCGGTCTTGCCGAGGCCGGTCGGGATCTCGTCGAAGATCAGCAGCGTGCCGTGCATGTCGCAGGCCTCGCGCACCCGCTTCCAGAAGCCGGCTGGCGGCGGATTGGGCGTCGCGCGCATCGGCTCGGCAACGACCGCCGCCACGTCCTGCTCGCGGCCGAGCACATAGGCGATCATGTTGGCGCAAGCGAGCCCCGATGCCTCGAGGCTATCGTGGCCATAGGGGCAACGATAGCCATCCCAGGGCGCGACATGCTCGGTGCCGGTCATCATCGGGCCTGATATATGCGAACGGAACGTCGCCTCGCCGCCGACGCTGGCAGCGCCGAAGCCGGCGCCATGGAAAGCGTCCCAGAACGACACCGTCTTGAAACGGCCGGTGGCCGCCCGCGCGATCTTCAGCGCGACCTCGATGGCATCGGAGCCGCCGGTGGTGAACAACACCTTGCCGAGATCGCCGGGAGCCAGCGCGGCCAGTTTTTCGGCCAGTTCGACGGCGGGCTCGCAGGTGAAACGGCGCGGCGCGAAGCAGAGGTCGTCGAGCTGCTTCTTGATCGCCGCCACCAATCTCGGGTGGCCGTAGCCGAGGTGATGCACGCTGTTGCCGTGGAAATCCATGAAGCGGCGGCCGGCGGTGTCCTCGATCCAGATGCCTTCCGCCCTAGCGATCGTCGAAAGACAGGGGCTGGACAGGCTCTGGTGCATGAACGCGGCGGCATCGCGATCGAGCAGGCCGCGAATGCGGGGATCGTTCTGGCCGGTATCCCAGCGGCCGCGCGCCGCCGTCGTGTTGGAATCGCCTTCGGTATGCACAAGCTCTGATATCGCGGCCATCATTGTCTCCGAAATGCGAATGAGGGAGCGTGGGACGCTCCCTCTGTTTGTTCTGCCAGCTTATGTGACCCGGTCAGGACCAAGGCAGTGAAAATGTCTTCACATTGGTGTAGCTCTTCATCGCCTCGATGACGCCTTCCTTGTAGCCATTGCCGCTGTCCTTGATGCCGCCGAAGGGCGACATCTCGATGCGGTAGCCCGGCACTTCCCAGATGTTCACCGTGCCGACCTGCAGGCCGGCGATGTATTTCTGCATGCGGGGAAACGAGTTGGTGCAGACGCCCGACGACAGGCCGAAGGCGGTCGAGTTGGACAACGCGATCAATGCTTCATCGTTATCTGGCGCGCGCACGATCGGGATGATCGGCCCGAACGTTTCTTCCATCACCAGTTCGGATGTGTGCGGCACGCGGTCGACGACGATTGGCGGCAGCAGCGCACCCTGACGACCCGGGTTGTAGAGGATCTCAGCCCCCTGCTCGGCCGCCATGTGGACGCGCGCTTCGAACAATGCCGCCGCCTTCTCATGCACGACGGTGCCGAGATCGGTCGAGCGGGCCATCGGGTCGCCGAAGCGGATCTTCTTCGCCCGCTCCAGCACCAGCGGCACGAAGCGGTCGGCGACGCTTTCCTGGACGAGGATGCGCTTGACCGCCGTGCAGCGCTGGCCGGAGTTTTTGGTCGCGCCCGCCACGGCGAGGTCGGCGGCCTTGGCCAGATCGTCATCGGAGAGATCGTTGAGGATGATCAGCGGATCGTTGCCGCCGAGTTCCAGCACCTGGCGCCTGTAACCGGCGGTGCGGGCGATCATCTTGCCGACGGGCACGCCGCCGGTGAAGGTGATCAAGTCGATATTCTCGTTGGTGATCATCTCGTTGCCGATGTCGACCGGCCAGCCGGTTACCACCGAAAGCATTTCCGGCGGCAGGCCGGCCTCGTAGAGAATGTCGGCCAGCATCAACGCCGTCATCGGCGTCAGTTCGGTCGGCTTCACCACCACGCAATTGTTGGTGGCGATGGCCGGCGCCACCTTGTGCGAGACCATGTTGAGCGGATGGTTGAATGGAGTGATCGCCGAGATAGCCTTCAGCGGCTCGCGCGTGGTGAAGATCTTGCGCGCCTTGCCGTGCGGGGTGAGGTCGCAGGAGAATATCTGGCCATCGTCCTGGATGCACATCTGCGCCGACAGCGTGAACACGTCATAGGCGCGGCCGACTTCGTAGAGCGAGTCGGCCTTGGAGATACCGAGCTCGAGCGTGATCAGATCGGATATCTCTTCCCGGCGCGACGCCAGAGCTTCCGCCGTGCGGAACAGGATCTGCTGGCGCTCGTAGCGCGTCAGCTTCGACTTGTAGCCTGCAGCGATCTCGAACGCCTGGCGGGCGTGTTCGGCGCGGCCGGCGGGGACGGTGCCGATGACGGTGTCGTTCCAGGGGTAACGCACCTCCACGACACCATCGGCATCGATCTTCCTGCCGGCGATGCGCATCGGCTCGTGGCGAACTTTGATGGCGGGGTCAAGTTGGGTCATGTGCTCTGCTCCAGCAGATTCTTGGGTACGTCGCGGCGAGGGGTCGACCCCCACTCCGGCCCTTCGGGCCACCTCTCCCCCGATCGACGGGGGAGAGGAAGGCCGCCAGGGCTAGCGGCGGCTTAGCCTAAAAGCGTGGTGGCGCCGACCTCGCCTGATTTCCTCTCCCCCGTCGATCGGGGGAGAGGTGTCGAGCGAAGCTCGACGGAGTGGGGGTCGACCAGCGCCATCATGGAGGCGACACCTACCGGCACCCGACCCATCCGTCACGCGAGCGCCGCGGCAAGCGTGGCGTAGTAGAAGGCGTCGAAGTTCCTCAGCGCCGGCTCATCAGGCAGATCCGGCAGCATGCGGTTGACGATGAACGGCACTTCCTGCTCGGTCAGCCCGCCATGCGAGCGCAGCGGCTCGTTCAGCGCCGCCAGATCATGGCGATGTTCCGATGTGCCGATCGTCTTGTTCTCGGTCGAGACCAGCACGATGTCGCCGATGCGGTCGGCCGGCAGTTCGAAGCGCTCGCAGGCCGTCCGGCTATCGACGACCAGCATGATGCCGTCAACCTTGGCCAGCCGCGCCATGATGCCCGCCTGGTCGGCGCCATCAGGCAAATAGGCGGTGGCGAAAGAGCCCAGCGCGCCATGGTGCACGACATAGGGGTCGGTGATCGGCAGGATGACGCGGGCGGCATCCTTGCCCAGCCATTCGTCAAGCAGGTCCTGGACGTAGACGACGTCGGGCGCACCGTCGGCCTTGTGCTTGGGCTTCATGCCATGGTCGGCAGTGACGACGATCGCGGCGCCCAGCGCATCGAGTTCGGTCAGGTACTTGTCGAACATCTCGTAGAAGGCGTTGGCCTGCGGCACGCCCGGTGCGTATTTGTGCTGCACATAGTCCGTCGTCGTCAGGTACATGATGTCGGGGCGGAATTCCCTGAGCAACTGGACGCCGGCGGCGAAGACGAATTCCGACAGTTCGGCCGAATAGACTTCCGGCACAGGCAGGCCGAAATGCTTCGAGGCATTGTCGATGCCGTGCTCGCCAACCGTGGTCGTATCGGACTTCTCCGCCGAAAAGCACAGCGCGCGCCCTTCGTCGAAAGACAGACCCTTGCCGAGCAGCGCACGCAGCTTGTCTTTGGCGGTCACCACGGCAACCTTGGCGCCCGCATCATAGAAGGCCTGAAAAATGGTCGGCACGCGCAGGAAGCGCGGGTCGTTCATCATCACTTCCTTGCCGGTCTCGCGCTCGTAGAGATAGTTGCCGCAAATGCCGTGCACCGAGGGCGGGCGACCGGTGGCGATCGACAAATTGTTGGGATTAGTGAAGCTCGGAATAACTGAGTGTGCGAAACGCACCGTGCCCTTCTCCTTGATCCTGACCAGGGCCGGCATCAGCCCGGCCTTGATCGCTTCATCGAGATAGGCCGGCTCGCAGCCGTCGAGGCAGATGGCGATTGCCGGCACGCGCGGCCAGGCGTAGGTGCGGCCGTTGACCGCGACGTTGATGGGAGACATCTGGTTCATCTGGTATCCTCGAAATCGGCCGCTCAGGCGGCGAGTTTGGCGCGCTCGGCGATTGCCGCGGCGGGTGGAGCGGCGGTGTCGACGCCCATTTCATCAAGCGACTGTGCCGCCGCCTCGACGACGCGGCGCATGACATGTTCGTCCATTTGGCCGATGCAGCCGACACGGAAGGAGTCCACGACCGTCAGCTTGCCGGGGTAGATGATAAAGCCCTTGTCCTTCATCAGTTCGTAGAAGCGATCGAAGGCGAAGTTGGCGTGGGCAGGGTTGAAGAAGGTGACGATGATTGGCGACAGCCAGCGGTCCTTGAGCAATGTTTCGAAGCCGAGTTCGCGCATGCCCGACACCATGACGTCCCGGTTCCTGGTGTAGCGGGCACCACGGCCGGCAACGCCGCCTTCGGCCTCATGCTGGCGCAGCGCCTCCAGGAAAGCGGCGACGACATGCGTCGGAGGCGTGTAGCGCCACTGGCCGGTCTTGTTCATATGCGCCCACTGCGCGTGGACGTCGAGCGACAGGGAATGGCTGCGCCCCTTGGCTGCCTCCAGTTCGCTCTTGCGGGCGATGATGAAGCCGAAGCCGGGCACGCCCTCGATGCATTTGTTGGCCGACGAGACCATCGCCTCATAGCGGATCTCGTTGACCTCGAGCGCGACGGCGCCGAACGCGCTCATGGAATCGACCAGCAGCTTGCGGCCCTTGGCATGGACGGCCTCGGCGATCTCGGCAACCGGGTTCAAAATGCCGGAGCTGGTCTCGCAATGAATGGCGATGACGTGGGTGATGGCGTGGTCGGCTTCGAGCGCTGCCGCCACCTCGTCGCCGCGCGGCGGCAGGTAATCGCCCTTGTCGATCAGCGTATAGGCCCGGCCGAGATACTGCATGGTCTGTGCGGCACGAAGGCCGTAGGCACCGTTGGCCAGCACCAGAACCTTGCCATCCCTGGGCACGAACGAGCCCAGCATCGCCTCGACACAGAACGAGCCTGAGCCCTGCATCGGCACGCAGTCGAACTCGCCATTGGTGTCACCGGTCAGCGCCAGCAGGCGGCGGCGCATGTCTGACGTCATGGCGCGGAAGTCGCCGTCCCATGATCCCCAGTCGCGCAGCATCGCCTGCTTGACCGAATAGGCCGTGGTAAGCGGCCCGGGGGTCAACAGATAGGGCTCGCCCAGCGCCGGCCTGGCCAGCGGCTCCGCGGCAAATTTCGTTTCGGCGAGCATGATGTCCTCCGACAGGTCGCTGCTTTTTTGATGTCGCGCCATTGTTGGCTGAGGTCACATATTTGTAAAATCGTTATTTTGTATCGACATATCGATTTCACTTATGACCTGATGCATGGAGCACAAGCTGCATGGCGCTCGTGACAGCTTCGTGAAACCCGGCAGGCCAAAGCATAAAGCGAATCGTTTGTTTCCGGCTTTTGCATAGCAGGGCTTATGATAGGCTGCTGGCAACCAGAGAGGCGAGAGCGAAGAAGATGCGCTATGTTCAGTTACGGGCCTTTCATCAGGTGGCGATCTCCGGCGGCTTTTCGCGGGCGGCCGAAGCGCTGTTCCTGACCCAGCCGGCGATATCGGACCAGGTGCGCAAGCTCGAGGAAGAGTACGATGTCCTGCTGTTCAACCGTAACAAGAAGCAGGTCACGCTGACCCATTCCGGCCAGAAACTGCTCGAAATAACCCACCGCATGTTCGACACCGAGCAGCAAGCGCTTGAGCTTCTGACCGAGTCGCGCGCCCTGCGCTCCGGCACGCTGCGCATCGTCGCCGATGCCGCGCATCATCTGCTTCACATTCTCGGCAGCTTCCGCGCCCGCTATCCCGGAGTGCAGGTCTCGGTGCGTGCCGGAAACACCGAGACGGTGATCAGCAGCCTCTACAGCTACGATGCCGATATCGGCGTGCTGGGCGAGGTGCCCGCCGGACGCGACTTCGAAGTGCTGAAACTGAACTCGACGCCAATCATCGCCTTCACCTCGATCGACCATCCGCTGTCGGGGAAGAAATCGCTGACGCTCAAGCAGCTCGCACAGGAATCCCTGGTCATGCGCGAGCGCGGCTCGAAGACGCGCCAGAAGCTCGAAGACCTGGCAGCGGCTTCTAAGGTGGAGTTGAGGCCTGTGATCGAGGCAGAAGGCCGCGAAGCCGTGCGCGAAATCGTCGCCTCGGGCGCCGGTATCGGCTTTGTCTCGGCGGCCGAATTCGGCCAGGATTCGCGGCTCGTCCCAATCACCATCGACGCGCCCGAGACCTTGATGGACGAGGCGCTGATCTGCCTGCGCGAGCGCAGCGGCGGCAAACTGGTGCGCGCCTTTCTCGACATGGCGCGCTCTATGTCGACGGATTAAGCCGCGGCACGAACCTCCACCACATCGGCTTTCACCCGCTCCGATTTCGGATCGTAGGGGCTGCGCAGATGCACGGTAGCCGCATGGCGTACGCCGGCTAGATCGATCTCGAAATGGCCGCCGCTCAGGAACACAGCATCCACGCCGGTTTCGTTTTCGATCAAGCCGAGCGCCACTGACCGGCCAAGCGTATGGCCGTAGGCGGCCGAGCGGACCTCGCCGACCGGCCTGCCGTCGCGCAGGACCAACTCACCGCCCCACAGCATCGGCTCGGTGTCGTCGAGCGTAAGGAGCACGATACGCTTTGCCGGTCCCGACGACGACTTTGCCTCAACAAGCGCGTCATGGCCGATGAACCCACCCGGTTTGTCCATGGCAACGGCAAAGCCAAGCCCCGCCTGCCAGGGATTGATATCAGGCGTCAGTTCCCGACCCCAGGCCCGAAAACCCTTTTCAATGCGCAAGGCATCGAGCGCGTAGTAGCCGGCGTCGGCCAAACCGAATTCGCGGCCGCCCTCATGCAACGCCTCGTAGACGCCGACGGCGAATTCGGCCGGCACGATCAGTTCCCAGCCGAGTTCGCCGACATAGGTCATGCGGTTGGCATAGGCAGTGGCGTAGCCAATATCGATTTCGCGAATGCTGGCGAAGGGGAAGCCGGCGTTGGAAAGATCGGCCGACGACAGTTTGCAGAGGAGATCGCGCGAACGCGGCCCCATCAACGCCAGCACCGCGTAAGCAGAGGTAACGTCGGTCAGGACGGCGTGGGCATGGGCCGGAATGTTCTTGACGATCCAGTCGGCATCGTGGACCGCCTGGGCGGAGCCGGTAACGATGAGGAATCTTTCCGCGCCAAGCCGCATCACGGTGAGATCGCTTTCGTAACCGCCGCGCGCATTGAGCACGCCGGTGTAGACCGACGTGCCGACCGGCACATTGATGTCGCCGGCGCAGATGCGGTTCAACACGGCACAGGCATCGCGGCCCTGGACAAGAAGCTTGGCGAAGGAGGTCTGGTCGAAGATGGCGACGGCTTCGCGCGTCGCCTTCATCTCGCGCCGCACGGCCTCGTGCCAGTTCTGGCGACCGAAGGCATAGTCGTTCCCGGCTTTCTCTCCCGGCGCCGCGAACCAGTTGGCACGCTCCCAGCCCATCTTGGAACCGAAGCAGGCGCCCTTGGCGGCGAGCCGATCATAGAGCGGCGAGCGGCGGAACGGCCGCGCGGTATCCAATTCGCGGTTCGGCCACGGCATGGCGTAATGCAGGCCGAGCGTCTCCTTGACGCGGTCATGCAGCCAGCGCGGATTGTTGTTGAAAGCGGCGAAGCGCCTGATGTCGACCGGCCACAAATCCATGGTCGGCGCGCCGTTGACGATCCATTCGGCCAGTGCCTTGCCGGCGCCACCGGCACTGGCAATGCCCATCGAATTGAAGCCGGCGCCGACATAGAAATTCTTCAACTCCGGCGCCTCGCCGAGGAGGAAATTGTTGTCCGGCGTGAAGCTTTCGGGTCCGTTGTAGAATTTCTTGACTTCGGCCTGCGCCAGCTGCGGCACGCGCACCAGCGCGTTTTCCATCAGGATCTCGAACTGGTCCCAGTCGTCGGGCAGCAGCGCGAATTCGAAATTTTCGGGAATGCCGTTCATGCCCCACGGCTTGGCGTGCGGCTCGAAGCCACCCATCACCAGACCGCCGACCTCCTCCTTGAAGTAGATGAAGCCATCGGGGTCGCGCATGACAGGCAGGTCCGGATGCACACCCTCGATCCGGCCGGTGACGATGTACATGTGCTCGGCCGAATGCAGCGGCACCGAGACGCCGCACATCAGCCCGACCTTGCGGGCCCATTGGCCGGCGCAGTTGACGACGATCTCGGCGGCGATGTCGCCGCGGTCCGTCTCGACGCCGCAGGCGACGCCGTTTTTCACCGTGATGCCGGTGACCTGCACCCGCTCGAAGATTTTGACGCCACCATTGCGCGCGCCCTTGGCCAGCGATTGCGTGAGATCGGTGGGATTGGCCTTGCCGTCTCCGGGCAGCCAGACGGCGCCGACCAGATCGTCTGTCGCCATCACCGGCCAGAGCTCGGCTGCCTCGCGAGGCGAGATGACGTCGATCTCGACCCCTTGGGCACGCGCCGACGCGGCCGTGCGCTTCAACACCGTCATGCGGTCGGTGGTGCGCGCGACGGACAGCGAACCGCAGTTCTTCCAGCCGGTGGCGAGGCCGGTCTCGGCCTCCAGTTCGCTGTAGAGCTGCGTGGAGTACCGGATCAGGCTGGTCATGTTGGAATGGCTGCGCAGCTGACCGACAAGACCGGCCGCGTGCCAGGTGGTGCCGCCGCTGAGTTGTCCCTGCTCAAGCAGCACCACATCGCTCCAGCCCAGCTTGGTCAGATGATAGGCGACCGAGCAGCCGATGATGCCGCCGCCGACAATGACAGTTCGAGCCTGGGTGGGAAATTCATGTGCCATGAGCGTTCCGCCATTTGAGGGATGGCCGAGACATTACCATGGGAAAACCAAATATCAACTCATAATATCACAAAATATCACATCAAGCTGCAACGATGAGTTCAGGCCCCCTGTGCGAAAGCGCCTCGGCAAGCGCGAATTCGGGGTCGGTGTCGACGATTACCCCAGTGGCACGTTCGAAATTCGGAATTCTGAGCGGCGTCAGCTTGCCGAATTTGCTGCTGTCGAGCACGAAATAGGCCTTGCCGGCGAGGCTAATCATCCGGCCCCGCTGTTCGGCCCCGGCGCGGGTGAAATCGGTCACCTCGCCGACCGGAGACAGCGCTCCGCCACCCAGAAAGGCCATATCGACGCGAAAGCGCGCCATCGCATCGAGCGTGTCGATGCCGGAAGCCGCCTCCTCGCCCGGGTCGACTTCGCCGCCCAGCATGTGCACGCGCATGCCGGGAACATGGCATAGGTGCAGCGCTATCTTCAGGCTGGCCGTGCAGATCGTCAGATCGCGCAGTTCCGTCATTGCATGCGCGATGGCCAAAGTGGTGGTGCCGGAATCGAGAAAGACCACCATGCCATTCCTGACCAGCCCGGCGGCCGCCCTGCCGATCGCGGCCTTGCCTTGGGCATTTTCCTGGCTGCGCTGGCTCATCGCGGGTTCGCTCGGTTCGAAGCGGGCGGCCCCGCCATGCACGATGCCGAGCCTGCCCTGGTCGGAAAGCAGCTTCAAATCGCGGCGGATGGTTTCGCGCGAGACGTCGAAGAACCCAGCCAGTTCGGCGACGCTAACGGAACCCTGGGCCCCCAGCCGCCGCAGGATCTCGTCATGGCGGCGCGGGGCAAGGGCACGTGCCGGCAGGCGGCTGACGGGAGACATGGCATCCTCGTGTCGAGCATTGATGTTGCAATATGTGGCAGCGAACCGGCGCGATGGCAACCACGCGCCACGCTTGCGGGCGGCCCCCTGCCCTTCGGGCTTAGAATTTTCGCGACAACCGCCGCCATCCGTCGCGTTGACCAGCGTGTCGCTTCCCTCGCGAAGATGCTCAGAAAGCTCACCGCCTTCTTGCCGTCGCGCCGGCGGCAGGCGGCCAGCAGATCGCGGTGTTCCGTCCGCGAGCGGGTGCGATAATCCGGATTCGACATCTCGAGCAGAAGAGTGGGTCCGCCCGGCATGGTCCGGGCGGAGAAATCAGTCAATCGACCTTTACGGCGACCACCGCGGCGCAGTCGCCGGCCTTGACTAAGCCAGGGAAATGCCGCGCCGCCAGCATGCCCGACATTTTGGCCCGGATTTCCTGCGGCGCGACGCCGGTGCGGCCGGTGGAATGGATGCGGGCCACCACCGCGCCCTCCTCGACAGGTTCGCCGAGATCGACCATGGTTTCGATCATGCCGTCATCCTCGGCGAAGCAGAAGCAATCGCCCGAGGGCATGTCCAGCCACTGCGTTCCGCCCGTCTCGGCCGCCCCGGCGACGATACCCTCATGACGCAGCACGTTGAGGATGCCGCGCCGCGCGATCCGCACCGTCTCGGCTCGCGACGTGCCGCCACCGCCGAGCTCGGTGGTGACGAAGACCTTGCCCATCTCTTCGGCCGCCGTGTCATACATGCCGATCGCATCGATCTCGGTCATGCGCATCGAGAATGGTGCCGAGAATGCCGCCACCGCGGCAAAGGCTTTCTGCTCCAGCGCCTTGTCGGGCAAAGTGTGGGCGGCGCAGAACGGCACGAAATCCAGCGTTCTGCCGCCGGAATGGAAGTCGAAGACGATGTCGGCGCGGGGAAGCAGCTCGCGTTGGAAATAATCGGCGATCTTCTGCGTCACCGTGCCGTCGGGCCGGCCGGGGAAACTGCGGTTCATGTTGCCCTTGTCGATCGGCGAGGTGCGCGTGCCGGCCCGAAAAGCAGGATAGTTCATCGCCGGCACGATGATGACCGTGCCGCTGACCTGGCTGGGATCGAGCGTGCGGGCGAGTTCGTAGAGCGCCAGCGGCCCTTCATACTCGTCGCCATGATTGCCGCCGGTCAGCAGCGCCGCCGGCCCCTTGCCGTTGCGGATGACGCAGATCGGGATCATCACCGAGCCCCAGGCCGAATCGTCGCGGCTGTAAGGCAGGCGCAGGAAACCATGCTGGACGCCGTCACGATCGAAATCGACGGTCGGCGTGACCGGCGACGGGCGAAGACTGGACATCGGGCTCAATCCTTTACCACCAGCTTGCGCGGCACGTTGGCCAGGCACTCCACACCGGTTTCGGTGATCAGGATCGATTCAGTGATCTCCAGCCCCATCGTCTCCAGCCACAGGCCGGTCATGAAATG
This sequence comes from Mesorhizobium sp. B2-5-7, assembly GCF_006440875.1. Classification (NCBI taxonomy): domain Bacteria; kingdom Pseudomonadati; phylum Pseudomonadota; class Alphaproteobacteria; order Hyphomicrobiales; family Phyllobacteriaceae; genus Mesorhizobium; species Mesorhizobium sp. B2-5-7. Next base: position 138,735 of record NZ_VFUO01000006.1, on the reverse strand, counting down.
GAAGGTCATGCCGGGCTTGAGTTCGGTGCGATCGCCGGGGCGCAGGCTCATCGTGCGCTCGCCCCAGTCCGGCGGATAGGAAAGCCCGATCGAATAGCCGGTGCGGTTGTCCTTGACGATGCCGTATTTCTTCAACACGGCGAAGAAGGCATTGGCGATGTCCTCGCAGGCATTACCCGGCTTTGCGGCGGCAAGGCCGGCTTCCATGCCTTCCAGCGTTGCCTTCTCGGCATCGAGGAATTCCTGCGTCGGCTTGCCGAGGAAGACGGTGCGCGACAGCGGGCAATGGTACCTGTTGTAGCAGCCGGCGATCTCGAAGAAAGTGCCCTCGCCCGACTTCATCGGCTTGTCGTCCCAGGTCAGGTGCGGCGCCGAGGCGTCGGCGCCCGAGGGCAGCAGCGGCACGATCGCGGGGTAGTCACCGCCAATGCCGTCGACGCCGCGCGTGCCGGCATCGTAGATCTCGGCGACGAGATCGTTCTTGCGCATGCCGACTTCGATCTTGTCGACGATGCGCTGGTGCATCGCCTCGACGATACGGGCGGCCTTGCGCATATAATCGATCTCGGTTGGGCTCTTCACCGCGCGCTGCCAGTTGACCAGCGCGGTGGCATCGACGAAGCGGGCGTTGGGCATATGCTTCTGCAGCGAGGCGAAGGCGGCGGCGGAGAACCAGTAATTGTCCATCTCGACGCCGACGGTGAGCTTGCCCCAGCCGCGATCGGTCAGCACACCCGACAGGAAATCCATCGGGTGGCGTTCGGTCGACTGCACATAGTGGTCGGCATAGCCGACGATGTTGTCATGTGCGAGGTAGGCGGTGCGCTTGGCGCCGTTGGCGTCCTGGCCACGGCCGTACCAGACCGGCTCGCCCGATGGCGGCACGATGACCGCCTGGTGGACGTAGAAGGACCAGCCGTCATAGCCGGTCAGCCAGGCCATGTTGGAGGGATCGCTGACGATCAAAAGATCGACGCCTTTCGCCTCCATGGCTTTCCGCGTCTTGGCGAGGCGTTCCGCATATTCGCTTCGCGAGAATTTCAGGTTCGGCTGCATTTTGTTGGTCCTCGTTTGTTGGGGCTGGAGCCCGTTTCAACTCGTTGAATCTGGCTCCAGGGAATTTTTTGATTGAGCATGATGCTGGGGAAACCGGTTGCCATTTTCCGGATCATGCTCCTGCGGCCGGCGTCAGCTTTCAAAGATCGTTCCGGCTTTCGCGGCCAGCGCACGGTCGCGGGCGAGCGTGGCGATCGCCGTATCCTGCACGCCCGTGCCGGTCAGATCGGCGATGGTTATGTCGCTGGCCGAGCGCCGGCCATGCCTCGCGCCGGCGATGATCTGGCCGAGCTCGGTCACCTCCGCGTCTCCAGCCACCACGCCCGCCGCGATGGCATGGTGCAATTCGCCCAGGCGCCGCGTCTGTTTCGCGCTATCGGCGACATAGAGATCGGCCATGCGCAGGATCGCCGGCGCTATCTCGTTCTTGTGCTCGGCGTCCGAACCCATGGCGGTGATGTGCTGGCCGGCCGAGACAAACCCTGCCTTGATCAGTGGTTCGGTCGACGGGGTGGTCGTGACGACGATGTCGGCACCGGCAACAGCGTTGGCTGCGTCAGTCTCGGCGCGCACGTCGATGCCGAGCCTTTCGCGTAAGGTGGCCGCGGTCACTTCGGCCTTGGCGGCATCGCGCGCCCAGATGCGGGCCTGCGTGATCGGCCGCACCAGCGTCAGCGCTTGCAGTTGCAGCCCAGCCTGCACGCCGGCGCCGAAGATCGAGGCGACCGACGAGTCCGGCCGCGACAGATGCTTGGCCGCGACGGCTCCCGCAGCAGCGGTGCGAACATCGGTGAGATAGCCGTTGTCGAGCAGCAAGGCCTCGACCAACCCTGTCTTCGACGACAGCAGCACCATCATGCCGTTGACGCTGGGCAGGCCAAGTTTGGGATTGTCGAAGAAGCCGGGGCTGATCTTGATGGCGAACCCATCGATACCAGGCACATAGGCGGTCTTGACGTCAACCTCGCCGCGATGCTGCGGGATATCGAGCCGCAGGATCGGCGGCATCGCCACCGGCAGCGTGGCGAGCGCACGAAAAGCGTTCTCGACACAGGCGACGGCGTCGAGATCGAGCGTCACGATTGCGCGCAGTTCAGCTTCGGTGAGGATGGTCATCCTGCTCATGCGGCGCGCTCCGAAATCGATGGCATTTCCCCGCAGACAATCTTCCTGTGCAGTTGCATGTCGATGTTGCGGCCGGAAAGCAGAACCACCACCGGCCCCTCCGCCTTGACCTTGCCGGCGAGCAGCGCCGCGATGCCTACCGCACCGGCTCCCTCGACGATCTCGCGTTCCTGTTCATAGGCGTGGCGAATGCCGGCAGCGATTTCGTCCTCGCTGAGCAGGACGACATCGTCGAGCAGGTCGCGGCACATGGCGAAGGTCAGCCGGTTGTCGAGGCCGATGCCGCCGCCGAGCGAATCCGCCAGCGTCGGCAGTTCCTCGACCAGCACAGGGCGGCCCGCATCGAGGCTGGCCTTCATCGCGGCGCCCCGCGCCATCGACACGCCGACGACTCTTGTTCCGGGACGGACACTTTTGACGGCCGCCGCTACACCCGAGGCCAACCCACCTCCGGACAGTTGCACCAGCACCAGAGCTGCATCCGGGACCTGGTCCATCACCTCCAGCCCGAGCGTGCCTTGACCGGCAATGATGGCCGGATGGTCGAAGGGCGGCAGCATTAAAAGTCCCTCCTCCGCCACCAGCCGCTCGACCTCGTGCTGGGCATCGTCCTGGCTGTTGCCGACGATACGGATTTCCGCGCCGAGGCGGCGGATTTCGTCCAGCTTATTCCTGGGTACCAGTCGAGACATGCAGATCACAGCACGCATGCCCTCGAGCTTTGCCGCATGCGCAAGCGCACGGCCATGATTGCCGGTCGATGCCGCGACGACGCCGCGCGCCTTCTCCCCTGCGCTGAGCGAAGCGACGGCGTTCGAAGCGCCCCGCAATTTGAAGCTGCCGGTGGTCTGGCGGTGCTCGAGCTTGAGTCGAACCGGGACGCCCAGCCCTTCGGAGAGACTTGCCGAAAGCACGATCGACGTGCGCTCGATCTTGCCGGCAATTCGCTCGCGCGCGGCACGGATATCGCCAAGGGTCACGGTCGCCATGGTCGTCAACCGCGCGGCAAGGGCAGCGTCATCAGACGGCCGAATTCGGGATGGGCTGTCTCATCACCGCAAAGGCGCAGACAATTCCAGGCGGTCGCCTGATTGCTGGTCACCACCGGGCGGCCGATCGCCTGTTCCATGCCAGTGACCGCCAGCGCGCCGCGTAGCGCCGTGCACGACACGAACAGCGCGTCTGCCTGCGGATGCATCGCCCGGCGCGCGAGATTGATGAGGGCTGCCGGGGCAATGCGCGCCATCTCGCGGTCGTCCTCGAAGCCGAGACAGGTGAAGCTTAGGACTTCGAAGCCACGTTCGGCGAAATAGGTCGCCATCGGTCTGGAGGTTTCCACGGTATAGGGCGTGAGGATGCTGATCCGGCGCACCCCGAAGGCGTTCAGCCCGCGCACGCCAGCCATCGGAGGAGTGACAACGGGTATACCTGACTTGGCGGCCTGGATCGCCGTCTCGATCTCGGCATCGCCAATCACCACCGAGGCCGACGTGCAGGAGTAGCAGATGGCGTCGAGCGGCTCGTCGGGCAGGATCAAGGCAGCGCCCGCCGTCAGCGCCGGCTGCATCTTGCGCAGGTTCTCAGGCGTCGTCGGGTTGGCGTAGGGAATGCGCGCGACATAGACGCCGATCCGTTCGCTCGCCACCATGCGGCGAAAATCCGGCTCGGTCGTGTGGTCGGTGGCCAGGATGATCAGCCCGACACGCCGCTCCAGCGGACGCTCATCGAGCGCTGGCCGGTCGGGCACAAGCTTGATCTCGGACAAGGGCTTCATCTTTTATCTTTCGATCTTGCCGTAGCGGCGTTCCAGCCAGCGCAGCAGCACGACCGAAATCAGGCTGATGGCGAGGAAGAAGGCGCCGACCAGCGTGATCGGCTCAAGGTAGCGATAATAGGTGTTGGCGACGCTTTTCGCCTGGTTCATCAGCTCCAGCACTGTGATCGCCGAGAGCAGCGGCGTCTCCTTGAACATGGCGATGAAGTAGTTGGCCAGCGCCGGGATCATCGGCGGAATAGCCTGCGGGATGATGATGTGGGACCAGGTCTGCCGCGCGCTGAGATTGCACGCCTTGGCGGCCTCCCACTGACCACGCGGCACATTGTCGATGCCGGCTCGGTAGACCTCCGCCGTGTAGGTGCCGTAGTGCAGGCCAAGTCCGATGACGCCGGCGACCAGCGGCGGCAAGAGAATGCCGATGTCGGGCAAGACGTAGAAGATGAAATAGAGCTGCACCAGGAGCGGTGTGCCGCGGATGAATTCAGCCACCCAACCGACGGTACGCGACAGCGCCTTGTTGGGCGAGCGGCGCGCCAGCGCGATGCCCAGACCGACGATCGCGGCCAGCACCGAGCCGAGCAGCGTCGCCAGGATGGTGATCTTCACCCCCTGGATCAGGGTCGGCAGGATCTGCCGGACGAAGTCCCAGTCCCAATCCATCAGCGGACCCAATTCATCAGGAATGCTCTGGCCATCAGACGCGCACTCCGTCGAGGCCGCGCGCCATGCGGCGTTCCAGCGAGCGCACACCCCACGAGATGAGCAGCGCCAGGATGAAATAGATGATGAGGATGGTGGTGAACGGCACCATGGTGTTGCCGGTCTGGGCGCGCACCACCTGTGCCTGGAACGTCAGGTCGGCGAGCGAGATCAGCGAGACCACCGATGTCGCCTTGAGCAGCTCGATGGCGTTGTTGCCGAAGGTCGGCAGCATCACCAGAAACGCCTGCGGCAGGATGACGTGTCGCATGCCTTGCCAACGGCCGAGATTGAGCGCGACGCAGGCCTCATGCTGTTCGCGGCCGATCGACTGCACGGCGCCGCGCACCACCTCGGCTGCATAGGCGCCCACATTCAAGCCCAGCGCCAACACACCGGCCTGCAGCGGGGTCAGTTCGAAGCCCACCAGCGGCAACACGAAATAGGCGAAAAACAGCTGCACGAAGATCGAGGTGCCGCGGAAGAACTCGATATAGGCCGTGGCCAGGGCCCGCAGCACGAAGAAGCGCGACAGGCGCCCCATGCCGGCGAGAAAGGCCATGATCAGGGCGAGCACCGACCCCATCAGCGTCAGCTCGATGGTGACAAGCGCTCCCTGCAATATCAGGCCAAAATAGCCGGACCACTGGGTCATTGAGTTGAAGTTTCCAACGTTGGTTTCAGCTTCCTTCTCCCCGTTTATGGGGAGAAGATGCCGGCAGGCAGATGAGGGGCAGCGCTAGCTTGTCCAAATATGGCGCCGCCCCTCATCCGTCACTTCGTGACACCTTCTCCCCGTGAACGGGGAGAAGGCAAGAAAGACGCCCTTATTTCGCCGCGCAGAGCTTGTCGCGCGTGGTCGACATAGCCGCCGCCGCCGAGAAGCCGTAGGGCTCGATGATCTTTGCGAACTCACCCGACTTCTTCATCTTGGCGAGTTCGACGTCGAAGGCATCGCGCAACGCCTCGTCGCCCTTCTTGAAGGCCGCGCCGTCGCAATAGACCGGCGCGCCTTGCACCGGGGCGATGACTTCGAGGTTCGGATCGGCGGCCTTCTTCATCAGGTCGTTGATCGAAAGGACAGGCAGCGAATAGGCGTCGATGCGGCCGTCCTGCACCATCTTCAGGCCGCTCTGGCCGTCCGGCACGACGATGACGCGTTCGCGTGGTACGCCGGCGTTGAGCGCAAGCTTCTCCTCGGTGCCGCCGCCTGGCGCGCCGATTGTGGCGGACGTGTCCTTGGCGACATCCTCGTAGCTCTTGAAGCCTTTCGGATTGCCCTTCTTCACCAGCATCGCCTCGGCGTCGCACAGAACCGGCTCGGAATAGGCAACCGCGGCGCAACGCTCCGGCTTCATGAACAGGCCGGCGGTGACGACGTCGAAGCGGCCGGCCTGCAGGCCGGGAATCATGGCGCCATATTCCGAGATCGAGGCGGCGACATCGGCAACGCCCAGCCGCTTGAATATCTCGCGCGCGACGTCGGGCGCGGCACCCGAAACCTTGCCGTCGGCGGCGACAGCCGTATAGGGCGGCTCATTGGCGATGGCCAAGCGAGCGAAGCCTTGCGACTTCAGCTGTTCGAGCTTGCTGTCGTCGGCCGAACCCGGGATCGAGGCGGCCAGAACCGCCGAAAGCGCGAGACCGGCGACGCCGGCCAGAGTGCCAAGTTTCTTCATTGTTCCCAACTCCTTGTTCTTGTCTTGGTTTGCGTGATCTTAGGACGGCTCAACCGCCCATGGGGACGGCATCGCCGCCTTTGGCATGCGGTCAGACACGATGTCCGGCCGCGATGATCTTCTTCAGGAACCCTTGCGTGCGCTCCTGCTTGGGATTGCGGAAAATCTCGTCGGGTTTGCCTTCCTCGACTATTCTGCCGCGATCGAAGAATAGCACCCGGTCGGCGAAGTCGTGGGCGAAACCCATCTCATGGGTGACCAGCAGCATGGTCATGTCGGTCTCGGCGCAGAGCCGCCACAAGACGTTGAGCACCTCCTCGACCAGTTCCGGGTCGAGCGCCGACGTCACCTCATCGAACAGCATGATCTTCGGCTGCAAAGCAAGCGCACGGGCGATCGCCACGCGCTGCTTCTGACCGCCTGACAACTGCGCCGGCATCGCCTTCGCCTTGTCGGCCATGCCGACCATCTCGAGCAGTTCCATCGCCCGCTTCTGCGCCGCGGCGCGCGGCGTGCCCTTGGTCAGCATCGGCGCCAGGGTCACATTGTCGATGACGCTCTTGTGCGGAAACAGGTTGAACAGCTGGAAGACCATGCCGGTCTTCTGGCGCATTCGCGCCAGGTGGCGCTCGTCAGCCGGCAGCAGCTGGCCGTTGCGCTCCATGTGGTAGAGTTGCTCGCCGTCGATCTGGATGTGACCGCCGTCGATGCGCTCCAGCGTCATCAGGATGCGCAAGATCGTCGTCTTGCCCGAGCCGGAGGGGCCGATCAGCGCCAGCTTCTCACGCGGCATGACCTGCATCGACAGGCCGTCCAGAACCTTGAAGCTGCCAAAGCTCTTCGAGATGCTGTCGATCTTGATGATGGGCGCGGTTGCGGACAAATGAATTTCCCCGTGCTGGAGAAGCCTGGTGCCCTAACGATGCGGAACGCGCCAAATCATGTCAATTGGGAAAATAATATCATGACAATTATTCTGATTGCGCACATTTTCCGGTCAATCCCAGCCGGCTTTTTGGACATGCCTTTGTCAGAACGCCTTGGTGTATTGGGCGGCATGCTCAGATTGCAAGCAGCAGATGCTCCGGATCGCCAAGCAAGAGCTTGGTGACAACGCCGAGACCCGCGCGCAGTTCCCCCTCGGTGGTCGAACCCAGCGAAATGCGCACCGCCGGATGCCAGGGCGTATCCGAAATACGGAAGGAGGTGCCCGGCGCAATGGCCACGCCTTGCAGCCGAGCCTGGGCGACAAAGCTTTCCTCGGAACGGTCGGCCGGCAGTTGCAGCCAGATATGCAACCCGTCGCGACGGGCACGGTAGTCGACGCCGGCCAGCACCTCGCCCGCGATGTCCTGTCGCCGCCGCAACGCCGCGCGCTGCCAGCGCACCAGCTCCATCGCGGTGCCGTCGGTCACCCATTTGGTGGCGATCTCGGCCACCAGCGGTGTCGCCATCCAGTTCGAGACTAGATGCCGATTGGCGACAGCGGCAACGTAGCGATCGGGCGCGGCGAGATAGCCGATGCGCAGGCCGGGCACGGTGATCTTGGTGAAGGAGGTGACGTAGAGCGTCCGTTCCGGCGCGAAAGCGGCGACCGGCGGCGGTCGATCCTCGACCAAGGGACCCAGCACGTCGTTCTCGATGATGGCGATGTCGTGCTTGCGCGCCACCGCCGCGATCTGCTCGCGACGCTCCGCATCCATGAGCGTTGCCGTGGGATTGATTACCGAAGGCTGCACGAAGACGGCGCGGATGTCGGACAGCCGGCAGGCTTCGTCCAGCGCTTCCGGAATCAGGCCATTGCCATCGATCGGCAGGCCTTGAAGATTGAAGCCGAGATAGCGCGCCAGCGGCACCAGCGTGTGATGACCGATCGCCTCGGTGGCAACCGTGGAGCCGGGCGGCGCCACGCTCATCAGCGCCACCGTCATGCCGGCGGTGGCGCCATTGGTGAGGCTGATATTCTGCGCGGAGGCGTCCAGTCCGCACAGCTTCAGCCATTCGACCGCCACGGCACGGTGGCGCGGGAACACCATATTTGGCCGGAACGACAGTGCCGAACTCGACGGCAGGTTTTCGGCGAGCCAGCCCAGCGCCTGCTTCATCCGCTCCAGGTGCATCGGCTCGCAGACCGGCTTCAGGATCGACAGGTCGATGACTTCGCCCAGGCGCTCCGGCAGATAAGGCGGCTCCGGTTCGCGGCGCTGCGTCTGCACAAAGCTGCCGCGGCCGATCTCGCCCGAAATCAGGCCGCGCCGGATCAGTTCCTCATAGGCACGGCTGACCGTCTGCACTGAAAGCTTGAGGTCGTCGGCCAGGCGGCGGTGGGTCGGCAACCGCGCGCCGTTGGCGAGGCGGCCGTCGTGGATGGCGCGTGCGAACTGGTCGGCCAACGATTGATAGGCCGGCCGCCGGATGAGCGCGGGATCTGGGTGCCACAATGTCATGACTTATTAGAGATCGAAATCAGTGCAATTGACAATCGAAATAATGCGCCGTCATGGTACGATCGACGAAAAAGTGGGCGCTGATGACTGCTGCGAAACTCGACGCGATCGACCTCAAAATCCTCGACGCCATCCAGCGTGATGGACGCATCACCAAGCTGGCGTTGGCCGAGCAGGTCGGGCTGTCGCCGACGCCGTGCTGGATGCGGCTGCGCAAGCTGGAAAAGGCCGGCATCGTCTCGGGTTATCATGCCCGGATTGCCATGCGCGTTGTTGCGCCAGTCGCCACCGTGCTGATGGAGGTGACGCTGGCCAGCCATCGCCAGGCCGATTTCGACCGCTTCGAGCGCGTCGTCCGCGACATTCCCGAGATCGTCGCCTGCTGGTCGGTGGGCGGCGGCGTCGACTATGTGTTGAAGGTGATGGCGCGCGACATCGACGCCTATCAGCGGCTGGTCGACGGCTTGCTCGATCGCGAGATCGGCATCGACCGCTACTTCACCTACATCGTCATCAAGACGGTGAAGGATGACATCGCGCTGCCGATAGCGGACCTGCTGCCGGCGTCGACCTAGACCGGAGAGATCGACTGCCCCCTCGCCGCAATAGAGAGACTCTCTCTACGGCCAGGCGTCCAAACAGCCTCTCTGTCTGCCGGTGAGGGGTAGTCTCCCCGCATCAAACCGAACCGGGAGGCTTCGACCATGTCCGCGCATTTCGCCCGCTCGCATCGCCACGAAGCGCTCGACCGGCTCGCCGACCGCCGGCTGCTGCGCGAACTCGCCTATATCGACGGCCACTGGACGGCAAGCGAGGCGGCCGAGAGCTTCGAGGTCACCGATCCCGCGACCGGCACCACCGTGGCCTTCGTCGCAGCGCTCGATGCCGGCCAGACGACAAAAGCCATCGACGCCGCCGCGCGCGCCTTTCCGGGCTGGCGGGCGCTGCTGCCGCAGGAGCGCTCCAAAATCCTGCGAAAATGGTTCGAGCTGATCATCGCAGCGAAAGACGACCTCGCTCTGCTGATGACGCTTGAGCAGGGCAAACCGCTCAAGGAGTCGCTTGGCGAAATCGACTACGCCGCCTCTTTCATCGAGTGGTATGCCGAGGAAGCAAAACGCCTCAACGCCGAGAGCGTCACCAGCCATCTGCCGAACGCGGAAATGATGGTGCGGCGCGAACCACTCGGCGTCGTCGGCGTGGTCACGCCGTGGAATTTTCCTTCGGCGATGCTGACCCGCAAGGCAGCCGCCGCTCTTGCCGCCGGCTGCACCATCGTTGCCCATCCGTCTTCTGAGACGCCACTTTCGGCACTGGCGCTGGCCGAACTCGGCGAACGCGCCGGACTGCCGGCCGGCGTTTTCAACATCGTCACCGGCAAGGCCGCGACGATCGTTGGACGCATGTGCGAAGATTCGCGCGTGCGCGCCATGAGTTTTACCGGCTCGACCGAGATCGGCCGGCTGATCGCCGCCCAAAGCGCGCCGACGATGAAGCGGCTGGTGATGGAGCTTGGTGGTCACGCGCCGCTGATCGTCTTTGCCGATGCCGATCTCGACAAAGCGGTGACCATTGCCATCGACGCCAAATTCGCCACATCAGGCCAGGACTGCCTTGCGGCCAACCGCATCTATGTCCAGCGTCCGCTCTATGACCGCTTCTGCGCCGCTTTCGCCAAGCGCGTCGAGGCGCTGCGGGCCGGCAATGGCTTGGCCGATGACATCGACATCGGGCCGCTGATGCATGAGCGCGCCGTCAAGAAGGTCGAGGAACAGGTCGCCGACGCCGTGGTTCTCGGCGCGCGTTGCCTCGCCGGCGGCAGGCGCCATCAGGCCGGACCGCTCTTCTACCAGCCGACGCTGCTGGCCGATGTCGCCGACGACGCGCTGATCATGCGCGAAGAGACCTTTGGTCCGGTCGCCGCCGTCACACCCTTCGACAGCGAGGACGAAGTCATCGCACGCGCCAATGCGACCGAATATGGCCTGGTCGCCTATGTGGTGACCGAGAACGGCGCGCGCCAGCAGCGCATGGGCCGCGCGCTCGACTACGGCATGGTCGCCATCAACCGTGTGAAGATCACCGGCGCGCCGATCCCATTCGGTGGCGTCAAGCAGTCCGGCATCGGCCGCGAAGGCTCGCGCCACGGGCTGGAAGCTTTCACCGACCTCAAATACCTTTGCCTGGATGTGGCGTAGGCTCGCACCCGGATCTCTTTCAAGGAGTTAAAAAATGCTCGACCAATCCAACGAACTCGCCGCATGGGATCGCGACCATTTCTTCCATCCCTCAACGCATATGGGCACGCACGCACGCGGTGAATCGCCGACGCGGATCATGGCCGGCGGTGAAGGCGTCACCGTCTGGGACAACAATGGCAGGAAGAGCATCGATGCCTTCGCCGGCCTCTATTGCGTCAATGTCGGCTATGGCCGCCAGAAGATATCAGATGCAATCGCGACCCAGGCGAAGAACCTGGCCTATTACCACGCCTATGTCGGGCACGGCACCGAGGCCTCGATCACATTGGCGAAGATGATCATCGACCGCGCGCCGAAGGGCATGTCGAGGGTCTATTTCGGCCTCTCCGGATCGGATGCCAACGAAACCAACATCAAGCTGATCTGGTATTACAACAACGTGCTCGGCCGGCCGGAGAAGAAGAAGATCATCTCGCGCTGGCGCGGCTATCACGGCTCGGGTGTCATGACGGGCTCGCTGACCGGGCTGGACCTCTTCCACAATGCCTTCGACCTGCCGCGCGCGCCGATCCTGCACACCGAGGCGCCCTACTATTTCCGCCGCGCCGACCGCTCGATGAGCGAGGAGCAGTTCTCGCAGCATTGCGCCGACAAGCTCGAGGAGATGATCCTCGCCGAAGGGCCCGAAACCGTCGCCGCCTTCATCGGCGAGCCGATCCTCGGCACCGGCGGCATCGTGCCGCCGCCCGCCGGCTATTGGGAAAAGATCCAGGCGGTGCTGAAGAAGTATGATGTGCTCCTGGTCGCCGACGAGGTGGTGACGGGCTTCGGCCGGCTGGGCACCATGTTCGGCTCCGACCATTACGGCATGAAGCCCGACCTTATCACCATCGCCAAGGGCCTGACCTCGGCCTATGCGCCGCTGTCGGGCGTCATCGTGGCCGATAAGATGTGGCAGGTGCTGGTGCAAGGCTCCGACAAGCTCGGCTCGCTCGGCCATGGCTGGACTTATTCGGCGCATCCGATCTGCGTTGCCGCCGGCGTCGCCAATCTTGAACTGATCGATGAGATGGACCTGGTGCGGAATGCCGGCGAGACCGGCGCTTATTTCCGTGCCGAACTGGCCAAGGCCGTCGGGGGTCACAAACACGTCGGTGAGGTGCGCGGCGACGGCATGCTGGCGGCGGTGGAATTCGTCAAAGAGCGTGACGACCGTGTCTTCTTCGATGCTTCGCAGAAGATTGGGCCGCAGGTCGCCACGGCCCTTGCCGCAAGCGGCGTCATCGGCCGCGCCATGCCGCAGGGCGACATTCTTGGCTTCGCGCCGCCGCTGTGCCTGACCCGCGAGGAAGCCGACATCGTGGTGGCCAAGACCGCCGATGCCGTGAACAGCGTATTTGCCAATCTCTGAGACGACCGATGAATGCCATGACCAAAACCGTCCCCGCCACCATGGCCGCCGTGCTGCTCACCGGGCACGGCGGACCGGAAAAGCTCGTCTACCGAACCGATGTGAAAGTGCCCGCGCCTGCGTCAGGTGAAGTGCTGGTGAAAGTCACCGCTTGCGGCATGAACAATACCGATGTCTGGGTGCGCCAGGGCGCCTATGGCACGGAAGAGGACGCGGCCGCCGTTTCGACTTGGCGCCGCCAGGGCAACACGCTGACCTTCCCGCGCATCCAGGGCACCGACACTGTCGGCACCATCGTTGCCGTCGGCGAAGGCGTTTCGTCCGATCGAATCGGCGAACGGGTGATGGTCGATTTCTCCATCTACAACCGCGACGACGATTCACTTGCCGACATCGACTATATGGGCCATGGCCGCGACGGCGGCTATGCCGAGTATCAGACCGTGCCGGCCGACAACGCGCATGTTGTCGACACCATTTTGAGCGACGTCGAACTCGCCACCTTCTGCTGCGCCTATCTCACCGGCGAACAGATGCTGGAACGGGCCAAGCTCAAGGCAGGCGAGCGGGTGCTGGTCACCGGCGCGTCGGGCGGCGTCGGCTCCGGCATCGTGCAACTGGCGCGGGCGCGCGGCGCCATTCCCTATGCCGTCGTCGGCAAGGGCAAGGAACAGGCGGTGCTCGACATCGGCGCCGAGGCGGTCGTCACCCGTGGCGTCGCGGACCTGCCGCAAGCCGTGAGCGAGGCGACCGGCGGCCAGCCGATCGATGTGGTCGCCGATCTCGTTGGCGGCGCGATCTTCAACGATCTGCTGCGCGTCCTGAGGCCGGAGGGCCGCTACACCACGGCCGGCGCGATCGCCGGCCCGGTCGTCCAGCTCGATCTCAGGACCATGTATCTGAAACAGTTGCAGCTGCACGGATCGAGCCAGGGCACGCGCTCCGATTTCCGCCGCATCGTTCGCTATATCGAAGAGGGCAAGATCCGGCCGCTTGTCGGCGGCGTCTACAAACTCTCCGATTTCCACCGCGCACAAGCCGATTTCGTCGCCAAGGATTTCGTCGGCAAGCTGGTGGTGGTGCCCGACGCCGTCGCGAAGTGACCTGCCGAAACCTGCATTTCGCCTGAAGCTCCCCTCGCCTGCTGCCGCCACAATCGGAATGGCTTGCAGACCAGCCGGTAAGCCGCCACAAACGGCGACGCCCGCCGCGCCGTCGGCCCGGGCATACGGTCACGGATACAGGCGAGACATGACAGCCCGAATGATACTGCTCGACGCCAAGCCGCTTGGCATCGAGGATGTCGCCGAGATCGCGCGGCGCAATGCGCGGCTGATGTTGGGCGAGGAGGCGATGCGCCGCATCCGGGCGAGCCGCGCGCTCATCGAGCAGCTGACGCAACTCGGCAAGCCGATGTACGGCGTCACCACCGGCCTCGGCGCCTGCGTCGACACGCCGCTCGCGCAGGCCGATCTGATCGCCTTCCAACACAGCGTGCCGCTCAGCCACAGCATGGGCATCGGCCCGGCCCTTCCCACCGAGGCGGTCCGCGCGCTGATGGCCGCGCGCATTTCGGGAATGGCCGCCGGCGGCACCGGCACTTCCGAACGCGTGGTGATGGGCCTTGTGGCGGCACTCAACGCCGGCGTCCATCCGGTGATCCCGACCTGGGGATCGATCGGAGCGGCGGACCTTGCCCATCTCGGCCACATGGCGCGAGCGCTGCGCGGCGACGGCGAGACGGAGTTCCAGGGCAGGATCATGCCGTCGGCCGAGGCGCTCGCGCTCGCCGGGCTCGAACGGCTCGACCTGCGCGAGAAGGACGGCCATGCCATCATCGTCGCCAACAGCCTGTCGACCGGCACGGCTTGCCTCTGCCTGGAGGATGTCGCCCACCTCATCGACTGGTCGCTGGCCGCGGTGGCACTCAACCACGAAGCGTTCCGCTCGTCACTCACCGCCATCGATGAAGCTGCGCTGTCGGCACGACCAGCGTTCGGCCAGCGCGAGATCGGGGCGCGGCTGCGGGCGGAGTTCGCTGGGAGCGGGCTGTGGAAGGAGAACGCCGCGCGGCGGCTCCAGGATCCGCTCAGCTATCGCTGCGTGCCGCAGGTGTGGGGCGGCCTGTTGCATGCGTTCGAACAGGCGAAGCTGGCAACGGAGATCGAACTGGCCCATTCCGGCGACAACCCGGTGATCCTACCCGAAGACGGACGCGTCGTCTCGAACGGCAATTTCGACCTCACCGCGATGACGCTGGCCTGGGAGCAGCTCGGCCAGGCGCTTGCGCATTGCGCCGTGGGCACCGCCAATCGCTGCATGAAGCTGATGTCACCGACGGTGGCGGAACTGCCGCGCTTCCTGTCGGCCAGGGGCGGCAGCCGCCAAGGCTACGCCGAATTGCAGAAACCGCTTGCCGCGCTGGAGGCCGAGATCCGGCATCTGGCCAACCCGATGTCGCTCAGCCCGCTTGCCGTATCGGACGGGATCGAGGACCAGTCGTCGATGGCACCACGGGTGGTGGCCAAGACAGCCGAGATTGTCGAACGCCTGCGCTATCTCGTGGCGATGGAGCTGATCTTCGCGGCGACGGGCGTGGAGTTGCGCGGCGTCGTCGACAGTATGGGCGAAGGACCACGGCGCACCTACGCCGCCGTGCGTGCGCTCGTCAGCCCGCTCGACGACGACCGCGAGATGAGCGCGGACATGACGCGGGTCGCCCGGATGGTGGCTGGTCCCCGAGACTGAGTTCCGGCTTATCGCTGGAAAGGTCCCCTGAGATTGAGGTTCTCGGCCAGAAGGCAGAAGCGGTCGATCAACCGGACAAGGTCCTCGCCCTGCTCGGCGACAACGGCGCCTCGCTCGGCAGGCGAGTTATCGGAGAGAGCCTTCCACAACCGGCCTTGCCGACCGCAGAGATCCGCCAGCTCGGAACATTCGCTAGCGGTCAGTTTCAAGAGCTGGCCGGAGGTCACCAATCCAATGCCTGGAGGCGTGGTTGCTCCAAGGGAAAGATAGGCCGGCGGCACGCTGCCTTTTGCGTTCGTCACCGACTTTCGGCAGATGACATCGAAGATCTGGTCGACGGCCTGCTTGGCGCCGGCGACGCGCGAGGGATGATCCGTATCGGCTGCCGCATGCGGCAGAAGCTCGAGTTTTCCGCTGTGCTTCTCGACGAGGCCCAGATAGGGCAGCATCGGTCCGGAAAGGCGACCGGTCGCGGCATCCTTGAACAGGTCGGCATCGATCGCGGCATGACGCACCCTGCCCGAGGACAAGGCTTCGCCGAGGGCCGCAACGTCGACAAGCTCGCCGCGATCGTAGTTGACCAGCACCGCGCCTTTGTTCACGCGCGACAGGACATCCGCGCCGATGAGCCCGGCATTGGCGTAGCGGCCGGTCTGCGCATCCTGCTTGCCCAGGCCGACATGAACACTCAACACATCGGCACCATCAGCCGCATCGAGGAGGTCCGCCGCATAGACAAAGCCTTCGGCCTCTATCCAGTCCCGATGCCGGGGCCGTGCGTGGATCACCACGCGCATGCCGAAGGCCCGGGCAAGTTTGGCCACCTCCCTGCCGATATTGCCGTAGCCGACGATCGCGATCGTCTTGCCTTCGAGCTTTTCGGTCGGGAAATCGCGCAGCTCCCTGCCGGTGTCGAAGGCGCCGCGCGCCACCCGGTTGTGAAGCAAGTCCACCGGGAGATCCGGCAGCACTTTCAGGATCGCCTTCATCACCATCTGCGCCGTGGCGCGGCTGTTGATGCCGGGCGTATTCATCAGCACGGCCGTACCGCCTTCGCCGCTGCCGCCGCCCCAGGAGTGCGAACCCATATTGCCGGTGCCGGCGCCGATGCGGACGCCGGCGAGCGGAAAGACGGTTTCGGCGGGCAGGAAGGTCGCGGCGGCAATGACGGCATCATAGCGTCCATCGCCGGCGACTTCGATCAGCTCTTCGCGGGTGCTGAGGTCCGGCTGATAGAAGAAATGCACGCGGCCAGATTCGAGAGCGGCCTTGTCGCCAAGCGCAGCCGTATGAAAGCGGCCGCCCTTGGCTTCGATATGCGCACGCACCTCCGACGGGTCGGGCTTTCCGTCGGCGTCGAAGCGCAGGCCGATCAGATCGCAGACCAGCACGGTGTAGGCGCGTTGCGGATCGACCGGTTCAACGGCGCGGGTGTCGGCATTTGCGATCACGTCGGTTTCCTTCGTGCAAGAGCGGAGTCCTGCTGGTCCGGCAGGCTTTGAATAATCAGAACCTATCCGCCGGGAACGGCGCGAGATCGATCACCGGCGGCAGACCAGCGGCGAGTTGCGACACGATCTTGCCGGTTTCAGGTACAGTGCGATGCCGCCATTGGTCCCTTGAACGGGCAGGTCGGACGCGCGTAAAATCGCGCTATCTGATTGAGTCTGCTACATTCGTTCGGGCTAATGTCCGGATTGGTCTGGTATTTCCTTGCACACTGATGCGACCAGCGCTGCCAAGCGCGGCAAATCATTCGCCCATGTGGCGGAAGCCTCCTGGGGCAAGGGCCTCAGCACCTTGCTGCGCATCGTGCGCATGACGCTGCGCCATCCCTGGCAGGTTGCCATCACCCTCATCTCGACGTTTATCGCGGCGACGCTGCAGCTTTTCATTCCGCGTCTCCTGGGGCGCGCCATCGACCAGGCGCAAGGGGTGATGGCGGCGGGCGCCGGCACCGCCGCCGAGCGGGCGCTGTGGAATACGGCGCTGACGCTGTTGGTCGTCAGCATCCTGCGCGGCCTCTTCACCATGGCGCAGAATTACTATGGCGAAGCCGTCGGCCACCGGACAGGCTATGAGCTGCGGCTCGCCTTCTACGAGAAGATCCAGCGGCTGAGCTTTTCCTTCCACGACAAGGTCCATACCGGCGATCTCATCACCCTCGGGCTGCTCGACCTCGACGGCGTGCGCATGTTCTTTTCGACCGGTATCCTGCGCGTGGTGCTGCTTGGCGTCCTGATCGGTGTCGGCGCCTATCTGTTGATCAGCACCGATCTCGTGCTCGGATTGTTGAGCCTCAGCTTCGTGCCATTTGTTGCCTGGCGCTCGTCAGTGACGCAGCTCCGACTGCGCAGCACCTGGCTGACGCTGCAGGAGCGGCTGTCGGTGCTGAGCCGGGTGATGGACGAGAATCTCGGCGGCATCCGTGTCGTGCGCGCCTTCGCGGCTCAACGGCATGAGCTGGCAAAATTCGACCGTGCCAAACGGGACGCATTGGACCTAGCCAATGAGCGCGTCGACATCCGCGTCTCGAACACCAGCGCCATGAATTTTTCCTTCCTCGCCGCCATGGGCCTGGTGCTGTGGTTCGGCGGACAGAAGGTGATCGCGGGTCAGATCAGCGTCGGCACGCTGGCCCAGTTCCTCACCTTCATGACCATATTGCAGATGCCGGTGCGCCAGCTCGGCCTGATGGTCAACTCCTTCGCGCGCGCCTCGACCTGCGGCACGCGGCTGTTCGAACTGCTCGACGCTGAGCTCGACATCAAGGACGCGCCCGACGCAAGGGAGCTCGTCATCACCGAGGGCGTGCTGCGCTTCGACGATGTTGGTTTCCGCTATCAGGGCGCGGGCGAGCGTCCGACGCTTTCCGGCGTTTCCTTCGAAGCCAGGCCCGGCGAGACCGTCGGCATCGTCGGGCCGCCAGGCAGCGGCAAGTCGACCATCGCGCACCTGATCCCGCGCTTCTACGACGTGACCTCGGGCGCGATCACCATCGACGGACAGGACATCCGCAATGTCACGCTGCAATCGCTGCGCAAGGCGGTCGGCGTCGTGCAGCAGGATGCGTTCCTGTTTACCACCTCGATCGAGAACAACATCGCCTACGGCAATCCCTGGGCGCGCGAGACCCGCATCGGCCAGGCCGCTGAGTATGCCCAGCTGCACAATTACATTATCGGGCTTCCGGCCGGCTACACCACGGTCGTGGGGGAACGCGGCGCCTCGCTTTCCGGCGGCCAGCGGCAGCGCCTGACCATCGCGCGCAGCCTGATGTTAAGACCATCGGTGCTGGTCTTCGACGATTCCACGGCCGCGGTCGACGCCGGCACCGAGCAGCGGATCCGGGCGGCGATGAAGCGCTTCGCCAGGGATCGCGTGACGCTCATCATTTCGCATCGGCTGAGTTCGCTGATGCATGCCGACCAGATCCTGTTCGTCGAGGGCGGCCAGATCGTGGAGCGCGGCACGCATGAGGAATTGCTGGCGCTCGGCGGACGCTACCGCGCGCTTTACGACCTGCAGTTGCGCCCGGACGACGATCGGCTCGAGGGAGCCGCCTGATGTCGACACAGGACGACGAGAAGGAAGACACAAGCCGACGCCCGACCAAGGCCGTCGTCGGCTCGCACCGCGATGAGGAAGAGGTCTTCGGCAAGGCCTACGATCCGCGCATCGTCAGGCGCATCTGGGGCTTCGTCAGACCATATCGGGGCCGGATCTTCATCTCGGTCGCGGCGGTGCTGGTGTTCACGCTGACGCAGTTGGCGATCCCGCTGGTCATCCGCTACGCCATCGATCACGGCATGGCGCCAGGCAGGCTCGACCGTTCGGTGATGACCACCGCGATCGCCGCTTTTGCCGTGATCATCCTCATCAACTACGCCGCCAGCCATGTCCAGGAGAGCGTCGTCGGCAAGGTGGCGGAGAACGTGCTGTCCGACCTGCGCCGTGCAATGTTCAGCCACCTGCAGCGTGTCTCTCTGGGCTTCATGGACAAGACCGAGGTCGGCCGGCTGATGTCGCGCCTGCAGGGCGACGTCAATTCGATGCAGGAATTCCTCGAGACGTCCGTGATGTCGGTTGGCGACATCGTGCTTCTGTTCGGCATCGTCACCGTCCTGCTGTGGCTGGACTTCCGGCTCGGGCTGCTGACGCTGTCGACCATGCCGGCGCTGTTCATCGTGCGCCTGTTCTGGCTGCCGCGCGCCAAGGTCGCCTTCATGGCCGCGCACGAGACCAACTCCATCGCCAACGGGGCGCTGGCCGAAGGCATCCACGGCGTGCGTACGGTGCAGAGCCTGGAACGCCAGCACGTCAATTTCGATCTCTATGACGAGAAGGTGCTGGCCAATCTCAACGCCCATCTGCGGTCGGCGAGATATGCGCAGGTGATGGTGCCGATCGTCGACACACTGACGGGCATCGCCATGGCGACCGTGATCGTCGTCGGCGGGTCGATGGTGCTGTCGCACAGTCTCGATATCGGCGTGATGGTGGCGTTCCTGTTCTACATCCAGCGCTTCTTCGACCCGATCCGCTCGCTCACCATGCAATACAGCGTCATGCAGCGCGCCATGGCGTCGGGCCAGCGCATTTCCGAAGTGCTCGACGTGCCCGTGGATGTCAGCGACAAGGAAAATGCGGTGGCGCTGTCGCGCGACATGGACGGTTCGGTCGAGTTCCGGAATGTCACCTTCGGCTACCGGCCGAACCAGCCTGTGCTGAAGAACATCTCCTTCCGCGTCAATCCGGGCGAGACGGTCGCGCTTGTCGGGCCGACCGGATCAGGCAAGTCGAGTTCGATGGCGCTGGTGCACCGCTTCTACGATGTCTGGTCGGGTGAGGTCCTGGTCGGCGGCCATGACGTGCGCGACCTGACGCAGGATTCGCTCGGCGATCAGGTAGCCATGGTGCTGCAGGAGCCGTTCCTGTTCTCCGGCACGGTGCTGGAGAACATCCGCTATCACAAGACCGGCGCCAGCCGCGAAGAGGTGGTCCGCGCCGCACAAGCCGTCGGCGCGCACGACTTCATCGAGCAACTGCCTGACGGCTACGACACCGAACTCGAGCAGCGCGGCGGCAATCTCTCGCTCGGTCAGCGCCAGCTGATCAGCTTCGCGCGGGCGCTAGTGGCCGACGCCAAGATCCTGGTGCTCGACGAAGCCACCGCCAGCATCGATTCCTACACCGAGATGCTGATCCAGAAGGCATTGATCAAGCTGCTCGAAGGGCGCACTGGGTTGGTCATCGCGCACCGGCTGGCGACCATAAGGGGCGCCGACCGCATCATCGTGCTGCAGAATGGCGATATCGTCGAAAGCGGCAACCATGAACAGTTGATGAAGAGAAAAGGTCTTTACGCCCGCCTCTACAACATGAACTACGCTTCCTTCGACGACATTTCCGAGGAAGCCATGGGAATGGACGCTTCGGTCGGCAAAGCGACGTGAGCCGGTGCCGGCAGGGTGCGAGCCGACGGATTGCCTGATGCCTCCGACACGACCTATTTGCGAGATCCCTTGATGTGGCCGCTAACTTGAACGCCGTCTTCGGCGCGCAGGTACAGGAAGCCCGGAATCGAGAGCAGCGGGATGATCGCGGTCAGCAGGAACACCTGGTGAAAGCGTTCCGGCGTCAGGACATGGCTTTCGCCCGCAATCAGGCCCAGCAGCATCGCGGCGATCGAGACGCCAAGCGACACGCTGAGCTGTTGCAGCACGCCGCCAAGACTGGTGGCGCGGCTGAGCTTGTCGGCCGGCAGATCGGCGTAGGACAGGGTGTTGGATGTCATGAACTGCGCCGAGCGGACGATGCCGAACAGAAAGACATAGAAACCGATCAGCCAATGCGGCGTATCGGGACCCATCAGGGCGAAGCCCGCCACGGTGGCGGAGCCGACGAGCGCGCTGCCGACCAGCACCACACCGAAGCCAAAGCGCCGCAGCAGCGGCGACAGCAGCGGCCGCATGAGCAGCGCCCCGAAGCTGCCGACGAATGTCAGCGAGCCTGATGTGACCGGGCTCATGCCGAAGCCGACCTGCAGCATCAGTGGCACCAGGAACGGCGCGCCGTTGAGACCGACGCGGCACAGGCCGCCCGCCAGCGTGCCGACCCAGAACGAGCGGAACCGAAATAGCGTCAGGTCGATAGCCGGCGCCACGACGCGGCGCGCATAGCGCCCGAAGGCAAGCAGCAGCAACGCGGCCGCGGCGAACACCAGCACCGTCGCGGATCCGGGAATGACCGGCCGGCCGATATTCTCTAGCCCGAACTGCAGTAGTGCCACGCCAAACCCCACCATCAGGAAGCCCGGGACATCGAAACGCTGCACCGCCTCGCCATGGAAGTCGTCGACGAAGCGCAGCGCGGCAACGATACCAAGGCAGCCGAACGGCACGTTGACATAGAATATCCAGCGCCACGACGCGTAGGTGGTCAGCAGGCCGCCGAGCAGTGGCCCGATGACCGGCCCCATGATGGCCGGCAGGGTCATATAGGTCATGGCGGTGATCAGGCCGCTGCGCGGAAAGCTGCGCAGCAGGATCAGCCGACCGACCGGCGTCATCATGGCGCCGCCCAGCCCCTGCAGGGCACGCATCGCCAGCAGCATGCCGAAACTGTCGGCCATGCCGCACAGCGCCGAGCCAAGGGTGAAGGTAAAAAGCGCCAGCGCGAACACCCTGCGCGCGCCGAACCTGTCGGCAAACCAGCCGCTGACCGGGATGAACACGGCGAGCGTCAAGATGTAGGTGGTGATCGCAAGGTTCAGACGGACCGGCGTCGTGTCGAGACTTTGCGCTATTGCCGGGATCGCGGTGGTGATGATGGTGGAATCGAGCTGCTCCATCAAAAACGCGATGGCGACGATGATCGGAATGATCAGCCGCAGCCTCGGGTCGCGCTCGGTGGCAAATTGAGGCTGTTCCAATGCTCTGGTCAATTCCGTCATGCAGATGGCTTCTATCGGCCAAAGTGGCTTGTCCCGGTTCAAAGGCAAGATTGCCTTGCCGGCCAGCCGGGCCTGATCGCAGGCCCTCTTGTGATCCGGCAAATCGGCGAGCGGTAGTCATTTCCGCTTCGCTGGAAGTCAACAAATCTTGACCGGCACCACGAGTGCCGCGGACAAACACTGCCCATTTCAGCGAGCGCCGTCCCGATTTCGTGAAGGAACGTGTGCAGCGAGGCGGGCGTTCTTTCCCATATGTCTCGAATGGCAAGGAGACATGCCGATGAGAAAGCGAAGCGTATTCCTCGGCTCCCTCGTGGTGCTGTTGGCCGCGAGCGCCGTCCCGTTTGCCGCTGTGGCCGATGCCGCCGTCACCAGGCACCATTATGTCCGCGTCAACGCCGCCCATAATGACCACGCGCACGCCGCGAACCGCGGACGCGGCCACCGTGACGGTTGGGTTGGCAGGGGCTGGACCGGCGAGAATTCGGCTGACAATAACGACTGGATGGACAGCTACTACAATGGCTACGGCAGTTACCGGGGCCGTGCCGACGACTTCTGTGGAACCATCCAGTGGACGCTCGGCCTGTGCGGTCCCCACGGCCCCTAACGCCTGACCGCCGGAGCCGACGAAGGTTGCTGGCATCACGCCATTTCGGGACGTCTCGACGCCTCGCGAATCGCCTTGTGCACGCCGCGCTGCAAATCCATGAAGGCCGGCGTTTCCATCACTTCTTCCCGGCGCGGGCGTTCGATGTCGACGTTGAAGGTCTGCATGATGCGTCCCGGGCCGATCCCCATGACGACGATGCGGTCCGATAGATAAACGGCCTCCTCCACGTCATGCGTGACGAACAGCACCGTGAGCCGGTGCTCCTCCCAGATCTGGGTCAGCAGTTCCTGCATCTGGTGTCGGGTCAAGGCATCGAGCGCGCCGAAGGGTTCGTCCATCAGCAGCATTTTGGGGCGATAGGAGAGAGCGCGCGCGATGGCGACGCGCTGCTTCATGCCGCCCGACAGTTCGGACGGGAAGCGATCGGCGCTTTGCGTGAGCTTGACGAGGTCGAGATGCTCGAGCGCGATCTCGCGGCAGGCGGCGCGATCATAGCCGGCGGCCTTGAGAGCAAACTCGATGTTCTGCCGCGCCGTCAGCCAGGGGAGCAGCGTATAGGACTGGAAGACAACACCACGGTCGAGGCCCGGCTGCAGGATCGGCGCGCCATCGATGCTGAGATCGCCGGCGTCGAAATCCTGCAGTCCCGCGACGATCGACAGCAGCGTGCTCTTGCCGCAGCCCGACGTGCCGACGAGGGAGACGAACTCGTTGTCGGCGAGGTCGAGATTGATGTCCCGCAGCACTTGCGTGCGCCGCTCGCCGGTGCCGAAGCTCTTGTCGAGACCGGCGATGCGCAATTTGGGAACAGTCACCGGCGGTTCCTCATTGCGGGTGGCCTTCCTGCCGAAACAGCACCTTCTCCAGGGCCTTCATGACCTGATCGGTGATGAGGCCAAGCACGCCCAAGAGCAGGATGTAGCCGATGATGGTGTTTGTCTGGAAATAGCGCTGCGACACGGTGATGCGATAGCCGAGGCCGGATGTCGCCGCGACGAGCTCGGCCAGCACCAGCCAGGTCCATGCCCAGCCGAGGCTGATGCGCAGCGTATCCCAAATGCCCGGCAAGGCGCTGGGAACGACGATGCGGGTCAGGATCTTGTGGTCCGGCAGGCCGAGCGTGCGCCCAAGGCCGATGAAGTCGGCGGGAACCCG
Organism: Mesorhizobium sp. B2-5-7; assembly: GCF_006440875.1. Taxonomy (NCBI): domain Bacteria; kingdom Pseudomonadati; phylum Pseudomonadota; class Alphaproteobacteria; order Hyphomicrobiales; family Phyllobacteriaceae; genus Mesorhizobium; species Mesorhizobium sp. B2-5-7. Next base: position 114,869 of record NZ_VFUO01000006.1, on the reverse strand, counting down.
TTTCACATTGTCCATGATCATCAGCACCTGCTGGAAAAAAGTGCCGATGAAGATGATCAGGAATTTCTGGGTATCGCCGGTGCCGGCCCACAGGATGGAGAGCGGCACGAAGGCGACAACCGGCATGTAGCGGATGAAATCGACCAGCGGCTCGATGGCCGCCTCCCAGGAACGGAAACTGCCGATCAGCACGCCGACCGGTATGGACAGTGCCGAGGCGAGGAGGAAGCCGATGGAAATGCGGTACATCGAAGCCCTGAGGTCGAGCCACAAGGTGCCGTCGGCGGCGAGCTTGGCGATCTGGGTCGCAACGCTGCCCGGCGACGGCAGGAAGATGGGTTTCACCCATCCCAGCCCGGTCGCCGCCCACCAGGCGAGGCCAAGGCCGACAAAGACGGCCACCGCTATCGCAAGGAAACGCGACCGGGCGATGGGCACGCCGATCCCGGAGGACCGGCGTCGCCTTGCCTGTGTTGCGGCGGGCGCTCGTGCCGGGCGGGCCAAGCCGGTTTTCGCGGGAGGCTCCCCGGACATCCGCGTTACCACCGCGATCCGGATCTCGTCACTGCGCCGCCTTGACGAAGGACGGATCGATCATCTGCTCCGGCGTCACATCGGCCTGCAGAAGCTTGGCGTTCTTGGCGGCCCCTTCAACATCGGCGAATGTCTTGGTGGTAAACTCGCCGGTGAGCGCCGTCTTGTTTTCGGCGAGCGAATAGTAGCGCACCCCGTCGAAAGCGGTGTTGAGGTCCTTGACGTCGGAACCGACCGCCTTGGCGATGATGGCGCGGCCGCCGGGGGTGTCGGCGTTATAGTCCTTGAGCGCGGCGTCCCAGCTCTTGATCATGGCCAGCACCTGGCCGGGCCGCGATTTGATCACCTCGTCACGCACCACCAGCACGTCGCTGATCAGGCCGGGATCCTCGCCGGCGGTGAACAGCAGCTTGACGTCCTTGTTCTGCGCCATGGCGACAGTGAGGTACGGCTCGTAGGTGACCGCCACCGGCACTTGGCCGGCGATCAGGGCGCCGCCGGCGTCGGCGGCAGGCATCGGAACCGGCTGGATATCGGCGACCGACATGCCATTCCTGGCGAGCGCGTATTTGAGCAGGATGTCGCTCGTCGTGCCTTCCTCGAAAGCGACCTGCTTGCCCTTGAGATCGGCGATTGAGGTGACATCCTTGCCGGCGACGATGGCGTCGGCGGTCATGGAGACATCGAGCAGCAGCACGATCTTCACCGGCAGACCGGCCGCAACCATGCCCATCGCCGTGTGGGTGGCGATGTTGGCGGCGTCGAGCTGGCCGCTTGCGAGCGCCGCGTTAATATCCTTGTCCTCGGCAAAGTTGACGATCTGGACGTCCGACAGACCGTTTGTCTTGAACAGCCCCTTGGCCTCGGCGACGTGCCATTGACCATATCCAAGCCAGGGCTCGATGCCTATCTTGAACGATCCAGCTTCAGGTGTCGTCGGGATGGCAGCATCGGCTGCGTGGGCCACCGGGGCGGTGGCGAGCCCGATCGCGGCGGCCATCACGAGCGCGCGAAATTGTCCTGCTAGGTTAAGCGTCATCTTTCGTTCCCCTTGATGATCAGACCGCTTTTTACCCAGGCATCCGGTCTGGTGAGACTGCGGGGTTCTGCTCTTGCGGCACTGTGCCTCGGCGTCTTGCCCGCCACTTCATGGTTGAAGCGCTGACATATTTCAGCGGCAGCGGCAGCGGATGTCAAGGCTGAAATACATACATGCATATACAAGTTGGAGAGACTCAAATTTCAGGTTGATCCAGCTCGGCGGCTTGCATTGGCCCGTCGCCTTCAGCTCGCTCCCGTCGCCTTCAGCTCGCTTTGGAAGGCGAGTAGCGGCTGCCGAGCGAGTAGCGGCTGCCGGCATAGGTCAGCTTGCTGATCGTGGCCACGATGGCCCCCGTCCATGTCCGGCGATGCAGGAGAAGGCAGCAACTGCCGACATCGATGCCGAGATGCTGTGCGGCCTCCTTGTCGGCCGGGATGGCGGAGATGATATGCTCGACCTCGGTCACCGGCGTCTTCTGCATCAGGTAGTCATAGGTCGCTGTCTTGGTGAAGTCCTGCTTGTCGTAGTCGGGGATCAGGCCCGGATTGACGAAACGCTCCTCCAGTTGCACCGGCAAGTCGTTCTCGAAATTGACGACGACGGAGTGATAGATCGAAACCCGCTTCGCAAACTCGAACGACAGTGCCAATTCCTTGCTCGGCATCATCGTTTCGAGAACGAGGACTTCGGAGCGGTGGCTGTTGCCGCGCTCGACGATCTCCGCCGCGATATTGTTGATCTCGATCAGCGTCGACTGCGGCCGGGGCGGCGCGATGAATGTTCCCACACCCTGCAGCCGGATCAGGAATCCCGCCGAGGTCAGCTCCCGCAGAGCCCGGTGGACCGTCATCCGCGACACGCCCAGTGACGCCACCAGCTCGTTCTCGGACGGCAGCTTGCGGTCCTTGCCCCACCGGCCCGTCCCAATATTGGTCAGGATATAGTCCTTCACCTTCTCGTAGAGGGGGCTTGCCGTGTCGGGCAAATCGATCATTTCAAAAATCCTTTCCGGCAGGTTGCCGCATGCGGATGATTGTTTTCAAGCCATCGCTGCTTCCCGCCAACAGCCGCTCATAGGCGGCTGGGATGTCGTCCAGACCGATCTCGCAATCGACCAGGGCCAGCAGCGGTTCACTCAGCTCACCCAGCATCCGGACAGCGTCGGGCAATTCGTCCGCGAAAGCATGGCAGCCGAGCAACGCGATCTCGCGTTCGACAAGAACATTGGGGTCGATGTCGAGGCGGCCATGGAAGATGCCGACCATCGCTATCGCACCACCAGGATCGAGAACGCCGAGCAACTGGCTGAACGCCGCGATGCTACCGGTCGCCTCGATGGCCGCCAGCAACGGGACATTGGCGGTCGCGGCTGCAATGGCCTCGCGGTCGAGATCGACGATCGTGGCGCCCGTCACCCGCGCCACGCGGGCGCAGCGCGCCTGGTTGCGGTCGGCGACAAGCACCGTGCCGGCGAAGGTTCGCGAAAGCAACAGCGCGGCAAGACCGCCGATCGGCCCGCAGCCGATGACCAGAACCGAACCTGCCGTCTTCGGCAGACGCCGCACCGCGTGCAGCGCGACGGCAAGCGGCTCGGCCATCGCCGCGACGCGCTCGTCAAGGCTCGCATCGATGACATGCAGCAGACGTGCGGGCAACACCGCCTGTTCGGCAAAGCCGCCATCGCAGATTTCGCCGACGAAGCCCAGCGCTGCGCAGAGATGCCGCTTGCCGGCACGGCATTGCGCGCAGTCTCCGCACCAGAAACGGGAATCGGCGACGACCCTGTCGCCGACGGCAATGGTATCGACGCCCTCGCCCAGCGCGATCACCGTGCCGGTCAACTCGTGGCCCGCCGTCGAGGGCGCCCGGCTTATCCATTGGCCGGTGCGGAAATTGTGCAGGTCCGAACCGCAGATGCCGGCGGCATCGACCCTGAGCTTTACCCAGCCGGCATCGGGAATGCCTGGCGCGGCGATGTCCTCGACGCGCAGGTCGCCCGGTCCATAAAGTCGTGCCGCCCTCATCGCGATCGTCTCCGCTCAGCCGGCGAGATAGCGGTCGCGGATTTCCGAGACCGCGTTTTCGTGCGAGCTGAAGCCTTCGTAGCGGGCGAGCCTGCGGGCATGCTGCGCCAGTTCCGGATACGCGGCCGAGGTGACATAGCCGACCGAAGAGCGCTTGACGAAATCCGTCACCGAAAGCGGCCCGTAGGTTCGCGCCCAGCGGCTGGTCGGCAGCACCGCATTCGGCCCGAGGACGAAGTTGGCAATGGTTACCGGCGTATGCGGGCCCATGAGGATTTCGGCCGCCTCGGTGATGTGGCCGAGATGCGCGAACGGCTCCTTCGACAGGATTTCCAGATGTTCGGGCGCGTAGTCGTTGATGAAGCGATAGCTTTCCTCCAGCGACGCCGTCAGCACGATACCGCCGCGCTTTCCGGTCAGCACCGCGCGCGAGAATTCCACACGCTGTTCGGTCATCCGCGACCAGTGGTCGGGAAGTGCAGCAAGGGCTGCTTCGGCGACCTTGCGGCTGTGCGTCACCAGATAGGCTGAAGAATCCGGCCCGTGCTCGGCTTCGATCAGCAGATCGAGCGCGGCAAGGCCTCCGTCGACGCTGTCGTCGGCAAAGATGATGGCTTCCGACGGTCCGGCCGGGAGGCCCGTATTGATGATCGAGGACAGCACGCTCTTGGCCGCCACCACCCAGGGACTGCCCGGGCCGACGATCTTGAGCGCCGGCTTCACCGTCTCGGTGCCGTAGGCGATGGCGGCAACGGCTTGAGCACCGCCGCATTTGTAGACGGTCCCGACGCCGGCAAGGCGAGCGGCGACCAGCGTCGCCGCGTCCACCGAACCGTCCGAGGTTGGCGGCGTCACGATTGCGATCCGCGGCACGCCGGCAATGACAGCCGGAACCGACGTCATCATCGTCACCGACGGAAAGGCGCCCTTGCCGCGCGGCACGTAGAGCGCGACCGATGCGATCGGCGTATACCGGTCGCCGGCATAGGCGCCCGGCCGGATCTCCTTGAGCCACATGGTCTCCGGCTTCTGCTCTTCATGAAAATGCCTGATATTCTCGATGCCGAACCTGATGCTCTCCACGACTTCCTTCTCGACCTTGTCGAAGGCCGCATCGAACTCCGCTTCCGACACTTTCAGTCCGCCTTCCCTCACATTGGCCTTGTCGAACTCCCTGGCGAAGCGGATCAGGGCGGCGTCACCCTCTTCCCTGACGGCCTGGATGATCGGACGGACCTTTTCGACGAAGGCCGACAGATCGCCCTCGGCGCGTTTCAGCAGACCGGCCCGTTGCGTGGCATCGAGGGAGGACAGATCGTGGAAGCTGATGTCGGACATGGGTGCTCCTTCTGTTCAGAGCAATGTGCCGGCCGGTCACATTGCGGAAGACTTTGTTCTCTAACCTGGGCGAGCCGCCTCAGATCGATGCGAGGAAACCGCCATCCACCGGAATGGACTGGCCGGTAATGTAGGCTGAGGCATCCGAAGCAAGGAACACGGCGACGCCGTGCAGATCGCGCAGATCGCCGAAACGATGCTGCGGGATTTTGGCCAGCATGGATTGCCGCCACGCCTCGTTGGCGTAGAACACCTCCGTCATCGCCGTCCTGAAATAGCCCGGGGCGATGGCGTTGACCCTGATGCCAAGCTGCGCCCATTCCGCTGCCAGCGCCCGGGTCATGCCGAGCAGGCCCGACTTGGACGAGCCGTATGGCACCGCCGTCGGAATGCCGACTTCTGAAGTCAACGAGCAGAGGTTGATGATGGCGCCGGGCCGCCCGGCGTCCCGCATCTGCCGTGCCGCCGCCTGGGCGCAGAAGAACGCCCCTTTGAGATTGGTATCGACGATCCGGTCCCACAGCGGCTCGTCAACGTCGAGCGAGGGCCGGACCTCTTCCACTCCGGCATTGTTGACGAGAATGTCGAAGCCGCCAAGCAGGCGGGCTGCCTCGGCGATGACCGTGCGGCACTGGTCGACATCGGTCACGTCAAGCGCAATGGCGCGCGCAACCCCGCCGGCCGCGCGGATGGCCGCCGTCGTCTCGTCAAGCGAGTCCAGGCTACGCGCCGTGACCGCGACGTCGGCGCCGGCCGCGCTCAGCGCCCCGGCGATGCTGCGGCCAATGCCACGGCTGGCGCCGGTGACAAGCGCCTTCCTGCCGGAGAGGTCGAAAAGAGAAGCGTCGCGCATGTGATCCTCCTTGGCCGCTCCATAGCCCAGAGACTACCAGATCGACTTACATATACAAGCATATACAAACAAAGCTGATTGCGATAACGTGACGTCAGCCGCCGCACCAGGATCGCGTAGTTGGCTCTTCATACGAGATGCCACGGGCGGCAGCCCTGTCGCAAATGTCGTAACCTCCCGAAAGCAAGCAGAATTGCCTGGCGTACCCGACACGAAAGTCTGGGTCTGCCGCGCGTGCGGGATATCGGCCATTGAAAGCTATCGTGCCCCTCGAGCCGGCCGCCTTGTCGTGAGAGCCTCGTCCATGAACGAAAGCAGCCCGCCCCGGAGCCTCTATCGCGATACGGCTGGCGGCCCCGGCAACTACCCCTCCCTTGCCGGCGCGCAGCGGGCAAGGGTCGCCATTGTCGGCGCTGGCTTGACCGGCCTGTCGACTGCCTTGCATCTGGCGGAAGCCGGCGACGACGTCTGCGTGCTCGAGGCCTATCAGCCGGGATGGGGAGCCTCGGGCAGGAATGGCGGCCAGGTCAATCCCGGCCTCAAATACGATCCCGACACGATCGAAGCCATGTTCGGCCCCGAGCTGGGGTCGCGGATGATCGACTTCTCCTACGGTGCTCCGGATTTCACCTTCAGCCTCATCAAGCGCCTGTCGATCGATTGCGAGGTCCGGCAGAACGGCACCATACGCGCGGCCATCCGGCCGCAGCCGGCAGCCGCGGTGCGGGCCACGGCCAACCAATGCGAGCGGCGGGGGATGCCGGTCGGCTTGCTTGACGCAAAAGCGATGGCGGCGCGAACCGGCACGGACAGATACATGTTCGGCATGTTCGATGCTCGCGGCGGCGACCTCCATCCCTTGAAATACGCGCTTGGCCTGGCGGCCGCCGCGCGGAAGGCCGGCGCGCGGATATTTGGCGGCAGCGAGGTTCTCTCGCTCAGCAGGCAGGCCGGGCGCTGGCTCCTCGAGACCGCAAACGGATCCGTCAGCGCCGAGAAGGTCCTTGTGGCGACAAACGGCTACACGGGAAACTTGTGGCCTGGCCTGGAGCAGTCGCTGGTTCCGGTGTTCAGCGCCATCGCGGCGACCGAACCGCTGTCGCCCACGGTCGCGGCCGCAATTCTTCCCGAAAGGCCGGTCGTCTACGAAGCCGGCAACATCACCGTCTATTACCGCATCGACGTCCAGAACCGGCTCCTCATGGGCGGACGGGGACCGATGAGGCCCATCGGCGATGCTTCCGCCATCCGCTATCTCACCGACTATGCGCTACGGCTCTGGCCGGCGCTTGCTGGAGCGGGGTGGACACATGGCTGGAACGGCCGGGTCGCGGTCACCAAGGACCATCTTCTACACGTTCACGAGCCGGAAGACGGCGTGCTGATCTGCCTTGGCTACAATGGCCGCGGTGTTGCCATGGCTTCGGCGATGGGCAATGCGCTGGCAAACCGCCTTCGCGGCGACGAGACCATTCCCTTCCCGATGCCGATATCGGGGCTGAAGCCGATCCGGCTCCACCGCTTCTGGCCGCTTGGCGTCAGAGCGGCGATCCTTTCGGGCCGGGTGAAGGACCGGTTCGGCCGATAACGGAAAAGCACGCCGCTATGCTCCGGTCTTGGCATCGGACAATCTTCGGGCGTGGTCGTCCATGCATGCGGAGCATCAGCGCCTGCTGATTTGCGACCGTGCACTGCAAGTCGCCCTGCGGCGCGCAGGCGCGTTCAACGGCCGGCTTCAGCCAAGCGCCTCAGCGCGCCAGCGGTCGGAGCGGGATATGTTCCGAGCACGCTACTCGGCGGCTATCCTGGCGCGCTGCCGGCCGAAGAGCGCCAGACCGACATCGTCCACGGCGAGGCCAATGCGGGTCTGGATCGCTTCGGATGCCAGCACGCCATCAGCGAAATCTTTCTCCGAGGCGTATATGGCCGTCGGCAGCGCAAAGGCTTCGAAAAAGCCGAACAGCGGCCGCAGCTGATGCTCGACGATCAATGCATGGCGATCGCCGCCGCCGGTCGCCGCCAGCAGCACCGGCTTGCCCCTGAGGGCTGCCGGATCGACGAGATCGAAGAAATGCTTGAACAGCCCGGTATAGCTGCCTTTGTAGGTGGGCGAGCCGACCACCAGGACATCGGCGGTCAGGATCCGCTCGAGAACGGCGCGGGCCTGCTCGTCCAGGTCCCGAGTGGCTTTGGCATTGCCAAGGGTGGGACCGAGATCGACGATGTCATGGGTACTGGCGGCGAGGCCGTATCGTCCGGCGATCTCCGTCACGATATGGTCCACGAAGCCACGGGTCTTGGAGGGCCGCGTGAAATTGCCGGAGAAGCCGACAATGGCCGGATTGGTCATGATGGATGCCCTGTGATCTTTTCGAACCAGTTTGCCAATGTCCATAGTTTTTATAGACATTGCTGCCGAACAAAAGGAATTCACGGTCGCCGTGGGACGAAATCGGAAAAGATTTTTCTCCCGGGGAGCCAGATCGCCCGCCTGCATGCCGGATGATGACGTCACCCGATCCAGATGCACTTGGCAGCCGTCGCACGCCAAGGGCGATGCGACCGGTGGCGAAAAGGGGGACCATCACCGTTTGTTCGGAACCTGATCGCCCGGCGGCTGTTTTCCGTTCAGCCAAATACGGAGGAAGCCATGGCACGCGACAGAACCGAATATGAAACCGGCGCACGGAAGTATCCCGCCAGGACCGGCCCGGATCCGAACGATGATTTCTCGGTTGACGCAGCGGGCAACAAGCCGCCGGCAGGCGGAATGGGGCTTACGCGACCGGCGGATCAGACAAATGAAGAGACACACCAGTCAGAAGGACAGAACCCGCCTCGCAAGGCGACGCCCAGCCCCGCAACGGAGAAGACATCCGGCGCGGGCCCGGCGATCTCCGAGCACTCGAAGGACGCGAAGGCTCCAAGGTCGGGCCGCCAACCCGGCGCCTATGTCAAGGACTGACGCGAACGGGGGCGATACCTTCTGACAAGCCATGCGCCGCGCAGACCGCCGGTCTGCCGCGCGTTGAACTTTCTTCAGCCGAGGAGACGACCATGCAGACGAAGTCACAAACGGCCGGTGAAGTCGCCAAGCAGCGCCATATCCAGCGCGGCATCGATGCCAAGGACAAATCGAAGCGCAACGGAAAGGCGGAGCACGCCATGCAGGCAGGCGCGCGCCCCTATCCCGAGCCGCCCTTCCCCAAGCAACATCAGGCGAAACCCGGGCATGAAGCGGCGATCGAGCCTGCTCCGCTCTACGATGCACCCTACTATGTCGGATCAAAGAAACTCGAAGGGAAGGCGGCTCTCATCACTGGTGGCGATTCGGGTATCGGCCGCGCGGTCGCGGTTTTGTTCGCTCGCGAAGGCGCCGACATCGCAGTCGTCTACCTGGCCGAGGACAGGGATGCCGAGGAGACAAAATCCGCTGTCGAAAAAGAAGGCCGACGCTGCATCCTGTTGAAGGCCGACGTCAGTGAACGCCAGGACTGCCACGATGCCGTGGCGACCACGGTCGAAACATTCGGCCGCATCGACGTGCTGGTCAACAACGCCGCCTTCCAGATCCATTCCAGCGACTTCGGCAACCTGACCGAAGAACATTTCGACACGACGCTGAAGACCAATCTCTATGGCTATTTCCATATGGCGCAGGAAGCCGTGCCGCACATGAAGCCGGGCTCGGCGATCGTCAACACGGGTTCGGTTACCGGCATAGAAGGCTCGAAGCAGCTGGTCGACTATTCGATGACCAAGGGCGGCATCCATGCCTTCACGCGCGCGCTTTCGGGCAACCTCATCGCCAAGGGCATCAGGGTGAACGCGGTCGCGCCTGGCCCGGTGTGGACGCCGCTCAATCCGTCCGACAAGGAAGCCGACGACGTCTCGAAATTTGGCGCCGACACGCCGATGAAACGGCCGGCCCAACCGGAGGAACTGGCTCCCGCCTATGTTTTCCTCGCCTCCCCGCACTGTTCGAGTTACATCACCGGCGAGATCCTGCCGATCGTCGGCGGCTACTGAGGTCAGCGCAATGTATTTCATTGCCCTGGCGACCGACTATGACGGGACGCTCGCACATGACGGGACGGTCTCCAACAAGACGCTCGCGGCACTGGAGCGGTTCAAGAAAAGTGGCCGCAAACTGCTTCTGGTCACTGGCCGCGAGTTGCCCGACCTCAAGCGCGTGTTTCCCGATGTCGGCCTGTTCGACAAGGTCGTCGCCGAAAACGGCGCCCTGATCTACACACCGGCCAGCGAGGAAGAGCGGGCGATCTCACCATCGCCGGAGCCCGAATTCGTCGCCAGGCTGAAAAAGCAGGGGGTGAAGCCACTTTCCGTGGGACGGTCGATCGTCGCCACCTGGGAACCGCATCAGGCGACCGTGCTCGAGGTCATCAAGAAGATGGGGCTCGAACTCGAAATCATCTTCAACAAGGGCGCGGTGATGATCCTGCCGAGCGGCGTCAACAAGGCCACCGGTCTGGCGGCCGCGCTCGAGGACCTTCACCTGTCGCCGCACAATGTTGTGGGTATCGGCGACGCCGAGAACGATCACGCCTTCCTGAAGGCCTGCGGCTGCAGCGTTGCGGTCGACAATGCCATTCCCGCGGTCAAAAGCACCGCGGACCTGGTCACGCGCGGCGCACGCGGCAAAGGCGTCGAGGAACTGATCGCCAAGCTAATAAAAAGCGACCACGGGATCGTGCCGAAGCGTCATGGCGGGATTGTTCTGGGATCGTCCGGTGGCGATGACATCTATCTGTCGCCGACCGAAAGCGTGCTCATCGCCGGCAGTTCGGGCATCGGCAAATCCACTTTGGCCACCGCACTGACGGAACGCTTCGTCGACAGCCGATTTCAGTTTTGCGTCTTCGACCCGGAGGGTGACTATGACGGCCTCGAGGGCGCCGTTCGGCTGGGCGATGCATCGAGCGCGCCGACAAAGGCGCAGGTGCTCGACCTGATCGCCAAGGCCGACAGCAATGTCGTCGTCAACGGGCTGGCGCTGCGTGTCAACGAACGGCCAGATTTCTTTGCCGACCTGCTGCCTGGCCTTGGCAGTTTCCGTCGCCGCACCGCAAGGCCGCATTGGCTGGTCATCGACGAAGCGCACCATCTTCTTCCGAAGCGGCGCGACGACACCCGCGCCGTGCTCTCCCTGGAACTGCCGGGCACGATCCTGATCACCGTCCATCCCGAGGCGATTTCGACCGACGCCCTGCGCCTGATGACGGCCGTCATCGCCCTTGGCCCGAAGGCGAAGGACGTGGTGAAGACCTTCTGCCATGAGACCGGCATCGAGCCGCCGAAGGACATTCCCACGCCCAAGGGCGATCGGGTTCTGTTCTGGCGGCCGGGGGCGCGCAAAAAACTCACGACGGTCAAGGTCATAGAACCTCGCCAGTCGCTCAAGCGCCACAGCCGCAAATATGCCGAGGGTCAACTCGATGAGACCGGCAGCTTCTATTTCCGCGGTCCCGACGACGCGATGAACCTCAGGGCCCATAATCTGATGATCTTTGCTCAGATGGCCGAAGGCATAGACGACAAGACCTGGGAGTTCCATTTGCGCGCGGGCGACTATTCGAAATGGTTCCGCCACCAGATCAGGGACAAGGACCTCGCCCGCGAAACCGCCGAGGCGGAAAAGGACAGCAAGCTTTCGGCGGACGAGAGCCGCAAACGGGTGCTCGATGCCGTTCGGCGGCGCTACACGGCACCCGCGACGGCGCCCGAGGCGTAACAGCCCGACAGGAGGCGGTCATGAGCGACGACCGGCATGGCAAAGACGACAAAGACGGACGCGGCGAAAATGGACCTGTCTTCTCCGCGCGCCAGGCTTCGCAAGGCGAGATCATCCTGCGAACCCGCACGCGCCGGATCATCTTCGTGGCAGGACTGGTCGGCATCCTGATCCTGGCGGCGGTGGTCAGGTTCGCGATCGGTTGAACCTGCCTTGTTGCAACAGCCGCCGCGACAGGGTGTGTCGGGCAAGGCTGACCGCGATTGGAACCCGGGCGCCGACTTGGCGTTCAACCTCCATCGAGAAGGAGAAACGATCATGCCCCGAGGCGATAAATCCAAATACACCGACAAGCAGGAACGCAAGGCCGACCATATTGCCGAAGGCTACGAGAAGCGTGGCGTCTCCGACAAGGAAGCCGAGCGGCGCGCATGGGCGACGGTCAACAAGGACGATGGTGGCGGCAAGAAGGAAGGCGGCTCCGGGCGTGGCAAGCACACAGGTCACCCAGCGGCGCACAAGGGCGGCAAAAGCGGCGGAAAGGCGTCCGCTTCCCGATCGGCCGCCAGCCGGTCCGAATCGGCAAAGAAGGCGGCGGCGACCCGCAAGAGGAACGCCGAACACCACGCCCACTGACCGACCGCGAGGATTGGAACGCCGGCATGAAATCGCGACTCGTCAACGAGGCCAATGGCCAACGGACATTTGTCGTGGTGCTCGACCCGGGCGAGGAAGCGTTCGCTGCACTGACCAGCTTCGCGGTCGAGCAGAAGATCGGCAGCGCCTCCCTGACGGCGATCGGCGCGTTCCAACGGGCCACTGTCGGTTGGTTCGACCTGGAGGCGAAGAGCTATCGAAAAATCCCGATCGACGAACAATGCGAGGTCCTGAGCGCGATCGGTGATGTTGCGACGGACGATGATGGCAAGCCAAGCCTTCATGTCCACGCGGTGCTTGGCTTGAGCGACGGCACGACCAAAGGCGGCCATCTGCTCGAAGGCACCGTTCGGCCGACATTGGAAATCACCGTGGTGGAAGCGCCGGGTCACCTGCGGCGCCGCAAGAGAGCCGAATTCGGCGTGGCTTTGATCGATCTCGGGGCCTGAAGCTGCCGCGGGTGTCGGTTGGCGGGCTTCGCCGCCGGCGCGTGCCCCAGAAAGCGACGTAAGGCAATGACGGAAAGCTTTGCCCTACCCCTGAACACGCCCCCCATGGAGGCCAAGGCAGCCGACGCTCTGCCGGATAGGGAAGGCTTTTGGCAATACGAGCCCAAATGGGACGGGTTTCGCTGCCTCGCCTTCAAAGGCGACACGGATGTCGACTTGCGCGCCAAATCCGGCAAACCGCTCGGTAGTTACTTCCCGGAGCTCGTCGCCATGCTGCGGCAAGTCGAGGCCCGCAATTTCGTGGTCGATGGCGAGATCGTCATAGAGATCGAAGGCCAGCTTTCTTTCGACGCGCTGCAGATGCGGCTTCACCCAGCCGAAAGCCGCATCCGCAAGCTGAGCGCGCAAACGCCTGCCCGGCTGATCCTGTTCGACATGCCGGTCGCGCCGGGCGGCACGATCCTGCTCGGCGAGCCGTTGTCGCAACGACGCCGGGCGGTCGAGGGCTTCGTTCAGGACTACGCCGAGCCTGGCTTGCGGCTCTCGCCCAGCACGACCGATCCGGCGGCCGCCAGACGCTGGCTTGAGGAAGCCGGTCATGGTTCCACCGACGGCGTGGTCGCCAAATTGCTGGCCGACCCCTACCGTCCAGGGGAACGCGCGATGGTCAAGGTCAAACGGTTGCGTACGGCCGACTGCGTGGTTGGAGGATTCCGCTATCTGACCGGCAGCAAGGAGGTCGGCTCGCTCCTGCTCGGCCTTTACGATGATAGGGGCAAGCTCGACCATGTCGGCTTTACCTCGACCATCGGCAGGGATGACCGGGCTGGCGTCACCCGAAAGCTGGAAAAGCTGCGTGGCGGACCCGGCTTCACCGGCAAGGCGCCGGGCGGGCCTAGCCGCTGGAGCACGCAGCGCAGCGGCGAATGGGAGCCCCTGCGGCCGGAACTGGTGGTCGAGGTCCGCTTCGACCATGTCACCGGCGACAGGTTCCGGCATGGCACCAAACTGTTGCGCTGGCGGCCGGACAAGGCGCCGCGTCAATGCACCATACAACAGATCCAGTGATGGAGTTCGTGCCGCGGACGCGCTTGCGAAGCCCGGTCGCGATGAGAGCCGACGCAACGGTCGCCTCTTTGCGAGATGGCTGGAACAACCGTCCTCACGGCAAGTTGTGCTCCAGCTACACCGCTGGTGGGCTTCACGACAATTGGAGATGACAATCATGGCGACTGCGAAGAAAGCGGCAACGAAAGGGCTTGAAGCCCTGTTCCTCGACGGGCTGAAGGACATCTACTACGCCGAGAAGAAAATCCTGAAGGCGCTGCCGAAAATGGCAAAAGGCGCCGAATCCGAAGATGTTTCGGCAGCATTCGAGAAACACCTGCAGGAAACCGAGGGCCAGGTCGACCGCCTCGAACAGATCTTCGAACTCCTCGACAAGCCTGCCAGGGGCAAGACCTGTCCGGCCATCGACGGCATCATCGAGGAGGGTTCGGAAATCCTCCAGGAATACAAGGGCGACCCCGCGCTGGATGCTGGGCTGGTCGGGGCTGCGCAGGCCGTCGAACACTACGAGATCGCGCGCTACGGGACGCTGATCGCTTGGGCCGAACAGCTCGGCAAGAGCGACGTGGTCAAACTCCTCAACGAGACCCTCGAGGAGGAGACGGCGACCGACGAGGCACTTTCCAGCCTTGGCGAGGGCGGCGTCAACGAGCGTGCCCTGGAACAGGCCGCCTAGCTGGCGAGCTGTTGCCCCGGGCGCTTCAGGCGATCCGGGGCAAACTCCCCGGATTTCGGAGAACGACAATGGACCCCCGCAAAAGAGAGCAACCCGCAGTTCAGACGGAAGACCCGACGGAGACTGAAGGTCCCACGGTAGAGCAGCAGGACTGGGACGCGCTAGCAGGCGCGAAAATCCTTCCGGATGACGTCGAGGTGGAAGACGAGGCCGACGGCGAATTGCCCGAGGAAGATGACGACAACGCCTACCAGGAAAGCGACGAGGCATTGCCCGACGATGTCGAGGAAGCGGTGCTGTCACGCGATCCTTCAAGGGAAGGCGGCCGCTTCGACGAGGAGTGACCAAACTACGGGCGGATTCCGCTCAGCCGACCGCGTGCATTGGGGGCTCTTCGTTCTCGTCAGGATTGGGTAACGGCGCCTCATCGGGCAATCCTTCCGGCTCCGGTTCGCCGATCGGCTTGGGCTTCCAATTGGGAGCCGGCATGGGTACGTCGCGGTTGGGGTCGGGTTCTCTCGGATCGGGCATCAAATCTGTCTCTCTTTCTTTCGGCGAACTGTGCGGGTCGGCTCTGCCCAGCACGGTCGCATGCAGAGCCCGTCCCGAGCGCTCGGGACGGGCACGGAGCCACACAGGTTTGCTAGCGATTCTTGTGGCTTTGCTCGCCAGCTCTCACATGCTGTTCATGGGTTCCGCCACGCGTCGTGCCGGCGCTGTCGCCGCCTTGTTGGCGATGGTTGTCACCGGCCGCCTGCTGCTGACGGCGGTTCTTATCGTCCATGTTCTTGTGGCTCTGCTGGCCTGCTTTCACATGTTGCTCATGGCTACCACCTTGATTGGGCATCTTCTTCTCCTTTGAGTTATGCGAGGCGATCAACCGCCTCAAGGGTCAAAGACGCTGGCGGCCCGGACGTTCCCTCACGTAATATTTCGTGAATCGGACCGCCTATGGGGTAGGCCAGATCAGACGATAAGCTGCTCGATCCTGATAGGAAGATCGCGGATGCGTTTGCCAGTCGCATGGTAGACCGCGCTGGCAACGGCGGCCGCCGTGCCGACATTGCCCAGTTCTCCGAGGCCTTTGACGCCTGCCGGATTGACCTCGTGGTCAATCTCCGGAACCAGAATCACCTGGAGATCCTTGATGTCGGCATTGACCGGCACGAGGTAGTCCTGCAGATCTCGATTGACGTAGCGGGCATAGCGGCTGTCGACCTCGGTCGCCTCATGCAGCGCCTGGCCGATGCCCCAGATCATTCCGCCCATCAGTTGGCTGCGCGCCGTGCGCGTGTTCATGATGCGGCCGGCGGCAAAGGCCCCGACAATGCGCGGCACGCGGATTTCCCTGGTAAGGCGATTGATGCGAACTTCGACGAATTCCGCGCCGAATGCATATTTCACCGAATCTTCGTCCTGCTCGCCGCCGTGAAACTCCGGCTGGCCGGCATAGAGCTTCTTGAGCGCTTCGGGGCTCGCCCCCTTGGGCGCATACTCGGCATACTCCTCGATCGCCCCCACCCGCATGGTTTTCAAGACGTCCTCGACCTTTGCCGAAGCGCCGCCCTTGGCAATGATTTTGCCATCGAGGATATCCAGTTCCTCATTGTGGGCGCCGGCAAGCGCACCACCTTCGCCGGTCGCCGCGGCAAACAGCTTCGTCCTGATCGCGTCGCAGGCCTTGAGCACCGCCGAACAGACGCTTGCCGTGGAGATAGACCCTCCCGACACGGGCGCCGGGGGCAAGGTGCTGTCGCCCATCTCGACGCTCACCCTGTCCATGGCGACACCGAGGCGCTCTGCTGCCATCTGGCCGGCGACCGTGCGCACGCCGGTGCCGATTTCATGCGAGCCGCTCTGGACGCGCACATCGCCGTCGACGGTCAGCCATACGCGCGCAGCGCAGGGAGCCGACGAGGTCGGATAGACTGCCGTCGCGCAACCCATGCCGATCAACCAGTCGCCGTCGTGCATCGACCCGACCTTGGCGTCCCGCTTCGTCCAGCCGAATGCGTCCGCCGCCTGATCGTAGCATTGCATCAGCGAGCGGCTCGAGAACGGCTTTCTCCCGATCGGCTCGGCTTTTGGCTCGTTCACCCTTCGGAACTCCACCGGGTCCATGGCCAGGGCCACCGCCATCTCGTCCATGGCGTTCTCCAGCGCATAGACGTACGGCGTCTCGGGAGGCGAACGCATGTAGCCGGGCGTGTTGCGGTCCGCCTGGACCAGCGACACGTGCGTAAGCACCGCGCCGTAATCATACATGCGGCCGGTCGCCGACGTTCCCCCGACCACGTAGGGATCGGGGCGCGATGTCACCTCCCAGCCCTCATGCGCGAAAGCGGTTATGCGGCCGTCCTTGTCGGCGCCCATGCGGATCCGGTGCCTGGTCTCGGCGCGATAGGTCTGTGTCCCAAACGCCTGCATGCGGCTGACCACGCAACGCACCGGCCGGCCGAGACGCCTTGCCGCAACCGCGACGATCGCCGTGCGGGCCGTCATCGGTCCCTTCGAGCCGAATGCGCCGCCGATGTATGGGCTGACAATGCGAACCTTCGCCGGATCGATCTTCAACTGCCTGGCAAGTTCGGCCTTCCAGCCGGTGACGTTCTGGGACGGCTCATGAATGGTGAGTTGATCGCCCTGCCACATTGCCGTCGTCGAAAACAGTTCGATCGGATTGTGGTGCTGCGTTGGTGTCGAATAGCGTGCATCGATCCTGACCGGAGCAGCGGCATAGGCAGTATCGAAATCGCCGACCTTGACGTCTTCCTTGAACATCGGGCTTTTGCCCGCGGCGGCAATGGTCGTTGCTCCAGGGCTGTCAAAGCCCGCACTCGGTTTCTCCTCGGCGTAGTCGGCGCGGATCAGCAGCGCAGCCTCCTCCGCCGCCTCGAAGGTCTCGGCGACCACCAAGGCAATGATCTGCCCATCGTGAAAGACCTTCCGGTCATGCACCGGCGCGATCGAGGCGGCGGCGGTATTGCCGAATTTCGGCTTGTCCACCGCGTCCATGTCGCCATAGGTCACGATGTCGAGCACGCCCGGCACCGCTCGGGCATTGTCCAGGTGAAGTGCCGTCACCGTGCCCCTGGCGATACTGCTGGTGGCCAGCACGCCATAGGCGACATTGGCCGCCGCGAGGTCCGCCGGATAACTCGCCTGGCCGGTCACCTTCAGCCGCCCGTCGATGCGCGGCAGCGGGGCACCCATGTTCTCCTTGGGCTGCGGAGCGGCTGCGTTCATGATCACACCTTCATGTCACGGGTTTCGAGGAGCGCCCGCACCAGCGTCCGTTTGCCAAGCTCGATCTTGAACGCATTGTGGCCGCGCGGCCTGGCATCGGCGAAAGCCGTCTCCGCGGCCGCCCGCGCCATTGCCTCGTCCAGCATCTTGCCGTGCAGGACCGCTTCCGCTTCCCTCGCCCGCCACGGGACCGTGGCGACGCCGCCAAGGGCTATGCGTGCCTCGCGGACGCTGTTGCCGTCGAGGTCGAGAGCGACCGCCGCGGAAGCCAGGGCGAAGGCATAGGATTCGCGGTCACGAACCTTAAGGTAGCGGGAACGCCGGGTCCAAGGACCCGCGGGCACGTCGATGGCGGTGATGATCTCGTCAGCGGCGAGGCCGGTCTCGACATGCGGCGTATCGCCGGGCAAGCGATGCAGGTTGGCGAACCGGATTTCGCGCGCGCCGCCAGAACCCTCGACATGGAGGTTGGCGTCAAGGGCAATCAGTGCCTGGGCGAAATCACCATGATAGGTGGCGATGCAGGCATCACTGACGCCCAGCACCGCGTGTTGCCTATTGAAACCGTCCATTGCCGCGCAGCCCGAACCCGGCTGGCGCTTGTTGCAGGCCCATGAGATCTCCCTGAAATACTCGCACCGCGTCCGTTGCAGCACGTTGCCGGCAAGGCTGGCCATGTTGCGGAGTTGGCCGCTGGCTGCCAGCCTGAGGCTGTCGGCAATGACCGGATAGTGGAGCTTGACGTCCTTATCGTCAGCCGCCTCGCCCATCCGCACCAGCGCGCCGAAACGAACCCCTTCGGCGGTGACGCGGATTTGCCGAAGCGCCGGCTCGGAGAGACGATTGAGATCGAGCAGGCGGTTCGGCCGGGCAACGTCGAGCTTCATGTAGTCGGCCAGATTGGTGCCGCCAGCGATGAATTGTATGTCTGACTGGGTCGGCGGCCGATCCGGCGCGGCAAAGTTCGAAGCGAGGGCGACAGCCGCCGGGATGTTGGCCGGTTGCTCGAGAACGAAAGGACGCATGTCAGGCTCTCCCGGTTTCGTCGCGGGCCTGCACGATCGCGGCCACGATGTTGGGGTATGCGGCGCACCGGCAGATGTTGCCGCTCATATATTCCCGGATATCGGCTTCGGAACCGGCGTGGCCTTCGTTGACGCAGCCGATGGCCGACAGAATCTGGCCCGGCGTGCAATAGCCGCACTGGAAGGCGTCATGGTCGATAAAGGCCTGCTGCATCGGATGCAGGGCGCCGTCGCGCGAGGCGAGCCCCTCCACGGTCGTCACGTCCTTGCCCTGCATCATCACCGCGAAGCTCAAGCAGGAGAGGACCCGCTTTCCGTCGACGAGCACGGTGCATGCACCGCATTGCCCATGGTCGCAGCCTTTTTTCGTCCCGGTCAGCCCAACGTGGTCACGCAAGGCGTCGAGCAGGCTGGTCCTGGTGTCGAGCGAGAGCTCGTAAGCTTGCCTGTTGATACGAAGCGAGGTGACGACCGGCTCCCGCAGCTTGGAACGGGAAGCGGCCACTTCCTCCGCCTCGGCCTTGGGAGGCAGGAGCGGTGCGACCGCAGCGGCCGAAACCGTGCCCGTCATGAAACGTCTCCGGCTGAGGCTAATTGGCTTTGGGACGAGGGTTTCGGACATGGCTCGCTCCTGGGCTGGCTTTCGCCGCTAACCTTTCACTCCGGGCATTGTTCCGAATGCAGTGCGACAAAACCCTGCCTGATCGCGAAAGAGTGATTTTGCTCCCGCATGGCGGTGAGGCGCGGCTAAACCCGATCGAAGCGGCCGCAACGAGGCTTCTTGGTGAAGGGTGGATCGATGAGGGGAAGGCTCGGACTCGCACCGGTGCCGCTGACCTGGCGGCGGCCACTTGCCGGCATGCCGGCAAGCAAGAAGAACGACGGTCGAGGCGGCATCCTACTCCATGACATGTGGAGTGTGCCGCTTATCCTCCTTCGGATCGACGTCAATACGTGCCCTTTTCGGATCGAAGGCGCCATGACGCGCGATGGCCAGGGCCGCGGTATCCGGCGTCTCATACGCCCACATGAAGTCATCGGCCGAGCCGCCGACAGCATGAACACGCCAATAGCTCGCTGTTCCCTTCAACGGGCACTCGCTGGTGGTGTTGGTCTTCTCGAGGAGGTCGAAATAGATATCCTCGAAGGGGATATAGAAGACCGGCTCATGGCCCTCCTCCCGAAGAATTTTCGCACGGTCGCTTGCGGCGACTATCGCGTCGGAGAACCGGACCGTCACCGTGCCGAGGAATGGTTCTATGCTCATGCCGCCGATAGGGCGCCTGGAAATCGCTTCTGAACCTTGCATCTGAATTCTCCTTGGCCAGCGTCTTGATGGTTGGATGACATTTGTCTTCCACGCGTGAAGTCGAAATGCGCGGCAGTGGATTGAGGTTCCGGTCCCTCCGGAAATCCTGGCGTCCGCAGTCATCAGCCTAGCCGCGCCAGGGGAATGACCGGAGCACCTCATCCGTCAGGCCAGCCACGCAAGCGGCAGCGGCGTATAGCAATAGGAAATCACGTTCATTTGGTCGCTGGGGCAGTTGGCTGATCGCCACCCGTCGTCGACTTCGGTCTGGCGTCCTGGTCGACTGGTGGGTTCTTGGTGACGGTGTCGGTGTTGGCCTTCGTCGGCTCGGTGTTGTTGTCACATGCGGTGAGCGCAAGACCCGTTGCCAGGATCAGAAAGGATAGGAACCTCGTCATCGCCATCTCCTCGGGTTGACACTCGACAAACGAGGTTCCGCGATTTTGGTTGCCGCCGTGGCCACCCCTTCCAAGGGGGAGCCGTTCCCTTCATCGATCGTTTCCGCGATGTATTCAGTAAGATCGCCCACCTCATCCTGGATGTCCTGCGCCGCGATCCCCTCATCTTGCGCATCCGCCACGCACTGATTTGCGAGTTCCTCCGCGGCATCGATGCCGGACATAGGGATAGGCTCGTCAACGACGTGTTCTTCGATCCAATCCGAAATGAAGTGGGCTGTTCGATTGACGATCAGGTCGGCGTCCTCGGACAACTCCGCTTCGCCCCTGAGCTTATCCCTGGTTGTCGTTCTCATCGGACACACCCGTTCACTTGACCAATTTCAAACGCCGATCGGCCGCAAAAGATGCAGGGAAGGAGGAAAATCGTGATCGGCCGCGCATCGGGAACGGGTGTCTTCATCCCGCGTTGTCAGCCACGCTTTGGACATCAGCGAACCCGGTAATGGCTTTGAAACCACAACGAGGCTCTCCGCCGAACGACAAGCAGCCCTCGCTGATCGATGAGGAAGCAGCCGGCCGCGCGGCCTCGACAACGAAGGACAGCAACGCCGCGGCAGGGCGGGAGCCAGGAAGCCGTGGGCGCGACGCCACGTGGCCATCTCAAATCACTGGGCTGGGGTGGAAGGACATCTTCTGGCGACTTTGGGAAGAGTTCAATAAGGACCGGGTTCTGCTGGTGGCTGCCGGCGCGACCTTCTATCTCCTGCTCGCCTTGTTTCCCGCCCTGGCAGCCTTCATCTCGATCTATGGCTTCGTCGCGGACCCGGTCACGGTCGCCGACCATGTCGCTTACCTCCAGGGATTGCTACCGCAGGGCGGGCTCGATCTTATCCGCGATCAGTTGCAGGCCTTGGCCCGCCAGAAAGCAGGCGCTCTCGGCACAGGCTTTTTCATAGGCCTGACAATCGCCCTCTGGAGCGCCAACAGCGGCATGAAGGCGCTCTTCGACGCGATGAACATCGCCTACGAAGAGCGTGAGAAACGCTCGTTCATTACCCTCAATCTGATGTCGATCCTGTTCACGGTCGGAGCCCTGCTCATCGGCATCGTGCTGCTGCTTACGGTGGGTGTTGTCCCGGCGCTGTTGCGCTTTTTCTACCTTGATGCCTGGACAGAAACCGTGGTTGCGGTATCTCGATGGCCCATCCTGGTAGTGTCGATCCTAACCGGCATTTCCTTGCTCTACCGCTTCGGGCCGAGCCGGGAACATGCGAAATGGCGATGGTTGAGCTGGGGAGCGCTTGCGGCAACCGCGGCATGGATTATCGCGTCGTGGCTGTTCTCGTTCTACCTCCAGCATTTTGCCAACTATAACGCGACATACGGCTCGCTCGGTGCCGTGGTCGGCCTGATGATGTGGACATGGATTTCAGTCATCATCCTGATCGCCGGCGCCGCCATCAACGCGGAAATGGAACATCAGACAGCCTGTGACTCGACCACAGGCCCGGCGGTTCCCATGGGTGAGCGCGGCGCGGTCGTCGCCGACACATTGGGCAAGACTGCGGACTGATGAAACTTTCAGGTAGATGTCCCATCGTCACCTGCACGAGCGACAAGGTTCGAGCCACTCTCACCAAGTGCGGCTATCGTCTATAAAACGGGAATGCTGGTACTCAGCGCCCCAGGTTGATGCGAGGGCGGTCCTATTGCCCAATCGGGCAGGCCAAAGAGGATGAGCAGCCACACACCGACTGGCTGAAGGGCGTCGCTGCCCATGGCGCTGGCGGGAAGTCAAAACAGGAACCTTTGCCAAGGCTTTGCCGTTGAAACCGCGTTCGCCATCGCGGACATCACCCTTCAGTCTGCTGAAAGCCAGTTCCGTGGATACGAAGCCTCAGAAAAGCGAGCCGGACCCATCCGACGACAGGGCTGGACAAAGCAAGCGTCTCGCCAGCCAGCCAAGTTCGCGGCACGACAAATCGGACGATCGGCAAATGGACGACAGGCCGCAGAAATCGAACCTGCTGGGCTTTCCCAGGCGCCATCCCTATTGGACAGCGGCAATTGTCCTCCTGCTTCTGCTTGTTGCGATGAGTGTGGCGGTCTGGTGGCTGAATACGCGTCAGTATGAATCCACCGATGATGCCTTCATCGATGCCCGCACGGTAACGGTGAGCGCCGAGATTGCCGGGCGTATCACCGATGTGGCCGTCACCGACAACCAGCCGGTGCGCAAGGGTGACGTTCTCTTGCAAATCGACGACAGCGACTACCGGGCATCGCTCAGCCAAGCGGATGCCGGCGTAGCCGCCGCTCAGGCCGACATCACCAATGTGGCGGCCCAGATCGAGGCGCAAAATGCCAAGATCGACGCCGCCCAGAAGCAGGTGGCGCTGGCCCAGGCAGCGCTCGACTTCGCCAAGGCCGAAGACCAGCGCAATCGCGAATTGCTGACGAAGGGCACGGTGACGCAGCAGCAGGCGCAGCAGGCTGCATCGACCCTTCGACAGGACCAGGCAACCCTGGACAGCGCCGAGGCGGACGTGGCCGCGGCGAAGAGCCAGGTGACAGTGCTGCAGGCACAGACCAAAAGCGGCGAAGCCAAGCTTCACCAGGCACAGGCCAGCCGGGATCAAGCCCGCACGGCACTGACCCGTACCACTATTACAGCCCCTGTCGCCGGCCGCGCGACAAGCATTTCGGCCGCCATCGGCACCTACACCCAGCCGGGTCAGGTGCTCATGATGTTCGTTCCCAACGAAGTCTGGGTAAAGGCGAACTTCAAGGAAACCCAACTCGACAGGATGCGAACCGGACAGCCGGTCGACATCGATATCGACGCCTATCCGGACAAGACCTTTCATGGCCATATCGACAGCCTGCAGGCCGGCAGCGGCACCGCCTTCAGCCTGCTGCCCGCCGAAAATGCCACCGGCAATTTCGTCAAGGTGGTGCAGCGTGTGCCGGTCAAGATCGTCTTCGACAACCCGCCCGATGTGCTGCTCGGCCCAGGCCTGTCGGTGGTGCCGACGGTCAAGGTGCGATGAGCCGCGACAACGCCAGCGACCAGGGCGAAAGCCGATCCGCGGCCGGTGAGCGCAACCCCTGGCTCATCGCCATCATTGTCTCCATTGCCACCTTCATGCTGGTGCTCGACACCTCGATCGCCAATGTGGCGCTGCGCAACATCGCCGGCAGCCTGGCTGCCGGCATGGATGAAAGTACCTGGGTCATCACCACCTATCTGGTCGCCAACTCCGTGATCATTCCAATCAGTGGGTGGCTGGCCAGCGTGATCGGCCGCAAGCGCTACTACATGCTTTGCGTCGCGACGTTTACCCTGGCATCGCTGCTGTGCGGGCTGGCGCCCAATCTCGAGATGCTCATCGTCTTCAGGATCCTGCAGGGCCTCGGCGGCGGCGGCATGGCGCCAAGCGAGCAATCCATCCTGGCCGACACCTTTCCGCCTGAAAAGCGCTCGCAGGCATTTGCCCTCTACGGCATCGCCGTCATCGTCGCGCCGACGGTCGGGCCGACCATCGGCGGCTGGCTGACCGACAATTTTTCGTGGCACTGGATCTTCTTCATCAACGTGCCGTTCGGCATCATGTCACTGGCGTTGGTGCAGTGGCTGCTGGTCGAACCGGAGGTACTCGAACGCGAACGCCAGCAGCGGCTGAAAGGAGGTCTCAGGATCGACTGGGTCGGATTCATCCTGGTGGCGACCGCGCTCGGCTGCCTCGAAATCTTTCTCGACGAGGGCCAGCGCAACGACTGGTTCGCGTCGAGCTTCATCACGACTTTCGCCATTATCTCGGCGATCTCCTTCGCCCTGCTGATCCCATGGGAATTTCGCCACCGCGATCCGATCGTCGACATGCGCCTGCTGTTCACCCGCCAGTTCGGTACATCCTTCCTGGTGATGATGGCGGTCGGTGCGGTGCTGTTCAGCACCACGCAGCTGATGCCCCAGCTGCAGCAGACCGCCTTCGACTACACGGCGACGCTATCGGGCCTGTCGATGATGCCGGGCGGCATCGCCATGCTGATGCTCATGCCGATTTCGGGATTTGCCGCCGGCATCGTCCAGCCAAAATACCTGATCATGGCGGGCATGGCGGTGGTGGCGATCGGCCTGTGGCATATGACTTCGCTTACGCCCGACGCCAGCTTCAGCTTCTTTGCCTTTGCCCGCATCCTCCTGATGATCGGATTGCCGTTCCTGTTTATCCCGATTTCGACCGCGGCATATGTCGGTCTGGCGCCCCAAAAGAGCAACCAGGCCTCGGCCTTGATCAATGTTGCCCGCAATATCGGCGGCAGCATCGGCGTGTCGCTCTCCAACACCGTGATCGCCCAGAACGCACA
The DNA here is from genome assembly GCF_006440875.1 of Mesorhizobium sp. B2-5-7. Lineage (NCBI taxonomy): Bacteria > Pseudomonadati > Pseudomonadota > Alphaproteobacteria > Hyphomicrobiales > Phyllobacteriaceae > Mesorhizobium > Mesorhizobium sp. B2-5-7. The sequence goes on along the minus strand of NZ_VFUO01000006.1, from coordinate 90,124 downwards.
ACTCCATCAGGCGAACCTTGTCGGCCACACCGCGCAATCGTCGCCCGCCTACCAGCAGGTGGTACGGCAGGCGACCGAGCACTTCGTCGCCGAGGGTTCTTCGATGCTCCAGGCCAAGCAGCAGGCCATTGGCTGGATCGGGCAGTTGATCGCCCGCCAGGCTTCACTGCTCGCCTATATCGACGTCTTTCGCTACTGCGCGGTGGCAACGGCGCTGCTGGTTCCTCTCGCCCTTCTGCTGCGGTCTTCGCAAGGAAACCCGACCGGCAATAGCGGGGAGGCGTCTGGACCCCCTGGATGACAGGAACCGATCGCCGGCCGGTCCGCACCGCGAACCGCTCCAAGCGGAACGGATCGTCTTCTTGCCGGTTGTGAAGGAAAGGAGATTTCCCATGTCAGACGGTATCATGTGGCTAATCGTCGTCGCCGGCGGGCCAGCGTTGCTGGTCATACTGATTGCCTATGTCCTGGTAACCCGCCGTAACCGTGGTCCGGTTGAACGCAGGGAAAGCGACCGCGCTACCGACCAGCTCTATCGCGAGGACGATCGGCGATAGCTTGCGCATTGGCGGTGTAGGAGGTCGTCGCTGACATGCAACGACCTCCCCTTGGTCTCACCGCATCAAGCACCGCCTCAGGAACGCAAAGAGCCTGTTCCCGCTGATCGTTGCACGGACCCGAGCTGCGGCCCATCGGGCTTTCATGGTGGCACCGACGTGGCAATCACAGACAATGTCGTGGAGTTGCCAGTCGCTCAATTCGAAGAAGCGCTTTGCCTCGCCGTATGTGTCGTCCCCCAGCCCCGATGCACGCAAGATCGGGTCTTCGAAGGCAACCGCGAGTGCCGATCCTTCCCCACGTGCGATGGCCCGTGCTTCAGGACGCAAATGTTCCGTGCCGGTTAGCGCACCGAGGCATCGTTCGGGATTTTGCTCGAGAAGTTCAGCCCAACGCGCGATGCGTTCATTACGTGTCATTACCGAAAACGGCGCCAGCGGCTCAATCCTGGCGACGGTTTGGAGCTGGTCGAGTGTCTGATGTTTCATGGTCGGCTCCTGTCTGAGAGGGAGAAGCACCCACGCCTTCTGAAGAAATTATCGCCCGGCAGGGCTTCGACAAGACGGAGGTTTGACGAATTCGCCGCTGGCGACGAACTCCAAAAATAATGTCGCGGGCAAACAACCGTGATCAGCTCGCACTATCGCGCCGCCACTTCCTGGCAGAGCGTTCCAACTGAATGCTCGCACGATGCCATGGCGTCAGAGTTCCAGCAGGGCATAGGGGCGGCCGTTCGGTTTGGCCACGTGCATGGCGACATTGTAGACCTTGGCGCCGCCGGGCGTTTGACCTTCATAGGAGCCGCGATGCGCGTGACCGTGCACAACGGCGCTGACCTTGAACCGATCGATCGTCTCGGCAAGGCGTGAAGAGCCAAGAAACGGAAATATCTCCAGCGGTTCTCCCTCGACGGTCTCAGCGATCGGCGCGTAGTGGAGGACCACGAGCGTCCGCTTCGCCCGTACCTGGCGCATCGCGTTTTCGAGGCGCATTGCCTCGTTGACACTTTCCGAGACCATCGCCTTGATCGCGGGTTCGCCGAAGGAGCCGAGCATGCGCGATCCGAAGCCACCGACGAACCCTTTCACGCCGACGAAGCCGACCTCCTCGATTTCGACCGCATGGCCATCGAGAAGGTGAACATGCGCCTGGCGCAGGATGTTTGCGACGTCGTCCACCGCGCCGGATTCGTAGTCGTGGTTGCCGAGCACCGCCACCACGGGGATCGAGCAGTTGCGCAGGTCCTCGGCGAGCATCTCCGCCTCACGAGGCTTGCCGAGATTGGTGAGATCTCCCGTCAGGACGAGAATCTCGGCTTCCCTCGATATCTCGCCGAAGAGATCGCGATACGAGGTTCGGGGATCTTCCCTGACATGCAAATCCCCCATCGCAGCAACTCTGAGCGTCCCTGCGTTATCCTTCGGCGCGACGTTCTCCAGGCGGTCAGGCATCACGAAAATCTCCCACGCCGCCGACGCCGGCGAAGCCCCATTCCTTGACATCGATCTCGTAGTCGGTTTGCGACAGCAGCCGCCCGCGGCAGATCTTCATCCTGGGGGACGGCAATTGCCGTTGCTTGGCGAGGCGGTCGAGGAGTTCATCGAGGAGCCATGCCGGGATGTGATCGCGCTCGCTTGGGTAAATCCATCTGAAGTTGATGAGCTGCATCAGCAGGACCTCCCAATGAACCTCCAGATAGGAAAGCAGCCGGTGCCAATCTATCTGGTCGTGTGCCTTGAGGATCGTGTGGGCGATATCGGCGCCGTCGTGCCGGCCCCTGTCTTGAATGAAGCATTTGGACCAGATGAGTTCGGTCGGCCCGATGATCCGCACACGGCTGCCCAGCAACTCGGTCTGTCTGGCGTGCTCGAGCCATCGATCGCCAACAGGCATCATGCCGTTGGCCGATCCGAAGATGACGTCGAAGAAATGCCTGCCCTTGAACACCTTGCCAAGCCACCGGTCGTCCACGATTTCGACGGCATATCCAAGCTCCTTGAAATGGGCGAGGATCCGCGCGTAGTCACCGGCCTTGCAGAAGATATCGAGATCCTTGGTCTGGCGAGTGACGCCGGTATAGGCGCTTACCGCATAGGTTCCAGCGACCAGAAAGGGAATGTCCGTGGCGGTGAGCTCGCGGACGGCTTCCATGTAGAACACCTCCGCCCCGGCGTGCTTAAGCGTCGGCGCCGCCTTTGCATTGATCAACGGGAGCGAAACCAGGACGTCTTCGCGTGATCGATCGGTGGTCATCAATGATGGCTCCTAGCCGCCAACCGACAAGTTGGCCGCTGGGACAACAACGTCGACCCCTCCATGGTTCCGCCTTGCGGGCGGGGTCAGTTTCGTCATGGAGCGATCTGTTCTGAGCGGCGGAGATTCCGCTGGGTACATGGCTTCAAACGCGATCGAACCCAGCCCGGATGCCCTCGAGATGGATTCGATGGTGCTTAACGCCGCGAAGCGCCCCAGCATAGCGCGGCAAGATCGATTTCCGCGACCTCGTCGCTGCGTGCCAGTCAGAGGAACGTGAGCCGCTTTCAGGGTCGATTGATTGCACGTCCGCCGTCGCGATCGATCTCGCCCGGCACGTATTCGCCTGCATTGGCATCGAAGCCGGTCCAGCCGTCGGCCTCGTACGATCTGCGGCGTTCGGCCAGGTCCACCGATCGGGATTGCCCCAAAATCTGCTCGGCATTCGGCACGAGTTCGTCCTCCACCTTGGCCGTCACCAAGGTACCGCCGCGGCGTACACCTTCCGCATAGACGTGCGCATCGCGCTCGGGCACGCCCGATTCCGTCAGAGCGCCAATGATGCCGCCGGCCGCTCCACCGGCCACGGCACCGGCAACCGCACCGGCGGCGGTGGCGGCGAGCCATCCGGCCGCGACCACCGGGCCAACACCCGGGATGGCCATGACGCCAAGTCCCGTGAGCAACCCCCCGGCGCCGCCGATCACGGCTCCGATTCCGGCACCGCTGCCAGCGTCTTCAGCGGCCTCGGAACGATTTGCGTCGTACCAGTCATCCGAGTTGTTGGCGACGATGCTGATGTTGGAATGCGGGACTCCCGTCGCCTCAAGCTCGCCGACCGCATCGGCCGCGTCGTCATAATTGTCGAACAGTCCAGTTACGGTTTTCATGTGATTTCTCCTGATCCACGCTCACTTGCTTGCGGCAACCACGTTGCCCTGGTAGTCGACGCCAACGTTGAGGTTTTCGCCTCCCTTGGCCGCCTGGCCGCGCCAGATGCCCTGATCGTCCTTGGTCAGCTTCGACACGTTCGAATATCCGGCGTTCTCGATACGGCTCTTGGCCTGGGCTTCGGTGAAGCTGTTTGCGCCAGGAACGAGGGCGGCGGCGTTGGGAGTATTGTCGGTCTTCACCGCCGGCGTTGTCGCTCCCGTAACGGAATCTTGCCCGGCGGCGATCTTTTCGATCGCCTGCTGGTGCATCTTCAGCGTGCCGACCGTTTGCTGGGCAAAAGTCTTGAGCGCGGCGTTGTCACCCCCGCTGGCATAATCCTCGAACAGCTTGACGGCTTCGTCATGCGCCTTGCGCTGCGCGTCGACATAGGCCGGATCAATCGGCCCCTGCGCGTTCTTGAGCTTATCCAGATCGCCCTGATGCTGAGCGTCGAGCGCTGAGGGCACCTTCAGTTTTTGTTCGCCGGCGACCGCTTGCAGCTTGGTGTTGGCGGCGCCGTGGTCCCGGATCATCATCTGGGCAAAATCCTTGATGCGCTGGTCCTGGGCCTTGCCCAAGGCAATCTGACTCGAGTCCACTTCGAACTTGCCGCCGACGGCAGCCTTGTCGACAAAATCCTGGGCGCTGTCGGCCGCGAAGGCAGGCATTGCGAGAACCGTGGAAGCAACCGCGAGGGATGCGAGAAGGTGTCGTGTTTTCATCGGCTTTGTCCTTGTCGGTGAGCGAATTTGCGCTGCGTCCTAACAAGCCAAGATGCGCTTTGTTCCGCTCTCCAGGCCCCATGCCGCTAGACCCGGCAGCGCCAGAAAACCATGGGTGGAGACGAGCGGCTCAGGCGTCGTTATTCCAAATTCCAAACGCCAGGTGCACTGGAACAAATCGACTGTCGCGGCGTTAGACGCCGTCCGCGGAAGGCTCCGTGGAGCAACAGGCGAAGGTCTTGGAGGGGCGGGTGCGTACAGGCCATTTCAGAAAACCGATCGTTATTCAACCTGGCCGCATAGACCGCGACAGAGTTGTGGTCTCTGTGTCCGATGCCGCCGAAGTGCTGCTGCGGGACTGGCCAAAGCCGACGTCGGAAAGGCGTCTTGCCGCGATCAGGGCCTGCCTTGCGGTGATGCGTGGCGAAAAGCCTCCAAGGGTTGCACGACAGGCGTTCATTGTTGCGGCCAAGGACGCCAGGATTCTGCTCGGCGATCAAATCTAGTCGTTGGCGCTATGCGCACCACCGCTGCGGATTTGGCAGAGCCTGGTTCGAACGAGAGAGGTCAGTGCCAAGATGTCAATTCCTACACCAGCCTCTGCCAGAGGCGAGATCCAGGGGGGAGAGACGCAGGACAAAACGCCGGGCTTCGATCCTGCCGTTGCTCCGATGGAGACCGATGCCGAGGCGGCGGACACACAAAATCCGATCCCTACGGAGCCGCCACGTTCTCGCCGGCCGAAATTCGAAAATGACGCCAGCTTCGCCAATGCGATGCGGCCGGTCGAAGGCGAGCCGGAACTACGACCTCGCAGCAACTGGCCGCTGTTGGTCGTTGCAGCCGTCGTTTTGGTAGCGGCCGCGGTTTTTCTGGCGGCGAGCATGCTTCGGTGAAGACGTCTGCGAGAAAGCGCGGCGACGGCCTATTCGCGAAGATCGGGTGCGCTCTTCATGCCGGAAAGTTCGGTCATCGGACACAGCAGCCGCGGCCGCGCCGGGTTAGAAATGTCGAGCTTGTCCCAAGGGATGCGGTATAGGCCATCGCGGCGGCGCAGCCGAAAGAGATCGAGCACGGCCACGCCTATGGCCGAGGCCGAAAGACGCTCGAAAGCGGCGTAGACGCCGACATGGAATTCGGTAACGACAAAATCGTCGCCATCCGGTTCGGCGCGGATTTCCTCGATGTAGCCGATGCTCTTGCCCCGCTGCGAAAGCACGCGTCGCCCAGCCAGATGTTCAAGATTGACGATGGTCATCATCAAGCTCCCGGAATGCGTCCGATGACATGATCGCGCAACCAGTCCTGCCAGGCGAAGATCGTCGTGCGACGCACATCGATATCGAACTCGATGTCGACGCCGATATCCTTCACCTTGTGCCAGGCGATTCGATGCGGCTCGCCATGGCGCTTGCCACCCAGCTTTGCCGCGAGTTGCGCCATCCATCGCCCCGGCCACGTGCCAAGGCGACGCGCCAAAGTGATGGAGCCGAGTTCGATCGCGACGATCCTTGGGGGCTTGCCCTGCCGCAATTCGGCCACCAGCCCGTCGACCTTGCCGATTTTGACCTGGCGGCGGTCGACCACCTGCTTGTCCAGGAGATCACGCAGCAACTCCATCATGTGCCTCCGAATATCTGCAGCGGGATCGTCACCACGGCCAGCACAAAGCCGAGCGCGATGATGAAGATGACCGCGGCATTCGAGAGAATGCCGTTGCGATGCTCGCCGACGTAGCGTTCGTCGTTCAGCAGAAACAGGAATGGAACCACCGTCAACGGCAGGCTGGCCGCCGTCAGCGCCATGGAAAATATGGTGAGCCTCAACGGATCGACACCAAGCATGATCGGGATGGCCGCAAGCAACAACGATATCGTATACACGGCGCTGAAGCCTGGATTGTCGCGCGGCTTGCGGTCCTCGCCCCAGGTCCAGCCGAAACCTTGCGCCACGAGGTAAGCCTGTTGCAGCGCGACTTCGAGTGCAGCGCCGAAGCAGGCAATGGCGAGAGAGGCTACGAACAGGATGAAACCCCAGAAGCCGAATACCGGGATCAGCATCAACGGCATTTGGTGATAGTCGTCGACCTGGTTGATGCCGTGCGTCGCCAGCACGAGAGCGGCCACGATCAACACGCCGATCGAAATGGTGCCGCCGAAGGTCATCCCCAGTCCCGCTATGGCCCGGTTGGCGCCGAGGTAGCTCTTGTCCCACTGGTCCTCGATAGCTCCCGAGGAACATGAACAGGTAGGGCGATATCGAGGCGCCGAGGATGCTGACCGCCATGAACCAGTAATTGGCGGTGTCGTGGGTTGGCAGCGAAGGCACTGCGCCAGCCGCGACCGCCGTCCAATCGGGTTTCAGCATCACGGCCGCGACGACGAAACACAACGTCACCAGGCCCAGCATCGACACGCCTTTCTCGATGAAACCGAACGTGCCTTTCCAGAGCAGCAGCCATGCCAGAAAAGCCACCGGCAGAGCCCACCACTGGAAGCCTATGCCCGTGGCAAGTTCGAGTGCGATGGCAACGCCGCCGATCTCGGCGGAGAGCACCATGAGACTGAGCAGCAAGGTGGCAAGCAACGGCCACACAAAGACGTTGAAACCAAATCTCTCGCGGATGCCGTCGCAGATCGTGTGATGGCTCACCGCGGCGAACCGGCCGGCCATTTCCACCAGAAAGATGATGCAGATGGTGCCGAGGACCACGGCCCAGATCAACTGGAAGCCGAAGGTTGCGCCCGCTTGGGCCGCCGTCGCCATCGATCCGACTTCAAGGAAGCCGCCAACGCTGGTAACCACGCCAAGCGATATCTCCACGAGCTTCTTCATGGCTTCGGCGCGAAATATCTGGCATAGGCGGTCGCCAGCGTGCGCGAGCCCCGTCGAAGATCCTGCTTTGCGTTTTGGACCTCCGCTCGATTGTCCGCCTGCAATCCCGCTTCGGCGCGAGCCACCGCGGCTGACAGATCCTTGACCGCTGCCGCCAAAGCAGATTGCTCGGCGGGTTCAGCCGTTCCGGCCGATCGGATTTGTGCCTCGGCGTCGGCCAGAGTCTTGCCGGTCGACCGCAGCGTGCCGGCTGTGTATGCGAACGGCGCCGCCCCATCCATCCAGGCATCGAGCATTACCGATACGGTCTGTGCCGCGGAGGCCGCCGTTCGTGATTGCTTCTCGATCTGGCCGGAAGACGAGCATCCCGCCAAGACGCCCGTGAGCAACAGCACGCGCATACAACTCAGCCTCGGATAAGGGCCACTAAAGGTCAAAGCCGGCGTTTGGTGCGCCACGAGAATGGTCTCCCGAGCCGATGGAAGTCACGGTCGGCGTGAATTGATCTAGAGCGCCCGGTGTGCCCGTCAATCAAACGCCACCGCTCGGACAGGCGCCGACCGCGAGACATAAGGACCAACGACAGAGGCCCGCCGGCAACGAGACCCAATTCAAGCGGAACAAAGCATCGATTGTGGGATTGGAACACGGGAAGGTGGCGACCCGTCCTGATCATCGACGTGATGGACTGCTGCACAGAGGATTCGGCAATGCCTCGTCTCATAGTCTGGATAGCCATCGTGGCAGCCGTCATCATTGCGGCTTGGTTGTGGCTCGGCAGCCATAGAACGAGCAACGATAGCGGCAGCCAGCCCGCGCCCCACGCGATCGACCAGAACGGCTAATTCACTCCTGCTCTGTTGGATCTGCAGGGTTCTCGATCCTGTATTCGTGGACCAGGCCGAGAACCTGATTTCTCACTGTCTCGCGCGCTTCGGGCTGAATGAAAAGCATCAGCCGGTCGACGGTTTCAACGACCGGCCGCGGCAGGTCCGCTACCGCGTCGGTGAGCTCACTGCCATGTTCATACATGTTGTCCGTCAGCTTCTTGTCCAGATCGGAAAGGATACCCATCACCAAGCTCCATAGCTTTGCTCTCCATGCCGATAATGGTCAGTCCTGCGGAGATGTTCCGAGAAGCACGCAAGCTATGCGAAGCGCGATGGCAGAGCCAGACCGGGAAAACCAGCAACCAACCAGACCAGGAGCAGAAGGAACATCAGAAACAGTACGGTGGGATGACAGACAACGCGTTGAGCTGAAATGACATGAAAGACGGCGCCACTGGTGACCAAGTTGCGGCTGTTGGCGAGCCGAGAATCACTGCTGCCCCGGCATCTCGGTATTTTCCTTGGGATCTTTCTTGACCCCTGCAGCCGGTGAGGTGTCCGCCGGAGCGTTGCCGCCCTGGTTCTGCTCAGGCGCTCGTTTCAGGGGCGAGGTGCGCCACCCCACATCGACGTAGAGAAAGCCGATCAGGAAACCGACGATGATGACAGCGGCTATCACCAGCGAGAGTAGTGCGTTGCGTCGTTCCATCCTGCGGCTCCCTTCGCCTGCCGAACAGCCACTGACGAAAATAGTTCCACAGCCAGGTGGCACCGAGGCCGGGCGCCGGCCGTCACCGCAGCCGCGAAGCAACGCAACGGGATCGAGCTCGGCCGGGTCGCGCCAGCGACGTGCGCCCTTGCTGTTGCGATCATATCGAAACCAGACGCGGCGTCACTTTGCAACTCATGCGCGTCTCACGATTCTCGCCGGCGTCACTACCCGGGCAAGCAACGGCAAAACCCTAACCACCAGATGGCTTCGGTGATGCCGGCTGTGTCGGCTGCGTGCCTTGCTGGTCCCCGCCGGTGCTGGACTGCGGTGTCGGATTGGTATCCGTCGTTGGATTCTTGTTCACCGGCTGGCTGTTCATCGTATCCGTCTTGGATTTGACGGGGTCGGCATTGTTGTTGCACGCCGCCAGGGCGAGCAACGCCGATGCCGACCAAATCAACCACATCGCTTTCATACTGACTTTTCCTGGATGAGTTCGGGTGAAGCAACCTGCAAGGGACCTATTCGATCGAACCGGATGGAAAGCCCTTGTTTGACGGCACTTTTAGCCAGCAAATGATCCAGCTCGCTATCGTCGATGGGGCTGCGAACCAGCTGACGAATGGCCTTGCACGCCAACTCGGTCGAGACGAAGTCATATCTCCTGCTTCTGGCGGATACATATTGTTCGACCAGCATCTTCACGCGCCTGAGCGCGATTTCATCGGCATATTGCATTTTCGTTTCTCCTGCGCGCCGAACTGCCGAGTGTGTGGGTTGTTCCCAGCTGAACTCGAAACACGACCGCCAAGCTCATGAGAAAGCCCGCGCCTCCCGGCCGGGGAACGCGCGGGCTGATCAGGCTGAGGGGAACCCGATCGCGCGGCGCCAAACAAGGGGAGCGACGACGCCGCACGACACCGAACCTGGATCGGCCTCAGTTGTTCCACGTCGTCATCTTCGCGTTGTTTGCGCTTGAACGCGCCCAGGGTTTCGACTGGCATGGCCCTTCGGCAGCCCGGCATTCGATCCGGTCCACGCGGAACAATCAGGGACCCCGCTGGTTCGGCCGGAACGAACTTCGGAGGACATGATGACCAATGCAAAGCTGGCCGTGGTGACGGGCGCATCGAGCGGCATCGGGAGGGAACTTGCCAAACTATGCGCCAAGGACGGCTATAATCTGGTCATAGCCGCCGACGAGCCCGCGGTCCAACAGGCGGCCGAGGCTCTGGCTTCGCATGATGTGACCGTTGAAGCCGTCGAGGCAGATCTGGCATCCGTCGAAGGCGTCGATCAACTCATTGCGCGGGTCGGCGATCGCGACATCGACCTTCTGTTCCTGAACGCCGGACGCGGCCTCGGCGACGGCTTTCTCGACCAGGACTGGCAGAAGGTTCGCCGGGTCATCGACACCAACATCACCGGCACGGTCTACCTTGCGCATGAGCTCGGCGCCAGGATGGCACGCCGCGGCCGTGGCCGAATTCTGTTCACCGGATCGATTGCCGGCTTCATGCCCGGCACTTTCCAGGCCGTCTACAACGGCACCAAGGCGTTCATCGATTCCTTCTCGATCGCGCTGCGCCATGAGATGCGGGACACCGGCGTCACAGTCACGGTGCTGATGCCCGGGGCGACGCAAACGCGGTTCTTCGAACGCGCCGAAATGATGGATACCAAGGTCGGCACCGACGAGAAGGACAATCCGGCAGATGTCGCCAGAACCGGTTATGAGGCGATGATGGCGGGAGAGGAACAAGTGATCAGCGGCTGGAAGAACAAGCTGCAGGTCGCCGCCGCGCATATCACTCCGGCAGGTACGCTGGCCGAACAGCACCGCAAAATGGCCGAGCCGGGTTCAGCGTCCAGAGACTGATCTCTACCTGTCTGCGGACGCAGACCCTTTGCGAGTATCGCAAGGTAATCGTCGGTGGCGCCCACTTCGGCTGAATGAAAGCTGCAGTTGCCGATACCTCAAAATAGTCAACGCAGGAGCAACAGGATGAAAGCCCTCACATGGCACGGCAAAGGCGATATACGCTGCGATCAGGTGCAGGATCCGGCCATCGAGGATGACCGTGACGTCATCATCAAGGTCACCTGCTGCGCCATTTGCGGCTCGGACCTGCATCTGATGGACGGCTACATGCCGACCATGGAATCGGGCGACGTGCTTGGACACGAGACCATGGGAGAGGTCGTGGAGGTCGGCCGCGGTCATTCCAAGTTCAAGAAGGGCGACCGCATCGTGGTGCCGTTCAACATTTCGTGCGGCGAATGCTGGTTTTGCCAGAAGGGGCTGTTCTCGCTTTGCGACCGGTCCAATCCCAATGCCAAGCAAGCGGCCGAGGTGATGGGACAATCGCCGGCCGGCCTGTTCGGCTATTCGCATCTGGTTGGCGGCTATTGGGGCGGCCAGGCCGAATATCTGCGCGTACCATTCGCCGATGTCGGCCCGATCAAGGTGCCGGAAGGCATGGATGACGAGCAGGTGCTGTTTCTTTCCGACATCTTTCCGACCGGCTACATGGCAGCGGAAAACGCCGGCATCGAGCCCGGCGACACGGTCGCGATCTGGGGCTGCGGTCCGGTCGGCCAGTTCGCCATCCAGAGCGCATGGATGCTCGGCGCCGGTCGCGTCATCGCGATCGACAAGGTTCCGGAACGACTGGCCATGGCTCGCGAACATGGCAAGGCCGAGACACTCGATTTCAGCAATTCAAATATCTACGACGCCCTGATGGCGATGACCGATGGCCGAGGGCCGGATCGCTGCATCGATTGCGTGGGTACCGAAGCCGATGCCGGCGCCAGTGCAGACTCCATGCTCGACAAGGTCAAGGCGGCTGCCTTCCTCGGCACCGACAGGCCACATGTGCTGCGCGAAGCAATCTACTGTTGCCGCAAGGGCGGCACCATTTCGATCCCCGGCGTGTATATCGGCCTCGTCGATCATATCCCCTTTGGCGCCGCGATGAACAAGGGCCTGACGTTCCGTATGGGCCAGACCCACACGCAGCGGTATCTCGAACCGCTTTTGGCCAAGGTCCAGACCGGCGAGATCGACCCGTCCTTCGTGATCACGCACAGGGCCGGCCTTGAAGCCGGGCCCGATCTCTACAAGACGTTTCGCGACAAGCAGGACGGCTGCATCAAGGTGGTCATGCGGCCGCATGGGTGAGCCGTTCATCGGCACGAGAACCGTTTCGTCTTCGCTCGTGCCTTCCCCTTCATGGCGCCGTCGCGGTCGCGGAACTTTCAATCGTGCCGATGATTGAAATCGTTTCGTGCAAGGAAAGGAACCATCATGGCCAAGGAAGATTCTGCCTCGAAACCCGCCGTCCGGTCACCCAACGCCGAGGGCCTGCCGCACCCAAGGAGGGATGCCAGCGACACGGATGCCGGTGCAAAACCGCTGACGCCAAAGACCGCGGGCGCGTCGCGCCCGTCAAGCGTTCCATTGGACAATCCGGTCGCCAACCGAAATGCCGGTCGGCCACGCCAGGCGAGCACCACGCCCCGGCCCACCGACAAGCCGCTGGATTGATCGCGACAGGCTAGCTCTTTGGATCACGGTTTCTTGGCGCGAAGCGATGCCAGGTCGGCCACGGCAGTGAGGATGGCCGCTTCGCTTGCGGGTTTTGCCACGAATTTGCAGTTTCGGAACCGGGCGGGAAGATCGCCCCGCCCATATCCCGTTACGAACGCGAAAGGAGTGCCGCGAGTCAGCAATATCTCCGCGATCGGCAGGCTCGTTTCGGCGTTCAGTTGAACGTCCAGCAACGCCATGTCGACCTTATCGGCCTCGACCAGCCGAAGTGCTGCGGCAACGGACGAAACAGGCCCGACCACGGGATAGCCCGCCGCACGCAGATCAGACGCGACGTCCTCCGCGATCAGCCACTCGTCCTCAACCACCAGAACGCGCGGTCTGTCGCTCACGGCGCGTCCTTGTGGTTTGCCGAAAAAGCGATCTGGACCTCAAGACCTTCCTTGTGGAAGGAGGTGTCGACCTGGCCCCCGAGCCTGTAGCCGATTTCCCCCTTCAACAGGTTCAGGCCAAAGCCGTTGTTCAACGGCTCCTTGACCGGAGGGCCGTCCTTTTCGCGCCAGCCAAGCGTGAAATTATCGCCGTCCATCGCCCATCTGACACCAATCCTGCCTCGAGGCTTGGACAGGGCGCCATACTTGGCCGCGTTGGTTGCCAGTTCATGGATGGCCATACTGAGGGAAAGCCCCTGTTGCGGGCCGAGTCTAACGTCGTCGCCATCGAGTTCGATCCGTTCGATGCCGAACGGCTCGAGTTCCTGGTGGAGCAGTTCCTTGACCGAAGCTTCTTTCCACCTCTCGCGGGTCAGCAGTCCGTAGGCCCGGGACATGGCATGCAACCGGCCGATCAAGGCCTCCGCGAACTCTTCTTTCGTATCCGAACTGTCCCGCGTCCGGTTGGCGATGCTGGCGATCACCGCCAGCATGTTCTTGACGCGATGGTTGAGCTCCGAGATGAGCACCTGCTGATGCTCTTCCGCCCGCGCCAGGGTGGTGACGTCGACCAGTGTCACCACGACGCCCTGTATCCTGTTGCCCTTGTCCCGATAGGGATTGATGCGGACCATGTGAAACAGGCCCCTGGAATCGCGCGCAAGATGGTGGTTCAGGGTCTCGCCTGTCTCGAACACCTTGTCGATGTGCTGCTTCAACTCGGGATAATCGAGTTGGCTCGACAGATCCGTCAGCGGTCGGCCGACGTCGGAGGGGCGCAGACTGAAGAAGGATGAGGCCGCCGGTGTGAAGGTCCGCACCACAAGACTGCGGTCGAGAAAAATGGTCGCGATGTCGGTGCTTTCGAACAGATTGCGCAGATCGCTGTTGGCGTGATCGAGCTCTTCTATCTTGCTGGTCAACTCCGCGTTGATCGTGTTGAGCTCTTCGTTGAGCGACTGCATCTCTTCCTTGGACGCTTCAAGTTCCTCGTTGGTGGATTGCGCCTCTTCGTTGACGGAGACGAGTTCCTCGTTCGACGATTTCACCTCTTCGAGGGCCGTCTCGTATTCCTCTATGGTGGATTGAAGGCGCTCTCTTGTGTCGCGCAGTTCCCGCTCAAGATCGGCGGTGCTGTCGCTGTCACGGCCGCCCCCGTCCTCATCGGATCGGGCCTGGGTCGGGCCCGACGGCTCGAAGAGGACAAGGTAAAGCGGCTCACCATTGCCCCTCTCGGCCAGGGGTTCGATGGTCAGCCTGATCGGTTGGACGCGTTCGTCGTCTTCCTCGACGGCGAGATTGTCCCGCACAACAGTGCGGCGTGTCGTCGTCGCCTCCCTCAATGCGGCGCGCAGGTCCAGGCGAAGCCCGCGGCGCGCCATCGTCAGCAACTGCCGGCTGGGGATGCCTTGCGGCGCTTCGAGGTATCTTCCGGTCCTCGCCGAATAGTAGACGACGTCGCCTTCGGCGTTGACGAGGACATGCGGCGGCGCGAACCGCTCCAGCACCTGCGCCTCGACAGCCTGGCGCAGCGGATAGCCGACCGTGCCCTTCTTTAAGCCGGCGGTTTCGGCGGGAAAGACGCCGGAATGGACATCCCCGATCAGCGCCGGCAGCCTGATATGTGGCGAGGCATGCTCCCGTGCTTGGAAGAGGCGATGTTTCTTGTCGACGGTGGCGAACAGATTTTCGTGCTGCCCGACGCTTTCGGACGTGCCGAGGAAAAGATAGCCACCCGGCTTCAGCGAATAGTGGAAGACAGGAAGAACGCGGCTTTGAATGGCTGGGCCGAAATAGATCAGCAGATTGCGGCACGAAACCAGATCCATGCGCGAGAAGGGCGGATCGCGGATGACGCTGTGCGGTGAGAAGATGCACAGTTCCCGGATCTCGTTGCTGATGACGTAGCTTTCGCCATCGCCGTTGAAAAACCGCTGTTTGCGCTCCGGGGAAAGACCCTGCATCAAGGCCTCGGGATAGCGTGCGGCGCGCGCCACGGCCAGGGCCGGCTCGTCTATGTCGGTGGCGAATATCTGGACGCGCGGAACGGCTGAAAGCGTTTCCATGTGTTCACGCAGCAGGATGCCGATGGAGAACACCTCCTCGCCGGTGGCGCAGCCGGGAACCCAGACCCTGACCGTATCGGTCGCGGTCTTGCCCTCGAACAGCCGCGGGATGATCTTTTGCTCCAGCAATTCGAAGGCATCGGGATCGCGGAAGAAGTTGGTGACATTGATCAGCAGATCGCGAAACAGGTTCATCACCTCGCGAGGGTCCTTCTTCAGCCAGTCGATATAGCCATTGATGGACTGTATCTGGGCGATCTGCATGCGCCGCTTGATGCGGCGCAGGAATGTCTTGGTTTTATAGCCTGAAAAGTCGTGGCCGGAGTGGCTGCGCAAAATGCCGTATATCTGTTCGCGGACCTTATCTATGTCGGCCGCATGATCGTCCTCTTCGTTCTTCAGCCCGTCCGGCGTGTCGAAGCCCCTGGCGTAAGCCTCGAGCTTCGCCCCAATCTCCTCGGCGGGCACGGCAACATCGATGAGCCCGCTGGCAATGGCGCTCTGCGGCATGTCGGGGTTGCGCGGACCGTAGCCGTCCGGCGCTTGCGCGACGGTGAGCCCGCCCCGCTCCTTGATCGCCTTCACGCCCAGGGTGCCATCGGAATCACCGCCCGACAGAATCACGCCGACCGAGTATTCGCCCTGGTCGTCGGCCAGTGCGCTGAAGAAGATATCGACAGGTTTGCGCTCCTGGGTAAGCCCATTGGGGCGCCGCAGGTGCAGCACGCCATTCTCGATGACCAGAGTGACGTTTTCCGGCATCACATAGACGTGGTCGGGTTCGACGGCCACGCCGTCCTCGACCACCACGACAGGCATGGCGGTGTAGCGGTCGATGACCTCGTGCAGCAGGCTGTTGCGCTTGGGACTGAGGTGCGTGATGATCACGAACGCCATGCCGGGCCGGTCGGTGATGCCCTTGAAAAGCCCTTCCATTGCGGGAATGCCACCAGCGGACGCACCGATGCCGACGATGGGGAACTTGATTGATCGGGCTGTCACGGCTTGTCCCCCTTTCGCCCGACCGACATGAAGCCTCTCAACGTCGGATCGGACAGGACACAACCATATAGCGCGCAGGGAGGATGGAACAAGTCAGCAAGGATGACGTTGAACCCGATATCCATGGTGGTTCAATGACAAAACGCTCTGCTGGCCTGAAACTCCTGGCGCCAATGGTGCCGGGGGCGCCTGAATTAATCGAAGGTCTCGATGGGCCCATCCCGGATCGCATGCTGGTGCTTGCGAAACGGTTGCAGGCGGCGCTGGATGACAGGAAAGTGGAAGTGCCTTCTTTGCATCCTAAACTCCGTTCGAAGAAAGGATGACGACGTGCGCGATCTGCGGGGGTTGCATCTTCTGATTGTCGAAGACGAATGGTCGATGGCTGGAGATCTTGCGAGGTTTTTCAGCAACATGGGTGCTATCATTCTCGGGCCCGCCGCTACCGTCGAGCAGGCGTCTGAACATACCGATCAAGCCGAAGCTGCAATCCTGGACGTCAATCTCAACGGCCGACGTGTGTTTCCGATCGCCGACAAGTTGATGCGCCGCGGTATCCCCTTCGTATTCTTCAGCGGCGACAACGACATCGCCATCCCCGAGCATCTCCGTTACGCCAGCAATTTGCGGAAATCCTCGGGCAGCAAGGCTGTGTTCAATGCCCTTTTTCCGCCGCAGGCGTCCGAACAAGCGGACATCTCCGTGCCCTCCCCGCCAGACGACGTTTTCACCCTTTTGCCCAAACTGCGCCTCGCGGCGCGTCTTCTGCTGGGAGACGTCAACGCATCGGACCGGCTGGTCGAGAGGACACTCGAGCAAGCGATCCGGGACGTCGACCACCGGCAGCTTGGCCAGTCCACCGAAAACTGGCTCAACGACGTCATGCGAGAAGTGGCCAAAGCCCGCGGCGCAAAGCTGATGCATTGAATTCTCCTGGGCCGAGGCCAAGGCGCTTCGCTGGATCACCTTTCTGGATCAGCGCCGAAGCAATGGGGCCGTCGATTGTTCCAGCGACTTTCGAGATTTTCTGGGGCCCGCTGCATCCGCCGCCAGCCAGCCCTCTCAACCCTTGCGATCGCGCTCGACGAATTTGTTGAAACGGCTGGATTTTCCGTCGCTGGTCTTGGCCTGATAAAGGAAGGCGAGATCGTTCTCGTCGAATATCCGGAAGAACTCGTCCCAATCGATGGGGTCGAATGCTTCCTCGGGCTCGCCAAAGTCGATCCGCAGGATGCCGCCCTCGCCCTTGGTGCGGACCACCGCCGGCCGGCCCTGCCGCTCCTCGGCCCATTTGCGAATTTCGTCGTGATTGGTGGTTGTCTGGGACTGCGACATTGAAATCTCCCTTGATCATCGGCTTCGCTTTTCGGCGTCACGGCGGCTGTCGAGCGCCCTAACAGCATACCGGCGGCAATGTTCCCGCATCGCGGGCAGATGGTGTTGCGCTTGCTTTCAGGCGAAGCCCGCGAAGGGAACTTTGTTGAAGCACAGGGAACAAACCTTTTGCCGAAAAGTTCGGGGCGCCGAGGTCACTTGTCCGAGGAGTCGTCGTGAAACGCATATTGGTTACAGGAGGCTGCGGCTTCATCGGCCGCCACGTCACACAAGAACTCATCGCTCAGGATTATTCAGTTCGCATTCTCGACGCCCTGCTGGAGCAGGTGCATGCGGGTGAAGCGGTCGCGCTTCCCGCAGGTGCCGAACTGATCAAGGGCGACATTCGCGACCGCGAAGCCGTTGCCGAGGCGCTGGAAGGCGTCGACGCCGTCATTCATCTGGCGTCGGAAGTCGGCGTCGGACAATCAATGTACGAGATCGCGCGCTATGTCGGCACCAACGATCTCGGCACGGCGACACTGCTTGAAGCGCTGATCGAGCATCCGGTCGAACGGATCGTCGTCGCCTCCTCGATGAGCGTCTATGGCGAGGGCCTCTATGCCACGCCCGACGGCCGGCGCATCGACAATGCAAGGCGCAAGTCAAGCGACATCAAAAGCGGACAGTGGAATCCGCTATCGCCGGAAGGCGACCCCCTTTCGCCGCTGCCGACGGATGAAGAAAAGCCGGTCGACCTCGCCTCGATCTACGCGCTGACGAAATACGCCCAGGAACGCGCCGTGCTGATCTTCGGCGAAGCCTACGGCGTCGATGCGGTCGCGTTGCGCCTGTTCAATGTCTTCGGTGCCGGCCAGGCGCTATCAAATCCCTATACCGGCGTGCTGGCCAATTTCGCTTCACGTCTCGCCAATGGCCAGCGGCCGATGATCTTCGAGGATGGCGAACAGAAGCGCGATTTCGTTCATGTGCATGACGTCGCCCGCGCCTTTCGCCTTGCGCTGCAGCAACGTCAGGCAAAGGGCCACGTCATCAACATCGGCAGCGGCCGCGCCTATGCGATCAGCGAAGTCGCGCGATTGCTGGCCGAAGCCATGGGAACCCCGAACCGTTCGCCCGAGCTGCTCGGCAAGGCGCGCTCCGGCGACATTCGCAACTGCTTCGCCGATATCTCCAAGGCTCGTGAGCTGCTCGGTTTCGAACCCGCCCTGCAATTGGAGAACTCTCTCGGGGATTTCGTTTCCTGGGTGCGCAACACGGCCGCCGTTGATCGCGGCGCCGAAATGAAGCGCGAACTCGAAGAGCGCGGGTTGGTGTCATGAGCCCGGGCGCACGCAACCGACGCGAAGCGCCGGTCGCCATCGTCGGCGGCAGCGGCTTCATAGGATCAAACCTGGCCGACAGCCTGTTGTCGGATGGCGAGCCAGTGCTGGTGGTCGACAATCTCAGCCGTCCCGGCGTCGAACAGAACCTGCAATGGCTCGCCCAGAAACACGGTGGCCGCCTAACGGTCGAGACCATCGATGTGCGGGACGCCAATGCCTTGGCGCCGGCCCTGATGAGATGCAAGGCGATTTTCCATCTCGCCGCGCAGACGGCCGTCACCACGAGCCTGGTCCGGCCGGACGAGGATTTCGACATCAATCTTCGCGGAACGTTCAACGTGCTGGAAGCGGCGCGGCTGAGCGGCGAGCGCATCCCGGTGATTTTCGCCAGCACCAACAAGGTTTACGGCAGCCTCCCCGACGTCGCGGTTCGCGCGGACGACGACCGCTACATACCTTGCGATAGCGCGATCCAGGCCGGCGGGATCGACGAGGCTCGCGGCCTCGATTTCTGCACACCCTATGGCTGCTCCAAGGGCGCGGCGGACCAATATGTGCTCGATTATGCCAAGTCCTACGGCATGCCGACGGCGGTGCTGCGGATGAGCTGCATCTACGGACCGCGCCAGTTTGGAACCGAGGACCAGGGTTGGGTAGCGCACTTCCTGCTCAGCGCCCTGACGGGACGGGAAATCACCATCTATGGCGACGGCAGGCAGGTGCGCGACATCCTGCACGTCTCCGATGCGGTCGCCGCCTACAGGGCCGTGCTGGACGGGATCGAGATCACCAAGGGCCAGGCATTCAATCTTGGCGGCGGACCTGAAAACGCGCTCAGCCTGCGTATGCTGTTGAGCGAGATCGGCGGCCTGGCCGGTCGCGAGCTCTCGGTCCGCCATGATGGGGAACGGACCGGCGACCAGCCCTTCTTCGTCGCCGATACCCGCAAGATCGAAACCGCGCTTGGCTGGAAGGCGCAGGTTGCGTGGCGCGAGGGCATTCGCGATCTCGCCGACTGGCTGCAGCGCCACCGGCTCGAGCCCCGCCCCGAAGCCGTGAGGTACGTCGCATGAGAATAGCCCTCGTCAACCCGTCCTGGACATATGACGACAGCATCTATTTCGGCTGCCGCCAACCGCATCTGCCGCTGGAACTCGGCTATTCGAAAGCCCTGCTCGAGGCGGCCGGCCATGAGGTGCTGATGCTGGACGGGCAATTGCAGAAGCTCGGCAATTCCGGGCTCTGCGAACGCGTGGTTGATTTCGCGCCGGCAATGACGGTCGTCAGCACCGCGCCAACCTATCTGTTCTGGCGCTGCGCACCGCCGGAATTGCGGGTGCCGGCCGATTTCCTCAATCGCCTGGCCGGGCGTGGCGGACGCACGGTCGCGGTCGGGCCACATGGTTCGGCGACACCGGCGCCGACCTTGCGCAAGCTGGGCGTCGACATTGTCGTGCGCGGCGAATGCGAGGAAGTCGTCGCGGAACTTGCACGACGCGACGATTGGAGCGCGGTACCCTCAACCGCCTATCTGCGGGACGCCAAGCTGGTGTCGAACGGCGGCGTCCATTCCAGTTCGTTTGTCGATCACCCGCCGCTGGAATGGCCATCCGACTGGATTGCCGCCCATTCGCATCACCATCACCGGTTCGATGACCAACAGCTTGGATTCGGCGCCGAGGTCGAGGCGTCGCGCGGCTGTCCCTACAATTGCAGCTTCTGCGCCAAGATCGATTTCCGCGATGCCTATCGCCGCCGCAACCACGAAGCGGTGGTGACTGAAATCGATAGGCTGATCGCCCAGGGTGTCGGCTACATCTACTTCATCGACGAAATCTTCCTGCCCCAAAAAGCGTTGCTGGAGGCGTTGGTCGGCCGCGATGTGAAATTCGGCGTCCAGACCCGCATCGATCTGTGGAAACCCGAGCTGCTGGAACTGCTGGGCGCGGCAGGCTGCGTGTCCATCGAAGCCGGCCTCGAAAGCCTGACGGTGGAAGGGCGGGCCATGCTGGCGAAGCGCTGCCGGCTGGGCACCGAGGAGCTTGCCGCGCTGCTGGTCAAGGCCAGACGCCACGTTCCCTTCGTCCAGGCCAATCTGATCGGCGTTGTCGAGGACGATCCTGCCCTTGTCGATCACTGGCGAGCCCACCTGATCGACAATGGCGTGTGGGCCAATGAACCCGTGCCGCTGTATCCATATCCGAGTTCGCCCAGCTATCGCGAGCTTTGGGGCGAACCTGACGACCTCGCCTGGGAGCGCGCTCATGATCATTACCTCGCATCGTTCCAGAAGTTCAGCGACATCCAGGAAAAGCGCCCGCGCCCGCTGGCGGAACTGGAGGCGGCATGTTGCGGACACTGACGCCACGCAAGCGCCGCATCCTGATGACCGTCGACGCCATGGGCGGAGTATGGCGCTATGCGCTTGATCTCGGCCGGGAACTGGTCAATGGCGGCGACAGCGTTGTGTTCGCCGGGCTGGGGCCGCAACCATCCAGGCAACAGGCCGAAGAGGCACGGTCCTTCGCGACGCTCATCTGGTTGAATACGCCACTGGACTGGATGACCCGCAGCGCCGGCGAGCTCGACCGTCTGCCGCTGGAATTGCGTGCGCCGATACGCGACTACGCCATCGACCTTGTCCATCTCAACGGACCGACGCAGGCGGTGGGGTTGGACGCGCCTTGCCCAGTCATAGCGGTCTCGCATTCATGCGTGACGACATGGTTCCATTCCGTCAAGGGACAGGCGTTGGATAGCGCATGGAGCTGGCAGAAAGAGCGCAACAGGCGCGGCTTCGACAGGGCCGACGCAGTCATCGCCCCAAGCCGCAGCCATGCCGAGATGCTCGAGACCTGCTATGGCCCGATCGCACGCCTTCACGTCGTCGGAAATGCCGCACGCCCCGTCCCGACAGCAGAAACCCGCCAGCCGCTCGTCTTCGCCGCCGCCCGCTGGTGGGACGAGGGAAAGAATGTGGTGGTGGTCGACCAGGCCGCCTCGTTGACGCAATGGCCTCTCTTTACAGCCGGTTCGCTTCACGGCCCGAACGGCGAGCGCGCCACCGTCAACCATGCCGTTCCTCTCGGAGCACTGCCGCATGACGAGGTGCGCTCCCTGATGGCCCGCGCCGGTATTTTCGTGTCTCCGTCGCTCTACGAACCGTTCGGTCTGGCGGCTCTGGAAGCGGCCATGTCGGCAACGCCCCTGGTGCTCTCGGACATCCCGACCTATCGCGAGTTATGGGACGGGGCCGCCATGTTCTTTGACGGTCGCGACCCGCATGATCTTGCAGCCTGCATCAATCGTCTTTCCAGCGATGCGGGGCATAGGCGAGAGCTCGGCCACGCCGCCCTCCGCCGAAGCCGCAGGTTCACTCTGGCGAGACAGGCAGCGGCCATGCGCGATGTCTACGAAAAGGCGGCGCTGGCCGTGGCGGAGCGCTGATGATGCGCTTTTTGTTCTACACCCACTCGCTCGTCTCCGACTGGAACCACGGCAATGCCCATTTCCTTCGCGGCGTCATGCGCGAACTGGTGGCGCGCCGGCACCAGGCCATCGCTCTGGAGCCGGCGGACGGCTGGAGCCGATCGAACCTGCTGGCCGAGAAGGGATCCTTCGCGATCGAACGTTTTCGCAAGGATTTCCCCGAATTGATGCCGGTGACCTACGATGCCGCGTTCGATCATGAAGCCTGGATCGCCGAGGCCGACGTGGTGATCGTCCACGAATGGACCGACCCGGAGCTTGTCGCTCGCATCGGCCGTGCCCGGGCCGATGGCGGCAAATTCACCTTGCTGTTTCACGACACCCATCACCGCGCCGTGTCGGCCACCGAGGCAATCTCGGCGCTCCGCCTGGAACATTATGATGGCGTTCTCGCCTTTGGCGAAGCGCTGCGCGAGAGCTATCTGCGCGCCGGCTGGGGCAAGCGCGTCTTCACCTGGCATGAAGCGGCGGACGATCGGCTGTTCAAACCGCACCCGGAAATCCACGCGACGTCCGACCTGGTCTGGATCGGAAACTGGGGCGACGACGAGCGGACGGCCGAAATCAAGGAGTTCCTGATCGACCCCGTGCGCGATCTCAGTCTTCAGGCCACTGTTCACGGTGTCCGCTATCCCGAGCCGGCACTTGCCGAACTGGCCGCCGCGGGTCTGCGCTACGAAGGGTGGATCGCCAATGCCGACGTGCCGAAGGCGTTCGCCGCGCATCGTGTCACCGTGCACATCCCGCGGCGTCCTTATCGTCAAGGCTTGCCGGGAATTCCGACGATCCGCATGTTCGAGGCACTTGCCTGCGGCATCCCGCTGATTTCAGCGCCTTGGTCCGATGTCGAGCAGCTTTTCAGGCCCGGCATCGACTTCCTGTTTGCCGAGGATGGATCGCAAATGCGGCAACACCTCCAGGCGGTGTTGGCCGATCCCGATTTTGCGGCCTCCCTGGTGACCTCGGGTCTTGAGACCATCCGCTCGCGGCACACCTGCCGTCACCGCGTCGACGAGTTGTTCGACGTGCTCTGGCAATGCACGACCCTGCACACCGCCGAGCTGACCGCCGCAAAGGAAGCCGCAGCATGAAGATCGCATTCTATGGATCGAGCCTTTTGTCGTCCTACTGGAACGGCGCCGCGACCTATTACCGAGGATTGCTGAAGGCGCTTTCGCAACTGGGCTACGAAATCACCTTCTATGAGCCTGACGTTTATGACCGGCAGAAGAACCGTGACATCGAGGCGCCGGACTGGTGCTCTGTCGTCGTCTACGAGGCAACCCACCATGCCCTGATGCAGGTGGCGGCGCGTGCCGCCGAGGCCGATATCGTCGTCAAGGCGAGTGGCGTCGGCTTCGAGGACGAGGCGCTGCTTCGCGCCGTGCTCGACCACGCCCGCAGCGATGCGCTCATTGTATTCTGGGACGTCGACGCGCCGGCCACACTCGCCCAGCTGCGTGACGAGCCGGACCACCCGCTGCATCGTGCGCTGCAAGAAATCGACCTTGTGCTGACCTATGGCGGCGGCGATCCCGTAGTCTGGGCCTATCGTGCCATGGGCGCGAACGAGTGCGTGCCAATCTACAATGCGCTCGATCCCGAAACGCACCACCCGGTCGCCAGCAATGCGCGTTTTGCCTGCGACCTGGCGTTCCTCGGAAACAGGCTGCCTGATCGTGAAGCGCGTGTCGGATCGTTCTTCCTCGATCCCGCGGCCCAGCTGCCGCAACAACGTTTTCTGCTCGGCGGATCTGGGTGGGGCGACAAGCCGCTCCCCGCCAATGTCGGCTGGCTCGGCCATGTCGGCACCCGCGATCACAACGCCTTCAATGTCACGCCAAAGGCGGTGCTGAACATCAGCCGCGACAGCATGGCCGCGAACGGTTTTTCACCCGCCACGCGTGTCTTCGAGGCGGCCGGCGCGGGCGCCTGCCTGATCACCGATGCCTGGCTCGGCGTCGAGCTATTCCTGAAACCCGACGAGGAGATCCTTGTGGCGCGCGACGGCGGCGATGTCGCCGAGATCATGCAGGCGCTGACCCCCGTTCGGGCAAAGGCGATCGGCCAGGCCGCACTTCGACGCGTTCTCGCCGATCATACCTACGCATTGCGGGCGGCCGTGGCTGATGCGGTCTTCAAACGGCATTTGACGCACGGGACCGTGGAGGCAGCCGAATGACCAGGCAGTTGGACATCGTCTTTCTCGGCCTGTCGCTTTCCTCGTCCTGGGGAAACGGCCATGCCACCACTTTTCGAGGTCTGTTGAAAGGCCTCCACCAACTCGGCCATCGCGTAACTTTTCTGGAGCGCGATGTGCCGTGGTACGCCAATCACCGCGATTTGCGCGATCCGGATTTCTGCGCCTTGCGCTACTACGAAACCGTGCAGGAACTGCAACGCGACTACGCGCGGTGTCTGCAACAGGCCGATGTCGTGGTGATCGGCTCCTTCGTACCGGAAGGGCGCGCGGTGATCGACACCGTCGCTTCACTTTGCAAAGGACAACTCTGCTTTTACGACATCGACACGCCGGTGACCCTGGCGAAGCTGTCGGCGGACGATTGCGACTATCTGAGCTGGCGCCAAATCCCCTACTTCGACATCTATTTCTCTTTTGCCGGCGGCCCGATGCTTGCCGATCTGACGCAGACCTTCGGCGCACGCCGCGCCGAGCCGCTCTACTGTTCGGTCGATCCGGAACGGCATCACCGCACCGCCGATCCGATCGGCTGGGATCTCGGTTATCTCGGCACCTACAGCGCCGACCGGCAAGCCACGCTCAACGCGCTTCTGCTCGAGCCTGCACGGCGCATGCCGGATCGGCGTTTCGTCGTGGCCGGCTCGCAATATCCGTCCGACATCGACTGGCCCGACAATGTCGAGCGCATCGAACACTTGCCGCCGGCCGATCATGCCGCATTCTATAGCCGTCAGCGCTACACCCTGAACGTCACACGCAGTTCCATGATTGCCGCGGGATGGTCGCCCAGCGTGCGCCTTTTCGAAGCCGCGGCTTGCGGCACGCCGATCATCAGCGACCGCTGGCCAGGCCTCGACAGCTTCTTTCCCGCATCGACGATCCACACGGCCAGGATGGCGGACGAGGTCGTCGCGATCCTGTCCCGGGAATCGGCTCGTACACGTCTCGCGATGGCCGACCGGGCACGCGAACTCGTCCTTGCCTCCCACACCGGTGCGGCCAGGGCTCGCGAATTCATCACGGCGCTTACGCAAAAGGGGCCGGTGGTCCTCGATCTCGATATCGGAAGTGCAGCATGACTGGCAGACAGGAGAAAATCGCGATGCGACAAACAAAAAAAGCGCAAAGGGCAAAGACGGTGCTCGTCGCCGGTGGCGCGGGCTTCCTCGGTTCGCATCTTTGCGAAGCATTGTTGCGCGATGGCTGGCGTGTGATCTGCGCCGACAATTTTCTTACCGGTCGCATGGAGAACATCAACGCGATCATGGACCAGCCGGGTTTCCGGTTGATCGAGCAGGATATCTGCCGTCCATTGGACCTTGGCGAGCCGGTGGATCGCATTTTCAACATGGCCTGCGCCGCCTCGCCGCCGCGTTACCAGGCCGATCCGATCCACACCACGCGAACCTGCGTCATCGGAACATTGAACCTGCTCGAACTCGCCGCCCGCAACGACGCGCGATTGCTGCAGGCCTCCACGAGTGAAGTGTATGGCGATCCGGAGCAACATCCGCAGAGGGAAGACTATGTCGGCCATGTGAACTGCACCGGCCCACGCGCCTGCTACGACGAGGGCAAGCGCACGGCCGAGACACTTTGCTTCGACTATCTGCGAGCCGGCAAGGCCGACGTTCGTGTCGCACGTATCTTCAACACCTACGGGCCGAGAATGGATCCCGCGGACGGCCGCATCGTCTCGAACCTGATCATGCAGGCGCTCGAGAAGCGCCCGCTGACGATTTTCGGCGACGGCATGCAGACGCGATCCTTCTGCTATGTCTCCGATCTGATCGATGGGTTGATGGGTCTTATGGATATCAATCCCAATCCGGGCAAGCCCGTCAATCTGGGCAACCCCGGCGAATTCACCATCGTGCGACTGGCGGCATTGGTGAAGGCCATGACCGGCACCAAATCGGACATGACGTTCCTGCCCCTGCCGCAGGACGATCCTCGACGCCGGCAGCCCGACATCTCGCGCGCAAAAACGCTGCTCGGCTGGACGCCAAGAGTGCCTCTCACCGAGGGGCTCGCGCGGACGATCAGCTATTTCGCCACGCTTGAAGGCGGCTCGATCGGCGATCAAATGGCAGGACGCTCCACAAGGGCGAGACCCACGTCAGGCGGGCTGCAGAACCTCCCTGCCTGATGCCGGACCGCGGTCACATCTTCGCATCGATTCCCGCGGGAACATCCAGGCAAGCTTTTGGTTTGACGGGAGGACCACATATGGAGGACCTCCTCATGCACCCCAAGCGATCTCGGACCGATATCGACAGGATGGCGGAACGAGAGACGGCTGCGTATTTGCGGCGAGCCTCAATCACCTATCTGGAGTGCTGTGTCAGCCTGATGATGACGCATCTGCAGCGGGAGGAGGTGGCCAGTATTCTCGAGCAGGAAGCAGACATGCTGCGCAGGCTGGATTGACGCAGACTAATCGGCCCTGGCCTGGCCCAGGAACCGTGTCAGTCCTGCCTCATATCGGTTTGCCGTCTCCTCCAGCCTTGCTCTTTCCCAGCCATTCTCGGTTTGGGCGGCCATGCTCCACAGCCCGAGCTGAAACGCCAAATAGCAAGGTTTGAAATAATCGATGAGCCTGGTGTCGATGCGGCTATCCATGCGGTTATCCATGCCGCCGATCAACGTCGCCGCCTCGGCTTCGGACAAGTCATATTCTACGCAGGCGCCGGCAATATCCCATTCTATCGGCTGGCAGCCGATCAGATCGTGTCCTCGGCAATGGTCGACTGCATCCGTCTTGATCAGCGTGCCATCGGAACCGACCAGAAACTCCCAGGGATGCAGCCTGCCGTCGATCTCGACCCGTTCCAACACCTCTATGGGCGTCTGCTTCGAGAACCAGGTCCGCAGTCTCGCCGCCTGGCTTTCGCCCAAAGCTTCGGAAGCATTGTGAACCGCCATCTCCGCGAGGGCGAGCAATGATGCGCCGGCTTCGCAGGTCCGCAGATTGGTCGCACGCCAGGCCAGATAGCGTGTGAACGCCGCGACAAGTCTCTGCCTGGACAGCGGCAGCTGATCCATCGTGGTTCCATCGGTCCACCGTTCGACCAGAAAACCGTGGCAGACCCCGATGACTTGCGGTCCGAATCCGGCTTGATGCAACATCCTGGCGGCTTGCATCTTGCGCAGCCCGGTTTCGCCGAGGCCGACAAATTTGACAAGCCAGCGACCTTGACCCGCGGAGGCCAGGAACTTTCGCCGTTCGGTGCCGCGTGTGCTCGGTGGCCAGCGCTTTTCGTCGGCGTAGTGAAGGGAGCGCCACGCGCCCCCGGATATTTCGGTCAAGCGCAATTTCGGACTGCCAACCGCCTCGGCTACCCAATCGCGCAGCGTTGGACTTTGCGAGCTTTCGGGGAAGGTGCGTTCGAACGTCATCGCCACATGCCTGCGGCAGCGCACCCATGTCTCCCGAACATCCGGCGAGGCTTCGGCGCCCGGATCGCCCGAATGGCTGGGGAACAGGTGAATGCGGTCCGTATCGATGCCCTGTTTTCTCAGCCACGCGACGACGGCATGGACCGAACTTCCCGACAGGCCGGGACCTTCGTCGACGACCGCGAAACGGGCCGACGGCTCGTTCCTCCAGGCCGCCACCAAACGCGGATCGGCATTGAGGCGCCGATCGAAAGGATGCCCGATCGGGCGCACGCTAATGGGCGCCGGCGCACCGATCGCGGCCGCCACCATGGCCGCGAGCCCCAGGCCGATGCTGCGGATGCCGATCACGCATGTGTTCGCATCGAGACCTGATACCCGCGCCGCGCCGAGATAACTCTCTGGATAAAGGGCATAGTGCGCGTAGCCCTCGGCCGAGCCGGTCAAAACCTCTGCCTTGCAATCGAGCCCGGCCAGCATTTGGAGAAGTCGCAGGTCGATGCCACCGTCTACGGCGAACCCGTTTCGCCACGACCTCGCCACCTCTGCCGCAAGCCCGACCAGTAGCCTGGCGCCTTGCCGTTGCGAAGGCGAATTGGTGTCGACGCCCCGGGCCTTGAAGTCGACATCCGCGAGCCCCTGGACCAGTTCCGACACGCTGACGAACAGCCCGACCAATGCGGCATGGCGCCGGATGCCGCAAGGCATGCGATCGAGGCCTTGGGCCATTTCGATCGCCGCCTCCTGAAGCTGTCGTGCATTCTCGGTCCGCTTGTGGTCGCCGTAGACGATCATTGGTCGATTTCCGGTGCTTGCCGTGCGGGCAACGCGGCGCGCCCAGCTTCGATCCATGCTGCTTCGCGCAATTTTTGACCAAGCCAAGGAACATTCCGGCACGGTGGCGGTTCGGCGCAAGGAACTTACCTTTGAACAGCATAGGGCGGCAGTTTCGTGGGATCGAAAAAAGTTCGTGTTGGTATCGTTGGAGTGGGCAATTGCGCATCCTCCCTGGTGCAGGGCCTCTCCTATTATCGTCATGCCAAAAGCAACGAACCGATCCCGGGGCTCGTGCATGCCGATCTCGGTGGCTATCACGTCGACGACATCGAAATTGTCTGTGCGTTCGATGTCGCCAAAAGCAAGGTCGGCCGTGACGTCGCGGATGCGATCTACGCTCCCCCCAACAACACGTTCCGCTTTGCCGACGCGCCGACGACCGGCGTTCTCGTCGAACGCGGGCCGACGCTTGACGGGATCGGCAAATATCTGCGCGACGAAATCGAAGAAGCGCCCGAACCGGTTGCCAATGTCAGCGAGATCCTGCGCGACAGCGGAGCCGATGTGTTGGTCTCCTACCTGCCGGTGGGTTCGGAAGAGGCGACGCACTTCTACGCTGAATGCGCGCTCGAGGCCGGCTGTGCCCTCGTCAATTGCATACCGGTCTTCATCGCCTCGCGTCCGGAATGGCGCCGGCGCTTCGAGCAACGCGGGCTGCCGCTGGTCGGCGACGATATCAAGAGCCAGGTCGGCGCCACCATCGTGCACCGGTTGCTGGCCAATCTCTTTCGCGAGCGCGGCGTGCGCATCGATCGCACCTATCAGCTGAATTTCGGCGGCAACACCGATTTTCTCAACATGCTCGAACGCGAGCGGCTGGAATCGAAGAAGATCTCCAAGACGCAATCGGTAACCAGCCAGCTCGATGTTCCCCTGGAGCCGGGCAACATCCATGTCGGCCCCAGCGACCACGTGCCTTGGCTCACCGACCGCAAATGGGCCTACATCCGCGTCGAAGGCACGACCTTCGGCGGCGTGCCGCTGAATGCCGAGCTCAAGCTGGAAGTGTGGGATTCGCCCAATTCAGCCGGCGTGGTGATCGATGCGGTGCGCTGCGCCAAGCTCGCGCTCGACCGCGGCATTGCCGGGGCGCTGACGGGTCCTTGCAGCTATTTCATGAAATCGCCACCCGAACAGTTCACCGACGCCGAAGCGCGCCAGCGCACGCTCGCTTTCATCGCCGGCAAGGACGAGCCATTGCTGGATGCCGCGGAATGACGACGACGTTCTTTTTGATCCGCCATGCGGCGCACGACAATGTCGGCTCGTACCTTGCGGGCCGCATGGCCGGTGTATGTCTCGGCGAGGCCGGCAAGGCTCAAGCGGAGCAGCTTGGCGGCCGCATGGCCCGTGAGACGATTGCAGCCATTCTATGCAGCCCGCGCGAGCGCACGCAGGAGACGGCGGTTCCGATCGCTCTCGCTTGCGGTGTCGGCGAAATCGCGATCCGCGCCGAACTCGACGAGATCGACTTCGGCGACTGGTCGGGGAAGACTTTCGACGAATTGAACGGCGATGCCAGTTGGCGCGCGTGGAACGATCAGCGGCAGGAGGCCCGGACACCGAGCGGCGAGACCATGCTGGATGTCCAGGAGCGCATCGTCTCGCTGATGAACGGCGTCCGCGAGCTGCATCAGAACCAATGTGTCGCCCTGATCAGCCACGCCGATGTGATTAAGGCCGCCGTCTGCAAGGTGCTTGGCTTGCCGGTAGGCGACTGCTTTCGCTTCGACGTCGATCCCGCCTCGATCACGACGATCGTATCGGGCGACTGGGGCTCGAAGCTCCTGCGATTGAACGAAGCTGCCTGACGAGGAAATTCCCCATGCGGATGGTCATTTTCGGTCTTACCGTCACGTCTTCATGGGGAAACGGCCATGCCACGCTGTGGCGTGGGCTGATCCGCGCCCTCGCCCGGCTGGGCTGGTCGATCACCTTTTTCGAACGCGACACCCCCTATTATGCCGGGACCCGCGATCTGGATCAACTCGATGGAGGCAACGTCGTCATCTATCCGGACTGGGAGGACATCCGCCGCGTCGCGGAACGGGCGATGAAGCAAGCGGATGTCGTGGTCGTCACCTCTTATTGTCCCGACGCCGTCGAGGCTTCGCGCCTCGCGCAGCAGGCATGCCGCGGACTGCGTGTCTTTTACGATCTCGATACTCCAGTCACGCTTGCCCGCGTCGAACAAGGTGAGCGGCCGCCCTATTTCGGACCTGAAGGCCTTGCCGACTACGACCTCGTCCTGAGCTACACCGGCGGCCCGGCGATCGAGGCGCTGAAGACGGTGCTGGGCGCGCGCCGCGTGATGCCGCTCTACGGGCATGTCGATCCGGACCAGCACCGGCCGGCAGAGAAGCGGGCCGAATTCGCCGGTGATTTGTCCTATCTCGGGACCTACGCGGCGGATCGCCAGGCCGGCGTCGAAAAGCTTCTGGTCCGCCCGGCCGCGCGCCTGCCCGACCAGCGCTTCATCATCGGCGGCGCACAATATCCGCAGGAATTCCCATGGAGCGACAACATCTTCTTCGTCAGGCATCTGCCGCCCGCCGACCATCCGGCGTTCTTCTCCTCGTCGCGGCTGACACTGAACGTCACCCGCGAAGCGATGGCGCAAAAGGGCTGGTGCCCCTCGGGACGGCTCTTCGAAGCGGCCGCGTGTGGGGCTGCCATCGTCACCGACGCATGGCCAGGCCTCGCGGAATTCTTCGAACCCGGCCGCGAAGTGCTGTTGGCGCGCGACACGGATGATGTGGTCGCGGCAATGCAATTGCCGGAGTTCGAACTCGACGGCATTCGAAGGCGAGCCCGCGAACGGGTCTTGGGCGAGCACACTTCCGCCAAGCGCGCAGCGGAACTGGACAAAATCCTGGCCGATGCCTTGCGAAACCCAGTCGGTGAACCGATGAAGGAAGCAGTCTGATGTTGGGCATCGTGCCCGCTGCCGGACGCGGCAGCCGCATTCAACCGCTCGGCTTCTCGAAGGAGCTGCTGCCGGTCGGCAGCAGGATCGACGGACAGACCGAACGTCCCTGCGCCGTGAGCGAGTATCTGGTACGGCGCATGGTCCAGGCCGGCGTCGACAAGATTTGCTTCATCATCGGATCGGGCAAATCCGACATCCTCGAATATTATGCCGCCGGCTACGGTGAGGCGGCAGCGCTCTTCGTGGTGCAGCCTCAACCCGTCGGTCTCTGTGATGCGATTTTCCGGGCAGCGCCCCTCGTCGCGCCCGACGAGGTCGTCCTCGTCGGCCTTCCAGACACGATCTGGTTTCCCGACGACGGTTTCTGCCACTTGCCTGACGATCAGCTTTCATTTCTGCTCTTCCCGGTGGATAGCCCGGAATTCTTTGACGCCGTCGTTACCGATGATGAGGAGCGGGTGATCGAAATCCAGGTCAAGCGGCAGGACGCCGCCACGAACTGGGTTTGGGGCGCGTTCAAGATGCCCGGCCACATCCTGCATCGGCTTGCGGCACTCTGGCGCGAGCGGGATGGTCGTGACGAATATATCGGCACGTTGATCAACGCCTACCTTGCGGGCGGGGGTGTGGCCTATGGTGTCAAGGCAGGGTCCGCTTATGTCGATGTCGGTACGTTCAATGGGTATCGCACAGCTCTGCGGTTGCTTGAAAACGGCGTCCCGTCAGCTCATCACCAGCCCGCAACGATCATGCCCGGCGCGCATTCGCATGTGCCTGTCGTTCCGGGTGAAGGAGCCTGACCATGTTGCATTCCCATGCCGAAATCCGCCGGCGCATCGACGCGCTCGGCCCGTGGTTCCACAATATGGACCTGGCCGGCGTCGAAACCGCGCCCGACCACTTTCTCGGCAACTACCCGCTGATCAAATGGCGCAAATTCGCCGATGCCATACCCGCTGATCTGACCGGCAAGACCGTGCTGGATATTGGCTGCAATGCCGGCTTCTACTCGATCGAGATGAAACGGCGAGGCGCCGCCCGTGTCCTCGGGATCGATTTCGACGAGGCCTATCTGGCGCAGGCCCGCTTTGCCGCCGAGATCGCGGACTGTGATATCGAATTCCAGAAGCTGTCGGTCTACGACGTCGGTGCCCTGCGCGAGACATTCGATGTCGTGCTCTTCATGGGAGTGCTTTACCATCTGCGCCACCCCTTGCTCGCGCTCGACCTGATCCGTGAGCACGTCGCCGTCGACCTGATGATCTTTCAGTCCATGCAGCGCGGCAGCAAGGACCTGCCCGCATTGGAAGAGAACTATCATTTCTGGACGCATGATTTGTTCGACCAGCCGGAATTTCCCAAGCTGCATTTCATCGAACACCGCTATGCCGACGATCCGACCAACTGGTGGATACCGAACCGGGCCTGCACCGAAGCGATGCTGCGCAGCGCCGGTTTCGAGATCGTTCTGCATCCCGAGCAGGAGGTCTATTTCTGCCGCGCTGCCGGCGATCCGGCCGGCGGCGGCGCGATATATCCGTCGAAAGGAAAGCTCCATGATTGAAGCCGCGATGATCTGGAACGAGCCCAACAACAAATCGCATTGGGACCCCGAGCTCGACCCCGATTGGAGCCGCTTTGCCAGGATGGCAGTCCTGTCGGCGGACGCGATCGCATCCGAGAACCCGGCTCTGACAAAAGTGCTTGGCGGCATCTCGCCGATAGACCCGGGCTTTATCACGCGCATGAAGGAATTCGGCGTGCTGGACCATGTCGACGCCGTCGCTGTTCACGGCTTTCCCCTCGACTGGAACCTGTGGCAAATTCAGGAATGGCCGCAGAAGATCGGTGAGATCGCGACCGTCACCGACCTCCCCATCTGGGTCAGCGAGGTCGGCGTATCGACCTTCGGGGCCGAGGAAATACAGGTCTGGGGGCTCAAGCGCACCGCCGAATTGCTGCTCGGCAACGCACCGCGAATCCAGTGGTACAGCCTCTACGACCTTCCGCGCGAATGGGAAGCAACGACGCGGCATCGCGAGGCGGAGGGATCTTCCTATTACCGCCATTTCCACATGGGGCTGCTGCGCCAGGACGGTACGCCAAAACCGGCGCTGGAAGAATTCCTACGCTACACACCCGCAATGGGCCTGGTGCAGTGGTTTCATTTCGAGGACCCGCGGCTGGACGATGCCGTCGCCTGGATGAAGCGGCTCGGCGTGACCAATATGCGCACGGGGCTTTCCTGGGCCGATAGCTTCAGGCCGAATGCGTTGGACTGGTTCGACCGACAGATGGAAGCACTCGCCGCTTTCGACGTCACGGTCACCTTCTGCTTCACACCCGAGCATCGCGGAATGATGCCTCACCACACCAGCCCTCCGCTGGTGCCCGAGGAATTCGCCGAGTTCTGTGCAACGATGATCCGCCGCTACGCGCCCGGCATGACGTCCGCCTCGCTCCGGACGCAGCGGGCCTCGGCTGCGTGAAGCTCTCATGCGACCCGGTCCGCGATCATTGGATGCACTGACCGAGGTCAAGGCTCTCGGCCCCTTCGAGATCGGCACCAGGTCGTGCGCAACCGCCCTCGCCCATCCCGCACCATGGCTCGGTCGGCCATGACGCTCACCGTCCTCAATGTCGCCTATCCCCTCGCGCCTGTCGGACCGGATGCGGTCGGGGGTGCCGAACAGGTCCTGTCGATGCTCGATCGCGCGCTGGTTGGCGCGGGTCATCGGTCTATTGTCGTCGGCTGCCGGGGCTCCAGCGCGAGCGGCACGCTTGTGGAAACACCGGCGGAAGGCGGCGTGCTCGACGAGGCGGCGAAGAGCCGCGCGCAGCAGGCTCATCGAACCGCGATCGCGGCTGTCCGCGCCAGATGGCCGATCGATGTGGTTCATCTGCATGGCATCGATTTCGATGCCTATCTGCCCGACGATGGCCCCACCTTGGTGACCCTTCACCTGCCGCTGGACTGGTATCCGGCCGGGGCCTTGCAGCCGACGCGCGACGACCTGTGGCTTCATGCAGTCTCGGCCGCCCAGCAGAAAACCGTGCCACCCGGCGCCAAACTGGCCCCGCCAATTCCGAATGGAGTAGACATAGAGGCGCTCAGCCTGCTGCAGCCGAAGCGCGACTTCGCACTGGTCCTGAGCCGCATCTGCCCGGAAAAGGGCATCCACCTGGCGCTGGACGCGGCCAAGCAGGCAGGTGTACCCCTGGTTGTCGGCGGTAAGGTCTATCCCTATGAAACGCACACGCGTTACTTTCACGACGAGGTCCAACCTCGCCTCGATGGCCGCCGCCGCTTTCTTGGTCCGCTCGGTTTCACCGCCAAGCGGCGCTTTCTCAACGCAGCACGCTGTCTGGTCATCCCGAGCCTTGCCGCCGAGACCAGCTCCCTTGTCGCCATGGAGGCGCTGGCCTGCGGCACACCGGTGATCGCCTTTCCGAATGGTGCGCTTCCGGACGTGATCGAGCACGGCAAGACCGGTTTTCTCGTCAATACGATCGACGAGATGGCACAAGCCATCGTTGCGGCGTCAAGCCTGGACGCCGAGACATGCCGCGCCGAGGCGCGACGGCGGTTCTCGCTGGAGCGAATGATCTCGTCTTACATGGATGCCTATCAGGCGCTGGCGCGACTTGGCACCGATGCCGGGCGCCTCGCCGTCACGCCGTGAGCGAGCCTGTGTTGCGCGGTCAGATCATCGATGATCCGGCGCAATTCGATGCGCTTGCGGCGGATTGGTGGGGACTGTGGGAGCAGAGTTCCTCGGCGACGCCGTTTCAATCTCCTGCGTGGCTGGTGCCATGGTGGCGCACATTCGGGCCCGGCGACCTGGCGACGGTCGCGGTCTGGCGCGGAAGCGAACTGATAGGGCTAGCGCCGCTTTATCTAGAGCACGGGACCGCCGGCTCGAAACTTCTTCCGGTCGGCATTTCGCTCAGCGACTATCTGGATGTCCTGTGTGTTCCCGGCGTCGAAAACCAGGTCGCGGCCATTGTTGCCGAAAAGATCCTCTCGGTCGGCTGGTCGCAGTGGATCCTGTCGGATTTGCCGGAAGGCGGCGCCGGTCTTGCGATTGCGCATCCCGATCTGAAGGCGGGGCAGCGAGCCACTCATGGTGCTTGCCCCGTGCTCGCCATCGCCGGAGACGATACCCTTGCAGGCTGTGTACCCTCCCGGCGCCGGCGCCAGTTGCGACGGGCGCGGCAGGCCGCATCCAGACGCGGCCGGATAGCGTTGTCGTCGGCACGAGGCGATCCTCAAACCTTCCTCGATCAGTTGATCCGCCTGCACGACGCGCGCTGGGCCGGACACGGAGGTGGCGTGTTGGCCGACGCGGCTGCAGAGGAATTCCACAGGCGCTCACTTCCCTTGCTCGACGCTCGCGGCCTGGTCCGATGCTGGCTTTTGGCAATCGACGGCAGGACGGTCGGGGCCTATTACGGCTTCCACCATCGCGGTCGTGCCTATGCCTATCTCGGGGGCTTCGACCCCGCCTATGCCGAAGAGAGCCCAGGGGCGATCCTGATCGGCCACGCGATCGCGGAATCGATCCGCGAAGGTGCGCGCGAGTTCGATTTCCTGCGCGGCCAGGAAGCCTACAAATATGGCTGGGGCGCCATCGACAGGTGGACGATGCGCAGGGTCTGGACGCGGAGTTGATTACCATGCCTGCAACCAAGCCAAAATCCGCTCCGCGCCGCACTACGATCAGATCGGCTGTTGAAGACTGCATGGCGGACGGTGTTTGCGCCGAAGCAGTCGTCGCCAGGCTGGCGCTTCACCTGCAGACGGGGATCAGGGCGGCGGAACTGGCAAAGATCGTGCTGGATATCGTTCCGTCGAATGCGCGAGACGCGGAAAGGCTGCAAGAGGTAGCCGGGTTGCTTCGCCGCAAGCCAGATATCTTTGCCACATTGCGAGCGACGGGAGCGGCCGTTCGGCACACACGCGACGAAGGGGAGACCGGTGCCGCCGTCGTCACGCGGCTGGCCTCGAGCTTCGATGCGGCGGCAGCGATTTCGGAGACAGCAAGTGTCCAGCTCGCATCCCTAGGGGATGAGGAAAGGCTCTCGGCCACGACCGACGAAGTCGTCGCCTGGCTCAAGCAGCAGGACTTCTCCGGAACCCGCCGGGATATTCTGGACATTGGTTGTGGCATCGGCCGTTTCGAGTATGCGCTTTCCAACTCCTTCAACCGCATGGTCGGCATCGACATATCATCGCGGATGATCTCCATCGCCTCCGAGCGGTGCGCTGCGCTGGGCAATGTCGAGTTGCGGCAAACCTCCGGTCTCGATTTGAGCGAATTCGACGACGGCAGTTTCGATTGCGTGCTGGCGGTTGACAGCTTTCCTTATCTGGTTCTGGCCGGCATGGCCGAGGGGCATTTCGATGAGATCGCACGCGTTCTGAAACGGCCTGGCTGGCTCGCCTTGCTGAACTATTCCTATCGCGGATCGCTTTCGTGGGACCGCGCCGACATCGGCCGCCTGGCGGAAGCTCACCAAATGCGGGTCGTCATCAATGGCGAGAAGCCGTTTCGGTCATGGGATGGCGAGGCTTTCCTACTTGCTCGAGGCGGCGGAACATTACTGCGCGCCGCCAGTTCGGACGTCGAACCAGAGGCGCCGAAGGTCGGCACCGACCCGAAGGAGGAAATCATGGCACCCGCGGCAAGAAAGATCGGCTGCGGGAAGCAGCACGGCGATGAGCGCGGGCTGGACGGCGATCGCATCAAGTCCGATCGATATCAGGATCATGCCGCGGACCAGGCGCCGAACGACTGAACGCGGGCGCTCCACGTCCTTTGCCTGCAGCACGTAGGGCCAAGGAAATAAAGCTGTGCAAGGATTGCCGGCAACCCTGCCGGCGGCGGACATTGCCTTGTAATGTCCGGCGTTTGTCACCACACTAAAGTCAGGGACTGCTGGTTATCAAGAGAATATGGATGTCTCATTCGAGCGACGATACCGCGGACCCGCAATTCGGTCTGGCCATGGATCAGGAGATCACTTCTCTCCTGGACGCCATAGAGCAGGAAAAAATTCCAGACCGGCTAACCAGGCTGGCCATGGAGTTGCAAAACGCGCTGGTTGAGAAACGTCGACGTGACGTGCAGAACTGATTATCTGCGGCTGTCACCCTCCATATCGAGTTGACCATCCGATAGATGATTTCGTCTTTCGATTAGTGTCTGCAACGAACTCTCCCCAAGCAACTCGAGAATATTGGCGCGGGCACGGTTCAGCCGACTTTTTACCGTCCCCACCGCGCAGCCGCATATCTCGGCCGTTTCTTCATAACTCACCCCCAGAACGCCAATCAGCATCAGAACCTCGCGTTGGTGTTCCGGTAACTTTTGTATGGCGGCGTGGACTTCCTTGCTTTGAACGCTCCATTCCTGGGTGGCTTCCGAAATCGGTCGGGACGATGCGCAGTCGAGCAGGCCTGGCGCTTCCCGGGCAGCGATCTTGACCCGGGTGTAGTACGTGTTGCGCATGATGGTGAAGAGCCACGACTTCATGCGTGTGCCGGGTTCGAACTTGTCGATGTTGGCGAGACCCTTGGTCAGTGTCTCCTGTACCAGATCGTCGGCATCGTCGGGGACGCGGCAGAAGGTACGCGCGAAAGCCCGCATGGCGGGTATGAGCTCAACGATGGAAACTTCATTGGTTTCTTGGTCGGCCAAAATGTAGCCTCCGGATGACAATGGTCCAGCTCCCAGAAGAAGAGTGTATGAACGCAGCCCCTGCTAAATGCATGGAAGTTTGGTTCGTTCCTCGCGCTGAAGACAACTCTTCAGAAATTCCGCGCAGCGGGGGCATCTTACCCAATCGGCCCATGCCGTCGCCGCGATAGGGATGTCGCCTTGGGCGATGCACGCGCGCGCAGCGGTTCTTTCACGGGAACAAAGCCGCGCACCGGCAGTTTGACCTCCTGAGTACTTCCACCCCCCTCCGGCATCAAAACGAGGTATGTCATGGCCAAATCCGCCCGTCGCTCCGCTCGCCAATCGGCAAGTGGACAGGAACCGGATAGCGCGCGCGGAAACGGCGGGGAATTGCACCAGATCGCCGGGGGTGAGACGCCCACTCTGACCACGGCGCTCGGAACACCCGTCTCCGACGATCAAAACACATTGCGGATCGGCGAACGCGGACCAGCGCTGATCGAGGACTCTCATTTTCGGGAGAAGATTTTCCACTTCGACCACGAACGCATTCCTGAAAGGGTCGTCCATGCCCGCGGCTACGGCGCGCATGGTTACTTCGAAACCTACGAGTCTCTGGCCAAATACACACGTGCCGATATTTTCCAGAGGGCCGGCGAAAAGACACCGGCCTTCGTGCGCTTCTCGACGGTTGCCGGCAACAAGGGCTCGTTCGATCTCGCCCGCGACGTCCGCGGCTTCGCGGTCAAGCTCTACACCAGGGAAGGCAACTGGGATCTGGTCGGCAACAATATCCCGGTTTTCTTCATCCAGGACGCGATCAAGTTTCCCGATCTGATCCATGCCGCCAAACAGGAGCCGGACCGGGCCTTTCCTCAAGCCCAGACCGCTCACGATAATTTCTGGGACTTCATCAGCCTGATGCCGGAATCGATGCACATGGTGATGTGGATCATGTCGGATCGCGCGATCCCGCGCTCCTTCCGCTTCATGCAGGGCTTTGGCGTCCACACGTTCCGCCTGGTCAACGCCAAAGACGAATCCACCTTCGTCAAATTCATCTGGAAGCCAAAGCTCGGCATGCAATCGGTGGTCTGGAATGAGGCTGTCAAGATCAATGGCGCCGATCCGGACTTTCACCGTCGCGATCTATGGGACGCCATCCAGTCCGGCAATTTCCCGGAATGGGAGTTGACGGTGCAATTGTTCGATCAGGCGTTTGCCGACAGCTTCGACTTCGACATTCTGGACGCAACCAAGATCATTCCTGAAGAGGTGCTCGAACCAATCCCGGTCGGGCGGCTGGTGCTTGACCGGATGCCGGATAATTTCTTCGCGGAGACCGAGCAGGTTGCCTTCATGACGCAGAATGTGCCGCCCGGAATTGACTTCTCCAACGATCCGCTTCTGCAGGGCCGCAACTTCTCCTATCTCGATACCCAGTTGAAACGGCTGGGCAGCCCGAACTTTACCCATCTTCCGATCAATGCGCCGAAGTGCCCGTTCGCCCATTTCCAACAGGACGGACACATGGCTATGCGCAATCCGGTCGGTCGCGCCAACTATGAACCGAATTCATGGGGGCTGGGACCGCGCGAGGATCCGCAACGCGGCTTCCGTTCCTTCGCCGATGCCGAGGACGGGCAGAAGGTGCGTCTGCGCGCGGAAAGCTTCGCCGATCACTACAGCCAGGCCCGGCAATTCTTCAACAGCCAGACACCGCCGGAGCAGCGCCACATCGCCATGGCGCTGACCTTCGAATTGAGCAAGGTCCAGGCACCGGCGATCCGCGAACGCATGGTTTCGCATCTGCTGAACATCGACGAAACCCTGGCGACCACCGTCGCCGACAAGCTTGGCATTCGGAATATGCCCGACCCCGCGGAGGCAGCCGTTCCGACGCGCGACGACCTGCCGCCTTCGCCGGCGCTCAGCATCATCGAGAACGGGCCTGACAGTTTCAAGGGCCGCAAGGTCGGCGTCCTGCTTAGCAATGGAACCGACACCGCGCTGTTCGAAGAGCTCCGTTCCGCCATCGAAACGGAAGGCGCGGTGATGGAGGTCATCGCGCCCAAGGTGGGCGGCGTCGACGCGGCTGACGGCACTCACATCGAGGCCCGACACATGATCGACGGCGGCCCGTCTGTGTTGTTCGACGCCGTGGTGCTGCTCCTCTCCGAGGAGGGTGCCGAGATGCTGCTCGACGAGGCGGCCGCGAAGGACTTCGTGTCAGATGCGTTCGCGCATTGCAAATTCATCGGCTTCACAGCGGCGGCCCAACCTCTCCTGGCCAAGGCGGGCGTGGCGCCCGATGCCGATGAGGGGCTGATCGGGCTTGATACCGCAGGTTCCGTGAAGACGTTTATAGAGGCTTGCCGCAAACTACGGCTGTGGGCACGGGAAACCGCTGTCAAGCTTTGATGCGGAGAGCCATGCGCTGTCACACCGGCGCATGGCTGCAAGGCCCGGTATGCAGCCATGCCTGGGCCCTATGGTTGGCGGGCTTCTCTGGCGGCCTGTTCTCGCTGCTGTTTCAGGACCTCGTCGGTCCCGACCAGCTTCTTTGCTCCGCCTGGAATTGCCGTGGACACCACCGCGGGTGGGTCGCTTGCCGGAAAAGAGTCCTCCAACCCGGCCTGCAGTTGATCCTCGAGCGTCTGCGGTTCTTCGGAGCGGCCAGGCGTCCTGCGCGTATCCATCTTCTCCAGCGACTGTTTCTTCTTTGGTGACTCATTGGCTTCGCGGATCAAGGCATAAAGCTGCTCGATCGCGAATTCCTTGATCGTTTCGAAATCGGGCCGATCGTCCTTCGTCGCCTCTATCTGATCGACCATGGCCTTCTCGAACCGCTCAAGGCTTTCACCGCCGCAGGCATGGGAAAGGCGGAGCAATGCCTCGTGCAGCATCATCGGGGTGAAGTAAGCCGACGCTTCAAGCCTGAGTTGCCGCAGACGATCCGGAGTGGCAGCCTGGAATTTTGACATGGACGGTCCTTTCTCTCACGAGCGTGTCAACGACAGTTGATCGCCGATGTTCCACCACGCCTGAACATACTTCATGTCCAGCGACCTACCGGAACCAGCTTGCCGGCCTCCGGAACCGTCCATGATCTTGCGTGACTGGTCATGATGAGCCGGTTCTCCCGCACGGCGACGGCGGGCGTTTTCCAGCATGTCACGATTTCTTGTGATGAAGGAATGCAGGTCCGGCACGCGCCTGCCAACCCGATCGAGCGGACGGCGTTGCCTGACGCCATCGCGGCTCAGCGGCGTCCCTGCAGCAAGAACACCGCCCGATCAGTCGCCCCAGGGAGAAGAACGACTTCGGGCGGCGCTCCGAGCCTGTGGCTCATTTGTTGCAGTTCTGCATGTTCGACGTCGTGTTGCCGCTGGCGGTGTTGTTGTCGATGTCGTTGCCCGCGGCATCCTTGCAGCGGTCGGTCATGCCGTTCGACTTGGTTGTCGAATTTGTCGTGCTCGGGTCGGCGGGCGTGGTCGTCGCACCGGAGCCTGTGCCGACGCCAGTGCCGGTCGTGGTCCCATTGCCGCCACTGGTGGCGCCGGACGTCGAACCGGATCCGGTGCCGTTCGACTGTGCCATGGCCGACGTGGCCAGAGCGACCGTAAGCACGGTTGCGGAGAGAAGTTTGGTGATCATCGGAGCATCTCCTTTGGTTGGGTACTGCTTCCACCAAACCTGTCTTTCCCGGATATGTTCCGAGTGAAACGCTCTTCAGCCAAATTCTCATGGATGGGTTCTTGTGCCGATGCGAACGCTTTCGGCACGCCTGGGTTTGCTTGCAGGGGGCGGCGGTGGGCCTGTCAGTTGACAGGAACGGCAGAGTCCGTTCGGACGGGATCACCCTCGTCCCGCAGCGTCTGGCACCACCAAGTGATCGGCGTGACCATCAGTCTTCAGATGTGGATCATACCGGCGCAGGAATTTGCGGAGCGGCAGCTCGAACCGAATGTACATCCGCCAAGCGAAAAGAACCGATATGGCTGTGCCAATCACGATGATGAGGTCCGGAGGAATCGGAAATGCGGTCCACACCATCAGAAGCAGCGTTATCGGCAGAGTGTGGATCAGATAAAGCATGTAAGAGGCATCACCGAGAACCGTCCATGCGCTCGGCTGTGCGTCGATCTGCATCGTGCCGAAGACGATCAGCGCCGCCGGGAAACCGTAGACCAGCACGCGCTGAAACCCGTTATCGCCGGCGAGAAACTCCATCGTCCCTCCTTGCGGCGCCATCCCAATGAATCCGACAGCTATCATCGCCCCGGCTCCGATCGGCAGGCACCACACTGCCGGTTTCCACTTAGGTGCATAGGCAAGAGCGACGCCAAAGCCGAACTCGATGATCAGCGGGTTGCCAAGAAACTGCAGCGCCGGACCAGCCGAGCGAAAGATCATTGCGAGGCCGAAGATTCCGATGAGAGCCAATAGCATTCGCCGGTCGACGAGAACGATGGTTGCGGCGGCGTAGAAGAGCATTTCGAAGCACAGCGTCCATGCCGCGGGCAGTGCCGGCGCAGTCATTTGATCCGTAGCGGGCCACAGCAAAAGTGTCGCCACCCCCTCCCGCCAGCCGAAGGCGGTTTTGTAGGCGACGATCGCATAGGGGATGCTGATCAGCAGGTAGAGCGGAACGATGCGCCGGAACCGTCTCCAAGCGAAGGATCGCCAAGTCAGGCCAGGTGCCGTCTTGGCAATAATCACCCCTGATATGACAAAAAAGATGTCTACGCCTGCGAAGCCGACCACCTGCAACTCGGGAGGTAACAGGCCATTGGATCCGGTGGCCTTAACAGCTGTCTGGGCCGCGTGGACATATACGACCATCAGCGCGGCGACGAAGCGAAGTACTTGCAAGGACCAGATCAAGGGCGAATCCTGACTATCGGCCGCCAGGGTCTGGTATGGCCCCACCAAGGAATCTCGGCAAGATCATTGGGACGCGCCGAGCGTAATCGTCGTACTCTGGGAAGGTTTTCTGAAGGATAGACTCTTCATTTTTCGCGCGTCTATACTGCAAAAGAAACTGAACCGCACCGAGTGCCACCA
Organism: Mesorhizobium sp. B2-5-7; assembly: GCF_006440875.1. Lineage (NCBI taxonomy): Bacteria > Pseudomonadati > Pseudomonadota > Alphaproteobacteria > Hyphomicrobiales > Phyllobacteriaceae > Mesorhizobium > Mesorhizobium sp. B2-5-7. Next base: position 46,962 of record NZ_VFUO01000006.1, on the reverse strand, counting down.
TAAGCATTGAAAAATGTGAGAGGATCATCCCGAGAACGAATACTCCCTCACAGATGTAAAGCGGATGTCGGACAACCGAATAGGGCCCCGTGGTAACCAGGCGACGAGCTGTCGCCATGAGTGAGAAGGAACGGCCCAGCCAATAAAGACAGAAAATCGAACTGGCCGTACCGACGAAGACTAGGCAAAGAGCCGTGAATTGAGCCGCTTCATTTTGCAATGCCGGTGTCAGGTTCAATGCGAGCAGGATCATAAATGTTCCAGCTACCGAGGTTATTCTTGGTTCGATTCCTTGCGCAGTTCCCTTAGGCGGAAGGCGGGCGACTGTCATCACAAGCTGCAACAACAGAAACACGGTGGACGCCAGTTGAGTAACGATGGCGAGCGAACTTGCTGAGGTATCCTGACGGAAATAGAGAAACAGAGGCATCGCACCGGACGTCGCCAAAACCGCCATGGCAAAGATGATGGCAATTCGGCCAAGAAAATCCTCGTTCAACATTTTCACCCCCTGCTCCAAGCAGTCATTGGAACATCGCTTCCGCGCCCCGACAAGAAGATAGTTTCCAAAGCGTTAACGGCTATGCCGTATCCACTTTTGGTTAATCTGTTCGGCCTATCATGGCCAAATGCCGAACCTTCTTTCCGTGCTTCGTTTCCTGGCGCCGATCTCGATTCTAATTTCAGCAATTGCGATGATCGCGCTCAATCCACACAGTGCAACTTTTGCGTTTTGGTTGGCGTTGCCTGTGAATGCGGCTGGATGGCCCGCGCGTCCTACAGCAGAGCGGGCTTCCCCCGTTCAGTTAAGCTGATTCAAGATTCCAGAGCTGCTCGCCAAGACCAAACTTTCATAGATCCCGAGGGCTGTCGTGCAGATCGCCGCGACCGAAATTGGCACGCCGAACGGCACAACGCCTTTGCGGTCGAGATGCTGAACGTAGATGCGGAAGGCGCCGGCGGGCAGCAGGAATGGATTTTTCATGGCTGCCGCAGTGATGAGGGCGAAGACCAGGAGCAGCATGGAAAAAACGGCGAGGTTTTCGCCGCCGGTCAGAAAGGGGACGACCGCCATCAGCTTGACATCGCCTGCGCCGATCTTGCGCAAGACCCAGAACGGGAACAACGCAAGAAACAGCACGAGGCCGGCAGACGCGCTCAAGCCCATGTCCCACCAGGATCCGGATCGGAGCACCAGCAACAACAGCGATCCCATTCCCAGGCAGAGCAGCAGCAGCACATCGCGATTGGCGATCCTCTGCGTTGTGAAGTCGAGCCACCCAATCCTGGCGAGCAGGGGGATGGCGAGGGCCTTCAACAGCAGTGCTTCGACAAGCAGCATGCTAGCGCTCGATATTCTGCACGCTTGACGACAAAAGCTTCAGATTGTTGGCGACCGTCGGATCGTTGGGTGCCAGTTCATAGGCCTTGAGGAAATTGCCGCGCGCGTCCTGCAGTTTGCCGCGCAGCAGATCGGAATAGCCGACATTGTTGTAATATTCGGGCGACGGTCCCATCAGCTTGAACGCGCGGCCATAGGCGCGGTCTGCAAGGTCGAAGCGGTGGATGCGGTCGCATGAAGCGGCCAAACCCATCCAGGCTCCGCCGTCGTTTGGGGCCAACTGCGTCGCCTTGAAGAACAACGCGCCGGAGTTGCCGTAGTTTTCCGCGCGGAACTGATTCTTGGCTTCGGCCACGGCCTGGTCCGACGCGTAATATTCGACGTCGCTGACGGTCTTCAATCCGTCAAAGGCGTCGCCAAAGGACGTCACGTCGCCTTTCGAGGGTTCGTTGGTGCGCACGACACCGCCAGTGGCGTCCACGCCGTTTGTCTGGCAGCCGGCTAGGGCTGCCATCAACAGACTGGCGGCGACGACGGTTGCGAGGCGCATTGGCCCTGTCATTTTATCCCCCGAGAGTCCTGCGACTCTATTTTAGAATCAAAGCATATACTTATTCAGAAGAAAATGCCCCTCATGCGGATGATCACCGGCAACATGATCACCATCATGACGACGGGGAAGATGCATAATCCCAACGGGATCATCATTTTGACCGGCAGGGCATTGGCCTTCTCCTCAGCGCTCAGAATTCTTTGTCCGCGCATCTCGTCGCTGTAGACGCGCAGCGCATCCGTCAGACTGGTGCCGAGCTCTTCCGACTGCCGGAACAGCACGGCAAGCGAGCGCGCCTCTTCCAGCCCAATGCGGTCCGCGAGTTCGCGCAGCCCCTCCCGCAGCGGTTTGCCGGCGCGCAATTGCAGGTTCATGATCGCAAGCTGGATGCCAAGCCATTTGTGGGTGCCGGCCAGTTCGGCGCCGACACGCTCGACCGCCGCTTCCAGACTCATGCCGGCGTCGGCACAGGTGATCATCATGTCCATGAAATCGGGAAATCCGCGACGATAGATCTGTTTTTGGGCATTCTCGAAGCGATCAAGCAGAATGGCTGGAACCACAATGCAGGCGAGCCCGAACAGAGCGGAACCGGCAAAGGCCATGATGGCGGGGAGTTGGGGCGGGAGTACTCGTACAAGGAGCGCGTAGGCAGCCAAAAAGCCGATACAGACCGCGCCCAGTCGCGACAAGGTGTAGATGAGAGGAGCACTTGGTTGATAGAACCCGGCGCGAAAAAGCTTCGCCTCGAGCGCATTCGGCTCATTGCGTTCCTTCTCCATCGATCGAAAGTAGGCATCAACCGGACGCTGCGCCGAGATTTTGAGCAATTGTTCCTGACCCGCGAGCGAGCGGTGGTCGACGATGCCTTCCGACGTGAGGCTCTGGGCAACCAGCTTGCGTGTCTGCAACGCCGGCAAGAAGACAAGCGCGCCGAATAGGAACAGCGATACAGCCGTCACGAATACCGCGGTGGAAACCAGGAAACTCAGTCCCTGAATGTTCGATAACAGGTTTATGGCTCGCTCCTGTCAGAAATCGAAATTGACCATGCGATACATGATGAAGTCACCCAGCAGCGCCCATATTCCGAAGGTCAGGAACACCGGCATGATCAGGGGATCGTGCCATATCTGGCCGTAATATGCCGGAGCGGCGAGCTGGAGGATCAGGAACATTACCAACGGAAAGAGCGAGATGATCCATGCGGACACCCGGCCCTCTGATGAAAGCGCCCTGATCTTCATCTTGAGTTTCTGACGTTCGCGCAGAACCGACGAAAGATTGGCCAGGATCTCGGTCAGGTTGCCGCCCGTTTTCGATTGGATCGACAGCGACACCGACAGCAGGTGGAGGCCTTCGAAACCCACGCGCTGGGAAAGCTTCCGCACCGCCTGTTCGATACTCAGTCCAAAGGTGATTTCGTCGGACACGATGCCGAATTCGGTGCCGAGCGGATCGGGCATTTCGCGCGCGACCAGACCTATGGCCACCGTTGCCGGGTGCCCCGCTCGCAGCGAACGCACGATCATGTCGAGTGCGTTGGGGAGCTGTTTTGCGAATTTCTGGATCCGTTTCCCGCGCGCACGACGCAAAAGGAGAAGTGGCAAGGCAAATCCGGTCACCAGAAAAATCAGGGTGGAAGGCAATACGGAAAAACGCAGAAGGAACGAGAACAGCAGCGCAATTGCCAGGGCTGAAAGCAGGAACATCGCGGCGAAAGTCAGCGGGTTTCCGGTAATGCCGGATTGGGTGTAGAGCCTGTTCAGGCCGACCATGCCGAAAAGAAAGTCACCCGTATCCGTCAGGCCGCGCTCGCGCAGCAGTCCTTGCAAGGTCTTTTCGGCCGGAACTTCATCGGACAATCGCTTCAGCCGCCGGTTGATCATGCCGGCGCGGGATCGGCGATCGGCGAAGGAAAGATATAGCGCCTCGCCGGCGAGAATGACTGCCGCCGCCGCGAGCGTGTAAATGAAGTAGAGCAAGGTCTGGCCGGTGGGCATCAGAGCGCAACCTGGGGATTGAAGGCGTCCTTGGCGAAATGGTGCCCGAGCGTCGCCGCTTCCGGGGCAAAACGTGGGCGAACGCCGGTGGCGCGAAATTCCCCGACGATCTGACCGTCAGCCGTCACCTCGCGACGCACGAAGGTGTAGATTTCCTGCATCTGGACGACGTTTCCCTCCATACCGGTAATCTCCGATATCGATGTCACGCGCCGGCCGCCGTCGGAGAGGCGCTGCGTCTGCACGATGACGTCGATGGCGGAAGTTATCTGCGCTCTGATGGACTCGTGCGTCATCGGCATTCCCGCCATGCCGACCATCTGCTCCAGACGCGATATCGCATCACGCGGCGTGTTGGCATGGATGGTGGTCATCGAGCCTTCATGGCCGGTGTTCATGGCCTGCAGCATGTCGAAGGCTTCCTCGCCGCGAACTTCGCCGACGATGATACGGTCTGGACGCATGCGCAGCGCGTTCTTGACCAGTTCGCGCTGGCGAACCTCTCCTTTTCCTTCGACACTGGGTGGACGTGTCTCCAGCCGGCCGACATGCGGCTGCTGCAGCTGCAGTTCCGCCGCATCTTCGATGGTGATCAGACGCTCCCTGGACGGGATGTAGCTCGACAGCGCATTAAGCAAGGTCGTCTTGCCGCTGCCTGTCCCTCCCGAAACGAGGATCGATTTGCGCGCCTGCACGGCAATCCGCAACAGTTCGACCATTGGCGGACGGATCGAGTTGAGCGCCACCAGGCGCTCGAGCGAATAGGGGTTCTTGGAGAACTTCCGGATCGACACCAGCGGTCCGTCGACCGAGATCGGCCGCACCGCGATGTTGACGCGGGAGCCATCCTCCAGCCGGGCATCGACCATCGGCGCCGATTCATCGACGCGCCGGCCAATGGCTGAAACGATCTTGTTGATGACCCGCAGCAGATGCGCTTCGTCACGAAACCGGATCGCCGTCTCTTCGACCAGGCCACGCCGCTCGATGAAGACCCGTTTGTGGGTGTTGATCAGGATATCGGTGATCGTATCATCCTTGAGCAGCGGTTCGATCGGTCCGAGTCCCAGCATCTCGTCGGCGGTCTCGCTGGTGATTTGATCAAGCTCGCGCGCGTTCAGCGGTACGCTGTGGCTGCGCACGAACTCGCGCACGATTGGGCGGATCTCGTTCAGGATCTCATCCTTGGACGCGGTTTCGAGCGCGGAGAGATTGAACCGGTCTATCAAATGACGATGCAGTTCGACTTTCAGCGTCAGGAAGTCCTCGCCATGGGGTTCAATATCGGCAACCGGAGAAACCGCCGAAACGATGGGCAGTACAGTCAGCGGCTCGGCCTTTGTCGTGGCCTGCTGCTCGCTTGGTCCCTTGATAAACCGCCCCAGCATAATCCCTTATACCCCTCCAGCGCATATTAGCGGAAACTAAACGTTAACCAAGCGACGCACAAGCGCCAGCGCGCCTCACGCGACGCCAATACTTTCAACATAGTTAAGGAGCGCACCGAAAAAATATCGTTTTTATTATGGGCCCCGCGCTGCCAACCATGACTGAGTGAATAAGCGGTCCAGAGCGCCCTTTGGTGCTTGGGTGCTCCAACAGCGCAATCCACTCCATATCTGGCTATAACCCCTTAGATATAAAGGATTATGCCATGTTGCTAAACTACTTATCGCTTCATTAGGACATATGCATAATTGTGAACGAATGGTTAAGGACGCTTGAAAAATTAGACGAATCAAGCTCTTGCTGAAATTTAAAGCCGCGCTCAACTCCAAAGTTCATGTATTGGGAAGTTAAGGAACCGTTAATCCCGTTTGACTCCGCAATTTCTCGGGACCTAGGATCGAGATGACGGGGGATGCTTGGGTATGGAGTTCATCCTTGGCTCTGTCTCGTCGGGTTCAAACCTCCAAAGGGAGAAATTGACATGAAGAAGCTCATGACGATGACCCGGCAGTTCCGCGACGACGAAAACGGCGCTGCCATGGTCGAATACTCTATCCTGATCGGCATCATCGCCGCGGCAACCATCGTTGCGGTCATCGCTATCGGCGGATGGGTCGGCAGCCAGTTCACAGGCCTTTGCGCGAAGCTGGACGGGAAGGGTCTCAACGCTGCTGGCACCGGCACTGGCGCTTGCGTCCCGGCCGCTTGATCAGAAACGCTCTGGCCGGATCGGCCAAAAAGGAGTGATAGGCATGAAGCGGCTTATCGAGATAGCCAGGCAGTTCCACTCCGACGAGAACGGCGCTGCCATGGTGGAATACTCGATCCTCATCGGCATCGTTGCCGCGGCATCGATCGTTGCGATTATTGCCATCGGCGGATGGGTCGGCAGTCAATTCACCGGCCTTTGCGCGAACCTGAATAACAAAGGTGTATCCACCACCGGCGGTGCCGGTGGCACTTGCTGAAAACGTCCTGGGCCGGAATCGCTCGATTTCGGCCCAGGATCCTGCACTTTGAAGGGGTTGACATTCGCCCGGCGGGCGATGGTGGGGTGGGAAGATGCGCGCCAATACGCTTATCATGATTGTCCTCGCCGGCGTGTTCGGCGTGCTGGCGGTGGTGCTCGCCAATATCTGGCTGGCCAGCCAGCGCAATGCCATGGCGCGAACGGATGACGTCCCGCGCGATACTGTGGTTGTGGCGGCGGTACCTTTGAAATTCGGTGACACGCTGACCGAGGACAAGTTGCGCGAAATCGCCTGGCCGGCGGGCGCGGTTCCGACCGGCGCTTTCAAGACGACGAAAGAAATGCTGGCTGGCGAAGGCGTAAAGCAGGCGCTGCAGGCGATCGGTACCAATGAGCCTGTTCTCGCCACCAAGATCACCGGCCCCGGCCAGCGCGCCACGCTCTCGGCGGTGCTTGGCGAAGGCATGAAAGCCGTTTCCATCAGGGTCAACGATGTGCTTGGGGTGGCTGGATTTGTTTTCCCCGGCGACCGCGTCGACGTGCTGCTGACGCGCACGACTCGTGGCGACGACGGGGCCGACAAGAGTTTTGTCGACGTGCTGCTGCAAAGCATGAAGGTGCTCGCAGTCGATCAGGTTGCCGATGTGAGCAAGGATAGCCCGACCGTCGTCAAATCGGTGACGCTGGAAGCCAGCACGAAAGATGCACAAAAGCTCACTCTGGCGGCCGGCGCCGGGCAGTTGTCGCTGGCGCTGCGCCAGGCCGCGGCCAGCAAGGGCGAAACGACGGAGCGTGTAACGCTTTCGGACCTGACTGGCGAAACGCCCGAAGACGTCGCTAAGCGACAGGCCGAACTCGACAAGAAAGCGGCCGCGGACGCATTGGCGGAAGCCGAGCGCAAACGTGCCGAGGACAAGATCGCAGGGCTGGCCCAGGCCGTGGAGCGCGTCGGAAGCCGGCTTGACGAGTTGGGCAAAGCCAAGCCCGCTCCGGCGGTGGTATCGGCGCCTGAAGTGCGGGAAGTCGTCAAGGAAGTGGTCAAGTATGTGCAGCCCGAGCCGCCGAAAAATGTGTCGGTAGGCGTGTTTCGGGGCGTGAAGCTCGAGACGTATGACGTGCCGCGACAACCATAACACCGTCGCGGCGAATGACTGGCCGCCACAGGCGGCAATTGGGGAGACGGGGATGCAGGGGTTTTGGTTGAGAATGGCGACGGCCGCGTTGGCGGCGTTGCTGTCGAGCGTTGCGGCCGATGCCGCCGACCGCTTCATCGACGTGTCGAACCCCAGCGTCCATCGTGTTTTCCTGCCGATGTCGCAATCGGTGACACTCCAGGTGAATGCCAATCTCGGCGATATCGTCGTCGGTGACGAGAAAATCGCCGATGCGCAGCCAATGACCGACCGCACGCTCTATGTCATCGGGAAGGGCGCAGGCACAACCACGGTCAACCTGTTCTCACCCGACAAACGCTCGCTCGGCGTCATCCAGATCGAGGTCGGCGTCGATGTCAGCGACATGGCGGCGGCAATCCGGCAGGTGGCGCCAAGGGCGCGCATCGAAGTCGGCTCGGTGAATGGCAGGGTTAGGCTTGGCGGCCATGTCAAGGACGGCGCGACGCTGGCGGCCATCATGGAAGTGGCGCAGCAATATGGACCCGACGCCATCATCAATTCCGTCACGGTCGACGATAGCCAGCAGGTCAATCTCGAAGTGCGCGTGCTGGAGGCCAAGCGCAATGCCGGCCGCGATCTCGGCGTGTCGATCAAGAGCACGAACAGCCGCGGCACGACTCGGGTCGGAACTGGCGTTGCCACCGTGGACAAGGACGGGGCGGAGCTCGGTGCGGGCGACCTTGTCAGCGGGCTGCTGTCAAACAGCAATCCATTCGCAGCGCTGATCACCCGTGTCATCGACAATAACATCAAGGTCGATTTGATCATCGAGGCGCTGGAGGCCAAGGGCGTGGTGCGCACGCTTGCCGAGCCAAACCTCACCACCCTTTCCGGAGAACCGGCCAGCTTCAATGCCGGTGGCCAGGTCCCGATCCGCAGCGTCGACGCCAATGGCCAGGTCCAGATCGAATACAAGCAGTTCGGCGTGAATCTGCAGTTCACCCCGGTGGTGCTCGCCGACGACAAGATCCATATGAAGCTTGCGCCGGAGGTCAGCGACCTGACCGGCTTCACCTCAGCCGGCGACCCGATCTTCACCAATCGCAAATTGGATACCGTCGTCGAATTGCGCGACGGCCAGAGCTTCGCCGTCGGCGGGCTGCTGTCGAGCAAGACCACCAAGCTTCAGAACCAGGTGCCCTGGCTCGGCCAGGTGCCTGTCATCGGTACGCTGTTCCGGAATTCAAGCAACCAGAAGGAAGAGACCGAGCTGGTCGTCATCGTCACGCCGCACATTGTGCGCCCGGTGAAGCCCGGCGAGCAGCTGGCGACGCCGTTCGACAAGACGCGGCCGGCGAACGATCCGGAATTCTTCGTGCTGGGGCAGCTCGAAGTGAACAAGGACATGATCCGCAAATATGAAACAGGCGACGGCGTCACCGGCCCCTATGGCCACATGCTGGACTTCAAATCGAAGGACAAGATGCTCTATGTCAAGAAATAGCGCCTTGATCCTCATTCTGTGTGCCGGGTCGCTTTCGGGCTGTGCCGCGGACTATCTGAACCACTACGACACGGTGACGTTGGCCGCCGGCGACACGCAAAAATACAATTCGCTGCTGCAGACGGTCGACCCGCTCAATCCGGCTTCGAGGAATACGCATATCGAAGGGGACGGCACGCGCGCCGCACTTGTTGCGCATAACTACAGATTTCCGCCGCCACCTCCGCCACCGCCGGCCATCACGGTCAATGTCGGCGGGTCGGGTGTGACGACGCCGTGAACTGAACGGAAGGGATGCGGAGGGCGCCGGGCGTGCGAGGGGCCCTGACGCGAGAAAGCAGAGAGTAAGGTCATGTTGGGGACCATTCGTGCCTTCTGGAACGATCAACGCGGCATAGCGATGATCCTCGTCGCCATCATGATCCCGGTGCTTATCGGCTTCTCGGTGCTGGCGATAGACGTGAGCCGGGTCAACAGCCTCCACAATGACCTTCAGAAAGGTATTGATGGCCTAGCGCTGGCGGCCGCCGGCGAACTGGACGGCAGAACAGACAGCATCACCAGAGCCAATAACGCCGTTGCCAGCCTTGTCTCGAATGGTACTTTGTTTTCGACGTCTGGCTCTCATGCGATCGTCTTGGCCGATGTGACCGTGACCTATCTGACCGGGATACCAGCCAGCGACGACACGGCTCTCAGTGCGGCAGGCGTCGATGCCAATGGCGTTAGCTGGGCAAGCATTGATCCCAAAGCAGTGTCCTTTGCTGAAGTCACTGTCAACGCAGCCGGCGCAGGTTCCTTCGCGACGATCTTCCCCGCAAGTCTCGTCGGCAGCAAGGATACGATGGACATTCAACCACAAGCGGTTGCCGGCTTCGTTCAATCTATCTGCGAAACGGTCCCTCTGTTCATGTGCAACCCGTTCGAAACGACAGACCCGTCGACCAGCAAGACGATCCAGCAGGCTTTCGCTTCGGGGGATACCTACGGCCGGGAGTTTCGCGTCCTCAAGGTCGATTCCAACCCGGGGCCGGGCAATTTCGGACTGATCGATAACAACCTGAGCTCTTTGCGCGACGCCATTGCGATCGGCACTTCCGGCACCTGCTATAGCCGAGATTCCCTGACCACCAAGACCGGCGTCACCCTCGGCCAGGTCAATACAGGCCTCAATGTCCGGTTCGATCTCTATAGCGGCTCCCTGAACAAGAACAACAAGGACTTTAACTACAGGCCGGCCACCAATGTTCGCAAAGGCCAGAAGACCGGCTGCAGCAAATACGATCCGGTGGCTGACAACACCGCGCTGCCCTTGCCTCCAGGCGCTAACTACGTTGACGCCAAGGGAATGTCCGACCCGATCGCGTCTCAGGGTTTTTGGAGCAGTTACTGGACGATCAACCACGGGACGGCATATCCGAATGTCCCCAGCGCTACCAACCCGACCGGCACCACGACCGCGCCAGCATCCCGATATGACGTCTACAAATATGAGATTTCTCACGGTCTCGTCGGTGACAAGTCATTGGCACCGACCAAGGAAACGGGCGACCCGTCCTGTTACAAGGGCGACGCGCCAACCGTAGACCCAGAACGCCGGTTGCTGAACATGGCCATGGTCAACTGCATCGCCAACGATGACAAACTGAACGGTCACGTAGCGCTCAAGCCTGACGGCTATGTAAGCGTGTTCGTCAACACCCCGGTCCAAAAGCAGGACAACACCAAGGATCCCGAAGACACCTCAGCCGGAGAGAAGCCGATCAGCCTAGAGATCGTCGATGTCGATGGTGGGTTCGCCAACAACACCCTTGTCGACAAAGCATTCCGAAACGAGGCCCAGCTTTACCGATGAAACTCGCCGTCCTCTTCGTCATGCGGCCGGAAAACGCTGAAAAAGTTGCAGCGCAACGAAGCGCAATTGTATCGGTAGCGCCATGCTCATCACACTGAAGCAGTTCCTCCGGAGGTTCCACAAAGACGAACAAGGCGCAGCCCTGGTCGAGGTGGCGATCGTCACGCCATTCGTGTTGCTGCTGTCGGCCGGTGTTTACGAGTTCTCCAACATCTTCAACACGCGTCTGCTTCTCGAAGCCGGTGTCGAGGACGCCTCTCGCTACATGGCCCGCTGCAGCAGTGACTGGGACACTTGTTCGGGATTGGCAAAAAATCTTGCCGTGAACGGGGCCATCACGAATGGTAGCGCGAGGATTACCGGGTGGACCACGGGTCAAGTCGACATCCGCAAGGCACAAACGATCCAGGCGATCGATGCTACGACCGGTACCCAGCTCTATCTCAGCAGCACCGGTACGGTCATTGTCGTGGAAGTCAGCACCGCATATCCGTACCCTACTCTGGGCCTCTGGTCTTATCTTGGTTTTGGCAACCTTACGCTCTCCGTGCTCCATCAGGAGCGTGTCTTCGGATGGTGATTTCGCACAGCACGTTCTGGAGAGATCACTCCGGCGCGACAATGGTCGAGATGGCCATCGCAATGCCCATGCTGCTCACTCTGCTGCTCGGGTTCGTCGACTTCGGCTACGCCTTCTATCAATGGAACGCCGGCAACAAAGCGGTGCAGGCCGGGGCCAGGCTGGCGCAGATTTCCGCTCCGATCGCCAGTGGACTTCTGCTCGAGGCAAATATACCCAGCAACTCGCTGGATGTGGGAAAGGCAGTTCCAGCCAACACTTACAGCTACATCTGTACGGCCAGTGCCGCCGGAGCTGTATCTTGCACATGTGGAACAGGCGCCACATGCCAGAACCTCAATGTGAGCCAAGCCGCTTTCGACTTTATTTTTAGCGGCAGCAGCACCCGGCCGGGAATGCTGACATTCCTGCCAACCCTTCTGAAATCCGAGGTCCAGATCCAATATCAGGCTTCAGGCCTCGGCTACTGGACACGCCCAAGCGGCCCGGTGCCGACGATTACCGTTAGCATTGTCAAACATCCCTTCCAGTTCTTCTTTCTGGCGGGGTTTCTTGGATTCGGAACCATCACCATGCCCTCCATGCTGAGCACGGTCACGGGCGAAGACATGAAGAGCACCTACCCATGAACGCCATCAGCACCAAAGTTACCCCGACCAAGCGCAAGCAGGTGGCTCTGTTTTCCTCGGATCCGAATTTCAAGCGCGATGTGGCGACGCGGCTCGATGCGCTGGCGATCTATGATGTGCGGGTAGCCGAGACGGGTGATTTTCTCAAGGGGCCGCCGGCCGACACGCGCCCGGGCATCGTCATCCTCGATCTCGGCAATGGCGAATTGCTCGGCAATCCAGGCATCGTCGAGGCGCGCGCGCTGTGGGCTGGTGTGCCGCTGATCGCGGTTTCCGACGAGCTGACGTCGGAGCAGACACGCGTCCTGGTGCGCATGAATGCCTCGGACTGGCTGCACAAGCCGCTCGACGGCAAGGAACTGCTCAATGCCGTCACCTTCCACGACAGCGGCAACCAGGGCGCCAAGAGCCGCATCATCACCTTCATCAGCGCCAGCGGCGGCGCCGGCGCCACGACGCTGGCGCTGTCGGCGGCCGAGTTCCTGGCTTCGAAATCGACCGAGCGCGCGGCCTCGACCTGCCTGGTCGACCTCGACTTCCAGAGCGCCAATTGCGGCGCCTATCTCAACCTGTTCAACCAGTTCGACCTTGCCGGCATTATCGGCCAGCCGGAACGGCTCGATGTCGAACTGATGGATGTCATCAAGCTGTCGCGGCCTTCCGGCCTGACGCTCTACGCCTTCGAGCGGCCGCAGCTGCCGTTCGAGCCGCAGGGCGCCGACTTCGTCTTCCGGCTGCTCGACCTCGTCGCCTACCGTTTCGACGACATCGTCATCGACCTGCCGAACATCGAGACGCCCTGGCACAATTCCGTGCTGTCGACGAGCGACGAGATCTTCATCGTCTTCGAGCTCAATGTCGCCTCGCTGCGGCAAGGCAAACGGCTCTACAAGAAGATCCGCGAGCTGCGCGGCAATGCCGTCTCAATCACGCTGGTCGCCAACAAGCACAAGCGCAAATGGTTCGGCAACCACTTCTCGCGCAGCGAGCTGGAGAAGATCTTCAAGGCGCCGCACATCAAGTCGGTCGGCCTCGACAACGCCCTGCTGGCCGACGCGCTGAACCGCGCCATGCTGCCGTCCGAAGTGGATGGGCGGGCGCGCTTCAACAAGGACCTGAAGAAGATGTTCCGCGAGCGGCTCGACGATGCGGCCCGCTAGCGGCCATCGCTTGCGGCTGACAGCCGCCTGCCTGCTTGGCCTGGCGCTGGCGCCCGCGGCCGGGCAGACCGCGTTGGCGGACAGCCGCCCGCCTCTGCCGGCCATGGGTCCCAGCCTGCGCAAGACGGTGGCGTTTTCCACCCGGGAGAAGACCGGGACCATCATCATCCGCAAGCAGGAAAAAGCGCTCTATCTGGTGACCGGCAAGGGCGAGGCCCTGCGCTACCGGATCAGTGTCGGACGCGATGGATTTGGCTGGACGGGTACGGTCCAGGTGGGAGCCAAGACCGAGTGGCCGGCGTGGCGGCCGCCCAGGGAAATGCGCGCCCGCCAGCCGGAACTGCCTGACATGGTGCCCTCGGGGCCGTACAATCCGCTCGGCGCAAGGGCGCTCTATCTGCTTCGGGACGGCCGCGACACGCTCTATCGCATCCATGGCACCAACGACCCTTCGGGCGTGGGTTTCGACGGCACGTCGGGCTGTTTTCGCCTGACCAATACCGATGTCATCGATCTTTTCAGGCGCGTGCCTGTCGGCACCAAGGTGGTGGTCCAATGACGACGATCAGCGATCCCGACGACCTTGTGATAGCGGTCGAACCGCTATTGCTCGACAGGGAGAAGAGCCGGTCCAGGCTCGCTTTTGCCGTCTCTGTCGGCCTGGCGCTGTTTGCCCTGCTGAACGCCACCGCGGCCGTCTATCTCTACCGCGGCATTAACGATCTGCGCGCGATCGAGGCGCGACTGGAGGACCTCGGCCAGTTCGAGCAGCGCATGAGCGCGCGGCTCGACACCGTCAACAATGGATTTCAAAGCCGGTTCGAGGCGCTGGACGACCGGCTGCGGGCGAGCTTCGGCGAGGTCAACGCCAACATCGCCCGGCAGCCACCGGAGATGTCGGGAAATCACGGTGGCGAGGAGCCGCGCGTGGTCGAACTCCCCTCGCCCGCCGAAGACATGGCGGCGGTCGCCAGCGCCGCCGACGCGGAGCCTGCCATCGGGGATATGCCGCGGGTAACGCGAAGGCGGTCGGCACCGGCAGCGCCTCCCGCGCCGAGCTCCAACTACCAGCGGAGCGTATCGCCGGAAGGCAAGGTCACCTATCACAAGATAAACTAGGACGGGACCTGCGCGCGGCCCGTAGCGCTGCGCTGGTCTAGAAATCCCGCTGCAGTGCCATGATCCGGACGCGCCGCGATTCAACGCGCATGCCGAGTTCACGGATATAGGCAAGGTGGCAATAGGCGCAGGCGGTGACCCCGATGACCGCCAGCAGGCAGTTCAGCCAGGTGAAGTCCATCATCAGCGAGAACCGAAAGCCGCTCGGCGCCGTGAACGCGGCGATGGTGCTGGCGGTCTGCGAACGGCCACCGATGAAGATCATCGACGCCGCGAGGATCAAGATGCCGTGGTTGGCAAGAAAGAATGCGGCCGACCTTCTGGCCCGGCTTGCCATCCAGCAGATCCCCAGCGCCGCGCCCAGCAGAGCGAAATCCAGGACCATCGACCCTCCCAGATAGACATCGACCTGCTGCCAGACCATGCCCGACGAGGGATGCAAGGCGAGCCAGATCTTCCACATGTCGGGGCTTGCGGGGTAGGTTCCGAGCAGGAGCGTGGCCATTCGCTCCGCCGCCAGGATCAGCAGGACACAGGCAGGAAAGGCGAAAAGCAATAGTGGTTGGCGCTTCATGGTGCCTCGCAATCTGGCAGGCAGATTACGCGCCGTAGGTTGCGCAAGGCTTAACGGGGAAAGGTTCGGCTGAGACAGGATCGATCAAGCGGCTCGGATCAGGTCGTACAGCCAAGTGCCCGCTTTTGTATGTCTGACACCCAAATCCCGGACGCTGTCCATGTGATTGCGCCCCTCGACGATGCCGATCGAGGCCGTCAGGCGCTGCTCCGTCAGGCGATCGGCAAACAATTTGGCCTGCAGGTGAAACGGTTCGGTTTCCCGCTCGCCGACCAGCAGCGTGACCTTTGTCCGCGACGAGTGGGATTTGCTCATCGGCGAATACGCCCCGACTTCCGTGTCGGTCAGGCCTATCAAGGGCTCAAGGAAGGATTGCTGGAGGGGCTTCAAATCGTAGAGCCCGCCGAGCAGGAGTGCCGCCGACGGCGGATGTGCCGACCCCTCGTCGAACAAAAAAGTCGCCAGATGCGCCCCGGCGGAATGACCGCTGACGCTTAGCCGACCGGCATCGCCGCCATGGCTGGCAATATTATCCAGCACCCATTGCCTCGCGCGCCGGACCTGGTCGACGATTGCCGCCATCCTGACGGCGGGCATCAGCGCGTAGTCGATCACGACCGCGATTGCCCCTGCGCTCGTCGCCGTTTCGGCAATGTAGGAATAGTCGCTCTTGGCGAACATGCGCCAATAACCGCCATGGATGAAGATGTGCACCGGGAGGTCCCTGCGCGGTCCCTCCGGAAAGAACAGGTCGAGGCGTTCGGCCTCGTGCGGACCATAGGCGATGTCCGCAAGCATCGGCAGCGAAGCCCGCGTCGCGGTGCTGCGGGCGACGATGTCGGCCACGATGTCATCGAAATCGGCAACGTGGTCGCGGGTGCGAAAAGGGTCCTTCGACATGGTGTCCGCTCAGAAGGTTACAGCGATGTATTTGGCCTCCATGAACTCGGCGATGCCGTGATGCTGGCCCCCTTCCCGCCCGAGGCCGCTCTGCTTGACTCCGCCGAAGGGCGCGGCGGGATCCGACATCAGGCCGCGGTTGAGGCCGATCATGCCGGCCTCGATCTCGGCGGCCACCCGCATGCCGCGTGCCACATCGCGGGTGTAGAGATAGGCGGCGAGGCCGTATTCGGTGTTGTTGGCGTGGAGGATGGCCTGCGCCTCGCTCTCGAAGCGGGTGATGGGCGCTACCGGGCCGAAGATCTCCTCATGCGCCATGTCGGCGTCCGGCGAGACTTCGGACAAGACGGTCGGCGGATAGAAAAAGCCATCCCCTTCAGGCACCGAGCCGCCGCACAGTACCTTGGCCCCCCGGCTGACCGCGTCCTTGACCAGCCGGTCGATCTTGTCGACCGCCTTCTTGGTGATCATGGGTCCACATTCGGTGTCCGCCTTGGTGCCGGCGCCGATCTTGAGCGCAGCCATGCGCCGCGCAAGACCGTCGGCGAACGCATCGTGGATGCCGGACTGGACGTAGATGCGATTGGCAGCCGTACAGGCTTCGCCGGCATTGCGCATTTTGGCGATCATGGCGCCGTCGAGGGCCGCGTCGAGATCGGCATCGTCGAAGACGATGAAGGGTGCATTGCCGCCAAGCTCCATGGAACAGGAAATCACATGCTTGGCGGCCTCGGCGAGCAAGGCCCGGCCGATCCCGGTCGAACCGGTGAAGGAGAGCTTCCTGACGCGCGGATCGGCCAGCATGGCCGACGTCAGGGGGCCGGGTGTCGACGTCGTCAGCACGTTCACGACACCGTCCGGTACGCCGGCTTCGCTGTAGAGCGCGGCCAGCGCATAGGCGGTCAGCGGCGTCTCGCTGGCCGGTTTCAGAATGACCGTGCAGCCTGCCGCCAGTGCCGGTGCGATCTTGCGCGTCGCCATCGCGGCGGGGAAATTCCACGGCGTGATGAGGACGCAGATGCCGATCGGCTGGTAGTCGACGACGATGCGGTTGGTCCCGGATGGAGCGGTGCCGAACTCGCCGGTGATACGAACCGCTTCCTCGGCGTTCCAGCGGAAGAATTCAGCTGCATAGGCGACCTCGCCGCGCGCGTCGCGCAGGGCCTTGCCGTTCTCCAGCGAGATCAGCATGGCAAGCGTCTCCGACCGCTCGACCATCAGCTCGAAACAGCGCCTGAGAATCTCCGAGCGCTTGCGCGGCGCTGTCTCGCGCCACCCCTTGGCGGCCTTGGCCGCTGCCTCGACCGCGGCGGCGGCATCCTCCAGGGTCGCATCGGGGACCGCCGCGATCACCGCGCCGGAGGATGGATCGGTGACCTCGATGAGCCCGCCGTCGGACGACGGCAGCCATTGTCCGCCAATATAGAGCCGGTGCGGAAAGCCCCGAACGTCGTACGGGTCCTGATCGAGAGGGAAGGCATTGTAGGGAAGGTTCATCGTCTTGTTCCTGACGTTCACATGGCGCAGGCGGTGAGATCGCCGTCATAGGCCGCCTGGACAAGGCGGCGCATGGCGGCGAGGTCGAATGGGCGCGGGTTGTTCTTGATCAGGCGATCGATGCCGAGCGCCTGCTCGGCGGTCCAGTCGAGCTTGTCGGCCGGGAGCCCCAGACCGGCCAGCGTCGGGGTGATGCCGATCGCCGCAAACAAGCGCCTGATCTCCTCGATGGTCGCGTCCGCCATTTCGTCGACGCCACGACCGTTCGGCTCGAGGCCAAGAGCAATCCCTATCTCGGCGATCTCAGCCGCGGCCACGCGGCTGTTGTAGCTCATGACGTAAGGCATCATTGTCGCCACTCCCAGCCCATGCGGCGTATGTGTGAGCGCGCCGGCCGGGTATTGCACCGCGTGCGCTGCCGCCGTGCCGGCGGTGCCGAACGCGCAACCCGCAGCCAGCGCTCCCATCATCACGTCGGAGCGCGCCTCGGCGTCGCCGCCGTCAATGCACGCCTTCTCCAGGCTGCGGCCGAGAAGTTTGACGGCCAGCAGCGCGAAATGGTCGGTCAGCGGCGTCTTGCCGATGAACACGTGGCGCTGCGGCAGGCTGAAGTCCCCGTCCCGGCGCATGGCCGTAAAGGCCTCGATCGCATGCGTGAGCGCGTCGGCACCGGCAACCGCGGTCAGGCCCGGCGGACAAGTCATTGTCAGTTCGGGGTCGCAGACGGCAACGGCAGCAATGAGATAGGGGCTCGATATGCCGACTTTGAGCGTCCGGTCCGGATCCGATATCACTGCAACGGGCGTCACCTCCGATCCTGTGCCAGCCGTGGTCGGCACGGCGATCAGCGGCAGCATCGGCCCCGGGACCTTGAACTCGCCGTAGTAGTCCCGCAGCTCGCCGCCATGGCTGATCAGCAAGGCGGCACATTTGGCGAAATCGAGACAGCTGCCGCCGCCGATGCCGATCACCATATCTGGCCGGAAGCCCCTCGCTTCCTCGACGCAGACCGCCACCGAATCGCGCGGCACGTCCGGAAGGACACCGTCGTGAACCAGCACGTCGATCGACGCCGACCACAGGGATTCCATCATTTCGGCGAACACGCCGGTGCCGGCGAAACGTTCGTCGGTGCAGACCAGGGCGCGGCGGCCGTGGCGGCCGGCCACGGTCGGCAGCGCATGACGCTGTCCCTTCCCGAACAGAATTTCGCGTGGGAGCCGGAGGGCTGTGAGAAGGCTCATGACAGGCTGCATCCTTGGCGAGTTTCGGAGAAACGCATTGCAAAAATCCGCACCGAAAAATCCTCAACTGAGCGGCGCCAACAAATCGTATAGGATATAGTATTGCATCGGTCAAACCCTCGTGTTAGCAGTCTGTCCTGTCGAGAGGCGAAAAATGCAACCTGTCAGTTTGAGCAATAATGGTGAAACGCCCACGGGAGCGGGCCGCATTCAGCGGGCCGGCAGCCTGGCCGAGGACGTCTACGAGGCCATCTTCGCCCAGCTGATGTCGCTGAAGATCGCGCCCGGTTCGCGCATCACCGTCGACAATCTGGTCAAGGAGTTCGACGTTTCCCATACGCCGATCCGCGAGGCGCTGGGGCGTCTCGAAGGCGAAGGACTGGTTCTGAAGACGCACCTGATCGGATATCGCGCCGCGCCGCAGATCACGCGGCGTCGTTTCGACGAATTGTACGAAATGCGTCTCCTGCTCGAACCGCACGGCGCGGCGAAAGCCGCTGCCACGATGGACGAGGCCAAACTCGGCACGCTGCTGAAGGCCGCAGGCGTGATGTCGCGCCGCGAGGGCAAGGACGAGCGCCTGCGCTATTCGAACTTCGCCAGGCAGGACGCGATCTTCCACGACAAGATCATGGAATACGCCGAAAACGAGCTCATCCGCGAGACGCTGGGTTTTCAACACACCCACTTCCACATTTTCCGCCTGATGTACCATTCCCGCGTGACCGAGGAGGCGCTGGACGAGCATGAGGCGATCCTCGCCGCGTTCGGCTCTGCCGATCCGGATGCCGCCGCGAAAGCAATGCGCGCCCACATCGAGCACTCGCGCGATCGCCTGCTGCCGGCCTTCGATTGAGGCCTGAACGAATGTCCGTTACCGCCAATATTGCCGGAGAGGGAGGAAGTGCGCTGCCCGGCGGCAATGCGCCTGGGGCCGTGGAGCCGGTGCTGCGCTCTCAGGGTCTCTCGAAGCAATATGGGCCGGTGACCGTGCTCTCCGACGTCACGCTCGACATCCTGCCGGGCGAAATCCACGCCATCATCGGCGAGAACGGTGCCGGAAAATCCACTTTGATGCGGCTGCTGTCCGGCTATGCCGAGCCAACCCGCGGCACCTTGTCCATGGCCGGTCGGCCGGTGACGTTCGCCAAGCCCGACCAGGCCCAGAAAGCCGGTATCGCCCTCGTCCACCAGGAGATCCTGCTCGCCGAAGCGCTTACGGTGACGGACAATCTATTTCTCGGCCGCGAGCTTTCGCGCCGCCATGTGATGGACGACCGCGCCATGCGGCGCCTGGCAGCCGAAAAGCTGGCACGGATCGGCTGCTCGGTCTCGCCGACCGCGCTGGTGCGCGACATCTCGCTGGCCGACCGCCAGTTGGTCCAGATCGCCCGCGCGCTGCTCGACGACTACAAGGTCGTGATCTTCGACGAGCCGACCGCCGTGCTGACCGGCGAGGAAGTGGATCGGCTCCTCGAAATCGTCCGGCAGCTAAAGGCCCACGGCACGGCCGTCCTCTATATCAGCCATCGGCTGGATGAGGTGCGGCAGCTTGCCGACAAGGTGACCGTGCTGCGCGACGGCAGGATGATCGGCACCTATCCGGGCACGGCCCTGACGCAGATGGACATGGCACGCCTGATGGTCGGCCGCGAGCTTGCAACGCTCTACCCGCAGAAGAGTGCACCGTCCGATGAGCCGATGCTGAGCGTGAAAAGCGCCACCGTCCCGGGCTACGCCGAAGACGTCTCTTTCACCGTTCACAGGGGCGAAATTCTTGGCTTTGCCGGCATGATCGGCGCGGGCCGCACGGAATTGTTCGAAGGGCTGGTGGGCCTGCGTCCGGCCCACGCCGTGATCGAACTCGAGGGACGGCCCGTCCGGATCCGCTCGCAACGCGAAGCGATCGACGCAGGCATCGGTTACCTGACCGAGGACCGAAAGAGCAAGGGCCTGCTCCTCGAGGAACGGCTGGCGCCCAACCTCACGCTTTCCGCACTTGAACGGTTCCATCCCGCATTGGCTCTGAGCAGACGCCGCGAGTCGGCCGCGCTGACAGAGGCCGTCCGGAGCTACGATATCCGGCTCAAGAGCCCTGGCGTGAAGGCGGGACAGCTTTCCGGCGGCAATCAGCAGAAGCTGCTGCTCGCCAAGGTGCTGCTCACCAACCCCTCTGTGGTCGTCATCGATGAACCGACCCGTGGCATCGACATCGCCAACAAGGCTCAGATCTACGCCTTCATCCACGCCATCGTCGGCAGCGGCAAAGCCTGCATCGTCATCTCGTCGGAAATGCAGGAGCTGATCGGCATCTGCGACCGCATCCTCGTCATGCGGGAAGGCCGCCTGACGGGCGAGGTCCAAGGCGCCGAGATGACCGAAAGCAATGTGGCGCTGCTGGCGACAAGCGGCCCGAAACCGAGGCCGAAGGCCGAGGGAGGAACAGAATGGCTGTCATGACCGGATCCCCATCCACACATCGCGTCGGTGATTTGAACATCACCTGGACCGACGTGGGTCCCTTCCTGGCATTGGCCGCCCTGCTGGTGGTCGGCTTCCTCATCAATCCAGACTTCCTCTCCGCGACCAACCTTGCCAACGTCATCACCCGCAGCGCCTTCATCGCCATCATCGCTGTCGGCGCGACGTTCGTTATCTCGTCGGGAGGGCTCGATCTTTCCGTCGGCTCGATGGCCGCCTTCGTCACCGGCATCACCATCATGTTCATGAACGCGGTGGCGCCGCACGCCGGCCTGTGGGCGATACCGGCTGGAATGCTCGTGGCGACCCTGGTCGGTCTTATGTGTGGCCTCGCCAACGGCCTGATCGTCACCATAGGCCGGATCGAACCGTTCATTGCGACGCTCGGCACAATGGGCATTTTCCGCGCGTTGATCACCTATCTGACCGACGGCGGCACGATACCGATAGACCGGTCGCTGCGCGAAGCGTATCGGCCGGTCTATTTCGGCACCGTCGGCGGTGTCCCGATCCCGATCCTGATATCCGTCGCCGTCGCCGCGGTCGCATCGTTCGTCCTCTACAAGATGAAGTATGGGCGCAAATGTGCGGCGGTGGGCGCAAACGAGGACGTCGCGCGCTATTCCGGCATCTCCGTCATCAAGACGCGCACCATTGCTTACATCGTCCAAGGCGTCTGCGTAGCCATCGCCGCGATCTGCTACGTACCGCGACTAGGTGCCGCAACGCCGACCACCGGGCAGCTCTGGGAACTGCAGGTGATCACCGCCGTGGTGATCGGCGGCACGGCGCTGCGTGGCGGCAAGGGTCATGTCTGGGGAACCGTCGCCGGCGCCGTCATTCTGGAGCTGATCGCCAATCTCATGGTGCTGTCGGACTTCGTCTCCGAGTACCTGGTTGCCGCGGTTCAGGGCGTCATCATCATCATCGCGATGCTCATTCAGAGGCTCTCGAATTCGAAATAGCCCCGTGTCCGGACCACACGGGTGCGGTCTTTGCAGGTCCAATCTGGGAGAAGAAAATGTTCAGTAAAAAATGGATGGCTGCGGCCGCGCTCGGCACGCTGCTGCTGACTGGCCATGCCATGGCCGAGGACAAGAAAGTCATCGCCGTTTCGATACCGGCCGCCGACCACGGCTGGACCGCCGGCGTCGTCTATCACGCGCAGACGGCCGCCAAGGAAATCAACGCGGCTTTCCCCGGCGTCGAGGTCATCGTAAAGACGTCGCCGTCGGCGGCCGATCAGGTGTCGGCGATCGAGGATCTCTCCGCCTCACGCAAGATCGATGCGCTGGTGATCCTGCCTTACTCCTCGGAAGAATTGACCGAACCGGTCAAGGCCATCAAGGAGAAGGGCACCTTCATCACCGTCGTCGACCGTGGCCTGACCGACCCGACCGTCCAGGGCCTCTACGTCGCCGGCGACAACATCGCCGTCGGGCGCAACACCGCGAAATACATGATCGACAAGCTTGGCGGCAGGGGCGACCTGGTTGTCCTGCGCGGCATCCCAACGGTGATCGACGACGAGCGCATCAAGGGCTTTCAGGACGCCATCGCCGGGACCGGCCTCAAGGTTCTCGACATTCAGTACGCTCATTGGAACAGCGACGAAGCCTTCAAGCTGATGCAGGACTACCTCGCCAAATATCCGCATATCGACGCGGTGTGGGCGAACGATGACGACATGCTGCTGGGGGTGCTCGAGGCGGTCAAGCAGTCGGGCCGCACCGATATCAAGCTGGCGCTTGGCGGCAACGGCATGAAGGACATCGTCAAGAAGGTCATCGACGGCGACACCATGACCCCCGTCGAGACTCCCTACCCGCCGTCCATGATCAAGACGGCCATATACATGACCATGGCCAATTTGGTTGGCCAGGCCCCGGTTCGCGGCGCCGTCAAGCTGGACGCGCCGCTGATCACCAAGGACAACGCCAAGGAATACTTCTTCCCCGACTCTCCGTTCTGAAGAACGCAATCAATGCGGGGCGCAGCATGACTCGCCCCGCCCCTTTCACACGACAGAGGACATGATCATGTCAGGCAAGAAAATATTGATGCTCACCGGCGAGTTCACCGAGGAGTACGAGATCTTCGTCTACCAGCAAGCAATGGAAGCCGTCGGTCACACCGTCCACGTGGTCTGCCCGGACAAGAAGGCCGGAGACCTCATCAAGACCTCCCTGCACGACTTCGAGGGCGACCAGACCTACACCGAAAAGCTCGGCCATTTTCAGGTGATCAACAAAACGTTTGCCGAAGCGGAAAAGCAGCTCGATCAATACCATGCCGTATATTGCGCCGGCGGCCGCGGCCCGGAATACATCCGCACCGACAAACGGGTGCAAGCCATGGTGCGCCACTTCCACGATACCCAGAAGCCGATCTTCACGATCTGCCATGGGGTCCAGATTCTGATTGCCGTGGACGGTGTCGTGCGCGGCAAGAAGGTCGGCGCGCTCGCCGCTTGCGAACCGGAAGTGACGCTGGCCGGCGGCACCTACATCGACCTGTCGCCGACGGAGGCGTATGTCGACGGAACCATGGTGTCGGCCAAGGGATGGACAGCCCTCGCTGCCTTCATCCGCGAATGCCTGAAGGTGCTCGGGACCGAGATTCGCCATAATTAAACAAGGTCGGCGCGCGTCAACAATGCGCCGGCTTCTGTTTGTGATGGGATGTGCATCCACGAGTCTTTGAAGCGGGCCCTCGGTCGATGAGATCGAGGGCCACCGTCGCCGGTCAATCGAAGAAGCCGGCATCCTCCGCCAGCAAATACTTCCTGGCGCCTTCGGCGTCGATATCGAGGCCTAGCCCTGGTGCTTCCAGCAGATCCACCATGCTGTCCTTCACGATCTGCTTGGGCAGGCCAATGACGATGTCGTTCCACCAGGGGTCCGAGGCACTGGGATATTCGAACGCCACGTAATTGGCGGGCAAGGTGGCGCAGACGTTGATCAGCGCCCCGAGGCCCAGCAGGCCATTCGCCGTGCCATGCGGCGCCATCAGGATCGAGTGCATATAAGCGTGCTCGGCGACCCATTTGAGCTCGGCAATGCCGCCGATGTCGGCAGGATCGGGGCCGATGACGCGCACCGCCTGCGTCTCGATCAGCTCCTTGAAATTGTGCCTGAGGTAAATCTGCTCGCCGGTATGGATCGGCGTCGAAGTGGAGGTGGTCAGTTCCCGGTAGGCCTGCGGATTGACCCACGGCACATAGTCGCCGGTCAGCATGTCCTCCAGCCACATCAGATTGTACTTCTCGACCGCGCGGGCGAACTTGATCGCATCGGGCAGCATCCAGCCCGGGCCGCAGTCGAGTGCCAGGCTGACCTTATCGCCCAGCACTTCCTTCATCGCGATCACGCAGTCGAGCATGTGGTTGAAACCGCGTTCGCTGATCACGCCCTGATCCATGGCACCGTGATAGCCGGCCTTCTTCTGCGTCACGCCGTAATGGAAGTCCTCGATGGTGTCCTTCATGTTGGAATGGAACGAGATTCCTTGCTTGACCATGAAGAAATTCTGCGGCTGCTCCATCATCCATTTGACGTCTGCGGCGTAGTCCTCCGGCCGGTCGCCTGTGCGCTTCTGGCGTATCGAGCCGTTATAGACGCGTACCTTGTCGCGCACCTTGCCGCCGAGCAGCTTGTAGGCCGGCACGCCCGCGGCCTTGCCGGCAATGTCCCAAAGCGCATGTTCGATAGCGCTGACCGCCGCGCCATAAGGTTTGAAAGAACCGCGTTGGCGAATCTTCAACATGACCCGCTCGACATCGGTCGGATCCTCGCCGATCAGCGCCTCGCGGAAGTGCAGCACAAAGGGCTTGAGATAGGTCTTGGTGAACTCGACTTCGCTCAGACCGTAGAGGCCCTCGTCAGTGACGACGCGAACGATGGGATGCCGCCCGATGACGGCACAGCGGAGATCGGTGATTTTCATGCCGCAGTCCTATCTCACGGACGAGAAAGCTGTCGGCGTGAGCAGCTGGCTGCTGATATTGGCAACGATCTGCCCGTCGCGCTCGGACTCGTCCCGGGCCCTGTGCCATGCCGGATCGGTGACGAAAGCCGTCCATTTCGCCTCACGCTCGGCCAGTGATTCCCAGGCTAGGAAATAGGTGAGGCGATTGCTGTTTTCGCCGATCACCGTAGTGAAAAACCCGGCCTGGCGGATGCCATGCCTCTCCCAGATGGCCAGCGTCTGCTCGGAAAAGCGCTTGAGCAACGCCGGCAGCCTGCCCGGCAGGCAGTCATAGATACGCAGTTCGTAGATCATGGTTTCGTCCGTTTCTTTCTTCGCCTCTCCCTTGGGAGAGAGGTCGACACGAATAGTCAGTCGTCGGCCCTATGAGCCAGGGGAGAGTGAGGGCAGGAGTCTGGGCTAACTCCAGGTCCGGTCCCAGCTATATTCATTGTCCCAATGCTCGGTGGATTGCCATATCCCGGTGACACCGGGCTGCAGATGCTGGCTGATCACCTCGTCGATCACATCGTCTATGCCCAGCCCCGGCTTGTCGGGCACGGTGATGAAGCCGTCCTTCACCAGAGGCTTGGGAAGGCCTGTGACGATATCGTCCCACCAGTCGACATCGGCAGAGTGGTATTCGAGCGCCATGAAATTTTCGGTAGCGGTCGCGACATGCGCGGCGGCCATCGCGGCGATCGGGCTTTCGGCCATATGGATGGCCATGGCGACACCGTGATCCTGCGCCATGTCGCCGATCTTCTTGGTCTCGAGAATACCCCCACTGGTGAGCAGGTCCGGGTGGATGACGGAGAGGCCGCCGCTCTTGAGCAGCGGCTCGAAGCCTTCCTTGAGGTAGATGTCTTCGCCGGTGCACATCGGCACCGTGGTGGCCCCCTGCAATTGTCGGTACTGCTCGGTGTGTTGCCAGGGGATCACATCCTCCAGCCAGGCCGGGGCGTATTTCTCGATGCGACGCGACAGGCGTATGCCGTCCTGCAGCGAGATGTGGCCGACATGGTCGATGGCGAGCGGGATCTCGTATCCGATCACCTCGCGAACCTCGTGGATGTACTGCTCGAGCAGGTCGATCCCCTTCTCGGTGAAATGCAGGCCGGTGAACGGGTGCTGCACGTTCTGCGCGTCGTAGGCAAGATTGCGGGCCTTGCGCTCCTCAAGCGTGCCGCCACGGCCGCGCGGATTGGCATGAAACCCTTCGAGCGCGCCGGCGGGCGCGGATACGGCGCCCGGGACATGGGCGATCTGCATCAAGCCCAGGTCCATCTTGAGGAAGGTGAAACCACGGTCCATGCGCTGCTTGAGGCGCTTTCCGGTTTCGGTGCCGCTTGGTTTCTCGGCATCGGTATCGCAATAGACGCGCACCTGATCGCGGAACTTGCCGCCGAGCATCTGGTAGATGGGAACGCCATAGGCCTTGCCGGCGAGATCCCAGAGCGCGATCTCGACCGCCGAGACGCCGCCGCCCTGCCGACCGTGCCCGCCGAATTGCTTGATGCGGCGAAACAGGCGATCGATGTCGCAGGGGTTCTCGCCAAGCAGCCGGCTCTTCAGCATCAGTGCGTAGGTGGCGCTGGCGCCGTCGCGCACCTCGCCAAGCCCGACGATGCCTTGATTGGTATAGATCTTGAGCAGCGCCGAGGTGAACGGTGCACCGACGATCTCGGCCACCCGCATGTCGGTGATGCGAAGCTCGGACGGCTTCGAGTTGGTGTTGACCCGGTTGAGGGCCTCGTCGGCTCCATCCGTCTTTGGCATGACTTATCCCCGTTCTGATTTGCGGGTTGTCGCCCGCATGCTGCCGATTGCGTTGCTAGCCCAGTTCGATCTCATGGGCTTGCAGGTAATCGCGGTTCATCTCGATGCCGAGACCCGGCCTCAACGAGAGCTTGAGGCTACCGTTCGAAACATCGAGCGGCTCGTCGATAAGATGATCGTACTTGCCCAAATTCCACTCCGACGTTTCGAGCTTGTAGAAGTTCGGAACGGTCATCATCACCTGCGCTCCCGCAACCACGTTGATCGGTCCCGCGGCGTCATGCGGCGAGACTGGGATGTAGTAGGCTTCGCACAGGGCGGAAATCTTCTTGAGTTCGGTAATTCCGCCGGTCCAGGTGACGTCAGGCATGATGTAGTCGGCGAGCTTGTTCTCGAGAACCGGCACGAAATCCCACTTTGTGTGGCCACGCTCGCCCCAAGAGATAGCGGCACTGACCTTCTCGCGAACCTGCTTGAGGGCGTTAAGGCTCTCGGGCGGGCATGGCTCCTCGAACCAGTCGATCTGGCCGGCTTCCTCGAGGCTGCGACAGAGGCGAATGGCGGTCGGAACATCGAAGCGGCCGTGCGCATCGATGAGGATGTCGATGTCGGGGCCTGCCGTTTCTCGGATCAGAGCCGTGAGTTCGGCAGCCTCGCGCTCGTCCTTGCGGGTCATGCCGCCGTCGAGATAGCCGTCCCGCTGTTCGCGCGACACACCGTCGGCATCGCGACCCTGGTGGGGGAAGGGGTCGAACTTTAGAGCAGTATGTCCGGACTCGACGATGTCCAGGATTTCGCGCACCACAGCGTCCTTGCTGGTGAATTTGGCCTGGTTGGGATGGGTGTAGAGCGCGATCTCATCGCGGACCGGCCCGCCCAACAGCTCGTAGATCGGCTTGCCGAGGACTTTGCCCCTGATGTCCCAGAGGGCTATGTCGATCGCGCTCACGCATTCGACCGCGGCGCCACGGCTACCCATATAGGTGAAGCCGCGGAAGATCTTGTGCCAGAGGCATTCGATACGCGCCGGATCTTCGCCTGTCACGGCGGCTCCGATCTGTCGAAGGATCGTGCAGAGGGCGCGGTTGGCGAGCTTCGTGGTGGTGGTGATCTCTCCCCAGCCGCTCACTCCCTCGTCTGTC
Organism: Mesorhizobium sp. B2-5-7; assembly: GCF_006440875.1. Taxonomy (NCBI): domain Bacteria; kingdom Pseudomonadati; phylum Pseudomonadota; class Alphaproteobacteria; order Hyphomicrobiales; family Phyllobacteriaceae; genus Mesorhizobium; species Mesorhizobium sp. B2-5-7. The sequence continues at coordinate 19,100 of NZ_VFUO01000006.1, read as the reverse complement.
GTTACCTCGACGAACAGGAATTCCCCCCAATAGGAAGCACCAGACTTGATCAGCCACGGCCGAACGCTCGTGATTTTCATTTCAACTGCCTTTTCACTAGTGGTCAACCACGCTGTTCCAGACCTGACCCCTCGTCCTATCCGGCCCGAGCGGCGTTGCGTGCACGCATCTGTTCGAGAACATGCCGGCCGGAACCCTCGACGTGGCGGGAGATGAGTTCGGCCGCCTTGTCGGCCTCCCCGGCCTTGATGAGCGCAATGAGTTCGCGATGCTCACGAATGATCGCGGCACGCCGCGCGAGCGTGAAATTGAAACGCCGGCTCACCGCTCGCAGCACTTCGCGATGCTTCCACCAGAGCTCGGCGGCATGGCGGTTATAGTGCCGCTGGTACATCACCGTGTGAAATGCGGTATCCAGTTCACTGTGCCTGAACGTGTCGGCGAAATTGTTCTCTTCGATCAGGCCTTGGATGCGTTCGAGTTCGGCGATGTCCTCGCCGGTGGCCATACCTACAAACCATCGCGTCAGGGCTGGCTCGATCAGAACTCCGATCTCGTAGATATCGCGGACGAAATCCTGATCGATGGGCCTTACACGCGCCCCGCGGTTGGGAGAAAAGATGACGAACCCCTCGCCCCGCAACAGTTGCAGGGCCTCGCGCACGGGATTGGTCGACGTGCCGTGGCGGCGGGCGAGATCGGTCACAACAAGCCGTTCGTTGGCGGCGAGCCGTCCCTCGATGATGTCTTCCCTGATCAGTTCGTAAAGCGAGGCACCCTCGCTGGAGGCTCCGGTGGCGTCGATCCCCGGGGGTGGCTTGGCTTTGAAATCGTCTGTTTCGGCCAAGGGCCGGCTCCCCAAATTAATACACAGTCTGTCCGATATCACGCACGGTTCCCATAAACAATGTACGATCTCGTGCGTTGACAGGCAATCCATGTTCTGAAAACGTACCAAGTGGTCGAGAGGATACACCGTACTGCAATAACCATCCTCGCGATCGCAGGGCGGAGAACCAGGGAGGATACCTATGACGAGGATCATGCTCGGCAGTGCGGTCCTGCGCGGCACTGTCGTCGGTATTTTGACGGCATCACTTATGTCCACATCGGCGTTGGGTGCGCCACCGGTCGACCTCAGCAAATGGTCGCCCGAATATGTGCGCTCCATCGCGGGAACACAGGATTTCGACACGGCCGGCGATTGCGCCAAGGTCACGCCGCTGGATTACAAGGGGCGACTGACTTTCTGGTATCAGGGCGTGTTCGAGGGCGATCCCGACCTGCTGCGCCAGTACTACAAGGATTTCTTCGAGACTTTCCGCAAGACCTATCCGAACATCAAGCTCGAGGAACAGGCCCTCACCTATAACGACCTTCTCGACAAGTTCCGCACCGCGCTCCTGGGCAATGCCGCGCCGATGGCGGTGCGCCTGCAAATCCTGGGCGGTACCGAATTCGCCTCGAAAGGCTATCTACAGCCGCTCAAACCGGAGGATGTGGGCTATTCGACCGAGGATTTCTGGCCCGGCGCCATGAAGGCCGTGACCTGGGATGGGGTCACATACGGCGTTCCAACGAACAACGAGACGATGGCGTTCATCTGGAATGCCGACATCTTCAAGCGTGCGGGTCTCGATCCGGACAAGGCTCCCGCAACCTGGGACGACGTCGTCAAATATTCCAAGCAGATCCACGACAAGCTCGGCATTGCCGGTTACGGCCTCGTGGCTCGCAAGAATGCCGGCAATACGCCCTATCGCTTCATGCCACAGCTGTGGGCCTATGGCGGCGGCGTCTTCGACGAAGCCACCGCGAACCCGACTTACAAGGAGGTGGAACTCGACAGCCCGCAGAGCAAGGCGGCGCTGCAAGCCTCATACGACATGTATGTCCGCGACAAGTCGGTTCCGGTTTCGGCACTTACCAACCAGCAGGCCGACAACCAGCCTCTGTTCGTCGCCGGCCAGTTGGGCATGATGGTTTCCCACCCGTCCGACTACAACGTCATGCTCGACCTGCAGGCCAAGGCGACCGGGACCGACAAGGACAAGGCGCAGACCGTCATCGACAATATGCGCTACGGCCTGATCCCGACCGGTCCTGACGGCAAGCGCGCCGTCGTGTTCGGCGGCTCGAACATTCACATCCTGAAGCCCGAGTATGTAGAGGGTGGCAAGGTGGACGAGCCGGCCGCGAAGGCGATGATCTGCATGTGGGCGAGCCCCGAATGGTCGCTGAAGATGGCCTATGCCGGCTCGAACCCGGGCAATCTTAACGGCTTCAAGACCAAATGGATGAAGGAACGTCTGGACCATATCAAGTTCCTCGATGTCACGACTTCGATGCTGCCCTATGGCATCCCCTTCCCGGCGCTGCCGGAATCCCCCGAGATCATGAATATCATCGTCCCGGACATGCTGCAGAATGCGCTGACCGGCGCGATGACCGTCGACCAGGCAGCGGACGATGCGGCCAAGAAGGTGAAAGACCTAATGGGCGGGCTCTAGTCCCAACCTGACCTGCGAACCGGCTGCGCCAAGAGCGCAGCCGGTTCTTTTCGAAAAACAAGGGCACGCCACAGTGACGATCGTGACCGGCAAGGCCGAGGCTCGCCGAAAATCGCAACCCGGCGGGTCAGGCGCATTGCGGAACGTCTGGGCCCATCGCGCCGACTACGCATACGTGCTCCCGGCGATCGCCGTGATGCTCGTCGTCATCGCCTATCCGATCTACTACACGATCGAGCTGTCGTTCTATAAGACGCCGCCCGGTCTGCAGCTCCGCGACAAGACCTTCATCGGCTTCGACAATTACACCACCATCCTCACCAGCGATGTGTTCTGGAAAGTAACCTGGAACACCCTGATCTGGACATTCGGATCCACTTTCATCTCCTTTGTCCTGGGGTTTGCCACGGCGCTGGCGCTGCACCGAGACTTTGTCGGCCGCGGCGTCCTGCGCGCCATCCTGATCATTCCCTGGGTGATCAGCGCCGTTGCCGCCTCCTATATCTGGAAGTGGATCTACCATTCGGATTTCGGCATCATCGGCGCGGTGCTGGTCGGCCTCGGATTGACTGACCGGCCACCCAATTTCATCGACAACGTCAGCACGGTGCTGCCCTCCCTGATCGTCGTCAATATCTGGCGCGAGTTTCCGTTTGCCATGATCATGATGATGGCCGGCCTGCAGACAGTCCCCGAGCAATTGTTGCGGGCCGCCAAGGTCGACGGGGCCAATGCATGGCAGCGCTTCTGGCACGTCACTTTCCCGCACTTGCGCAACGTCTCGGTGGTGACGATCCTGCTGCTCGCGGTGGCCAACTTCAATTCCTTCATCATCCCCTGGATCATGACCGCAGGCGGGCCGTCGAACGCATCGCATATCTGGATAACCCACATCTATGAGCTCGCCTTCGGCCGCCAGCGCTGGGGCGTGGCATCGGCTTATTCGGTGCTCCTGTTCCTCATCCTGATGACGCTGGGCTATTTCTACGTCCGGGCGCTGAGCGGCAACGAGCGGAAAGAGGGGAGCACATGAGCACGCTTGCAGAGACAGCCTCCCGAGGCCGGCCCCATCGCCGCATGCGCGTCGACGGATGGCGCTGGGCCGGGCGCATCTTCCTCTTGTTCATGCTGATTTACACCGCGGTGCCGATGATCTGGATGCTGATCACCTCGATCAAGTCCGGCTTCGCGGCGACGCAATTCCCGCCGCAATGGTGGCCAAACGAGCCTACGCTTGCCAGCTACAAGAAGCTGCTCGATCCGCAGAACAGCGTCGGCCAGGACTTCCTGCGCTTCTTCTGGAACAGCCTGTTCGTGTCGACCGTCACGACAATCCTTTCGGTGATCGTTGCCGTCCCCGCGGCCTACGCGTTTTCGCGCTTCACCTTCCCCGGCCGGAACTTCCTGTTCTTCGCCGTGCTGCTGCGCAACATGTTCCCGGCGGTGATCTTTCTCGTGCCGCTCTTCATCCTGATGCGTGCGATCGGGCTGGTGAACACGCATGGCTCGCTGATCCTGACCTATCTCACCTTCGGCCTGCCCCTGGCGATCTGGCTGCTTAAGGGTTTTTACGACAACATCCCGGTGCAGCTCGAGCAGGCGGCGCGTATCGATGGGGCAACACGGTTCCAGGCCTTCATCATGATCGTGATGCCGCTCTCGACGCCGGGGATCATCGCCACCGCGATCTATTCCTTCATCGGCGCGTGGAACGAGTACATCTACGCCTACACGTTCCTCTCCAAAAATGAACAGTTGACCCTGCCGGTCGGCATCCAGCGCTTCTTCTCGGAAAACACGACGGACTTTCCGGGACTGATGGCGGCGAGCTTCATGATGAGCGTGCCTGTCGTGGTGCTGTTCCTCGTCCTGCAGCGATACTTCGTACGCGCCCTGACAGAAGGCGCGGTCAAGCATTAGGGAGTTGCCGATGGCCCATGTGGTCCTCAAAGATCTCGTCAAGACCTATGGCGGCTTCAAGGCCGTCAACGACGTTTCACTGACGGTCAACGACGGCGAGTTCGTTGCGCTTGTCGGCCCTTCAGGCTGCGGAAAGACGACCACGCTCAATCTCGTTGCCGGGCTGACCCCGATCACATCGGGCGACATCCTCATTGGCGACCAGGTGGTCAACGATCTCGACCCCAAGGACCGGGACATCGCAATGGTGTTCCAGAACTACGCGCTCTATCCGCAAAAGTCGGTCTACATGAACCTCGCGTTCCCGCTACAGATGCGCAAACTGCCCAGTGACGAGATCGACAAGAAGGTTAAGGAAGCGGCGCGCGTGCTCGACATGACGCACCTGCTCGAGCGCAAGCCGCGCGAACTTTCGGGCGGGCAGCAGCAGCGTGTGGCGCTGGGCCGTGCGCTCGTGCGCGATCCCGCGGTGTTTCTCATGGACGAGCCGCTCTCCAACCTCGACGCGAAACTGCGCGTACAGATGCGGTCGGAGATCAAGCGCTTCCACCAGGACCTCAAGGCGACGATCATCTATGTGACGCACGACCAGCTCGAAGCCGTCACCATGGCCGACAAGATGGCGGTGATGAATGGCGGCTTCCTGCAGCAATACGATTCACCGGCGCAGGTCTTTGCCCATCCGGTGAACATGTTCGTCGCCAGCTTCATCGGCAGCCCGGCAATGAGCCTCATTCCTCTGGAGACATCGACGGCAAACGGCAACACCGTGCTGACCAGCGCGGAGGGCTGGAGCCTCGGGCTCTCGCCGCGCAACGTCCAGAAGGTCACGGGGGCAACGACCAGGAAAATCGTGCTCGGCGCACGCCACTCGACGATCAAGCTGCACAAGAGCGCCGTGCAAGGCGGCATCCCGGCCAAGGTCTACACGGTGGAACCAACCGGAGACGTCACCTTCGTGCAGGCGTTCCTGTCCGGTGCCATCGTCAACGTCAGCGTGCCGCCCAACATTGCCGTCGCGCCCGACGAGCGGATCTGGCTCGAGTTCGACCAGGAGCGGATGCATCTGTTCGACGGTGAAACCGAGATGGCTCTCGAGGCCAACTGAGACAGGGCGGATGCGTGTGGGACATGGGCGTGGATGACTACGAAACTTAAGATCACGGCGATCAAACCCTATCCGGCATGGGTGGGAACGCGCAATCAGATGCTGGTCAAGGTCGAGACCGACCAGGGCATTTTCGGTTGGGGCGAGAGCGGCCTGAGCGGCCGCGAGAAGGCCGTGGCCGGCGCGGTCGAGCACTATCGCGAGTTTCTCATCGGCCGCGATCCCATGCAGATCGGGCGGATCTGGCAGGAGGTTTATCGCAGCCAGTATTTCGAAGGCGGTCGGGTTCTGCAGGCAGCTATTTCGGCCATCGATATCGCCCTCCACGATATCAAGGGCAAGGCGCTGGGGGTGCCGGTCTACGAATTGCTGGGCGGCAAGCAGCGCGACCGGATCCCCACCTTCGCCTCGACCGGAGACGAGGCCGAGGGCGATGTTGCCATCGAGCGGGCCCGCGAACTGCGCGCACAAGGCTGGCAGGCGATCCGCTTCTTTCCCGTCGGGCAAAACAGCAGGGATGTTTTCGAGCCACGCGAGTCGATCGGCGCTACCGCGACCATGCTGAACAAGGCGCGCCGGGCGCTGGGTAACGATGTCGTCCTCGGCATCGACTATCATCATCGGCTGTCGGTGGCGGAGGCGGCGAGCTTCTGCAACAAGCTCGACCGCGGCGTGCTCGATTTTCTCGAGGAGCCGATACGCGACGAGACGCCAGAAGCGTACGAATCCCTCCGCACGATGACCGACATCCCCTTCGCCATTGGCGAGGAATTTGCCAGCAAGTGGCAGTTCCTGCCCTATATCGAGCGCGGCATCCACCAGTTCAACCGGCTCGATATCTGCAATGCCGGCGGGTTCACCGAGGCAATGAAAATCGCTGGCTGGAGCGAGGCACACTATGTGGACCTGATGCCGCACAATCCGCTTGGTCCAGTGTGCACGGCCGCGACCGTGCATCTGGCCGCCGCGGTCCCCAACTTCGCGTGGCTCGAAACCAGGGCCCCCGAAGCAAGGCTCGGCTTCGACAATTCCGAATTTTTCCCGGTGCAACCACGGCTCGACGGCCCCGACTACCCGGTGGGCGATCTGCCGGGGCTCGGCGTCGAGGTCAACGAAGAGGCCGTCCAGGCGCAGAGCTTCCGTTTCTGGGAAGCGCCCCACCTCAAGCGCCGCGATGGTTCTGTCACGAACTGGTAGTTCCCTTTCAATCGGAGTCCACAATGACGCATACTTCCGACATCACGCGGCCGCCGAAGGATCTGATCGACGCGCTAAAGGAGATCGGCGCCGCGACGGTTGCCGGCACGCTTGGCCATATGGGCTTCCGCAATCCGCATATGGTCGGCCCGGTGGCGCAGAACCACGGGAGATCGATCGTCGGGCCGGCGCTGACGCTGCAGTTCCTGCCGCAGCGGCCCGATCTTTTCAACGAGGGAGAATATGCCGATCCGGAAACACAGCTGCACCGGCATGTGCTGTACCACGCACAGGAAGGGGATGTGGTCGTGGTCGATGCGCGCGGCGACATGAGTTCGGGCGTCTTCGGCGATATGATGTCGACGTATTTCAAGGGCAGAGGCGGCGCGGGCATCGTCATCGACGGCTGCATGCGCGACCGGCCCAATGTCGAAAAGCTCGATCTGGCCCTATGGCTGCGCGGCTGGACGCCCAACTACCATGTGCAAACCAGCATTTATCCCAATGCCGTCAACGTTCCGATTGCCTGCGGCGGTGTCACCGTGATCCCCGGCGACATCATCGTCGCCGACGATGATGGGGTGGTGGTGCTACCCCTTGCGATGGCCGCGAAGGTGATCGAAGAATCCCAGAAACATCACGACTGGGAGGAGTTCTCACGCATGAAGCTCATGGAGGGCGGGTCGTTGCAACGCTATTATCCGCTGCACCCAAGTGCGACCGAAGAGTACGAGGCTTGGCGGGCAACCAACCCAAAATTTTGATGGACGATCGAGATCCCGAAATGTCTCATGAAGGGCAGGCGACCGCCAAGTCCCAGACGGGCGTTAGTCACGCGTTACGGACAGTCCCGCGATAAGCGGAGCGTACGCGGCGAGCCTGCGGGATACGAACTCCGTGAAAAGCCGAACGCGCTTCGTCTTGCGTGTCTCCCCCTGCGTGAGAATCCAGAGTGTCCCATGCATGGGCGGGTTGGTGCCCGGCACCCTCACGAGCAGGGGGTCGGCATCTCCGACAAAGCACGGCAGTTTCGTCATCCCGATCCCTTGCTGCGCCGCGATGATCTGCGTCTCGGCATCCGGAGTCCTGAACGGAGCTCCCGTGATGTGAACTTCTCCCTCGCGCGCCCAGTCCGGAATTCCATGATTGTCTATTGCGATCCACCGGAGGGGATCAGGCGTGCCCGCACGCAACGCGGGTAGTCGATCGCGAGACATGTAGACGCCGCTGAACACCTCCGGTCCCTTCAGGCCGTGAAGATTGAGCGGCAGGGTCTTGCGGTCGGCGACAATGCGGATCGCGACGTCGGCCTCTCGGTTAGTCAGATTCGCCACCTCGCCAGTGGTCAAGATTTCCATCTCGATGTCCGGATGCATACGCGCGAAGTCGGCGAGATCCGGCATGAGCAGGTGTGTGGCGAGGAACGGTGGAACTGTCACCCGCAAAAGCCCGCGCGCGCTCTGGTCGCGACCGAAGACACGCGTCTCCAGCTGGTGCGACGACGCTTCCATCTGGTTCGCGAGCTCGAGGACCTCCTCGCCCGCAGCCGTCAGGCGGTAGCCCGAAGGCAGCTTTTCGAACATCTGCGCCCCGAGGCGTTCCTCAAGTTGAGCGATGCGTCGCAGCACGGTCGAGTGATACACGCCGAGGCGCTCGGCGGCAGCCCGCACCGAGCCGCCGCGCGCGGCGGCAAGAAAGTAGCGAACGTCATCCCAGTCAATCATGGTGCATTCCCGCGCCGCCAGCTGCGCCTTCCGAAACCCATTCTAGCACGCCGAGCTGTAATGTGCGCGACTGTTGCGGCGTTCAATCGTCTGACTGGATCGTTTTCGCACCACCGATGTGCACGATTCCGCACTCACCGCCCGACTTCGGCGATCCCATGTTCAGGCTCTCGGGTTGACCCACCGTACAGCCAAAGACCCGAGATGGCGAAACGAAGGACGCACGACATGAACAGACTGAATGGAAAGACCGCCGTGATCACCGGCGGCGCTACCGGCATCGGCCGCGCCGCTGCAAAGCGCTTCATCGAGGAAGGCGCCTTCGTCTTCATCTTCGGCCGCCGGCAGCAAGCGCTCGACGCCGCTGTGGCGGACCTCGGGCCCAATGCCCGCGCGGTGAAAGGCTCGGTCTCGGATGAGGCCGACCTCGACCGGCTCTACGCAGCGGTGAAGGCCGAACGCGGAAGCCTCGACATCGTCTTCGCCAATGCCGGGGCTGGAGGCCCGCTTCCGCTCGGCCAGATCACCGCCGAGCACATTGACGAAGCCTTCGACACCAATGTGAAGGGTACGATCTTCACGGTCCAGAAGGCGCTGCCGCTGATGGGCCCGGGCGGTTCGATCATCGTGACCGGATCGAGCGCCGGCACCACTGGCGCCCCGGGGTTCACTGCCTACAGCGCGAGCAAGGCGGCAGTGCGCAACCTCGCGCGGACCTGGGCGGAGGACCTGAAGGGGACCGGCATCCGCGTAAACGTGCTGTCGCCCGGGGCGACGGCGACCGAACTCGCGAAGGAAGCGCTGGGCGAGGAAGGACAGAAGGTCTTCGCCTCGATGACTCCGCTCCAGCGCATGGCCGATCCGGCGGAAATTGGGGCGGTGGCTGCCTTTCTCGCGTCGTCGGACAGCAGCTTCATGACTGCCAGCGAGGTCGCCGTTGATGGCGGCCTGGCGCAACTCTGACGCTGGCGCGTTCCCGCGCCTGGCTCACACAACGAAGGATAGAAGATCATGAAAAAGTTAGAAAATAAGGTCGCCGTCATCACCGGCGGAAGCAGCGGGATCGGCTTGTAAAGCGGCGGTGCGAAACTTCGCGCGCGCTTGGACACTGGAGCTGAAAGATCGCAAAATTCGCGTGAATTCAATGAGTCCCGGACCAATCGAGACCCCGGCATTGGCGACAACGACGGGCCTTACCCCCGAGCAAGCCGAGCAAGCGGCCGCCCAGTTTGCTTCACAGATCCCAATGGGTCGCAGGGGCAAGCCAGAGGAAATCGCGGCTGCCGTCACGTTCCTTGCTTCTGACGAAAGCTCTTACATCACCGGCGTAGATTTCGCCGTCGATGGAGGCATGGCCCAGGTCTGACCTCGGCATCACACAAGATCGGAGAAACATCATGAGCTACGCAATTATCGGCTTCGGCAATATCGGCCGAGCCCTCGCCAAGGCATTTGCTCGCAAGGGCATCGAGGTATCCGTCGCAACCACGCGCGACCCGGAAAGCTTTGCCGCGGGCGCGGCCGCGATCGGGCCTACGATCATCCCCAAAAAGCTGGCGGACGCGGTCAAGGCGGAGATCATCTTTTTGGCAGTCCGTTTCGAGTCGCATCCGGATGTCGCGAAGGCGCTGTCCACCTGGAAGGGAAGACCATCGTCGATGTGACCAATGCCTACGGCGTGCCCCCTGAGAAGCTGGGAGGACAGCCTTCTTCCAAGTTCATCGCGCAGGCTTTCCCCGGTGGACGACTGGTCAAGGGATTCAACCATTTGGGCGCTGCCACCCTTGACCAAGATCCAGCAGTGCATGGTGGCAGGAGAGTCGTGTTCCTGGCGAGCGACGATGACACTGCCGCAGCGGAGATTGGTACGCTCGCGGAAAATCTCGGCTTCTCGCCGTCAAACTTGGCGGGCTTTCGGAAGGTGGGCTGCTCGTTCAGGCACGCGGAAATAGCTGGGGTCATCTGATCTTCAAGGACCTGGTCAAGTTCGACTGATGAACACGACCTGCCCACCGGCAGGGTCACGATGCACGGACCGGACCGAGCGTGATCCGGTCCGCGCGAAATAGGGAAATTCCCATGACTATCGAGAAGACCATCCAGACCGTGAGGGGCTCCGCGAGGGGAAGGATCAAGGCCACGAACAAGACGTTCGAGGACGACTGGACCTTCGCCATCACGGTCCGGGACGGCAGATTGACCAACATCCGGGAATACGTCGACACACAAGCACTGGCACGCGCCTCGCAGATGGACGCGTCCGGATCGGCGTAGCGCTTGCCGTCTGCGGCCATCGAATGGGGTAGACGGCGGATCAGCCGTGGATCGCCCCGTCGCACGCTGGCGCTCGTCGAATGCTCAATCGAAAGGAGATCTCGATGTACGACCAATCCAAGCTATCCGAGTTGATCCGGTTCGCACGCGCAGATGCGGGCTTCACCGTCATCGACGTCTACCCGGGCAACGGTGACTGGACCCGCGTCTTCTCAGACATCGTGGGACCCCAAGGACGTGTCTACAGCTTCGTGCCGGCCGAAGTCGCCCACTTCAAGGACGATCCGGTCGGCCGCATGCGGACGCTCGCGAAGGAGCCGGGCCGAGAGAACATCGAAGCCGTCTCGGCGGACCTTGTGGCGATGCCGGAGGTCACGCAGCCAGCGGATGTTATATGGCTGCATCTGTTCTACCACGATCTCCACACCGCTCTGATTCAGGCCAGGGGCGCGACGGCAGCCGACTTCAATCGAGCCGTCTACGAGCGGCTGAAGCCCGGTGGTTCCTACGTTATCGTGGACCACGCCGCCGCCGTCGGGGCCGGCACGAGCGAGGCACAGTCGCTGCATCGGATCGAGCCTGCATCCGTTCGCGAGGAGGTGGAGGCGGCCGGTTTCGTCCTGGACGCGGAAAGCACCATGCTGGCGAACAAGGACGATCCGCACTCGAGCAAGGTGTTCGATCCTTCGATCAAGGGCAAGACCGATCGTCTCGCCTTTCGGTTCCTGAGGCCCTGACAGTGAGTCATCCGCCGCACAGTGGCTCAGCTCCCGCAAGCGTGAAAGCGTTGCCGTTTCCACACGGAGGGGCCTTGGCTGTCCGTTCTCTTGAGCAAAGGTGCTGGTGTAACGCAGCCCTACTGAAGAGGGATCGGAGAAGATTGTGAGCTATCTCACTGCCTATAATCTGGCGCGATACGCGACACGCGATGCCGAATGCGCTCACGCTCACTCTTTTGTCGCTCCAAGCCGGCTACGCGAACGTCTATCAAGGACCGCTCTTTCGCCCGCTTTGAGGTCTCGTTGCCCGCGAGGTAGACTGCTCGCATGACCTTCAGGCTTATCTTCCTCGGGACCTCGGCCAGCGTGCCCTCGGCCGGGCGCAATCACCCGGCGCTGCTCGTTGAAGCCGGCAGTCAACGGGTGCTGGTCGATTGCGGGGAAGGCACCCAGCGTCAGCTTCTGCGCAGCGGCGCCGGATTCAGGCGACTTGATCGCCTGCTCCTCACGCACGCGCATTTCGACCACGTGCTCGGGATTCCAGGCTTGTTCTCGACGCTTCGGCTCCGCCAGAGCAAGAACCATGTGACCATTCATGGCAGCGCAGACACTCTTGACGTCGTCGCCCGCATGCTCGCTGGCCTTTGGGGTAAGGGACGCGCGCCGATCCCGCTGCAACTCGTGCCGCTTGCCCCCGGACGCGTGTTCGAGGTGGATGAGTTCACCGTCGATTGCTTTCAAGTTCGCCATCGCGACACCGACAGCTATGGCTTCGTCTTCGAGACGCCGGCGCGTCGTCACCTCCGTTCGGACCGCTTGGTAGCTCTCGGTGTGCCAGACGGTCCGATCCGGAAAGATTTGGCCGAAGGCCGCTCAATTTCTCTTCCCGACGGCCGAACGATTGCTCCCGAAGCAGTCCTCGGACCACCCGAGGCTGGCAAGAAGCTGGTCATTGTAGGCGACACCGAAACCACTGATGGATTGGCCGACAAGGTGAGCGGCGCCGACCTGCTTGTCATCGAAGCCACATTCCTGCAACGAGATGCAGCGATGGCGCGCGACTACGGACATCTGACAGCCGCGGAGGCAGCGTCGCTGGCAGCGACCAGCGATGTAAAGCAGCTCGTTCTTACGCACATCTCCGGCCGGTACTCCGACGAAGAAATTCTCGCGGAAGCCGTTCAGGCGTTTGCGAACAGCCTTATCGCAACGGATTTCACCACCTTCACCGTCTAGGGGCAGAGCCATGGCATTCAGAATTGGCGTCATCTCGGACACGCACGGCTTGCTGAGGCCGGAGGCGGCGCGTTGCCTGGCCGGGGTCGACCACATCATTCATGGAGGAGACATCGGTCGCCCTGAGATCATCACGGCGCTTCGCTTTATCGCGCCGGTTACCGCGATCAGAGGAAACGTGGACACCGGTGGCTGGGCGCTGCCATACGCGGAAACCGAGCTCGTACGTCTTGCCGGGCGAGCAATCTACGTGCTTCATGATCTCAAGACGCTGCAGATCGACCCGGTTGCCCAGGGCATCGACTTGATCGTGTCCGGTCACTCGCATGTGCCGGGGATGGAGACAGTGGATGGCGTGCTTTATTTGAATCCGGGCAGCGCTGGCCCACGACGGTTTAAGCTGCCTGTCACCCTTGCGACGGTCGACATCACTCGAGACAGCATAGAGCCTTCTATATTGGGCTTCGCAAGCGGCTGAACCAATTCAGCGCGCACATCACGCCCGCACCTATATCCGAGTGTCTCCTCGATTTTTCACAAGATGGCAGGCGCGCCGTAACGCGGAGACACGCATTCTTCGCGACTTGTTTAACGGGAGTTCTCGCCGCGTGCGGTGATGGACTGATCCGTCATTTCTGGCGAAACGCTGAGTGGAACGACACAACCAGCGGGCCTAGAATGTAGTCGAGCGCCGTGCGTTGCTCGGTAACGATCATGACTGACGCCGGCATGCCCGGATAAAGCGCGATCTGTGGGGCTGCGGCCAATTCCACGGGATCGACCGCTACGTCCGCGAGATAATAGGGAAAGCCTGTCTTGGTGTCGGTAATGCGATCCGCCGAAATGCGGGCGACGCGTCCATGAATTATGGGTATCGAACGCTGCTTGTATGATGTGAAACGAACTTCGGCGGCCATGTCGGGACGCAGGTTCGATATATCCTCGACGCGAACCTGTGCCTGGACGATCAGTGAATTCTCGGTCGGCACGATGTCAAGGATGGTCTGGCCCGGCGCCACGATCGCACCGATCGAGAAAACGCTGAGATCCATCACTTGGCCATCATAGGGTGCACGCACTTCGGCCCGGTCCATGGCGGCCTGGGCGGCGAACATCTTGGGTATGAGGTCGGACAGGTTCGATTGCGTATCGATCAGCATGGCCGACAATTTGGTCCGGCGCTCATTGGTCAATTGTGCGATCTGGCTCTCGAGCTCAGCTTTGCTCTGTTGGGTGCCGCCGATGGCGCCGAGATTATCATCGATCAAGCCCTGCAAATCCGAGGCCGACCTTTCCAGTTCCAGGACGCGTGGGCGGGTCGTCAAACCGGCCTTGAGCAGCTTCGACAGGCTGGCCTTCTCGCCGATCGTCGATTTGAGCTGGGCCCGGTAGGATTCGACCCGAGACTGCTTGCCCCGTATCTGCTCCTCGAGCTCGGCAATGCGCCGTTCGAGGATCTGCCTTGCGCCGGCCATCGAGGCGCGTTGGCTTTCCAGGTCGGCGATCTGGTTTGCCATTGCGTCCTTGAGGTAGTCCTGGTGCTCCTTGAGGATGTCCTTGGGAAAGGCAACCGCCTGGCTGCCGTCCAATTCGGCGCGGATCCTGGCATCGGTGGCGCGCAACAGTGCATATTGCTGGGCATAGAGATTGAACTCGGACCGAATCCTGGTGTCGTCCAGCTTCAGCATTATGTCGCCCTTCCTGACGACGTCGCCATCCTTAACGCGGATCTCCTTCACCGTACCGCCGTCGAAGTGCTGGACGCTCTTGCGATTGCCTTCCACCTTGACGATGGCATCGGCGAGCACGGCACCGTTCAGAGGGGCAAAGGCCGCCCAGCCGCCGAAAATGCCGAAAAAGGCCATTATGATCAGCAGGCCAATATAGGCCGGCACCCGGATGGAATCCGGAGCCAGGATGCCGGACTCGCCAGGCAGGCTATGGTAAGTGAGGGCACTGTCGCTCATCGATCTCTCCGACCACAGCTCATTGGGTCGCCACCGCCATTGGAGCCGCGCGCTGGTTGAGCAGCGCCACGATCTCGTTTCTCATGCCGAACGCCTCGACGGCGCCATCGCGCAACAGCAGGATCTTGTCGACATTCGCCAAGGTCGAGGGCCGGTGCGAGACAATGATAACAGTGCTGCCGCGGCGCTTGAGCTCGATCGCGCAGTCGCTCAGCGCACGATCGCCATCGGCGTCGAGATTGGAACTCGGCTCGTCGAGAATGATCAGTTTCGGCGTTCCAAACACCGCCCGGGCAAGAGCAATCCGTTGCCGATATCCTCCCGACAGCACGGCGCCGCCCTCCCCGATCTGCGTCTCGTAGCCCTGCGGCAGTCGGATAATCATCTCGTGTACGCCGGCGAGCCGCGCGGCCTCGATCACCTCCTGGTCGACATTGGTCTTGAAGCGCCCAATGTTGGCGGCGACGGTATCGGAGAAGAGTTCGATATCTTGCGGCAGGTAGCCGATGTGATCACCTAATGCGTCGTGCCCCCATTGCGACAGGTCGGCGCCATCCAGCCTGACTGTGCCGCGACTGGGTTGCATGACGCCGGCAAGGTGGCGCGCCAGGGTCGACTTGCCGGCACCGGAAGGGCCAACGATTCCGAGCGCCTCGCCTGCTTCCAACCGAAACGACACGTCGCGCAGAAGCACTTTCTGCTGGCTTTGAATTGCAAAGCTTACCTGCTCGACGGAAATCATGCCGCTGGGCTTCGGCAGGTTGAACGCTCTTTCGTTGCGCGCGCCCCCGTCGACCAGCCTCTCGACCCTTGCCAACGCTGCCCGCGCCAGGATCAGGCTGCGCCAGAGGCCAACGATCTGCTCGACAGGCTGCAACCCCCTGCCCAGCAGGAGGCTCGCCGCGAACATGGTGCCGCCGGTAATCTGCCGTTCGATGACCAGATAGGCGCCGAGGCCGAGGATCAGCGATTGCATGGTGAGCCGCAGGAACCGGATGAGGCCCGACATCAAGGCGGCACGGTCGCTTGCCTCCGCCTGGCGCCGCAGCGCGAGGTTGCGGTCGCGCCCCCAGCGGCGGATGAGACCGTCGATCATCCCCATGGCGCGAACGACTTCGGAGTTCCTGAGGCTCATCTCGGTGAAGTTATAGTTGTTCGTCGCCAGCTCGTTGGCCTGCTTCAGCGGCGAGCGCACGAGATACTCGTTGAGCACGGCCATGCCGATCAGGAGCAGCGAGCAGCCCAGTGCGAAGAAGCCGAGCCACGGATGCAGCAGGAAGATGATGCCGATGTAGATGGGCGACCATGGCAGATCGAACAAAGCGTGGATGCCGCTGCCGGTGATGACCTGCCTGAACGTATCGAAGTCGCGGATCGGCTGGCTCGGCGAGGAACCGGGCGATGGGGCCTCGACGGACGCGGCGAGGATTTTTGCCGAAAGCAGACGGTCGAGCCGGGCGCTGGCACGCGTCAGGATCCAGGCGCGGACCAGGTCGAGACCCGCCAGCGAAAGGAAGGCTGCCAGCAACACCAGGGTCAGCATCACCAGCGTGGTTTCGCTGCCGCTGGTGACAACCCGGTCATAGATCTGCAGCATGTAGAGGGGGGAAGCGAGGTAGAGCAGGTTGATCGCCAGGCTGAATGCCGCCGCAACCAGGAAATAGCGGCGGCATGCCCGAAGCGCATCCTTCACAATTCGAGACTTGCTATCCACTTCCAGAACCCCACTCGATACACGTCAGGTCAGGGAGCCGCCATAGCCGGCGGCCCTTTTCGCTCACACCACGAAGTCGCTTGAAATCGCTCCATTGCCGATGCCGGTCAGCGTGAATTCCGCCGGATTGTACGAAACGACGGTATGACCCTGGCCGTCATCGGCAAGCTTGAAGGCGTTCGCATCATAATTGCCGACCAGATGCAGCGCGGCGCCGTGGGTGCCGTCCGAAACGGTCAGCGTTCCGCCGCTGCCATCCTGGTTTGCCTGATAGACGGCCGTCGTTCCCGCACCGAACAGGATATCGCCGAGGTCCAGCCTGTCATCATTGGTGATGCCCCCGATCCGTCCGCTGTAGTCGAAGGAATCGTCGAGTTGCAGCGTGCCGGCAGCGTCGTGTCCGAAGGTGACGTCCGTCGACGAGGCGCCGCCGAACTCCAGCTTCGACAAATTGCCGATGGTGGCATCGCCGTCGCCGGTAACCTGGCCGTGGATCACGATGTCGCCGCCATTGGCCCAGAGCATGCCTGAATTCGCCAGGCCGCCGGCGACCGTCAAGCCGCCCGAACCCGTTGCCTCGAGCGTTCCGGAGTTGGTGACGACGCTGCCACCGGTATCGATGATCAGCGCGTGCGAGCCGGTGGCGATGATGGTGCCCTGGTTGTCGAGGCTGAGCATGCCGCCGCCCAGCTGGCCGGCGCCCGAGATCGTGTTGTCGACGTTGACCAGAGTGACGTCCGGCCCTGTGCCGGAAATCATGTTGGCGGCGCTGTCGGACAGCAGGATCTGCCCGCCCCCCTGCAAGGTCACGCCGTGCTGGATGACCTGCAGCAGCGTATCGCTGCCGGTCGAGTCGAGCGAGATGAGGCCGCTGTTGTTGACAATGCCGCTGAGCGGCAGCAACGCACCGTCGCCGATCGTCATGGTGCCTGAATTGTTGACCACAGGCGTTTGGTCGAACACGAAATTACTGGCTGTGAGTGCGCCCGAATGCACGCCGTCCAGCGTGATCGACTGTCCGTCGCCGAGTGCGATCACCGCATTGCCGTTGGCATCGTCGGCGATATGCGTCTGGAGGTCGGCGAAGTCCGCCAATCCGTTATAGCCGATGAGATCGATCTGGTCGGCCGCGGCATCGAAATTGTGCACCGTGTCGGCGCCGATCGGTTGCGAGAAGACGAAGAGATCGTTGCCGTGCGAGCCGGTCAGCACGTCGTCGCCGGACCAGGCAAAGATCGGCGAACCCGGTGCGTAGGCCTCGACATTATCGGCGATCGATGCGGTGCCCGTGGTGCCGTCGGCATTGATCCAGGTCATCTGGACATCGAGAACGGCGGCGCCGGTAAAGTTAACCGGCGTGGTGACGGTCAGCCCGTGCAGGTCGTTGGTCTGTGTCGTCCAGCTTCCGTCGGCATTATGGGTCGCGCCGTCGATGGTCCAGCCCGAAGGCACATCCTTCACCGTGACGGTGATGAGCGCGCCCTCATGTGATGGGTCGGTGAGAGCAAGGTTGATAGGCTCGCCGGAGGTGCCGGCGGGGGCCGTGAACTTGGAGCTGCTCCCACCGCCAGCATTGGTCTTGAATGTCACGCTGTCCACAGCCGTACTGGAATTGTGTGCCGAGCTGTTGTCGGTGACGACCGCGCTTATTTGATGAACAGAGTTGCTGACTGGGAACGGAGGCGCGCCGTCGATAAATGTATGGACGTAGTCTCCACTCACTGACCCAGCAGCCAGTTCCGCAGCGGTCATCGTATAGATGAGAACGGGCGCACCGCTAGCGTTGTCATACAATTGAACGCTCTGAATACCGCTGGCATCCGTCGCATGAACAGTGAAGGTCGACTCCTGTTGGCTCGACGAAAGCTGGTGGCTTATCGAGACGTTCGGCGGTGTAAGGTCGCTACCCGTAACGCTGATCGTCGCAGTAACGCTACTGGTATCCGCGCCTCCATTGGCCGTACCGTCTCCATCCACCAACGTGTAGGTCACCGTCTTGGCGATGGTGGCGCTGGTCGCGTTGGCATAGAGGATATGATCGGCGAGGGCCTGCGCTGCCGCCTGCGTAGCAGCGGCGTTGAAGGTCACGACCAGATTCGACCCGTTCGTGCCGCCGGTGAAGGTACCAATGAGTGTGCCACCATAGCTCACACTGTTGCCGCTGACGGTGATCTGGCCAGCGCCGGGGGCTTGATTCTGGATGGTCAACTGGTCCGTGAGCGCGCCGTTTGCCGTGAACCCGACAGTGAGCGAGCCGCCGCCGAAGTTGATGGAGTCGATGTCCGTTACTGTTCCCGCAGGAGCGATGGCAGCGGCGGCAGATCCAGCTGTATAGTTCAAGGTCGTCGAGAATCCAGCTGAAGCGCCGTTCAGATCTACTACAGGTGCATCGTTGGTGCCGTGTATGGTGACGGTGATGACCTGCGAGGTGCCGTCAGCCGTCGCCACCGTGATGCTGTCGGTGTAGTCGGTGCCGCCCACGAACTCGTTATGGGCGCTGCCCATGGCGTAGGTCCAGTGACCCGTAGCGTCGATCGAGAACGTGCCGTAGCCGTTGCTGCCGGCCACGTTGGTCTGCACGACAAAGGCGTTCGAGCTGTCGGGATCAGTGGCAACCAGGGTGCCGCCGGTCGACTGCGCCGCATTGGCCTCGATCACTGCGCCGTTCGCCGTGCCGGTGATGACGGCCGCGTCGTTGGTGCCGTGGATGGTGATCGTCACCACCTGGGCG